>NZ_CP162495.1:2734460-4101691 GCF_040939125.1 Clostridium sp. BJN0013
TGTGCTTTACTCATGGTTGTTTCCTCCTTATATATTTGTGGATTAAAAAAAGCAGCCTTCCGGCTGCGGTTGACGGTGTTACAGGCTCATCTCCGGTCCCTGGTACAGTTCCTGCTCGGGCGGCTGAAAGGAAATCTCCCGGAAACCGAAGCGGTCAACATAGTGGAAGGAGCTGCCAGACTCATCGTACAGTTCCACTACGTCCGACATGGAAAGGCTGTGCCCCTCATAACCGGAGGGCTGGTCTATATTAAACTTGGTGAAGAGTTCCTCCAGATCGTTGGTTTCCACCTCGCCGTCATAGACCACGCTGTAATTGCCCGGATCAGGTTCTCCGAAACGCTCCAGCATCTCGTCATACCCGATGAATTTCATCATGATATCCGCGTCGGGCTTGAGCTGATGTACCCTGCACTTTTTCAGCACCTGCAGGTTGCCCTCCTGGTCGAGTTTTCCCTCCGCCAGACGTTCGAAGGTACCGGGCGTCCATTCCACATCAAGGCCCCTGTTGTTGGACAGATAGAATTTAAGCTCGTCGTTTTCGAACATGGGATCAACCACAGCCCTGTCCTTTTCGATATATCCCGCAGTGTTTCCATAGTAGAGAATGCGGTTGTTTTTGATTTGGATGCCGTTCATGGGGCTTCCTCCTCGTATAATAATTTTTGTAAGGTTTTGATGATACATTTTCCAGTTATAAACCTTACCTGAACTTATGCCATATACCATAAATTAACTGGAAATTTTCTTGTGTGCTTCAGAGTCATTTACGTTGTTTGGCTCATTGTACCTTGATAATTTTATTTTGCTTTTATCTAATGCCTGTGTAACAATAGCTTTAGGCCATTGAGAGCGGTTCTGCTTTCTCCTGTAGGATCTTTATGGTCGCTTCTTGTAAAGTCAGTTCCCCTGGCCTGGTGTTAGCTTTAAACCGCTGGGTGTTTGTCCGGCATCCTTTCTCCTATATGGCAGTTCAAGGAGCCGTGCATGGAGGATTCCGGAGCGTATTCTAATTGCGAGGATGTTGATGCGCCAGGTACCACGGGCATTAGTTAAATTTTAATGGCCTGCAAATTTAACAGGAAGGAGATGATTTCATTGTCAAATTCATTACTGGTCGGTATTGATGTCAGTCTCAACGACAACAAAGTCCGTATCCTCCATCCTGATGGAACCAGTCTTTCAAAGTTTGTTGTTGCAAACTCCGTTCCCGGTGCAAAAACCCTTTCCCAGAGGGTTGCTGGAATTGCGGAGAAGAACAGCTTTGATTCCATTGTAATCGGTCTTGAATCTACTTCTGTCTATGGTGATCCTCTTGTCTACTTCCTAAAGCAAGATGCCTCTGTGAATAGATTCAACACTAAAATCCATGTGCTTAATCCAACACAGGTAAACAAGTTTAAAATGATGTACCCTGACCTCCCAAAAACCGATGATATAGATGCATGGGTTATTGCAGAGCATCTACGCTTCGGGCGCATTAACAAGGAGGTTTACATGGATGACCGTTACAAAGCACTTCAAAAGCTTACAAAGGCTAGATTCCATACGGTTCAAAACCTTGCAAGGGAGAAAAACTGGTTCCTCAACAACCTTTTCCTGAAATTTTCTTCCCTTGCACAAGAGAAGATCTTCTCAGACAGGTTTGGAGCTACGTCCAGCAGCATCATTGAAGAATTCTTTTCTGTTGATGAAATCTCTTATATGCCAATTGAAGAGTTGGCCGAGTTCATCAACAAAAAGGGTAAAGGCCGTTTCGAAAACCCTGATGAAATTGCAGCTGCTGTCCAAAAGGCTGCCAGAAGTTCCTACCGTCTCCCAAAGACGGTTGCGGACTCTGTTAATCAGGTACTTGCCGTATCCATGGTTGCCATGAAAGCATACAAGGAACAGCTTAAAATCTTTGATAAGGCTATAGAGGAACAGATAAAGCTTATTCCTAATCCTTTGACCTCTATCAAAGGAATTGGCCCTGTATATTCTGCTGGAATCATAGCAGAAATTGGTGATATTCATCGTTTCAAGGATCAAGCAGCATTGGCCAAGTTTGCGGGTATTGCCTGGACCAAGCACCAATCAGGCAATTTCACGGCTGCACATACTCAATTGATTAAATTCGGCAATCGATATTTGCGTTACTACATCATGGAAGCCACTAACAAAGTGAGAATGCACGATCATGAGTTCAAACGCTTCTATGACTTAAAGTACAGCCAAACCCCCAAAACGCCACACAAACGAGCACTTGCACTAACTGCCAGAAAATTTGTCCGCCTTGTCTATGCTCTTCTGCATAGCAATCGGCTTTATACTCCGCCAAAAGGAGAGTAATTTCCAATTGGCATTCCACTTCCTACCATATCTTACAAGTAAATTGTGGTAGGTTTATTGGGGAGTTCTTTCTTTATACTTTTTGGTGCCTATACATCCTGTTTTCATAAAACTTTTTTCCATTCACCTCTTGACATTTAACCGCTGGACTTTCCCGGCGCAATCGCCGTATTACTGAAAATAGAAGGTGACGGAATGCAGAACATTCTCTGCCCATTCTGCCTGCTTCCATATTTTCAAAATGATTTGCTTAATCCTAATCGTAAAGTCAAGTGTCAGTTCATGGGAAACGGTTCGCGCGTTCGCCCAAGCCAAACCGAATTTGGCGGTAAGAGCTAGATTCCCCGACGCTCCGTTCGCGCCGAGCGTCCCCAACGGCACTTCCGACATAAGATCACCTGCGTAAACGGGTACCGCTCTGTTAATCACCGTCCAGCCTGAACCGGATGTTTCCTTGATTCTCACGCCGAGTGCGATTCCGCTTCCTGTCTGCGCCGCCGTCAGCCTGTTCCAATCCGAATAGGACGTGGGGGCGGCGTCACCGATACCGGAGGTTGCTTTCAGGCCCACGACGGAAACTTTAACAGGAAAAGTGGAATGATTGGTGATTGGAATGTCCGGCGTGGTAAACGGCATGTTACTGTTCGGGTCAATCGCGTAGCTGATACTGACCGGATGCGTCATGGATACCAACTCGTCTACAGGATAGTGGGCGACGGATGAAATGTTCCCAGCCTTGTCCACGGCGGCAACATGAATGTAGAAGCTGCTGCCGGACGGGCGGGAAAAAGTGTAACTGTCCGATGTAGCCGTAATGCTCCCGTCCGGGACAGTATTGGGTTTGCTGTCCACCACGATGGAGTAGCCTTTCATCCCGGTTTTCAAAGACGTGGAAATAACCGGGGAATCGTATTTCGCGCCGTCGTTTTGCCCTGTGGCCTCTACATAGTATTGATAGCCAGTGGCGTTGTCCTGCGAGGAATACTGAACGGTATACTGTGTTCGATTGGAATTGTGCGTAACGCCGGAAATGGTCGGTTCGTCCGGTGCGTCCAAATCCTGTCCCTTATGGTCGTTCCAGCTTGTGTCGGTCGTGATCTGGGCAAGGTAAAACAGGGTGTTGGCCGTGACGCGCTGCTCGTCCGGCGTGGCTTCCCCATTGGAGTGACCGGTCTGAATCATAGCGCAGTTTGACCAACTGGTGAGATAAAACGTATTCGTACCCTGCCCACCGGAGCCGGTTGCCGCCGTGCTGTTAGGGTATGTGTAGGGCTGTTGATATGTCATCCACACGTCCCCGAAAGCAAGTTGATTGGAATGAGATAGCGGAACATTCAGAACCGTGCCTACGTCCCCGATTTTCCACGGGTAGTTGGTGAGCAGACCCTTTTTAGCAACTTTGATCTGGGCGCTGCCGAGCACCGTGTAATGCGGGATAGTCTGAATATTGCAGTAATGGACCAGCTTAAAAAAGTTCGGCATGGAAATCTGGTCGTTGTCTACCATCGTGTCATGCCCGAACAGAACGCCCCGCCCGGTTTTGATAAAGGCGTCGGTCTTGGTTTCCGCCGCGGCGGACAAATCCTGACTTGCAAAAGCATCCCACGCGCCGAAGTATAGCACGTCGTATTTGTAACTGCCGTCCGCATTTTTCAGGTAGGCGTCCGGGCTGGCGTTGAAATCGGAAATCGAAACGGTGTCCACGGAAATAAGACCCTTGCCGTAGCCTTTGGAATCGTATTCGTTCGGCGTTTCCATCCACATTTTGAGGGACGCCGACTTCGGCAGGGTGTAGTTCTTGCCCTCCCATGTCGTAAAGGAAACGATCGGCGCGACAACGGGATAGATATTCAGAACCTTCGCGTGGTCTTTGGCGGGGATGCTCTGAAAGGTCGATTCATGCGCGGACTTGGAATAGAGCATATAGCTGTACGGCTGGCTTTTATCGCTGTTTGTCCAGTTCAGCGCCACATAGTTCCCGGACGGGTTCGACGTCGCAGTCAGCGACAGAACCGACGCGGCGGAAGCCGTGGCGCTGGGAGAAAAACCGGATAACAGAAAACTGGCGGCAAGCAGAGGTACAAGTAACAGCCGCCTGAATGATTGCCTCAAATGGAAACCCTCCTTTCGGCGTGGAAGATTGGCCAGGAAAATCCCGGCCAATTCCCACCTGTGCCTTTATGCAAGCTGGAACTGGAAAACAAGCTGATGATTGGCTGTGTACGCCCCGTCGAACGCAAGGCCGTAGTCTGCCGTCAGGGACAGCGCGCCGGAAGTGTTCGGATTCAGCGTCCCGACCTGTAACGGCGAATCGTTCACCGCCCAATGGGTAGATGTGCTATACCCGCTGTTCCAGCCGGAATTGGCCTTTGCCGCAATGCCGAGCGCGATGTACTTTTTGGAATCCGCGAGGTTGAGCGAGCGCCACGCTTTCGCGGACGGATCAACGTCAGTGAAGGTCAGAGAGCCGCCCGAAGCGGCTTTCAGGGATTCCACCGTGGCGATCACCGCGACTTTGGTGTTGTTGGTTACGGTAATGTCGGGTGCGGTAAAGGTTTCGGCGTCCGGGCTGATGGCGTAGGCCACGTTGATCGGATGGGTAACGGAAATGGTCAGCGGCGAAATAGAGCCGTTGATCGTCACGTTTCCCGTTACGCTGCCTGTGCCGGTGTCGGTCTTGTCGGCGGCGAACGCCGGAACCACCGCCGATACGCCGAGCACGGCAAAAGTGACAATGCCCGCGAGAAACTTTCTGAACCTGTTTTTCATTGAAAAACCTCCTGTATGTTTTTATTTCAACCGCAAACACGGTTGATTACGAAACGGAAAGATGAATTTTATAATCGGCCATTCCAAGGTAAGCCTTTGTATCCTTGCTGTAATACCGGATCGTTGCCGTCACGCAGTAATTTCCGGGTGAAACCTGTCGGGAAAGGGTGAGGCCGTTGATGTGCTGTCCCGGATAGATCGGTACGGATTTTGCTACAGTTTCGCCGTCCAGCACGATTTCACACTGCATAACGACGCTGTTAGAGGATGAATTCTCCACTTCCCATGTACCGGCGCTGCCTTTTGCACCGCTGGAGAAGGATGCCTGCGCACTCACTTTGTCGGTGACGGTGACTTCCTGCTTTTGAAGCCGGGACAGAATTTCCTGCCGTGACGGGGTGCTTCCGCTTCCCGGTTCCGCGCTTCCGGTATCGTCCAAAGACGGAACGGAACTGGAAGGCGGCGGATTCGGGGAGGGATGCTGATTTTCGCAGCTTCGCAACAGGAGAAGCAGAAGAAGTAGCAACAGCAGAAGAATTCCAAGGATGTACGGCCATCTGTGCTTCCGCTTTTTATCCTCCTTTCTACACCTGCTTTCGTTGATTTTTTCATTTACCATGTGATTACCTCCTTAGTGTGCCGTGTACATTGAATCCCGATATGCATCATAGCTTCAGCTCCATGCCGCCGCTCTGTTCCTGCTCTTTCCGATGCGCGTCCAGAATTTCCTGTGTCGGATAGAGGAGCTTTCCATTCTCCATCTCAAAGACGCAGAAGTCATTCCGGTCGCAGATCATGATCCGGTACTGGTAGTCCTTCTGCATGCCGATGTAGTCCCTGACCTCCTGCGGGATGCACAGTGCGACGCCGGAGGTATAGCGGCCATCCGGCAGAAAACAATAGCCGCTGTACTGCGGCTCATGGCTTTTCAAGTCCAGCGCGCCGTTCGGACGGATTTGTGAGAGCTGGAGGCGGGCCTGCTCAGAGAGGGCCTCCGGCTTTGCGATGCCAAGCACGTCGCTCCGGTTCCAGCGGACATGTTCGCCGTCCGCCAGAGAAATCGTGAAAATGGAGCGGCCGATTGGGTTGGAGTTGCTGCCGTTACCTCCGGTGCAGAAATAGAGCTGGTGCTTGGCGTTCCTGAAATTCTCCGACAGCACGGAAGGATGAAGGACGATGACCTTTCCCGCGATGGACATGTCATAGCCCGTTTGCAGGCAATCCTCCTGTGCCAGCAGTGCTTTCTCAGTCAATTTGGGTCACCTCCCGAAATATATTCATTCGTTCATTCCATACCCGCTGTGTAGGACAGACGAGCTTTCCCGCCGTGATTTCCAGAACAAAGTAACCTTCCTTGCCGCAGATCAAGACGCGGTGCTGATAGGGCATTTGCAGTTCCGCATACGCCATCGCCTCCGTTTCGCCGCACAGATCGGCGCCGCCGGCATACCGGCCGTCCGGAAAGAAACAGAGTCCTCTGTACAGCAGCTCGTGGCGGCTCAGGCTCAATGCATCGGCCGGGCGGATTTGGGAAAGCCGGGTCTTTGCGCTGTCCGGCAGCAGTTCCGGCTTCAAAACCCCAATAACTTCACCGCGTTTATGCAGGGAGAAGTCGCCAGTGCACAAGGAGATCAGAAAAAGTGCGATGCCTTTTGGCCTGGCTCCGGCACCATTCCCGCACAGGCAAAAATATAACTGATCCGGATTCCCGGGAGGCGGTCCCTTCTGCCGCAGGACAACAACCTTGCCTTTCATGGAGCAGGAGGTGCCTTCTTCGGAGCAGTCCCGTTCAGTGTATTGCTCTTTCAGTTCCATGGCTTATCCCTCCGTTTTACGCATCAGCAGTTCCGTGAGGTCGGTGATCAGGCTCAGCCGGGTATTGTCCGGCATCCATTTGATCGCGGCGCGGACAAAGGCTTCCACCGCTTCCGGAGATTGGTCGCCCACTTCGATGAGATCCACTTTTTTCACGCTGACGGTTCCCTGGTTAATGTCCAGCCTGACGATATCGCCGTAGTCCATACCGGAGGCGGCGCGGTACTCCTTTGGGATGAGGACGCGGCCCTTGCCGTCCACAATTTTATATACAGGTTTTGCTTTCATACGAAGTAACCCTCCTTCTTCATAACCTCCCGAACGGTTTCGGGATGGATGCCATACGAATGGAACAGAGCCTTGAGGCCGTCAGGCAGACGGTTCAGGATGTCCGATTCCTTGATCACGATGGCTCCGGGGACGCAGGTGACATCCAGATCGCTGTCGACCGGAATGCCCGCAGCCTGCAGAAGCTCATGGGGCAGGGAGAAATCATCCTGGGATTCATCTTCCTCCGGTTCCTCACTCTCGTCACACTCCGGGGCGAAGGTGAACATGATCGGGTTTTCCGGCGTGATGACCATCACCGGGCAGGGAAGCTCCCCGTCCTCGGGGATCGTCAGGGTGACGCTCACCTCGCCGCCCGGATGAAAGCCGGCTGTATTCACAGAATCCGCAGGGAAGATCAATCGGCCCTCCTTGTCCACGCTTGCGCGCATTTTCATCAGTTTCATATTGTTTTCCTCCAAATCATTTAAATTGTTGTTTTATACCGAAAATCCGGCGATGTCGAAAAGCCCCAGCTGGGTCGGCATGTCCCGCAGCCGTTCGCCGGTATCGTAGTTGGAAATCAGGACTTCGGCGTATTCGCAGCCGTTGTCGTAACGTTGGGCGAGGTTGTTGATACGGCTGACCGCTTCGATGTGATAACCGTCATACAGTTCACGGATGAACGCACAGTCGTTGTAGCTGACCAGCCATTTGCCCTGACAGGCCGCCAGGGTGTCCCGCAGCCTCGCGTGATCTTCTTTTCTAAATTCCACGGCATAGTGTCCTTCCGTCTGATAGTAGGGCGGGTCACAGTAGATGAACGCGTTTTCACGGTCATATTGTTTAATGAGTTCTTCAAAATCCTTGTTCTCGATGACCGTATCCTTGAGCCTCCGGCTGCCCTGCCAGAGCAGGTGAAAGGTTTTCCGGATATCGAAAGGTTGGCACCCATAGCTGGTGCATCCGCTTCCGTAGCTTAAGCGGATAAGCCGGTAAAAGGCGGCGGCTCTCTTTACGTCGTTCATCCGCGCGTTTTCCATGAGGATGGGCTCGATTTCCTCAAACTGCGGTTCCGTAAGATATCGCTGGGCGATATCCAGTTCCTCCCGCAGGTACTCGTTTGTGAATTCCTCTTTCTCCAGATATTTTTTCAGGACGTTGAATTCGTCCCGTCCGTTCAGCGGGAAGAAGTTAAGTTCCTTGAGCAGAGCGAAGGGCCGGTCGCGGACACAGCGGAAAAGATTCGCCAGGTCCGAATTGAAATCGTTATAGATCTCCATGGCGGTATCCGGCGTTCGTCCGAACAGCACCCAGCCCCCGCCGCCGAAGACTTCAATATATCGCCCATACTCTTTCGGCATCCTCTCATAGATCAGATCCCGCAGCGCTTTTTTGCCGCCCACCCAGCTGATGATGCTGTTCATTTTCATCACCTGCCTTTTCTCCTGCGGCTGATTTTCTCCACGTCGGTTTTCATGCAGGAGCCGTCCGGACTCCAGCAGATGAAACCGACGCCGGGATAAGGACAGCCAACGCAGCGGCCGGGATCTTTCGGCGAGGGCACGGTATATGTTACCGGCGGGCCGATTGCTCCCGCACCGTTTTTTACTTCTGGTGTTACGTCATGCTTCATGGTTCAGCTCCTTTCTCGGAAAAACAAAAAAGGCGTTGCCTTTTTTACAAGACAACGCCTTCTCGTTCTTTTATTTAGTTGTATAGTTCACAGCAATCTGCTGTAACAAAAAAACGCCCTTCAGCTTCATTAGAAACCAATGAGCGCTATTTGTCCGTCTACTTTTCATTCATCCCATCACCGGACCTCCGTATCCGAGATCAGGTGAGTTGTTTTTCAGCTCTTGCTCAAGCTTTTGGGAATAGTTTTCGTGATTCCAGAAGCTGACGTAGATCTCGCCATCCGGTGTTTTGATAGGGCGCTGCTCAAACCCTTCGCCATAGCCGTCTGCATTTTGCCCCTCCACAAAACTTAAGAGTTCTGCGGTTTCTTCACCGGAGAGAAGTTCCTTCAGTCCTGCAGTCATGACTCCCCACAGCTCGCCGTCGATGATTTCCACTGAGGGGTACAGGCTATACACCTTTTCTTTGAGAGCTTCGTCGTGGATATACTCGGCCAAGCCACGGTCATTTTCAAAGTGCCGGTTTTCCTTAGCGATAGCGGCAAGGATTTGATCTTCGTAAGCCACCGCCTCTCTGGGTGAGATATCCTCCCGCTCATCCTCCGAGCAGTCATACTGAGGAAAGCTAAAAATCTTCAGAGGGAAATAGATACGCATTGTTTCGTTTGCCATTTTGATTACCTCCATTCGATCAAATTTGAGTTCCTAAATAAGGGCATAAAAAATGGGGATCTTCGTTAGAAAATACTCCCTATCTTTTCCAATTAGGATTATTAATATTGAAACTCTTTACAAAATATTCTGATATAATAATTTCATAGGCATAAAACTAAAATTAAATTTAAGAGGTTTGATATGGAAGAACTGATCAAAAAAATATCTTTGTTAGATATATACCGTGATACAAGTTACTATACTATTCATCTGGCGCTACCTTTATGGCGCCATTTTAGTGGCACGGTATGGAAAGGTGTACCGTATTACATAAAAAATATCGTTAAGGAGACTCAACAGTTAATTGATGAAAGTAAAATATCGCAGGAAACTATACTACAGTCAATAGCTAATGATGAGAGAAATCCATCATATTTTTTTGTTGCACAGGCTATTCTTGTGTACGCTGTTCCTATCAAGTTAAATTACGTTGAACGATATGAGATTGCTGCTAAGCAAGCAACGTTGCCATCAGAAGTTGTAATTGACCATGAAATACTCTCCTGTGCATTAGCTTGTTTTGTTTTGGACTTAAATAGATATTGCGAATGGGATTTTAATATAGTTGTACCAGAAGAAAAGTTTTTATATAAAACCAATGATTATCATTTATCAAAAGTAACTGATGTTGATTTTCGGCAAAACGGATTCCTCTATGATAAAAAATACTATTTATACAATATTTTTATAGATCGAAAGTCTCTTAACGCTGGTGATCCAATCCCTGCAGTATTTCGACTTCTAAAAGATAACGTTGACTTTAATAAGGCAGATTTTCTTATGCGTTTAGATGAAAGATTGGCGGTCAATATTGATAATGCAATAATTACGAATTATGAATTCTCAGAGAAATTCTATGGACCTTCATTTCTTTTTTCTGAAACTAACTTTGAAAACTATAAAAACATAATTGTCCACTATGATCCTAATACATATAATAAACTTCTGATGGTAATCAAAAAGGACTTTGACCAAGAACTTAAAGAAGAGTTCTGGCATGTTGAGGTTGAACAATTACCCTATATAACTGATGATAATTTATCCAAAAATATTATTACATCATTCATTCACGGAAAATATTATCCTGTCAGAAAATCATTTAGGCACATCGATTATATTAAGAATGAATATCCAGTTGAAAAATACCTTAAAAAACATGAAGGACGTTCAAATAATGACATCTCGATTGATTACTATACCGAAACTAAGGACGAGCATTATAAAATTTGGTGTGTTGAAAACACTGATATCAGTGAAGAATTGTGGTATAAGCTTACTTTTATCTCTTTATCACCAAGTTATAGAGTATTGCTAAATGAGATTCTAGAAAAGAATAATCAAACATAATGGCATAATTATGAGTTATTATTCCTTGCTTATGAATGTTATTTTGAGCATCATCCTTAAAAATACCGAATTCATCTATAAAAACGGCAAAAAAATCGGGCCAAAAAATGCACTTTTTTGCCCCGATTTTCGCTCAATTTTCATTCAAAAACCACTACATATTGTGGTTAAACCGTCTTATTTGCCCTTCGAACCACTATTCGTCATCATTATTATCGTTTCAACGTGGGCCGAGACACTCCAACTAATGTCTTAAGTCAAAATTTTGTACCATACGTGCAAGGGAACAAGTCAACTGATTTTTAGCGTTTTCGAGGTATGTGGAAATATATCAACAGTTATTAGGTACTAGGGAACATATCAATAAATACACGGATGAGCCGAGTATGTTTCACTGATATCGACATAAACATGCTGAAAATAGAAAGAAGGCGTTATATGAATAGAGCATCCGCGATATAATACTGTATTGACGAAATGAAATTGCGTTAGCACTTCAGATTTAAATCTTCCTTTTTCTAACATCCTTACCTCATTCACAGTTTATTTATTAATCCTTCAATACATTTGTTTACCTTATCTTCATATAATCCACCATGGTAACAAATTACAGTTTGAATATCGTATGCTATAAGTTTTTCTAATGATTTCTGGTACATATTATGATCGAAATTAATCTGCTCCGGTGAAGGAACAAGATATCCATCCTCAACTCCCAGCATATCACCGGCAATAAGTGTTTTGCTCTGCTTAAGATATAAACAAATATGTCCAAGCGTATGCCCTGGGGTATGAATGACTAAGATACCACCGCAGTACGGCAATTCATCTCCATCCTTTAGTGGCATATCTACTCTTACCTTACTACTTTGAAAACCAGCTTTGAGTTTTTCATATATTGATTTCATTTCGGCAGGCAGAACCTCTAAGCTTGCTTCAAGCTGCTCAAGCTTAAGCGGACATTTATCACCCTGGATATATGGTATCTCCTCCTCATGTGCCAATATATTGATATACTCATGTGATTTTTCCTTAATATTTAAAGCACTTCCAACATGGTCTATATCATGATGGGTAAGAATAATCCTGCTGATTTTATCAAATGAGATTCCTGCCTTATTTATCGCTTTCTCTATTTGAGGAAGTTGACCAGGATATCCTGAGTCAACTAGAATTGCAGTTTCATCATCCCAAACTAATGTGGGGTA
Organism: Clostridium sp. BJN0013; assembly: GCF_040939125.1. Taxonomy (NCBI): domain Bacteria; kingdom Bacillati; phylum Bacillota; class Clostridia; order Eubacteriales; family Clostridiaceae; genus Clostridium; species Clostridium sp. BJN0013. The sequence continues at coordinate 2,746,549 of NZ_CP162495.1, forward strand.
AATAACACCCGGCTTCCCCATGACATTTGCCGATATTTCAAGCATTTCTATTCCGCATTCAATCTGCATATTGATTTCCTCCAAACTATATATTCTACATTATACTGTACCTTCTAGATATTGCTTTGTTGAGCAATCCTTGCGCCCATTTCAAAGGCCTTTTGACAATCAGTTGGAAATACCTCTTTTCGTCTTCTAGCCTTTTCCTCTGCATCAAATAGTGTTGCTACATACTTTGAATAATCACTAAATTGATAAGTATCTGTAACAATTAAAGTTTCAGATGAACCAAAAATATGTCCCATGAACATCTCATTAAATTTAAAGTGCTGTTCATATCCCAATTCCGTCATTTGGCTTTCAGTAGCTCCCATAGTATAAATAAATCCTGTATTTATTCTCTTTTTTATAGGAACCGATGGGATTGCTTCATACACAATATATGGATAAAGCAATCTTTCCATAAATGCTCTCATTTCAGCTGAAGCTGTTCCAAAATACACTGGTGAGCCGAGTATAATACCATCTGCCTCCTCAATTTTTTTGAGAATGGGTGTTAACTCATCCCTGACAGCACACTTACCGTAGCTTTTCCCGCCTTTCATTTTACATGCAAAACAACTGGTACAGCCTTTGTAATTAAGATCATAAAGATGAATGAGCTCTGTTTCTGCTCCCTGTAATGCTGCCCCTTCAAGTGCTTTGTTTAATAAAATTGCTGTATTCCATTCTTTTCTTGGACTCCCGTTAAACGCTAATATCTTCAAAGTTTATCCCTCCGTATTAATATATCTTTCTAAAAACAAAATAATATTCATTATCCACATATTTCATCCCACTACTTGAATTCTTCATATATCTTAAAGGCATACTATGCTCCTGCAGTACTTTAAACATTTCTTCACCTGTACCATTTTCCATATGATATTTTTTACCCTTCCTACGAATTAGTGCCTCCAATCTGAAAGATGAATCCTTTAAAGCTTGCTGAGCATCGTTGTGATGGTTGTTCGATACAATAATTCCTCCAGGCTTTATATATTTCTTACAGGATTCTGTTATACCTCCGGCATAGATTGAGAGTAGCAAATCAAAGTTGTTTTCTCTCACTGAAAGCTTCTTAGTATAATCACTATGAATAAACTGAATATAAGCTGACTGCTTATATTTTTTATTGCTGTTTATAATACTCAATATATTTTGATCATCCTGAAAAAACTCCTTCGCTAGTTCACTAATATCGACATAAACAACATGCTGAAAATAGAAAGAAGGCGTTATATGAATAGAGCACCCGGGGTATAATACTGTGTTACAGCCGTATTCAGCTTTTATTAATTCGAATAGCCCCGCTCGCTCAAAATTCAAAGCAGAATAAAACCTATTGTATGAATCAGTAATTCCAACATTTTTCACATTAATCACCTACATAAAAATCAATTGCACTTTTTAAGAACTCAGGAAAGTTTTCTCCGTACTGCACCATATAGTTACTATATAACGGATTATCAACATACAAATTACCCAATACTTTCAAAAGATCATTATCGCATCGGATAAGATTATGATTAATAAACTCTTTAAACTTGCCTATAAGCTCCTGTATTTCAGAGTTATTTGGACTTTTATCCATTCTTATGGATATTTCATTCAAAATGCCATCCATTCTAGACATGATAATTGTCCAGTCATCCTTGGAGTACTCAGATGTTTTTATACCACATTCCTCATCTACATGAGGGAATAGATAAACCATTAAATCCTTTTTCAGTTGTTCCTTGTTTCGACTTATTTCAACTAAATCCAAAGAGGTAAAGATATTAAGATCTTTAGGATTCTCGCCTTGCTCCAAGGAAATAATTGATTTATTTATAGCACCCAATAAAGCATCTATTTTTTCTTGCTTTTTTGTTAAAATCTGTTGCTGCATTTTCAACACTTCCAACTTGTCAGCGTTTGAAGAGTATAATATTTCTTTTATCTCCTCCAGAGAAAAATCCAGTTCTTTATAAAACAATATCTGTGAGAGCTTTTTTATATCATCTGTAGTATATAATCTATATCCAGCCTGTGATACATTCTCTGGTTTAAGCAGCCCAATCTTGTCATAATAATGTAACATCCTGACGCTTACCCCTGTTAAATCAGCAATTTCTTTTATCTTGTAGTACATATTATCTCCTCCACATGTATTATAAACTATGACACCGTGTTAGGGTCAACTAAATTTTCTATTATTATAAACTTATTTTATTTATTATTTCTTTTTAACCCTACAATAGTTAAAATAGTTATGGAATTAAGCGTCAATATCCCTACAATGCATAATATAAGGAAAGCAATATCAGGAGCAAAAAGCTTAATCGTATGCCAGGGTGCTTCCATACTATAGCTTAATATTGGTATGAGACTAGCAGCCAATATAGCTGATAATATTCCGATAGAACACCATAACCTTTTGTTTATTATTGATTTCTTTTTTAACCTAATTATACAAATGATCGATAAGAACATAGTAAGTATTATGATGCCCAAAAGAATCCATTGAATCGTAAAATTCTGTTTCGGCAAATCCAAAGAGCTGGTTTTATTGACAATTGATCTTATACCTTCCATAATACGTGTCACTTGATGATCTTCCATCGTATTGTATTTATTTGTTAACAAAACTGCACTAAAATTCTGCTCAGGAATAAAAAACATTTCAGCTCTAAAATGCGGCGTTGCACCACCATGATAAGGATACCTTTGGTCATTAAATGGGTTGGAGAAGTGCCAGCCGAATCCATATGATCTATCTACTTTAGGTTCTGCTATCAATAAATCATGGTTTTCTTTACTTAGTAGATCTCCTCCATACATCATAAACTTTAGAAATTTTGCTAAATCATTTGAACTTGCAGCAATATATCCATATGGTGCTCCTGAATTATCATAAAACCCATCCACTTTTATCGGTTTACCAAACCATGATTGAAATCCTGGTAAAAGTCCTTTTTCGTCTGCATTTTTGTAGCTAGCAGCCGTATGTTTCATACCTAAAGGAGAAAAAATACGGTCATTCAAAAAATCTGCAAAAGGCTGATTCGAGGCTTTTTCAACAATAGCTCCTAAGAGTAAATAATTAGCAGAGTTATATTCATAAATTTCACCAGGCTCATGAGTTAGTTGTATACCGCTTAGTTCACTTACTGCTTGATTGATTGGGTCTTGATCAGTATACAATCGATCAGTTACTTTAAGGCCTTTGTATTCACTAATACCACTTGTTTGTTCCAAAAGATTACGAACTGTAATATCATTTAAGCTACTTGACTGATATTTAAAATTAGGAATATAAGTTTGAATTGGATCATCAAGCTTAACTTTTCCCTCTTCAACTAATATCATTGTGGCCAACGATGTAATAGGTTTACTCAACGATCCTATTAAAAAAACTGAATCCGATGTCACAGAGGTTCCGTCACTTAAGACACCCCAATTATCCTGATAATAAATATCCCCATCTTTAATAATTATCAAAGATGCTCCTGGAATGTTGTATAAATCAAGCGCATTTTTCACATAATCTTTAATCACATCTTTCTGATCCATAGTTTTAGCCATGGCTGATTGAGATGGCATTACTATTAAAATTATAATTAACAATAATATAAATTTCTTCATTTATCTTTCTCCTTCTCTTCCTAATAATTTCAAATACCAAATAAATAACAGTGCTAACATTGCTTTAAAGCTTCAGCGTTATCTACCCTATACTGATTATAAACCATGACACTGTGTCAGGGTCAACAAAAACTTATATTAAGTTAATCCATTCTCTTATTACTTCTGAAGTTCATAATATTTAAAATTACTTTATATAATAGTTTGATAAAAGGAGAGCCTGAAAAAGAATTTCCTCTATATAGGCATCTATTTAGTTAACAACGAAACCCGCAACTCTGACACAAGAGCTGCGGGTGATTTAGCATTGCTTAGTTATTCATCAATTTGAATTTCAATTCCGGACTTAAATTCAACTATGATGTGGTCGTCATAAACCGTTATCTTTTCCAGGAGAGTCCTTACATAATCTTCTTCATATTCAATCAGCTCACAAGGCAGGTCGTTAAGGAAACGCATCAACTCATCAATTCGCTTTTTCAGATCCTGTCGAGATGCCTGCTCGTTTTGAAGGGACTGCTTCTCATCGCGCAGCCTCCTAATCTCCAGACCAAGCTCATCACCGGTATTCTTAGAATTAACCGTTGCCATTAGCTCCTGCTGCATTGACTTCATCTGTTCATCAATCGCTGCAATCTGATTTGAGGTGACTTCCTCAAGGCTACTCTCGATATTCTCTCGTAATAGTGGTAGGATTGCTTCCTTTTCACGGAACGCTTCGTTTATAGCCTTGATAACTACCTCATGAAGCAGCTCCTCGTGAACAGTTCTTGCCGGGCAATCAGGGCCATCTTTTTCAACCCTGCTGACACAGCGCCAAACGGTGGACTTACACCCGCGATTGTTCCATTTAATTCTGCGGAAGATGTCGCCACAATATGCGCAGAAAACTATTCCAGATAAAGCGTAACGGCCACTATAGATTCGTTTGCGCTTTGTGGTCCCTTTGGTAAGATTGGCGCGTCTTGCGATTTCCCCCTGTACCTTTAGAAAGATATCCTTTGGAATAATAGCTTCATGGCTGTCCTCTACATAATACTTAGGAACCTGACCCTTATTAGCTTCACGCTTCTTTTCAAGAATATCCACCGTATAAGTCTTCTGAAGCAAAGCGTCTCCGATGTACTTCTCGTTTGTAAGTATCTGCTTTAAATTACTTTCATGCCATTTTTCATTACCAGCACCGTTTAGAATTCCGTCGGCTTCAAGAGACCTTTTTATCTGTAAGAAGCTTTTCCCGGAAAGGTACTCTCTATAAATGCGCTTCACGACTTCGGCCTGCTCTGGATCAATGATGAGGTGCCCCTCTTCATCTTTGGTATATCCCAGGAACCAGTTGTGATTGACCTGAACTTTTCCTTGTTGATATCGGAACTGTAAGCCCAGACGAACGTTGGCCGACAATGACTCACTTTCTTGCTGTGCAAGAGAAGCCATAATTGTCATGAGCACTTCACCCTTAGCATCAAGCGTGTTGATATTTTCCTTCTCGAAATAAACACCAATATTCTTGTTTTTAAGGGCTCTAGTGTAATTCAGGCAATCCACTGTATTCCTTGCAAATCGGCTGATGGACTTGGTAATCACCATATCAATCTTGCCGTCGTTACAGTCATTAATCATGCGCTGGAACTCATCGCGCTTCTTCGTATTCATTCCAGAGATGCCATCATCTGCATAAATTCCGGCTAGTACCCAGTCTGGATGGCTTTCAATGTATGAGGTGTAATGCTGAATCTGAGCGTCGTAGCTAGTTTCTTGTTCATCGCTGTCGGTACTGACTCGGCAGTACGCTGCGACTCTGGTTTTCTGCTTTTTGTCGGTTGCTTTTTGCGTCCCGATGGTTTTCTTTGCCGGAATAACCGTTACGTTACTTGCTAAGGAGATCATCCTTCCACCTCACTTTCAATCAGACTGTAAATGTACTCTGCCTGCTTAAATGGATCGATGAATATCTTTCCTGCTTTCGGCATTGTAAATTTAGTAGCTGGCTTACATTCCTCTACCGGCTTATCCGCAAATACTCTACCAAGCCTTCTCTGGCGTTTGATGCGTTCGGCTTCTGCTCTATCAAAAGTCTCCTGATCGATGATCGCCGGATAGTACTTATCGCCAAGGTAGCGTTTATTCTGTAGCATTTTCTTTACACCTGGATGTAGAAGCTTAAGCCCAGCAGCCTCTGCTGCAGCAACATAGGCGAGGCCGGAGAGATAACCTTTGTAAATCATCCTAACCTGCTCCGCTTGAACTTCATCTATGACCGCTTTGCCTTTTTCAATTTTGTATCCATATGGAATCGGCATAATCTCACAACCTTTCTCTTAGTGTTAATCCACACTTTAATACAAAACCTATTTCATATCTTTTGAAAACGATAATGTAATCCACATGCTCCTCAAATGCATCAGCATCAAATTCAGTAAAAATCCTTGCGCTGTTGACGTACTTAATAAGTTTATTCAAAGCCTCAACATGCTCGTACTCATGATTCACGGATGCATATAATGCTTCTTTTTCATCACTTAAACTTTTAGCCTCAGCAAGAAGACCTGAATTCTGATCGTTGAAAACGGCTGGCTCTAAATATTCCTTCGTAAATAAATTCATAAGCTGCTGCCTTTTGTTGAAATTGGCCTCAAGAGCCGCTTCCAGCTTATTAATTCGGGCAATTGCTGCCTCCTGGTTAATTGCTTTAAGACTTGCTAGTAGCGGCTGCAACAACACCTTCTTAGTAAATGCCAACTTATTAATCATGTTTAAAAAAGCCACTTCAAAGCTTTTTTCACGTATAAACTGCATGCTGCATTGGTCTTTTTTCTTAAGATGTGTGTTGCAAGCATAAGCGTAATATTTTACTTTCGATTCGCTATGAGTTCTCCTTTTCCATGTAGCACCACATTCGCCGCAAATAATTTTTCCAGAAAAAGGATAGCGGTTTTGATACTTTGCATCGCCTTGCTGGATTTTCATGTCTTTGGAGCGCTGGTCAATCATTGCCTGCGCCGCTTCAAAATCCTCAACACTTATTATCGCTTCGTGATGCTCAGTAACGTAGTACTGCGCCTTCTCACCATTATTGATATGCCTAACGAAAGTCTCATCGGTAAATGTTTTTTGAAAAAGCACATCACCTTTGTATTTTTCATTTCGAAGGATTGCATTTACTGTGCCCGGTGTCCATTCTCTTTTTCGCCTGGTTGGGATTCCTTTATCATTAAGATCTCTAGCGATTACATGACCACCTTTACCAGCTAAACATTCTGCAAAAATGTACCTTACTACATCAACCTCATCTTCATTGATCACCATCAAGCCATCTTCGTTTTTGTACCCGTAAGGCGGAGAGGCAACAATGTATGTTCCGTTTTGAAATCTCTTCTCAATGGACCATTTTTCATTCTCCGAAAGGGAAATAGACTCACTTTCTGCCAAGCTGCTAAAAATTGTAAGTAGCAACTCATTCTCCATATCGCCGGTGTTGATATTTTCTTTCTCAAAGTAAATGAACACCTTAAGCTTTATAAGCTTTCTAACCGCTTCAAGGCACTCTGTGGTATTTCTTGCAAAGCGGCTGATGGATTTTATAATAATAAAGTCAATCTTCCCAGCTTCACAATCATCAAGCATTTTGATGAGTCCATCACGCTTGGCCATACTTGTACCTGATACGCCTTCATCATAGTAAAGTCCGACGTACTCCCAGTCGGGATTGCTCTTAATGCAGGTCTCATAATGACTTCTTTGAGCATCCAAACTGACGAGTTGTTCGCGACTATCTGTTGAAACACGAGCGTAGGCAGCAACACGCAGTTTTTTAGGTGCCTTCTGAAGTTTCTCATTTGCTTCAATCTTTGTTATCCGTTTCATTGTCTCAACCTCCTTTCTTGCAGTACTATACATCACTCTAAGTGCCTTATTTATCAAGTCTTTTAGGCCATAATCTCTGCTAAAAACGGAGAGAAAGTTTCGCGGTTTTTGGCCATGATCTTGTCAAATTCACTTTGGCTAATAAGACCCTTTTCTAAGAGCTTTTTTGTAAGTTTTTCTGCCACCAAATAATCGTGCTCATTTTTAAGTGAAGCCTCTGTAGGCTTTTCTGCTTCATACTTTATGGATTCAACGGCTTCTAATTTTGTTAATTTCATTCTCTCGACCTCTTTCCGAGGGAACATATCAATCAACACCCTCTAATAGTCCCAGGACAGAAATCAGCCGAATGAACGAAAAAAGCAAAAAAAAATAATGCCTACCGAAAGACGAATCTCTCGATAGGCATTAAACTGATTGTTATTCGCTGTATTTAATAAAGGCATCGGTGAAGCCAGCTGCCTTGACCTTGCTGAGCATGGCATCTGCATTCGCCTTAACAGAAAACGATCCAAGTTGGACTCGGTAATATTTCTTCGGTGCGGTCGTCTCCACCGAAGCGGCAAAGGAAAGACCGGATTTTACATCGGCGCGGAAGGTATCCATCGACTTACCGTGTTTAGGAAACCAATGCAGTACATCACCATGATTGCTGGCGATACCTTGCTTATATCCTTCGCTATGGCAGATAATATCTTTTTCAGTGAGACCAAACTCCCTGCAAAGAAATACACAAAGTTCAACGGCCTCCAGGTACACCTTGTTGAAATAGGTGCTGTCCGAAAGACCATCCTCGCAAATCTCAAAGCCTATATGGGTATTGTTTGCAGTTCCCCCAGCGTGCCAGCCTCGATGGTTCCACGGCAAAGTCTGATATGTGGCGATTGTTCCATCTGCCAGCTTACCGATGAAGGCATGAACGCAAACCTGTCGACCACCGGGCTTTTCTTGATTCCAATGATTGTTGTATTGGTTCTTTCCGAGCAAGCCATCATCCGGGCCAACATAGCGCTTCAGCCATGGGTTATCGGCCCCGGTAGAGTGCACCATGATGCCTTTGGGAATTATCGTTTTACCTGCTTTGAAGCAGGCATTATTCGTTAATATTAACTTGCGTAAATTCATTAAAATCACCTCTAATTTACATGTTGGTTGTTGCAAGACTGACAGGGTATAGGTGGTAGGTAAACTTCAAATCGCAGAAAGCACTCGCCGATGTGCCATCACTTCCCATACTGATATACAGCCCATATCCAGAAGGCACTCGGCTTTGACGCATTTGAATATGAATATGCAACCCAGCGTTTGAACTATCAGCACCGATAGGCGTGCTGCGTGAGATTCTGGTAAAGTTCACTTCATCATTTGAGATATATAAGTCTAGTTCTTTTTCACTTGTATCCGATTGACGGCAAAGGGTAACCAAATGACAATCATAAGCCGTCGGATATAGCAATCCGCCCTGTCCACCTATAACCACACTACCAATGGGCAATAATGTGTGCAAAGGTCCTCGGACACTATTAATCCCGCCCGCACCGGTAGCATTGCCGCTCAACACATATCTCAAATAGCTTGCTCTGGTGAATGCGTTGATAGTAGCTGTTGCAGTAGAGGTAAGGGTCAATGCTGTCGTAGCATTTTCTGTTCTTTCCAGCAAAAATAGACTCTCACCAGAAGGAATAGTAACATCACCAATGGAGAAAATCTGACTCGTCCAATAGGCTGTGCAAGCCGGGTTTGATGATATTCCTGACCCATAAGCAATGTTCGCTACATCTTGGATACCCCTTATAGCTTCGGCAAGTTTCTTGACGGTATTACGGAGGGTGCCCTGGATTAACACTTGCACATTATTTGCGGCAGGGCTGCCCAAAGCCGTAACAAAGGTATATGTTACCGTCCCGATTACTACGTTGTTGCCATTCGTGATGCCATTAAATGTGATGGACGCTCTTCGGCTTATCATATCCGGTGCTGTGGCAGTTTCTATCGGATGCAAATGGTTCAGGAGAACCCCAGTCCGCATATACAGATTGTCGCGCGTATCTTCGACCAAGTCGTGTGTAGTGTTTAACAAGTTATAAGTGAGATTTAGCAGATTATTTATCTCATCAATATCCAGTTCAGCTAAGGCAGAAAGCACTTGATTGAGCCATTCCTGTGCTGGCGGCTCGGGTGGTTCTGCGATACCGTCTGCAAGGGCCTCCTCGACGATGGTCAGTATCCGAACGCTTTTTCCAACCACATCGCCATAAGTAACCCTTATCTCCAGCTGACCGACACCGACTAGCAATGTATCCGTTGCGCTGGGCGACCATGTAAGGACTCCATCGGCATAAGTTGTGATCACAGGGTATGCAATACCATCAGGTCTTTTGTATATAGCATTTAGGGCTGCTCCGGGGTAAGTGCCATCTAACAAACTGGAAACATCAAACTCAAGGTGGCGAAAGTAGTGTTCCCCTCGTCTACCGATGAACACGGTTGCTGCTTTAGTTAAATCAATCATATTCCATCACCTGACTTAGGGGGCTCATCATCACGCCCATGTAGCTGTTTTAGAACCTCCTTGAGTTTTTCAGGTATTGGTAGCCCAATATGTCCGGCATTCTCTAAAATAGACACACCTTCATTGCTCAAGTAGAAGAAAATTACTGCTGTCCTAAGGACACCACCATTGTCCCCAGCACTACCCAGTATCTGCGTATCAAGGATATGGGCTACACCCACCAATGTAAAAATAAGAACCTTTTTGAAGATACCTTTCGCGCCGATTTCACTGGACAGCTTTTTATCTACAATGGCACAGAGCACACCGGTCACATAATCTATGGCTACAAATGCTATGAGCGCATAAAGGAATCCGTCCAGTCCACCAAGAAACCACCCGAGAAAAGCACCAACAGCAGCAAAAACCAGCTGCATCCAATTCCAAATCTCTTTCATTTGAAATACCTCCATTTCATGAATTTGTGTATAGAAAAACGCTCCCGCAAATTACGAGAGCGCTATTGGTTTGTATTGTGTCTAAAGCTCCAAGATCAGGTCTTGAATTTGTTGCATCACATCCGCTTTTGGTCGCCCAGTTCCAATGGGCAGCCATGTTATGGGCGGGATATCAAAAGTAGACGAGGAATCAAAGTTGTTCACTATTGTAATAACCGACTCGATGGCTTTTCTAAGCTCTGTGATGTGGAAAGGCCAGTTTTTGATATTGCTTTTTCCAGCAACAATCTCCTCACTCCAAGTCACCTGAGACAGATTGTAATAACTACGTACTGTATTTACAGCAGTTCGTAGCATCTGGATATGAATTGCCTTTACATTCGTTTCGTTCGCGGTGATCGTCTCAAATGGCGGTGGCAATACAGTAAAAGTGCGTACAACCTCCGGACTTGACGACTCAATATCACTATCAAGGCAGCGGACGGTCACAGTATGGTTCCCTGCGGCTAGCGCTGCCGATTGAAACACCGTTTTTACACCATTACCCAGATAGCCGCTTACGGAAAACATCTCAGGGTTATCTATGCTGTTAATCCAAGTACCCGTGTCGATTTTTACTTCTACAATCTGCGTTTGACCATCCGGCTCAATACCCGTTGTAATCATGAAACGCGGTGTAGCCTTGTAACTTGAACTGCCAGATACCGGGCAGACGATTAGTGGTGCAGTCGGCGGACTATTTTTCTTTACTGTACCGCTTACTACATAGGCAGAAACTGCATCCAATGTATCGGTTACGCTGATACGGTAGCGGGTATACATTCCAGCTATCTGAGAAGCGTTCGCTATATATGTCCCAGAGGTTGAACTTGTAACGACAATTGTCAGAGCCTCATATGCCGACCAGTTAATCCCGTCCATTGAAGTTGAACGCTGAATGACATACTGCTTTATAGCGCTGGTTCCAGGTATCGCTCCGCTCCATGTAAGAGTTACGGTGCTGGATTCGTAAATGGCAGGAGCGGCGGTAAAGGAAGTCGGTGGCGTGGGCAGTGTATTTCTGTGGACCGTGTTGCTGGAAACAGTCCAATCTGAGTAGAAACTCTCGCCAGCTGCGCCACGTGTTCTTACCCTGAATCGGCGGTAATTCCCGCGTGTAGTCGGTGGACTGACGATTACACTACCACTTGTCGCTGAAGTGAACACCGTAGCTAGTGCTGTCCAGGCTCCCCATGTGCTGTTATCTATCGAATCACTATATTCTATCTCATAGGATGTGATGGAATTTCCCGCACCACCGGCTGCTCCGCTCCATGAAAGGGTTACGTTTCCTTCGGCCAACGTTGTGCTTACTGAGCAAGCGGTCGGCGCTACGCAGGCAGTAATATCGCAATAGATGCTGTTACTGACAACCTCTGAAGAGTAAACATCAAGAGTATCTATTGTCCAAATGCCGAATTGAGTATAAGTTCCTGGAATTCTTGATACATTTGGGTTGTAACTACCGCCGCTTGCCGAGAGTGTTAGAGTGGTAAGAACGTTCCATGAACTCCATGTACTGTTATCCGTGGATGTTCTGCTGGCAATCTGGTATCCCTTTATCGCACTTGTTCCACCGGAAGCTCCGCTCCATGTCAGTGTAATGGTTTCATCGCTATAGTTTGCTGGAGAAGCGACTGCAGTGGTTGCCGGACTTGGTACAGTATTTCTACGGACGGAATTCGTCGAAACCTTCCAGCCCGAATAATAGCTTGCTCCTGCAGTACCACGTGTCCGTACCTGAAACCTACGATAATTGCCTCGAGTCGAAGGCGGCGCAACAGAAGCGCTACCGCTAGTGGCTGTTGTGGTTACCGTGGTAAGTGCTGTCCATGCTCCCCATGTGACATTGTCAGCGGAATCGCTGTATTGTATCTCATAGGAGGATATTGAGTTATTTATACCGCCCGATGCACCACTCCATGACAGAGTAACATTGCCTTCCGAGAGTGTTGCATTTAACGAGCAGGAAGTCGGAGCACTGCAAGCGGTTGTACGGCTCGCCCAATTAATGGTCAGTACAATCTGACTTAAGTTGTCCCTTGCGCCAAAGCCCATGTAGTTTAAGGTGCTGGAGCCTGCATCCATGAATAGGCAGTTGCTGGCACCACTACCGATGGAATCTATGAGCGCGGTAGAAATGGCGATATCTTTTGCGCCTTGTCCGGCTGAAACGGTATAGTTATACCCAGAGGTAACCTTTGTCGGCCTACTCCCGGACACACTGGTGCTGGAACTGGGTGCTGGCATGCCGGAAGCATTTCCAGCATACAACGTCATGGTTCTGGCTGAACCCCAGTCACCCGCAGCTATCCTGACAAGGTGAATGCTGGCCGATGTGGGATAATAGTTTGCGTAAGTATTCCGGATACTGGCAAGGTCAAACAGCATAGCTCCTACGTTCTCATAATTGTTAGCATCAGGATAGACACCTTGCCGAACATAATCCGTTACACCTGCGATCCAGCTACCATTACGCCATGTACACGCATTAGTTGCCTGATATGTTGCCATAGAAATTCACCTCACTCATATACCGCCGAAACCAGCGAATTTACCAACCCACAAAGGTCGGTATTCAAACGGGTGTCAGTAATGTTATTTGCGACTATTGATGTAGCGGCTGTAGGTACAAGCACATCTGCAATACCAAGTTCATAGATGTCGCTGGTTCTTGTTAGAGCAGGTGCCACTGGTGTTGCAGCGGGAGTACCAGCAACAACAGCAAGCTGAATGCTTCGGCTGATCTGACTTAAACGGATCACAATTCGGTCAATGCGGGGATTGCTTCCGTTTGCAGTTGTCAGTGGCATATTTAAGACATCCGTATTCTCATAACGGTATCCGTTAATCCATGCACTTCCTGCTGCCACATTCACAGCTAAGCCAATTGCTGGCGATACCTGTAGGTTTGTTGCTAACATATAAAAAACACCGTTGGAGACGAGGCTTCCGAAATATGACGCAAAATCCGCAGCATCATAGACTCTGTCTCCGTCCGATGAGTTAAAAAATCCGCTTTTCTCCATACACTATTTTCCTCCTTATTAATCAGTTTTCGTATACTCTATAACCACATAACCTGTATATGTTGTCCGGTCATTACCAGGTTCGACAACGACATTGGTTGTATCAATATAAAGCCCGATTTGCGAGGCGAAGTTGTTGTAACGAGCAAGTGGCAGCGGCAAGAATACTGTCCCGTTTGTCGCAAAGCCTGTTAAACTGACAACAGTGCTGAGGTTTGTTATACCGTGAGCTACACTTTTCGGTGTGGTATTTGTAAGTGACCCAAGACTCACTTGCTTACGATAAATCGTCTTACCATCAATCCATAAACGTCCTGTGTTTTGTTCTGTCGTAGAGTAGTCAGTAAACGCAGATGAAATTTTAGTGGCAGTAATTGTACGATCTGCGATCTTTACACCGGTGACTGCGCCATTTGCAAGCCTAGTCGTGGTTATTGGTTCATTATTGATGTTGAGCCAGTTCGCCTGCCCAGATAGGTTATTGAATACGAAAACAGAAATAACATAAAACGTCATAGTGTCCCTACTGATAAAGAAGCCCATTGCTCGCTGATAGCCATAGCCCGTGTTATCTCCATTATGCTTCGTTAAAAATACGTGTCCGTTTTCACTTGGTTGGTCGCTGAACTTGTTACCACTGTACGAGGTGAAGTATAAAGTATCTCCCGGTACCATGTTGTACAAGGCATACTGACCGACCGATATGGTACCCGCGCCTACAAAAACTTCGAGTGCAGGAAGTTTCCCAAACAGGTTGTTAAAGGTATCCGCGACGTCATTACCCTGAATTTTCGGGTCCACCTGCGTCAAGTCACCCAGTGTTCCTTCCACGACGCTTAAGGCCTCGGCAACTTCGGATATGCCGGTAGGTGCCAATAGTGCTGTTTTAACCTCGCTCATGTCGGAGCGGACTTTCTGTGCTATAGTTAGCTCAGCCTTTCCAAACACTACGCTGATGCTCTGCCCATCCGCGTCATATGTTTCTTCGATCTCAGTGATTCTTGTAGTCATGGATACACCCCATGCCTTGGAGATTACTTTGACGGTCTGCCCAAGGTCGAAGTCTATCTTGTAGGTCAAGTTGCCATGCGGATTGACCGATGTATCAAACGTATATCGTATGGCCTGTTCATTCAGCTTACTCTGACCTCGAAAAGTCAGAGTATTGACGTAATCTGTCCCAAAGTCCTCAGCCCGTAAATCTTTGGCATCCACGAAGATTTCGCGGCGCGTCTCCCCAGAACCGCTTGTGATTGCGACAAATGTACGGCCTGCGCCTTCACCCTCGCCACCGATGAGTGCGGTATTGGCGTAATCCGCTACACTCTCTGTATATATCTGTTCAGTCAGATTCTCGTACTCCTTTGAGAATACCGCTTGGGAGTTGGCCCCATTATACAGCATCACTGTAAAAATACCTGTAGCTGGAGTGAACACAGTCTTAATACCAATATCCGAAGCAACGCAAAGTTCCGTCACTGAATCCATCAGATTCCGATATGATATCTGAGTACTAACAGGAGTGCCCAAGTTTGGAGATGAGAAGGATATTCCGGTAATCTTTCGCTCCGTGTCGGTAGGGTTGATGATATTATTATTTAATAGCTGCTCAACACAGACAGAAAGATCTCCGGAAAGTATCTCGGTTTGCCACAAAATACGACGGGCGAGGAAGGAAGTCGCAAAGCGACCGCTCGCCGTAATAATTTCATGCTCGGACTGAGACAATTCCAGATGCTCAATGATTCCGGCTTCCTCATCATCGTTCTTCCAAATAATGTTCCCCTCTTTTAAGAGTGCAGCGTTCTCCTGTGTTGCAATGGCTTTTAGTTCAAATGAACCACACTGGGAGTAACGCCGTGTCCAGCGCAGGTACTCAAAAGACTCCACAATACCCGTAAGCTCCCGGTTTGGATTGTAGATATATAGTTGCATATTCACACCCCCAGAAACTGCGGACGATAGTAAATGCTGACTTCTAGCAGTTCCATATTGACTGAAGCATCGTAGCGCAAAGTGTTAATGCCTGCGGCAAGCTGGAAAAATACCGAATTGGTGTCCAGCAGGGAGAAAGCATTCGTTACCACAGAGCCGTTTATGCTGACTACTCGCTTACCAGCGAAATGGGTATATACACGAAGTTCATCTCCGGCATTCATTGTAGTTAGAAGGCGGATGTATTCCCCGGTATCAATATTTAAGAGTTCTGGATTTGTTACCGTTCCCAGCGCCTGGAATACGATCTCGCATCCACAGGAAACATCACCGATGTTGTCCACCGTGATGATCTGGCTGGGCTGACGCATTCCAAACTCCATGCCGCTTTCAGGTATTTCCAGTTCAAACTCGAATAAAGGTATCCAAGATGCCAGTTCCTCACGCACTTCATTAAGCGTCTCAAAGAAGGGAGACGGGCAGAGGAGACTGACAAAAAAGTTGGGTATCCGCTGCCTGGTGGAAACGGTAAAACCCGCTTCCTCTACAACGCAGGCAATTTGCCGTTCACGATAGATGAGTGTTCCATTCAGCTTAGGGCTAAATATCTGAAGTAAGCGCTGTCGTCGCGAAAAAGCCTCGTCAGGTGTATCTGCTACGACCGTACCCTCCAGTATGATGTTTCGCATATCCAGTGTAGAGGAAATATAAAAAGCACCGTCCTGATCTGGTGCCTTGAAGGTGTTAACGGTCTGACGTATGTTGCCTGTGCCGTCTATCTTGGTAAGGAAATACGGGCGGCTTTGTTTAAGCGTAATGCTTCTGCCATCTGCATTAATATAAGTAAGTTCCATAGTCAGACCTCCTTTATAATTCAAGTGCCAGCTTACGGGAGAGGTTTTTGAACTCCCGTGCCAGTTCTTTTTCAGATAGAGCCCTTGGTGTCACCACTGAGAGATTTTGTGTGATACTTGTGCCGTTGGTGCTGCCTTGCCCGGATAATCCTCTATAATTCAAATCGAAGTTTGTAGGTACCGCATTTTGCATATCCCTTGAAACTGCTGTCATTGCATCCTCGAAGCCCACACCGATGCCTTCGCCCATATTGCGTCCAATTCCAGCAAACAGGGTTGAGGGAGAGTTGATACCGAAGAAGTTCTTAATCTTCGATACCACATTACCAAAAAATCCTGAGATCTTACTCCACAGCCATGCACCCGCGTCCGAAATACCATTCCACAATCCCTTAATCAGATTGCCACCCACTTGGGCCATTGAGCTTATATAACCGGTAAAGGCCCTGATGAGTCCTGAGATGATCTGCGGAACTGCCTTAACAACCTCCACAATTATCCTTGGCAGGTTTGCAATCAATGCCACAAAAAGCTGAACACCGGCCAGGATGATCTTATCGATATTACCTACAATAGCATTTACCAGTGAGGTTATGATCTTTGGAATCGCGGCTACAACAGTATTAATAATCTGAGGAAGTGCCTGAATTAGCGATATCAAAAGCCGGATGCCTGCATCAATAATCAGGGGAATCGACCCAATGACTGCACTGATAATACTGTCTATGATTTGTGGAATTGCTTCCACAACTGCCGTAATGATGGTAGGCAATGCTGTCACCAGTGATGTCAGTAATTGTATACCCGCATCGATAATCTCTGGAATGGATTCTATTAGAAAATCCACCAGTGCTTCGATGATGGCAGGCAAGGCAGAAACAAGCTGAGGTATCGCGTCCACCAATCCCTGCGCTAATCCTATAATCAACTGCAAAGCCGCATCCAGCAGCATTGGCAGGTTCTCAATCAAACCTTGAACAATCTTCGTAACCGCTGAAACTGCTGCGGGTATGAGCTGAGGTAAAGCTATGCCAATTCCATCAACAAGCGCTGTGACCAGTTCTATTGCTGCATTTATAAGTAACGGAAGATTATCAATCAGCGCTCCGACAATCGTCAATAGAGCACTTACCGCCGCCGGGATAAGTTCCGGTAAGAGGTTTAAAATAGCTTCCAGTACCTGCTTGAATATATTTGTTACTAATTCAAGAAGCATTGGAAGCAAGTCTGCCACTGCTGCTAAAATTGCGCCCGTCGCTGTTGGTAGTGCTGCTACGATATTCTCTAAAACCGGTACGATATTAGTGACAACTGCCTTGAACGCATCAACAAGATTCTCAGTCAGATTTGTCATATCTGCATTGGCATTGCCAAGTCCTGCTGTAAAAGAGCCAACCGCAGCTTGTAACAATCCAATCGAACCAGAAATGGTCTGAGTTGATTCTTTTGCAAAGTTGCCAGCATACTGCTCGGTGTTCTCAAAAAACATCTGCATTGCAACTTCGGCTTTTTCTGCTTGTGTTGCGGTATTCCAAGTAAAGTCCAGACCCTTTGCGAGAGCGTAGGCTTGGATGTTAGTAGCGTTCATAGCAACACCGAGGTTATCCATCATGGTGAAGTTGCCTTTTGCTGCACCTGTTACAGCCTCCATCGCCATAGACATATCAATACCCATGACGGATGCCATGTCCGCAGCACGTTGCATGGCTTTTTCGGTTAGTTCAAGGCTTTTCTGTTGCTGTATACCAGAACCTTGGAACAACGCACCCATCTTGTTGGCGGTCGCTAGATACTCGCTTTGAGAGATACCGAGGTTTTTATAGGCTTCTTCACCAGTTTTCTGAATAGACGCAGCGTATGCGCCGAAAACCGCCTCTGATCCGCCCAAGTTTTGCTCCAACTCTCCAAATTGCGTGACTACTTCTTTGCCTAACTTAATAGCAGCGGCTCCTGCGGCAACGGCAACAGCACCCATTGCTACACCGATTCCCTTGAGTACGCCACCGAGTTTATCAAACCTGCCACCAGCATCTTCTGCACTTTTACCCGAATCCTCTAATTCTGCACCGAGATTATCAGCTTCGATTGTGGACTGCTCAAGTTCACGTTCCATACCATTGAGTTCCGCTTGTGCCTTGTTCAGCTGAATCTGCCAATTCTGCGTACGGCGGTCATTTTCGCCAAAAGAGGAGGAGGCGTTATCAAGAGCAGCTTTAAGAGTAGCAATCTTATCTTTCTGTGCGTCGATCTCTTTATTCAAAACCGCATTACGGGCGGTAACCGACTGTATGGATTTATCATTTTTATCAAACTGGCTGGTTACAAGGGTCATTTCACTTCCCAGTACCTTAAAGGACTGATTGATATCGGAGAGAGCTTGCTTAAATTCACGCTCGCCCTCAACGCCAATTTTCAAACCAAAATTGTCCGCCATATCTTCACCTCCTCCTATATACCCGGCGGGATAATATCATCAATTGTCCGGGTTTTCTTCGGCTTTTCAATTCCGTGCCATTGCTTGTGACAGGTCCATAAATCAAAGAACAGTCCGATGGGCATGAGCCAGAATTCCTCTGCATCCATACCCATCTGAACTGTTCCATAATAAAGAAGCCGGGTAAAGACTTCAGCGTCCGTTACCCGACTTCCACGTTTTTTGGAGTTTCCTCCTCACTTTCTACATTGCGCTTTGTACCTTTGAACATCGCCTCGGTAATTGCATTTTTATATGCGGCCAAATCAAGCGGTGAAGTAAGAAGTTCCACCTCTTCCTCTGTAAGCAATTCTTCTGGTGAGTTCTTATTTTTAAGGTTGCGAATTAAGATTGACTGGTTTGCTAGCAGTGTGATTAGCCAAACAATCTCGTCCAGCGCCATCTCGAAGTTCTCTGATTTCATAAGTTTTTCTCCGAGGTTTTCAAGCCCGCCATAACGACCGGCAATCGCTTTTGTCGCACGTGTGGTCAGAATCAGTTCATAGTCTTTACCGCCGATGTTGATTGCTGCGCTTCTCTCATTATCCATAGCTTAATCCTCCTAAGGTTCCGGCGTGTAGACCGGTTCGTAAACTTGAGTGAACCAACCGGTGATAGTTGCAGAAGATACGCCTGCATCGCCTTCAGTGACCTCTGCTTTCCATGGATGCTTACCCATGCCATCCAGTTTGTTACGGCGCATGACCGTCCCTTCGATGGTTGGCGTAGAGAACGTGATAGAATCCGCCTTTGTCTGCAGGTTCGTTGCGGGTAGGCCGAATTTTACGCGATAAAGCCAAAAATAACGATATGTGCCGTTGGCCTTTTGCGCTCGGAAGCCCACAGCAACGGGTGTACCCACATTCTCGCTGGCGGAGATCAGCACACCGTTGTCATCGGTGGATGCTCCGGTTAGATCTGCCGCGACAGTTGGTCCAATGTCATCCACTCCAAGGGTGAGCGTACCGCTATTAAAGTCTTTTACAACTTCCGCGGCACCGTCGTCCGCATATAGAATCGCCTCGATCAGTTCCACCGAAAGCTCGGCGGTAATAGCTTTAGCAAGCACCGAAGGTACTGCATAGGTTTCTACTCCGCTAGAATCTTCGGTTATCTTTGAATAGTACAGTCTGTCAAGACCGATAGTTGCCATGTGTCATTCCTCCAATCCATAGTTTTTTGCCACATCAATGGCATAATGGTGATATCTGGTATCGTCTTCGTGTCCGATATACCGTCGTTCTGTTATAGTGAAATCCGCATTCAGCAAAGCCGTAGTAATCTGCCTTTTCCGCTCTAAGTAATTGCCTTTTGAGAAAAGTGATATCCTTACTTCCTGCACATCAAAGCCGGGGCGGTTATCCGCGTGAACTTCAAAAATGTCCGTAAGAGGAATAAAGACCAGATATTCGTCAGGAGGTACACCGCTAAACACTCCAGATTCAATAGAAATATTGAGCGGCTTCAGGACTTCGCTTAAATCAGAAAGTAGACTCATATCCTATTTACCTCCTCTTCCAGCTTTGCTTTCATCGCTTCGATGCACGGCTTTCTACTGGTGCTTTTCGCGGGCTTTAAGAATGGTTTTGCCGGTTGACCCGATTTTCCGTATTCGATGATATTCGCTATCTTTGCATTGCTGCTTCCATCACGACGTGGTTCGGAAAAGCCGACTTTAACGTTGTAGTTGCCATCTCTATCCTGTAAAGCTGGTGAAACCCCCAATGCTGCTGCAAGCTCGCCGGTGGAACGTGAAGGATACTTTGTGTCACGACCAACCGCTGAATTTAGATTAGACTTTACCTTATCAAGCACAACCTCACCGCCAGCCTCAAGCACACGAGGGATGATTTCATCTGTTTTATCGTTCAACCGGGAAACCTTCAGAAGAAAGTCCTCCGGCATTTTCATAGTTACTTTAGCCACTGGGCTTCACCTCCTTGGCGAGTACTTCAATGTACATTCCACGACCTTTGACATCCTCCACCGAGGTGATTTCAAACCGTCCGTCTTCACAAGCAATAAGCATTGCGGTCGTAACGGTGACACCGGGAATACAGCGGAAACGGAAAAGGTCGGTGGCTTCTGAAAATGCAGCTCTGTTCGCCCACATTTCGGTGCCGTGCCGACCTTCCCGATATGCTTTGAGGGAAGCAACAATATTGTCAACCTCAGTGCTGAATCCCTCCGAATCTTTTATAGTAACGGTATCAATAATATCTATAAAGGTGTTCATCTTTCCAAAGCTCATAATCTACACCTTCCAATCCCGGTCGATGCGGAGTAGCAAGTTTACCGTGTTCCAAACTTGTTGACCTGCCTGCACGCTATCGGCAAAGAAACCAGCCGTCGAGCCGTCTCTGCTTTCGTAGAAATGGCTCGACAGCATGATTACTGCCTGTTCAGTAGTGGGCGGCATATTGTTTTCAGTGTAATAACCCTCAGCGACATGTTGGTAGCTCTCCGCGTAGGAGACGGCGGCTTTGATGTAATGCAGCAGAAGGCCGTCGTCTACATCATGTGCCAGGATCAGGTTCGCTTTTACTTTAGGGAGAAGATTATCTGTTGTCATCCCATCCGCCTCCTTCCGGTCATTATTCGTCTGCCGCCATCAAACCCGCTGCTTTTAGCTTTGTAAGAAGAGCATTGAAGTCTGTGACCAGACCAGCGACGTCGGTGGCAGTGCTATTCGCTTGATTCTCTGCAGTAGGAAGCCCCGTTACCGAGGCTCCCGGCAGGACTTCTAGTGTGCCACCGATGATCCACTTTTCGCCGCCCTGTTCCATATAATTCTTTGAGTTATAACTCATAGGTCAGTCCTCCTTATGCGTGCTGCTGGAGAACCTTGATAGCCTCCGGCAGGATCAGCTTACCGTCCACACGCTGGGTAGCTACAAAGCCTACTTGCCCGGTGACTGCATAAAGCTCGTTTAACCTCTTGAACATACGTCCCTGACGGTCGGCTACCCAGTAATAGCTGAAGTCACCAAACACGATGCTCTTGGCGGTCGCAGCAATAGTTGGCACATATGCCGAGGTGTACAGAGGGCGGTTCATGATGGTATCAGGCGTACCTGCCTGAAGTGAAGGCTGCCAAAGGTACTGGCCCTGACCGTCCTTTAGCTTACGTATTGCCTTTACAGTAGCGTCGTTCATAACGAATACAGCCCTGTTACGGTAAGGCGCCTTCAGCGAGTAGAACAGGTCGAGCACCTCATCCATAGTGATTGCCGTAGCACCTGCGGTAGTTACACCGATTTGGGCACCGCCTGAAGCGGCAAGGATGCCTGTTGGTTTACCGGAGCCATCACCAGTGAAGAAGGCTTCCTCTTCTTTGTTGCCGATACGCCTTGCAAACTCTTTGGAGATATAGGCTTCGAGGTTGAACACGGAATCGTTCAGCAACTCCTCGGAGACTTTGATCAAGGTTGCCAGTTTATAGGCACTAATAGACACCTGACCGAAGCTGTCATCACTCTCTGGAATAATGCCTTCTTCATCGACCCATGAAGCAGTGCCTTTGGTAGCTACGACTGGAATTTTCCTATCACCGGAAGATGTGGTGATAACATTGGCCAGTGAACGGAAGATGTTCTCATCCTCGAGGGCCTCCACCAGCGTACGCTCAAACTCGTCAGGTACGAGATAACCACCCTCGGTGTCTGTACCTATTTGCAGTGCATTTCTTACGTTTACATCAAGTCCTTCACCTGCACGAGTACGCATAGCATTCCAGAACGCTTTCCTGTATTCGGCGGATGCACGACCAGTCTTTTCTTCAGCTCCTTTGGATGGAGCGTTTGTTATGGGATTGCTGGTAGCTTTGGAGAGTTCCAAGTCGATAGAGGCCTGACGCTCAAGGCGCTCAATTTCTTTGCCTAATGCCACAACGTCGTTTTCCATCTTCTCGTAAGTAGTGGTATCCTCTGCGGACAAAAGCCCGTCACCACCACGTTTCGTATCAAGGAACGCCTTTGCCGCGTCCCAAGCCTTAGCGCGCTTTTCGCGCAATTCAAGAATCTTACTCATTGTAATTTCCTCCTTCAAATTAGTGTGAAATTAAAGAGAGCCGCTTTTCCAGCGACTCAATCGGGGTACCTGTTTTCGGTTTTGGTTTTTTGGGCATTTTGCCAAGCAGGGAGTTGCACACAGCCGCACGGGAGAATATAAGTCCTTGCCCTGTATCAAGAGGGATACGATCTTCACCTTCCGTGAACATGATTTTGTCAGCGAAGCCAAGTTCAATGGCTTTGTTCGCGTTCATCCAAGTCTCCGCATCCATGAGGTGCGAGAGCTTTGTTCGGGATAGTCCGGATTTCAGTTCATATGCGTTGATGATGCTTTCCTTGACCTCATCCAACAGGGCTTTGGCGCGGAGCATTTCCTCGCTGTCGCCGATTGCGATGGTCGAAGGATTATGGATCATCAGCATGGAAACCGGCGACATAAATACATCGCCACCTGCCATAGCAATAACTGATGCTGCACTTGCTGCCAATCCGTCGATCTTCACGGTGACTTTTCCGGTATACTCCATTAGCATGTTATAGATCTGCGCAGCAGCGAATACATCACCACCGGGCGAGTTGATCCACACCGTAACATTGCCGGAGCCAGCCATCAATTCATCCTTGAATAGCTTTGGTGTTACTTCATCGCCCCACCAGGTCTCGTCAGAGATTTCTCCGTTGAGGTAGAGGGTGCGCTCTTCGGTGGCTTCATCTCGCACCCAGTTCCAGAATTTTCTCATTGGCCATTAGCCTCCTTTTCATAAAAATTACCCGCCTGTGAGAGCGGGAGCATATTGCCGTTCACAAGATACAAATCACCGCCTTCCTCAGCTGTGATGCGGTTCATATCCTCCAGTTCACGGATGTCATTGGCAGACATCCATCCGTTTTGCCTTCCGACTGAATAACCGTTCATGCGGCTTTGATAGTCACCTCGAAGCAATCCATCCAGGTTAAACTTAATAAACAGCGACGTTTTCTCTGAAGGCAGGATTAACGATTGCTGAAGGCTCTGCTCCCAGCGAACTACCCAAGGATCGAGGGTGTATTTTACGAACTCCAGCGATTGTTGCTCGATGTTGGAGAAGCTGGATTTCTCAAGGTCACCCACCATATGTGGCGGCACACGGAAGATACGGGCGATTTCATTAATTTGGAATTTACGTGTTTCCAGAAATTGCGCCTGCTCCGGTGGAATACCAATTGCCTGAAACTTCATGCCTTCTTCCAGTACGGCAACCCTATGAGCGTTACCACTTCCTTGATAAGCGCTGTTCCAGCTATCTTTGACTCGCTGAATATCCTTGATTACACCGGGATGTTCCAATACGCCGCCGGGATTTGCACCGTTAGCGAAGAACGCAGCACCGTATTCCTCAGTGGCAAGTGACATGCCGATGGCGTTCTTGGCCATTGCTATGGGGCTGTAGCCAATAAGTCCATCAAAACCAAGACCAGGTATGTGGAGCACCTCATCCTTGCGGAGCGTAACATAGCCGCCTTTAGGCTTTAGTCCGCTTTCGTCAACATCACGGTAATAGGTGTAAACCAGCTCGCCGTTTTGAGCACGGCCGACTTCCATCTTGTTTGGTAACAGTGGGTAAAGCGCAACAACCTGACCGCGACCGTTTCGGACAATCTGCGCGTAAGCATTGCCCCAAATTAAAAGATGACTCATCAGTGTTTCTCGAAACACGAATGAAGTCATCTCAGGGTTAGGTTCGTTATGAAGAAGATAGTACAGTGGGTGCTGTGCGATGCGTTCCTTCCCACCATCCAAGCGGTATCTGTATACATGTAAAGGCAGTCCAGCGATTGCTTCGGCCAATATTCTTACGCAGGCATAAACCGCAGTGGTCTGCATAGCCGTTCGCTCGTTTACTGTTTTGCCACTGCTGGTGCCGCCAAACAGGAATGAAAACGCGCTTCCCACACGGTTTTGGGGCTTATCCCTTGAACGGAACAGTCCTTTTAATAAATCCATAAGCGTCACCTCCTAAAAATCAAAATGGGTATTGACACCAAGGACGTAATTTGTTATCCTCGAAATACAAGGACGTTATATTACGTCTTAACATCAAAAAGGGGGAAAATTATATGACCTTTGATAGCTTTGTTAAAACACACCCTACCTGCTCGGTAGTCAAAGACAGCCAAACAGCTCGCGAAATTTATAACAACATCGTCTGGAATGAGGAAAATCGAATAAAAATGGCTGATTTATCAGCTTCCGACATTCCAGCCCTCATAGCTATCGCATCACAGATTGTTGATTTATGCGCATCACAGCCCAATTGCGATCTTGATATCACAAACGATACGGTCAAGCAGGTAATCGGAAGAATGATATCAGTGGCGCTTGCCCCGTTGGGGCTTGAGCCCGTAAAAAAGAAGCGGCTTCCGCAGTCAACGGACCAAGACATCTTTAAAAATGCGACTTCATATGCCGCAACAGGCACTCCGACTGAAAGGGTTGAAAAACACATCGTTCCTATTACAAAATAAGCAGTCCCCGCTCGTTGTACACTGATTCTCCGCCACTGCCGTTACCACATCGGATGGCGCGGTCTAGTGCCATGATGGTTGCTACCGCGCCGTCGATTTTCTCAGTCGACTTTTCCTTATCCGCCTTTATATTTCCGGCAGGATCGGTTCGGACAAAAATGTTGTCCATCATCCACCGAAGGACCGGATGACCTCCGTGAGCTATTTTCTGTTCCAAGGTCAGTTTCATCAGTTCTTTGGTCGGTGGAGACATATCTTTAAAGCCTTGGCCGAATGGAACAACCGTAAAGCCGAGGTTTTCAAGATTCTGCGTCATTTGCACAGCACCCCAACGGTCAAAGGCGATTTCTCGAATGTTATATTTTGTACCAAGCTCTTCTATAAAGCTTTCTATAAAGCCATAATGGACCACGTTGCCCTCCGTGGTTTTAAGAAACCCTTGCTTTTTCCATACATCGTAATTTACATGGTCACGGCGTACGCGCAAATCGATGTTGTCCTCCGGTATCCAGAAGAATGGCAAAACCATGTATTTATCATCCTCATCCAATGGCGGAAAGACCAGCACGAAAGCCGTAATATCGGTCGATGAGGAGAGGTCAAGCCCACCATAGCAGACGCGCCCTTTTAGAGCTTCTGTATCAACGGTAAAAGCACAAGCATCCCATTTGTCCATTGGCATCCAGCGCACGGCCTGTTTTACCCATTGATTGAGCCGAAGCTGTCGGAAGCTGTTCTCCTCAGCCGGGTTTTGCCTTGCTGATTCAAATGCTGCTTTAACCTTATCCATGCTGACGGTGATTCCCAAAGATGGATTTGCTTTCTTCCACACTTTTGGATCTGTCCAGTCATCCTCGGGGTCAGCCCCATATATAACGGGGTAGAAGGTTGGATCGTTTTTTCTGCCATTTATAATATCAAGGGCCTTCTGGTGTACCTCCCAGCAGATACTGTTCTGGTTGTCGCCAGCAGTAGTTATAAGGAAATACAGCGGCTGCATTCTTGCATCACCACTGCCCTTGGTCATAACGTCGTACAATTTTCTGTTTGGCTGGGTATGAAGCTCGTCAAACACCACACCGTGGGTGTTAAAGCCATGCTTGTTTCCAACATCAGCTGAAAGCACCTGATAAATACTGCCTGTCGGCTGATAGATGAGTCGCTTCATAGAGTCGAGGATTTTCACTCGTTTGGACAGAGCCGGACACATCCGCACCATATCTGCTGCCACGTTAAAAACGATGGATGCCTGGTTACGGTCGGCAGCGCATCCGTAAACCTCAGCGCGTTCCTCATTATCTCCGCAGGTGAGCAACAGGGCAACAGCCGCCGCTAGCTCACTTTTTCCCATCTTCTTCGGTATTTCTACATAAGCTGTGTTGAACTGCCGGTAGCCGTTCGGCTTCAGAGTTCCAAATACATCACGAATTATCCTCTCCTGCCAATCGATTAGTTCAAAAGGCTTTCCCGCCCACGTACCTTTGGTATGTGAGAGGGCTTCGATAAAGGCAACGGCATAATCGGCGGAGGCTTTATCATAGATAGAATCAGCCGACTTAAACCGGGTTGGTGTGTATTTCTTGAGTTTTCGTATATCCGCCGCCTCCTTCCGAGCATAAAAATAGACCTGCATCAAGCAAGCCTTCAAAATCTATCTGTACGAGAAACAGAGCCGTTTTTGGCACTGTTCTCTGTGTTTTAGTATTTATTTCTCTTCGCCCGTCAGAATAAAACGGGCATATGCACCAGTGTTATCCGCGAGGTAAACAAGTAACTCAGCGTATCCCTCTCTCATAGCGATTTCCTTCACCTTCGGCACATCAAACATGTTCGTTTCACCTGTTGCGCGGATGGCTAGAATCTGTTCCTTTATCTTCTTATCCATTTTCGACCTCCTTAGAATCCTCCACAGCCTGTTTTAGAATACCGATATCGAAGTCTGCAGTCTTGTAGCCATTTAAGATAACGCTGTAATAAAAGCAGCTTGGAGTGCCGAGTGGTCGACCTTCATTCATGATGTAAACCATAGTTTCTACGTTCTTTTTGCCAAGTTTGACTTTGACTGTTTCCTTTCGGTAGAGGAACGGAAAACCCTCGTAGCGATCGAGTGCCGCTTCATCAGCCGGGGTAATCTCCCACAGCAGGCATGGGACTGTCTTGCCTTTAAAAGGTTCCACGGTCGCCACAGAGCCGCCGTGTGCCCCTCGAAACAATAACTGGTAGTCCTTCAAAACTACTGGCCCGACAGGTTTTGCTGTGGGGCAACGGTGCGCCATTTGCTCAAGGTTAAGATTTGAGCCATAGGCGAGATAGAATGTTTTATTCATTGTCTTTGTCCTCCTTATTTTTGCGGGGCAACCGTTCAGGCTGCCCGAAATCGCCAAGCAGCCGAGCCGTCCAGGTGGGCGGTCAAGTGCTCCCGGCAGTTTGCGAATTCCTCGCCGATGAAACCGATGCGATTGAGGTAGGTTCGCATTGCGAACTTTTCATTTTCAGCCTGCGGTTTCTTTGCCGAGGCGCATTTCTGTGTGAGTGCCTGGTGGTTGAGAGCAAGGGCGAGAACAATGTAGCTTCTTACCTTACCTGCGTGTAGTTCGCTGTTGAAGCCTCGAAGCTCGACCGTATGGTTGCCGGTGAAAAAGCTGTGCAGGTTAAGAAAATGGTATCGGCTTGAATGGTAGTGGCGGCTGGTGCTTTCGCTGTAGCCCTCGTACCAAAGGTTCTCTATGGCTTCCATCGTTTTCGGTTTGCGTCGGTTTATTTTCTCGACCAGGAGGCTATCCATCTTTTTGCAGTAACTCATTCGTTCAGGTGCTATCTGCAAAGCCTTGTAAAAAAGGTCATTCTTACTAGCGATGATGTTCATGAAGTTCCTTATGCTCCTCGGTGTATGGTCCGAGCCGTTAAGGTGTATGTGAATTCCGCAGGAGTTGTTTGCAAATCCGCCAGCGTGACGAAGCTGCCTGACCAATTCCTGAAGTATTTCAATGTCCTCGCGGTAGGTTAATATGGGGCTTACTAGCTCAACGCTATAATCGCGGGTGGCAGCTACCTTCTGGCGGCCTTGTTTCTTTTGGCAGGAGATGCTGCCGTCGCTCATAAACTTCCAAACCCGTCCGTCCGGGGCCGTTACCTTCTTGGTATCGTAATAATCGCCGGTGTGTGTAACCGTTCCGTTTAGGAAGTCGGCTGCAACCTTGGCCGCGTCGTTTCTTGTAATGCCTGTAAACTCAATCTCAATCCCGAATCTGCTTGTAAACATGTGGTTTTCCTCCTGAATGTGTATGTTTTGCGCTTTCCGCATGTACATATATCACTCTAAAAGGTTTATATAGCAAGCGAAATCCGAGAAATAAAACACATCAAATTATGGGTGTGTTTCTACGAGGCCATACCCTTACAACTTCCGCACCGCATCTTCTCCGTACACAACACCCAGAGAGGAACCGATATCCCATGAGCAGAAAATTGTACCTGTATCGTCCACTAAGTCCACGGTTCCTTGGTCGCCGGGCCTTAGTTTCGAATAAGGGTCGTTCATGTGTACCAATTCCACTCGTGTGCCAGATGGGTATTGCTTACGGATGCGTTCCACCGTCTCCCTTGATGGAAAGTTATTCATCAGTCATTACCTCCTCAGCTTTAATCGGAGCGCCATTCTTAAAGGCGCTATTGCCTGATAGGTTCTTTAGCAGGATTTTACGTTCCATCTTGTATTCAGTGCCGACAAAACCAAGCCGGATGAGGAAACATCGAAAAGCATACTTCTCATTTTCCACTTGCTTTTCGGTAGCATTGACTCTTTGCTGTATTTTTGCCATCTCGCATAATGCAGTAACAAAATGCGTGTAGCTTTTGACCTCATCTGAAGTAAGCTCTCCTTGAAACCAAGGGAAGCTGATAGTTTCTTCACCTGTAATGATATGGGTGCAATCAGTACCGAGAGCCTTTTGGATTAGAGAGGATTTGCTTTCAACCAATCGCTTGAGGTTTTCAAGAGCCATATCGGTAAAAGCCGACCTTGGCATCTCGATGGTCAATCGGTTAGGTTCGAGCGTATCCTCTTGCTCGGATTCCCCGTATGCAGGTGGCTCCTCGTTATCGTAGTAAGGGCTGACCCTGCCACCAAGAGCGGCTTCGTAAGGAATTTGAATATCCTCTGGTACAGGTTCAGCTTCCGGGAGTGGAGCGTCGTATTCTTCTGTAATAGCTTTGAAGTCGTGCAATCCCTGAAGGTCAGCAACCAGTTCGGGATTGTCATCTCCTCTGAGTATCCCATTCTTGTCAATGTGGTAGCCGCCTACCTCGTAAGCGAAGGTTGGTGCACCGAGGTATTTTGTCGGAGCATTTAATTCCTGGCTGATTGCTCCTACCAGTGATTTTCGTTGTGCGCCTATAACATTATAATTAATCTGCATTTTTCATACCGCCTTTCTTTTTCGGTACTACATATATCACTCTGAGCGCTGTAAATAGCAAGTCGTTTCGAGCATATTTCTGTAGGGAAACTGTTTCGATTGATCGGCGGCGTTTTGTGTAGATGGAATTTAGTCGTCAGCATTTATTTCCTGCAGATCACTATACTTATACTCCGTACCATCTCTCCATAGAAATACACTATCTGCGTTCCCGGCCTGCTCAATATACCTTTTTACAATCACGTCGCAGTACTTTTCATCCAGTTCAACGGTGTAGCAGATACGATCTGTCTGATCGCATGCAATAAGAGTACTTCCCGAACCACCGAAAGGATCGAGCACGATGCAGTTGGTCAGGCTTGAGTTGAGAATCGGGTATGCTACCAGTGCCACAGGCTTCATGGTAGGATGGTCTGCATTCTTCTTCGGCTTCTCAAATTCCCAGATGGTGGTCTGCCTACGATCGGCATACCAGTTGTGCTTTCCAGACTTCTTCCAGCCGAAAAGAACAGGCTCATGCTGCCATTGGTAAGGTGATCGACCGAGAACAAGCGACTGCTTTTTCCAGATGCAAGTACCGGAAAGGTAGAAACCTGATTCAGAGAATGCCTTTCTAAAATTCAGACCTTCAGTATCTGCATGAAACACATAAATAGAAGCATCCTTCGCCATTGCCGCCTCGGTGTTCTTAAACGCCTCAAGCAGAAAATTGTAGAATGCTTCATTTCCCATATTGTCGTTTTTGATTTTGCCCGCCGAACCTTCATAGTTGACGTTGTATGGAGGGTCGGTTACCACAAGATTTGCGAGTTTCCCGTCCATCAGTAGCGTGAAAGTGTCAGCCTTAGTAGAATCACCACAGACTAGCCTGTGCTGCCCAAGCTTCCAGACATCGCCTTGCTTGGTGAGTGCAGGCTTTTGCAGTTCAGCATCCACATCGAAGTCATCATCATGAATACCGTCCTTAAGCGAATCCTTAAAAAGCGCATCAAGTTCGGCAGGCTCAAAGCCGGTGAGGGACACGTCAAAGTCCGCTCCCTGCAAATCCGCAATGAGGAGAGCCAGCTTATCCTTATCCCAATCACCGCTGATCTTATTGAGGGCGATATTGAGGGCCTTTTCTTTTTCCTCATCCATTTCAATAACCACACACTCGACTTCGGTGATGCCCATATCAAGCAGCACCTTCAAACGCTGGTGGCCACCGACAACATGAGATGTAGTCTTATTCCATATAACGGGTTCAACATAACCGAACTGCTCGATGGAGCGTTTCAGCTTTTCATATTCTGGGTCACCGGGTTTCAAATCTTTACGAGGATTGTAGTCGGCTGGAATCAATAGCTCAGTTTTCAGTTTTTCTATCTGCATATTTCTCAGCCGCCTTTCTTAAATTTGTGTACATATTTACATCCTCCCACGGGAACAGACAGGAATTGAAATGACCATAGGCCGCCGTATCGGAGTAGATTGAATTTCGCAGCCTTAGTTTTTCAATGATTGCCGCCGGTCGGAGGTTAAACACATCCTGCACAATATTGGTAAGCTGATCATCGGTGAGTTTGCCAGTACCAAAGGAAGTCACGTCAACTGCCACAGGGTTTGCCTTTCCTATAGCATAAGAAAGAGCGACCTCGCATTTCTCTGCAAGACCGCTCCATACGATGTTCTTTGCAATGTATCGCGCCATGTACGCGCCACTTCGGTCAACCTTGGTTGGGTCCTTGCCACAAAGGGCACCTCCGCCGTGAGACGCAAGACCACCATAGGTATCGACCATGATTTTTCTGCCGGTTAAACCTGTATCGGCAGCGGGACCACCTTCGACAAATCTGCCGGAGGGATTAATAAGGATTTCAGTATCATCATCAAACGGAAAATCCTCAAAACACTGCCAAAGTACATTATTGATGATATCCGTTTTCAATTCTTCTTGTGTCTTACCCTTATCATGCTGAACTGAAACTACAATGGCTTTCACACGCTTGGGCTTGCCATCCTCATATTCCACAGTAACCTGTGCTTTGCCGTCAGGCAGAATACCCTTAATGAGTTTTCCTTTGCGGCAGTTGTCAATGCGTTTTACAATGCGATGGGAAAGCACCAGTGGGAGGGGCAGGTTCTCACGTGTTTCATTGGTGGCGTAACCATAAACCGTGCCTTGGTCACCGGCTCCTACAGAACCGTATGGGTCATTGACACCATTTCGTGCTTCGAGCGCATTATCTACACTCGCCGCAATGTCTGCACTTTGCTGGTGTACAAAAACAAATACTGTGAACTTCCACGGATTGTATCCCACCTCACGAAGTACATTTTTTACGATGAAGCGTATGTCTACTTTACCGCTGCAGGTGATTTCGCCCGCCACGATAATTTTACCTTTGGTCGCCATGACCTCACAGGCCACGCGGGAAGCTTTGTCTTTACGAAGACAAGCATCCAAAATATTGTCAGCAATGAGATCACAGAGTTTATCCGGATGTCCCATGCAGACACTTTCTGCTGTTTTATAAGTAATCATATTTTCCTCCTATCTGATTTATTTTCCTCGCCTTGCCATGAGCAGACGTTCCATTACATCGTCCTGCGGGCTAGCGCCGTTGTATTCTCCTGTACAGTTTTCTTTAACGATCTGGAAGATCTCCATCCACAACCGATTGGTTTGGTTCATGTAATTCTGACCCATTGCCACATAAGGGCTTTGAATGGCATTACCCGTAGTCGGGTGTTTTGCTAAAAAGCCATATTCAGTGACAGCTTCCTCACATTGAATCCAACGAGCCACGCTCATAGCGTAGCGTTCCAATAACTGCGGCGATACGAGAACAGCACATCCACGTTCGTTTAGCCACTGCCATGTATTTCTGTAGATTTCTCCTGCAACCAGTGCTTTGCCGTCTTTTTGTATAGCTTCCAGGATTTTATTGGGCTCGGGCATTTCAAGTCCTTTTAGGTCTGCCGTATCCTTAAATTCCATCACCGTCAGTTTTCTGCCTCCTGGATTGCCTTCGGCAATTTTGTCAGTCAGGGGCTTCTTTTTCGCACCTGCACCTACACGAGCACCGCCTCGATTTGTACCGTCTTTCGCCATATTTTCACCTCACTTAGCAGGGTTGGGGCTATTCCCTCGTTTGAAACCGCGTTTTTTAACACGAAGCCCCACGCCGCTGTCCGCTAAAAATAGTTTTAGAGATTTGACCGCCCCCACCGGTCACCGCTCTCGGCAGTAATTCTAGAGTGGCAGGATTTACAAAGAGCCATGAGATTGCTCTTCTCATTGCCGCCGCCCTTGGAGAGTGGAAGGATGTGGTGTACCTCTTCGGCAGGAGTGAGCTTGCCTTGCTTCTCGCACTCCTCACAAAGAGGATGCAACTTGATGTAGCGGTCACGGATACGCTTCCAAGCACGACCATATCGCTTGTTGGAAGCAGGGTCACGTTCATACTGGTTGTACTGTTTATCCATTGCTTTTTGATGCTCGGCACAGTATTGCTCGCGTACAGCAAGCCGACCGCAGCCGGGGTAAGCACAGGGACGCTTAGGTTTGTAGGGCATTGGTTCACCTCACTTTCAGGGCATAACAAAAGCCACCGCAGATCTCTCCACGATGGCCTTTGGAATTCTATTTCTCTATTGTAATAGTAACACACGAACCACACTGACAAACAGTGACATTCACTGACTTGTTTCAGGAAGTTTAATCATTGAGGTAGCAACATCGTGCAGTCGATAGACATGGCGTACATTATATCCCAGGTCCACCGCGATTTGTTCCCACGATTTAAAACATAAGTATCGTAGCTCAAGGAGCGTCTGACACTCCAAACTGTCTACCGCTTTTATGACTCCTATTATTTCACCCTTTAAATCCACAAGGCGATCAATGTCTCTGTTGATCTCGCTCTGAAGATCAATGATTTTACAAATAGCGTCCGCCATCATAGATGTGCCATGACTCGGATTACGTGGCATCCCCGTTAACGTCGACGTGCATTTGGTTGCCAGTTCATTCAACGAAGCAATCTGCTCCAGCTTGCTGTTGATACGCTGGTCCAAACGATAGGCTTGGGACAGATATTCTTTAGCAGTCACAGGCAGGTCACCTCTAGCTTTTCTCGTATCTTGCGTATTAAGATGGCACCGTCAAGATCAGTCAACATCTGATACCAGCCGGAACAGAAGAAGCGCTCAAGAGAGTTAACCTCAACTTTGTAATCATTTTTCTCCGGGTGACGGTCCAAACGCTGTAAGGCTTCCCGGTAGTCTTTGACTGCCTGTACTATAATCGCATTCGCTAAACTTTCATATGGTTCCATATCGCACCTCCAAGTTTTTGTTTCTCGGATTGGCACGGATTGTCTTTATTTGACTCTCATTTGCAGATCAGCTTTGACAGCTTCGATAAGCGCCGACTGGCTTTTGTCCTTTAAGGAAAGAGCCCTCAAGATACGCTCATCAATAGTGCCTTTGGTAACGATGTGCTGCACCACAACCGTTTCAGCTGTTTGGCCCTGACGCCAGAGCCTAGCATTTGTCTGTTGATATAACTCTAATGACCAGGTAAGACCGAACCACACAATACAATAGCCACCAGCCTGAAGATTTAAGCCATGTCCTGCAGATGCCGGATGAATTAAACCTACTGGTATTTCCTTGTTGTTCCACCTTTGAATACTTTCAGCGGTATCCAGCTTAGAAAATGGAACCTTTATACTACGAAGCTTTTCTACGATTCTTTCGTAGTCGTGCTTATACCAATAGGCCACAAGTATTGGCTTTCCGGCAGCGGCTTCAATAATGTCCTCCAATGCATCTAATTTCTGATTATGGATGACCTGAGTTTCTCCGCTGTCGTTATAAATTGCACCATTAGCCATCTGGCAGAGCTTGTTGGAAAGTGCTGCAGCATTCCCAGCAGTAACCTCACCATCAGGAAGCGTAAGTACAAGGTCTTTTGCTAATTCGTCATAGCGTTCTGCCTCTTTTTCAGAAAGCATAACCGTGTATTCACTACTGACCAGTTCAGGCATCTTAAGATAATCAGTAGACTTCATTGAAATTGTAATATCGGAAATTTTCTTGTAGATGCATTTCTCTGCTCCGGGAAGAGGCTTGTAACTATAAATAATCTGGCCATTTCTTTTGTCCGGCATAAAGTAGTTTGTACGAAACGCAGTTATGAACCTTCCAAGTCTTACACCCATGTCAAGCAATTTGAACTCTGCCCATAAATCCATTAGTCCATTGCTGCTTGGTGTTCCTGTCATTCCAATAATGCGTTTTACTCTAGGACGCACCTTCATAAAAGACTTAAAGCGCTTGGCCTGATGATTTTTAAAGGAAGAAAGCTCATCAATTATAACTGTATCGAAATCAAAGGTCAGTCCGCTCTCATCAATGAGCCATGAAAGATTCTCACGATTGATTACGTAGATATCGGCTGCAGCTTTTAACGCTTGAACCCTTTCAGTGACGCTTCCTACTGCAACAGAAACGATAAGGTCGGATAGATGATCCCATTTTTCAATTTCAGCAGGCCAAGTGTCTCTTGCCACTCGAAGTGGTGCTACTACTAACACCTTATGGGCTTCGAAGTAATCAAACAGCAGGTCATTAATCGCAGTAAGAGCGATACTTGTTTTTCCTAAACCCATATCAAGAAGTACTGCCGACACCGGATGGGATTCAATATAATTGATAGCGAACTTCTGGTAATCATGCGGATTGTACTGCATCTAAAATCCCTCCAATCTGACTCTCGTCGTCTAGTACAAAAACTAAAAAGCCTAATGCTCTAAGCAATTTGTGCCTTGCCATCTGTAATGGGCGCGGGCGCTTACCAGGGGACTTCACTTCTACAAAGGCCATTTTTCCTTCAGGCATTAGAACGATTCTATCCGGCATACCATCAAAGCCAGGAGATACAAACTTCACCGCCAGCCCGCCACGCTTTTTTGCTTCCAAAGTTAACTTCTTTTCTATTTCTTTTTCTCTCATCGCAATATCTCCATCAAAATTGGTGACGGTCTGTGTAAGTCTCCTCATAAACCTCTTATATAAAGAATTTTTTATAAATTTTTCTCTAATGCGAAGTTCTATATATGACCGTAACTGACCGTCACCATATTAGGTCAGTGCTACTCGGTGCAACTCAACTTAGAAACTCTTCCTCCTTTAAGCGCACGCCATAAATGAAGCTACCTGTTTTGGTTTTTTTGCGTTCAAACCCAGCAGTCTCCAAAGCAGTATAGAAATCTGTTGTGCTTCTTGTGTACTCGCCGTTGCGCCCACAATGGGCACGGTATTCCTGATAAAACTCACCGGATTTTTGCTGGTAGGTTTTATCCACTTCGCAGCAATCCTCCAAAAAGGAAGCAAGCCAGTCATTATTTTCTCTGTACGCTTCAATGGCCTCCTGAACACATGCTGGAACACTGAAATGGTAGTTAGCCTCAATAGCTTTCTTTGCACCTTCGATGATCCAGCTCATGATGTACGAGCCTGCATTCTTAACAAGGTAGTCGGCGTAGTTTTTGATGTCACTTTTATTTTCAATTCTTGCATTAAACGGAATGACTATAAGACGTCTCCAAGTACCATCATCATTGGCACCGACTCTCGGAAGATGATTCGTGTAAAGCACCAGTGTATGAGAAGGCTCAAACTTGAACGGGTCCTTATACTTTTTCTCAGCTTCGATTTCATCAGTAGAGCTAAGCTGTTTCACAATTGAAGTGTTCAGGCGCATGCCCTCTTCAAGTTCGGAAGCAATGATGAGGCGTTTGCCCTTAAGCTCTGCCATTTCAGGTTTTACGTTTCTGCGACAACCAACTGTAAGTGTATCTGCTGAGATCGCACCGCTGTATGAACCGAGCACCCTTGAGATGCTGTTCCAAAAGGTGGACTTACCATTGCGGCCTCCACCATAGGCAATGATGATAGCTTCGAGGTAAACTTTACCGATTGCAGAAAGGCCAACAATCTGTTGAACGTAATCAATCAGCTTTTGATCATTACAGAAAAAAGTGTTCAGAGCATCTAACCAAATTTGCTCACCCTTATCACCCGGAGAAGCGGTTGTTTGCTTTGTAATATAATCCGCTGCCTCTGGAGCACGACCACCGGCCAGACCCTTGCGAAGGTCAAACGTAACACCCGGTGTATTAAGTAGGAACTCATCCTTGTCTAAGTCGCTCACCTTGATTTCCAGCATTGGCTTTGCAGCCTGCAATGCTGAGATGACATATTTCATATCCCTGCGCTTCATTACAAAAGTTCTATAAGCAATAGCCGACTGATACTTCTTAAATGCCTTTAATGGATCTCCTGAAAGTGAAGCTTCATACTTTTTACCGCCAGCAAGAATATCTTCTTCCTTTTCACCCAAAGCAAGTAAGGCATTAAGAGCGCTTTCCACCTCGCCAAGGGCATCTTGAAGCTGTAAATCGAGGAACTCTTCCATCGCACCAATCGACTGCTGCCTTGATTCCATCCAATACTCACCGTTAAAACGAAGATAATCTGTGGCATCGGTGTAGCAGAGCTCATTGCCATATTCACGAGTAAGCACCTTTGCCTGGCCAATATCAGAAAAGTCGGAGGGTCTCAACGAGTCAAAGTCAGAATTGTAATCATCTGGAGGAACATACCCCTCCTGACCTTGCACCTTTCTTACAAACTTGATAGCACTATTCCAGATAGCTGTAAGTTCTTCGTCATCCATAGGAGGATCACATTTCTTAGCTTCTTCCAGAAAAATCTCATGGGCCTTATCTGTGCTGCCGTATCTCTTTACAACGCGGCCAGCAAAACGAGACAGAGTATTGTTGCGTTGACCTTCAGGTATTGAATTGCTGCGACCTGTATTTGTAGGCGCAGGAACATTCTCCAGCAATTCATCAATCGTGAGCCAACCTTCATGCCAGATAACTTCACCGGTATCAGCCCCATAGATAAAACGTGCTGCATCCAGAGCGTTATCATCAAAGAAGGGGAACTGAGCATGGATAGCTCTTTTTATAGCCACATATCCTTCCGCATCTGTTAGCTCTTCTATAGAAAAGTAAACATGGAACTTGGGCCTTGCAGTTTTTCCATCCTTAGAAAGCATATTGTGACGACTGGGAGCAATCGCATATGAAATATCCGTTAAAATTTCATCCAATGCCTCTGGTGTTATCCACTCATCCGGATTTTCAGTGTGATCATTATCGCAATCCATGACGATGACATCAGACTTTAAGAAATTATCTGCACTGCGATAGTTGTTCTTATACTCCGCGCAAACGTGGTCTAGCTTTGCGGCTTCTTTTAATTCTTCGGCCGACGTGACAACGTTCCTATTTGGATAGAGGCAGTTCTTTTGATTGCCGGTGCAATTTGCAGTACAAATTGTTAGTTGCATGTTTCAACCTCCTCCATGTCCTCGGTAAAATAACGAATGGTCATGCGGCGCTTCTTTGCCTTATCAACTTCCATCTGCATGCCCTTCGTGATGTTTTCACCAAACACCCACAGCTCATTGCATTTACCTAAGAAGACTATATCCATGAAAAGTGCAAGCTCACGTTCCGCAGGATCATCATCCGAAAGATACATAGGAAAAAGTAGGTGTGGTGCAAAAGCGATAGCATTTCTTTCGATAACAGCGAAGCGGCTATAAATCTTGGCTCTTTCAGTGTTTTTTTCTACATCACCCGCATAAGGTGAGCAGATATACACGAGCGGTTTGAAGACCTTGTCTTCCTTTTTGATGTTTGTCAGCGCCTCGTATGCGGTAGGGTCGGGATAGCCTTCACCGTTTTTCTTGTCCACTCCGCCGGTACCATATTTACATCTCATCTGTTCGTTCATAAGCGAACCTCCTTATTAAGATTCGAGCGGCATAAAAGTCCCTCTACCAGTCCCAGGACAGAAAGCACCGCTTTGAACGAACTTTTGAAAATAAATTTTTCCTTCCTTATTTAAGCGACAGCAGACCTAAAAATCTGCTGTCTTTTTTCGTTCATTTTCGTTTTAAGTGTCCTGGGATTAGTGAAGGACATGAAAAATGTGTGGCCTGAAAAAATCACAAAAGATTTTTCGTTCAAACCACACAAAACTGTCCTGGGACTATTAGAGAGGGAGCACTCCTCTCGGAAAGGGAGGTAACACAATGCAGACACAGACGAATGTAGAGGCTTCAAAAGATCAGCAGTTTGATGAAGAACTTGCTGACACCCTCACAGCCATAAGCGTTGTATCCAAGAGACTGGCTCAGAAAATCAAAGCCTTGTCTGCAAAGGAACAAGAAAAGAAGGAAGGAGGTACTCCAAATGAGCAAGATGAGTGAACTTAGTCAGGTTCTTTCTGAACTTAGGGACTGCGGCAAAACTCTCATTAACATTGCTGACTCGCTTACAGAGATTTTTTCAAGTTCAGGTGACGAGCCCGAAAATGTTATGGAAGCACCCGCAATACCGACAGAGGAACCGAAACCAGAGTATTCGTTCTTAGATGTTCGCAAGAAGTTTGCAGAAATGTCCAGAGCCGGATACACAGAAGCGCTTAAGGGACTTCTGAAAAAATACGGTGCAGATAAGCTCTCCAGCGTAGACCCGTCACAGTATGCCGCATTACTTGCGGATGCGGAGGCAATTAAATGAGCGTAAAACATGCACTGCTTTCAGCCTCATCCGCACACAAGTGGATTGCTTGCCCACCATCGGCTCTACTTAGTAAGAAGTTTGAAGATGCGTCCAGCAGCTTTGCACAAGAAGGCACTGATGCCCATACACTCGCACAGTACAAGCTTGAAAAATTGCTGGGGCTTAACACAAAGGACCCGACTGAATCTTTAAGCTTCTACGATGAGGAAATGAACAGCCACGCTGAATACTATGCAGCCTTTGTACTTGAACAGCTTGAGAAAGCAAAAGAAACCTGTGATGATCCTCAGATACTTATTGAGCAGAAGCTCGATTTCTCGAAATATGTCCCGGAAGGTTATGGTCATGTTGACTGTTTGATTATTGCAGACGGCACTCTTACCGTAATTGACTACAAATACGGGCTTGGAATCAAGGTTTCAGCGGAAAGAAATCCACAAATGTTCTGCTATGCACTTGGAGGCTTGGCACTTTTCGATGGCATTTACGACATTGACAATATCCACCTGATCATCTATCAGCCGCGTAGAGAAAACATTAGCGAATACAGCATCTCAAAGGGCGAACTAATCAAGTGGGCTGAGGAAGTATTGGCTCCTACTGCACAGCTTGCTATCAAGGGCGAGGGCGAATACAAGGCTGGCGAGCACTGCCAGTTTTGTAAGGCTAAAGCAACCTGCAGGAAGCGTGCTGAATACAATCTGGAGCTCGCAAAGTATGACTTCGAAGAACCCGCTACTCTCGATAACGACGAGATCGCAGCCATCCTTACAAAAGCCGACGAGCTGGTATCTTGGGCCAATGATGTCAAGGAATATGCTCTGAAGGAAGCTCTGAACGGTACCAAGTTTGAAGGCTTTAAATTAGTCGCCGGTCGTTCCAACAGGAAGTACACCGACGAAGCTGCGGTAGCTGATGTCGTTATTGCAGCTGGTAAAGACCCTTATGAGAAGAAATTACTCGGCATTACCGCCATGACAGCACTTCTCGGCAAGAAGACATTTGAAGATATTCTCGGTGGGCTAACCTTTAAGCCGCCTGGAAAACCGGTCCTTGTTACCGCTGATGACAAGAGACCTGAATACAACTCAGCATTTGAAGATTTTGATGAAAATTAAGGAGGAAATAAATCATGACAAAGACAGTTAATCCGTTAAAAGTAGTTACTGGCCCTGATACCCGTTGGAGCTATGTGAATGCATGGGAGCCTAAATCCATAAATGGTGGCACCCCTAAGTACAGTGTATCTCTCATTATCCCTAAGTCCGACACGAAGACCATCGCTAAGATTAAAGCTGCAATAGAAGCGGCTTACCACGAAGGTGAAGGTAAGCTCAAAGGCAATGGTCGTTCGGTACCGCCTCTTGCAACCCTTAAGACTCCTCTTCGCGATGGCGATGTAGAACGTCCTGATGATCCCACTTACGCAAACGCCTACTTTATGAATGCCAACAACAGCTCAGCTCCTGGCATTGTAGATGCGGACCGTCAGCCTATCATCGAGCGCTCTGAGATTTATTCCGGTGTTTACGGTCGTGCCAGTGTTAACTTCTACGCATTCAACACCAACGGAAATAAGGGTATTGCTTGTTCCCTTAATAACCTTCAGAAGATCCGTGATGGCGAGCATCTTGGCGGCAAGTCTAACGCCGAGGATGACTTCGCTACTGAGGATGATGAAGACTTCCTTTCCTAAACGGTAACTGACAATCCGGGTGGTAGGAAAACCTGCCACCTTAGACAATCAAAGAAATGAGGTAAACATATGGAAACTATTCTTGTTATTGAACTTATTACTTTATACGGCGTGTTTATCATCGGAGCCCTATTCTGGGTCGTAACTGAAATTAATGACGCCATCAAAAAGCACAAGAAAGAAAAAGCAAA
The DNA here is from genome assembly GCF_040939125.1 of Clostridium sp. BJN0013. NCBI lineage: Bacteria > Bacillati > Bacillota > Clostridia > Eubacteriales > Clostridiaceae > Clostridium > Clostridium sp. BJN0013. Next base: position 2,787,831 of record NZ_CP162495.1, read on the forward strand.
GAAAAACTTTGATCCACTTGATAAGTTTTAATTGCTTGGGCGGTGGCACTCCTGCTGCCGCCCTTATTCTTTTGAAAGGAGGATGTTATGGAAGATATAAAAACACTTTCTCTTGACCTTGAAACTTACTCGGATGTGGACCTTGGCAAGTGTGGCGTCTATCGGTATGCAGAATCTCCAAGCTTTGAAGTCCTCCTGTTTGGTTACGCAATTAATAGCGGTGAGGTACACGTTATTGACCTGGCCTTAGGTGAGAAAATTCCAGAAGAGATACTAAATGCATTAACCGATGATAACATAACAAAATGGGCCTTTAACGCTTCCTTCGAACGTGTCTGTTTATCCTATTGGCTTCGCAAGCATTACCCGGATAAGTTTAGTAGCTACAGCATACCAGAGGACACTGCCAACGTTTACCTTAATCCATCTTCTTGGCGTTGCAGTATGATATGGTCTGCTTATATGGGCTTACCACTTTCGCTTGAAGGTGTAGGGACAGTTCTTAAGCTCGGTGAACAGAAGCTGAAAGAAGGAAAAGACCTCATCAAATATTTCTGCGTTCCATGCAAACCCACCAAAGTAAACGGTGGCCGTACTCGTAACCTACCTGCACATGGTATGGAGAAATGGTTCTTATTTAAGAAATACAACGTCCGAGATGTTGAGGTGGAACAGGCAATTAAGAAACGACTAGAAAGCTATCCAGTACCTGAGTTTGTATGGGATGAATACCATCTGGATCAAGAGATTAATGACAGAGGCATCCTGCTTGATCTGGGCGTCGTTAAAAATGCTATTATCTTCGATGAGAAATCCAAAGAAGAACTTACTGCTGCAATGAAGGAACTTACCAACCTTGATAACCCAAACAGTGTCGTTCAGGTAAAACAGTGGCTTTCTGATAATGGTGTTGAGACCGAGTCTCTTGGGAAAAAGAATGTGGCTGCTCTTATAAAGACTGCGCCTGAGGAACAACGCGACGTGCTTCAACTTCGCCAGCAGCTTGCAAAAAGTAGCGTTAAAAAGTATCAGGCCATGCAGAACACTGTCTGTTTAGATGGCAGGGCTCGAGGCATGTTCCAATATTATGGCGCTTCCCGTTCTGGTCGCTGGGCAGGCAGGCATATACAATTACAGAACTTACCTCAAAATCATATCCCTGATTTGGAAGATGCAAGGTCACTTGTAAAGCTCGGAGATTATGATGCAGTGAAGCTTCTTTATGATGACGTGCCGGATACACTCTCTCAGCTTATCCGAACTGCTTTTATTCCAAGGTCAGGATACAAATTTATTGTGTGCGACTTCAGTGCTATCGAGGCAAGAGTTTTGTCTTTCTTAGCCGGGGAACAATGGCGATTAGACGTATTTGAAAACAATGGTGATATCTACTGTGCTTCTGCTTCTGCTATGTTCCATGTACCTGTTGAGAAGCATGGTGTGAATAGCCACCTTCGTCAAAAAGGAAAAATCGCAGAATTGGCACTTGGATATGGCGGCAGTGTTGGAGCACTTAAGGCTATGGGTGCATTGGAAATGGGCCTTACTGAAGACGAATTGCAGCCGCTGGTTGACTCTTGGAGGGCATCAAACCCGAAGATTACAAAGCTGTGGTGGGATATTGACAGAAATATTAAAGAGGCAGTTCGCTTAAGAACACATACCAAAACACATGGACTTAATTTCTATTACCAGAAGGGGATGCTTTTTATTGAGCTCCCTTCCGGCAGGAGGCTATCCTATGTAAAGCCTAAGATCGAACAGAACCAGTTCGGTGGTGAGTCTGTCACCTACGAAGGTACCGGCATCACTAAGAAGTGGGAACGCATCGAAAGTTACGGGCCGAAGTTTACGGAAAATGTTGTGCAGGCAATCAGCCGGGATATCCTGGCCTATGCCATGAAAACACTCAGTCATTGCTTTATCTGTGGTCACGTCCATGACGAGCTAATTATTGAGTGCAGCATGGATGTCTCCCTTAAAGCAGTTTGTGAGCAGATGGGACGAACGCCACCCTGGATAAAAGGGTTGGCTCTTAGAGCCGATGGCTATGAGACAATGTTTTATAAGAAAGATTAAATAAGGCCTCTGAGGGAACTTAATCCTTCAGAGGCCTTATTTTTCTCTATTCGCTTGTCTAATTTCTAATCTACAAATAAGTCTGGAATGTTGTATTTGATGATTGCGGCATCCTTCTTCACGCCTTCATTTGAACATTCTAACAGACTCTTTTTTAGTTTTAATTCAGGCTCAGTCTGCGCAATATAGTCTTTTCCGTGATTTAAAATATAAAGGGATGACTCACGTGAAAAACCATGTTTCTGGATATTTATTATTTTTCTATTCGTAGAACCATACTCAACAAACTCATACCAGTCATTAGGGACCTTTTCAACCTGTCTTATTTCTTTATAAGCCTTTGATACTTTCAAAAAATAATTTGATATTTTGAAAAGAATGACTTTATCAATAACACTGAGCACATCAGAAATAACGATATTTCTATGCTCACGAGTGTCATTGTAGTCAACGTAGTTATTATCGATATACAGAGCATTTTCTGGATTACGCTGCTTATAACTAATAGCCTGAAACATTATTTTGTTTAGACCGTCACCTTGTACCCACTGGCTTAAAATAACAGCATACCAGCTAAGCCTACCATGCTTCTTGGAATATTTGCCTACATGTCCTAAAGTTTCAGATTCATATATCTCCCATTTAAATATTCTGCACAGACGCTCCAGAAACGCCAGTAATTGTGCTGAATCAAAGTTACCTTGTTCATCAACCGCAGGGAACTCAAGTCCGTTTTGTAAAATTGCTTGATACAAGGACTCTGACTGGTCAACAGATATTGTTATATCATCATCCTGAATGTATTCTTCATTGGAAGCAAAAAGGGTTCTGATTTTATCTTCGTCTCCCGGATTCATCAGCTGCTGAAATTCTTGTCTAACACGACTAGTGCGGTTTTTCAAAATATCATTCAAAAGAATGATTGCAAATTTACGCATTAGATCATACGAATCTGCTGACTGCTTATCTGGATATTTCACAAGCTCCACTGTTCCGTGTAAAAGGGCTTCTATAACATTTTGCTTTTGTGGCTTTGTAAGTCCTTTTTCAATAGACAATGTCTGTGGTGCTATATCCTCCTGAAGCAGGCTTACATATTTTTCATTTGCTTTTTCACTACTCGCGACTAGAAATACATTGCCATAAAGATTGTATTCCAATCGTCCGACACGACCGATAAGGTTACGGAAATCTACAGCTTTCATATGCTTGCTTCCATTTTTAAAATCTGTAATAAATAAATTGTCCGCTGGCAGATTAACACCTTCAACAAGCGTACTTGTGCAGAATAATGCCGTTATAGAACCTGCACGGAACAAGTCTTCTATTCTCTGACGAATAGACGCCGGCAAGTAACCTATATGATATGCAACGCCCTTGGAAATAAGTTCAGCTAAATAGTAATCTCCATGTATATCGTTCTTTATGTCTTTAGCTAGTTCTATCAGCTCTTTATCATTACTCTTTTCAACACGATTAGCAGCAAAATCTCTTGCCGCTACTACTGTCTTACGGGTAGAAGGGAAGTATATAATACACTGTCTTTCTGCACCTTTATCATCCTTTTCAAAGCGAAGAAGCACATCTGTCAAGTCCGCGTCTTCAAGTGCTATAGATGTTAAAGGCACCGTTTCCTTTGTATGCTCATTATATACATCTACCTCATTGTCATCTAGATTAATTAAAAACTTAACTTGAGAAACAGGAGAAAACGCTGACGCGAGTTTTTGCTTTTTCAACTCATTTGATTCCACGCCTGCTATCAAACTTAAATATATTTCAGGATTAGGAACATTAGGAGATGCAAAAACAAAGTGCGGTCTATGCTCCCGTTCTGAAAGCATATGAACAATTTGGTAATAAAAAGGGCTTCGATTATCAGCACCAGAAAGCTTATGGGCCTCATCAATAAACAAGTAGTCAAGCTGAATATTTTGTTCATTAATAAGGAGATAGAGCAACCGTTCCGGAGTCATGATAAAAATATATCTTCGTTCACTGTTTTCTTCGGAATTTTTAATTAATACAGCATCTCCTGCAGCCGTTACAATGTGATAGTTATTCTCATGTAACATATATTGCAAGTCATCTGTTATCTTTATTCGAACCTCATTAATTAAAGCTTTCGTTGGCACAACAAGCGCAAAATTATTTTTGACACCAGAAAAAATCTGTTGCTTGATGAACATCCTCATTATGTAAGATTTACCCATAGACGTTGGGCCAGAGTAACTGTAATACTCATCGGCAAAATGGTCATACACGATTTTTTGAGCACTCATAAACTGCTTTTCGGGGTCCGCCGGGATTGTATAATATTCCTTTTTGTAACCCGCGAAAATTTTATCAAGAGTGCCAACTCCATCAAACGATGATTTAACAATATTCGTACCCTGATAATTACCAATGCTTGATAGTACAGAACCAGCTATATAAGAGACCTTCTTGTCTTCGGGGTAAATATAATGCAACATTGTGACTATTTCTTGAGCCCACATTTTTTGTGAATCGTAAAGTGTTGCATGATTGGATTTTGAAAGTAGATCTGCAAAAGCGAGAGCATCATTTATCGGTATCTCACGCTTCCGGCGTTTATTAAATCCAAAAACCTTGATAGCGTAATTGTATAATATGTCTTCATATATTTTCTTTAGATAGGCATCCTGGTTCAATTCAGCAAAGAAAACATCACCGAACTTCAAGTTCTTTTTATCTGCCATAAGAGTCACCTTCTCTCATGACAGTTTTCATAATGGCCTTCTTGTCATCTTCTGCGTTGTCAAAGGGAAGCACATACACATAGAAAGAACGATTGTTAAGGCCAAGCTTGTTAATCTTTTCTTTTATATAAGGAGCATAGTGTTTAATATCATTGTCCATCTTTTTTTCTAGTGCATCCCGATAATCTGAACTTTTATAACGTGAAGAGTCTAAACCAATTGTGTAACCGAGAAAAATGCCAAAAGCTGTATCTCGATATACATCCTTACCGGGAGCAGGTTTTATAATATCAATTAATTGAAGAGCCACTGGATCATCAGCAGGCAATTCAAAAACTGTACTATCAACGATCTGTAATTCTTCTGTTGTTCTACCAGATATCTGTTGAATGCACTCGAAGGCCTCATCTATGGCATAACCAAGATCTCCAACAACGCATGAAGTACCAAATATCATCTCATAAGACAGTGTTTTTCCTCCGGAGTTAAGTGCTCGTAAATGCATACCATCACATGCGCTTATCCCAGATTTGACTGATGAATTCAACTCTATCTTGCTGTATATCTTTGGTGCACCCAAAACCGTCTCAAGGAAGGCATACAAAAGTATTTCACCTAGCTCGTTTCCGGTACCTTTCTCATCTGCACGACCACTCTTATACATAAGGTCCAATGCCTCAATACCAACACTAAACTCATCGCCTTCGACACGGAACTGTTCAATCCTTGAACGCGAGAAAACATAATGCCCTATATTTTTACTTATGAATGTACGGAGTGAGTCCTTTGAAAACTTATTATCTATGACTTCTTTTAGCCTGAATAGACGCAGTTCTTCATTTGCAAGCAAGCCAAGACTCTCCGAATGAAGAACCTCTTTAAAGACCTGGTCAAAGCCTCTGCTATTTATGCTCTTTGTTAATGCATTGATCATAAGCTACCTCCTACAGTGCCTTCCGAGATATTTTAATCACTATATTTCTTAAAATTCTCAGCTTGCTCCATAACCTTTTCAAATACTTCTTCATCCCATTCAGGAGGATAACCATTTTTATAAAGAAGCACTGTAAGGTCCATGTTGAGTTGATTCTTTATATCATCACGCGATGACCAATCAGCAAACTGTGCTTTATCGTCAACGAGCTCTTTTATCTTTTTAGCAAGAACAAGACATTTTTCATCCTCATATGGAAACCCATGATCGTCACGAACTTTTACAAGAATATCGTAAAAAGCTTTTTCTTCATAGCTGATTCCAAGTTTCTCAAATGAAGACTTATCATCTTGCAAGTCTTTCATTATCTTGAGCAACTGTTCAGACAAATCATTAACGAAGTCCGAAACAACCTCACTTGTAAATACCAGCTTATCACGGCTGTTATAAGCATCAACAACTTCTTTCAATCGCTCATCAAACTCGATAGCCTTGACTTTATTGGTGCGCCCATAAGCTGTAATAGCTTTGCGCAAAAGCTTCAACAGTGCATTAAACTTTGTAATTGGAAGATTTACATTATCAAGCTCAGCAAGGAAATCGTCGCTGAATAGATCAACAGCTTTATGTTCATCGACAATATTTTCGATACCAGTGCAAGTAATAGCTTCGCGTACCATTTCTTCAACTACGCTATTCATAACTTCTGAATCCGGTGCATCTCCCTTAGTCTGCTTATAAATAATTGAGCGTATTGCTAAGTAGAACTGTGCCTTTGCTGTTTCTTCGTCAGTTAGTTCACCGGAAGGGAAGCAAATATGGTACGCTCCCTTTAATCTGCGAGATAAGCCCATGAAACGAGTTTGCATATCCTTACTGGCTTGAACATATTCTGCGGCAGCATTTAAGCAATTAAGTCTTTGTATCGGTGTCCCATGATGGAACATCGTAGAATCAAAACTTGAAAGAAGCTCATCTATTAACGCCAAATGGTTACGGAATATAGACAATGAAATATTAAGTTCATCAATCGGGTTTTCTTGAGGGCCACCATATTTCTTGACAGCTTCCATCATGTCATTTTTAATTCCAATGTAGTCCACAACTAAACCTTTATCCTTACCATCAAATACACGATTTACGCGGGAGATCGTCTGAATAAGGCTATGCTTTTGAAGTGGTTTGTCGATATACATGACAGCCAGGGACGGAACATCAAATCCTGTAATCCACATATCAACAACAATCGCAATTTTAAAGTTTGAGTCGTTATTCTTAAACTGTTTGTCCAACATCTTACGATGTTCTTTTGTGCCACATATGTCAAACAGTTCTTTTTCGTCATTCTGGCCTTGCGTGGCAACCATATTAATTTTAGGTAAGGCTACAAGTTTATCTAACTGATCTTTTGTTAGATCTGATTCGTTTTCAGCTTTACGTGCCACGAACCAGTCAGGGCGGATAGCTTCTACCGCCTTTAATACTTTAAAAGCTAACGGCCGATCTGCGCATACTATCATTGCCTTTTGCACAATTTCTGGCTTTTCTGCACAGAGCGATTCATAATGAGTCACCATATCAGAAGCCAACTTTTTAATCCTATCAGGATGACCGAGTATAGCTGTCATAGAACTCATAGCACGTTTGCTTTCTTCAACCTGCTCCGGATTAGAGCCTTCAGCTATGCACTGGTCATAATACTTCTGAATTTCTTTTGCCTGTTCGTCAGATACAATTACCCGCGCAAGACGTGGTTCATAAGCAATACGAACCGTTATTCCATCATCACTAGACTCTTTCATTGTATAACTGTCCACAACATTACCAAAGACAGCTATTGTTTCGTCTATCGGAGTTCCTGTGAAACCACAATATGTAGCATTAGGGAAACTGTCACGTAGGTACTTTGCAAATCCAAAAGTGGTGAATACACCTTTATCAGTTTTCTTTAACTTCGCACCAACACCAGTTTGCGTTCTATGAGCCTCATCAGAAATACAAATAATATTGCTACGGTCAGAAAGCAAGCTAGTTTTTTCACAAAACTTTTGGATGGTGGTAATGTAAATACCGCCGCTTGGTTTATCTCGCAACGTCTTCTCCATATCTTCACGGCTTTCGATGCTTCGAACATCACTTTCATGTAGATACTTTTTCGCCGTTACAAATAATTCTGAAGTTTGTGTATCCAAATCCTCACGGTCTTCGAGAATGACAATGGTAGGATTATTGAAGGCCTCATTATCTCTCAATGCAATCAAACGTGATAAAAATAACATAGTATAAGTCTTGCCGCACCCGGTAGCACCAAAATATGTACCACCTTTTCCATCACCAGTGGGGCGCATATGTGCTTTGATGTTAACAAGCATTTTCTGCGCAGCAAAGAACTGCGGATAACGGCAAACTATAGCTTCATCCTTCTTACTATCATCTGGATAGAAAATATAGTCTCTAAGAACTTTAGTAACCCGATCTTTTGCAAATGCACCTTCAATCATGGTGAGCAGAGAGCTAATACCATTTGAAACTTTATCTTGATCGTTTGCTTTATTCCACGAGTAATAAAACTTGTATGGTGTGAAAATACTTCCGAGTTTTGTATTGGCTCCATCACTAATAACAGAAAGAAAACAATACTTCATTAATTTCGGGATATCCCTTTTATAGCGGATTGTAACCTGTTCCCATGCATCATGGATGGTAGTATCTTCTTCGATCGCTGTTTTGAACTCACAAATAGCAATAGGAATACCGTTTATAAACACAAGTAGGTCAGGGCGCCGCAAACGCTCTCCCTGAACAGAATACTGATTAACTACCTTAAAAATATTATTGCTTGGTTCATCAAAGTCAATGTAGTCCACATGTAACGCGACCTGGCTAATATCATCACGTACCAAGTCAAAACCCTCGTTTACAAGTAAAAATGTCTCGCGGTTTCCGTTATAAAGTGGTGTAGAAGGAATGAGATTAAGACGATTAATAATTTTCTGAATCTCGGCTTCACTCAAACTTTCAGATGCGTAACGATCAGCTATAAATGCACGTAGGTCATCAAGAAGAAGGATATCCTCATACTTTCTATGAAGACCCTCCCCTTGGACATAAGTATAGCCTTGTTGTTCGAAAAGCGTAATTATGGCCTGTTCAAGCTCATCTTCAGTAAATTTTCCTTTTTCAAAGATATAATCCAACTTAATCCCTCCTTTTATTGTAAATATTGAATTGCTAAAGCAATTAACGACAAGCAGCGGTTAAAAAAGTAATCGTAGTGACGAATATCTGTAATATCAATTTTGTTTGTCTCATGATGACGAATTCTAAAACTATTACCAATGTCCGTTAACGCCCTAAATTCAGCATCAAAAATTGTAATAAATTCAGCTTGTCCGTTACTCATATCATTTACCACCTTAGTTGCAGAGCCCCTTTTGTCAAGATTAGTATAATAAGTTTTCAGTCGTTCCAGGGCGTCCCATATTTTTTCGACTGAATCCTGGCGGGCTGCTGGATTTGGTGTTTTATATAATGCAATTGCATCTTTCATCAATTCTCTTGTACCAATTTCAGAAATTTGCTGAGACTTTATTTCTATTTCTGCTGAAAGAGGGCTATTCTCTACCACACGTTCAATGATTTTTTCTGTGGTTAATGTAAACAGCACCCCAGACTCTTCAAATATTTCATTTATTTCATTTCGATAGTCATCGAAAACATCTGATGTATCCAAACAATTAATATACCAATAATTTTTGTAACGATCATTATTCCATCCTTCAGAAATATCCTTTATATTTACAGCAACATACTCTATAAGGTCAATTAATGAATATTGATCATAATCATCATTATCTTGTGGGGCAGCTATATGACCATACTCGTCTTTAAATATATTAGGAATTTTTATTGCCATTCTATTTTCAAATTGACTACGGTTAAATTCAATATAATCCTGGCCCACAAAAGAACAATGCTGCTGAAGCTTAAAGATATGTGTTAGATTTTTATAGTATTTTTGGCATATATTTAATAGCAAGGTGTAAACTTCTTTTGAAATTTTACTCGTACGTACGATTGGCTTTCTTAATCCATGACGTTCTGTATATAAACTCATTTTTTAACCCTCCTTTACGTATTTGCTTCTTCCAGCGAGCCTTTAATCAATATAGGGCATAAGTCTTTTATTTGTTCTTTCAACTTTTCATTTATATCACGTCGTATAAGATAGGCGTTATAAATTCCAACGATATCTTCCTGTTCTTTAATATCCGGAACAGGTACATCAATTTCGTAGAACCTATCCAAGTCCAAATTTGCTCTAATACTGCCATCACTGGCAAACCAACCATATCTATCGCTTTCGCTGCGTGAAAACCACATCATTATATACTCAGCAAGTACATCATTATTTTTAACTTGCAAAACAGAATATGCGGGTGAAACAATAATCGGTTCGTCCTCTTGCAACAGAGCAATTCGAATACATTCATCTCTACCTGTCTGCATTGAGCTGTACGCAAATTGCCCCTTTTGAACGACTTTATAATTCTGGAGACTTCCTTCTGCTACACTTGCAACTGACGGCATAAAATTCTTTGTAATGTTGATGCCTTGAACAGCTGTGATAGCACCATCAGTATTTCTAACGTCAACGTTCTCAAGCAGTTTCCCTGTTGGAATTTTTTGAGCAATATGTTTAATTTTATCTATTTCGATTTCACAAGTTATTCTCAAATCCTCAAGACCTGTTTCATAGGCTCTCTGGTTTGCAAGCATAGCATTATAAATATCAACATACTTTTGCTGAATTGGTAGCGTTGGGAGTTCAATATCAATATCACACATATCATCCCATGAAAAAGCTTCACGGGCTGACCCCCAAGAGTTAAAACGAGAATATCTGTCAAACTCAGGACGGTTAAAATACATAAATAAATAGTCTGATGACAATATGTCAGTTCTACTAACATTGAACACAACATATGAGGAAGAAACAATATAAGTATCCGTTGTATCATTATGGGCAATGCTTATCTTTTCTCCATTCCTTGATGTTATCGTTACGTAAGCAAAACTATCTGGTTTTACTAAAGAATAAGGTTTTAAAGACACTCCGGTCATATCTGCCTTTGTATCAATAAACATTTTTTTAATAGATATACCACGAACATCATCAACACCGTATTCAAGTTCGCTATTTGTTTCCGTTGACAATTGTATTAATTCTCCAAGTTTGAATTTAGTCAATCCCATAACCAATCCCCCTGAACGCTTCTTCGAGTATGGCTTGTGATTTCTTTTCAGCCTTCATTACTTGGCGCATTTCAGCCTGAATACGGGCCATCTCTTTTTCGTAATCAATTTCTAAGTCATGGTCAATGAACTCTATATATTTACTTGGGGCAAGAGAATAGTTCTTAGCGCGAATACCTTCTTTCTCATCAAGTTTTACGGATTTACAAAGTTCAGGAACATCTGAGTAAAGGCTTGTATCAGTGCTTTGCCAATTATTATATATTTTCTTTATTTCTATAATTTGATCATCAGTAAACACTGTTTTCTTCTTTTTCTTACCCTTGTCAATTACAATTTCTTCTATATTACCATCCCAGCGTCGCAAATCCATAAATAGTACTTCATTTGTACGGTCACGAAGCTGTCTGTCGCCTGATGTACAAGCTTTTTTATTCATATTAACAATCCATAAAGTGACAGAAATATCTGTGGTATAGAACATGTCACGAGGTAGAACGATAATAGCTTCAATCTTATCTCGTTCAAGCAATTCTTTTCTGATTTCATATTCAACACCATCTGCGTTTAATGCACCATTTGCAAGCAGAAAACCTGCAACACCTTTATTTACATCTAATTTTGAAATCATATGCAGAATCCATGCGTAGTTTGCATTTGCTACAGGTGGTGTTGAAAAACCTTTAAAACGAGGATCGTCAGTAAGTTGATCTTCACCACGCCAACCTTTTAAATTAAAAGGTGGATTAGCCATAATATAATCAACTTTTTTGTCTTTGTGTAAATCCTCAGTAAATGTTGAAGCATTTTTTTCACCAAGATTATGCGCAATACCACGTATAGCAAGATTCATTTTACAAAGACGCCATGTGTCGGGATTGCTCTCTTGGCCCAGAATTGAAACGTTCTGGCGATTACCATTATGACGATCTACAAACTTTAGAGATTGAACGAACATACCGCCCGAACCACAACATGGGTCATACACAGTGCCAGAATAAGGTTCAATCATTTCTGCAATCAGTTTAACTACTGAAGCAGGGGTATAAAATTCACCATCTTCCTTTGTTCCGGCAGCAGCATATACCTGAAGAAAATATTCATATACTCGGCCAATCAAATCATCTTCATGAAAGCGCTTCTCATCTATTTTATTTACTTCATCTATTAGATTTTTGATAGCCTCTTTACTTGCCCCAAGTGTTGCAAAAAGATTAAGTGGTAAAGCTCCTTTTAATGGAGTATTACTTTCTTCAATATCCGCCATTGCTTGATCTAGAATAACTGCAATATCATTAGCGCTTGCGTTTTTAACAATATAAGACCACCGTGCAGTTTCCTTCAAATAATATACATTTACAGCATTATAGAACGATACTTTTTCAAGGAAAGCTGGTATATCCCCGTATTGCTCCAATAATTCTGATCTTCGTCTTTCAAACTTGTCCCCTGCAAACTTTAAAAACACTAACCCTATTACAGCATCTCTATTCTTTTCAGTACTTCCAACCCCACGAAGGGCAACACGACAGTTCCACAAAACGGTCTCCAGTGAAACCGCAACTTCTTTTTTAGCAGCTTTTGCCATAACATTATCCTCTTTCCGGCTCGTGGCGTTCAAATACACCTTGCCATTATTATTTTATAATTTTGTCTGTCCAATAATCTGGACTCTAGTCTTTGTCAGGAGCTTCATCAGCTGCGCCGCCGGAACGAATCCATTCGTCTACTTCTGATAGCTTAAACTTCCACAGTCTGCCTACCTTGTAAGCTGGCATATTCCTTTTTGCAATCCACTGCAAAACGGTATCTCTGCCGATGCCAAGGTGTTCCATGACTTCTTTCAAGGTGGACCATTTCTCAATGTTATAATCGCTCACGTTGTTAACCTCCATGATTAGGCTTCAAAAATAGTATCAATTGCAACATTGAAAATCCATCTGTAATTAGGAAAGCAGTTATTTCCATCACAGTCTTGCATCTCCCAAATACAATCGAACTTTCCTTCAAAGCCACGGGCGTAAAAGCTCGTGGTTATTTTTATTATTTCACCCGGAGCAGTTTCCGGTATCTCTATTTCCGTTTCACTAGCACTAGGACGAACATCTGCAGCATTTACAAAGACAAGTTTTCTACTGTACCAACTTTGATGTCCAGAATTGTGAATCACCCATGTATGCTCAAAAGTTTCGTAACATTTGGCTTTGTGATTTCTACCTTTATCTTCAACCCAAACATCATCGCCATTATTCAAAGGCCCATAAAACATATTCGGCTCATCCTCAACTCCGAGCACTTGTCGTTGATATTCAGAGATTATGACATTATCAACATCATCGTCGCCACGAACAATAAACATTTGAAATTGAACTGCTAATGCTCTTGCAAGATAGTGTTTGTTCAATTCATATGATGCGGGTACACCGAATGAACTCATGCAGTCTCTAACTTTATCCGAATCAAGGTTCTTTTCAAGAAAATTTTTAAGTTCATCAACCTTTACCGGTTTTGGGAAACTCGCCTTCATTTCAGGGGTCAACACTCTGTCTTTTGCGTAATGACGCTCATTCTCTAAATATGATGTTGTTCTATGTGTTTTCGACTTTGGCAGTGTAAAGTAGCTACTTCCTCCGGCAATGAAAAAGTTGATGATAAAGACACCCTGGTTTTCTTGTTTTACAAGATATCTATACAGGTCTCTGAAAAATTCAAAACTCTTGATCGTGCTCACCTCACTTGTACCTAGCCTGTACCTACAGTACCTAATAAACACCATTTTGACCTATACGCCTGTACCTAATCGCCTTGGTATTCTTTATCTAGATGGACGAGGAAGACATGCTTACGGTGCTTATACAGATATTTCCACAAACATGGTATCACAATAGACTGCAAAAATCAATCATTTAAGGCAAAAACACATGTAAACCATCGTAGACCGACTTTAAGCATTGAGTAGCCTCTTCCATCAAACCCACCCAATAGGGCATCCCCTGATCAAGGATGATTCCAGACCTATCGGGTGAGCAACTAAATAACTGCCACCAGCCACTGGAATAGCTGGTCGCCAATTCTGAAGCGGGAGTAATCCCATTCGGACGGTCGACCATTGCCTTTTTTGGCTGGTGCACGTCATGTGAGCTCTCGCTTCGGTTTCAAGCCGAAGGAGGGCTTACATTATGACAAAGAAAGACAACAAAACATACCTCATCCCTATGGAGGTAACAAGAGAGACAATCAAAGCTTACGGTATCAAGAAAGAAGATGTGGTACCCGCAAAAATCGGGAACAAAATAGTATCAGCTATCATGATTCCTACAGATGACGAAGAACTTTATCTTACGTACATGCGTCCCATTTGGGCAGAAATGAAACGTGAAGAACGCAGCCGCCGTTGCATAGTTAGCGATGGCAAGGGAAAACTCAAGCGCTGCGAAATGGACTGTAAGGCCTGCAAGAAGATGAAGGATGGAGCTCCGCTTTCGCTTGAATCTTTCTTCGAGGAAACAGAGCTTGAATTCGAGGACCCAGCTGCTATACAGTGTGAAACAATCCTAACAGCTATGCTCTTTGAAGACCTTCTTGACAGTCTTCGCAACAAGGCTCCTGAGTTGGCACCAATATTTGAAATGCTTTATGACGGAAAATCACAACGTACAATCGCAAACCTTATTAATAAGCCTCAGTCATCGGTTAACGATATGATCAAGCGTATGAGAACAATTCTACAACAACATATTAGCCAAGATGATTTAGGAAGATAACAAAGTAGAAGGCAGTAGTTTTGTAATAGGACTACTGCCTTTTACTTCATTAATTTAACAACAGTTCCCTAGTTTCAACCCTATCCAAAAACAGTAGTTCCCTTGTCTCGCGGGATAAAAAGCAGTTCTATAGCCTCAACCCAACAATGCTCTCAAACCCGGGCTGCTTTTGAACGATAAAAAAACAAGGTTTCCAGCAATCGATTATTTCAACCGAAATTCTGAAAACCTTTGATTTCAAGCCCTTTAGAGCCTATTTATTTATCTTTGCGTGACATCAACACGACTGTCTCAACGTGGCTCGACCGTATGTTTTTAATTACAACAATAGCACATTTTCAACCTATTGGTTCGGTAGATACAGTCCACACTTTTTGCCTGTTCGGTAGATGCAGTCGACCAATAATGCCCGTCTGGTAGAACGGTCAGTGTAGGGTCTTTATTTTTCAAGGTTTCTGTCTTCATACTTGTCAGTTTGTGGAGCACATTTTGATAATAATACTATAAAGCCAACTACTATATTTGTAATTGGCGTTATAATTATTGCGACTTTAGTCTGCCTTTTAGCTCGTTTATTTTTGTTTCTATTGCAGAGATTATTTTTTTAAATTCCTCATCGCTCTTTCCTGTTGGATCATCAAGTCCCCAATCTTCTCTGTGTTTACATGGAAGGTAAGGGCATTCCACATTGCACCCCATTGTAATAACGATATCTACTTGAGGAATTTCATCAAGCAACTTTGAATGTTGAGTTTTCTCCATATCTATGTCATAAAGCTCTTTCATCAGTCGCACAGCATCCTGATTAATTTGAGGTTTTGTTTCTGTGCCAGCAGAGTAGCTTTCAAATATATCTCCCGCAAAATGTTTACCAAGTGCCTCAGCTATTTGGCTTCGACATGAATTATGAACACATATAAATGCGACCTTTGGTTTATTTTCTCTCATTATCGTATCTCCATTATTTTATCAATTCTAATAATTTACTTCCTGTTATATCCTCTGCACTCCAACTGATAACAGCAAAGTTACCCTTCGTATGAGTATCGACCTTGTTTATCCACTCAATTTCATGACTGGCCTTTGCTTTTAGCAAGCGGTTAGTGGTTTCGGTAGCGTACATTGATGAATTGATTACCCACCACTTTGTGGAAATCTCTGCACGTTTTAAATCCTCTTCTAAACGCATAGCTTCATATACAGGAGTGGTTTCTGCAAGCGTCACGATAATAACTTCAGTTTCTTTTTCGTTGCGCAAGCGAGGCAGCAACTTTTTAACATTTTCAGGAATATCTCCCTGCGTCCGTTTCACCTCACGATGATAGCTCTGCGTAGAATCAAGCAATAAAAGCGTGTGCCCTGTGGGTGCGGTATCTATGACAACAACCTCATTATCGGCCTTGTCTACCACCTCAGCGAAGGCGCGGAATACGGCAATTTCCTGTGTACAGGGTGAACGTAGATCCTCCTCAACATAGGCAACATCATCTTCTGACATGGTCTCACGCGCTTTGGAAAGCACCTCATCCTGATAGCGCTTCAATTCCGCTTCTTCGTCGATATGGCTCATGGTGATGTTTTCGGTTTCTTTGGCAACATACTTCAAATGTGCTGCTGGATCGGTAGTTGTAAGGTGTACTTTTTTGCCTTTAGAAGCCAGGGCAAATGCAATCGCTGCGGCAATAGAGGTTTTACCGACTCCGCCTTTTCCCATTGTAAAAATGACCTTTTTGTCATTCTGATACAAATCATCAATCACATTTTTCAAAGAAGGTACTGTAGTTGCATTTATAGTTTCTTCGCTGATTTCAAAACTATCCTTAGACAGAAGTGCCCGAACATTATCCATTCCTGTGATGTTATATGCCCGTAGCGGAACAGAGTACAAGTTAAGCTTTTTGATATTATTAGGTATCTCGGCTAAAGCTGCCTGCTGTTTATTATAAAGGCTTTCAGATACGCTATCATCAAAGGAAGGCATAACACCGTTTATGACAAGTATTTGATTGTTAACACCCAAATCCGCAAGCTCTCCGGAAGCTCGCTCTGCTTCTTGGAGCGGTGTTTTATCGGGTCGAGATACCAACACAAGGGTGGTAGCGGTACCGTCTGCAAGCGTATTAACTGCCTGTTTGTAGACATCTTTTCGTTCTTCAAGCCCTGAAAGCTGACCTAAGCAGGATGCACCATGTGTACTTTCGCTGATAAAATTCGACCATGCGGATGGCAGCTGCAACATCCTAAGCGTATGTCCTGTGGGTGCTGTATCAAATATGATATGGTCATACTCTCTCTCGGCTGTTTTGTCAGTTATAAAATTAGAAAACTCGTTAAACGCTGCAATCTCTACTGTGCAGGAACCGGAAAGTTGTTCTTCCATATTGTCAAGCACTGCGTCGGGCAGCTTACCTCGATAAGGAGCAATGACGCTTTCTCTATATTCCGCTGCGGCTTGAATTGGATCAAGGTTCGCAACAACAAGACCGGGGACTTCTTCAATCGGAACTCCCTTACTTGTTAGATCGGTAGAAAATACATCCTGAAGATTGGAAGCCGGATCGGTACTAATGAGTAGTACCTTTTTACCGTTATCAGCAAGGGTAACCGCAGTAGCACAGGCAATTGATGTTTTTCCAACGCCGCCTTTGCCGGTAAAAAACATATATTTGGTTAGGGGAATATTCTTTACATCAAAGTCTTTCATTAACAACAACCTCCACCGTTACAGCAGGCACCGCCGCTTGATTTTTTTTCTTCACCAAGATAAGACTTCGGAACACCAAGCAATTCTGCAATCTCGGCATTGGTCGGGTATTTCTTTGTCATAACGATTTTCCCGTCCACTACCGTTGCAGGTAGCGACTCCACACCGTCACCCATAATGAGCTTATTAATTTCTTGGTTTTTTATAAATTCCTGTGGAGCATTGTTCAAGTTATAGCGGTTGACCACTACACCGTATTTCTTTAAGTTACTGAATGCAGTGGAAATACGAAGCAGTTCAGGGTCAACGCCGACTCCGCAAACTCCGGTTTCACAGCACATAGCTGGCTCATAAATAGATATTTTTTTCATAGTAAATTCTCCATTCTTATTATTATTTTTACTTGCATAGAACTCTTTAAGATTTTCTGGCATTATATATTCTGTATTGGTAATTTCAATATTGTCGGAAAACAAGGTTTTCAAAATAGCATTTGCGAGCATTTCTTTCGGAGGAATTTCGTAGACTTCATCTTCATATCGAAAAACGCGACATTCCACGTCGCATCCAGCTATATCACTGCAACACCCGCAATCATTTTCTTCTACTGTAAGGCAGATATCCTTACTGTTTACACGAATAGTCGGGGATGATAGAAACTGATATTCAGCCGCAATCTCCGCTGTAGACATTTCTATTTTACGTCGAACGACTTTATATCCAGCCAGTTGCAATGCCGGTTCTAAAACATCTAAGACTCCGTCTAAAACTTCATCTGTTCCGACACAACGGTCGCAGGTATTTAAATCGAGATAAAGGTAATCAATAGTTATTTCTTTCATAGAAAACAACTCCTTTATGATTGATGGGGTAATTTGCTATCGATCGTTGCTTTAGGGAACCAATGCTTCGTCTTATTGACAAACTTGACAAGCAGAAGCATTACGGGAACCTCGGTTAATACCCCGACAGTGCAAACAAGAACCACTGGTGAACTCACACCAAAGAGTGCTATTGCAACTGCCACTGATAATTCAAAGAAATCAGAAGCAGCAATCAGAGAAGCAGGTGCTGCAATATCACGAGGTAATTTTGCGGCTTTGCTTACGGCATATGTCAAGGCAAATGAAATGGTATTCTGAAGAACAAGAGGTACCGCAATTAACAGTACATAGAGAGGATTATTTACAATAATATCTCCTTGGAATATAAAGATAATGATAAGGGTCAATAACAAACCGATCGTTGTCACACCATCGAACTTAGTCACAAACTTTTTATTGAAATAATCTTCACCCTTATGCTTTGTAATTAAAACTCGAGACAGAACACCTGCGACCAAAGGTATTACCACAAACAAGACGATTGACATAATAAGGATACCAATTGGTAGCACCACATTATTAATGCCAAGCAACAACTGAACGATTGGTACAAACAATACTAAAATAAGCAAATCATTGACAGAAACCTGAACGAGCGTTTGTGCGGGATTGCCTTTTGTCAAAGTACTCCAAACAAACACCATAGCGGTACAAGGCGCTGCTCCTAACAACACGGCTCCCGTTACAAAATCTGTTGCTAAATTTGCCGGAATGATGGAACTAAATATATACTGAAAAAATACCGTAGCCAATCCAAACATCAGAAAGGGCTTAATACCCCAACTTGCAAGGGTAGATATGATGACACCTTGCGGATTCTTTCCTACATTTTTTACAGACTTAAAATCAACTTTTAACATCATTGGATAAATCATAATCCACATAAGTATTGCAAGAGGAATGTTCTGACCACCTATTTGCATACTTTCTAAAATCGAACGAACCCCCGGTAAAAACTTGCCAATTAAAATTCCCACAGCCATACATAGTAAGACCCAAATTGTAAGATACTTCTCAAAGAAACTAATGCCTTGTGTTTTTTCATTGCTCATAATAATATCTCCTCAAATGCCAATATAGGCCATTAAACTTTTTTTACTTTTCGTTACTTTGTTGCTTCGGTGTGAACTTAATATTCTTAAAGCCAAATACCTCCTTAACAACATTGATTATCAGATTTTTTATTATTACACTTTTTGCAAATACAATCTTCTTCCTCGGAAGTTATGCCAGTAAAAAAAGATATGACATCATTTGTTTTTTCCTTGTTTAGCGTATACCTCATCCATGCCCCGTCGCGTACTCCATTTACAAGTCCGCTTTCTGTTAAAATTTTCATATGATAACTAAGAGTGGATTGAGAAATACTGAATTCTTCCAATATATCACATGCGCACATTTCTCCACATGATAGCATATCAATAATCTTTAACCGCGTTTCATCTGACATCGCCTTAATTGCAGGTACATATTCAGCATATGATCGCTCCATAAAATTACCTCCCTATATATTTATATGTATCAATGACATCGAAGGTTCTCAATATCCTAAAATAATAATATCAAGCATATCGATAGTTGTCAATATGTATTAATTAAAATTCATAAAAAAGTTACAGACAAAAAGCACACCCTCAAAGCATTTATTGTTCAAAGGGTGTGCCGCATTTTTTAGTTTCAATCAGATTTCTACTTCAATTCCCGACTTAAACCTCACTACCACGTTGCTTTCAAATACAGTTAACTTCTCAACTAAGAGTCTTACCAACTCTTCATCGTAATCAAGGCTCTGGTCAGCGTGGTTTTCTATAAAATCCATCATCTCTATTATTCGGTCTTTTTCGCCTTGGCTTTCCGCCTCCGCCGTAAGGATGGCTTGCTTTCTTTCGCTAAGAGCCTGTATTTCATCAGCAAGTTTTTCATAGTCCTTGCCGGAATTAGCATAGCTGATGAGTTCCATCTGTTTCTCTTCCATTTGCTTGTCAATGTTGGCAATGGCCTGTTCATTGCTCTCGCAGACCACAGATTCTATATTCTCCCGCAAAATCGCAATCATCGATTCGCCACCGCCAAGAACCTGGTTAAATGCCTCTGCTACTGCGGCATGGAGGTCTTCCTCCGAAATTGTCCTTGATGTGCAACCTTTAGGTCCCTCTTCCAATCGTGTAACGCATCTCCATACAGTAGACTTCTTGCCACGGTTGTTCCAATAAGTCCGCCTATATATGTCTCCGCAATCACTGCAAAAGGTGATGGAGGATAAGGCATACTTACTACTATATATCCTTCTCTTTCCGTCTTTGCCTTTAAACAAAAGACTTCTGCGTTTCATTTCTTCTTGTACCTGCAGGTATAGTTCCCTTGGAATGATAGCCTCGTGATTATTCTCGACATAATACTGGGGAACGATGCCTTCATTCTTAACACGCTTTTTTGTTAAGAAATCCACCGTATAGGTTTTCTGTAACAGTGCATCTCCCATGTACTTTTCGTTCTGCAGTATCTTTTGTACTGTTTCCGGTCTCCATTTCGGATTGCCCGCCGCTGTGTAAATGCCGTCTTTCATCAGACCCTTACAAATACCAGCAAGGCTCTCGCCCTCAAGGTACTCTCTGAAAATTCGCTTTACAACCTTAGCACCTTTCGGCTCAATAATAAGATTTCCATCCTCGTCCTTTGTATATCCAAGAAAGCGATTATGGTTGACCTGCACCTTGCCTTGTTGGTATCTGTACTGAAGACCCAGCTTAACATTCTGTGAAAGAGACTGGCTTTCCTGCTGTGCTAAGGATGCCATAATGGTAAGGAGTACCTCGCCCTTAGCATCCATTGTATTAATATTTTCCTTTTCAAAATAAACGGGGATGTTCTTTGCTTTTAAGTCACGGATATACTTAAGGCAATCCAAGGTATTACGGGCAAATCGGCTGATGGACTTGGTAATGATCATATCAATGTTGCCCGCCATGCATTCATCTATCATACGGTTAAACTCATCACGCTTTTTCGTGTTTGTGCCTGAGATACCATCATCAGCAAAGATGCCTGCGAATTCCCATTCGGTATTTTTCCTAATGAAATCTGTGTAATGCTCCATCTGAGCCTCATAACTTGTAGCCTGTTCCTCTGTATCTGTAGAAACACGGCAATAGGCTGCAACTCTAAGTTTTGGTATTTCTTCTTTCGCTACCGTATTGCCGACCCGTTTTCGAGCCGGAATAACGGTTATATTCTTACTTGCATTCATATTAGCCATCAGTCCACCTCGCTTTCTATTAGACCGTACATATACTCGGCTTGTGCAAAAGGATCATCAAAAAACTTTGTCTTTCTGCCCATTTTAAATCTTGTTTGCGGAGTGGGCGATAATGGCTCTTTATATTCCTTTATTCTTCCAAGAGCCAGTGCCCGTCTGCGTATTTCATTGTTTGCCTTATTAAAAACGTCACTATCAACAATGGCAGGGTAATACTCATCCCCAACATAATGCTCATTTTGTAGCATTCTCTTTGCTGAAGCGTGGTACAATTTAAGGCCTGCTTTTTCGGCAGCCACTGTAAGAGCCAACCCCGAGTTATAACCATCAAAGAGTTCTCTTACTTGACCTGCTGCCGTTTCATCTATAACTGCCTTACCGCCTTCAATGCGGTAACCATGTGGTGTATGTGTCATTATTCCACCAGCCTTTCTTTTAAGGAAAGACCGCATTTCAGTTTAAATACAATCTCCTCCCTGGAATTTACAACTGCCTCATCTACAAAATCTTCAAAAACATTATCGTTAAATTTCAATGCCATTCTGTTTCTGCTACAGAATCTTATGAGCCTTTGGACTTCATCTATCTTTGATGCATTACCGTTTACCGCAAAAAATATATGTTTTTTTTCTGTGGCAAGCCTAGCAAACTCACTTAATAGTTCCGTATTCTGCTTTGTAAACAATCCCGGATTCAAAAGTCCTTTTGACATAAGTTCCATAAGCACATTACGCTGATTTTCGTTCTTCTCAATGCTGTCCTCAATTTCAGTAATCTTCTTCAGATAGGCTTTCTCATCAATATTTCTCAACCCTTGCATAAAAGGCTTGAGCAGCATATCGCAAGAAAAAACCAGTTTGTTTAGCATTGTTACAAATGCAACCTTAATATCTTCATCTTTGATAAACTTCATTGAGCATTTAACTGTGTGTTCTATGTGCTTTGTACAACACCAAGCGATATACTCATTTTTCCCGGAATAATGGATACGTCTTTTGAAACGGGAACCGCACTCTCCGCAGGTTATTTTACCGGAGAATGCATACCGCTTTTGGTATTTGCCTTCCTTCTTTGAAACACCCTTTTCCTTGCCACGTTGTTCCATAATTAACTGTGCCTTTTCAAAATCCTCATGGCTGATAATAGCCTCATGATGCTTTTCTAAAAGGTACTGATTTTCTTCGCCGTAATTTATATGGCGGTTGAAGTTGCTATCAGTATAGGTCTTTTGGAAAATTACATCTCCGGTATATTTTTCGTTCTTAAGAACACCTTGTACTGTTGACGGATGCCAAACTGTACCTCGCTTGGATGGAATACCTCGCTTATTTAATTCCTTGGCTATGAGGAATGCCCCTTTGCCGTTAATGCACTCACTAAAAATGGTGCGAACTATTTCCGCCTCCTCAGGCACAACCTCCATCTTGCCATCAGCGTTTATGTAACCGTATGGCGGATAGGAAATTATAAAAGTGCCGTTTATAAAGCGTTTCTGAACAGACCATTTAATGTTTTGCGAAATGGAAACAGACTCGCTTTCAGCAAGGCCGCTTAATATGGAGAGCATTAACTCGCTTTCCATAGAACCTGTATTAATGTTTTCTTTCTCAAATTGAATGAACACGCCAACATCAATGAGCCTTCGTACCATTTCCAAACAGTCGGTTGTATTTCTTGCAAACCGGCTGATTGATTTTGTAAGAATTAAATCAATCTTTCCTTGCTCGGCATCCTTTATCATATCCATTAGACCGGTTCTGTTGTCTTTCTTAGTCGCACTCAAACCTTCATCATAATAAAGACCTGCAAAATCCCATTCTGGATTTAATTTAATGGAGCTTTCGTAGTGTTCTTTCTGTGCTTTTAAACTGACCAGTTGTTCATCACTGTCAGTAGAAACTCTGGCATATGCAGCAACACGTAATTTCCTCTTTGAAGTAGCTGCTGCATTGTCAACTTTGAATATCTTTTTCATCATCTCACCTCGCTTTCGGTATATGACATATTCGCTCTAAAAGCCAGTAATAGCAAGTGTTTTAGGGCATTATCTTTGCTAAAATGGGTGAGAATTTTTTGCGATTTAACTCTGTAATTTTGTCGAATTCATCCAGTGAAATTAACCCCGCAGATAAAAGCTGTTTAAGTAATTTTTGAGCCATATAGTAATCAGCCTCTTTCTGCATTTGGCTGTTAGTCATTTTTATAGTTTCACTTGGTATTGGGTTGTTGTCTGTGACTTGAAAAATATTCATAGAAAAACACCTCCTACCTGGTAGCCACGGCGGGAGGTGAAATCTGATGTTTTTTCTAATCTTTTTTATAGAAGTCGCATTCGTAGCCATCGGCATCAAGGAGCAGTCCCTTTGCCCAGGGAGGAACTCTGCCCATTTGTTCACATACGCTATCTATGGACATTCGAGGGTCAGCCTCAATGATTACTTCATCATGCACATGAGCCACGATGCTACAAGTTCGGAGTGTTTTCATGGCATACATCAAAATATCACGAGAGATTGCTTGAACAATATTTTCTACAAATTTAGGGCCATAACTTTCAATACGCTCCCATTTCTTTGTTCCTCCTACACCTTCGTAAGTCACGGACTCACCACCGAAGATATTTTCACCGATACGAGGTTTTACATAGGCAAGCTGTCTGCCGGAAGGGAGAACAATAAATAGCATTCCGCTCATGCAATGAAACTCAATGTTATTTATTTTCTGTGACTTATTTTCCTTAATGCACTTCTTAACAACACGGTCAACATCCCACCAGAACTTTACGATATTTGGATTGGATGCTCTCCAGGCATTAACAAGGGGTTTCAATTCCTCCTCTTCAAGTCCCATCTCCAACGCACCCATAGCCTTTAATGCCCCGATAGATCCGCCATATCCAAGTGCTAGTTCTGCGATTTTTCCTTTCTGCCTTAGATGAGCGTTGACACCGTGCTTTTCAACGGGAACTTTAAACATCTGTGAAGCTGATGCACAATATATGTCACCGCCTCTTGCGAATACTCCGGTTCGCCATTCTTCACCTGCAAGCCATGAAAGCACACGAGCCTCAATGGCTGAAAAGTCTGCAACAATAAACTTGTTGCCTTCATTTGGCACAAATGCTGTACGAATCAGCTGTGAGAGGGTGTCTGGTATATCTTCGTAGAGCATATCAAGTGTTTTATAATCACCGCTCTTTACTATGCCTCGTGCCTCTTTTAAATCCGGCATATGGTTTTGTGGCAGGTTCTGTAATTGCACAAGCCTTCCTGCAAAGCGACCTGTTCTGTTAGCCCCATAAAATTGGAACATACCTCTGGCACGAGAATCACTACAAACGGCATTTTCCATTGCTGTATATTTCTTTACCGATGATTTAGCCAGTTGCTGACGGAGCTTGAGAACTTCAGCCAAATGCTCCGGTGCATCCTTTAATAATTCTGCCACAGCCTTTTTGCCAAGCGTATCTGTTTCAAGACCGTTTTCGGAAAGCCAGCCTTTCATCTGCTGTACTGAGTTGGGGTTATCGAGTTCTGTCATTTCCTGCATTGCTGACATCAGTTTTTCGTGGGAAATCTCATCCATAGCAATAGCCTGTTTTACAAAACCCATATCAACTTTTATGCCACGATCATTGATTTCCTGGTCGAGATGGTATTCATCCCATATGTCTTCCGGAACAGGAAACTTTATAAGCCTTTGCTGTATCTGAATTTCCGTTTCAACATCACGCTTATTGTAAGCCTTAAACATCTGCCATTTCTTCTCATCATCGCTTGGCAGATTACGAGTTCTGCCACCATTTGATTTGGTGGGAGTACACGGAACACAAAAGTATCTTATAAGGTCTTTACCTTCGATCAGCTTTTGCTTTTCAAGGCCAAGAACAGCACCCACACCTTCCAAGGAAAGGGGAAGTCCCATATATGCCGACCAAACCATTGTACATCTCCATGATGAAGGATTTAAATAATATCCAAAGGGATAGCCAAGATAACGGGAAAGGCAGACACGCTCAAACTGAGCATTGAATGCCCATTTGGCTATATTTTCATTGGTTATGGCATCGAGTATCTTCTTCGGTATCTTTTCTCCACTCACAAGGTCAACCACCATAACCTCTCCGCCATCGACAGAATATCCAAACAGTAATATTTCAAAGTCATCTGCCTCTACATAACGGTAAACTCCGCTCTTTTGCAAATTGACAGATGAGTATGTTTCAATATCGATTTCCAAGTTCTTCATAACATGCCTCCATTCCTAAAAGAAAAAAGGTGGCAGAGGGAAAGCCTCCACCACCGCAATGTCATCGTTCCTTTTAGGCAAGGAAGTCATCATCCACAAGAGTAGTAAAGTCATCTGCTGCAGAAGTCTTGCCACCGAGAGGTTCGCCATCCTTAATCTTTTGAATATTACCAAGACCACAAGCTACACCCTTATTTCCGTTGGAGTTGAAAGCATAAAAGTTAAGAGAAACTCTACCGTAACAACCGCTGTACACTTCACTGCGATCCAAAATAGGTTTAACTCTTTTGTCTACAATCTGAGGAGCGGTTATGCTGTTGGCATTAATAAAATAATGACCCTTATATGCCTCATCGTCACGCTCTACATCGCCGTCACGGAGCGGAAGTTTAATAGTAGCTTTATTTGGTTTCTTACCACCAAACTTTGCAATGCCTTCTTCAATAGCTGCATCGATAGCAGCGTTTACTACATCTATGGTTTCCTTATCATCCTTTGGAATGAGAACGGACACACTGTATTTCTCAGCACCGCCGTTAATAGATACCGGCTCCCATCCGTGAAAGTAAGAGAGCCTTGTGTTTACACCTGTGATAACCTTAGTTTTATTAGTGTTATTTGCCATAATATTAATCCTCCATAATTTCGTTAAATTCGTTTTTTGCATCTGCTACGTTCATAGCCGGTCTTTTATCCGAGTTGGGAACAAGAGTCGGCTTGCCCGGTGGTTTATAAATGAGGTCACCGAGTATTTCCTCAAATTTGGCTTTACCCATCAGCTTCTGCATCTCTGTCATAGGGATTAGGCTCTTACGGTAAATGTCCTTAAATCCGCTTGCCACAGCTTTTTCTGCGATGGCATCTTCATCTTTGTATTTGCGAACAGAGCGACCTTCCACAACCTTAAAACCATTCCACTCTTTGCCGTGATTCACAGCGGCATCTGTGGCATAGGCTGTTATTTCATTTGCCCATTTAGTAAGGTCGGGAAGAATGAATAAAATCTCTTCTATCTCATTGTCAGTAAGTAACGGTGGCATCTTAAACTCTGTCTGTGCGAGTTTTAATTTTTCTTCGGCTCTTGCACGGCATCTGACTGCAGCCTTGCAGAAAGTACACCATTCACCCGGTATATATTCACCCTCGCCGTTATAGGCTTTTACAGCCTTTGGTTTAAGTTCCTCTTCTGCCCAGCATTTAAGTTCCTCTACCGGTACAGTCCATGTGCTGACATTTTCTCTTCTTGGTTGGAAAATCGTCATCGATACTTCGCTGATATCATAAAGGCTGTCATAGATTTCAAGGGCACCCAAGGCATACAGTTTCATCTGTGGATTGTCCACCGCATCAACAAGCACACCCATGCCATATTTGAAATCTATGATGTGAAGTCTGTCATCTGAAATGATTAAACAATCTCCAGTACCAAAGCCGTCCGGCACATAGCAGGAAAAATCAAGACGCTTTTCGATAAGAATGATAGGATCATTGCAGGACTGTTTTGCAAGCCCCACCTGTTCCATAACAAAATCAACATAGGCATCCGTACATTCTTCCATCTCATCTGAGTCATACTCTGATATAGGACGCTTGCTCCTTATATGGAGTGCTTTTTTCAGTTTGTGTTCCGAGAGTGCGTGTGCCGCTGTTCCTTCTTCTGCCGCAGTGCCGCTTGTATCTTCAAACTCAAGTTCAAGCCTTGCTGACGGTAAACAATGAAGCCATCTGTGTGAAGATGATGCAGATAATATTGCATGATTACCCATTGCCAAGAACCTCCGCATCTTTCAAGATGTCAGCATAATAAGCCTTGTCAACGGCACTTAACTTGTCGGCACCATACTTCTGAATGAGTCCTCGCACTTCGGCAGTAAATCCAAGCTGGCTCTTTTCGGCAAGCACCATACGCACTTTTTCAATTGGGATATCCGGCTCTTTTGCTGTTTCTGTCTTTGTGGCAGGCACTTCTTTGAAAGCGGAATCAGTTTCCGTCATTGCATCACAAACTGCCTGTATGCTGTCTGCAAGACTTCGCATATCATTTACCACATCAAGCAGTAACTTTACTTTGCTCAAGGTCATTTCCTCCTTTCGTAGTCTCACAGATGGAGAGTTCCTCGACACTGTCTCCTGGGATCAGAATGGTTACACGTCGTTTATCTCCAAGGAGGAAACGTAGGATGCGCTCCCTAATGGTGACATTACGGCAAGTAATGATTCCGCCTGTCTGTGGCTCTTTTGAAACACTGATTTTAAGATTGTGTTTCATGTCCTTCACCTCTTTCCAAAGGGCGATTTAATTTGTTGCCCTCTACCTGGTAGCCACGGGAGGAAAGGAAATCTGACGGTTTAGAAAAAAATAATGCCCTCGGAAGTTTTTTGACCTCCAAGGGCATCATGATTAATTAGGAATTTTCAATTTCTGTCCGGCATAGATGATATTTGTAGTTAGACCGTTGAGTGCCTTAATCTCCGTATATCTTTCACCATTGCCAAGCTTTTCTTTAGCAATCTTCCAAAGTGAGTCACCCTTAACTACGGTATATATTTCATATGTCGGAGCAGATTTTCCTGAGTATATAATTTGTCCATCCTCATCAAAGACAGAGTATCCGGAGTTGGTATCTGCACAACGCTTGGCATTTTCCAACAACTTATATGCACCCTTTTGAGATTTGGCATCATTCCAACTCTTTCTCACCCTATATAAAATATCCTCCGCTTTAGGGGATGGGTTAACGGGGTTTAGTGCATTCTTTACATCCGCTCGAAAGGTGTCCATACTCTTACCATGTTTAGGAAACCAGTGCATCACATCGGCATGATTGCTGGCAATGCCCAGCTTGTGACCCTCGCTGTGGCAGATGATGTTCTTTTCGGTTAAACCATAGAGCTTGCAAAGATGTACACAAAGTTCGACGGCCTCTCGGTACACCTTGTCAAAATAGGTGCTGTCCGAAAGACCGTCCTCGCAAATCTCAAAGCCTATATGGGTATCGTTGACCGAGCCTTTCGAGCCGGAGCCTCCATGCCAACCACGATGATTCCAAGGCAGGGTTTGATAAGTAGCGATGGTTCCATCCGCAAGCTTACCAATAAAGGCATGAACGCAAACTTGACGGCCACCTGGCTTATCTTGATTCCAGTGATTGTTGTAT
This sequence comes from Clostridium sp. BJN0013, assembly GCF_040939125.1. Taxonomy (NCBI): domain Bacteria; kingdom Bacillati; phylum Bacillota; class Clostridia; order Eubacteriales; family Clostridiaceae; genus Clostridium; species Clostridium sp. BJN0013. The sequence goes on from NZ_CP162495.1 coordinate 2,816,834, forward strand.
TGGTTCTTTCCGAGCAAGCCGTCATCCGGGCCAACATATCGCTTGAGCCATGGATTATTTGCCCCGGTGGAGTGCACCATAATTCCTTTGGGAGTTATGGTTTTACCTGCTTTAAAGCAAGCGTTATTTGTAAGTATTAATTTTCGTAATCGCATAATAAATCACCTCGCAAATTAAGGACTTGTATCTGTCGCAAGAGCGGTAGGATATAGATGATAGGTAAATTTCAAATCGCAATAAGCACTCGATGATGTTCCGTCACTTCCCATACGGACGTACAGTCCATACCCAGCAGGTATCCTAGCTTGCCGCATTTGAATATGAATGTGCAGAGATTCAGCAGATGTATTTGACCCTACAGGTGTACTCCGTGAGATTCTGGTGAAAGTCTCCTCGTCATTGGAAATATAGAAGTCAAGCTCCTTTTCGCTTGTATCGGATTGGCGGCAAAGAGTTATCAAATGACAGTCATATGTCGCCGGATAAAGCAATCCACCCTGACCTCCAATGACTACACTGTTAATGGGCAATACTGTATGCAAAGGCCCACGAACGCTGTTAGCTCCGCCCGAACCTGAAACGTTGCCAGACAAAATATATCTCAGGTAGCTTATCCTGGTAAATGGATTGATAGCTACTGTTGCGGTGGATGTCAGATTTATTGCGGATGTTGCATTTTCTACTCTTTCCAGCATGAACAGGCTTTCTCCCGGAGCTACGGTAGCGTCTCCGATGGAAAACCTCTGACTCGTCCAATAGGCGGTGCAAGTCGGATTAGGATCTGTACCTACCCCATAAGCAATGTTCGTTTCATCCTCGACGCCCCTTATGGCTTCGGCAAATTTCTTGACCGTATTGCGAAGGTTACCTTGGATTAACACCTGCACATTGTTTGCGGAAGGGCTACCCAAGGCAGTGACGAAGGTATATGTTACCGTACCGATTACTACGTTATTGCCGTTTGATACGCTACTAAATGTGATGGACGCTCTTCGGCTGGTCATGTCCGGTGCAGAAGCGGTTTCTATGGGATGTAAATGGTTGAGGAGAATACCAGTCCGCATATACAGCGTGTCACGCATATTCTCAATTAGGCCGTATGTGGTGTCCAGCAAGTTGTAGCTGTCATTCACCTGACTATTTGTTGTGTTTAGCAGTTCGTAGTTATCTCCGACCAGCCCATGGGTATCGTTTAGTTGGTTATGCGTGGTATTCAGCAATACATAATTGTCATTTAACAGGTTATAAGTGAGATTTAGCAAGTTGTTTATCTCATCAATATCCAATTCCGCTAAGGCTGAAAGCACTCGATTGAGCCATTCCTGGGCAGGAGGCTCGGGTGGCACGGCTATATCATCAACAAGAGCCTCCTCAACGATGGTTAGTATTCGGACGCTTTTTCCGACCACATCACCATGAGTAACCCTTATCTCCAACTGCCCAACACCGACAAGCAACGTATCCGTTGCGTTGGGTGACCATGTCAGAACGCCATCAGCGTAGGTTGTGACCACCGGATAAGCAATGCCATCCGGTCTTTTGTATATGGCATTTAGAGCAGTTTCGGGGTAGCTACCATCTAATAGGCTCGAAACGTCAACTTCAAGGCGGCGAAAGTTATGCTCTCCACGCCTGCCGATAAACACTGTCACAGCTTTTGCTAAATCAATCATATTCCATCACCCGACTTAGGAGGTTCCTCATCACGTCCATGTAGCTGTTTTAGAACCTCTTTTAATTTTTCTGGGATAGGCAGTCCAATATGTCCGGCATTCTCCAAAATAGAAACACCTTCATTACTTAAGTAGAAGAAGATTACTGCCGTTCGAAGTACACCACCATTTTCACCAGCACTACCCAGTATCTGCGTATCAAGAATATGGGCAACACCTACCATCACAAAGATAAGTACCTTTTTGAAAATTCCTTTAGCACCGATTTCACTGGATAGCTTTTTATCAATAATTGCACATAGAACACCTGTCAGATAATCTATAACAACAAAAGCAATCAGTGCATAAAGGAATCCATCAAGTCCACCCAGAAACCATCCAAGAAATCCGCCAACAGCTGCAAAGGCTAACTGTATCCAGTTCCACATCTCTTTCATTAAAAACACCTCCATTAAGTTGAATTTGTGTATTGAAAAGCGCCCCTGCAAATCGCAAGAGCGCTGAATTATATTTTTGACTTTTATAACACGTAAATAAGGTTGTGCATTTGTTCCATGACATCTGCCCTCGGCCGCCCCATTCCAATAGGTAGCCATGTAAAGGCCGGTATGTCGAATGTCCCGGAAGCATCAAAATCATTTATTACCAAAATAACTGAATCAATAGCTTTGCGAATTTCAGTAATATGAGATGGCCAATTCTTTATAGTGGTTTTACCCGCAATGATTTCCTCCTTCCAAGAAACAGGGGAAAGGGTGTAATAGCTACGTACTCTATTTACAGCAGTACGGAGGGTTTGAATATGCGTTGCCTTAGCATGAGTCACATTAGCAGTGATGATTTCAAAAGGCATTTCTAATACCGTGAAGGTACGAATAACTTCTGCACTTGCTGACTCAATGTCACTGTCAAGGCAACGGAAGGTAACCGTATGATTTCCTGCTAAAAGAGGTTCGGCTTGATAAACCGTCTTAACACCGTTACCCAGATAACCACTCGTGGAAAATCTCTCAGGATTATCCACGCTGTTATACCATGGACCGGAATCAATCTTGACTTCCACAATCTGTGTTTGTCCATCTGGTTCTATGCCCGTTGTAATCATGAACCGCGGTGTAGTGTTATAAGTAGAATTGCCGGACATCGGACAGGTAATTATCGGTGTGGCAGGCTGACTATTTTTCTTTACTGCATTACTGACTACAAAGGTTGAAACAGTATCAAGTATATCTGTAACGCTGATTCGATAACGAGTAAGCATACCGGCTATTTGTGAGCCATTCACCTCGATGGTGCCAGAAGTAGCACTTGAGACGATAGTAGTCAGTGCTTCATATGCCGACCAATTTACCCCGTCTGTCGATGTTGCCTGTTGAATGACATACTGCTTAATAGCACTGGTTCCTGGTATTGTTCCACTCCAAGAAATGGTTATCTTTCTAACCTCATATATAGGAGGAGTGGCAGTAAAAGTTGTCGGTGGTATCGGCAGTGTATTTCTTCGAACGGTATTACTGGAAATGGTCCAGTCGGAGTAGAAACTTTCCCCGGCTGCACCTCTTGTTCTTACCCGGAATCGGCGATAATTCCCGCGTGTAGTTGGCGAGCTGACTATTAAACTGCCGCTCGTCGCTGAAGTGAACACTACAGTTAACGCTGTCCATGTTCCCCAGGTGCTGTTATCTGCCGAATCGCTATACTGTATCTCATAGGATGTAATCGCATTTCCCGCACCTCCGGAAGCGCCGCTCCATGAGAGGGTAACATTTCCTTCGGCCAGCGTTGCGCTTACGGAGCAAGCGGTCGGAGCTACGCAGGCGGTAATATCGCAGTAAATGCTGTTACTAATCTTCTCTGAAGAGTAAACATCGAGATTATCTATTGTCCAAATGCCAAATTGAGTATATGTGCCTGGAATTCTTGATACATTTGGGTTGTAACTGCCGCCACTGGCTGGCAAAACCAGAGTGGTCAGAACATTCCATGAACTCCATGTACTGTTATCCGTGGATGTCCTGCTGGCAATCTGGTATCCCTTGATAGCACTGGTTCCACCGGAAGCTCCGCTCCAAGTCAGTGTAATGGTTTCATCGCTGTAGTTTGAAGGAGAAGCGACTGCAGTGGTGGCAGGACTTGGCACCGTATTTCTGCGGACAGAGTTTGATGATACTTTCCAGCCGGAATAATAGCTTGCTCCTGCTGTGCCGCGTGTTCGCACCTGAAACCGGCGGTAGTGACCTCGCGTTGAAGGGGGAGCAACCGACACGCTTCCGCTTGTGGCAGTAGTGGTTACCGTAGTCAGTGCTGACCATGATCCCCAGTTGATGTTATCGGCTGAATCACTGTACTGTATTTCGTAGGATGAAATTGTATTATTTATGCCGCCGGATGCGCCACTCCATGATAGTGTGACATTACCTTCCGAGAGAGTCGAATTCACTGAGCAGGAAGTAGGTGCGCTGCAGGCGGTTGTCCGGCTTGCCCAGTTTATGGTCAGCACAATTTGGCTTAAGTTGTCCCTTGCGCCAAAGCCCATGTAGTTCAATGAACTGGAGCCTGCATCCATGAATAGGCAGTTGCTGGCACCGCTACCGATAGAATCTATAAGTGCGGTGGAAATGGCGATATCTTTTGCACCTTGCCCAGCGGAAACGGTGTAATTGTATCCACCAGTGACCTTCGTTGGTCTGCTCCCGGATACACTCGTTCCTGAACTTGGAGACGGCATACCTGATGCGTTTCCAGCATATAACGTCATGGTTCTGGCGGAACCCCAGTCACCTGCGGCTATCCTGACAAGGTGAATGCTGGCTGATGTAGGATAATAGTTTGCGTAGGTATTACGAATACTGGCGAGGTCAAACAGCATAGCACCCACGTTCTCATAATTGTTAGCATCAGGATAAACCCCTTGCCGAACATAATCGGTTACGCCTGCAATCCAGCTTCCGTTACGCCATGTACAAGCATTTGTTGCCTGATAAGTTGCCATAAGAATTCACCTCACTCATAGACCGCCGAAACCAGCGAATTTACCAAACCGCAAAGGTCAGTATTTAGACGGGTATCTGTAATGTTATTTGTAACTATTGATGTAGCGGCCGTCGGTACAAGCACATCAGCGATTCCAAGTTCATAGATATCGCTGGTTCTTGTCAATTCTGGTGCCACAGGTGTAGTAGCCGGGATTCCGTCAACAACTGCAATCTTAATGCTTCGGTTGATTTGGTTTAATCGAATAACAATCCGGTCAATACGAGGATTGCTTCCGTTTGCAGTAGTAAGTGGCATGTTCAGAGCATCCGTGTTTTCATATCTATATCCATTAATCCATGCACTGCCTGCTGCAACACTCACGGCTAATCCAATTGCAGGAAAAACCTGCAGGTTTGTTGGTGTAGCATAAAAAACTCCGTTAGATACAAGACTTCCGAAATATTCGGCGAAGTCCGTTGCATCATAGACTCTATCTCCATCTGATGAGTTGAAAAATCCGCTTTTCTCCATATTGCTCTCCTCCCTTTAAGCTCTCGCATAAGAGCAAGATATCATATAAAAACCCGTAGGCAGTGTGGAACCAGCAGCGTTCGCCACCACACCGCTTGTGTTAATTGTAATCGGCATACTGGTACCACTGCCACCCACCGCAGTTGCCACAGCTCGTACCGTCGAGTAAGGGTAAAAGTTCACATTTGTCATTGATAGAATCGTGCCGCCGGAAGCGACTCCCGAAGCACCCACGTTAATCTGCATTCCGATTGAAACAACTCCCTTATTTACAAATGACATATTTGAACCTATGGTTACACCACTTCCGAGCGAATAGGTGAGTGAGGTATTAGCTTCCTGAGCCATTTTTGCGGTAGTCACAGCACCGTTTGCAATCCTTGCCGTAGTTATTGATTCATTATTGATGTTGAGCCAGTTAGCCTGACCAGCCGGGTTATTGAACACGAAAACTGAAATCACATAAAATGTCATGGTATTACGGGATACAAAGAAACCCATTGCACGCTGATAGCCGTTTCCCGTGTTGTCTCCGTTGTGCTTTACCAGAAAGACATGGCCGTCATCACTTGGCTGATCGCTGAATTTGTTACCGTTGTACGAAGTAAAGTAAAAGGCGTCTCCGGGTACCATATTATGTAGAGCATATTGACCGACCGATACAGTACCTGCACCTACGTTAATTTCAAGTGCGGGGATCTTTCCAAACAGGTTGTTAATGGTATCCGCAAAATTATCACCCTTAATTTTAGGGTTTACTACCATCAAATCCCCTAAGGTTTCCTCTACAGTACTAAGCGACCCTTCCACTTCACCTAATGTTCCCTCCACATCACCCAGTGCTTCTTCCACAATGCCCAGCGCTTCCGTCACTTCAGAAATACCAGTCGGAGCAGAAATTGCTGTTTTAACTTGGCTCATGTCCGAGCGAATTCTCTGCGCTATTGTTAGCTCAGCCTTTCCAAAGACCACGCTAATGCTTTGACCGTCAGCATCATAGGTTTCTTCAATCTCGGTAATGCGTGTTGTCATCGATACTCCCCAGGCCTTGGAAATGACTTTGACAGTCTGCCCAAGGTCGAAGTCTAGCTTGTATGTCAGATTTCCGTGAGGATTAACCGAAGTGTCGAAGGTATAACGAATTGCCTGGTCATTCAGTTTGCTCTGACCACGAAAAATCAGTGTATCAATATAATCTGCTCCGAAATCATCAGCACGCAGATCCTTTGCATCAACAAAAATTTCATGTCGTGCCTCTCCGGAGCCACTTGCAATGGCTACAAATGTCCGGTCTGCACCTTCACCTTCGCCTCCGACAAGAGCAGTGTTTGCATAGTCAGCGGCACTTATAGTATAAATTTGTTCAGTTAGGTTCTCGTACTCTTTGGAGAACACTGCTTGTGACTCTGAACCCATATAAAGCTTTACGGTAAAAATTCCTGTTGCAGGAGTGAACACAGTCTTGATGCCAACTTCTGAAGCCTCACATAATTCTGTCACCACATCCATCAGATTCCGATAAGATATCTGGGTACTAACGGGTATGCCCAAGTTTGGAGACGAGAATGATATCCCATTAATTTTCCTTGCTACATCAGAAGGATTGATAAGATTATTATTAATCAGTTGCTCCACACAAATTGAAATGTCACCGGATAGCTTTTCCGTCTGCCATAGAATACGTCGGGTAAGAAATGATGTAGCAAAGCGACCGCTTGCAGTGATGATTTCCTGCTCGGTTTGAGACAATTCCAGATGCTCAATAATACCGGCTTCCTCATCATCGTTCTTCCAAATGATATTTCCTTCTTTTAAGAGTGCAGTATTCTCCTGTGTTGCTATGGCTTTTAACTCAAAGGAACCACACTGGGAGTAACGCCGTGTCCAACGCAGGTATTCAAAAGATTCCACAATGCCCACAAGCTCTCGGTTTGAATTGTAGATAAACAGTTCCATCTTTACACCCCCAGAAACTGCGGACGAAAATAAATACTGACTTCTAACAGTTCCATATTAACTGAAGCATCGTAGCGCAGTGTGTTAAGGCCTGCGGAAAGCTGAAAGAACACTGAATCGGTGTCCAGCAAGGAGAATGCATTTGTTACCACCGTTCCATTGATGCTGACTACACGCTTACCCGAAAAATGGGTATAAACACGAAGTTCATCTCCGGCATTCATTGTAGTGAGTAGCCGAATGTATTCACCGGTGTCAATCTTTAAAAGTTCGGGGTTTGTAACAGTACCCAGAGCTCGGAACACAATTTCACATCCACAGGACACATCACCGATGTTTTCCACCGTAATGATTTGACTTGGCTGGCGCATTCCAAACTCCATACCGCTCATTGGTATCTCCAGTTCAAATTCAAGTAAAGGTATCCAAGATGCCAGTTCCTCTCTTACCTCATCCAATGTCTCGAAGAAAGGGGAGGGACAAAGCAGGCTTACAAAGAAATTCGGTATTCTTTGCCGAGTAGAAACACTAAATCCTGCTTCCTCAACAACACATGAGATTTTCCGTTCCCTATATTGAAGAGTCCCCAGTAGCTTAGGGCTGAATATTTGAAGAAACCTCTGCCTTCGTTCATAGGCATCACTAGGATTATCAGCAACAACCGTTCCTTCAATTGTTATGTTTCGCATATCCAGTGTGGACGAAATATAAAAAGCACCGTCTTGATCCGGTGCCTTGAAAGTGTTGACGGTCTGACGTATGTTGCCAGTGCCATCTATCTTGGTAAGAAAGTACGGACGGCTTTGTTTAAGCGTGATACTTTTGCCATCTGCATTTATATAAGTTAATTCCATTGGCCGTCCTCCTTTATAATTCAAGTGCCAATTTACGGGACAGATTCTTAAATTCCCGTGCCAGTTCTTTTTCTGATAGAGCCTTTGGTGTCACCACAGAAAGATTTTGCGTGATGCTTGTGCCGTTAGTGCTGCCTTGCCCGGATAATCCTTTGTAATTCAAATCAAAGTTTGTAGGTACTGCATTTTGCATATCCCTTGAAACTGCTGCCATTGCATCCTCGAAGCCCACACCGATGCCTTCACCCATGTTGTGGCCAATTCCGGCAAACAAAGCTGAGGGGGATTTGATACCGAAGAAGTTTTTAATCTTCGATACCACATTACCGAAAAACCCAGAGATTTTATTCCATAACCAAGCACCTGCGTCTGAAATACCATTCCACAAACCTTTAATCAAATTGCCACCCACTTGTGCCATTTGACCGATATAACCAGTGAAGGCTCTGACCAGTCCCGAGATGATCTGCGGAACTGCTTTAACAACCTCTACGATTATCCTTGGCAGGTTTGCAATCAATGACACAAACAGCTGAACACCGGCCAAAACAATCTTATCGATGTTCCCAATAATGGCATTGACCAGTGAAGAAACAATCTTCGGAATCGCACCTACTACAGTAGTAATAATCTGTGGGAGCGCCTGAATTAGCGATATCAAAAGCCGGATACCTGCATCAATAATCAAAGGAATCGACCCAATGACTGCACTGATTATACTGTCGATGATTTGCGGTATTGCTTCCACAACTGCCGTAATAATTGTCGGTAACGCTGTAACCAACGAAGTCAATAGCTGAATGCCCGCATCGATAATCTCCGGGATGGATTCAATCAGAAAATCCACCACGGCTTCGATGATGGCAGGCAAGGCAGAAACAAGCTGAGGTATTGCGTCAACTAAGCCCTGTGCTAATCCTATAATCAACTGCAAAGCCGCATCCAGCAGCATTGGCAGGTTCTCAATCAAGCCTTGAACAATCTTCGTAACCGCCGAAATCGCTGCTGGGATGAGCTGCGGTAAAGCTATGCCAATACCCTCCACAAGAGCAGTGACCAGTTCTATTGCCGCATTTATGAGCAGTGGAAGATTATCAATCAAAGCACCCACAATCGTCATTAAAGCACTAACTGCCGCTGGAATCAGTTCCGGTAAGAGGTTTAAAATCGTTTCTAATACTTGCGTGAAAATGCTTGTGACTAATTCAAGGAGCATTGGAAGCAGGTCGGCAACTGCCGATAAAATTGCCCCTGTCGCTGTAGGTAAAGCCGCCACGATATTTTCAAGCACTGGTACAATGTTTTCCACCACTGCCTTGAAAGCATCAACAAGATTCTCAGTCAAATTTGTCATGTCGGCATTGGCATTGCCCAGTCCTGCCGTAAAAGAGCCAAGTGCGGCTTGTAACAATCCAATGGAACCAGTAATTGTTTGCGTTGATTCACGGGCGAAGTTGCCGGCATATTGCTCCGTATTCTCAAAAAACATCTGCATGGCGATTTCGGCTTTTTCCGCTTGTGTTGCGGTATTCCAAGTAAAATCCAGACCCTTTGCGAGGGCATAGGCTTGGATATTAGTTGCATTCATGGCAACTCCAAGGTTATCCATCATGGTGAAGTTGCCTTTCGCCGCACCTGTGACTGCTTCCATCGCAGAGGACATATCAATACCCATAACAGATGCCATGTCCGCAGCACGTTGCATGGCCTTTTCAGTTAGTTCAAGACTTTTCTGTTGTTGTATACCAGAGCCTTGGAACAATGCACCCATTTTATTGGCAGTGGCGAGGTACTCACTTTGGGAGACACCGAGGTTCCTATAGGCTTCCTCACCAGTTTTCTGAATTGATGCAGCGTATGCACCGAATACAGCTTCAGAGCCACCAAGGTTTTGTTCCAGCTCTCCAAATTGCTGAACAACCTCTTTGCCTAACTTAATAGCGGCTGCTCCGGCAGCAACGGCAACTGCACCCATCGCCACACCAATGCCCTTAAGCACACCACCGAGTTTCTCAAACCTGCCACCGGCATCTTCTGCACTTTTGCCGGAATCGTCCAATTCATCGCCGAGATTATCCGCTTCGATTGTGGACTCTTCAAGTTCACGCTCCATACCGTTCAGCTCAGCTTGTGCCTTGTTCAGCTGAATCTGCCAGTTTTGGGTACGGCGGTCATTTTCGCCGAAAGAGGAGGAGGCATTATCAAGAGCAGCCTTGAGTGTGGAAATCTTCTCTTTCTGTGCATCAATTTCTTTATTCAGAACCGCATTCCGAGCGGTGACTGACTGTATGGATTTATCGTTTTTATCAAACTGGCTGGTAACAAGGGTCATTTCACTGCCCAGCACCTTAAATGATTGATTTATTTCGGAGAGAGCCTTCTTAAATTCACGCTCGCCCTCGACACCTATCTTTAAACCGAAATTGTCTGCCATGCCTTCACCTCCGCCTAAATACCCGGTGGGATAATATCGTCAATTGTCCGGGTTTTCTTCGGCTTTTCAATGCCGTGCCATTGTTTGTGGCAGGTCCATAAATCAAAAAACAGTCCGATAGGCATAAGCCAGAATTCCTCTTCGTCCATGCCCATCTGAACTGTTCCATAATAAAGAAGCCGGGTAAAGACTTCAGCGTCCGTTACCCGACTTCCACGTTTTTTGGAGTTTCTTCCTCGCTTTCAACATCGCGCTTTGTACCTTTAAACATCGCTTCGGTGATTGCGTTTTTATATGCTGCCAAGTCAAGAGGTGAAGTGAGAAGTTCTACCTCTTCCTCGGTAAGGAGTTCCTCCGGAGCATTCTTATTCTTAAGGTTGCGAATCAAAATGGATTGATTTGCCAGCAACGTAATAAGCCAAACAATCTCATCCAGTGCCATCTCGAAGTTCTCGGATTTCATCAGCTTTTCTCCGAGATTTTCAAGACCCCCATACCGACCGGCAATGCCTTTCGTCGCACGTGTGGTCAGAACCAGTTCATAATCCTTGCCGCCTATGTTGATAGTGGCGCTTCTCTCATTATCCATCTGTTTTCCTCCTATGGTTCCGGTGTATATACCGGCTCATAAACTTCAGTAAACCAACCGGTGATGGTGGTCGATGAAACACCTGCGTCACCTTCAGTGACCTCTGCTTTCCATGGGTGTTTGCCCATGCCATCCAGTTTGTTACGGCGCATAACCGTTCCTTCGATGGTTGGTGTAGAGAAGGTGATAGAATCCGCCTTTGTCTGCAGGTTGGTCGCAGGTAAGCCGAACTTCACACGATAGAGCCAAAAATAGCGATATGTTCCGTTTGCCTTTTGCGCTCTGAAGCCCACAGCAACGGGTGTACCCACATTCTCACTGGCAGAGATCAGCACACCATTGTCATCGGTTGATGCACCGGTTAAATCCGCAGCGACTGTGGGTCCAATGTCATCCACGCCGAGGGTAAGAGTACCGCTGTTAAAATCTTTTACAACTTCTGCAGCACCGTCATCCGCATATAAAATTGCTTCAACCAGTTCCACCGAAAGTTCAGCGGTGATGGCCTTAGCAAGCACCGAAGGTACAGCGTAGGTTTCTTCACCGTTGGAATCTTCGGTTATCTTTGAATAGTACAGTCTATCAAGACCGATAGTTGCCATATGTTATTCCTCCAATCTATAATTTTTTGCCACGTCGATGGCATAATGGTGATATCCTGTATCATCCTCATGACCGATATACCGACGCTCAGTCACTGTGAAATCAGCATTTAATAATGCCGTTGTGATCTGTCTTTTCCGCTCTAAGTAATTATTCTTTGAGAACAGCGATATCCGTGCCTCTTGTACATCAAAGCTGGGGCGATTATCTGCATGGACTTCAAAGATATCTGAAAGTGGGGTTATCACGGCATACTCATCCGGTGCCAAATCGGAAAAAACTCCGGTTTCCACAGGGAGCGATATAGCGGTTATGAGGGTATTCAGTTCTTCTAAAACTTTCATATCTTACTGATCTCCTCCTCCAGCTTGGCTATCATTGCATTAGTACAAGATTTCCTGGATGCAGTTCTCGCTGGTTTCAAGAAAGGTTTTGCAGGCTGACCGTGCTTTCCATATTCAATAATGCTTGCAATTTTTGCATTACTCTCTCCATCAGACCTTGGCTCCGCGAAGCCGACTTTTACATTGAAGTTACCGTCTCTATCCTGCTTTGCATCTGATAGTCCTAATGAAGATATAAGCTCACCGGTACTCCTTGATGGGTATTTCGTATCCTTACCAACTACATCTCTCAGATTTCCTTTGACTTTATCCAGTACCACCTCACCACCGGCTTCTAAAACCTTTGGAAGAATGACATCCGTCCGGTCAGCTAACCGGGATACCTTTAAAAGAAATTCCTCCGGCATCTTTACATTAACTTTTGCCATACCCATCACCTCACAGTCGATTCCAGCTTTTCTGCCAAAACCTCAATATACATTCCACGGCCTCTTACATCCTCAACACTTAAAATCTGGTATCTTCCATCTTCGCATACTATGACCATTTCGGTTGTAACCTTAAGTCCGGAGATTTTCCTAAACCGAAACAGTGATGTTGCAGTGGAAAATGAAGCCATATTTGTCCATCGTTCACTGCCGTGTCTATCTTCCTTATAGGCTCTTAAGCTTGCGAGTATGTTATCACCTTTTTTAGCGAAACCTTCCGCATCCTTGACAGGTACTGTGCTGATGATATCGATGAAAGTGTTCATTTTCCCAAAACTCATCTCACACCTTCCAATCCCGGTCAAGCCGTAGAAGTAGGTTTATCGTGTTCCATACCTGCTGACCTGCTTGCACACTATCGGCAAAGAAACCAGCCGTTGAGCCATCTCTGCTTTCATAGAAATGGCTCGCCAGCATGATTATTGCCTGTTCAGTAGTAGGTGGCATTGGGTTTTCCGTGTAATAGCCTTCAGCGACATGTTGGTAACTCTCCGCATAGGAGACAGCCGCTTTGATGTAATGTAACAGAAGGCCGTCGTCTGCATCATGCGACATAATTAAGTTTGCTTTTACTTTAGGCAGAAGATTATCCGTTGTCATACTGACTGCCTCCTTCCAGTGATTATTCGTCTGCCGCCATCAAACCAGCCGCTTTTAGCTTAGCAAGCAGAGCATTGAAATCTGTGACCAGACCTGCTACATCGGTAGCAGTGCTATCTGCTTGATTCTCTGAAATAGGAAGCCCCGTTACCGAGGCCTCCTGTTTAATCTCTAACGTTCCACCAATGACGGTTTTATCGCCGCCCTGTTCGGTGTAATTCTTTGTGTTGTAGCTCATAATGCACCTCCGTTATGCTTTCTGCTGAAGTACCTTAATGGCTTCAGGCAGAATTAGTTTTCCGTCTACACGCTGAGTAGCAACAAAGCCTACCTGGCCGGTAACGGCAAAGAGTTCATTTAGTCTCTTAAATACACGGCCTTGACGGTCGGCTACCCAGTAATAGCTGAAATCACCGAATGCGATTGTCTTCGCTCCTGCTTCAATAGCAGGCACGTAAGAAGATGTGAAAAGCGGACGGTTAAGAATGGTATCCGGAGTTCCTGCCTGTATAGATGGCTGCCATAGGTACTGACCTTGACCGTCTTTCAGCTTACGAATTGCCTTTACTGTTGAGTCGTTCATGATGAATACAGACTTATTACGATAAGGTGCTTTTAATGAATAGAACAGGTCAAGCACTTCATCGAGGGTGATAGCTGTAGCACCCGCAGTAGTTACACCGAGTTGTGCTCCTCCTGTGGCTGCAAGAATACCTGTTGGTTTACCGGAACCGTCACCTGTGAAGAAAGCTTCCTCTTCCTTGTTACCGATACGTCTTGCAAATTCCCTTGAAATATAGGGTTCAAGTTCAAATACACTATCGTTTAGAAGTTCCTCAGAAACCTTAATCATCGTACCTAGCTTATAGGCTCCAATAGATACTTGACCAAAGCTATCGTCACTTTCAGGGATTGTACCTTCCTCATCAATCCATGATGCTGTTCCCTTGGATGCAACCACCGGAATTTTTCTATCGCCGGAAGCGGTTGTGATGACTTTAGCCAGCCTACGGAAGAGATTCTCATCCTCCAATGCCTCGACAAGAGTTCTCTCAAACTCGTCAGGGACTAAGTATCCACCTTCTGAGTCTGTGCCAATCTTAAGAGCATTTTTTACGGTGGGATCAAGACCCTCACCGGCACGTGTACGCATAGCATTCCAGAATGCTTTCCTGTATTCGTCAGTTGCTCTTCCGGTTTTGCCTTCCAGTTGGGGAGTGGCAGGCTTACCTGTTAAGGGATTAGCCATAGGAGCATTAAGTTCCGCATCCAATATGGCCTGTTTTTCCAAACGGTCGATTTCCTTACCAAGAGCAATAACATCAGCTTCCATTTTGTTGTAAGTTGCCTCATCCTCAGCAGAAATCAAACCATCTGTGCCACGCTTGGTATCTAAGAACGCTTTGGTAGCGTCCCATGCTTTGGCGCGTTTCTCGCGCAGTTCTAAAATCTTGTTCATAATCTTTTCCTCCTATTAATGAATGATGTTGTTGAGCCGCTTCTCCAGTGAATCAGCGGATATACCTTTTTTGACAGGGGTTTTCTTGGGACATACCTTATCAAGTAACGAATTTGTGACAGCCCTACGGCTGAAAGCATAGGTGAAGTCATCTTGCTGAATGCGCTTTTTCTCATCCTCCAAAATGTCATCTGCAAAGCCGAGTTCTATTGCCTTATTAGCATTCAGCCAGGTTTCCGCATCCATGAGGTGAGAAAGCTTAGTCCTTGATAAGCCGGTCTTGATTTCATAGGCATTGATGATGCTTTCCTTTACCTCCGAGAGCATAGCGATGGCTTTTTGCATCTCTTCGCTGTCACCGATTGCTACGGTCAAGGGGTTATGGACCATCATCAGTGCAGTAGGTGCCATAAACACAGTTGTTCCAGCCATAGCAATTACAGAGGCGGCAGATGCAGCAATTCCGTCAATCTTGATGGTCACTTTGCCTTTATAGTCCATAAGCATGGTGTAAATCTGGCTTGCTGCAATGCAATCACCACCTGGTGAATTCAGCCAAATAACAATGTCACCCTCACCGGCAAATAAATCTGATTTAAAAGCCTTAGGGGTGACATCATCATCAAACCATGATTCCTCGGCAATCACGCCGTCGAGGTATAACGTTCGGGTGCCAGATTTCTCATCCTTTACCCAGTTCCAAAATTTCTTCATTGGGTTTCCTCCAATCTTTTTGTATTTGCAAACGCACCAGCGTCCTTTAATTTGGTCATAGCTCCATTAATGAGGTAGAGATCACCACCGAGTTCAACAGGTATTCGATCAAGGTTCTCCAACTCACGTATGTCATTTGCACTCATCCATCCATTTTGTCTGGCTGTTGCGTAGCCACTCATACGGCTTACATAGTCACCTCGAAGTAAACCGTCCACGTTAAATTTGATGAAGACAGTATTTTTTTCACTTTCCATGAGAAGAGAACGAAACATATTTTGCTCCCAGCGCACTACCCAAGGATCAAGAGTGTATTTGACAAATTCTAGTGACTGCTGCTCAATATTCGAAAAGCTACTTTTCTCAAGGTCAGCCAGCATATGAGGTGGTATTCTAAAAATACGGGCGATTTCATTAATCTGGAATTTTCGTGTCTCCAGAAACTGCGCTTGCTCGGGAGGTATACCTATCTGCTGATATTTCATACCTTCCTCCAACACTGCCACCCTGTGGGAGTTAGTTGAACCTTGATAAGCAGCGTTCCAGCTGTCTTTTACCTTTTGTGGGTCCTTGATTGTTCCCGGATGCTCCAGCACACCACCGGGTGCCGCTCCATTAGCAAAGAACTTCGCACCGTATTCTTCCGTAGCCATCGCAAGTCCAATGGCATTTTTGGCCATAGCAATCGGTGAATATCCCACTAATCCATCAAAACCCAAGCCGGGGATATGAAGCACATCAGATGGGTCGAGATAGACCAGACTGTCCTTGCCAAGGGTGGGCGCGTCCTCTATGCTTCGCTGATACAAATAAAAAAGCCGTCCGTTTTTATCTCGGTCGACTGTCATTTTATTTGGCATAAGGGGATAGAGAGCAATAACCTCACCACGTGCGTTCCTTATAATCTGTGCGTAAGCATTACCCCATAATAAAAGATGACTCATCAGCGTTTCTCGGAACGTGAAGGAAGTCATCTCAGGGTTTGGCTCATCGTGGAGCAATCTATATAACGGATGTTGTAGATATTTTTCTTTTCCACCGCTATCGTTGTATTTGTAGACATGAAGCGGAAGTCCAGCTAATGTTTCGGCCAGTATTCTCACGCATGAATAGACCGCCGTCATTTGCATTGCCGTATGTTCATTGACAGGTTTTCCGGCAGTAGTTCCTCCGAAAAAGAAACTGTAACGGCTTCCACTCAGACTATCCTTCGGCTTGTCACGAGCCTTAAATATTCCTTGTAATATTCCCATTGACATCACTCTCCTTTGCTAAAAAATAAGCAGACCACGTTCATCATAAACAGAAGAACCGGTCCCTCCGCCACAGCGAATTGCACGGTCGAGTGCCATAATCGTGGCAACTGCACCATCAATCTTCTCAGTGGACTTTTCTTTGTCTGCCTTTATGTTTCCGGCAGGATCAGTTCGTATATAGATATTATCCATCATCCAGCGAAGAATCGGATGTCCACCATGGGCAAGCTTTTGTTCTAAGGTCAGTTTCATCAGTTCTTTGGTCGGTGGAGACATATCTTTAAAGCCTTGACCGAACGGAACAACCGTAAAGCCGAGGTTTTCAAGATTCTGCGTCATTTGAACAGCACCCCACCGGTCGAAGGCTATTTCTCTAATGTTATATTTTGTTCCAAGTTCTTCAATAAAAGCCTCAATGAAACCGTAATGCACCACATTGCCTTCCGTGGTTTTAAGAAACCCTTGCTTTTCCCATACATCATAATTTACATGGTCACGTCGAACCCGCAAATCGATGTTGTCCTCCGGTATCCAAAAGAATGGCATAACAGAGTATTTATCATCCTCATCCAATGGGGGAAAGACCAGCACGAAAGCCGTGATATCCGTACTGCTCGATAGGTCAAGACCTCCGTAGCAAACTCGCCCATGCAGTGATTCTGGGTTAACGACAAATGCACAGGCATCCCATTTTTCCATAGGCATCCACCGCACTGCCTGTTTGACCCATTGATTGAGCCTAAGTTGCCTAAAACTGTTCTCTTCGGCAGGATTCTGTCTTGCTGACTCAAAGGCCGCTTTAACTTTATCCATGCTGACCGTGATTCCCAGCGAGGGATTCGCTTTCTTCCACACCTTTGGATCAGTCCAGTCATCCTCTAAAGCAGCACCATATATTACAGGATAAAAGGTAGGATCATTTTTTCTTCCATCTATGATATCCAAAGCCTTCTGATGTACCTCCCAGCAGATACTGTTCTGATTGTCCCCGGCAGTGGTTATAAGGAAATACAGCGGCTGCATTCTGGCATCACCGCTACCTTTAGTCATAACATCGAAGAGCTTTCTGTTCGGTTGGGTGTGAAGTTCGTCAAACACCACTCCGTGGGTATTAAATCCGTGCTTGTTGCTGACATCGGCTGACAGCACTTGATAAATACTGCCCGTAGGTTGATAGATGAGTCGCTTTGTTGAGTCAAGGATTTTCACTCGTTTTGCTAAAGCAGGACACATCCGCACCATATCCGCTGCAACGTTAAAAACAATGGATGCCTGGTTTCGGTCAGCAGCACAGCCGTAAACCTCGGCACGTTCCTCGTTGTCTCCGCATGTGAGCAACAGGGCAACAGCCGCCGCAAGCTCACTTTTTCCCATCTTTTTCGGTATTTCCACATAAGCAGTATTGAACTGCCGATAACCGTTCGGCTTTAAAATTCCAAACACATCACGGATAATCCGCTCTTGCCAGTCGATAAGTTCAAATGGCTTACCCGCCCATGTACCTTTGGTATGGGAGAGAGCCTCAATAAAGGCTACGGCATAATCAGCGGTGGACTTATCGTAGACAGAATCAGCCGCTTTAAATATTGTTGGTGTGTATTTCTTGAGTTTTCGTATATCCGCCGCCTCCTTTGCACATAAAAATAGACCTGCATCATGCAAGCCTTCAAATCTATTTGTACGAGAAACAGAGCCTTTTTGGGCACTGTTCTCTGGTTGGTATTTAGTTATTTATTCCTCTTCTCCGGTCAGAATGAATTGGGCATAGGCACTGGTGTTATCCAAAATGTAAGCAAGCAACTCGTCATATCCTTCTCGCAGAGCAATTTCCTGCACTTTCCGCACATCAAACATATTCGTTTCACCTGTATCGCGGATGGCAAGTATCTGTTCCTTTATCTTCTTATCCATTTTCAACCTCCTTTGAATCCTCTACAGCCTGCTTTAGAATACCGATATCGAAATCTGCACTCTTGTAACCCTCTAGGATGACGCTGTAATAATAGCAACTGGGAGTGCCAAGCGGTCTGCCATCGTTCATGATATACACCATAGTTTCCACGTTCTTTTTCCCAAGTCTCACTTTGACCATTTCCTTTCGGTAAAGGAACGGGAAACCCTCGTAGCGGTCAAGTGCCGCTTCGTCTGCCGGGGTAATCTCCCACAAAAGACATGGCACCGTCTTGCTCTTAAAAGGCTCCACAGTTGCCACAGAGCCGCCGTGTCCGCCTCGAAACAATAACTGGTAGTCCTTTAAAACAACCGGCCCAATCGGCTTTGCTGTGGGGCAACGGTGCGCCATTTGCTCAAGGTTAAGGTTTGAGCCATAGGCAAGATAAAATGTTTTATTCATAATCTTTGTCCTCCTTATTTTTACGGGGCAACCGGTCAGGCTGCCCGAAATCGCCACGCTGCCGAGCCTTCCAAGTGGGTAGTCAAGTGTTCACGGCAGTTTGCGAATTCCTCGCCAATAAAACCGATGCGGTTGAGGTAGGTCCGCATTGCGAACTTTTCATTCTCAACCTGCGGTTTCTTTGCCGAGGCACACTTTTGTGTCAGTGCCTGGCGGTTTAGTGCGAGGGAGAGAACAATGTAGCTTCTTATCTTACCTGCATGAAGTTCGCTGTTAAATCCTCTGAGTTCGATTGTATGGTTTCCGTTGAAAAAGCTATGCAGGTTAAGAAAATGGTATCGGCTTGAATGGTAATGCCTGGTTGTGCTTTCGCTGTAACCCTCATACCAAAGTCTCTCAATCTGCGCCAGTGTTTTTGGTTTCTTGCGGTTGATTTTTTCAACAAGAATCTCATCCATCTTTTTGCAGTAACCCATTCGTGAAGGTTCTATTTGCAATGCCTTGTAAAAAAGGTCGTTCTTGCTTGCGATGATGTTTACAAAGTTTCGTATACTCCTTGCTGTGTGGTCTGCTCCGTCCAAGTGGATGTGTATTCCGCAGGAGTTGTTGGTGAAAGCTCCTGCCTTGCGTAGCCTGCGTACCAATTCCTGCAATGTTTCAATATCCTCTTGGTAGGTCAGGATGGGACTTACCAGCTCTACGCTATATTCTCTTGTTGCTGCAACCTTCTGCCGTCCTTGTCTCTTCTGGCAAGAAATGCTGCCGTCGCTCATAATCTTCCAAACCCGCCCGTCAGCACTAGTAATCTTCTTGGTATCGTAATAGTCGCTTGTGTTAGTGACTGTACCGTTTAGATATTCGGCTGCGACCTTGGTAGCTTCGTTTCTTGTTATTCCTGTGAACTCAATTTCAATTCCAAAATTCTTGTTTAGCATTGATTCTTGCTCCTTTTAAAGTGTATTTGTCCCTTTCGGTATGTACATATATCACTCTAAAAGGGGTAAATAGCAAGACAATTATTCGATAAAAACAATCATTTTTTACACAATCTTACTCTGCTTTTTCAAGCGAAAAGTGTACATATTACTTTTCGATTCTCCTGCACAAATCCTCTCCGTAAACCACATTTAGAGAAGAGCCATTCTCCCAGCGAACCATAATACTACCTGTGTCATCTACTCCGATGACAATACCTTTTGTTCCGATGGGAGGTGCTTGGATATCGTCCATGCGAACAAGTTCTACTCGGCATCCCACCGGATATTGCTTGCGGATGCGTTCCACAGTTTCTCTTGAAGGAAAGTTATTCATCAGCCATTACCTCCTCAGCTTTAGTCGGAGCACCATTTTTAAAGGCACTGTTGCCGGATAGGTTCTTTAGCAGGATTTCGCGGTCTGCTTTGTATTCTGAACCAACGAAACCGAGACGGATTAGGAAACAGCGAAAAGCGTACTTTTCATTTTCTACTTGCTTTTCGGTAGCATTGACTCTCTGCTGAGTTTTTGCCGTCTCACATAGTGCTGATACAAAATGAGTGTAGGCTTTGACCTCATCCGAAGTAAGCTCTCCTTGAAACCAAGGGAAACTGATAGTTTCTTCGGTTGTCATTATAGGGATGCAATCAGTTCCTATAGCCTTTTTTATTAAAGACGCTTTGCTTTCTACCAATCGCTTGAGGTTTTCGAGAGCCACATCGTTAAAATCTGTCTTTGGCAGTTCGATGGTCAATCGGTTAGTTTTAACCCCATCACTTTGCTCAGATTCTGCATATGCTGGTGGCTCCTCATAATCGCAGTAAGGGCTGACCTCATCCCCAAGAGCCGCTTCATAAGGAATTTGAACATCCTCTGGGATAGGCTCGACTTCCGGGATTGGAGTATCATATTCTTCTGTAATTGCTTTGAAGTCATGCAGTCCCTGTAGGTCAGCAACCAAGCCGTGATTGTCCTCACCCTCAAGCATTCCATTCTTGTCGATGTGGTAGCCACCTACCTCATATGCAAAGGTGGGCGCGCCGAGGTATGTTGTCGGAGCATTTAGCTCCAGGCTGATAGCTCCTACCAGTGCTTTTCGTTTTGGACCGGTAACATTGTAATTTATCTTCATTTTTTATACCGCCTTTCATTTTTCGGTACTACATATATCACTCTGAACGCTGTAAATAGCAAGTCATTTAGAGCATTATCTGTAGAAAAGATTTAGTGATTAGTCGGCGGTATTCTGTGAAAACAACACAATGCCCGATAAAACAAAATATACACATGGAAGTGCCACTCCGTTGCCCCACATCTTATATTCCGCAGAATCGGAATGTGGATTTTTAAGCCACTTGGATATCTGTTTTAAAGTCTTAGACTTAGTTGACCTTCCCGTAACCTTGCGATGCGTTTCGAATATTTCATACCAAGTGCGTAAGTCATCCATGGTTGGATTTTTTGTTGCAAGATCACTACACCACCAGTCCGGGAAACCTTGAAGCCTTGCACATTCGGTCGGAGTTAACCTTCTGACCGTGTATAGGGTGCCGTCTGTATCGTTTATAAGCGGAGGGTCTTTATAGTCAGTAGCAACCAGTGTATTGGCAAGTTCTTCTTCAGCGGCAGTAAAAAATGATGCCTTGCTTGAAGAGTAGGTAGGAGTTGCTACAGCACTTGGCCCCTGTGCATTTAGTGTCGATGATATTCCGTCTTCTGTAATCCCAAGATTTCTGGCATAATTTTGACCGCAGTTGAAAGATTCTCTATCAATAGCGAAAACAACAGCGTGCTTATCTACAGTATTTAATGTAAAACTTATATTTTCATTAACCCCGTCACCCTGTGGCCCGTTCTTATCCTTTCTTCCAATCATGGAGCCTTGCAGAGCATAGCTTTCTACAATAGCAATACCACCTTGATTGCAGGTAGGGTTTCCTCCATTTCCATCAATAGTTCGTGAAGTATCGGCCTCATACACTCCGCTGTTGGGATTAGATGATTTCATAGCATTGCTTTCTTTAGAACAGATGCCATAAGCTTTCGGTACAAATAACGTCTGGTCATTATTGCAGGATAGGGTAGCCGATTTATTATTCTGGATAAGAGCACCTTTGCCACCGCCCTCACAACCAGATCGGATTTTGAGAGTTTTTGGTGTGTCACCGACTACAAAAGGCTGATTATTACCGCCTGTCCCATAGGTGGCTGATATTGTTGGTGCAACATCAATCGGTCCCGTAAAACGAGTATCTCTTCCGTGATTATCAAAAACGGCTGCATCCATAACACAAGGTGGATGATGTGCCTCTGCTCGAAGTGTACAAGTGACATCTTCCGTGATATCCATCCGATTGCCACCCTGGTCATTCAAAATCAAACTGCTTGTGCCTGTTTCTCTAATGCCGTTTTCAAAACAATCGGCAGTTCCTTGCCACGCGCGGAAGCTCTCCTTAGAATACCCAGACAAGCCTTCTGACTTAAATAGTATTTCTCCGGCACTCCCACCTGCAAAATCTGCGACAAGGAAGATGCGTTTTCTTCGTTGGGGAACTCCCCAGTATTGAGCATCAAGCACTCGCCAGGCAAGGGAGAAATGCTCTCCCACAATACTTCCTGCTTGCCTCCATTTATCAGCTTTAGGAACTGATAAGGTTTCATCTTTGATGTGACAGATGCTTTCAAGGACACATCTGAAGTCCTCTCCTTTGTTTGAGGAGAAAGCACCCGGCACGTTTTCCCAGACGATGTATCTTGGATATTTACCATCTGTTGCACACCTCATTTCTTTTACAATTCGAATGGCGTCATAAAAAAGACTTGAACGCTCTCCGTCCAAGCCATCACGCTTACCCGCCACAGACATATCCTGACAAGGTGAGCCAAATGTAATTATATCAACCGGTTCTATCTTGCCGCCATCCAGGCAAGAGACATCACCATAGTGTTTCATAAAAGGCAGCCTTTTGGTTGTAACCCGTAAAGGAAACGGCTCAATTTCGGATGCCCATAACGGCTCGATGTCACAGAGCAGACCGCCCAAGGGAAAACCGCCACTGCCGTCAAAAAGCGAGCCGAGGGTCAGTTTATGCTTCATCAGCACCCACCTCCGGCAGATCACTATATCGGATTTCCGAGCCATCTCTCAAAAGAAATACACCATCAGAGTTTCCGACTTGCTCTATATATCTCTTTACAATGACATCACAATATTTTTCATCCAGTTCAATGGTATAGCATATCCTATCCGTTTGCTCACAAGCGATAAGGGTAGAACCACTGCCACCAAAAGGATCAAGTACAATGCAATTAGACAAACTGCTATTTAAGATTGGATAGGCCACCAATGCCACAGGTTTCATGGTCGGATGGTCAGCATTTTTCTTTGGCTTCTCAAATTCCCATATAGTAGTTTGTTTTCTATCGGCATACCAGTTGTGCTTGCCGGACTTCTTCCAACCGAAAAGAACAGGCTCATGCTGCCATTGATAAGGCGAGCGGCCGAGAACAAGTGACTGCTTTTTCCAAATGCAAGTACCGGAAAGATAGAAACCAGCATCAGAGAATGACTTTCTGAAATTCAAACCTTCAGTATCCGCATGGAACACATAAATAGAAGCATCCTTTGCCATTGCTGCTTCGGTGTTTTGAAAAGCCGAGAGCAAGAAGGTATAAAACGCTTCATTTCCCATATTGTCATTTTTGATTTTTCCCGCCGAGCCTTCGTAGTTAACATTGTACGGAGGGTCAGTTATCACGAGGTTTGCAAGTTTGCCATCCATCAGTAGTGTGAAAGTGTCAGCCTTGGTGGAATCACCGCAGACGAGCCTGTGCTGTCCGAGTTTCCAAACATCACCTTGTTTGGTGAGTGCAGGCTTTTGCAGTTCTGCATCTACATCGAAGTCATCTTCATGAATACCATCCTTAAGCGAATCCTTAAACAACGCATCCAGTTCAGCAGGCTCAAATCCGGTGAGGGATACGTCAAAGTCAGTTCCTTGCAGATCAGCAATTAAAAGCATCAATTTGTCTTTATCCCAGTCACCGCTTATTTTATTGAGGGCGATATTGAGAGCTTTTTCTTTTTCCTCGTTCATTTCAATAACCACACACTCAACTTCGGTGATGCCCATATCAAGTAGCACCTTCAAGCGCTGATGGCCACCGACCACATGAGATGTGGTCTTATTCCATATAACGGGTTCAACATAGCCGAATTGTACGATGGAGCGTTTTAGCTTTTCATATTCTGGGTCACCCGGCTTCAAATCTTTACGAGGATTATAGTCGGCTGGAATCAATAGCTCAGTTTTCAGTTTTTCTATCTGCATATAATTCAGCCGCCTTTCTTATATTTGTGTACATATTGACATTCTCCCAGGGGAACAGACTGGAATTAAAATGTCCGTAAACCGCTGTATCGGAATAGATAGCATTTCTTAAATGTAGTTTTTCAATGATTGCGGCAGGTCTTAGGTTAAATACCTCCTGCACAATATTGGAAAGCTGATCATCGGTGATCTTACCTGTACCAAAGGAAGTCACATCAACAGCCACAGGGTTTGCCTTGCCGATTGCATAAGAAAGAGCGACCTCGCATTTTTCTGCAAGACCGCTCCAAACAATATTCTTTGCAATGTACCGTGCCATGTAGGCACCACTTCGGTCAACCTTAGTTGGGTCCTTGCCACAAAGGGCACCTCCGCCGTGGGATGCAAGGCCACCATAGGTATCAACCATGATTTTTCTGCCAGTCAATCCTGTGTCGGCAGCAGGACCACCCTCGACAAATCTTCCGGAGGGGTTAATAAGGATTTCGGTACCATCATCAAATGGAAAATCCTCAAAGCACTGCCAAAGTACATTATTTTGGATATCTGAACTCAGTTCTTCCTGGGTTTTGTCCTTATCATGCTGGACTGAAACTACAATCGTCTTAACACGTCTTGGCTTACCGTCCTTATATTCCACCGTGACCTGTGCTTTACCATCCGGTAAAATTCCTTTGATGAGTTTTCCCTTACGGCAATCATCAATACGCTTTACGATACGATGAGAAAGTACCAACGGGAGGGGAAGGTTCTTACTTGTTTCGTTTGTCGCATAACCGTAAACCGTACCTTGATCCCCGGCTCCTATAGAACCATATGGGTCAGTAATACCATTTCGCACTTCAAGTGCAGTATCTACACCCGCCGCAATGTCTGCACTTTGATGATGTACGAACACAAATACTGCGAACTTCCAGGGATTATATCCGACCTCTCGAAGTACATTTTTTACGATGAAACGGATATCCACTTTACCGCTGCAGGTGATTTCGCCCGCTACGATAATTTTTCCTTTAGTAGCCATGACCTCACAAGCCACACGAGAAGCTTTATCCTTACGCATACAAGCATCCAGAATATTATCAGCAATGAGGTCACAAAGTTTATCCGGATGCCCAGCACAAACACTTTCTGCTGTTTTATAAGTAATCATATTTTTCTCCATTCTTATTTATTTTCCTCGCCTTGCTCTGAGCAGACGTTCCATTACATCATTCTGTGGGTTAACACCTTTGTAATCTCCGGTGCAATTTTCTTTGACGATCTGATAAATCTCCATCCACAGGATCTTTGTTTGTTTTTCATAATTGTGGCCAATTGCCACATAGGGGCTTTGAATGGCGTTACCTGTTGTAGGATGCTTCGCTAAAAACCCATACTCAGTTACCGCTTCCTCACATTGAATCCAACGAGCCACGCTCATGGCGTATCGCTCTAAAAGCTGCGGCGAGACGAGAGCAGCACATCCACGCTCGTTCAGCCACGTCCATGTATTTCTGTAAATTTCTCCTGCAACCAGTGCCTTGCCGTCTTTTTGTATCGCTTCAAGCATTTTATTAGGCTCGGGCATTTCAATTCCCTTTAGGTCTGCTGTATCTTGAAATTCCATCACGGTCAGTTTCCTGCCTCCTGGATTGCCTTCGGCGATTTTGTCAGCCAGTGGTTTCTTTTTCGCGCCTGCACCGACACGAGCGCCACCTCGATTTGTACCGTCTTTTGCCATATAATCACCTCACTTGCAGGGGTGGGGCTATTCCCTCGTTTGAAACCGCATTTTTTCACACGAAGCCCCACGCCGCTGTCCGCTTTAAATAGTTTTGAAGATTTTACCGCCCCCACCGGTCACCGCTCTCGGCAGTAATCCTTGAGTGACAGGATTTACAAAGAGCCATGAGATTGCTCTTCTCATTTCCTCCGCCTTTGGATAAGGGGAGGATGTGGTGTACCTCTTCGGCGGGAGTGAGCCTGCCTTGTTTCTCGCACTCCTCACAAAGAGGATGCGACTTGATGTAGCGGTCACGGATGCGTTTCCATGCACGACCGTATTTTTTATTGGAGGCAGGATCGCGTTCATATTGGTTGTAATGTTTGTCCATTGCCTTTTTATGCTCGGCACAGTATTGCTCGCTGTCAGCAAGCCGACCGCAACCGGGATAAGAACAAGGACGCTTTGGTTTGTAAGGCATCGTTTCACCTCGCTTTTTTGGGCATAGAAAAAGCCCTGCAGGACGAACCCGCAAGGCTTGGAATCTATTCTATTTTGCTGATTATATAATAACACAGATGCAATAGTGGTATCTTGTTGCAAAGTGTTGCAGAATGTGCAAACTATATTTTAATAGGATTTTCGGGAAGGGTCACATGATTAAGTGCTGCATTATGCCACCTATAAACCGTTGTTCTGTCGGCATTGAGTTCATCACCGATTTGTTCCCAGGTGAAGTTATGAACATAACGATATCGTAGAACCATGCGTTCATCCGTGTCTGCAACCTCGTTAATAACACACCTTATCTGTTCTTTAAGTGCTACAAGGTTATCGACTTCGGCATTTATCTTTCTTTCCAAATCCATAATTCGCTCTAAACACCTTACAAACTTGGCATCTGTACTTCGTGAAGTTTGCACCTTTTCATCCCAACTTGGCGATGATACACTTGTTGCCATTTCTCTAAGGCACTCCATTTCCTCGATGTCAGATTCTATTCTTTTATCAAGCCGATACGCTTGGTGTAAATATTCCTTTACTTTCATTCTTCTCTTACCTCCGATCTTAAATTTTTGATTAGGAAATTCCCATCAACAGAGGTAAGTTCTCTATACCAATCAGAATCGAAGAACCTCTCCACCTCGGATATCATGTCCTTCGCAGGATCATATCGGGGACGTTTTTTCAGTTTCTTTAGTGCATCCCTATAATCCTTGACTGCTTGCAGGATAATGGCATTTGCAAGTTGCTCATAAGGGTCAGTCATCGCACCACCTCCAATTTTGCCTTAACAGCATCAATTAAAGAGGCTTGCGTTTTTTCTTTTCTGGTAAGTGCTACAATTACATCTTCATCTATGGTGTCTTTGGCAATAATGTGGTGAATCACAACTGTTTCATTTTGACCTTGCCTGTAAAGGCGGGCATTGGTTTGCTGATATAACTCCAAAGACCAAGTAAGTCCAAACCATATAAGAGTAGAACCGCCACTTTGAAGATTAAGACCGTGTCCTGCACTTGCCGGGTGGATAACGGCGATAGGAACACTGCCCTTATTCCAATCTTCAATATCCTTCGATGCCTTTATCTGCCTAACGGTAAATCTCTTCTGGATACGCTCCAGGTCATGCTTATACCAGTAGGCAACAAGCACCGGTTTGCCGTTTGCTCCTTCAATCAAGTCCTCCAAGGCATCTAGTTTTCTATCATGAATCAAATGCACCTTATTTTTATCATCATAGACGGCACCGTTGGCCATCTGTAAGAGTTTACCGGAAAGCACTGCCGCATTTACCGCATCGATTTCTTCGTTACCTAAATTTGCAACCATCTCATCTCGAAAATCAGAATAAATGCTCCATTCCTTTTCATTCAGATACACAGGAACTTCATTTACGAAGCATTCAGGCATTTTAAGGTAATCCGAGGACTTCATGGATATCGTAATATCAGATATTTGACTGTATATCTTTTCTTCAGCACCCAGCAGCGGCTTATATGAAAAGATAATCTCAGCATTACGTTTATCCGGCACAAAGTAGGCACTACGGTAGTGTGTTATGTACCTTCCAAGCCTTTGACCTAAATCAAGGACACGAAATTCTGCCCATAAATCCATAAGTCCGTTACTTGAAGGTGTTCCCGTAAGACCTACAATTCTTCTTACAGATGGTCTAACTTTCAGAAGGCTCTTGAACCGCTTGGCACCATAGGACTTAAAAGAAGATAGCTCATCAATGACAACCATATCGAAGTCAAATGGGATACCGCTTTTGTTGACAAGCCAGTCTACATTTTCACGGTTAATAATATAAATGGTGGCTCTTTTCATAAGGGCATTGATTCTATCTTTCTCCGTTCCTACAGCCACAGAGTAGGATAATCCTTTTAGGTGATCCCACTTTTTTATTTCCGCAGGCCATGTTTGAGATGCAACTCTTAATGGTGCAATCACAAGAACCTTTCTTATTTCAAATTTATCAAGGCATAAGTCAAACAATGCAGTAAGAGTGATTGCAGTTTTTCCTAACCTAAGCCCATATCAAGGAATATTGCAGATATTGGCTTGCTCTCGATAAAATCAATCGCATACTGCTGATAATCATGTGGTATGAACTTCATTCGGCATCACCTCCCATCGTTCGTAACACTTCATCAATCTGCTCTATGCTATCAATGCAGTAAACTGAAAAACCTAACGCTTCCAGTTGTCTTTTTCGCCTTACTTGCAGAGGACGCATCATTTTGCCCGGTGCTTTTAATTCAACAAATGCGATCCTGCCCATAGGAAGTAGCACAAGGCGGTCTGGCATACCATTAAACCCTGGACTTACAAACTTCGGGGCAATGCCTCCCATGTTTTTTACTGCTGCTACCAGTTTTTTCTCTATATGTTTTTCAGTCACTTTTACCTCCCATCTGACACAAGGACACAATTTTCACAACCTTTCCCTATATTTACTTACGCGGGTGTGCGCTCACAAGATTTAACTTTCTTATTTATAAAAAACCATTTTGAATATAAGAGAAAAAGTTGTGTTGTGTGTGTCACGCTTAAGTAGTTTTCTGGTACAAACGCTGCCTGCCGTAAATTGGCAAACGCTTGATATTAGTGGTTCGCTCCCACCCAGAAACCTGAGCCATGAGTGCGGCAATCTGATAGCTGTCCGTGGTCTTTAAGTCAGAGAGACTATGATTTAGGCATTCACACCATATCTCTGCATTGCTTACTGACGTACGTGCAATAGTTCCTATATGCTGGGTACCTCCAAACTCACTGCCGTTCAAGTAGTTACGGCGGGCAAACAAATCCATATCATCCCAGTCCGCAGGTAAAGGCGTATTAAGGTACTCTTCCACCATGCCGACACGCTCATCAGTTTCCATCGCACCCTTTTGCGCCTTTTCAGCTTCTTCTAAAATGTCACCTTCGAGATACAACTTTTCGCCGCACTTCCATATTTCTTTTGCTTCAGCCCAAAACTGCTGTCTATATTCCTCTGTAAAACTCCAAGTCTTTTTCTGTTTTTTCTGATGCACCTTAATAATCCAAAAACGGCGGTTACCTGTGATGTCGCGCAGATATCCACGCTCACCGTTAACCGTTGCAATGACGATGCACTGTCTTGGATGGCTTTCCACAACTTTGCCATAGGATGGTCGGTATTTATCATCTGAGGTTGAGAGGAATGCTTTAACCTTTTCTATATCCGCTTTTCTCATTCCGGCAAGTTCTCCGATTTCAACCACCCAGAATCCCTGCAGTTTTTCAGCACCAGACTTATCATCCATATCGGTAAGGGATAGAGTTTCAGAGTAATAATCTGCGGTTACAAGGTCTTTAACAATTGTGCTTTTACCTATACCTTGATCACCATCAAGTACGGGAACACAGTCAAATTTAATACCAGGAACATAGATGCGTGCAACAGCTGCTGCAAAGGTCTTTCTGGTGACTGTGCGAATATATTCGGTATCATCAGCCTTTAGATATTTGATAAAAACATCCTCTACACGTTTTGTTCCATCCCATGCAGGAAGGGAATCAAGGTAATCCCGTATCGGATGGAAACGTCTATCATCAGCAATTTTGGTAAATGCCACGTCATGATTACGGCTTGAAAAAGGAAGGTAACGTATATCAATAATGGACTTAAGCTGTGCTGTATCGGCATCTCGCCAGAACTTGTTACCCTCCGGTCTCTCCCAAGGAAGTGGGCCTGTGACTTGGATACGGTTTGCCAGTTCGTTATGTGCAAAACTCGCAAAATCCGGATCATTATTTAGGATAAGATTTAAGTTGTACACGCTGTTTTCAAGTAAGCTTGTCTTGGGTTGATATTTAAGTCTCGTCTTCCAGTCATAACCGTCTGCAGAAAAATCTACCTCAGCTAACGCAAGACGCTCGTTTGCAGCAAGGACTTTTACTTCATCAACCTGCATGGCATACTCACACATATCCCTAAAGGATTTCTTATCATCATCGTCACCGAACTTATGGATACGCACGATGTCAAACGCATTGCAGAGTTTAAGGTATGCCGGGTCCTTGGCATGATGGCTGTATACGAATTTGCCATCTTCTTTAATTTCGACACCTGCTATACTGCTTGATTCGATAAGGTGATACCTGTTCTCGTTTTCTGTCGGCTCATATACATCAGACAGAAACGCTTCGATTGCTTTTGATATAGGGAAATAAACCCTGTTAAAAAGTCCGACAATGCCGTCCTTCTCAAGAGGGTCTTGCACCTTCTGATTTGCTACTGTATTTGCCTTGCTCTCCCTGGATGAAGTCGGCAGCCTCGTAGGATCTGTCCATTCAGGGTGAGCATTTAATATTTCATCCGGGTTGAGCCAATTTTTATCTACTTCCTTATATACAAAACTCCCGTTTGACGGAGTGGACGGCCAGTACATCAGCTGATTCGGCTGATAGGAACATTCATCGAAATAATCAATGCCGAGCATCTGTGCAAGGTATCTTGAAACCGCTACAAACTCTTCTGGAGTCACATCCCTTGTAAGAGGAAAGATAAGACGGACTCTTGGGTTTGCATCAGTACTGCTATGCGTTGTATAAAGAACAGAGGTATAAGGTGTGCTGGTTTCATAGTTTTCAAGAAAAGTTTTATCTATCCTATCTCCATCCAGAGCAACCATAGAACGTATTTCCACAGTGTCAATTTTTCTACGACCGCCTTTGAGCGCACCTGCAACGAAACCTCCATGGTCTTTCGCATTATCTTTTTGTGCCTTGCTGAACTTGGCATATTCTTCGGCAGATTCCGTTGTTCGGATAGTAACTTTCAACCTTTCTTTCAACTCATCAAAAGAGGTGGTCTTATTGACCCATTTCTTTGCCTGCCGATTGTTCCCATAGGCAATCGCTAATTCTCGCATTTAGAACCCTCCTTTCAAACGCGGTCTTTCCCCATGCTCAAACCTTGCCTGCCTGGCAATACGGTAAGCTTTCTCTGTTGCCTTGCGATCCATATCGCAGAGGTAGTTAGAATCATCACCAAAGAGTTCGAACTTACCGTTCTTGTTGATTCCCGGATATGCAGCAAAGTGGTCACCGTCAATGGTCTCAAAATTGTAGCTATTAGGCCAATCTCCGTTGTTTGCATAAGCTTCACTTTCAATGCACCAAAGGATATCGTCAATATCCCCACCACTTGGAATATTGCCAACCACAAGGATTGCGGTCTTTGACTTTCCGTAAGCATCAGGATCTTCTTTCCCTAACTCGTAGAAACGGTTAATCTTCTTCGCATCGTCCTCGGTCATCTGACCCTTAACCTCAACATAAAGGTCACCGCCATCTCTACCATCTACACCATGAAGAAGAAAATCCGGAAGATACATCAAACCGTTTCCTAGGTCATAGCCTTCGGGTTCATACTCATATTCGACACCACAGCAATCGAAGAATACCGCCCAACGAGCCTCAAGCCTTGAACGGAAGAGGTAACCTTTATATTTGGTCTGTATTGCTTTTATTTCACTCATAGAGCCTCTACCTCCTCAAAATCTTTATTGAAATATCTAACCGGCTGTCTGCGTTTCTTTGCTTTTTCAATTTCAATACTCATACCCCTTGAAATAACATCACCTAAAACCCAGACCTCTTGGCATTTTCCCATCAAGATAATATCCATGAAAATAGCGAGGTCACGCTCTTTCTCGTTGCTGTCATCCATAAACTGAGGAAACATAAGATGGGGAGCAAGAGGGATATTTCCTTTTTCTAATGCGAAACGACAGAACTCCCGTGTCCGCTTATTATTGTTTTCTATATCGCCGCTAAAGGGAGAGCAGATATAGACAAGAGGCTTGAAGGCAGCTTTTGCTGCTGCCTTTTCCTCACGGGTTACATTGGTAAGTGCTTCATGTGGAGTCGGATCATGGTATCCTTCTGAATTAAGTTTATTTATGCTCATAATGTCTGCCTCCGGCTCTAATTTTCTTGCCACATTCATCACAAAATACTGCCGTGCCGAATAGATCGCTCTCTCCGTCACTTAAAATTTCTGCAATGTCTACTGACACCTCAGTGCCACACATAGGACAATGACAAAATACATTCTCATCTGTTATTTCAATGGATACCTCCATGGTATCGTTCAATTTTTCTTTCACATAAAACATAATAATTACCCTCCTTAATTTGCGTTTTCTTCCATCTTCAACTTGTACCATTCCAGATGACGCTTTCGCTGCTGATAGTCCGGAACAGCTACTAACAAACCCACATCCACTTTCTGCAAAGTTTCAAGCATCGTAATCTGCTCATCGGATAGGTAGGGACGGATGCTTTTACCTTTTTCGATACCGTTGGCTATTCTAAATTGCTTTGCAGACATCCCGGTAACAATGCGGTTAATCATGTCGCATTCATTACTGAAATGATATGGCTTGGGATTTTCGTGAAGCAGCTTAATGTTGTCTGTCAGCAAAGGGAACTCTTTACGGGCTGAAACAAGTGTCTTAACAAACTGCTCCATTTCATTAAAGCGTTTGATGTATAACTCTTTGAACTTCATTGCTTTTTGTCCCGTATATCCCATGACTAACATAGTGAAACCGTCACGAGTCATGGCATAAGCCTTTTGCTTTCTGTTCCAACCATCCGTGTATGAGGTCGGCTCAAAATTGAGCTGAGCAAATTCTCTGCTTAACCCAGAATTGGGGTCAGTGATTTTAGCAATATCACGCAGAACATTTTTATGCTCCTTTTCAAAGAACTCAGCAACAAACAAGCTATCTACTCTTGCCGTATCCTTGGTGTCGGCAAATACACCATATTTGTCTTTAGGTATTAATTCTCTCATCAGAATTACCTCCTTATAATTTTTGGGGGAGGTCTTGACCTCCTAACTGGTAGCCTTGGGAGAAGGTCAAATCTGATGGTTTTCTAAAAATTCTTTAAGTTTTTTTGTTGCTCGCTTTAATTTCTGTGTGATGTTGTTCTCGTCAGCACCGATAGAGCGAGCATATTCACGGATCGGTATGCCATCAATGCGTACTGCGATGAACATATCTATCCAATCTTTCTTTTTACCAAGTGCCTTATGTACCAGTTGGCAAACAGCCTCGTGTTCGTAATCTTTACTGCGTGTCTCGTCATCAGAAGTGGTACAGAGATAATCCATAATGTTAAAGGACTCATCATCTGGTTCAGCCTGGATATATCCCCTCTTACCACTTAACTTCTTCATCTTGGGATTGGAGTCAATATACCTGGTTTCCCTGCGCCAGCCGTTGTATTCCTTACTGTTCATGAGGTCGAACATTTCCTGCACGGTCTCACAACGCTTTACTTCAGCCTTCTTTTCTGGCTTTGCTTCTGCAAGACGCTGCTCATAGTCGATATCCAGCATGATGCTGTAATCTTCATCCGGAATATCAATTGTGGTGTAGAACTTGTGGCCGTTTTTGATGTTTTCTTCATACAGAACTCGAATCTTCATTAAGTATTCCTTTCCGTCCCGACATTGGGCGGCGGAATACAAAAAGAGCCTGCGGTGAAGATGACCACAGACTCCGCTTGTCCTTAAAATGGGCGCACGAAATCACGGTGGGTGCATCTTCATTCCAAACACAGTCTTTATCACTGTGTTCTGAACTCTTATGCATCCCGCCGTCCTAATGCGCACTTGGACATTGAGATTTATTGTTGAGCTTATTAAGCCCGTTCGGGTTTGTCCCTTAAAAAGGGGATAAGCAGGCTGATTAAATAAACCTGTCGCTGCCTATCATTTTGGTGAATTATTTTTTACTAGGTTTTGTTTGTGCTAAAACACTTCCTGAAACAGATTTTTCAGTTTTTCCATAGCAACTGGTCTTGATGTTTGCTTTGTATTTTTGACCAAGAACTTCACCCCGCTTTCCAACCGACCTGAAATCTTATCTTTGATGAGATCAGCTAAATGTAAAAAGATAAGCAAAAGCAATCAAACTTATTTTTCATTTCTGCGAACGCATATAAATAAGTTGTGAAAGTGTAGATTTTTTCATATTTTTCTGATATAATATGCAGTAGACCAATTCCCATAAACCCAACCACTTTCGCCAGTGTTCTTTTACTTGTTTTTACGCTTTTAATTATAGAATATTGGCTTGGTAGCCATAGGTAGGCACGGGTAGGCTTGGGTAGGCTTCGATAAAAGGGGGTGGAATAGATGAATTTTGTAGAATTCGTAAGCATGACACGACCAATAATCGGTGGAAAAAGTGGCATTCATACCTATGTAAAAACACTCTTTGATGCAATACTTACTGAAAACGGAAAAGACATACTTGATGATTATGGAGATTCAACTTTCAAAGCTTATGCCAATGGGTCAACAAGCATCAGCAAAATATCAAAAGCGATGGTTTCATATATAGACCCTGTTGAGTTTTCTTCATTTATTTTTAATACTGAAGAATCCGCTCAAATAGCTTTATGCGAGCAATTTACTGTGTTCTTGCCCAACATTACTATCAATAATGTTGGTGATGAAATAGCTGAACTCTTTGTAAATATAATAAGGACTGCTGCTCAAACCAAAAGAAAAAAGCCAGCATCCAAAAAGGACACTGGCACAGGTTCTGTTGAACTTCCTGACGAACAACATTCTGACAAAAATCCATATTCTTCTGAAGATAATGAGTTGCTTCAAGAATTTACAGCAGATTATGATGAAATCATGTTTACTATGATTGGGGAAAGCTACGGTGTTTCATTAATAGATATGTCGTTACCAAATAAAGTACAAGCCTTGTATAAAACAAAATGGAGTACAAAAGCTGACGCATTCAATAACCCCACTTTGAAATCATATGTATTTAGCTTGCTTGGAGAATTAAATCAACTCAGCAACTGTCTTTTGACCGATGGTGCTGAACCATTCTTCATCAAGCAAACAAGAACAAGAATAAGAAACTTGTATGTAAAACTTCATCCTGACTCATTTGCTGGAGCATTTCCGTATGATGCTTTCATTGATGATTGGGACGATGGAGAATTTTATTAAACAGAAAGGAGGATGTCGATGCCAACGATAGATGAGTCTATCCGAAAAATAGACAATGTAATATGTAGGCATTTAGATAATATTGAAGACTCATCTCGTGGTGCTATATCTCAAGATATTTTAGAGCAGTTAATGAAGCTCGTAAATCATATTATGCTCAAGTTTTATGCTAACAGCAGAGATATCTCCATTAGTGAAGAAAATATAGCTAAAGCAGTCGAATTTGCTCAAGTAACCAGTGAAATAAACACTTTATATAAATTTCGCAACTATCTACAAATTGTTACCACTCAATATACTTTAGATGAAGATGGCTCAGAACGCTTAATGCTGAAGTATTATCAATACCTGCTAGAAGCCAAAAATCTACTTAGCCAATATTATGGTATACAGATACTACATAATTTAGATAAGTTTCCTCTACACCTAGATGATACATTGCAGGAATACTATGCAAAAATCTCTGAAAAGATTGAACAGTACCCTGTAAGGACAGATGGTTATGAAAGCAACAAATATTATATACAGAAGACAAAGCCTCTGTTTTTAAACAGAAAAATATATTATGAAATCACATTTGCTCCTGTAGATGATAGAAAAAACAAATCTAAATCTAACAGAGTAATTGCTTTTACAAAAATACCTGTTAAAAGCAACTACGCATCCAGATTCCATCTTGTACAGGATTCAATAGAAATTCTAGGCAAGACAATGCCAATTATCATTATTGATGGTTGGGAAGTGTCAATCCGTGACTGTGAGTTTAAAAATTTTGTTTTGTTAATAAAGGGCGAGAAAAAAAGAGTACCTTACCCGGAGCAACGATTAATCTGTGACTTTCTTACTAAAAAGAAATTTACACTTAATGATCTAATGGACTTCCCGGATAAGGCGTATGATAAAATTACGCTCGAATGGAAAAACAATCTTAATTCTCCGGTATTTATTCCTATTTTAGATTACTGCAGAAATCTTATACGAAGTGGCCGCAATGGACAAAATGTGCTGCGATATCTTCTTTATAACATGAACAATGTCATCATCAAGAGCCAGTATTCATCTGGCTACTATGATAGATATCGTGAGGAGTGGGTGAATGCTGGAAATAACCTTCTTTCTGGGTTGTATTTTGCAAACGGTTGCAGGCAGTTTGATTCTCTACCATTTAATAGATCACCTCTTGGTCATAATCCCAAACTAAGTGCTGTCTTCGATTGCATTCCTTGTAAGGATAAACGCCCTGAATTGTTCGCTAGATTTATAAGAAATAATACGGAAGGTAAAGGTCAGCTATTCACCAATATTGATGAACTTAGCAATTTCCCCGATTATAAAATCCTTATAACCAAATATAACGATAGCCTTTGGTCTGGGCATAGACCAGAAAGTGATTTGATGCTTGAACATAATCAAGTGTTTATAAATGACTACAAGTTGGATACCTGCAAAATAATTGAGAAATTACAAAAGTTAGCTGAATCGGGCATTGAAAATTACTCCGATGATGTTGACATTTGGTTGCTTCTTGATGACTACAAAATTGATTGTGACGAAAAGAAAGATATCATCAACAGTATTTTCTCAGAATCAAGAGTTGGTGTAATATATGGTTCTGCTGGTGTAGGGAAATCTACACTGATAAACCATGTTTCCCACTATCTAAATGCTAAAGAAAAACTTTATTTAACACAGACAAATCCTGCAAAAGAAAACTTGATGAGAAAGATTGATGCTGATAATACAACTTTTTCAACAATTGCAAGTTTTCTGAGTCAAGGTTCTAATATCACAGAATATGAACTGTTAGTTGTAGATGAATGTAGTACTGTTAGCAATAAAGACATGGTTAAAGTGCTAGAAAAAGCAAATTTTAAAATGCTATTGTTAGTCGGAGATACTTATCAAATAGATGCTATTCAATTTGGTAACTGGTTCTCTGTATTAAAATCATTCTTACCTGAAAGTGCTGTTTTTGAACTTACACAGCCTCATCGAACTAAGGACAAGCGATTACTTGAACTTTGGGACAAGGTTAGACATATGGAGGATACAGCAAAAGAAGTTATCGAGAGAGAAAGTTACTCTTTGAAAGTTGATGAAACCCTACTCTCCTCTCTTGAAAAAGGCGAGGCTATTCTCTGCTTAAATTATGATGGCCTATACGGAATTAACAATATTAACAGATTCCTACAAGAGAGTAACCATAACCCTGCCGTCACTTGGGATATTCAACAATATAAAGTCGGAGACCCTATTCTTTTCCTCGACTCAGACAGATTCCGCCCCATTATACACAACAACATGAAAGGCATACTTCAAGGGGTAGAAATTATAGATGCAGGCACTATGGAAGAGCGTATTCAATTTGATGTTGAAATAGAAAAGGCTGTAGATGAAAGTGATGTTTTAGGTTTGGATCTCGAACTTCTTGAATGTTTCGAGGAAGAAGAAAAGTCTTTAATTAGATTTTATGTTCATAAACTAAAAAGTGCTGATGAGGATGGCGAGGATTCCAGCACAGCAGTCCCATTCCAAGTTGCTTACGCCGTATCTATCCATAAAGCACAAGGCTTGGAATATGACTCTGTTAAAATAGTAATCACTGATGAGGTCGAAGAATTAGTAACTCACAATATTTTCTACACTGCAATTACGAGAGCAAGAGAAAAATTAAAGATTTATTGGACTCCCGAGGTTGAAGAAAAGGTAATCAACCGAATCAAGCCACGAGATATAAGCAAAGATGTAGAACTCTTAAAAAACTATCTCACTGATAAACAACAAGATGATTCACTTGATTTTTTACTATGAAACAAGGAGGTGCAAAATGCGTATCAGCTATAACAAGTTATGGAAAATGTTAATTGACAAAGAAATGAATAAACAGGACTTAAAAGAGGCGGCTGGAATCAGTGCTGCTTCCATTGCTAAACTTGGCAAAGGTGCGAACATTACCACCGATGTTCTTTTGAAAATTTGCGAATCGCTTGATTGTAAGCTAGAAGATATAATTGAAACAATGGATAATTAAAGGAGGCTAAAACAATGGCTTTTACAAATGCGGACAAACAACAACACGGTCAAAGTGCTCAGGAAAGTTTAGAATCAATATTGGAACATTGTAAAGATGCAGGCTATATCAAATCCTTTATTAAAACGTATCGAATTGGAAAACCAGGTTATAACAATGATACGCAGTTCTACGCCCCTTTTTTAATTGAATTTAATGATGAAACAAAATGGGCTTTATTTACTACCACATCTATGAGAACCGACCGTATAAAAGGGCAGCAATGGGACGCTAAAAATTTAAAGGAAATTGAAGATTCAATAAAAAAGGTTTATCTCGTATATCCCGATGCGGTTCCGGGCGAAAGTGAATTTGTGCGTCAGAATATGAAATATGCTAACAATGATGAATATTCAGCTATAGATGCAGTAATTTCGCAGAATCAAGTAGCTAATTTTATAGAAGTATATGCTATCAAAGACAAAACAGATGGTCAGATTAAAGATATTCAAGGTAACAGCTTTGAAAGCAGGGTGGCTGCAATATTAAGCTATCCAGAAAATTTACGCAAGTGGAAAACGAACGCTGCAACACTAGAAGGTGTGCACTTCGGTATGTTCAAAAATATTGTAGATTGCTTTGAATTAGACTCGGATGACATATGTGAGATTAAAGCAACTTCAGATAAACGTATAATAGGTAAATTGCCAAGCGGCGGAAATCCCAAAACAGATGTCTTAGTAGAAATAACAAACAAAGAAGGTTATAAAGCTTATTACACAATTAGTTGCAAAAGGAGCAGTGATAAAAGTGTAAGCGTTCATCAATATACGGCTGACACCTTTGCAAATGTATTGGATCCCGAAAATCAAGAACTTAGAGTTCTTTTAAATGAATTTCAAAGCGCTGGCAGTCTTTCTGCTTTTGGAGAAGAGAACTGCAATCTTCTTACCGAAAGGATTAAACCTTATCTTAAGAAGCTATCTCTTTGGGTATTAGGTGGAGTAGGCGGTGGGGGCAATCCTATCACGCAATGTGCAGATTTTATACTTACATACGATAATAATGATGATACTGCAACGATACATCGTTTATCCTCTTATTATGAAATGCTTGTTGATAAAGGCGTTTCAGGAAGTTTCGGGACTCTTTTTAGTTGGACATACCCTTCAAAGAGAAGAGGTGAAAGCATTCAGCTAAAATGCAAGATACTTAAATAGCAAAGAGGGTTAGTAATCTAACATTGACTACTAACCCTCTTTTTTATATTTGTTTAGGCAAACAATCTACAAACTGTCGAGCAATTGCATACGCAAGTAAAGGTGGTATTGCATCGCCGATCTGTTCATACTTATCCTGTTCTTTAGCTCCATGAAATAGTACATATGGTCCAGCAAATTGATACCAATCTGGAAAACTCTGTAGGCGAGCCGCCTCCCTTGGAGTTATGGCTCGATTGATTGTCGGATGGATTATCTCATCGAGACAATGTGATGTAACTGTGAAACTCGGTTCATCTATTGACAGTCTTCTATTTCTGCTTCCGTATATTGTCTTCGGAAAAAGATGTCTGTACTTGTCAATTTCTCCGTTTTCCGTTAACTTGTCAAATGTGGAGCGCATACTTTCTCGTTCACCAATAAGCGCCAGCAAATCTTGTTTTCTTTTTATGTGCCCTGGCCCTTTATGGCAACTTATACTATATTCATCATATAGACCACTATCAATCAAATGTTGTGGCGAACGAGAATGTATTCCATTTCCATCATAATTACCTCGCATGATTGATACATACCATTCTTGGTTTTCATTCTGGAATGTTTTCGGATATATGTAATTCGTAGATTCTTCACCCATACCTACAATCGGCAAATCTGAAATTGCATCGCCTGATGTAACAAACGGCTTATCGCATCCAGGGCCATGAGTTTTTTCTGGGTAATGAAATTCGATATTCTTTA
The DNA here is from genome assembly GCF_040939125.1 of Clostridium sp. BJN0013. NCBI lineage: Bacteria > Bacillati > Bacillota > Clostridia > Eubacteriales > Clostridiaceae > Clostridium > Clostridium sp. BJN0013. The sequence goes on from NZ_CP162495.1 coordinate 2,857,169, forward strand.
GATCCCTTCTAATCGCAACTAAGAATAACCTTTCTCTCGTTTGAGGGACACCATAGTCACTTGCTCTGAGCAAAATCTCATCTTGATTTCTTGATACAAGTCTGTAACTCGGAGTAACTTTTTCATCTTCAAATGAGTCACAAATATATTGAAATATTGCTCCCTTAACACCATTCTTTGACTTGGAGAACATTCCTTTCACATTCTCAAAGAGAATTGCTTTAGTATTTACTGTTCTTGCAATTCTTATGATGTTGCTGAACAAATCATCTCGTTCATCTCCAACAGTTCTTGTCCCTGCTATACTGAAACTCTCACAAGGCGCCCCTCCAGATACAATGTCCACCGTTTCATTTTCAGAATCAATCCCATATCGAGCCAATAAGAAACTTTTTATCATTTGGCTACTTACTAGGTTGATATCGCCGTGTATGAGTAAAGTTTGTGTGCTTTCATGCATAAATGATTGAAGATATGCCTCATCATTTCCGTTCTCCGTAGTGTATTTTGCAAGTTCAAATACTTCAGCATTATGGCTTATAGAATATGTTTCTGCGGTTGTATCTGTCCATTCAACAGCCAACAGTGGCAATATACCAGCCCACTTAAAGCCTGTGCAAAGCCCCCCCGGGCCTGCGAATAAGTCTATACTCACTAACTGAAACCCTTCTTCTTGCATCCTTTGTTTTAAGCTATTATTCATGATTACCTCCATCATCTGAAGCAGTCTCTGTCAACTCTAAAATATCGCTGATGTCGCATTCAAGTGCGTTACATATTTTCACAAGGATGTTCGTATTAACATTTTCATTTCGTCCAAGCTTGGCTATACAGGTTGAACTAATCCCTGCCATCTTACTCAAATCTTTCTTTTTTAAATCTCTATCTATAAGTAATTTCCAAAGTTTTTTATATGAAAGTTGCATGGTTCTACTCCTTTCTCGCAAATCCTCGTTCTTTATTATACTAATTTTAAGCGCAAAAGTCAATGCAAAAATTAAGTTATCGCATAATTTATTATTAAATTACCGGTTTTAAACCGGGTTTCGCTTAATATCAATTAATTATTGTTAGATTTTCTAGTGTGATGATAACACCTCTTTTTATATTGCATTAATATCGTCAACTCGTAACTTCTTTTACAGTAATTTTATCCACTCACCACATCTTTGACAGTAATTTTGTCAACTCACTAGCCAAAAAGTAATAACATCTACACAACCTTGTGTTTTTATGATTTTAGATATGTTCTTACAATAAAAAATTCCGTGACCTTGAACCTAGTTTAAATTTGGTTCAAAATCACGGAAATCCCTTTATATCAAGCACTATTACACTCTTATTTCTCTACCCTTGACATCAATACTACCGTCTCCACATGATACGTATGCGGAAACATATCCATAAGCTTTACTTTATCTATTTCATAACCTCCATTTATTAACACTTTTAAATCTTCAACTAAGGTCTTAGGGTTACAGGATACATAGATTATTTCATTTACATTAAAATCAATAATTTGTCTCAATGCTTTAGGATGGATTCCAGGCCTTGGTGGATCAAGTATTATTAAATCCGGTTTATCCTTTAAAGTTTTTACTACCTTTGCCACATCTCCCGCTATAAATTCACAGTTTTCTATTTTGTTTAGACAGGCATTTTCATTGGCGGATTTCACTGCTTCCTCTACAAGTTCCACTCCTATTACTTTTTTTGCATTGGAGGCTATTATCTGCGCTATAGTTCCAGTACCACAGTATAGATCAAATACTGTCTTTGAGGACACATCCCCTAAAAACTCTTTAACTATGCCATATAATTTTTCTGCTCCCTTAGAATTAGTTTGAAAGAAGGTCTTAGGCGATATTTTAAATTTTAGGCCTAAAATTTCCTCCATAATATAATCCCTGCCGTACAAAACTTCCAGTCTATCTATCTGGACTACATCCGATAGACTATCGTTTACAGTATGAACTATACCTGATAATTTACCTTTATATTCTAAATTTTTTAATATTTCAGTGATTTCGCTGAAATCAAATTCAACCTGAGAAGTAGTTACAATATTTATCAGAAGCTCTCCTGTATTTTTACCCTTTCTAAGTACCAAATTCCTTAAATATCCATTGTGGTTTCTCACTCTATAATAAGGTAATTCTATTCTCCTGAAATATTTTACAACTTTATCTAACACCACTGTAAAATCTTCATCAACTATTTTACAGTGATCCACGTTTACAATGCTAAATCCTTTTCCCTGAACATGCATTCCCAGAGTAAGCTCACCGTCTTTTTCCTCATCTCCAAAGGAAAATTCCATCTTATTTCTGTATTCGAATTCTTCCGGGCTTTTTTCTATGCCTAAAAATTTAAAATTCTCAATACCTGCAGAATGAAATAAATCTAAAACCTGCTGCTTTTTTAGCTCAATTTGTTTATCATAGGGTATAAATTGAGAAACACAGCCACCACAAAGGTAGAAGTGTGGGCATGATACTTCCTTTGCATATTTTACATTTTCAATTATTTCTGTTACTTTAGCTTCTACATAGTTTTTCTTTTTTCTACTAATTCTAGCTTTTATTTTTTGACCTGGAAGAGTATTTTTTATAAATACGGTTGTTCCATCTTTTTCTGCCACTCCTATAGCTGGAAATTTAAGCTTTTCTATATAAAATTCATATTCATTACCCTTTCTCAATTCACAATCTTCCCTTTCTTATTTTAGTATTTAACTAAATTTTTGTCCTATAGTTTGTTTGTATTTAAATTTACTCATTATAGAAGGATATAAAATCAATACTATTATAAATATCAATATATACATACCTTTCATATCTGCCACTTGATATCCCATAAGCCTTAAAATAACATCAAATAAATACAGAACTGCTAAAGAAACAATTGATGTTATAGCTGTATCTATTATAGAAGCTTTTAAAATTTTAGGCAAAAATGCTACTTTAAATTTACTGTGGGAAACTTTTTGATCCTCTTTTTGTACTTTATTTTCTAATTCAACTACACTATTTTCATTTTCATCTTCTTTTGCTTCATTTTCTGTATTGGATTCATCATTTTTATCCATATGTTCCAAATTATGTTTTAATTCATCTTTTTCCACGTCAACCACATCATGTTCACTCTCCCCTTTTTTCTCTGGCTCCACTTCTCCATCTGAACCTATATCCTCAATCTCATTTACCTGTTCACCAGCATCCTCTTTTTCTCTATCCCCATCAGCTATGTCATCTTCATCTATATTTTCCAGTTCATCTCCCGATTGATTTTTTTCCTGTTGATTTTTAAATTCTTCTAATTTTCTTTTTTCTTCCATATTTTTATTCTTAAGTTCCTCTAAAAACTGCTGTTTAGCTTGTTCATCTACTGAGAGCTGTTCTTGATTATCATTTCTTTCTGTCATCAAATATGCCCCTCCTTGTTCTTTTAACTTTCCTATAACAAATATATTATGCTACACTACAACATTTATGTAAATAGATATAAAAAATTCTTTCATTTTGTTAACATATTATTTTATAATTGCGTCTTAAAATTTTCACAGGAATATTTGGTAGGTATATATGAAATATCCTTATTATCTTTAACTTGTCATTTATTTTTAGATATCTTATTATAATTATAATAGTATATCAAGTGATTCTAAGGTTTAGGTGAAGTTTGCCCATAAGAAATGCTTTTCTCCATCTAAACATTAGAAGATCTTATTCCCCACTTCTTCGAAGAAGCTGGGGGTTAACTAATTACCGTATTCGGATAAATTTATAAAATAGGAGTAATTGCTATGAATAAATTTAACTTTTCTCTTTTAGATTTTATAGATATAATTTTTTTTATAGTTATTGTAACAATTAAAATTTTAGTATATGGAAGGCATATAGAAACCGGATACATATCTTCCGCCAAACTCTTCATTCCAGTTATTGCTTCTGTGCTAATTTTTACTTCTATAGCTTGTATTTTTAAAACCAAAGGGCGTGCCAGATTTTTATATCTATGTAATCTTATAATAAGTATTGCTATAATTAGTAATTCCATTTATTTTAGGTATTTCAAAGATCTCATATCTATACCTGTGCTAATAAGTGGATTTCAATTAAATGCAGTAAAATCCAGTGTGATTAACTTAATTGATTTTAAGGATTTTTTATACCTTTTTGATATTTTATTTATAATTCCTTTTATCAATAGATATGTATCCAAAAGCAGTCAGAAGCTTTCCTTAAACTTTAGGCTGTCAATATTTTCAATATTGCTCATATTAGGACTTTTAATAAATTACAGAAGTTTTTATAATTTATCTAAAGAGCAACCTAGACTTTTAAGTACTATGTATAATAAGGTGTATATATCAAGAAAATTAGGTATACTGAATTATCACTGTCTGGATATTTATAACACCATTTCTGCAAATATAAATAAACTTGTTCCTGTTTCTAAGGAGAAATTAGACAAAATACATAACTTTCTGGTATCAAATAAATCCAGTCATGAAAATTTAAAGGGTATTGCTAAAAATAAAAATCTAATAATGATTCAAGTAGAAGCCCTGCAGAATTTTGTTATAAATAGCTCTATTAATGGTCAGGAAATAACTCCAAATTTGAATGGGTGGATAAAAAGATCTGAATACTTCAATAACTTCTACTATCAAACAGCTACTGGCGGAACTTCTGATGCAGAGTTTATGACAAATACCTCATTGTATCCTGCTTCAGCAGGGGCAGCTTATCTTCTTTATTCTAGTAACTATTATAACGCAATGCCTGAAAATTTTAAGAGTAGGGGCTATTCTACCGCTGCCTTCCATGGATTTAGAGAAAATTTCTGGAATAGAAATATAATGTATCAAAAATTTGGTTTTGATACATTTTACGGTAAAAGCAGCTATAAACAGGATGAATCCATAGGACTTGGGTTAAGTGATAAGTCTTTTCTTACCCAGTCTTTAGATAAGCTAAACAAAATGCAATCTCCCTACTATGCCTTTTTAATAACACTTACAAGTCATTTTCCCTTCGACGATGTAAACAAGTATGGAGATTTTGATACAGGTGACTTTAAGGATACTCTTATAGGTAATTATATAAAGGCTGTACATTACACAGATGAACAGCTCGGAATGTTTCTTGATGAATTAGATAAAGAAGGCATATTGAAAAATTCTGTAGTAATATTGTATGGGGATCACCACGCAATACCCAAAGATAAACAATTGCAACTTTTTGAATACTTAAATAAGAATTCTCACTCTGATGTGGAGTGGGAGAAACTCCAAAAAGTTCCTATGTTTATCCACTTTCCTGATGAATCTGTAAAAGGTGTAAACCCTGTTTATGGAGGACAAATGGACATATATCCTACTGTATGCAATTTGTTTGATTTACCTGAGAAAGAAATGCTGGGAAAAGATTTATTCAATGCTGAAAATCAAAGTGTTATATTTAGAAATGGATCTTTTATAAATAAAAATTATTACTATTCCTCTCAAGATGATGCATATTATGATATAAATACAGACAGCAAAACCGCAAAAAATGATATACTTAAAGCAGAAAAGGAAAATGTATTAAATCAATTAGAGTACTCAGATTATATATTGAAGCATAATTTAATTAAAAAATTAGATTCCTATAAAAATAAATAATTTATACGGAGGTAAAATATGTTTGTTGATGCACATAACCATTTAGACTTTTATAAGGACAGTTTGAATTTAAATAAGGCGTTGAACATAATAGACTGTGATAATATTAAAACGCTGGGTTGTTCTATGAATCTGGAAAGTTACCTTTTCACTAAAAATTTAAGTATATCCCACAAAAACATAATCCCCTGTTTTGGAATTCACCCCTGGGAAGCTTATAAAAACTACAGAAACCTGGATACCTTTGATGAATATATAAAAGAGTGCAAGGTCATTGGTGAAATAGGTCTTGATTATCACTGGGTTTTAGAAAGTGAAAAATTTCCTTATATGAATAGAGTTTTTGAATACTTTTCAGATAAAGCTAGTAAATACAATAAAATTACCAACATACATACAAAAGGAGCTGAAAATGAGGTACTACAGACTATAAAAAAATATAACTTAAGGACACCTATTATTCATTGGTACAGCGGAGATTTGGATACATTAAAAAAATTTTTAGATTACGGCTGCTATTTTACAATAAGTATTGATATAGGTCATTCCAGCCTTACCAATGAAATAGTAAAATTACTTCCTTTAGGTAGAATTTTCACCGAAACTGATGGACCAACAGCTTTAAAAAATAATAAATATGTATATCCAGACGAGGTAAAAAACATAATAAAATGGATTTCTTTTATAAAAAATATCCCTTATGAAGAAGTTAAAGCACAAATTTGGAATAATTTCAACACACTATTTAGCAACTAATTATTATGTATGATTTAAATGAGCAAACTCTATTATAGTTTTGCTCATTTATAGTATGTATTATTTTAAACTTATTTCTTTTCTTTATTTTGATTTTTCTTGATTCTGGACTTTTTATACATAAAATCTACAGTAATAGCTAAAAGTAAAAATGCCGATAATAGTATCTCCAGATTATCTCCCACTGGTGAATAATAGTATGAAACAAATTGAACTATTAATATTACAGTGCCCAATACAATAAGAAAATTCACTTTGAAATTTACATATTTTTTATCTACACCTTCCGCATCCAATCTAAATTTTTTTCTCACTGCTTTGCTGTATTTCATTCCTAGTCCCTGAATAACACCCATAAAGCCTAAAAGGGTTAATAAATTTGTCATAGCTGACTCCATACCAAATACCTCCACATAAATTTTCATTGTCAGTAAAAACTTCTTTAAAAATTATATCATGGCAGCATTAAAATTTCAAAATCCCTATATAGTCATCTTGATTACATAATAGAATATGATATGATTAAATATATATTAATCTTATCAACAATACAAGGAAGTGTCACAAAATGAATTTAAATAAAATAAAAGGCAGTACTTATTATATAGATGCTCCCACCAACTGTGGAATATTCATTTTTAAGAATAAAAATTGCTTGATTATAGACACCGGCATAAATAACGGAGACGCTAAAAAAATAGAAACTTTACTTCTTGAAAATAATCTTCATCCCAAATATATAATAAATACTCACAGTCACATGGATCACTGCGGCGGCAATCTATATTTCAAAAAAAATTATCCTGGCTGCCTGGTATATACTTCAAAAGGTGAAAAGATATTTATGGAAAATCCAGATCTTTTTTCTTCCATACTTTCATGCTGCCATCCTTCAAAAGCATTTAATAAAAGCAGTAAACCCATAGATGTAGATTTTATTTTAGATTATGGTATTAATAAATTGAATGATGAAAAATTCAATATAATTTCACTGCCTGGACATTCTAAAGAACATATAGCCATAGTTACCCCAGAAAAAGTTTGTTTTCTTGGAGATTCCATATTTAGCAGTGAAATATTAGATAAATATTCTTTTCCCTACTTATATAATATAGAAGATAGCCTGACCTCTCTAAATACTATAAAAGAATTGGAGGCAGATTATTTTGTAATAAGTCATTCTGAAAAAATACTAACTAAAGAAGAAATAATCAATTTAGCCCAGGCTAATATTACAAATATATACAAATACAAAGATGAAATATTAGATCTTTTAGAACAGCCATTAACCCGGGAGGACATACTTGAAAATATCACTATACTAAATGAATTATCCCTGGATTTTCATCAATACCACTTAAATTTTGCAGGTATATGCGCCTTTATAAACTATTTGTACAATAATAAACTTATAGATTACTCCATAGAAGATGGTAAACTATATTATTTTAAGGTATCTGACTGAAATAAACTACTTCTTATTTTGTTGTCACTTTCACTGATTACTCCATAATCATATACAGCTATTAGATTTCCCGAATATTTTGTAACCTCACCTGTAGTAATCTCTTTCACCTGGCTATTGACAGGATCATCTATGTATATTTTACCATATCTTGTAATATGTATATTATTCTTATCAATATATTCTGACAATGCATGGATCTTCCAGTTGGTACCAGTAGATTGGAGATTTGTTACAAATATTTTATTTATCTTATTATTGTCTCCATTTCCTATATAAACATTATTTTCTTTATCCGTGTTTAATAGATAGTGCATTGCATTTTCTCCTGTAGCTATTACTCCACCTTTCCCCGTTCTTATCCTGTTATAGGTTCTGTCCTCATAGATTAGCTCATCACCATTTTTTGTATTTACAGCTTTTATATTTCCAAGTTCACAGTTTACAAAATTAACCAGGTTCATTTGATTCATAATATTTACTCTGTATATTCTACTTCTTGCCCCTTCTCTCCCCGAACTTACGTAAGTCACATTACTCGCCCCGGAAAAGGCTATATATTTAACTTCATACTCTTCATCTGGAAGCAGTATAGATAATTCTTCATTGCTCTCTTCATTTTTTAAAGTATAGGTAGCATCTTTCTTCGGATTATAGGATTCAAATTTTAAATAACTATCTCCTCCTTCAATGGACTTTTCTGCTATAAGAATATTATTGGTATCCAAAAACCAGGTATAATATGACAATTCATTGCCATCAGCTAAAGTTACTTCTTTTTTATCATTATTTGATGTATCAACTACAATTAAAGATTCACCATTATAGTAGGATATATACTCTCCACTATGAGAAATCTTTATATCTTTTGCATCCTCCGGGATTTTTACATTAATTTTGTTGGGTTCCTTCTTTGAAGATACATCTACTTTTTTTATATTAAAATTTAATTCATCATTAAAATAAAATTTATCCATAAATAAAAGAGCTGCCATCTCTATAATTATTGGAATTAAAGTCCACATCATTATTCTCTTAAGTTTTTTCATATATCACACTCTCCTCTAAGGCTTTACATATAATACCGTAGCCACGGTTCTCTCCCCATTCCAATCACAAGGGTCGTTTATTACTTCCCCATTAAAATACATAGTAGTAGAGGAACCTCCATCTAAATTGCCGGCATTAACTACCCCCTGCTGTAAGAGTATGTTTTGTATTTCTTTCAAAGAGGCACCGGTTTTGAATCCTTTTCTCCCATCTACAACCAACATTACTATAGTTCCATCTGCTTTTTGGCCTATAGCTGTTCTGGGATTTAAGCCCTCATTTTCTACAGCTACAGTCTTTCCATTTATTATTAGTGAATTTCTGAAAGAAATTGCCTCCTGTACATTTTCATCTAAAAGTTCCTGCAGGGTATGATCCCCAACTATAAGCCTGCCATCTGAAGTAAAAGCTGTAACATTTATCTTATCGGAATAGTCAACATCACTATATATAAGTTTTCCTCCAGATATTATAATTCCCTCGGGATAAGCTCCTGTTCCCACCCACATCTTACCGCTGGTGGTTTTATCTGAGAATCCTCCTCCATTTATGGCAGCTACGGCTCCATTACGCTCTGCTATTTCACTGGTTCTCTCCCCTACTTCTTTTAATTTACTTGTATATCCCACCTTTATCCTCTTTGGATCATTTATTTCAAGAATGTACCCATCAAATTTTCTATTATTTGTTATATCATACCTTTTAATATCATTATCACCTACATGACTTATATTTACATTATCAGGATTTTCCTTTTCTGCACTGGTGGTTTCGCCACTTTTACCCTGATTGAGTATTTTTGTTATTTCATCATCAGACAAAAAAATGGTAGCTATATACTGATGGCTGAGAGTTGCCATAGCCGTACCTACTATCTGACTTTTTACATTCTTAAAAGGTCCATAAAATACCAATATAGGACCTGCAATAATAAATACTATTAATTCATATATTAGAAATAAAATAAGTGACTTAAAAACACTTTTTTTCTTCTTCTTTCTTTTCTTTCTACGCCTATTTTCTAAATTACTCATAAAAGTTATACCTCCATATAATATAGGTACTATTTTACTATTATTTTTAAATTATTTCTACCGAAAAAGGTATCATGAGTAAATTTGTAACATAATATTTATAAACTTTCCCTAATAATTTAGAGGTCTAAATAAAAAAGCTAATCACCCCTTATAAAAACAGAGTGATTAACTATTTATCTAAATTATCGCCCTATATCAGTTCTAAAATACATTCCTTCAAAATTTATTCCCTTCAAACTGTTATAAGCTGATTCAATTGCTTCATTTAAATCATTTCCCAATCCATAGGCGGATAAAACTCTTCCTCCTGATGTTATAAACTCTCCATTTTTCATTTTAACTCCTGCTGCAAAAATATTATTTGACTTTTCCATACCTTCTATGCTAAAACCAGTATTATATTTTCCTGGATAGCCTTTAGATGCAGCTACTACCGAGCAGCAGGCACCCTTCTTCCACTGTAAATCAAACTTATCAAGTTTTCCTTCAAGTGAAGCCTGTATAAGCTCTACTAGATCACTTTTCATTAGAGGAAGTACTGCCTGAGTTTCAGGATCTCCCATTCTTACGTTGTATTCCAGAAGATAAATTCCTTTTTTAGTTATCATTATTCCAAAAAAAATTATGCCTATATAATCCAGGTTTTCTTGCTGTATTCCTTTTAATGTAGGATTCATTATACTTTCCTTAAAATCCTTTAATACCTTTTTGCTGCAATAAGGATTCGGCGATATGGCTCCCATACCTCCTGTATTTGGTCCCTTGCCTCCATCATAAATTTGTTTATGATCTTTTGCAGACATAAATGGGATAATACTCTTTCCATCTGTTATTGTAAGTATGGAAGCTTCCACTCCCTCTAAAAACTCTTCAATAACTATATTTTTTCCTGCCCCTTTAAATATATCTTTCACCATAAAGTCCTCTATTGTAAACTGAGCTTCTTTATAATTTTTACATATGGATACACCTTTTCCCGCTGCCAATCCATCTGCCTTTATAACTACTGGATATTCACACTCCCTGATATATTTTAGTGCCTCATCTTTATCATTGAATACACCATATTTTGCAGTTTTAATTCCATATTTTTTCATGAAATCTTTAGAATAAATTTTACTTCCCTCAAGCATTGCAGCCTTTGAAGTAGGTCCAAAAATATTCAATCCTCTGCTTCTAAATTTGTCTACTATACCTTCTATAAGTGGATTCTCCGGGCCCACTACAGTTAAATCTATTTTTGATTCTAATACAAAATTTACAAGTTCATCTATATCTGTTATATCTATGTTAGTGCATTTACTCTCTGCCTGAATTCCACCATTTCCGGAAGCACAAAATATTTTATCTACTTTAGGATTCTGTGCTATTTTCCAGCAAATAGCATGTTCCCGTCCTCCTGAACCAATTACAAGTACTTTCACTGTATACACCCCTTTTTTCAATTCACAATTCACGATTTACAATTTAGTGTTTAAAATGCCTTATTCCTGTAAATATCATTGATATTTCATTTTTATTGCATTCTTCTATGGAATCCTTATCTCTTACAGAACCTCCCGGTTGAATTATTGCCTTTATGCCATATTTTGCAGCTTCACAAACTACATCATTAAATGGGAAAAATGCATCAGATGCTAAAACTACTCCATCTCCTGCCCTGTCCAGTGCATGACAAGTAGGCCATATTCTATTTACCTGACCCCCACCAATACCTTTAGCCATAAAATCCTTAACTACTACAATGGCATTTGATTTTACATATTTACATACTTTCATTCCAAATATTAAATTATCTATTTCCTCTTTGGAAGGTTCCTTATCAGTAACTACTTTCATATCTTCTAGGAGCTTGTCATCGGCAGACTGTACAAGTATTCCTCCGTCCACCTTGGCTAATTCCATACTATTAGTTGGTTTTACACTACATTTAATTATTCTCAAATTTTTCTTTTTTGTTAATACCTTTAAAGCTTCTTCATCAAAATCCGGTGCAATAACTATTTCAACAAAAATTTTTGATATTTCCTCTGCAGTTTTTACATCCACTTTTCTATTTACAGCTATAATCCCCCCATAAATTGAAGTTGGATCACATTCATAGGTCTTAACATAGGCCTCATATAAGTCTTTTCCAAGAGCCACACCGCAAGGAGTATTGTGCTTAACTGCCACACAGCATATTTCTTCAAATTCATTTACTACCTTCCATGCTATATCCATATCTTTTATGTTATTATAAGAAAGTTGTTTACCGTTTAGCTGGGTAAAATCTTTCATAGGGGCAGTTCCTGCTGTAGCAGTATAGTAAGCGGCACTTTGATGTGGATTTTCTCCATATCTTAAATTATCCATCTTTTTATAAGAAAGACTTAAATACTCAGGATAATCTTCTTCCAGCAGAAAGTTGCTTATAGCCCCGTCATAAGCAGACATTAGATTAAACACCTTTCCCGCCAATTTTTTTCTAAAATCATAGGGTACATCTCCCTTTGAATCCATTTCTTCAATTAATTTTGAGTAGTCTCCTACATCTGTAACTACTATTACGTCCTTAAAATTTTTAGCAGCAGCCCTTATCATGGTAGGCCCGCCTATATCTATAAATTCCACTTTTTCTTCAAAGGTAATATTGTCATCTACTTTGTCAAAAAAAGGATACAAGTTTACTACTACCATATCTATGGGAAGAATACCCTTCTTAGCTATGGTATCCATGTGTTCTTTATTGTCTCTCTTAGCCAGTATGCCTGAATGTATAGCAGGATGAAGGGTCTTTACCCTGCCATCTAATATCTCATCAAAACCTGTAATCTTTGACACTTCTGTAACCTGTATATTATTTTCTTCCAAATACCTATAAGTTCCCCCTGTAGATATTAACTCCACTCCTTTGTTTCTTAAAAATTGTGCCAACTCCAATAAACCTTCTTTATTATAAACACTTATCAATGCACGATTTATCATATTTAAGCCTCCAATTATTTTATTTATAAAATTTTTACTCTTTTTCCTTCCACTATTACCTTATTTTCAGAAATCAGCTTAATCACCTTTGGAAGAGCCTTATGCTCCTCTTTTAGCACCCTTTGTTGAAGCTCCTCTGGAGTGTCTTCAAAATATACAGGTACTGCCTTTTGAAATATTATAGGTCCGCTATCTGTACCTTCATCTACAAAATGTACGGTACACCCTGATATTTTAACTCCATGTTCCAGTACTTTTTCATGAACTTTTATGCCATACATTCCATCTCCACAAAAGGAGGGTATAAGTGAAGGATGTATATTAATCATTCTGTTTTGAAATTGTGAAATCAAATCACCTTTTAGTATAGAAAGCCAGCCTGCACACACTATTAATTGAACCCTATTATGTAAAAGTTTCAGTATTTCATCGGAAATATTAGATTTATAAATTTTTCTATTCAATACGTGATATTCAATATTATTTTTTTTAGCCCTTTCCAGAACATATACTCCCGGCCTGTCACTTATTAAGATATCTATAATGCAATTTTTTAAATACCCACTATGGACAGCATCTATTATGGACTGAAAGTCAGTACCTCCCCCGGAAGCTAAAACTGCTATTTTAAACATACCCTTTTTTCCCTTCTTTTCACATGCCCAATAATATAGGCTTTTTCCCCCATTTCATTCAAATCCTTTATTATATTTGGAGCATCTTTGCTATCTACACAAAGTACAAAACCTATACCCATATTGTAAGTATTGTACATATGTTCTTCATCCACACCTAAATCCATTATATATTTAAATATCTCAGGTACCTCAAAACTATTTTTATCTATAACCGCTGTAAAATCATCTTTAAACATTCTGGGTATATTCTCATAAAAACCTCCTCCTGTTATATGAGCCATAGCTTTGATTTTAAATTTCTCCAAAAGCTTTAAAACTGGCTTTACATATATCTTTGTAGGAGTTAAAAGTATTTCACCTAAAGTGCTTCCAAAAAAATCTACCTTTAGATTATCTATGAGCCTTCTAACAAGAGAGTATCCATTACTGTGTACTCCACTTGAAGCTATCCCAACCAATACATCTCCTTCTTCTACAGTACTACCATTTATTATGCTGTCTTTTTCCACAACTCCCACGGCAAATCCTGCCATGTCATATTCTCCTTTGGAGTAAAAACCCGGCATCTCAGCTGTCTCTCCCCCAATTAGTGCACAGCCTGCATCCATGCATCCTCTTGATATTCCTTTAACTAGTTCTGCTGCTACTTCTGCTTCTAAATTAGAACAAGCCAAATAGTCCAGGAAAAACAGTGGTTTTGCACCATGGCATAAAATATCATTAACACACATGGCAACGCAATCTATTCCTACAGTATCATATATTTTCATTTCAAAAGCTATTTTAAGCTTTGTTCCAACTCCATCTGTTCCAGATACAAGTACCGGATTTTTGTACTTACCCAGTTCAAACATACCAGCAAAACTACCAAGTCCATTTAAAACTCCCGGAATAAAAGTCTGCGTGGAATATTCCTTCATAAGCTTTACAGACTTATACCCTTCTTCAATATTTACACCAGAATCCTTATATGTTATCATAGTATACCTTCCTTTACTCTAAATAATTTTTATTTTTTTCCATAGGGGCTGATATAGGATATACCCCGCTAAAACATCCAAGACAATACCCTTTATTTTCATTATCACTATACTCCAGAGCTTCTAAAGTTCCATCTATGCTTATATATCCTAAACTATCTGCTCCTATTTCTTCCCTTATTTCTTCTAATTCAGCATTGGAACCTATAAGTTCATTCCTGTAAGGAGTATCAATACCAAAATAACAGGGATATTTAACTACAGGGGAAGAAACTCTAAAATGCACTTCTGTAGCTCCTGCTCTTCTCAATATTTCCACAAGCTTTTTACTGGTAGTACCTCTAACTATTGAATCATCTACAATTACCACTCGTTTACCTTCTACATTTACTTTAAGGGGATTGAGTTTCACAGCCACTGCTTTAGACCTAAGTTCCTTGGAAGGAGAGATAAAAGTTCTTCCCACATATTTATTTTTTATAAATCCTATACCATATGGTATTCCTGATTCTTCTGAATATCCTATAGCAGCAGGTATACCAGAGTCGGGAACTCCAATTACCACATCTGCTTCTACTGGATTTTCCCTGTAAAGTATTCTTCCAGCTTTTAATCTTGATGTATATACATTTATTCCATCTATAGTGCTATCAGGTCTTGCAAAATATATATATTCAAAAGAACAGGTTTCACATTTTGTCTTTTCTGCAAAATTTATGGATTTAATTCCCTCTTTATTTATTATAACAATTTCTCCAGGCTCTACATCCCTTATAAAATTAGCACCTATGGAATCCAGGGCACAACTTTCAGAACAGAATATGTAATCTCCATTAAATTCTCCCATACAAAGTGGCCTTATTCCATTTGGATCTCTTACTCCTATAAGTTCATTTTCTGTTAAAATTACAATGGCATAGGAACCCTTAACCGCCTGTACTGCATCTACTACTGCAGTTCCTATATCTTTTTTTGATCCCCTTGCAATAAGGCTTAAAATAATTTCTGAATCCACAGAGGTTTGAAATGTATATCCTGCCTCCTCCAAAAGATCCCTTATAATGTCTGCATTTACTAGATTTCCATTATGTGCTATAGCAATAGAACCTAATTTATACTGTACTATAAGAGGTTGTGCATTATTTAAAGTACTAGATCCTGCCGTGGAATATCTCACATGTCCTATAGCACTTTTGCCTTTTAAGCCCTGTAATAATTCCCTATGAAATACATCAGAAACCAATCCCATTTCCTTATGATACTTTAATTCACTCCCATCTGAAACTACAATTCCTGCACTTTCCTGTCCTCTATGTTGAAGGGCATAAAGACCATAATAAGTTAAAGATGCTACGTCTATATTATTTTTAGAAAACACCCCAAATACTCCACACTCATCCTTAAATTTATCCTCTTCCATGTCAATATAGGAGCATTGATTAAATTGCTCATTTAAACCACTCATTAAAATTTCTCTCCTTTTTACCATAAATAGTAGAATGAAATTAGTTGTCACTTATTCTTCTTAGTATTTCTTCATAAGCTTCCTTTACATTTCCCATATCACGTCTGAATCTATCCTTATCCAATTTCTCATTGGTTACTGCATCCCATAATCTGCAGGTATCTGGAGATATCTCATCTGCAAGTATTATCTTATCTTTAAATTTTCCAAATTCTAGTTTGAAATCTATAAGTTTTATACCTAATTTTCTAAAAAACAACTCAAGTATATCATTTATAGAAGCTGTCATG
Source organism: Clostridium sp. BJN0013 (assembly GCF_040939125.1). NCBI lineage: Bacteria > Bacillati > Bacillota > Clostridia > Eubacteriales > Clostridiaceae > Clostridium > Clostridium sp. BJN0013. Next base: position 2,873,485 of record NZ_CP162495.1, read on the forward strand.
CCATATATGGTTTTAAGTTCATCCCAGGTGGCAATTCCTATTGCAACTGCATGATAATCATTTATAATAGGATCTCCCAGGCTATCATCTTTATAACTTAATTCGAACACAGTGGTTTTAAGAGGTGTTCCTTCTTCAAGACCAAGTCTTTTTGCCATACTTCCTGCAGCCACATTTCTTACTATTACCTCAAGTGGTATTATATCTACTTTTTTACAGAGCTGTTCTCTATCATTTAGCTTTTTCTCAAAATGGGTTGGTATATTATTTTTTTCCAACAACTCAAATAAACTGGAAGTAATGTTATTGTTAAGTATTCCTTTATCAGAAATCTGTCCCTTTTTTTCACCATTGAAAGCTGTAGCATCATCTTTATAATAAATTATAACTTTATCCTTATCATCTGTTTCATACACTTTTTTTGCCTTTCCCTGATAAATCATTTCTCCTTTTTTCATCTTTACAACTCAACCCCTTTTCCATTTTCCATTATAAATTTTTGTTTCATATTTTTTCTATACTCAACCAATTTTTCTTTAATTTCAGGATACTTAAGTGCTAAGATTTGTACTGCCAGCATACCTCCATTATAACTGTTATTTATTCCAACCGTAGCTACAGGTATGGATTTTGGCATCTGAACTATTGAAAAGAGAGAATCAAGCCCAGAAAGTGCTGCATTCAGTGGAACTCCTATAACAGGAATAACAGTTTTAGATGCTATAACTCCTGGAAGGTGGGCTGCAAGTCCAGCACCAGCAATAATACATTCACAGTTTTCCCTTTCCAATTTTTCTATAGTCTGTAAAAGTTTTTCAGGCACCCTATGTGCCGACAAAATAAAAGCCTCATATTCGATATTAAATTCTTTCAAGGCTTCAGCAGCACCCTTCATTTTTTCTATATCAGAACTACTGCCAAATATAATTGCAACTTTCATCTGAATCCTCCTTAAAGTTTTATAGGTTTCAATGATAAATAATTAATCTGTTATTTATTTTCCCATATCTCAACCTAAAATATTTCATAAATATAAAAAAGATTTCATAAACTCATAATCTTGAATCTATATGAAACCTTAAAATCGACAAACCAATTTAAAACTCAACAAAAAATATCAAGCTTTAAAGGAATTCATCCATAGACGGGAAATTTACGGCTTCCTGTAGAAACTCCTAAACCACATTATTAGGATTATATGGATACTTTATTTATTTATGATATAATTATATTAACATATGAAATTATATAGTTCAATATATTAGACCTAACTTTCAATTCAACATTCGTATATTTTGAAATTGTATTACATTTTACAGCAATAATGTTCATACCATTACGAACATTACTATAATAATATTGAAATTAAAAAATTTTATTACAAGGAGGAAAAATATTTGCAATGAAATTAGTATGTTTAGGGGATAGTTTAACTTCTGGATACGGCGTTTTTAAAGAGGATTGTTGGGTATCTCTTATAAGAGACCTACTAAAAATTGAAGTTTTAAACAAAGGAATAAATGGAGATACCATGCCGGGAATGTTATCCCGTTCCTATAGAGATGTGGTTAAAAATTATCCAACTCATGTAATTATACTTGGAGGATCCAATGATTTTATGGCTGGCAGACGTCTAAAACTTGTAACAGATAATTTAACTGAAATAATAAAAGAATCTTTAAATGCAGGGATAATCCCCATTATAGGTACAGAACCTATTATAGATAAAACACTGGCTGAAAAAAAATGGGACGGAACTGTAGATTATGATAAAGTAAATAATTTACTGGTTCATTATAGAAATTGGATATTGGACTTTTGCACCGAAGATAATATTTATTACATAGATCTTTATACTTGCTTTCTTGAACAATTAAAAACAACGGATAACAGCTCTCTATTTATAGATGGCATACACCCCACAGCAATAGGACATAAGTTAATAGCAGAATGTATCTTAAATTTTTTCAGAACTCTTTAGAATACGTTATCCTTTAGGGGAAGGACTTATCCAGGGGCGTTAGGCTTATCCCCCCACTTTGAAGAAGATGGGGGTGCAGCTAATTCTAGCCTTCGGATAAACATTTTGGTATTAGCCTACTCTATATTGAATTCTAATGGGAAAAGTGGTATACTTAAATCGAAATATAAGTTATATAATATTTAAAATTATAATATGTGTTTTACTAAATACTTATATTATAGAGGAGGATTTATTAAAATGAATACTACTTACTGTCTTTCTGACATACCTGAAGATTTAAAGAAACAGGTAACAGATTTAATATCCAAATCTGGAATACCAGCAGAAGATTTTATAAAGGGACTAGCTGATTACTATAATGTAAAAAATGCCAACGTAGATTCAATGGTTCTTGATTATTCAAATTACTGGAATAGTTTTGTAGATTAATATAAATTAAAATTCATACCTCATGGCTAAGCTATGAGGCATATTTTTTACCATATTAATATATTCTAAAAATCTGATAAAAATGATATTTCCAAACAGCAGGTATTTCCCTGATATACCCTGTAATTTCTCTGTTCTTATACGGATATACAAATACTCCAGAATAACTTCCATCTATACCCTGACTTTCAGCCATTAAAGATGCTCTTTTTAAATGATATTTATTGGATACTATTACTGCAGTTTTAAAACCTTTATCCACCATTACCTTTTTAGAATTTGATAAATTCTCCATAGTAGATACAGATTTATCTTCCATTATTACTTTTGATGAATCCGCTCCTTTATAAACAAGATAATTCTTCATCGCTTTGGCTTCTGATATGTTTTCTCCTGGACCTTTTCCTCCAGAAACAATAATATAATCTCCATAACCTTTACGATAAAGCTCAAGACTTCTGTTTAATCTCCACATAAGAAAAGGACTTGGAGTGCTGCCATAAACTTTACATCCTAGAACAATTATACAATCTGATTTTTTCGGTTTTGCATTTTTCCCAAAATAAATTACCTGAACTTCTGTTATTAAAGTAACTACAAATACAATAATTACAAAATATAATATAAATTTAACGCTTTTTTTCATATTAAAAACCACCTAAAATTATCCTCTTTAATATCATAAATTATTGAAGATATAATTTCAATCCAATACAATTTAACAATCTATTAATAACTAGTTAAATTTTAGCATTAGATAAAAACAACTCGTTGAAAACTATTAGTTTTCAACGAGCTTTACCCTATATTTACTCAAAATTTTTTAATTAAAATATCAATATGTAAGTTCAAGTAGATTTAATATGGACTTTATGCCAACATGGCAAATCTAAATATAAATAATATCGCAAGTACATATATTATAGGATGAACTTCTTTGTATTTTCCTGTAGCAATCTTAACTATTGGATAAAATATAACTGCTGCTGCTATACCATTTGCTATACTGTAACTAAATGGCATAAATGCTATAGCAAAAAAGGCTGGAAGTGCTTCTGAAAAATCATTAAAGTCTATTTTTGTAACCGCTCCCATCATAAGCACTCCTACAATTATAAGTGCTGGAGCTGTAGCTTGTGTTGGAACTATTCCGACTAATCCTGAAAAAAACAATGACAGTATAAATAGAATCCCTACAGTACAAGAAGTAAGTCCTGTTCTACCCCCTGTAGATATTCCTGATGCAGATTCTACATATGTAGTAACAGTACTGGTTCCCAGCATTGAACCAACAGTAGTTGCTATTGAATCTGAAAAAAGAGCTTTATGCATATTCTTGAATTTTCCATTTTCATCAACCATACCTGCTTTTTCAGCCGTTCCAACTAGAGTTCCTATTGCATCAAATAAATCAACTAAAGTAAATGTAATAATTACTGTAAGTATACTGGTAATTGCTCCTATTATTCCTGCTTTCATACTAAAGAGACCCTTAAAATCAAAAGCTAAAAATGTAGGTGCAAGTGAAGGTGGAGCACTTATTATATTTACACCTGAAATATGGGTTATTCCAAAAGGTATGCCAATTATCGCCGTTAAAATTATCCCAATCAATATTGAGCCTTTAATGTTCCTTGCCATAAGTATGGCTGTAATTAGAATACCTATAATAGAAAGCAGTACTCCAGGACTAGTCAATTTCCCAAAAGCAACCAATGTAGCCGCATCCGGTATTATGATACCTGAATTCTTAAGACCTATCAAGGCTATAAAGAGTCCAATACCACCTGATATGGCAAATTTTAAATTTCGTGGGATGGCATCAACAATTTTTTCTCTTATAGAGGTTACAGTAATTATTATAAAAATTACTCCCGAAATAAAAACTGCTGCCAGAGCTTGCTGCCATGTATACCCCATACCTAAACAAACACTATAAGTAAAAAATGCATTTAACCCCATTCCTGGTGCCTGTGCAAAAGGAAGATTTGCATAGAATGCCATAACAAGAGTCCCTATTGCCGCAGCTATACAAGTGGCGGCAAATATAGAAGCCACTAAAGGATCATTACTTACAGATATGCCAGCTTTTACAGCCGCATCTCCCATAAGTCCAAGAGAATTCATTCCGGATTGCATAAGTATGCTTGGATTTACAAAAATTATATAGGCCATAGTTATAAAAGTGGTAACTCCTGCTATAATTTCTGTCTTTATACTGGTATTATTTTCTGTTAACTTAAAAAATGAGTCCAGCTTGCTTTCTTCAACATTCATATTAATACCTCCAAAAATAAAAAAATTTCTAAAATGAATTACGGGCAATCCAAATTAGAAAATAACAAAAAATATTACTTTCCCGTGATTCACTCATAGTCAAGGATTTTTGGTGCCTTGGTAGATACTCTTGAACCATATTATCAAGATTATACGAATGATTTATCGAAAAATTTAGTAAATTTACGTAATTATCTTATCATTATATACGTAATAAGTCAACATTTATGTTTTAAAAAAGTTAACAATATATTTTAATTCATAGTTATGATAAATTCAGTCTGTAGCCTGTCTACTTTTTTACAGTATATAAAATATACAATATTACAATTACTATTAAAAAGGGAAGTGAGAACATTACTTTAAGAGCCACACCAATTAGTGCCACAAATAAAGCTATAGCCATTACTATTCCTATGACTGGCAGCACTATAACTCCTATTACTGATAATACAAGGCACAAAGTTAAAATTATCATTATAATACCAATTAAAGCAATCATACATTGTCTCCTTCCTTTTTTAATCCCATCATATTTTCTATATCTTTCAATATAATACTTCTATAATTATAATTAATACTATATAACTCAAATATTATCTCATTTAACTTTTTTTCAAGCATATCATCTTGCTTTTTTTGGTGAACTAATTTACTCACCAATTTCTCTATATTTCTTGTGTATCCAGCACTAAAATTGCTTACAGGTATTCTATCCAAACTAAATTTTTTGATTTGGGGGGTAGAGTTGGCATTAGTTATTAAAAAATTTAGATAATACCACTGGATTAATTTTGAATTTAATAACCCTAGAATATAATAAGGAGAAAACCTTTCATCCAAGCATATTATACCATATAAAGACTGTTCTATTATACAGCCTTTTGTATCTAAGGCCGCTATTAAATGCTTTCCAGTTTTTCTTATAACTATTTTATTTTTAGTTGTAAGCTTCTTTATATCACTGGTTCCCCCTTTTATGTTGCAGGGAATAAAATCATAGTAATAATTATTTAATATACTAAATTTTTTTATATTTTCACCCTTTAATATTTCAGTTTGATTTTCACTTGCCCTAGAAGAACTTATTCTTTCCTTATATCCTATAAATCCTGTAAAAGTTTTGCATATCTGACCAAGTAATAGGCTGTTTTTATCAATGGAATTTTTTATATGTAAACTTTTACTATCACGATAATAAAAAAATTGGCAATTTGAATTTTTTGTATATTCATCTTGTTCTACATTGTACACGCCTTTTTTATATACATCCACTTTTATTTTATTGTGCTTACTATATCTATTTTCAGCTATTATAATCATGGTATCTGTATTTATTTCTGGAAATTTTACTTCAAATACAATATTTATTATATTATATTCTTTAAGTAACCTTTTTCTAAAATCCTTATATTGAAGATTGCTGGCCAATCTATCTGGAATTATAAATCCAAATCTTCCACCAACTTTTAAAATTTCCATGGATCTTTTTATAAAATATTCGTATAAATTAGGCAAATATGTATTGCCCTCATAATTTTTACTATAGTACTCTTTTAAATTCTCCTCTATGTCCTTTTTATGCTTTCTGCTTAAAGAAACCCATGGAGGATTTCCTAATACATAGTCATATTTTCGTGCCCAAAACTTACTTATATGTTCAAATCCATGTTCCTTATGTTCTTTCTCCCACTTTATCAGGCTGTTACAACATATAATATTATTTTTAAAATCAAAATTAATTCCACTCCTTCTGCATAAATTTATTTTGGTAAGCTCTACAGCTTTACTATCTAAATCAGCCCCATATATACATTCTTTAAGTATATGATAGCTTAGGTTAGAATACTGCCAGTATTCTAACCCACATATATTTTTCAATCCACTTTGGGTTTCAACAATATAACTTTCATCCTTAAAATTATATTGTATACTTTCTAAATTTTCATTGAATTTCTCCATTAAAATATCATATATTTTTAATAAAAAATAGCCACTACCACAGGAGGGATCCAATATTTTTACAAAAGGATTTAATTTAACATCCAAATTTGATAGAGTATTTTCCACTATATATTCTACTATAAAATAAGGGGTATAAAAACTTCCCCTTTCTTTTCTTTCAGACTTATTCATTAATTTTTCATAAGCTTCACCAAGTATAGTAGAGTCATAGCATTTCATAAAATCATATCCCTCCTCTCTTTTAAAATATTTATATCTCTCCTAGAGATACATTATTACCAGATGCATCTATTTTATCTTTAGAATTCAGTTTTTTGATTTGAACCACTAAAAATATTACTGTCAGTATGGAAGCTACTCCATCGGATACAGGTGCTGCCGCCCATACACCATTAAGCCCAAAAATATGGGGTAATAAAAAAAGCATTGGAATAAGCACTATTACCTGTCTTGAAAGTGCTAGAAACATAGAAATCTTTGCCTTTGCTATAGCTTGGAAAAAATTAGCACTTACTACCTGAAAGCCTACTATAGGAAACAATAACATATATATCTTCATTCCATTTACCGTTATATTGGTTAAATTAATATCTGATTTGTTAAAGAATGCTACTAAAACATTTGGAAAAATATGAGCACATAGTGCTCCTGCAGTAGATATTACAGTAGCTGCTATAATAGCCAACTTTAATGACCTCTTCACACGAGGATATAACTCTGCTCCGTAATTGAACCCAATCACCGGCTGAGCTCCCTGGTTAATTCCAAATATAGGCATAAGAATTACAGTGGCTATTCCATTTATTATTCCCATGGCTCCTATGGCTAGATCGCCTCCATATATTCCAAGGCTCCTGTTTAATACTATATTTACAACGCTGGCTGCAAGCTGCATGGCAAAAGGAGACATGCCTATGGAAAATATACTTATAACTGTTTTCCATTTCAATATTAAATTTTCTTTTCTTATCTTAAGCATACTATTTCCCTTCAAAAAATAGTATAACACCCATATCATATTTATGCATTGAGCGATAATAGTAGCAAAGGCAGCTCCTTTTATCCCAAAATGAAATATATATATAAATAGAAAATCTAATACTATATTTGTTATTCCTCCTATAAGCATTGTGGTCATGGCTTTTTTAGGATTTCCTTCTGATCTTATTACATTATTAAGTCCAAATCCTATTATTTGAAATATAGAACCCCACAGTATTATAGTAATAAATTCTCGGGCATAACCTATGGTATTATTACTTGCTCCAAAGGCTCTAAGCATAGGATTTACCAATATAAGGCCTGATATAGTTACTATAATAGACACTATAATAAGAAGTATTAATGCATTGCCCAATATATGTTCTGCCTCTTGCTTATTATCTTGCCCAAGTTTTATAGATATTCTGGCGGCGGCTCCTATACCTACCAACATACCAAAAGCCATCACTATAATTGCTATGGGAAAGGTCAAACTCACTCCAGATATGGCCATAGCCCCTACAACTCTTCCTATAAACATTCTATCTACTACGATATATAATGAATTCACTAGCATACCAACTATAGCTGGTATAGAAAACTCAAGCAGCAATTTACTTACCTTTTCACTTCTTAATTTAATAGAACGTTCCAAATAAAAAGCACCTCCTTCATACACTTAAGTGTAATACTTTTCTGTTTTATTGTAAAACAAATTCTATATATTAAATTATAATATATTTTCTATCATAATTATTATTTTCAAATAATTGTAACACATATTCAACAAAATTGTCATAACTCATTAACAGTTCTGCCATACAACTGTAACAAAATGCATTTATTATATAATAAAAATGGTTATATTAATATTAAGGGAGGGTCTCGTATGGATAACTTTAACAAAGATAAAAATGCTTCAAAAGCAATAGTAAAGTATGACTTTAGAGATAAATTTAAAAAAACTTCAAGATTTAAAAGACTTTTATCCTATATAGCAGTAGGATTAATATCCAGTTTGATAGGAGGAAGTGTATCAGTTGCAGCATTTTTATATTTAATACCAACTACAACTTTTTTCAAGAATACGCCGCTTTATGAAAACATTAATTCAAGTACAAATACATCTACTACCTCGCAAACCAAAGCATCTACTATATCTACTACAAGTACAAATGGTCTTACTGTAGCTGAAATAGCAAAAAAAGTAAGTCCTGCAGTAGTAGGAGTGTCTATTAAAACTGTTTCTCAGAACAATGTATTTGGCTTCTCAAATAATGGAGATACTGGTGAAGATGACGGAATGGGATCTGGAATAATAATAAGTTCTGATGGATATATACTTACCAATTACCATGTAGTACAAAGTGCTCAGAGCATAACTGTAATACTAAGCACCGAGAAGGAAGTACCTGCTAAAGTTGTAAATTATGATGCAGATCAAGACTTAGCTGTAATAAAGGTTACTCAATCCACTACCATGCCTGCTGTAGCAGAACTTGGGGATTCAGATAAAGTTCAAGTGGGTGATTCTGTAGTTGCCATCGGAAATCCTCTAGGCAAGGAACTCTTAGGTTCTGTAACAAGTGGCATCATAAGTGCTACCAAAAGAGAAATCAATACTGGAAATACCACTCAAACTTTTCTGCAGACAGATGCAGCTATAAATGCAGGAAATAGTGGAGGAGCTCTTGTGAATTCACTAGGACAGGTGATAGGTGTAAATTCCGCTAAAATAGGTGGAAATGGTGTTGAAGGTATAGGTTTTTCAATTCCTATAAATACAGTAAAATCCAAATTAACGGGCCTTTTAAAGCCAGTATTAAAAATTGGAATTGCAGGAAGGAATATAGATTCCACTTTATCTAAGCAATATAATCTTCCAGAAGGTGTATATGTGGCTGAAGTAGAAGAATTTAGTGCTGCTGAAAAAGCAGGGTTGAAAGCAGGAGATATTATACAAAAATTTGATGGTAAATCTGTTAAGTCTATAAGCGAAATAAATACTATAAAAGCTACTCATAAATCTGGAGATACTGTTTCTATAGTAGTCTATAGAAATGACTCTACCAAAAAATTAGACTTGAAATTATCAGAATAAACATTAAGGGCTGTTCATTCAGCCCTTAAATTACATTAATCAATTTTTTTACTTCTACCTTTTAAGTATATAAAAAAACTTATACTCAATACAATCCCTATAAAACTAACTAATTGGGCAACTCTAATATGTCCAATCATTAAACTATCTGTTCTTAGTCCCTCTATGAAGATCCTTCCCAGTGAATACAATCCAACATAGGCACATATTACGGAGCCTCTTTTATGTTTCTTTCTAAAAATATAAATTAAAATAATACATACTATTAAATCCCAAAGGGATTCATACAAAAATGTAGGATTATAATAATCACCATTTATGTACATTCCTCTTTGTATAAACAAAGGAAACTTACTTATAAATTCATAGCTTACAATCCCTCCATGAGCCTCCCCATTAAAAAAATTCCCCCATCTACCTATTGCCTGGCCAAGAATTATAGAAGGTGCAAAGCAGTCCCACAATTTTATAAAATCCATCTTTTTGTATCTAGAAACTATGTAAGCTGCTCCAAGTCCAAATATAAGGCCTCCATGAATAGCAAGTCCCCCCTGCCTTATATTAAATATGTCCATAAGGCTACTTCTATAATCTTGAAACTGGAAAATAACATAATAAACTCTAGCCCCTATAATTGCCAGTGGGAAAGATATCAAAAATACATCTATTAAACTATCAAAGTCATATCCTTTATATTTACAATTTAAATTAGCCAAAATAAGAGCTGCTAAAACTCCCAGGGCTATCATTATTCCATACCACCTGATTTGAAAACCACCAATAGAAAAAGCTATGGGATCCATAAGTATTACAACCTTTCTTTATGAATTAAAAATCATAGCATATTAACTGCCACTCTTGTTAGTATATACATTTTAGGTAATATTATTTTAAACACTTATAACTTTTGTAACAGTCAATACAAGTACTATTATACCTATAAATATTCTATATATGGCAAAAACTCTCATAGGTTTTCTCTTTAAAAAATTCATAAACTTTTCCACTACCACTAAAGCTACTAAAAATGAAACTATAAACCCAACAGATAGGGCAATAACCTGCATTATACTCATATCTATTTTTACTTTTATAAGAGACCATCCTGACGCAGCTATCATAGTTGGTATGGCAAGAAAAAAAGAAAACTCTGCTGCAGCTACATTGGTAAGTCCACTTATCCATCCTCCCATTATTGTAGATGCGCTTCTTGACATTCCAGGCCACAGAGCAAGACATTGAAAACATCCTATTTTAAAGGCCTGCAAAATATTCACATCTTCAATATTTTTAGTACTATTTCCCCTTCTATACTTATTCTCCATATATATCATAAGTACTCCTCCAACTACTAGTGCAGAGGCCACTGTAATTGAGTTAAACAGTTTTTCTTGAATAAAATCATTAAATATGAACCCCACCACAGCGGAAGGTAAAAATGCAATTAAAATGATAACCCAAAGTTTAAATCCCCATTTACCCGGTTTAATATTTTTAAGTGAATTAAATATTTTGTCCCAATAAAGAACCACTATAGCAAGTATAGCTCCCAGTTGAATTACAATCTCAAACATGTTTATATAAACTTTATCATAAATTGGTGCTTTAAAGTTTATCAAATCCCCCACTATTATCATATGTCCCGTAGAAGATATTGGCAAAAATTCCGTTATTCCCTCTACCACCCCAATAATAGCAGCTTTAATAATAAAGATTAATTCCATTATTTCCACTCACTCTCTATATTTTAAATTTTTACAACAATTACTATTATACTATCATTATAAGTTTGTTCACAACCACTATATTATTAATAAATTGTTACACAAAATATATAACTTAATTAGAGACAAAAGAAAACTGTTTTCTATAACAATAAAGAAAACAGTTTTCAATAAGTCTATATACAAGTAAAGCGTCTAATCTCAGGACCTGCTTTAACTATATTTTCTGAAACGCTACCAAATTTTTTAAAATTCTCATTAAATTTTTTAGCTAGTTTTTTTGCCGCAGCATCATAAGCCTCTTTATCTGTCCATGTGTTTTTAGGATCCAACATTTCTTTTGGAACTCCCGGGCATTCTTTAGGCATCATTACTTTAAATATAGGATGCTCTACAAACTCTATATTCTTAAATTTGCCATTTAAGGCTTCTCTAATCATAGCTCTCGTATAAGGAAGATTTATTCTATCTCCTTTTCCATAGCCGCCACTTAACCATCCTGTATTTACTAAATACACTTCTGTATTATGTTTGTCTATTTTTTCTCCCAACAATTTAGCATATACCGCAGGATTCATAAGCATAAATGGTTCTCCAAAGCAAGATGAAAAAGTCGCTTCTGGGTCAACTATGCCTCTTTCTGTACCTGATACTTTACTAGTGTACCCCGACATAAAATGATACATAGCCGCTTCTTTTGAAAGCTTGGATATAGGAGGCATTACACCAAAAGCATCTGCAGTTAAAAATATAATAGTCTCAGGATTTCCTCCAACTCCACTTTTCTCTATATTATCTATATAGTCAATAGGATAAGCCCCTCTTGTATTTTCTGTATATCTTCCATCATTATAATCAGGTACTCCATATTCATCTGTAACTACATTTTCAAGTACAGTACCAAATCTTATGGCATTATATATTTCATGTTCTTTTTCCTTATCAAGTCTTATGGTTTTTGCATAGCATCCCCCTTCAAAATTGAACACTCCTTTATCACACCATCCATGTTCATCATCTCCAATTAACTTTCTCTCTGAATCTGCTGATAAGGTAGTTTTCCCCGTTCCTGAAAGTCCAAAGAAGAGAGATGTCTTACCATCCTTTCCTATATTGGCAGAACAATGCATTGGAAGGACTCCTCTTTCAGGCAGCAAAAAATTCATTACAGAAAATAGTGATTTTTTTATTTCACCTAAATACTGAGTTCCTCCTATCAGTATAATTTTCTTATCAAAATTTATTAATATAAAAGCCTCTGAATTTAAACCATCTGCTTTTCCTTGGGATTTAAAGTCCGGTACTGCTATTACATTAAATCCAGGTATAAAAGATTGTAAATCTTCCACTGTTGGTCTCCTAAATAGTTGATTAGCAAATAAAGCTTCACATGCTTTTTCACATATAACTCTTATAGGAAGAGTATATTCTTTTAAAGCTCCTACAAATCCATCAAATACAAAAATATCTTTACCCTTCAAATAGTTTAAAACTTTATCATACATTCTATCAAAAATTTTTTCCTCTATAGATAAATTTACACTCCCCCAGTTTATTTTATCCTTTATACTGTCCTGATTAACTATGAATCTATCCTTAGGTGATCTACCTGTATACTTTCCTGTATTAATTATTAACGCTCCTTTGTTAGATAGGCATCCTTCTCCTCTTTTAATAGCTAACTCTACTAATTTGGCAGGTGGTAAATTTTTATACACATTTTTATATTCCTTAATATTTAAATACGATAAATCCATACTCATATTACTTCCCCCTAACATTTTATATTATATATATTACACCATTTATAGAAAAATGCAACACAAAAGATTGTTTTATTTACATTATGCAACACTTTTATTGTTATCCTTGCATTAATATAATATATATTTTAAAAAAACTCGATATAAGCTACATTTTATATATATGTGCTACATTATTTATGCAATTTCAATTTTTACATCCTTCACAGTTATTCCTTTAAATTTTAACGAACTAAATTCTAGTATATATATTTTTTAGAAATTGCTCTTCATAATATTTCCTCAAAATGTATTAGTTTTTTATATTTATAGTTAAAAAACTAATATTTATACGTGAATTGTCTGTAGAAATTGTAATGTGATTTCAATATAATTTTATGACATTTAAAATTCTATTAAAATATGAGAATTAATAGATAACTTTTACTTTTTTGATGTAAAAATTCTCATATTGTATTATAATATTTAAGAGTTACCTTAAAGTTTATATAGTTAACATATGAATAATGTGTCTGGACAAAGGGTGGTGTACAAAATTAATATAAATTCTTTTTTTAGTATTATTATTTGCAAAATTATAATAAAATTATCAAAAATTTTGTTTAAAGGCGGAAGTAATTTTCCTGGAAAAGTTGCATTAAAATTAGATAAAAATATTTTAAAAACTATATGTAATAACTATAAAATTATAATTATCACCGGTACAAATGGTAAAACTACAACTACAAGCATGATATATAACATATTAAAAGATAGTAAAAAATGTGTGATTACAAATAGTACAGGAGCTAACATGCTTACGGGGATAGTATCCTGCTTTGTAGAAAACTATTCATTTAAAAAATGCTATAGCACAAAATATGCAGTAATAGAGTGTGACGAAGCAAACATACCTCTTTTCACTAATTATGTAATACCTGAAATTATAACCGTTACCAATTTATTTAGAGATCAGCTGGACAGATATGGTGAAGTTTACTCTACCTTAAACAAAATTATCCAGGGAATTGAAAAAGTTCCTCTTTCAAATTTAGTTTTAAATGGTGATGAATCTCTACTTGGAGACTTAAATTTGCCAAATAGAACTATTTATTATGGATTTAACTGTGCTCTTACTAACAGTAAAAAAGTGTCACTTAATTCTGATGCAAAATTTTGTAAAAAATGCAAAAGCCCTTATATGTATAATTTTCTTACATATAATCATTTAGGAGATTACTATTGTCCTAACTGCGGATATAAACGTCCTGAATTAGATTATACTTTAGACGAAATAAAGGAACAGACACCAGAAGGTTCTCTTATAATCATAAATGGAAAAGAATATTATATAAATCAACCTGGTACATATAATATGTATAATGCCCTGTGTGCCTACTCTGTAGCTATGGTTTGTGATATACCTATTTCTAACATATACAACTCCCTAAAAAATCAAAAAAGTAGTTTTGGGAGACATGAAAACATAAAGATAGGGGATAAACAAGTTAAAATAATTTTAGTAAAAAATCCTGCTGGTTATGATCAGGCTATAAATACCTTAAGCCTTGATAGTAGAACTTTCAATCTGGTAGTACTTTTAAATGATAATTATGCAGACGGGAGAGATGTTTCCTGGATATGGGATGTTAATTTTGAAAAATTATCATCTTTAGATATAGATAAAATAATGATTTCCGGCATAAGACCTTATGATATGGCTGTAAGATTAAAAATCGCCGGCCTACCAGATAAGAACTTTATAATCTCCGAGACCTATGAGTCTCTTACTGAAGAAATAAAAAATTGCAAATTGAACACAGTATATGTGCTCGCTACTTACACTGCCATGATAAACTTCAGAAAATTTCTCAATTTTAAAGGTTATATTAAAAAATTTTGGTAAAAATATTTTAATAAGGAGTTATATAAAATGGAATTGAATATATGTCACCTATATCCTGATTTACTAAATGTATATGGGGATTTAGGAAATATACTTATTTTAAAATACAGGGCACAGCAAAGAGGCATAAATGTAAATATATTTAATATATCTCTAGGTGACCCCTTTGATGAATCTAAATATGATATAGCTTTTTTTGGAGGCGGACAGGATTATGAACAGTCTATAGTATCTGAGGATCTGGTAAAAAATAAAAGGGAGGGTATTTTAAATTATATTGAAAATGAAAATGTATTTTTATCAATTTGTGGAGGATACCAGCTTTTGGGAAAGTATTATTCCACTCCTCAGGGTGAAAAACTTTCCGGCCTTAATGTACTGGATATTTACACCGAAAGCGGTAATAAAAGATTTATAGGAAATACGGTAATATATAATGAACGGTTTAAGGAAACCTATGTGGGTTTTGAAAACCATTCTGGAAGAACTTATATCGGAGACTTAGAACCCCTTGGAAAAGTAATTGTAGGCTATGGAAATAATGGTGAAGATGGTTATGAAGGGTGTATATATAAAAATTGTTTTTGTACATATTTTCATGGTTCTCTTCTTTCTAAAAATCCTGAATTAGCTGATAGATTTATAAGTTTAGCCCTTGCAAAAAAATATGGTGCCATAACACTGGAACCTTTAGATGATGAATTGGAAATACATGCTAAAAACTTTATAATAGCAAGAGAAACTAGGAGAAAAGCATAACTTTATCCAGTACATTTTCATATATGAAAAAAGAGATTAGAATATTCCTAATCTCTTTTGCCTGCTATTTAATTTTTATCCAAATTAATATTAAAATCCCCATCATAACTTACTCTTATAGCACATCCATTGTATATTTCTCCCTTAATTATCTTCTTTGCAATAGACGTCTCCAGCACATTTTCTATATATCTTTTTAAAGGTCTGGCTCCATAAACTGGATCATAACCTTCCTTAACCATAATTTCCTTGGCATTATCCTCTACACTTAAAGAAATACTTTTATCTTTAAGTCTATTTTCTATATACCTTAAAAATATATCTATTATAGATTTAATTTCTTCCGTATTTAACGGTTTAAACATTATTATGTCATCTAATCTATTTAAAAACTCAGGTTTGAATTTTAATTTCATTTCATTCATTACCCTATGTTTTATTCCTTCCTCTATTCCACTCTCCTTTTTATTTTCTAACAAATAACTGCTTCCTATATTAGATGTCATAATTATAATACAATTTTTAAAGTCTACTACTTTACCCTGATTATCCGTAAGTCTTCCATCATCTAATATTTGTAAAAATACATTAAATACATCATCATGGGCCTTCTCAATTTCATCAAATAATATTACACTATATGGTTTTCTTCTTACTGCTTCTGTAAGCTGTCCTCCTTCTTCATAACCCACATATCCCGGAGGAGCACCTATAAGCCTGGAGACAGAATATTTTTCCATATATTCTGACATGTCTATTCTAATTATATTTTCTTCACTGTCAAACAATGTTCTTGCTAAAGTTTTTGCTAGCTCTGTTTTACCTACACCTGTAGGTCCCAGGAATATAAAAGAACCTATAGGTCTTCCTGGATCTTTCATTCCTGCCCTAGCCCTTATTACAGCATTGGATACTGCTCTAACCGCTTCTTCCTGTCCTATAACTCTTTTTGAAAGTTCCTCTTCTAATTTAAGAAGCTTTTTTCTTTCTCCTTCTACCAGTTTGGAAACAGGTATTCCAGTCCACTTAGACACTATCTGTGAAATTTCCTGTTCCGTCACTTCTTCTTTTAACATGGCATTCTCATTATTTTCTTTTAACTTTTCTTCTTCTTTTTCTATTTCTTTCTCCAATTTAGGAACAACTCCATATTTTAATTCTGCCATCTTATTTAAATCATATTCTCTTTCTGCTTTTTCAATCTGCCCTTTTACCTCATCTAATTGTTTCTTTAAATTTCTAACCAGAGTTATATTAGATTTTTCCATCTCATATTTTGAAGTAAGTTCATTGTCTCTATCTTTTAAATTGCTCAGTTCTTTTTCCAAATCCTTAAGTCTTTCTATAGAGGCAGTATCTTTCTCTTTAGATAAGGCTTCTTTTTCAATTTGCAGCTGAAATATTTTTCTTTTAACACTG
Organism: Clostridium sp. BJN0013; assembly: GCF_040939125.1. NCBI lineage: Bacteria > Bacillati > Bacillota > Clostridia > Eubacteriales > Clostridiaceae > Clostridium > Clostridium sp. BJN0013. The sequence continues at coordinate 2,890,772 of NZ_CP162495.1, forward strand.
TCCATAACAGTAGGCATACTGTCAATTTCCGTTCTTATCATGGCACAGGCCTCATCAATTAAATCTATGGCTTTATCTGGCAAGTACCTGTCTGTTATATATCTATCTGAAAGTTTAACCGCCGTTACAATAGCAGAGTCATGGATTCTTATGCCGTGGTATATTTCAAATTTTTCTTTGAGACCCCTAAGTATTGAAATAGAATCCTCCAAATTAGGTTCGTCTATTACTACAGGTTGAAATCTTCTCTCTAAAGCTTTATCCTTTTCTATATACTTTCTGTATTCATCAAAAGTAGTAGCACCAATACAGTGAAGTTCACCTCTTGCCAGCATTGGTTTGATTAGATTTCCTGCATCCATAGAGCCTTCTGTTTTCCCAGCTCCAACTATAGTGTGAATCTCATCTATAAATAATATTATTTTCCCCTGGCTTTTTTCAACTTCCTTAAGTACAGCTTTGAGTCTCTCTTCAAACTCTCCCCTAAATTTTGCTCCTGCAATTAAAGCTCCCATGTCTAGTGAAAATATTATTTTATCTTTTAAGCCTTCTGGCACATCTCCTCTTACAATTCTCTCCGCTAATCCTTCAATTATAGCAGTCTTTCCTACTCCTGGTTCTCCTATAAGTACTGGATTATTCTTAGTTCTTCTTGAAATTATTCTAACTACCCTTCTAATCTCCTCATCTCTGCCTATTACTGGATCCAATTTATGCTTCTTAGCCTCTTCCACTAAATTTCTTCCATACTTAACTAATGCTTCATAAGTCCCTTCTGGATCCTGAGTATCCACTTTTTGATTTCCTCTAATTAGAGTTAATGCCTCTAAAAATCCTTTTTTTGTTATATTGAACTTTTTCAAGATTCCTTCTACTTCTCTAGAGCCACTTTCCATAATAGCCAACATTACATGCTCTACACTTATATAAGAATCTTTGAATTTCTTAGTTATATTTTCTGCCTTTATAAAAATTTCTTCAAATCTTCTAGTAGCATAAAGTGAAGAACTCTGTGCACCTTCTCCTAATACTTTAGGCATTTTATTCAACACATCTTTAGTTGAGTTTATCAATGCTTTTACATCTACAGACATTTTTCCAAATATATTTGGAATCAAACCATCTTCCTCAAATACTAATGCTGAAAATAAATGAATAACATCTATCTGCTGATGGTTATACTTTACAGCTATACTCTGTGCATTATTTATTGCTTGTTGAACTTTAATAGTAAGCTTATCTATATCCATACCATAATTGGTTGCCTAAAACTTTTTGTAAAATTACCATTAGCTTAACTAATATTTTCAATCCTCAGCTTTTTAAAAATGAGGAATAAACACTTCTATACACATTATGAACTGTGGATTGATAATCTAGCCCGGCATAAGTTTTAATGCAACTTTCCTCCTTTCTTAAAATTTATAGATTATGGTATCTATAAAAAATCATATTTTTGTTCTAACTTTATAGCAAAATCAAAATACTTAATTGACTCTGAGACACTGCCCATTTTATAATACATTTCTCCCATCTTTATATATCTTTTATATATTTTAGTATTTGTTGCAAATTTAAGAAGAGTATCCAGTGATAGATTCATATACATTTCACCAAACTCAAAATTTCCCTGTTTTATAAGTATAACAGCTTTATAATAATAAGCTCTTTCTATACATTCTATATTATTTAAAAATATGGCATAATTTAAAACCATGTCACATATGTACTGTGCTTTATCCAAAACTTCATTTTTTATAAAAATATCTACAATCATAAGCTGAAATCTTACTAGTTCTTTTATATCATCTTTAGGATACATATCTTCTGCCTTAATCAAGTAATGTATTGCACTGTCTTTCATATCTAAAATAAACATAGCACAAGCATAATCAAATAGAGCTCTAGCTTTATTTCTCAGGTTCTTCCCATAAAATATATCTACCTTTTTTTCATATTCTTTAAATTCTCCTATATTGGTTTTAAGAGAAAGAAGTGCCATCAAATGATATATTTTTGCTTTCTTTATATCTTCCTCCACAAAGTCCATTAAATCCATAATCTTATTAGCAAGCTCATAAGATTTTTCATAGTTATCCATCTCAAAATAACACATAGCTTGATAATAAAGAGCTTTTATCAAAAGCCCTTTATTATCAATTTTCAAACTAATATCTATAGCATTATTATAATAATTTACAGCATGTAGAAATTCCCTAGACATAAGAAACCATTTAGCAATATCTATATAATACACTACTGTTCTTTCATAGGAAAAACATTTTTGTAAATAATAATAATAATTATGTACTATATGTTGTGCTTTTTCCAATTCTTCTTTATTTAAATAACAGTTAAATAAAAGGTGTAATATTTGAAAACATATGTCACTATAACAGCCATCTCTGGCAAATTTGAAGTTATACTTTAAAATTTCCTCATGATCTTTTGTATCATTACTTTTAACTATATCATTTATATTCTTTGCTAGTTGATCTTTTATATCCTGCTTTAAATATAAAAGATCAACTTCAAGTTTATTGGCTATAAATTTTAATACCCATTCCTCAGGTTTTACTTTATCATTTTCAATACAACTCATTTTAGATACCGATATTTTATTATCACATAGTTCCTTCAAGGTATACCCTTTATATATCCTCGCCCTTTTAATTTTTTCTCCAGTAGAAAGTATTTCCATAATTACTCACCCGTTTTATTTAAATCTCTTTCAATATTCCAATCTTTTTAAAAATATTAACACCTTCATTTAAATATTTAGCTGCTTCCTTATCTCTTTTATTATCTATATAAAATTTCCCCAATATTATAGAAATATCACCAATCTCCTTAACATAATCCATATTTTTCACAAAACTCAATGCACTGATAAGTGTACTTTCCGCTTCTTTTTTATTGGACTCAAGCATATCTATTCTAAATTTCAATAAATAATAATATACTAAAGTTCTATCATTACCTTCATCTATTCTTTCCATTATTTCCTGAAGAATTTTTCTAGAATTAGATACATCCTTTAATTTAATGTAATTTTCACATATATTTACAAGGGTCTCGATTATATTACTATCTTTAAGCTTTAGTCTTAATTCTTTAGCCTTATTTAAATGTATAAAAGATTCTTCAATATTATCAAATTCAAAAAAAAGTTTCCCCAAATTATTTTCAATTTTTGCAATATTAACTACATCATCTAATTTTCTATATACACTTAATGTCTTTTGGGAATATTTTATAGCATTATCTATATCTCCTCTTTTTTTATACTCTTCCGCTAATAGAAAAAGTGTTTTTGCATATTCCTTTTCATCGTCCATTTGTTTAAATTTTTCTTTTGCCAGATAAGAATAATTTATAGCCTCTGGAATATTTTCTAATTCAAAATTCACACAAGCTATATAATAATATATTTGTCCAAGTAAGAAATCATCACCTACATTATTTCCCTTATATACTGTTTCTGCTTGCTGAAAATAACTTAAAGAGGAATAATAGGCCTTTAATTTCTTAGATATTTTACCTAAATTCACAAAAGTATTTATAGTTTCTTCATATTTATTATCTTTTATAAATATAACATTTGCCGACAATAAAAATTGTTGTGCAATAGGATACTCTCCCTTGGCCATATGCACTATGCCTCTTAAATATAGATTCTTTGCTTTTTTATGTTCCAAAAAATATTTTTCAGCATAATATAAAGCTTTATCAATATATTCTTCTGATTGATTTAAATTTTCATTTATTATATAAGATTCAGCTATATTTTCAAAATAAGTACAGATTTTTTCTGCCTGAGTTTCTTCTGACTCCATTAGATATTCAATGGAGGTTTTTAGCTCAGATGCTAGATATTCCAATAAATCCATACTAGGATTTGACTTTCCGGATTCTACAAGGCTTATCTGACCTGGTGTAATTCTATCTCCTGCTAAATCTTTTAAGGTCATATTAAGTTCTTTTCTTCTTCTTTTTATTTTTTCTCCTAAAGAAAGTATTTCCATATATTCCCTCTTCCTTTACCCTTGTGTTTTTATTTTAACCATATTAAAATTTTACTTAATAACTATTTTAATTATATCATATTTTTAGGGATAAAAGAAAAAATTTTAACTATATTGACATTAATACAAACTATTTAGTATATAATAACAAAAATATAATGAAGTGTTGCAAAACTGCTTTTTTAAAGTAACTTTACAACGCTCCATTTTTATATATAGATATCCAACTTCAAAACTAAATCATCATTTAACCCTCCCAATATTTGGCTTAGCAGACAAACTGAATCATCTTCAGATATCAACATTTCGATATTAAATGGTAAAACCAGTTCATAATATCTTCTTATTTCGGTATAATTTTTATGTTAATAATTTGTTTTTTTCATAGATTAATTATACAACACTTGCGAGGCTTTCGAGCCACACATCTTCTATATTTGAGCAAAAAATAAACTGCCGCATAATTAAATTATGCGGCAGCCCTTCACATTTCAAAACATCATATTGTAAAATTTGACATTTTCCCATATATATTACCCACACTGTTTCTTAAGTATCTAGAAGTTCTTCTTATTCTTCTTCTAGTAGTTTTATCTAATTCAGGTACTATCATCATGCCTACTGCTGTTCCAATTATAGCTCCTGCTACAAATTTTCCTTTCATCTAATTCACTCCTTTCATAATTTTTCATCCAATACTTTTTTGTTGATTGAATTTCATAAATTTATTTAAGCTCTAAATTTAGATATCTAAAATAAGTAGTAAGTTATATTTTACTCTATATAGCATAGAATATGCAGTTTTAACTTTTTTAAACTATATATTTGTGTAGGCTGTACAATTATTAAAAAGTGCAACAAATCCTACTCTAAATGTCCCCTTCTGGAACATTTAGCACATACTCAAAACTTTAGCTCAGGGCATCTTCCGCCACATTATTTATTATTTTTATATAGATAAAACAAGTTTTCTATACAAAATCATAACAAATATATTTTTATATCAACTAACTCTGGGAAAAACTAAATTTTTATTGAAAAGATATGCTGTTGCTATTCATCTAGAATAGCAACAGCTCTAATAGGTGCTCCATCGGAATTATCATATTTTATTGGAAGGACACATAATGTAAATAGCTTATTACCTATTTTTTCTAAGTAAGTCAAATTTTCTATAATAATCATATCCGTTTTATGAAGAAGTTTTTTATGCACAGTTAAATTTTCATCTGAAATGGGAACAACACTTATCACATCTAACCCCACTCCCTTTTTCTTGCTGCAAATTAGATATTCACAGACTTCCTCTGTAATACAGGGATATTCTCCAAAATAAGAACTTGTACCCCATCGCTTATCCCAACCAGTATGAAATAAAATAAACTGTGCTCTGCGGGCTGTTTCTTTTACTTTCTGGATATATTTCATGGTAATTCCCTCACCCTCCTTTAGGTCACTACAATCAATCACCAACGCTTTTCCTATAAATTGTTCTACAGGAAAAGAATCTAAAGTAGTTCTTTCAGGAAATAAATGAGCTGGAGAGTCCATATGTGTTCCAGTATGGGAAGACATTGTGAGCAGGGTTTCTTTAAAACCATCTTTTTCATATATATTTCCAACTTCTAATTTGGGTGGCTCTGTGCCTGGATAAACCGGCATATTCTCTGAAATAGTATGTGTTAAATCAATTATCTTCAAAAATAAAACCTCACCCTCTTAACTAAACATCTCTTTAATTATTTCAATATTTTTGTATTGACAACAAATCCTCAATCCTGTCATTCATATACTTATAGGAATCATAAACCCCTTGATTATAAAATTCCGGTGCCAATTCTTCTATAATAAATTTTAAAATAAGACTTGAAGCCAAATCGCCTAATTCTTCTCCTCTTTCTTCCAAGAAATAATTTTTTATTGAAGAAATCATTTCATCCTTTTTCTCTTTACTTAATTTAATTGTGTTATTATTTCTCATATATACCTCCATATTATAGATATTATTCCCTCTAGTTTACAAGTGCACTCATTTGCTTTTTAAATAACATATTAACAAGAGCAATGGAACGTCCCACCCCAAGTACAGCTGTCAAAGTTCCAATACCAATTCCGATTATTTTTCCGCCAAATACTAAGCCAATAAATAAGGTAATCAAAACGCAGGATATATCTACTATGTTTTTTGCAAAGCCAAGTCCTTTGTTCATTCTATCCCCTAGTGCCTGTGTAAGGCCATCTGCTGCATTAGGAACAAACTTCATTTCAACAGAAATAGCTACCCCTATTCCAGTAAGCATAATGGCTGCCGCAAGCAAAAGTAATCTTAGCATTAAACTATTGCAATTTATAATTATCATATCATTAAATATATTAATGACTCTGCTAAATAACACACTCATAGGAATTTGCAGCAGGTCAAAATAGCGAAATTTCTTTCCAAGAAGCACTATCTGCCCCACCACACATAGTACATAGGTGCATAGAGTTGCATTTCCTAAATTTATTTTCCAAATATCGGAAGCACAATAGGGAATAGATATAATTGGTGATACACCTAAACCTGTCTTTGTATTCAATATAATTCCTAATGCAAGTATTACAAGTCCAATACAATACATCACTGCTCGACAGAATTTCTTCATATGTCTTCCTCTCTTCTTAATTCTATTTATAGATAATTACCTATAGAAAAACATCTATTTAGAGATATTCTTTATAATTTCCATTATATCAAATAATAATATAGATAAACAATCTAATTTTAAAATAAACAAAAAATTCTCCATGCAAAAATCAAACATGGAGATTAATCTTTTTATAGGGTTATAATTACTTCAATGCCATCCTTTGCTCTAACTTCCACGATTCTTAACCCCTTATATTGCTTTAAAATTCCAAGGCATTTGGAAAATTCTCTAAAATCAATCATATCAAAGTACTTTCTGTCTTTTTGCGGAATATGTGTTCTTACAAAAGATGAACTGAAAATTGATATACCAAGCTTTAAAAATATAAATGGTATAGGTATTATAAATCTCACTTTTCCTGATTTTACATACACTCTCATATACTGCTCTCCCTATTCTATTACCACCTCAACTATATCTCCATTTGCACTTTTTACATCCACTATTTTACCTAAAAGTCCATTGTCTATAGCTTCTGAAATAAGATTCAAATCAATATTTTCCATTCCTTTCACATTATCACTTAGGGGAATCTTGCCTACAGTTTTAAGCATTATCTTTATAAATTTTACTGGAAGATTTACATTTACATTATCGCCATCATTAGAATTAACTCTTATCTTTAACATTTTATCCATGATATCATTATCTGAAGAAAGTTGAACGTCTGTATTTTTATCCTTAAGCGACTCTATAAGTTCCTGGGCCTTATCTGCTGTAATCTTGCCTTCTTCCACCATCTTTAATATTTTTGCCATTTCTTCATTCATTTTTTTATCCTCCATTTTATTTATATTTATTCATTCAACATTTTAATAGCTTCATCTGCGCTTATCTGTCCTCTATCCAACATATCCACTACTTTCTTTTTATCAACTTTCACATCCTGAGCTACATCATATCCAAGGGCAGCTATGACCTCATCAAGCTTTGCTCTTACAGTAGGATAGGATATACCAAGTTCCTTTTCCACATCTTTTATATTTCCTCTGTTCTTTAGAAATACCTCTATAAATTTAAGCTGTTCCAGTGTTAAATATTCAAATTTTGACATTTCAAAATTATTTTCAATTATTGTGCTGCATTTAGGACATTTAAGTTTTGAAATTAAAAGCTTAGATTTACATATAGGACATTTACCTATTATTTTATATGCCAACCTATCATCTCCTTTCACAAATAGTATATCATGATATTTCAATATATTCAATATGTAAATTAAATATATAAAGTATATTATGGTTATTTATTAAAATAATTAATTTAGTAATTAATTATTTTAATAAATACTAGTGTTTGGTATAATAAAATAGCTTTCCATGATATTTAACTTTATCATAGAAAGCTCCATTTAATATGTTATTATACATTTTTAAAAGACTTAAAACATACTCTTAAATTGAGGATAATCTGTAATTGCAAACTGAATTGCACCCATTATCATGGCAAAAATACAAAGTACCATTACAATAAATATGGCTCCTGTATCATAGCTTAGTTTCTCCTCTTTATTTACAATATAGGCTATAATGATCTCTATTCCAATAAGAATTAATATTGCCGGCCACAATGATATTATTAGATTATAATTTATATTTCTAAATATACTATGCATTAAAAACATTACCCCAAATACAATGAGCAGTACACCAGAAGTAAATGTACCTACCCTTCTCCCCCTAATCATCCATATCTCTCTCCTTTTTCTTTCCCATGATAAGTTTTATTCCAATTACAATTATTGCTATTGCTACAATTATCTGGGGAATAATTGCTGTAAAATTGCTTATAATTTCATAGACTTTTATATTTATATATGGTCTAATGACATACCTAATATTGTCCCATATAAGGTAGATTCCCATGCACACTAAAAGTATTCCCAAAAATAATCTTTTCCTTTTAAATAAATTTTTGTCCCAATTAAGCAATTTGTTTATAGAAAATATATAATTATCTTCCATAAGTGAAAACTCCTCTTGAGATAAACTCTGTTTGTTTATACAGTCAAAAAAAGAATAGAACCAAATTAGAGGTAAAACAAATAGAAGAGGTCCTATATGAAGCCATGTTGAAAGAAATATTACAAAGAAAAATGCAGACATAATTGACAATCCCATTTTCATGAATCCCATGTACATATGACCTGCACCAGGAAGAAAAGAAAATAAAATGGTTAAAAAATTACCTTTTTTCATTTTCATTATTAAATACCTCCATATTAATTATTTTATTAGTGAAATTACCAAGCTCTATATTAATTGAATTTATTACCGTAAACTTAGGTGAAACAATTTCCAATGTTTTTATTTTAGTATTTGCCATAAAACTCAATGTACTTGAAAACACAAATATAAGGGATATACATGCGGCAATGGAGACTCTAAGAGAATAAAACAAAAACTGTCTATTTTTCTTTTTATATTTAACTATTTTATTTTTTACTTCTTCTTCAAATCCAAAAGGTACTTCCATAAGTTCACTATCATCAAAACTTTCTGTAAGATATTGAACACATTTTTCACAGCACTCAATATGCTGGAATACAACAATAAGTTCCTTATTATCCAGATCTCTCTCTTTAAACTTTTTTATACACAAATTACTTATATGCCCATCATTATCAAATAGATTATTCCTCAAACAAATTCCTCCCTCCATAAAATTTTAAGAAGTTTTTTTGATCTATATAATCTTGTTTGGAGTGTTTTTAAATTTTCTCCTGTATCTTTTGCCATATCAGAAAGTTTTATATTTTTACAAAAATAATTTACTGCCACAGTTTTGTAGGGTTCTTTTAATCTATTACACAGGTTATATATTTTTTCATCACTATACTTGCTTAGTACACTTTCTTCTGGAGAGTCCTTTGTATCCTCTATGTATTTATAATCTTCATTGGTAAGACTTTCTAACTTTCTAGAAGGACTTTTAACATGATCCTTACATTTATTTAACGCAATTTTTGTAACCCATGCTTTAAAATTTTTACCATCAAATTTATTCATATTTTCATAGGCAGTTAAAAAAGTCTGCTGTGCTATATCCTCTGCATCAAAATAATTTTTAGTAAAGGAAAAACAAATGGTAATGATTAAACGTTCATATTGTTTTATGTAACTTTCAAATTGATTTTCACAAATAATCACCACCACCTTTTTAGTCTTATAATAATATAACGATTTATAAATAAAAAATACTTCACATAGTTTAGAATTATTTCACATTTCCACAAACTCATTTTATCTTGCATTCAAATACATATTACGACATTTTTTACAAACTATGTGATAGCATATATTATATTCTTAGCATATTAGGAAATCTAAAAGCAAACTCCACCTGAACCTCTGAAGCACTTAATAAAGCTTCTAGTATACATTATTTATACATTAATAATACATACTAGAAGCTCTTGAAACTATATTCAGAATTATCCCCATCAAACAGAAGATATTTATAGCAAAAACTTCACCACTACAGAAGCAACAGCCAATACTACACCTATAATAGATATATTTCTATATATCCTTACAGATTCAACATCAGTTTTTTCTTTTTTCATATATATAATCCCTGCAATAAACATTCCTACCCCAACAATAATAAAAAGTCCAAATAAAATCCATGCCTTCATTTTAATTTCCTCCATTTCAATAATAATGATGAATTAATAATAACTGCAACAGAGCCCACATTATGTACCAGTGCTCCGACAACGGGATTTAGTATACCTGTAATGGCCAAAGCAATAGCAATAAAGTTAAGCATCATAGAAGCGGTAAGGTTTATATTAATGGTTTGCATGGTTTTTCTGGAAAGTTGTAAAAGATGTGGGATTTCTTTGATATCATCCCCCACAAGGGCAATATCTGCAGCATCAATTGCAATATCACTTCCAATTCCACCCATGGCTATTCCTACATGTGCTGTCTTTAATGCAGGGGCATCGTTAATTCCGTCACCTACCATGCAAACAAGATCACCCTTATCTTGATACTCTTTAATGGCTTTCATTTTATCCTCAGGCATACAGTTTGATTTTAAATCCGTAATTCCAGCAATTTGCGCCATATGCTTTGCTGCCTGTGGTGCATCACCAGTAATCAATACAGTTTGAATTCCTGTCTGATGGATTGCATCAATTGTTTTTGAAGCATCGGGACGAAGCGTATCTGACAAAGCAATAAGTCCAATAGCTTTCTGGTTTGCTGCAAGATAAATCACTGTACTTCCATCTGCCCTGGCTGCTTCCGCTAATTGACAAAGGGTAACTGGCAATTCAGTTCTTTGTTCAGATAACAAAGCTTCATTGCCTGCCAATATCCTGTTACCGTCTACATCAGCCAAAACCCCTCTGCCTGCAATAAGCATAAAATTATTTGGTTCCTCTGGTAATCTGCCATTCTTCTCTTTATAATAGGAAACAATTGCTTTCCCCAAAGGATGTTCTGAACACAACTCCGCAGATGCTGCAAGTGCAAGTAATGATTCTGAGTTGATATTTGGTACACAGCTTTTTACTTGAACTACTGCAGGCTTGCCGTAGGTAATAGTACCGGTTTTATCAAATGCCATTCTCTTTATTTTCGCAAGCCGTTCTAAAGCATCGCCTTCCCGGATAAGAATACCATACTTTGTAGCATTTCCAATTCCGGCCATAATCGCTGTTGGTGTTGCAAGCACTAATGCACAAGGACAAAATACAACAAGAATAGTAACTGATCGAATAATTTCATGGGTAGCAAGCCATGTGCCAACTGCCGCTGCAAGTGCTATCACTACAATCCATGTAGCCCACCTATCAGCTATTCCAACAATTTTTGCCTTCCCCGCATCTGCTGATTCAACAAGACGAATCATTCTTTGCAGTGAACTGTCCTCTCCAACTTTTTGTGCAACCATTTCAAAAGTGCCAAATTGATTGACAGTTCCACTGAAAACCTCATCGCCCTCATCTTTATCTACGGGCAAAGATTCACCGGTCATCACAGATTGATCCACAGAAGTTTGTCCTTTAATAATTATTCCATCAACAGCTATTGTTTCTCCTGCCAATACCCTCAGGATATCACCCTCTTTGATTTGATCAGCAGAAATTATAGATTCTTCGCCATTTTGTACAATCCTTGCAATTGTAGGAGTAAGATGTACCAACTTTTCAATTCCAGCACGGGCTTTGGCAACAGTACGTTCTTCTAAATAAGCTCCAATCATCATAATAAAAGCCACTTCACCAGCTGCAAAGATTTCTCCAATAGAAATTGAAGCAATCAATGCAATGGAAACTAGCACATCCGCCTTAATATCAAACTCAGTTACCAATCCCCAAATGGCCCCTTTTACAATGGGAATACCACAAAAAATAATTGCGATCCATGCCACATTGATAGGTAAATTTCCCACATTGAAAAAACTTACAGCCAAAGCTATTAGAGATAATGAAAGAAATAACAAAGTTCTTTTGTCATCATCCTTTAATAACTGTATCAATAAAACCACTCCTTTATATACCCATAGGGGTATATGTATATTGTACCCTTGTAGGTATGCCCTGTCAATAGAAAAAGCAACTGTTACTTTCAACAGTTGCCCATTAGGACATCTATGACATTCTTGAAAAATGCTCTACAGCCTTGGCAAAATCTGCTATTGTTTTATCAGCATCTCCATGTTCAATACCTTCTCTGACACAATGGTTTAAATGGCCTTCTAAAACCACCTGACCTACTTTATGCAAAGCACTCTTGGCAGCATTGATCTGAATTAAAACATCTTCACAGGGAATATCTTCATCAACCATTTTATCAATAGCTTTTATCTGTCCCATAATTTTATTCAGTCTTCTATGTAGATTGCCTGCATCCATGCATTGGCGCATTATTACACCTCCTTAATATAGTATATACTACCATCCTCCTGTTATAACGTCAACTTAATCTAAATTCTGATACTTCGAGGCATTCACCTTTTTCCACAAATTGCTTTAGAACATTTAAATTTAGAAAAATAGAGAATCAGTTTTATTTTTTGAAAAGAATAAGTCTTTATGTTTTTTGGGTAGTTCATTTTTTACAAATTTTAAATCTGCTGTCCACTTTTCATTTCTACCTACATTTTTTACTATCAGTATAGAAATGTAAAATCAATTTAAAGGTTAATCTTTAGCACATTAGGCGGTGAAGCATTTTGAAAATATATTGGTATGAAAGAAGCAAAAATGTTATAGGATCTAGAGTTAAAAAAGCTCGTCATATGTTTAGTCCTACTTTAACTCAAGAAAACTTAGCTGCAAAATTGGAACTTATGAATATCAGACTTGATAGAATATCTATCTCAAGAATTGAATCTGGTGATAGATTCGTAGCTGATTATGAGGCAATTGCAATTGCTAAGGCACTTAATGTTTCTCTTAATTGGCTTCTACTGGGTAAGTAGTTCTTATATAACCTAATATTTTTCTGAACTCTCATCCCACTCTTCAACACAAAAATAAAATACATTAGTTGAGAATTTCTACCTTCTTCTACCAACTATTTAATATCTTATCATGAAAATTATGATATAATTACCATTAGTAAAGACAAGATAGTAAAATTATAAGTAATAAAGATTATTTATATAACCTTTTGTCAGGAGGTAAATTTATGCTGATGCAAGAGCTAACACCAGAAACAGTTGAAGAATGGAAAACTATTTATGTTGAATACAAAACAAAACTGTATCCAAATAGAAAAACAGCTTTAGAAATAATCGAATATCTTAAGCAAAAATATCCTATAACAGAGGAAACAAAAGAAGAATTAAAACAGGTTGTTGTGGACAATGTGCTAGTAAATGAGTATTATTCAAATAAGTTGCCTAACAGCAAAATACCTGTTGCGAAAGTGTTTTTTATTGAAAACATGGGGTTAGGAAAGTGTCTTTATGAGAAACAGGATGATGTGTTCAAGGAAAATAAAATTATTGTAGGAGTAGAACTTGAATCAGCGTTTTTCATGGTTGAAGGAAGCAGTATGTTGTGGGATGAATTATTTGCTTTCAGAGGTTTAGATGAGGATGATTTAAATAACTTTTATTTAGTTGCAGAATATATTATTTGTTTGAAAAAATTTGATATGTTGGACAGCGTATTAGCAGGAGTAAAATGAGAATAATTTGTATTTGCAGTTAAGAGACAATATTCATATTTAACATAATAACTAAAAAAGCAAATAATTTATTCTAGCACCGTAAAATTTAAATTTGAACTGCACCCTGTCAAGTAGACAGGATAGATTTCACAGATAAACAATAACTTCTATTTATCTAAAATTCCTTTTTTCATATAATCTACAATTAATTTGTCCAGTTTCCAACTTAGATTTAATGTATCCATACTCATTGTACCTTTGTTTAGAATATCCTGTAATAATTTATTATTCAAAGTTTCTCTCACTTCTTCTATTTGATGTTTCATTTTTATATTCTTATCCATATATATCCCCCTGGAGAATCAGAAAACTTGCTCTACAAGCAAATTATAACATTATTTCTCACATATAATCAATATGAATGACTATTTTGGGGGATTATCTTAATGGGATACGCTAAAAATAAAGACAAAAATTTAATTGGTGATAGAGTAAAATATGCAAGGCTTAAAAATAAACCCAAGGTAACTCAAAATGATTTACTTGCAAGACTTGCAGTAAGAGGTATAGAGCTTGAAAAAACAACAATATCCAAAATTGAATCCAAAACAAGACCAGTCTCAGACAAGGAACTTGTTGCTATTGCTGATGCACTAGATGTAAGCATATTATGGCTTCTTGGAAAGGAATGATAATATTCTCTTTTTTGTATAATGGCTTTCCTTTAATAAATCTTGGGCTATTTCTACAGCCTTTTCTTCCTTAGCACTACTTATTTATGTCTTCCACACAGTACTCTCTCTAGCCTTATAAATTTCTTAGACAACATAAAAATATATGCAACATAATTATTAAAACTTAAATAAAAATTACATTTATTTGTTGTAAACCATTTACTTTAGCTCCATATTTCACAAAGGATATATTAATCCAGCAAGGATAAAATATTAATGAGTTAAAAATATGCACTTATAGGAGGTAATATGATGGGTCTATTTGACAATATTTTAGGCAATGACAATAATAATAAGAAAAGTGAAGATGAAGGAAGACTTACACTTCATAAGGAAGAGCTCGATATAAATAAAAATAAGGTTAAAATCGACATACATAAGCAGCCAGTGGCTTTAGAAGATGTTTCAGTTAGTAACAATCAATATAAAGAGATAAAGCATATAACTAAAACACTAAAAAAGGAAGTTCCTCATATAAGTACTAAAGGGGATGTAAAAATTGTGGATAAGGAAATTGATAAGAAATATCAAAACTAGAAATGTGGGATAATTTAATAGTTCCAAACGCTTTCTAATTCTCATTATAAAAAGATTTTATCCCTTTCCACAAATTGCTTTAGAAAATTTTATGATTTTAATTAGACTAACAGAGAAAAATATTATAATATCATTATTATAGTAAAATAATAATACAGTTTATTTATTTTTGTAAAAATATATATTAAATTATTGAATTATAGGTATTTTTTATATTATTAAGTGATTCTAAGATTTAGATGAAGTTTGCTTATGAGAAATGCTTTTCTCCACTTGAATCTTAGAAAAACTTATTCAAACGCAGGCAGTGCTTATCCCCTACTTTGAAGAGGCTGGGGGGTATTAGCTAGTTGCAGAGTTTGGATAAATCAATTGATCTATTCCGGGAGGGGATGCTTATGAAGAACATAATAAAAAATATAAAAAATAAATTTATTTTAATACCAGTTTTTACCTTTATACTGTCTTTAACTTTTTTAATATTCATAAGTTATACAAATAATTCTATAGGCTACAAATCATACACTTTATTTCAGAAAGACTTATTGGATAAAAGAATTTCAACAGTTTATATTACAGACAACCCTAAAATGAGGATAAAATTGAAAGATGGCAGTATATATGAAACAGACAACCCTAGGACACCTAATACTAAACAAATGCTATTAGAAAATAATATACTCGTATCTGAAGATTATCCCATAAATAGTAAACAAATATACCCGGCTACCTTACTACTTTTATCTTTTATATCAATTATATTTATGAGGATAAAAAATTCTGAAAAAGTTTCCAAAAAAACTTTAGCTATTGACTCTTTAGATACTGCTGCTGTAAAAGATTTTAATTATACTTTTGAAAATGTAGCAGGAAATGAGGAGGCAAAAGAAAGTGTAAAAGATATAGTAGATTTTTTAAAAAATCCTGAAAAATATGCATCCTATGGAGCAAGAATGCCAAAAGGCATAATGTTATACGGACAACCTGGAACCGGCAAAACTCTTCTGGCAAAAGCCGTTGCAGGTGAGGCAAATGTTCCTTTTTATGCAGTGTCCGGTTCAGATTTTATCCAGGTATATGTAGGTGTAGGAGCCAGCCGTATAAGACAGTTATTTAAAAAAGCTAGAAACAACAGTACAGGAAAGGCAGTTATATTTATAGATGAAATAGATGCTATTGGCAAAAAAAGAGATGGTACCAATGCTTCTGGAGGTTCTGACGAAAGAGATCAAACCTTAAATGCCCTGCTTACAGAAATGTCTGGCTTTAATGAAAAAAAAGGAATTGTAGTGATAGCTGCAACAAATAGATTGGACATGCTAGATCCTGCACTTTTAAGACCTGGAAGATTCGACAGGCATATAGAAATAACTCTTCCGGACATTTCTTCAAGGGAAAAAATTATAGCTGTTCATTTAAATAATAAACCTGTAGGTAATTTGGATTTGCATGAATGGGCTCAAAAAACTTCTTATTTTTCAGGTGCAAAAATTGAAAATTTAATAAATGAAGCTGCAATAATTGCATGTAAAGAAAATAGCAGAGTTATTGAAGATACACATATGGATAGGGCTTTTTCTATAATTTTGGCGGGATATGAAAAGAAAAATAGAGACTATATAAAAGATATGGACAAAAAAATAACTGCATATCATGAAGTAGGTCACGCTTTAGTATCTTTAAAGGTACTTCCAAATGAAAAAATATCTAAAGTAACAATTATACCAAGTACTAATGGAGTTGGAGGTTATACTTTAAGCATTCCAGAAGACAAACTTTATGAGAATAAAGATTACTTAAAAAAGAGAATAATGATACTTTTAGGAGGAAGAGCTGCAGAAGAAGTTATATTTGGTTCCAATTATATAACCACCGGTGCTCATAATGACCTGCAACGAAGTACCCACATAGCTTTCAATATGATAACTCAATATGGTATGGGAGAAACTTTGGGGCTTTTAAATATGCAAGAGCTTATGAAATTAAATATAAATCAGGATAAAATTATTGAAGAATGTAAAAAGTTAATTGACTCTATGTACTATCATACAAAAAACATTATAATCGAAAACAGACCCCATCTTAAAAAAATAACTGAATTACTTATAAAAAAAGAAACATTATATGCAAAAGACCTAAATCTAGAGTTAATATCTAAATAAATCTAAAACTCATATTCGGTATAAGCTGTCATATTTTAGCTGTTTACATACCGGAATCAAGTGATTCCTAGGTCCAGGTGGAGTTTGCACATGAGGAATGCTTTTCTCCATCTGAACCTTAGAATTACTTAGCCATGTACACAGCAGTGCTTATCTCCCTCTTTGAAGAAGATAGGAGTATTAGCTGATTACTGCGTTCGGAAAAAATTAAACTTTTTTAAGACCTATATTACTTATTACGTAAGTAATAAGTATACCTCCTATAAGCCCCCCTATATGTCCAAAATTATCTACATTAGCTACGGAAAACCCTATTATAAGGTTCATTATAATTATAGTTACTATATTCATAACAAATTCCTTAGCTACAGAATGTTTCATTTTAAGGGCAAATACCAAAGATGCACCCAAAAGTCCAAATATTGCTCCTGAGGCTCCTACAGATATGGAAGATGAGAACATATAACTAAATATGGAGGAAAACAATCCTGAAATAATATATATAACTATATATTTAAGTTTTCCATATACTTTTTCAATAAAAGTGCCCATCACATAAAGAGAATACATATTTACTCCCAAATGTACTATGCCTGCATGTAAAAACATACATGTAAATAATCTATAGTATTGTCCTTTATCTATGAGAAGATTCACCTTAGCTCCCATAAATACCAATACATTTAAATTACTATCTATTATGCTGCCGGATAAATATGAAGTTCCTATATATACTAATATATTTAAAGCTATAATTATATAGGTAACAATTATCTCTTTTATTCTTTTTCTACTGGATATATTTTTAGAATCCCTCATATAAATCATACTCTGTAATATTTGGTTTGCCAGCTCTCTTGATCCTTCTGTATAATATACTAATTGATTTGAATCAGGATTAATTAAAATTAATTCACACTGTCTATGTATTTTATAATCTAATTGATAATTATTTATATGTTCTACAGATAAGTTAGTTTTTCTATTCATAATTATTTGTGTAAACTGTAAATTCCTATTTTGAAATAACTTTTCTAAGTCTGAAATAAGAGATTCAAAATTCATATTTCTATAACTTTCATCTTTGAGGAAAAATATAACTCTTACTGCATTATTTTCTTCCCTCCATAATGCCCACTTACCATATAATCCCTGATTTTTTTCTATTTCTATAATTTTAAAATTATAAGCTTTATATAATATTTCTATTAAATTATCAATATACAAGTTCATATTCTTCTCCCTAAAAGCATAAAATAATATATATCTAATTTACACTATATAAAAATTTTTATTCTGCTTTTATTAAATCAATCCCTTTATAACCACATTAGGTGTCTGTAATAGGTCCAATTCATAACCAGGTATAGAGTTCCCTGTATCCACATCATAAAGCACTCTTATTACTGGCCTATCCGGAAATCCTTTATTTTGCTTTACAACATAACCTTTAATTCTATTTGATAATTGAACTCCACACCCTAGAGGATATATAGCAAAAGTATTCTTAAAATTATATACTAAATTTTGATCAAAATTACTACCACTTCCCGAAAGTATAAGTTCATAGGCATCATTTGGACTGAATTTTCTTCTATAACACCTATCATTGCTCACTGCGTCATATACATCACATATACAAATTAGTTTTGCATAGTTTGTTATCTGCTTGTCCTCAAGTCCATAAGGATATCCCCTGCCATCTATTCTTTCATGGTGTTGTTCAACTATTTTAATTACTGCATCTGAAATTATAACATTTTTTTTAAGAATTTTAGCCCCATATATAGGATGATTTTTTATCTCTTTAAATTCTTCATCTGTTAACTTAGTTTCCTTATTCAATATTTCTAAGGGAATCTTTGTTTTCCCTATATCATGCAAGGAAGCCCCTATGCCAATTTCTCTCAATTGCCATTTGTCATATCCTGCTGAGACACCTAGAAAAGAAGCCATAATACAAGTATCTATTGAGTGAATAAATGTATAATTATCATAGGTCTGTATATCATAAAGACTTTTATTCACATCGCCAAGTTCAATTATATAGTTTACCATATCTTCTATACCTATAAAGGATTTTCTCAATTCTTTTTCATTACAATTATATAAATTACTCATTATATTTGACATACTTTTCATTGACGCTTGCTTCAATTCCAATAACTTTTCATCTTCTATATTCACATCTTCTAATCTTTCATCTTCTACATATAAATAAAATACACCTAACTCTTTCAATTTATTTATATAATTATTGGTCAATTCTACTCCTGTTTTTAATAAAACTTGTCCATCGCATGTCAATATGCTTTTTCCAAGCACATCTTTTTCATTAACTCTATTTATGAACTCTAATCTCATTGCTTCACCTCAATAAAATTTGATATATTCAATTTCTTTTCTAACTAAAAGCATATCACATTTAAGATATAAATTAAAATATTTTAGTTAACTTACTAAAAATTAATTATGAAGGATTAATTCATTTTTAGCTAAAAATACTAAAATTTCTATTTACTTACAAATAGAAATTGGTTATTATAATTATAAAGAATATTTTTTATATTATGGAGGTATCTCATGAAAAAATTTATATTTTCCATAATAGTTACCTTGTTAACTATTGTAATAATAAAAAATATATATATATCAAAAAAATGTATGGATATCAACTATGCAGTTAAAAACTATTTTACTACAGGAATTTTTAACAAATACAGAATATATAACATGGAAGATGTAACTCTATCATTTTCCAACGGTAAAGCTGCTTTCATTAAAGTTAAAGGTATATCAGGTAAAACACCTCACCACAAAGTAGAATATACTGTATTTTTAGAAAAAAATATTAATGGTACTTGGAAAGTAAAAAAGGTATATACTAATGAAGTAACTCTACAATAATTTTCTTGTACCATGATTTAGTTGTTTATTTCTACAATCTTTACATATACCACTTATTTTAAAATCCAATTCTTCATCTACAAGTACAAAATCTGTTTTACTTTTTATTATTTCTTCTATTTGTTGCATGGGACAATCTATCTCTACTTGTTTTTCACATACCTTACATTGTAATATATGTTTATGATTTTTTCTTATTATAGCATAGCTGTGTCTTCCTTTACCTAAATCAAATTTTCTCACAATTTTTTTATTTTCAAATAACTCCAAAGTTCTATAAATTGTAGATAAATCTACATTTACATTTTTTTGTTTATACTCTTGAAATAAATCTTCTACACTCATTGCACTTTCACTTTCATATAATATATCTAAAATATTTAATCTTGCCTGTGTAACTTTTATTCCATATTTTCTTAAGGATTTTTCTATATCCATAAAACCACCCCAAATTCCACTTAAAAAAGCATCATTTTGATACCAAATATAATAAGTATTATGCCCCCAATATAGTCTGCATACTTGCTTATAGCATGTATTTTTCGAAGATACCTTGAGATAACAAAAGCAAAAGAAGTCAATATAAGGGTTACCACACCTATAAATAAAGTATGATATAGTATATCTAACACATTTCTCATATTGTTTAAAGCAGTAAATCCAATCACTAAAGCATCAATACTTACAGAAATCCCAAGTATAATAACCATTCCAGGTTTCACAAGCGTATGCTGTTTTTTACTTTGAAAACCTTCTTTAAGCATAAGTATACCTACAATTGATACTACTGCCCCTCCAACTATTTCAGGAATAGAGACAATATACTTATTAAATAAAAAACCTCCATAGGCACCCATCATAGCAAAGAAAAACTGAAAAAATGCAAAAGATATTATAAATTGAATTTTTTTATTTCTTTTTATTGAATTGTTTAGACCTATAGATATAGCAACACTAAAAGCATCTAAAGAAAGTGCCAGAGCAATTAAAAATAAGGATCGAAATGCCATATTACCTTTCCTCTCACATTGAAATTATCAAGTTCTTCTAAGGTTCAAGTGGAAGTTTGCCTATGAGAAATGCTTATCTCCATCTGAACCTTAGAAGAACTTATCCAGGCGCATAGCAGCGCTTATCTCCCACCTTGAAGAAGATGGGAGTATCAGCTAATTCTAGCGTTCGGATAAATAACATTACCTCACTATATGTATATATGGTTTATTTATATATATTCCACCTTTAAGATTCATAGGAAAAACAAGTATATATCCATTATTCTTAAGCCAATCTCTTCGACTTACATAATCAGGTATCTCATGTTCCACCAGCTTCCAATAATCTTTAGAATGATTCATATACACCAGATGACATAATTCATGTACAACTATGTATTCTATGATCCTCATAGGCGCCATTAAAAGTCTGCAGTTAAAATTTATATTTCCATTTGAATAACAACTTCCCCATATGGTTTTCTGACATCTAATAGTTATATTCTTGGGATATACATTCAGTTTTTTGCTATACACATTTACCTTATACTTAAAAATCAATTTAGCTTTTTCCCTATAAAATTTAAATATGATATCTCTCATATTTTCTTCGTCTTCCAACAAAGTTTTACTTCCATAGATTACAAAGTTATTTTTAAAAATTTTAATATAATATTTTTGTGTGTCCAATATATATTTTTTAATATTTAAAAGTTTCCCAAGCCATAGTATTTTTTTCCCCTGTTGGATATCTATTAACTTTACATTTTGCATTCTTTCTTTTACTATGTGGACATTTTTCAATATCCAGGGTATCTTATTTTTTACAACTTCCTCTATATACTTATAGCTTATATGATAGGGAGCATATATAATTACTTTTCCCTTTTCATCAATTTTGATACTTATATTTTTTTTACTTTTTCTAATTACCGTATAACTTAATGAAAGAAATTGATGAGTAGTTTCCATATTTTTACCTCTCTATTTCTTTACAACAATAGGCTTTATGACATCTTTAATCTTTATGTAATAAGTCTGTCCCTTATCTAATTTTTCTTTTGGGGTAAGAACGGCCTTACTGCCTTTTAAAATGTTTATATCAAAATCCACTCTCTTACCTGTATTACTATTTATGATCTCCATAGTTATATTACTATTTAAATCAAAATTTATTTCTTTATTAAAAGTTACAGTAAATGACTTATCTTCCGGTACTTTATTTAAAGTATCTAATAACTTATAATCAGAGTAAAAAAATTTATATATATTGTTAAAGTATTCATCAGGAGCATTTTTCCAACCATCTTTAGTTCCTATATAAACTTTAGATTTTGATGCATGTCCTATTATATACTTAAAAGTTGACCAATACTCTTCACTTTTAGCCATATTTAAATCTATATTAAATTCTCTCTCATCTAATGTAATTTTCACAAATCCACGCTTATCTATATTATTTCTACACTTTCCTGATAACAGTTGCGCTACTTTTAAAGCATCTAAATCGTCTGTATCCAAGTCAGGTTTTACACCTACTTCTTGTATTTCTTTACCCAAAGGAGAATAAAATTTTTGTGTAGTCAATTTTAACGCACTTCCATTAGAAAGTTGAAATATTTGTTGTGCTACTCCTTTTCCATAGGTAACATTGCCTATAAAAAAGGCTTTCTTATAATCCTTAACCGCAGCCGCCAATATCTCAGAAGCACTGGCTGTATTTCCATTGGTTAAAAATATAACTGGTTTATCCATTACAATTTTATGTTGCCCGGTTAAATATCCTATTTTATTCTTATTCTTGTCCTCAACTATTAAAGCCAAATTATTCCCTATAAAATTTCCAGCTATATCTACCGCAGAATACATATACCCTCCCCCATTATCTCTCAAATCTATTATATAGCTTTCCGGGTTTTTTACACTAAGCTCCTCCAATGTCTCATCTAATTTCTGAGAAGTATTTTCTCCAAAAGATGATATATAAATATATGCCGTGCTATTATCTAACATAATACCCTCTACTGTAGATAATTGTAATTCTGCCCTCTGTATACTAAAATTTAGTATTTCATTCCCCCTTTGTACTACAAGATTTACATTAGTACCTTCTTCACCACGTATATATTTCCCTATTTCATTTATATTCAAATCAATAATTGAACTTGAATCCACAGAAGTTATAATGTCTCCTTCTTTTAATCCTGCAATTTCTGCCGGAGAATTCTTGATTACAGAAACCACCTGAGCTCCAGTAGAAACTTTATTCATTTCTATGCCTATTCCACACACTTTGTTATCTATCTGATTTAAAAAATCTTCCTCTTCCTCAGCTGAAAAATATTGGCTATAAGGATCACCCAATCCAGTCAATATTTCATCTATGCTAGATTTATTTAATACACTATCGGATACATCATTAATATAGTTATCTTTAATTATATTTCTAACCTCGTTCAAAGTCTGGGAATCTTGAGCATGTACACTAACCGTAAAACCAAATATAAAAAACATTAATGAAAATATTATAAAAATATTTTTCACATTAAAATTTAGTTTTAATTTCTCAGCTGAACCTATACCCCCAAATTTAGATCTGATTTTCATACATATTCCTCCTAATTTTAAATCAATTATACACTTTTTTGAAAAATATATACCGTTTTTGAAAAATATCACATAAAAAGGATATACATTCAATATAAAGTTTAAAATATTGATCTGCACATCCTTTTTTAGTATTTCTAAATTAAGTGATTCTTAAATTCAGGTTAAATTTTCTATAAGGAAGCTTTTTCTTCATCTGAATCTTAGAAGAACTCATAAAGGAGCATATCAGTACTTATCCCACCCTAAAGAAGCTGAGGTATTAGCTAATTACCGCTTTGGAATAAATATCATATTAAAAACGTCTGTTATTTATCTGAAAATTTTAATTATTTCTTCTCACTATTAGTCGCCTCTAAAAGCTTATTATAATCTATAGAATTGGTCTCTGTGACTTCAGGTAAACTTACTTTTACATTTTTATTCATATTATAGCTTTCAATTGTAAAATTAAATCCTAATCCTAAAGTATTCTTTATATTGTCTGGTGTGATTTTTTCATTATTTTTACTTGCATTATTTATAACTGACACTAGTTTAGCAGTATCAATATTTAAATCTATAGTACCATTTTCTGCTATAATATATCCATCGCATATATTATAAGTTATATCTATCCCTTTATCTCCAATTATATTTACATATTTTACAGCATCTATAAAAGTTTTTATATTATCTGCAGTTGTTTCCGGATGTAAGTACATAAGAGAAAAAGTCTCCTCCAACTGTTTTTTTTGCATATCCTTATCCCCATCTTTGGAAAGATCTATAAATGTAATTAATAGTTGTTTTACAAAACTTATAAAATCTTTATCCTGTATGAAATTTTGTGCTGTATAGTCCAATATCGATTTAAAAGTAACATCTGTAAGTTTTAAATTATAAGTTTCAGCATACTTGGCCTCCCCTTGAGTATCCATTCTCATTAAACCCTTATAAGTTATAAAATCAAATCCTGAATTCCATCCTTCTGAATATCTTTTTAAAAAGCTTTCAAACTGAGGTTGAAAATTGTTTTCAAAATCCACCATGTCTTTAAAATCCAAACTGCTGTTATCTGTATTTTTTATTATTGCTAAAGGATCCATAATTATATATTGTTTTTCTTGAAATTCCTTTGGAAGGTAAGGTCGCAATACATCCGGTATTTTCACAACTTCCTTAATCCCTGTATTATTTTCATTGATATCTACGGCTAACCAGCCCGTAGTCTGTATATCCATACCCGCAACTTGTATTGTAACATCTTTTTCAATGTTACTGAGAATTTTCTCCTTGCTACTATTAATCTTAGTGCTTAAACCTATTTTAGGATTATTTATAATTGAAATGGTATATTTACCCTCTTCCTGATTTTCTTCAGGTAGTCCACCTCCTAACTCGGTATAAGCTGAAAGGTCACTATCCCTTCCTATGGAATTTATTTCTTGTTCATTTGTAGAAGTATTCACTATACCATTATCTATAATTTGATTTTTAGATATAGGCAATATGCTTTCCAGAGTAGAGTCACTTATAACCCCTTGTCCACCTAAAATATTTATTTTGCTTATTAAATTCAGTTTATTTCTCAGATAATCTTGAATTCTACTATCATATTTATCCTTTATCAATATTATAGGAGATGAGGTCAAAGCTGCCATTGCAGAACCTGACAACCCATCTGCTAAATCATCTTCATTCGCCAGATAAACTGTATCATAATTTACATCGTCTTGAAACTTTTCAAGTATATTTATACTCCTCTCGTATTCATCTTTTCCTAGAATTCTATCTACATTATTAAATTTACTCATGATATCATAACTTGTTAAGCTACTGTCTCCAACTAAATAAGCCTTGGATACGTATTTGCTAATATTTTCAATACTTTTTTCATAAGCATCGTCAATAATTTTAGGTACTAATATTAAAGGCATTCCCTTGGAGGCCGCAATGGAACAAATCGTAATAGAATCCGAATAATTTTCCTCATTTACCATTACTATTCCATTTTCCATACCTACCATTTCAGCTATTTTAAAGGAAGTATCATATTTATCTTTTCCATCTATTCTTGTAATTTGAATTCCTTTATCTATAAATTCACGTTCTATGTCAGATGATATAAAATTTTCTCCTCCTATTAAGAATATCTTTTTTACCTTCAATCTATAAAGTTCTCTATTTAAATTAATCCATTGCATGGGATTATCCAATTTATCTTTTGAGGTTAGTAAAATAGGTGCATTATATTTTTTAGCAAGAGGTGCTGCACATAGTGCATCTTGAAAATCTTGTCCACTAACTATCACTGCATAATCTGAACTTTCTTTCCATCCATTCTGGCAGATTAAAACAGAAGTATCATATCTGGTAAAACCACCTATACGTTCTGGTGTAATTGCAGCTTCAGCCTGGTTTAAAACTCCAAAGTTTAAACATAAAATAGCTAAAAGCAAACACCCAACCTTCTTTATATTCACTGAGTATCCCCCTTTATTGTTTTAATAGAGCTTATAGTGTCTCTAAACAATATCTTTTTCCATTATTTCTTTTAAAACCCTTAGTCCTTTTGAAATTATATCTATTTCTTCATCACTGGCAGATTTCAATATCTGTACACAATAGGATAATCCTTTATTATTTAAATCATCCAGTAATCTACGTCCTTCTTCTGTTAAATATATTAA
Source organism: Clostridium sp. BJN0013 (assembly GCF_040939125.1). Classification (NCBI taxonomy): domain Bacteria; kingdom Bacillati; phylum Bacillota; class Clostridia; order Eubacteriales; family Clostridiaceae; genus Clostridium; species Clostridium sp. BJN0013. The sequence goes on from NZ_CP162495.1 coordinate 2,917,231, forward strand.
TATTTTTCTCCTATCATTTCCATCTCTTTTTCTATGTACAAAACCCTTTTGGGATAGTTTATCTATAATTACAGAGGCTGTACTATTAGGTAATCCTGACTTTTCAGTTATTTCCTTTAAAGTCTTCGGTACATCCTTTTCAACCTCATTTAATATAATAAGAGATGATATTCCTAAATTTGAAATATTTTCCTTGTTTATACAAAATAATTTCTTTTTCATAAGTTTTACTATAACTGTAAAATCCGTTATAATTTTATACTCTTTCTCTCTACCCATAAGCAGTTCCTTTCAAAGCAAAATTATATATGAAATATTAAAATCTTATTAATTAAAATTTAATAATCAATAGTTAAGTTCTTTCTATAGTACAATAATTATACCATTATTGGCTATTTTCTTCCACATATTTAACAATAAAATTTAAAATTTTGTTTACAATTATTTACTTATAATAAACAACAAGTCCAGAAATCTTCTACTTGACTTGTTGTTCATTTAAATACAAATTACTAAATAATTATGCTGTCTACTATTTCTATACCATTCATTTGCATATTGTATAGGGATATAATCTTCATTAAATCTCCGTCATGACTCTCTAAATCATAGGTCTCCACAGAGTCTGCAGGTACTATTATTCTTCTATCCATATTCTTCTGATTAAAATAAGTCTTTAGTGTAACTGCAAAATTTATTACACAAATATCCACTTCACAGCCTACTACTATATAATTTTCAATAGTATTTTCATTTTCACTCAACCAATTTTTAAATAGAGGTGCGTGAAAACCATTAGTGCTATTTTTAGGTATCATAACTATATTATTATGATCTATCAAATTTTCCTTTAGCTCTGGTATAAGTTCACATTCTTTAGTTCCCCTTTTGCAGTGAATTCCATGAGTTTTATATTCTATGGAATCCTCTTCATGTTCATCTAAAAAAAATATCTTTTTATACCCCAAGGTACTATTATTTAAATCTGCTATATTTTTTATTATACCTTTAATTCTAGGTGAAGCTAAAACTCCTTCATGTACAAAGCCATTAACCATGTCTACCACCACTAATGCAGTATTTTCTTTTTTTAAATCTCCTAAATTTAAATTTCCTCCTTTAACTTCCTTTTCCATTTCTAATATTTTTTTAACATCTAACATATTTTCTTTTTTCCTCCATTCAATCTTTCATAATCTATTTTTATTATATATCAGTTCATAATCACTTTTTCCCAGGCATTTATATATTCCTTTATACTGTTTGTAACCATTTCACTTTTACTACATGCTGAAGTATTAGGTATAAATAACATTATAAGTATTAGCCATAAAAATATTTTTAGTATCTTCAACTGCTGTATTTTGTTCATTAGCCATACTAATTGCATCTTATATTGATTCCACAGCAGCTTTTGGAAATTCACCATAAATTAAAATTAATTCATAATCTTAATATTAAAAGGCTGTAAAAATTTACAGCCTTTTAATATTATAGAATTATTTCTTTTAAAGTTTTTACCACATAAGGTATATCTTCTTTACTAACCCAGTAATTAGTTACAAATCTCATTTTTCCATTTTCTTCAGGATTTATTTTAATTCCTTTTTTATAAAATTCCTCTACTAATTTATTACTATCATATCCTGTTTCAGACATATCAAAAAAAACCATATTTATATGTATATCTTCTACATTAACTTTAATACCTGGTATTTTTGAAAGTTCTTTTCCTAAAAATAATGCATTTTCATAGTCTTCCCTTAATCTCCCAGACATATGCTTTAATGCTACAATACCAGCAGCTGCTAAGAATCCTGCTTGTCTCATTCCTCCCCCCATAAGTTTTCTTCCTTTTCTAGCTCTTTGAATGAAATATTCTGATCCTGCCAGTATGGAACCTACTGGAGCACATAATCCTTTAGATAAACAGAACATAACAGAATCACAATATTTAGTTATATCTTTTACGTCTACTTCTAAATAAGCTGCTGCATTAAATATTCTTGCACCATCAAGGTGTACTGGTAAATTATATTTTTTTGCTTCATTAAAAATTTCACTCATATTTTTTAATGAAAGTACTCTCCCATTAGAATAGGCATTTTCCATACATATAAGGCTTGTCTCTGGATAATGTATATCTTCTTTACATCTTATTGTAGACCTCACTTCATCAGGATCCATTTCGCCGCCTTTAGTCTTTAATGTTCTAAGCTGTACTCCTGCTATAATAGCTGGAGCCCCTACTTCGTGAACTACAATATGGCTGTCCTCTCCAAGTATTACTTCTGTTCCTCTTTTACAATGAGTGAATAATGCCAGTTGATTTCCAAAGGTGCCACTTGGTACAAATAGTGCCGCCTCTTTCCCCATAAGTTTTGCTGCATATTTTTCCAATTTCACTACAGTGGGATCATCTCCATATACGTCATCTCCTACTTCTGCCTTGTACATGGCATCTCTCATGGCTTGAGTAGGTTCTGTTGCTGTATCACTCCTCAGTTCTATGAACCACATAAACATACCTCCATATTTAATCATGTATTTATTACAGTTATAAAATAAATTATTTAAATATAATGATACACCATAAACCATCATATCATAAATTCTCTGTTAATATATTACTGGTTTAGGTTGAAATCATACAAAAATCACTGGATAAATTAAACTTCCATGCAGAAAAACTGCCCCGGAAGTTTAATTTTTATAAATATTATAATTTTTATTCTCTTATCTGTCCTTCGCCATATACTATATATTTTATAGTAGTTAATTCATTTAATCCCATAGGTCCTCTAGCATGAAGTTTTTGGGTGCTTATTCCTATTTCTGCACCAAAACCAAATTCCTCACCATCTGTAAACCTGGTCGATGCATTTACATACACTACAGCTGCATCCACCTCCTTTAGGAATCTTTGGGATAAAGTATAATTATTAGTTATTATAGCTTCTGAATGTTTTGTACCGTATTTATAAATATGGTCTAGAGCTTCGTCTATAGAGCTAACTACCTTTACAGCTAAAATTAAATCTAAAAATTCCTGTGCATAATCTTCTGCGGTAGCCAGACGAATATCCGGAATAAGTTTTTTAGTTTTTAAACATCCTCTTATTTCTACACCCATCTTGTTCAAAGTTTTAGCTACATGAGGTATAAACTCTGATGCCACAGCTTCATGTACAAGCAATGTTTCCATGGCATTACAAACTCCAGGCCTCTGTGTCTTTGCATTTATCACTATATTTTCTGCCATAGTTAAGTCTGCACTACTATCTACATAAACATGACAATTTCCTATTCCTGTTTCAATTACAGGCACAGTGGAGTTCTCTACAACAGACTTTATAAGCCCACTTCCTCCTCTTGGTATTAAAACATCTACATATTTATTTAACTTCATCAATATTTCTATCGCTTTTCTTTCAGTTATATTAATAAACTCTATAGTTCCAGCAGGAAGTCCTGCTTCAATGGCAGCCTTGTTTATTGTATTATATATGGCTAAATTAGAATTAATAGCTTCTTTTCCTCCCTTTAATATAACTGAATTGCCACTTTTAAGACACAATGCCGCTGCATCTACTGTAACATTTGGTCTGGCCTCATAAATTATACCTATGGTTCCCAGAGGCACTCTTACTTTTCCAATGTTTAGTCCATTAGATTTTTTCCACATCCTTGTAACTTCTCCTATAGGATCAGGAAGAGAAGCAACTTTCATGAGCCCTGCAGCCATAGACTTTATTCTATCTTCATTTAGAGTAAGCCTATCTATAAAAGCATCGGTTTTTCCACTGTTTTTAGCATTTTCTAGGTCCAACATATTAGCCTTTAAAATATTATCTTTATTCTTATTAAGTTCTTCTGCCATTTTTATAAGAGCTGCATTTTTTATATCTGTACTCATATTGGATAGTGTTCTTGCTGCCCTGTTGGCATTTTTAGCTTTTTCTAAAATACAATCATATATATCCATCTATTTTTTAATAGAAACAATACCAAGTTTCTATTAAACCTCCTTTCCTTTTCTATACATCACATCATAGTTATTATTTACTCGCAGCAAATAAAGTTCCCACCTTTTTACAAGATATTATATCTTTTATAATATTATCCTTAGATCCATTTGCTATAACCATGGATACACCTGAAGATACAGCTATCTTAGCAGCTTTAATTTTTGTACACATACCACCAGTACCTAGTTCTCCCATGGAATCACTACCACAACTTTCAATATCCTCTGTAATAGTATCCACATAACTTATCATCTCAGCATTTTTGTCCATTCTAGGATCAGAACTATAAAGTCCATCAATATCTGAAAGTAATATAAGTAAATCTGCTCCTATAGTTTTTGCAATTAAAGCAGATAATGTATCGTTGTCTCCAAATTTTATTTCTTCTACCGCCACTGCATCGTTTTCATTTATTATAGGTATTACTCCCCTTCTTAAAAGCTCATTAAAAGTATTCTGGGCGTGAATACATTTATCCCTGTCATCTAAATCATTTTTAGTAAGCAGGAGCTGGGCAATTATTTTTCCATATACCGCAAATTCCTTTTCATATATCCTAAGAAGTATTCCCTGACCAATAGCTGCAGCAGCTTGTTTCTCACAGATATTTTTAGGTTTCCTTTCAAGACCCATTTTTAAAACCCCCACTCCAATAGCCCCGGAAGTTACTAAAACCATACTTCTGCCCTGATCCTGTAAACGACACATTTCCTTTACAATCTCTCTTATTCTGTGAAAATTTACAACCCCATCTTCATCCATAAGTGTAGATGTACCCACTTTTATTACAATTTTTTTTGCATTTAATAAATACTTTTCTCTTCTATCAGCCTTTTCTTTTATATTCATTTTAAAGCTCCTATAAATATTATACTATATATTTGATTTCTATTATTTTTATTATACCTTTATATATAATTTTTTAGAATTAATTATTATTTTCTTCTTCCTTTGCTACCTCTTCCATGCGTACTTTTCCTGCTTCAATGGCCTTCATAATAGTTCCTCTAAAAGCACCCTGCTCCAACGCCCTCACCCCAGCAATGGTTGATCCTCCTGGAGAGCAAACCTTGTCTTTTAATCTACCTGGATGTTCATCTGTATTTAAAACCATTTTAGCCCCTCCCATAACAGTCTGGGCTGCTAAAGTCTGAGCCATTTCACGTGGAAGTCCCAATTCTACTCCCCCATCTGCCATGGCTTCAATCATCATATATACATAAGCAGGTCCACATCCACTTATAGCTGTTATTGAATCAATATGCTTCTCTTCTACTAAATAACTTACTCCCAAAGCTTCAAACATACCATGTACTAATTTGGCATGTTCTTTAGAAGCACTTCTTCCTGGTGCCACTCCCGAAGCACCTATGTTAACCAACATAGGAGTATTGGGTATAACCCTAACCACTGGTATTTCAGGTAAATACTTTTCTATAAATGAAGTATTTATACCTCCTATAATTGAAATTATCATATGTTTTTCTCTATTCCAGTTACAGTCCTTTATATATTCTAGAACCTCTTTTAAAACCTGTGGCTTAATACTTAAAACCACAATATCACAATTATCAACTATATAGCTGTAAGCCTTATTCTTATCACTGCTTAAATGAGTTATTTTAAAATTTTCTTTTAAATATTGAAGCCTAGAATCTAAAATATCCATAACATATATATCATCTGCTTGAAATAATTCAGCTGCCAGAAACCCTCTAAGTATAGCTTCACCCATTTGCCCCGTTCCAATAAATCCAATTTTCTTACCTAACTTACTCATATTTATCCTCCTAAATATTATGAATTTTTCACTAAAATATATATTATATAGTTGCAGCCTATAAGTATAAAGTATATATTATTTGAATAATTAATAAAAGACCTTTATTTTAATATATTAAATTTTCTCCATACTCTGCGACATTCTAGCTAAAATATCACCTAATTTACCTGCATCCTTTTCATCTGTAAGTACAGTAAGATAATCTCCTGCATAAATAACTGTATTCCCATGGGGTATTATGATTTCACATCCTCTTCTAATTTCTGTTATCAAACAAAATTCAGGCCATTTTATATCTTTTACTTGTTTTCCATCTAAATAACATCCCATACAAACTGGAATTTCTAAAATAAACTTAGATTTAGTATTTTCAATTTTAAAATTTGTATTATTAATTAAAAATTTTTCAAGCAATGAATCATAAATGGGTTTGGATCCCAATATATCTGCAGTTAAATAGGCAACTATGGATACAATACTTAATGGAAGAAAATTATTAAATCCTCCTGTCATCTCTGTAATCAATATAATCCCTGTAATTGGAGATCTCACAACTGCAGTAAAATATCCTGCCATTCCAAGAATCACAAAATTATTTATGTAGTTTGCATTAATATTCAATATATTAATAAGCAAACTTCCATACTCATATCCAATTAATGCTCCTATAGTAAGTATTGGAAGAAATATTCCTCCTGGGGTACCAGATCCATAGCATAATATAGTAAATAAGAATTTTACAATAATTAAAATTAGAACAAACTTTATGGTAAGAGAGGTACTGGATAAAGACATTATAAGTGAATTACCTCCACCTAAAACTTCTGGTAAAAAGAGAGCAAATATTGCTGAAATCAAAAGAGGAAAAACCGGATTAAATTCTTTTGGAATCCACTTTTGTCTGGAATATAATTTCTGACCCTCCAAAAGAACAATATTAAAAATTATTCCTGTAATACCTATTATAATTCCAAATAATAATAAGTAAAAATAATAATTTAAAGGAATAACATGTATATTTTTAAAATTAAATACAGGATCTATACCCAAAAGTCCACCACTTATAAAATCAGCAGATAATGCAGCTGAAAATGTAGAAATTAAAATTAGAGGTGAAAAATTTTTATGTATTTCTTCTAAAGCAAATATTGCTCCAGCCAAAGGGGCATTAAATGCTGCCGCAAGTCCTGCACTTGCCCCGCTTGTAGTTAGATACTTTTCTTCTATATTTACCCTTTTCAAAATTCTACTTAATCCCTGCCCTACAGCAGCTCCCAATTGTACTGAAGGTCCTTCCCTTCCAAGAGAAAGTCCAAATCCAATGGCAAAACTTCCTCCTATAAATTTATTTAAAATAACCCTTAGCCACCTCATCTCCAGTTTTCTCAGAATAACTCCCTTAACTTGGGGAATGCCACTTCCACTCACCGTGGGATCTTTTTTAACCATATATCCAAGTATATATCCCAAAAATACAAGTAATACTATCCATAAGGGTATAACACACCATTTGACCCAAAGTACTTCATAGATTTTTCCTACTTCTTCTCCCAATTTTTCTATAGTCATTCTGAAAAGTACTATTATAAAACCTGTAATACCCCCTATAATTATACTTTCCCCTACCAATCTTATTTTTAAATTATGCCAATAAAATAATACGCTGGGTTTATCTTTTTTATACAAATCATCCATATGAGTTTTCCCGACTTTCTATAACCAATTTAATTAAAATTATCAAGTAATTCTTAGGTTCAGGTGGAGTTTGCTCGTGAGGAATACTTTCCTCCATCTAAACCTTATTAACAGTATTCTTAGTGTCTTTAGCACTTAGAATGCGTTATCCTTTAGGGGAAGAACTTATCCAGAGTCATAACAATACCTATCCCCCACTTTGAAGAAACTTGAGGGTGTTATCAATAGTAGCCTTGGGATAAATAAAGTTGTGAACTTCAAGTCAAGGAAAGAAACCTTTCTTTAAAGTTCACAACTCAGTCCATTAATGGCTTACTTTTCTTACAAATATCTGCTTCTGATTTTCTATTTTTATTACGTCGCCTCCCATAATGGCATTTCTGTTACTGTCATATTTAGTAGTTCCAGCTACTCCTTCAAAACTGATATTCTTTAAGGCATCTTTTATTTTATCTCCTTCTGTACTGTTAGCTTCTTTAATAGCAGCTATTAATAAACTACCTGCATTATAGGAACTAGCTGAAATGGCATCTGGCGCTTTATTATATTTCTTTTCATAATTTTCTTTGAATTTTACATATGCCGGTGTTGTATCTCCAGTAGAAAAGAAATTACTAAAATAGCTTCCATTAACTGTATTTCCTGCAATTTCAAATAAAGCTGGTGAATCCCATCCATCTCCACCAATAAAAGTAGAGGTTATACCTAAATTTCTTGCTTGTTTTGCTATTAAAGCTACTGTACCATAGTAATCTGGTATAACTAGTACATCTGGATTAAGCTTTTTTATATTGGTAAGCTGGGCACTAAAATCTTGATCTCCTGCATTAAAGGTAAGTGAAGCCAATACTTTTCCACCTGATTTTTCAAAATTAGTTGTAAAAAATTCATTAAGTCCCTTATCGTAGTCATTGCCTACATCATAAAGCACAGCTGCTGTTTTAGCCTTTACATCTTGGGTTGCTATATTTGCAATAATTGTTCCTTGAAAAGTATCATTAAATGTGGATGTAAATACATATTCTCCCCCATTTTTTGTTACTTTAGGGCTTGTACTTACAGATATCATTGGAATTTTATTAGATGTAGCAATAGGTCCCATACTTATAGAACATTTGCTGGCATAGCTTCCAACTACCCCTACCACTTTATCATTATTAATTAACTTTTGTATGGCATTGGCAGAGTTAGAAGGTTTGTTTTCATCATCTTCAAAATAAAATTTCACTTTTTTGCCATTGATACCTCCACTAGCATTAGTTTCCTCTTCCAACATTTCCAGTGCATTCTTACATGCCTGCCCCATGACAGATACATCTCCTGTAAGTGGAAAAACTGCCCCTAATCTTATTTCCTCTGATTCAGATTGTTTACCACACCCTATCAGTACCACAGACCCTAGCATTAAAGCCATGGATATTGACAAAAATTTCTTTAACATGTATAAATCCCCCTTAAAAATTTTATAAATTGTATTTTTAAAATTAAAAAATAAGCCTATCACTATAATAAAAAATTATCCAAGATAGGCACTTTTTACTGATTCATTAACTAATAGCTCCCTGGCATTTCCTTCAAGAACTATTCTTCCAGTTTCTAAGATATAAGCTTTGCTGGCTACAGAAAGCGCCATATTGGCATTTTGTTCAACTAATAAAATAGTAGTACCTTTTTTATTAATCTCCTTTATTATGTTAAATATCTGCTGAACTATTATAGGTGCAAGCCCCATAGAGGGCTCATCCATAAGAAGCAGCTGAGGTTTTACCATAAGTGCTCTGGCTATGGCCAGCATTTGCTGCTCTCCTCCGCTTAAAGTACCTGCTGGCTGTTCTTTTCTCTCTTTTAATATTGGAAATATATCAAAAATAGTCTCATAATCCTTTTTTACACCTGCTTTATCTTTTCTTATATAGGCACCTAACTGCAGATTTTCAAAAACAGTTAAATTTGAAAATACCCTTCTTCCTTCCAAAACATGAGAAATCCCTCTGGAAACTATCTTATATGCGGGCACCTTATTTAAAGATTTCCCCTTAAATATAACTTCTCCTGATTTACAGGGGTTCAATCCAGATATAGCTCTTAAAATTGATGTCTTTCCTGCTCCATTAGCCCCTATCAATGTAATTATTTGCCCTTCTTCCACTTCTAAAGATATATCTTTCAGTGCATGTATTACGCCATAGTATAAATTCACATTATTGAGTTTTAACATCTACATTTTAACCTCCTCTCCTAAATAGGCACTTATAACTTTAGGATTTTTTCTTATTTCCTGAGGAGATCCTTTTGCAATCATCTGCCCGTGATCAAGCACCACAAGTCTTTCACATATTCCCATAACTAACTTCATATCATGTTCAATTAAAAGTATTGAGATCTTGAATTCATCCCTTACCCATTTAATAAGTTCCATTAAATTTAAAGTTTCCTGCGGATTCATACCTGCTGCCGGTTCATCTAAAAGAAGCACTTTAGGCTCTGTGGCAAGGGCTCTTACTATCTCAAGCTTTCTTTGTTGTCCATAGGGCAGATTCATTGCAAGTTCATCTTTTTTATCCAGCAATCCAAATATTTTCAACAATCTTTCTGCATTTTCATCCATAGATTTTTCTTCTCTGTAGTATTTTGGCATCCTTAAAATGCACTGCCAAAAATTATATTTATCAAGATATGAAAATGAAATTTTTACATTATCAAGCACAGACATATGCTTAAACAACCTTATATTTTGAAAAGTACGTGCTATATGCTTTTTAGCCAATTCATGAGGTTTTAAATTAATGACTTTCCTTCCCATAATTTCTATATATCCATCTGTAGGTTGGTATACACCTGTAAGCATATTAAAAACAGTAGTCTTTCCTGCTCCGTTTGGGCCTATCAATCCAACGATCTCATTTTCATCAATATCCAGATTAAAATCGGAAACTGCCGTTAAACCACCAAATTTTATTGTTATATCTTTAGCACTAAGCAGGGACATCATACTCTCCCTCCTTTTTATGTAATATTTTTTTCTTTACAAAATTAATAATCTTTTTGAAGGAAATTTCTCTCATGCCAAATACACCCTCCGGTCTAAATATCATTAATGCAACAAGTGCCGCCGAATATATAACCATTCTATAATTAGCTACAGGTCTTAAAATTTCTGGAAGAGAGGTCAGTATAGTTGTAGATAAAATACAACCGGATATGCTGCCCATTCCACCAAATACCACATAAGTAACTATATCAAAAGATTTCAAATAATCAAAAGATTTAGGATCTAAAAACATAAAATAATGGGCATATAAAACTCCTGCTATACCTGCAAAAAAAGAAGCTGTTACAAAAGCTATCATTTTATATTTAGTAGTATTTATTCCTATAGAACTAGAAGCCAGTTCATCTTCTCTTATAGACAACATTGCTCGTCCATAAGAAGATCTCTTTATGTTATAAGCAATTACTATAATAAACACCGTAATGAAAAATACCATTGCAAAGCTAGTTTTTTTAGGTATTCCCGCCAACCCTTCCGCTCCGCCCAGGGTATTTGAATTTACTATGGCAATTCTTATTATTTCTCCAAACCCCAGAGTTGTTATAGCTAGATAATCTCCCTTTAATCTTAATGTGGGAATACCTATGATAACTCCAAAAAAAGCTGCCATCAGTCCTCCAGCTATTAACACCAAGAAAAAGGGTGCATCTAATTTTAAGGTTAAAATAGCCGCAGTATATCCACCTATAGACATAAATCCCGCATGACCTAATGCCAGCTGACCTGTATATCCAACTATCATATTTAAACTTACTGCCAATATTATATTTATACCTATAATAATCAATATTTGGACTACGTACTCGTCTATCATCTCTAAACTTATGAGAGTTTGTACTACACCAAATACTATTAATACTGCAGCTAATATAAACAATATATTTTTCCTATGCTTCATATTAAACTCCCACCTACACTTTCTCATTAACTTTTTTACCAAGTAATCCACTAGGCTTAAATATAAGTATAATTATTAATATAATATAAGCTATACCATCTGAAAGTTTTGTAGATATAAAAGCTTTGGTAAATATTTCTGATACACCAAGTACAATTCCTCCCACCATAGCGCCGGGGATAAGTCCTATTCCTCCTACAACTGCAGCTATAAAAGCTTTAAGTCCCGGTATCATGCCCATATATGGATCTATTTTAGGATATGACATACCTATAAGAACTCCTGCAGCTGCTGCCAGTGCAGAACCTATGGCAAAAGTTAAAGATATGGTATTATTTACATTTATACCCATGAGTTCTGTAGCTTCCGTGTCAAAAGATGCAGCTCTCATGGCCCTTCCAACTTTTGTTTTATACACAATAACCTGCAGCAAAATAACCAATATAAAACAGACCAATAAAGTGGCAATTTGCAGATTATTTATCTGGAAATCTCCTATTTTATAAAGTTTTACCTTTAAAAGTTCAGGAAATGGCCTGGGATTTGGTCCGAATATAACCCTAAAACCGTTCTCAAGCAAAAGTGATATTCCCATAGAAGTAATAAATAAAGTTATTCTAGATGAATTTCTAAGGGGCTTATATGCAATTTTTTCAATTATTATTCCCAAAAGTGCACTTCCAACCATAGCAATTATTAAGGTAAGTATAAAACCTGTATTTAAATTTTTAACTGCCAGAAACCCAAAAAAAGCCCCTGCCATATATATATCTCCATGTGCAAAATTCATAAGCTTTACTATGCCATACACCATGGTATATCCAATTGCTATTAAAGCATAAACACCCCCCAGTGCTAGTCCATTAACTAATTGCTGAGCAAAATTCATAATATGCCTCCTGTATAAAAAGTTATATCTATAGTCATTAAATCAAGTGATTCTTAGGTTTAGATGGAGCTTACTATAGAGAACTTTTTTCTCCACCTGAACCTTAGAAAAACTTATCCAAGGCGTATAGCAGTGCTTATCTCCCACTTTGAAGAAGATGGAAATATTAGCAATGATAGCGTTCGAATAAATTTTTACATTTTCTATAAATAAACGATTAATTATGAACTAATTATATATTATATTTAGGGTATAATCAAGAATACTACTAAACAAAACAATATTCCTTAATAAACTGTCAACTTTCACACTGCTTTTTTGATGATAATTCAAAATACTTTCAACCTACTTGTCAGAAAAATCGACTTTTATTGTACAAAATAATAATATTTGCTAGTTTACGGTTATTATATCTAAATTTTATTTTCTAAAGTTTGTAACTAATATAATCATAATAGAATAGCATAATCTTGTAGATAAATCTTTATGGAGGCATTTTAATGATTGATAATTGCCGAGCTGGCCAAAATTATTATGATGGTCTTGAATATTTCTGCCCATGGGTAAGATATCACCCTAATGCATATTATCCCCCAAATGTAACTGCTGAAATGGCTTTAAGTGCCAGAAATCAATTTAAAGGAAGAGTTGTTAAAATAAATAAGGGAGATGTTGTAGGTCAAGTGTTAATTGACATTGGATGTGGAAACTCAATATCCTCAGTAATCACAACAGCTTCAATACGAGATCTAAGATTAAGTGTAGGTTCGCAAGTTAGAGCTATCGTTAAATCAACAAATGTTATGATAATGGATTCTTCCTCTAATATGACGCCTAATTCTAATATAATGCCTAATCCTAGTAATAAGATGCCTAATTCCAATAACATAATGCCCAACTCTAATAAACTGATGCCTAACTCTAATAAACTGATGCCTAACTCCAATGTGAAATCTGACAAAGAAAAATCTAAAATGGCACTAAGCGCTAGAAATCAGCTAAAAGGAAAAGTTACTAAAATAACTCAAGGAGATGTTGTAAGTCAGGTATTGATAGATATAGGTTGTAGAAATTCAGTATCTTCTGTAATTACAACAACTTCCTTAAAAGATCTTGGAATTAAATTAGGTTCAGAAGTTAAAGCTGTAATTAAGTCAACAGATGTTATGATAATGAAGTAACTATTCCCATAATAAGTTAAAGCTTTAATCATATCATAAAATTATAATATATTCCTTAAATATTTTACACAGTAAAAAGCTGTCTTAAAATGATGAATAAGAACATCATAAAAGACAGCTTTCTTTATAAGTACATCTCTGTTAAAATTAATAATTCATTTCATATATTCAGTAACTAAATCAGTAAAAAGTATACCTTCCAGATGATCTATTTCATGACAGAAACATTTCGCTAAATCTCTTGTACCTTTTAATATAACTTTACTTCCCTCTTCATTTAATGCTTCTATTGTGACTTTTGCAGGTCTTTTTAATTTTCCAAACACATTAGGAATACTTAAGCATCCTTCTATAACCTCTTGTTCTCCCGTACACTTAATTATTTTTGGATTGACTAATCTTATGAGTCCTTGTCCCATATCTATTACAACCAATCTCTTCAATATACCAATTTGTGGAGCTGCCAAGCCCCCGCCATTTTCTGTATCATACATGGTATCAGCCATATCATTTAAAATTTGTCTTATTTTATCATCTACTACTTTCACTTCTCTACTCTTTTTTCTTAATATATCATCACCAAAAAGTCTGATTTGTCTTAATGCCATCTAAACAACACCTCTACTTTGCTGTGCTCTTGATTTTCTTTTACTTTCTTTGAAAAGAAAAACTTCTTCTATGCAGCAATGAAATATATTACTGATATCATAAGCTAACCATATAGATGGTTCAAATTTTTCTGTCTCAATGGCATTTATTGCTTGTCTTGATACTCCTACAAGTTTTCCTAACTGTTCCTGAGTCAGTCCAAGAGATTCTCGCAATTCTTTTAATCGATTTTTCATAAATTATCACTCCTGTAATGTTAACCTTACACAGGTATTGTAACACTATTTAATTTATATATCAAGTTAACCTTACATTAATAATCTTTATAGAAAATAGTTTTAAATATTGCCCTTAATTATTGCTGTCTATTAAGTGATTCTTAGATTCAGGTGGAGTTTGCTTATGAGAAATGCTTTTCTCCATCTGAACCTTAGAAGAACTTATCCAGGCACGCAGCAATGCCTATCTCCCACTTTGAAGAAGCATTCGGATAAAAAATTAATTTTTTGCTGCCAGTTAACTCTCCACAGCTTTTTCTATTACATCTTTTTCTTGGTGTATAAATATATTCTTCATCAATATACTCTTGAATTGCTAATATGAGTTCTGATGATAATATATCTGCTGCTTTTTTATAGCCCAATTCTGTACTTCTTCTAATATGATTTTTAGGATCACGCAGAGGACATTTTATCTCATTGTGAAATAGCCCCTGCTATACACACACAATCAACGTTAACTCAAAAATTGCACTTCCTTTACTTTTAAATTTTTAGTATTAAATATGTTTGTAATTAAAAATACCAACGAAACAAGCAATAATGACTTTGTGAAGGATTTTATATTTAGGTTTCTCCCCTAATAAGCAATTTTTACTCTCATCTAAATACAATCCTTGTTAAGGTTCAACAACAGGGGGTATTATCATGTGCTATTACATACTATAAAAAAGAATAGCCATCACACTAAAAATATAGTATCCTTTTAGTTGCGAAATCAAAAAGGAGGACACCTTTAGTGGAAAGCTATCTTTGAATATTTTACCATACTCTTACACTATTGGCTACACAAAAAATGTGGAAATTACTTGAGGAAGTTTTTATAAATTTAAAAAAATGCTTTAGGAGACATGCAACCTTTCATTGGTTTGTTGTAATAGTAATTTGTTGTAATAGTAATTGGATTTATGATTCGTTCAGATTCTTTAGGAGTTACTTCTATCATACAAGATTTAAGTATTTCAACTAATTTGTATACTATAATGATGCACTTTTTTCGTTCTAATGCATGGAATTTAAACAATTTAATAGCTGTATGGACTAAAACTGTAGCTGCTACAGCGCCAGTCTACAGACAGGATGGGATGACTGTACTCATAGGTGATGGAGTTAAGCAATCAAAAGAGGCACGCAAAATGCCTGGTGTTAAAAAGCTGCACCAGGAATCCCAAAATTCTTCAAAAGGTGAATATATATTTGGACATATGTTTGGTGCAGTGGGTGTGTTAATAGGAGACATTTCTAGGATGTTTTACGTTCCACTTTCAATGAAAATTCATGATGGTGTTAAATCTATTCGTCAGTGGAATGAATCAGATAAAAACACAGGTTCTCATATTGTGCAAATGATTGAAAATAGCTTTGATGCAGCTAGAGTTATAGGGAAGTCTCTTTTGCTTTTAGATGCATATTTTCTATCATTGCCAGCACTCAAAAGACTTTCAGAACTTAATAAATGTGCAGCTAACGTACTTCATATTGTTACAAAAGCTAAGATGTCTTTTGTAGCCTATACAGAACCATGTGAGTATTCAGGAACAGGCAGACCACGTAAAAAAGGCAAAATAATTAACCTTAAAGACATATTTAATGAGAAAAAAGATGAATTCATTGAAGGCACAATGATGTTATATGGTAAAGAGGAAAAGGTAAAATATCTATGCATTGACCTGCTGTGGGGAAAAACACTTTATCAAAAATTACGTTTTGTATTGGTTACGTGTAATAGTATAAAGTCTATATTGATATCAACAAATTTAGAATTGTCACCTGTAACTATAATAAGTTTATACAGCTACCGATTTAAGATAGAGTGTACATTCAGGGCACTTAAGCAAGCTATAGGTGGATTTAAATATCAATTTTGGTCCAAAGTAATGCCAAAGCTAAATAGATATGGAAAGAAAGGAGAAATTCATCCCGCTGAAAAAATAGAATGTAAAAAAACAAAGGAGTTAATTTTATCTACTTTAAAAGCTATAGAAGGCTATGTTATGTGTAGTTGTATAGCTATTGGATTGCTTCAAATTATATCCATAAAATTCTCAACTGAAATAAATAAGACTCCTTTTCGTTTCTTAAGAACAAAATCTAAGGGTGTTGTTTCAGAAACAACAGTATCATGTTTTTTGAAAAAAAATATTTTCTCACTTATTACGAAAAACAATAAATCTACCATAAGTGAAATAATTAACGAAAAGCAGTCAGAGCCTTGCTTTAGAGATAATCGACAGGCTTGTTAAGCATATAAACTTTTGACTGTCCAGTTACATATATAGATTTAAATACAATCCTTGTTAAGGTTCAACTTTAAGGGCTTTTAATACTTTACCATCCACATATATTTAAATACAATCCTTGTTAAGGTTCAACATAAAATTAATAAAGCATAGAAGGGGGATTGCAAAATTTAAATACAATCCTTGTTAAGGTTCAACAATTTATCTCTTGCAAAAGAGGTCGTCGCGGTTAATTATTTAAATACAATTCTTGTTAAGGTTCAACAATTTATCTCTTGCAAAAGAGGTCGTCGCGGTTAATTATTTAAATACAATTCTTGTTAAGGTTCAACCAATGTAAAATAACCATTTCTTATTTCTATTATATTACTTAAAGGCGTATAAATAAAGACTTCCATTGAAATTGTTCCAACCATTTTTTATTTTTTAAAATTAATACAAAAAAACAGCCTGGACCATTGCAAAATGAACGATTCACACTGCTTTTATTTACTTATGAGGTTGGAAAAATAAAAAATTTACATTTTAACTACAGGAAAATATATTTCTGTAATAAAATCTTGTGGATTGTGCCCCTCTTCAGGCCCTTTTATATATTTTTCAAAAGGTGGTCTTGAGATTTTATATTTATTATGCTTTACCCATTCCATCATGGCTCCATAAGCCTGAGAAATCTCACTATAAGGTCCTATAAAAGTGGTATAGGCATGTAATCCTCCTTCCAATACTCTGGTGTTGATGCTGTCAGAATTAAATTCTTTATCTACAGGTATACATACTTCTACATCTGCATTATCATGATTAAAGTCTTCCTCTTCATTTTGTAGATAATAAATAGACATTATATTACCTGTAGGCTTTAATCCATTTTTATATACATTTTCATATACCTTTCCTATTAAACCTCCTATATAATCCATAGAAATATTATCTCTTATACTTAAAACATTAAGAGGTTCTTGATCCTTTAAAATGATATTAAATTTTCTATTTTCCTCCATAATATCTTCTCCTTTTACTAATTTTTCAAATTCATATTTCATTTGATTTAATATAAATTCATTATAATTAAGTTCTTCTGTTAAACTCTTGATTTTAATTTCCATAAGTCTTTTTAGTTCTTCTAAATCATTTTCAAACAAGATGCTTTTTATTTCTTCAAGAAAAAAACCATAGGATTTTAACTTATTAATAACTATAACATGTTTTATTTGCTTTAAATCATAATATCTATATCCATTGTCGGCATTTACATACTCCGGTTTTAGCAATCCAATTTTATCATAGTGTCTTAAAACTTTTGATGATAACTTTGCAATTTTGGAAAATTGTCCTATTGTGTACAACTCTCTACCTCCCTGAATATATTCAAGATTTAAATTAGGTTATTTATAAGTACTTTCAATAACTGCTTTAATTATAAACTTTTCCATAATGTCAAGGTCAATATATTTTAATAAAAAATATGAAATCATTATTAGGACTTTTTAGTTTATCCAAACATAGCAATTAGCTAACACTCTCAGCTTCTTTAAAATGGTGGATAAGCACTGATGTGCACCTGAATAAGTTCTTCTAAGATTCAAATAAAAGCATTACTTATGAACAAACTCCACCTAAGCCTAAAAATTACTTGATTAAGAATTCCATCCTGTAATTAATCCGCATATTCTTTCTAAAAAATAATTATCATAACAACATATATAATTTCAAATTTTGAGTAATATTTAAATTATTTACACACAATAAATAATAAACACTAAAAAGGGTGATTAAATCATGGAATTAGATAATAAAATTAATTCTATATTAGAATCATGTGGAAACAGTCAACAAGTTATTATTAGAAGATTTTCTATTGGAAAAGATACTCCCCTAGATGCTGCCTTAATATATAAAGACGGTTTAGTAAATCAAGATATTATAAACAGAGATATATTAAATCCCCTAATGCATAAAGTTCATGAAGATTTAAGTAAAGCACAGTCAATTAACCAAGAAATTTGTAACAAATATATCTCTATGTCCAAAATTGTTATTCAAACTGATATAAATATGGTTATAAAAGATATAAGAAGAGGTAAAACAGCTGTTCTTGTACATAAGGAAGATACTTTCATTGTTGCTGATACACAAGGAACAAAACATAGAAATATATCTGAACCTATGGATGAAATCGGAATAAGAGGTGCAAAAGAAGGTTTTATAGAGGATATTGAAATAAATTTAAGTTTAATAAAAAAGGGGTTAAAAGATAAAAATTTAATTATAGAACCTTTCGTCATAGGAAGACGCTCCCAAAAAGATGTGGCCCTAATATATATAAAGGATATTGCAGATAAAGACTTAATTGAAGATATAAGAAATAAGCTATTATCAATAGATGTGGATACTTTTACCTCTGCAGGAATGCTGGAACAGTATATTGAAAATCATCCATATTCCGTTTTTCCTCAAGCTCATGCGTCTCAAAGGCCAGATGTTGTGCAACAAAATCTTTCAGAAGGTAGAATTGCTATCTTAATTGATGGAACTCCTTTTGCATTAACTATTCCTGCCTTGTTTATGGAATTTTTTCAAGCTGTTGAAGATTACTCTCAAAGAACCCTTTTAAGTAATTTTAACAGAATTCTCCGGGTATTTGGTACCTTCATAGTTATTTTATTACCCTCTGTCTATTTAGACTTAATTAGATTTAATTCAGAGCTTATTCCAATTAAATTTGTTATACCCATAGTGCAATCTAGAAGAGGCATAGCTCTTCCTCCCCTTCTAGAAATTTTATCCATGTATGTTGTAATAGAACTTTTAAGAGAAGGAGGGCTGAGACTTCCTTCAAAAATCGGTCAGACATTAAGTGTTGTAGGAGGTTTTATTATAGGTAGTGCTGCACTTGAAGCCAAATTAGTTAGTCCTGCAACTTTAGTAGTAGGAGTTGCCACCATAGGAACTTTTATTATACCGAACTATGATATGTCAAGTTCAATAAGATTGATAGGATTTCCTTTTCTCTTCCTAACAAACTTTTTAGGTGCTGTTGGATTAATTGCAGGATGGTATTTTTTATTTATCCACCTCCTTTCTTTAGATAGTTTTGGAGTTCCATATATGCCTCTAGATAAATATGGTGATTTTAAAGATACCTTCATTAGGGTACCCCTATGGAAAATGAATAATAGACCCGAGAGTATTCCAAACAATAACCCAAAAAGACAAACCAACTTTAGAAACAAACTGTGGAGGAAGAAAAATGAATAAATTAGAAAGTAATAATATAACTCCAGGAGAGTTCACTTGTTTACTTATTGGCTCAATGATTGGTATAGGAATATTATCACTGCCTAATGATCTAGTTAATGTGGCAAAACAAGATTCATGGATATCTGTAGCTATTGGTGCTGTATATCCGTTATATATGGTTATAGTTGCTTCATTCTTATGGAAAAAGCATCCACATCAAAACATTTTATTCTTAAGCAAAAAATATTTGGGAAAATATTTGGGGAATATCTTGAATTTTATTTTTTTATTATATTTTGTTTTATTCACCACTTCTGTGGCCTCTGGAGTATCCCTAATATTAGAAACTTTAATATCTAATTTTTTAAGTACCTTAAAAATATTACTGATAATATTTTTTTTAGCTGCATATACCTCCATGAAAGGATTGAAACTTTTAGGAAGGCTAAACCAATTAATGTTCTTATATACTATATTTCTTTCTTTTATTTTAGCTGTAGCACTTCTTAGAGGAACTTATTTGAATATATGTCCTATACTGGGTTCAGGAATTCTAAATACTATAAAAGCCAGTAAAAATTCAGCTTTTGCCTATGGAGGAATTGAAGTATTATTTTTAATTTATCCCTATGTCATCGATAAGAAAAAGATTATGAAATCATCATTATTAAGTGTTATTATAACAGCCTTAATTTATTCCTGGGTTACATTTATCACCATTTATTATTTAGGCATAGATATTGTACCAAAAATCGAATGGTCTGTGAATTCAGTAACAAAAACTTTAGAAATACCAGTAATTAATAACTTTAGATTTATATTTACAATTTTATGGGCAACTATTATTTACAAGACAATATCCAATCACTATTTTATAACAGCTTTCATTTTGAGAGATTTTTTTAAAAAAGTACCTATTAAAAAAATTATTTATGCACTCTATCCCCTAATGCTTTATCTATCTCTTAGATATAAAAATTCTGCAGATAGAATAAATTTCTTGAATTACATTATTCCTAAATATACTTTATTTAATATGGTCTATGTAACACTAATAACATTAATAATTTATTTAAAGAAGGATAATTTACATGAAAAATAATAAAACAAAGTATATATCTATAATTTTACTATGTATGATAATCACAATTTTCTTCTTTATAGGATTAGATGATCAGCAGCCTGTAGAAGAATTAGATATTATTTCAGGATTAGGAGCAGATTTAATAATAAAAAATAATAAAGTAACAGAACATATCGTACCAATGTCAATATATTTATTTGAATCTGGAGATAAAATAAACAGCACCTTGAGAATCGGTGCTGCAAAAACCAAAGGAGAAACAAGACAAAATCGACAATTATCAAATGACAAACAAAATATATTAGGCCTTGAAAAAGTATTTATCATAAGTGAAGAACAGGCACATTATGGTTTGCAAGATTGGACAGATATTTTATTTAGAAATCCTTATTTAAACGATACTGCATATGTTGCAGTATGCAAGGGAAAGGCTTCAGATATTTTAAGTACAAATATAAAAGGCTACCCAAGTTCTTCAGATTTTGTAGGGGGTTTAATTAAAAATTCCATATTTTATAACTTTTTTTCAGATAAATATAGAGTTATGAATTTATTTTTATCCATTGGAAGTGAAGGATATAATCCTGTGCTACCTTATATTGAAACAACAGATAAAGGAATTACAATCACTGGAATGGCATTGTTTAATGGTAATAAAATGATTTCAAAAATTAATATTGCCGAATTAAGAGCTATGAACATAATGAGAGAAAATAATGTAAAAGGTATGCTTACAATACAAAAAAGCACTTGTAAATATACAAACTATTATGCTACATCAAAACGAAAAGTTCACTGTACTAAAGAAGGTAATAAATATAAATTTACTATAAATATTAGTTTGGAAGGAGATTTAGTAACAGATACCCTGTATAAAAATCTGCAAAACAATTCTAAAAAAGTTGAGGAATTTAACACGGAGATGTCTGAAGATATAAAAAAAGAATGTATTAGTTTTATAACTAAAATGAAACATACCTATAAAGTAGATTGTCTGGAACTTGGAAAATTTGCAGCTGCCAAATATGGCAGACATATAGAAAAAGACTGGAATTCCGTAGTATGTAATTCAGAAATTGATGTAAATGTAAAAGTAAAGATCAATAAAATCGGAAGAGGAGATTACTGATTATAATAAAGTATCTGAAAATACATTAAACTTATACAGCTTTTCTATTTTCAGATACTAAAAATACGTTAACTACATATCTTCCCAATAAAATTTTTCCTGCTCCTTATCCACTACAGTAGTTCTATCAAACAACTTTATAAACACTACAGCTACTATAAAAGCAATTATACCTCCAATAATTTGATAAGCCCTTATAGATCCTTGCACTAATTTTCCTAAATATCCTCCTAAAAATACACCCAAAAACACCAACATAATAGGAAAAATAAACAACATAAATGCAGCCATTAGCATATTTGTACTTTTCTTCTTTTCATTATGATTTTTACCCATTTAAAATATTAGCCTCCTGCTATAACTTTTTATCCGAAGGCGGCAATTAACTTCAAAGTGGGGGAATAAGCAATGCTACGCCTCTGGATAAGCTCTTCTAAGGTTCAGATGAAGAAAAGCATTCCTTATATGCAAACTCTACCTGAACCTTAGAATCACTTTATTCTTATATTATAACTCTTAAAATATTTAAAATAAATAATCACTATTTTAAAATTATTTAAACTCCTTGAAGGAATTTAACATTAAATGTTGAATTTATGGTATTAAAGGAGATGATTATTGTGTCTACCAATGTAAAAATAGCATTTATAAATAATAATATTAAAGAAAGAAATGGAGAATTTCATTTAAATGACGAGTGGATACGCATTGAAAATGTTAGCAATAGAAGAGTCAATATGTTTAATTGGGAAATTTGGCACTGGAAACCTAGTAAGCAATATTCCCTTATTTACAGATTTCCAAAGCGCATTGACAACCTTTTTTGGACATTGGATCCCGATGAAATTATAATACTGTTTACAGGTTATGGTTCAAATAAATTTATAGAAGGCACTGGCAGTCATAATTCTGAATTTCATTTCTATTGTGGAAAAAATTCTTTTATATGGAACAATGCAGGAGACATTGTCTGTTTATTCGATACTAAGTCCATGACAAGCACTCTTACAGTTCCCTAAACAATTATTTATCCAAAGGCAGTAATTAGCTAATAACCTAGCTTCTTCAAAGTAGGGACTTATAATACGTTTTTCTTTTTAATTCTTAAAATTCATATTGCACATAAAATAAGTTGCTAAACTTATTTATTTAAAATATATATTTATTATATTTGTAGTATAATTATCTTATATATAATAAAACTATGTTTATGTTATAGCTAAATATTCAGTGACTGTATACATTTAACATTTTTAGGAGGTAAAAATGACATACTCAAAAGTAAAATATGAAGGTTTAAAAGAACTATGTGATATAGTTTTTGAGAAATTCGGCTTTAGTCCAGAAGATAGTGGAACTATTACAGATGTTTTACTGCTATCAGATTTATTTGGAATTGAATCTCATGGAATTCAAAGACTGGTAAAGTATTACAGTGAAATAAAAAATGGTCTTATAAAAGTAGCTTCTAAACCAAAAATGATAAAAGAAACACCTGTATCTGCAGTTTTAGACGCCCAGGCTGGTATGGGGCAACTGGCAGGAAAAAAAGCTATGAACATGGCCATTGAAAAAGCCAAAACTTCAGGCATAGGCATGGTAGTGGTTAGAAACTCAAATCATTACGGTATTGCTGGATATTATGCTAAAATGGCTGAAGAAGAAGGACTGCTTGGAATATCTATGACTAACTCTCCTGCTGTTATAATACCTACCTTCGGAAAAGATGCCATGCTTGGTACAAATCCCATCGCTATATCTATGCCTGCAAAACCCTATCCTTTTTTAATGGATATAGCTACTAGTGTAGTTACAAGAGGAAAAATTGAAGTATATAATAAAAGGCACAAACCTCTTCCACTGGGCCTGGCACTGGATAAAAACGGAAAAGATACAGAAGATCCTTATGATATTTTATATAATCTTCCAAAAAAACTTGGAGGAGGTCTGGTTCCACTGGGAGGTTCCAAAGAGCTAACTGGAGGACATAAAGGCTATGGACTAGCTCTTTCAGTTGAAATATTTACAGCAATTTTATCTGGAGGCATCACAGGAAATTACGTTACATTGCAAGGTTCTTCCGGCTCTGGCACCTGCCATTATTTCTGTGCAATAGACTATGGTATATTTGGAGACAAAGACTCTATAGAAAATAAATTGTCAGGGTATTTAAATGAACTTAGAAACTCTAAAAAAGCTAAAGGAGCTTTAAGAATATACACCCACGGCGAAAAAGAAATTGAATCCTATAAAGATAAAATGGAAAATGGCATTCCAATGAATGAAGTCACCCTTGAAGAAATAAATGATATATGTAAATACTTTAATATAAAGACTAGCGATTACATAAAAAAATTTCCTATTGATAAGATCTAACTTAAAAATAGATTAACAAAAATTGGAGGTATTAAATTATATGATTAAAATAGGTAATAAGAAAATATTGATTAAAAAAGGAGATATAACAAAAGAAGATAGTGATGCTATAGTAAATCCTGCAAACAGTGCCCTTCAACATGGAGGAGGAGCAGCCCTGGCTATTGCAAGAGCTGGAGGTTCCAAGGTACAATCAGATAGTAATGAACTTATAAAAAAAATAGGTAGTTTACCTGTGGGAAAAGCAGTTATAACCCATGGTCACAATTTGAACTGCAAATTTGTAATACATACTGTAGGTCCTATAATGGGAGAAGGTAATGAAGATGAAAAACTAAAAAAAGCTATAAAGAGTGTACTTAATCTGGCAGAATCCTATAATCTAAACTCCATATCTATACCTGCTATAAGTTCTGGCATATTTGGATTTCCAAAAGAACGATGTGCAAAAATACTTCTTGAAACTTCTGTAGAATTTTTAAAAAGAGAAGATATAAATTTGAAGACCATTGTTATGTGCAATCATGATCAAAAGACAACAGATCTATTTTTAAAGGAAGAATCAAAATATATTTAACTTTATATTTGCCTTATTACTTGATTTTAAAATATTTAAATCTAAAAATAATTAAAATATTCTCACTGGGAATATTTTAATTATTATACACATTCAGATTTTATTACATATTATAAATAATAACATATTTTATAGAGGTGTTTTAATGTATAATATGAAACCTGAAGTTTTTAACTTTAATTCTGTTAAAGGTATTTCTTTAAGACAATTAAACGAACATTATAAATTATATGTAGGCTATGTAAATACGCTAAATGAAATCTGGAACATTGATTATATCCCCCAAAATTATACTGATAGTAATTCAACCTATTCAAAAATGCGCAGTTTAAAACTTGGTGAAACCTATGCACTAAACGGGGTAAAACTTCATAATCTTTACTTTAAAAATATCACAGGCGGCAATACCACTCCCCATGGTCCAGTGCTTAATTCTATAATAAATCAATTCTCATCTTATGATAACTTCATTTCTTATTTAACAAATGTAGGTTTATCTATGAGAGGCTGGGCAGTTCTTTCTATAGATTCACTAGATAATAAATTTCATATAATAGTAAGTGATTTGCATGATAAAGGATCTGTATGGATTTCTTATCCTATATTAGTAATGGATGTTTATGAACATGCCTATTTTATGGATTTTGGAACAAATAAAAAAGAATATATTTCTACATTTATTAAAAACATAAATTGGACTGTTTTAAATAAAAGGTTCCAAAATTATCTTCACATAATGAGAGTTATGAATATTAATTATAATAGATATCTTCCATATAAATTTTTCAACAGATAGATTTAATAATGAAAAGCAGCTCTAAAGGCTGCTATTCATTATTCCCCTGTAAATAAAGTATCGATCATATCGAACAGGAAGCTAAAAGATTCTCTTCTTTTAGATTTTATTCTTTTTAATATTGTAACTTTATCCTTTGTGTCTTCAACATCTCTTATTTTTTCACTCACATAACTCCCCCCATTCAGACAATTAAATTTTATTGTTTTTCGTATACTATAATCATATCTTTATACCCCTTGTAAGATTAAACTAAATCTATTTGTTAATATATTAACATTCTTTACATCTAATTGCAATATATATGTTAAAAAAATAACTATATACTCTAAATTTTTTAGTTCTATTATCCTTACGCTAAAAAAATTAAGATATTTTTGATAATTACTGAATAATATTAGCTCGATATTCACCTAACTATTTTTATTTAATCCAAAACTTTACTTGAAAAATTAAAAATAATTTTATTTATAACATCCTTACGTGAATTAAATATGTTATAAAAAACACTAAGTAATTGTCATAAGATTATCAATATTATTCTTATTATTTATAATAGAATTCATCTTCATTTAAAAACGAAAGTACTTAGACATATTATTTATTTTAAAATGTCTAAGTACTCTAAATATAATTATCAGATTTCATTTACCTTTGTATTTTTTCCTTTAACAAGCCCTTGTATAAGAAGCATCATTAAAGTAATGCCAATTAGAATAGTAGATACCGCAGCTATTTCCGGAGTTATACTGGTTTTCATACTTTCCCACATAGCTAAAGGGAGCGTTTTAGTTTTAGAACCTGCCAGAAACATAGTAACAGTTACTTCATCTATAGATGTGCTAAAAGCAAATACTGCCGCTGAAAACATAGAAGCTTTAATCTGAGGCAGTGTAATGTTAAAAAATACACTAATTTGTTTTGAACCCAAACCCATTGCTGCTAACTCAATATTTTTATCTACTCCTTTTAATCCTGTCATTACCGTTACAAATACCATAGGTATAGCTAACAATGTATGCCCTAAAACTATTCCAGGTATGGTATTAGTCAACCTTAAAGGTGCAAAGGAATTATATAAAGCTACACTAATTATGATTACAGGTATAACCATAGGCATAACCATAAAACCCATAAATATATTTTTAAACTTAAAGTCCATCTTGGTAACAGCAGCTGCCGCCATAGTTCCTAGAATAAGAGCAAATATTACTGTCAAGACCGCTATACCCAAACTTCTTCCAAAACATTGAGTCCACTGGCTATCATTAAAGAAAGCATGGTACCACTGGGTAGAGTAACTTGGTGGTGGAAATTTAAAATAACTTAACGAGGTAAAAGATAGTGGTATCAATACAAATACAGGAGCTATAAGAAAAAACAATATAACCATTACTATTATTGGAAGCCACATTATTCTCCCTCCTTTAACATAGGATTTCTTTTTGCCAATACTGCAAGTATAGATAAAAGCACCATGGTAATAATAAATAAAACCAGAGAAAGTGCAGACGCTAAAGGCCAATTTAAAGTAGCACTTATATTATTTTGTATAAGGGTAGATACAAGCATATTCTTTGAACCACCCAATAGTGCAGGAGTAATAAAATATCCCAGTGCTAAAACAAATACCAGTATGGATCCCGATAAAATTCCTGGAACAGATAGAGGAAAAAACACTTGCCAAAAAGCTTTTATAGGCCTAGCTCCCATGACTTGGGCAACTTCTACTAACTGTATATCAATACTTGACATAACTGAATAAATATTTAAAACCATATAAGGAAATAGCACATGAGTCATACCTATTGTTACAGAAGTAGTATTATAAAGTAAGTCCAAAGGCTGATTTATCAGTCCTATATTTTTTAAAAATGTATTTAAAATCCCTTGTTCCTGCAAAATTATAATCCATGAGAAGGTGCGAACCAATAAACTAATCCAAAAAGGTATCATAATAAGCATTAGAATAATCTTTTTTGTCCTGGAGGATTTTGTTTTAATAATAAAATAAGCTACCGGATAAGCAAGTACAATTGATATTACTGTTACAATAAATGAAGTTTTCAAAGTAAGCCATATAACTTGAAGATATATAGGTTCTGTAAAAATCTGTGCTATATATTTAAAAGTAAATCCATTTTCATCTAAAATACTTAATTTAAACAAACTTATCATAGGTACAAATGTAAATACCATAATAAAAAGTGCAGGCAATATTACCAGTATCCATTTTACACTAAGTAAATTATTTAATTTATCTTTTGTAGAATTTTTTTCAGACATCATCTCTTCTTTATTAATACTCTCATTTACCATTTCCATTCCCCCAAAAATCAATAACTATTAATCTAAAGTTCTAGCTGTATAACTAGAACTTTAGATTTAAGAATAAATTATTTAATTAACCACTGTTGGAATTTAGTATCCACAGCATCATAATTTTCTGCCCACCATTCTTCGTCGCCATGTATAAGTTTATTAGAGGTTTCGTCATCTCCTCTTCCTATTCTTTCTTTTACTTCTGTAGATAATAAATCTAATGCTTTAGAATTAGTTGGTGCGTAGTCGATATTTTTTGAGAAAGCTGCCTGTTGTTCAGCTTCACACTCAAATGCAATAAACTTCATAGCCAATTCTTTATGAGGTGCTCCTTTTGGTACTACCCAAGAATCTCCAAGAACTATAGCCTGGTTATATTCCACATCTACCGGTGAACCTTCCTTCTTTGCAGTACTTACACGTCCATTCCAAGCTGCTGCCAAAGTAACATCACCACTTGCAAGAGATTGAGGTGCCTGAGCTCCTGCAGTCCACCATATTTTTACATTACTTTTTATTTTATCTAGACTTTTAAAAGCTCTATCTACATCTAAAGGATATAACTTATCTGTCTCAACTCCATCTGCAAGAAGTGCAGCTTCTAAAGTTCCTACAGGATACTTCCACATAGTACGGGCTCCAGGAAACTTTTGTGTATCCCAAAATTCAGCCCAAGTGGTAGGGTGATTGTCTTTTGAATAACTGCTTGTATTATAGGCTATAGCTACATCAAAAGTATCTGAACCTACTCCATATTCATTGACCAATCCTTTATCAATATCTTCTGTTTTAATTACACTGTAATCCAATTTTTCAAGTAATCCCTGTTTACCTCCTCTTGGTGCAAAATCAGAGTCTACATTTACTACATCCCATTCAACGTTCTTTGACTGAACCATTGCTTTTAACTTACCATAGTCTGTTGGGTTTACTACTGTTATTTTTACGCCATACTTCTTTTCAAAAGCATCGTAATTTACTTGTCTTGCTTTGGAATAAGCTCCTCCCCAATCCACAACAACCAATTCTTTATCTTCACCGGTACTGCTTTTTTCATTAGATGAACTACCACATCCTGTAAGACCGAAAATCAATATTGCACTTAGTAAAAATAATAATTTTTTCTTCATGATTTATGCCCCCTTATGTTTTATATAATTAATTTCCTATTAAAGAACTCTTTGTAATTTCCCAATTTAATATGATCTCTTTACCTGAATTAAGCAAATTTTTATCAGAAGGTGATGCTTTTACCATCATTTCTTCATTATTTTCATTAACTACCTTTACCTTTAATGAATCTCCCACAAAAATAACTTCTTTAACTATTGCTTTCATGCTATTCTCATATTCAGGTTTCTCCAGTGTAATACATATATTTTCCGGTCTTAATGCTATAGAAACAGCTTTTCCCCTCAAATACTGGCCCTCAGTATCCATTTCTGCCTTTAAAATTTGTTTATTAAATATTTCTATGAATGCAATTTTACCTTCTGTTTGAATTATTTTACCTTTAATAATATTTATCTCCCCTATAAATTCTGCTACAAATATACTTTTAGGCCTTTCATATATGTTTTCTGGAGTATCTATTTGTTCTATTCTTCCCTTATTCATAATACATACTTTGTCAGACATAGTAAGAGCCTCTTCCTGATCATGAGTAACACTTATAGTGGTAATTCCAATTCTCTGTTGTATATGTTTAATTTCTAACTGCATTTTTTGTCTCAACTGCTTGTCTAAAGCTCCTAAAGGTTCATCTAATAATAATAATGGCGGATTAAATACTATAGCTCTTGCTAATGCAACTCTCTGTTGCTGCCCTCCGCTTAATTGCTTAGGATATCTATTTTCTACTCCTTCAAGATCCACTAATTTCAGCATCTTTGTAACTTTTTCTTTAATCTTATCTTTAGAAAATTTTCTGATTTTCAAAGGATACGCAATATTTTGAAAAATATTCATATGAGGAAACAATGCATAATTTTGAAAAAGCATTCCTATATTTCTTTCATAAGGTTTCTTTTTTTCAATATTTTCTTTATTTAAAAGAATTTCACCTGAATTTATTTTTTCAAATCCGGCAATTAACTTTAATAATGAAGTTTTTCCAGAACCACTGGGTCCCAATATAGTTAAAAATTCTCCTTTATCCACTCCAAAACTAACTTCATCCACAGCCTTAAAACTTTTATAGTATTTTACTACATTATTCATTAATAAGTTAGCTCCAATGGTACTCATTAACATTTCCCCTTTCTAAAACTATCAACATTTATTTATACTTTATTAAATGTGATAAGGTTATAAATTCACCAAACATAATAGATATAATTATTGCAATAAATCTAAATTATTTATTCATAATATAAGAATACATATTTACACTTTATATATTTTTATTAATTATACTGTCTTAATATTAACATGTCAATCTTAAATAAATGTATTTATTAATAATATGAAAATATAAAGTAACGCACTTTTATATTAATATTCATGAATTGAATGCATTATTTTTATATTATTCAATTTATGGTTTATATGTTTGTTTTACCAGTTAAAGTTTATTGAGAATCTTTTACTATATACTAATATATTTTATCATATTATTAATAATAATATGTATAATTTATCATATTATTATTAATATTCATATATATAAAAGAAACAAATATAAGCTGATGAATTTGTCTCTTAAGTACATATACTTATTATTTTTCTTACATTTCTTTAATTAATATTTTAATTTTTATAAATAGTCATAAAAAATACTATAAAATATTTTTAATAGTATCTTATATAAAAAGGAAATATAAGTATTTTATAGAATATATTAATTGCGAGGTGTTATTAACATGAATAATAGGCTTAAGGAAATAAGAATGAGAGAATATATGATGAATCCAAAAGAATTCTCAAAATTAATAGAAGTTAACCTCAAAACATACTATGCTTGGGAAAACGGAACATCAATTCCTTCCATGAAAGAAGGATTAAGAATAGCTAAAAAATTAAATAAAAAACTAGACGACATATGGTACTTAAAATAGTGCCATATATTTTGAAGACATATTCGACAAATTAAAGAAAAAGTTTATATATCTAAGAATTTTTTTATAAATTCCATCATTTGTTATGAACAAAGCCTATAAATCAAATTAGATATTTTATTATTTTTATATAATAGAAAAATCCATATCTATTTAAGAAATGATTACTTAATATTAATATATTTTTATAATACATAGGGGGTTATAAAATGAATAAATTTAAAAATGAACAACAACTAATTTGCCGATGGAGAGAATTTATTAGGGATATGAATAATGAACCCTTATTCAATTCCATCATTATAAAACCATGTGCAAAACATTCTCATTTACATACGAATAATGAACAATCAACTACATGCTTATTATCTAATGAAACTCTTGAAAAAAAGCTCTTTGAAAATTCAAAATTAATCCAATGTTCCAATCCTTTCTTAAAGCACATCTCTCTTGCCTTAAAAAAAATACCTCATGCAATTTTTCTCACTGACATTGATGGATGGATTATTAGTTTAGCAGGAATGTCACAGACATTAAATATAAAAGAAATGCCAATTTGTATAGGAAGAAATTGGTGCCAAAGAGATATCTATATGGATAATACAGAAGCAAAATTGACCAAAAAAAATTCTGTTTTTATATATGACATAGATAATTGTAACAAAGCCCATAATTGTTCCTGTATAAATGTACCTATTAGATCAAATAAAAAGATAATTGGATATATAATTCTTATTACTGTAACTGACTATGCATACCCTGCTCTGTTTAGCCCCGTTATAATTTCTGCTAATTCCATTGAAACTATACTATCAAGCTCAGAAAATAAACAAAGTGACCAACCACTATCACAAATTAACGATTTAATAGCAACTACAGTTCATGACTTAAAAAATCCATTAGCAGTAATTAGAGGTTTAGCTCAGTTAGGAAAAATAACTTCAGACAGAAATAAACTTGATGTATACCTAGATAAAATCATAAATCAAGCTGACGAATTAAATGATATTATTATAGAACTATTAAGTATATTTAAACCTTCTGAACTTTTTCCAAAGAAAGTTGTTCCAGTAATAGAAAAAGTGGTTAAATCATTTCAATTTGAGTGTAATCTGAAGAAAATTAAATTATCTTTAAAAAACAATGGAGATAATTTTATATGTATGTCTGAAAATTTATTTAAAAGATCTATACAGAATATTATAATAAATTCCATTCAATTAATGGATAATGGGGGACAAATTGAAATTGAAACAACAATAGAAGAAGACTATATTATTATTACAATTAAAGATACTGCTGGCGGAATACCAGAAGATATAAAAGATTCACTATTCCAAGCATTTACATTTAGAAGAGAACAAGGTACC
Source organism: Clostridium sp. BJN0013 (assembly GCF_040939125.1). NCBI lineage: Bacteria > Bacillati > Bacillota > Clostridia > Eubacteriales > Clostridiaceae > Clostridium > Clostridium sp. BJN0013. The sequence goes on from NZ_CP162495.1 coordinate 2,949,834, forward strand.
GGACTTGGTCTATTTATGGTTTACCATACAATTACCAATACACATAAAGGCAAAATCTGGTTCAATAGCAAACCAGATTCAGGAACTACATTTTTTATAAAGCTTCCAATTGCTAAAAATGTAAAAAATACGCCTCTTTCAAAACATAAATTGATTTAAATATAAAGACACCTATTTAGCTAGAGAGCACGATGTGATTTCTCTAGTTATTTTTTATTAATAATTTTAACAGAAGCACTAGCACCTATTCTGGAAGCCCCCGCATTTATCATCCTTATGGCATCTTCATAGGTTCTAATTCCACCTGATGCTTTTACCTTTAAATTAGGTGAAACTGTATCATACATTAATGCTACATCCTCCGAAGTAGCCCCCGCCATGTTAAAACCTGTAGATGTTTTTACAAAATTAGCCCCTGCCTTTTCAGCAAGCTTACAAGCTATAATTTTCTCTTTATCATTGAGGAGACAGGTCTCAATAATAACTTTAACAATGGCTCTTCCATTAATCTTATGAACCAAATCTTTTATATCTTCTTCCACATAATCATAATTTCCCGATTTTAAATAGCCTACATTTATAACCATGTCAATTTCACAGGCTCCTCTATTTACAGCCTGCACTGCTTCAAAAGCTTTTGTTTCAGATGCAGCAGCACCTAAAGGAAATCCTACAACTGTACACACTTTCACATCCGATCCTTTTAATAACTGGTAGGCAGCATTAACATAGCAGGGATTTATACATACCGAAGCAAATCCATATTCCAAAGCTTCCTTACATAATTTAACTATCTGTTCATAGGTAGCCTCAGGCTTTAAAAGGGTATGATCTATCATTTTAGCCAGTTCTTTTTTATCCATTATCTTATCTCCTTTTTGCTGATGAATAATCAAGTGATTCTTAGGTTCAGGTGGAGTTTGCTTATGAGGAATGCTCTTCTCCATCTGAATCTTATTAACAGTATTCTTAGTGTCTTTAGCACTTAGAATACGTTATCTTTAGGGGAAGAACTTATCCAGACGCGTAGCAGTAGTGCTTATCCCCACTTTGAAGAAGATGGGGGTGTTATCAATGGTAGCGTTCGGATAAAAAATTATATTTTACTTCCCTATTATCCTTTTCCATATTCTAAGATAGGTAATAGGAAATGAATTTTATAGTTACAATTTTATATTACCATAGTTATATTTACTATGGAATAATTTTATATTTCATTTCCCAGCATATTGGGGATTAGGACTAAATTTATTCGTGTATATGTCTGATGCCTTTATAGCTCCCTTTTTCAATATTCCAGTTTCTTCAGACATATCCACCCATTTTTGAATGTATTGCGGATCTATATAGTCATTTTCATCATACCAAAATGGCTCCACTTGAGAAATTTTCATATTAAACTTTTTTGCTATAATTTCATTTGCCTGCTGCTGATGAGTATTAATCCATTTATGAGTTTTTACAAGCACTTTTACAAAACGCTTAACCGTATCTGGATGCTCTTTTATAAATTCATCACTGAATCCACGGGTAGAAGCTCCTCCTGCAGGTCCTTGCATTACTTCATAGCTAGTAAATAGAGAGCTGACTCCTCCATCAATTTGTGCTTTTTTAATATATGGCGGATGAAGAGCGGCTATGTCAACTAAACTCTGGCTCAATGCCTGTTCCTGCTGACTAGATGGCATAATTACGAATTCTGCATTTGACTTTGGAATATTATATTTCTTAAAATATTCAAGAGCTATTATTTCAGCACAAGAATTTCTATTTGTTACTGCAATTTTAAATTTTCTATTTTTTAAATCCTCTGGAGATTTTATAGAACTTTTACTATTTACCATATAGTTCATATGAACAAATTTTTCATTATCAATCATTCCAGTAGCTACCACTTTAATCTTTGCTCCTGCCAACTGAGCAAGGGCTACATCAATTGGATGTCCATCGAATACATCATTACTTCCTGTTAACACTGCTTGAATTGCTGTACTACCTTTAAGTACTCCAGTATATTCTAGTTGTATTCCCTCTTCTTTAAAAAATCCAAGTTCATCCGCAATATCAAATTCATTAAATCCGGTCTGAGTTGCTATTTTTATAACATCAAGCTTTTTACCATCACTGGAAGTTATGGTATTTGAATTTGTCTCACTGCTTTTTGATGAACATCCTACTACACTAAAAATTATAGCTAATGATAAACTTATCATTGTAACTTTCTTTAATAATCTATTCATACTTCTACACCTCATTTTTAAAAATTTAAATATATATTGTTCAAATCACCAACAAATATAAGAATCACTTGATAATATTTTAAATTCTATTTATACTTACAATCTTACGTTTAAAATTTCATTAATTTATTGCACTCTGAGGTATATTGTATAAATCTTTATTGGAGTCCTTTCCATCATCAGCTCTCTCCATTATTCTGACTATCCTTAAGTAATTCCCATATTCTATGTTTTAGTGTAGTAAATTCATCAGATGATTTTATGCTTCCACTTTCCCTTGGTCTTGGTATATCAATATCAATTATTTCCTTAACAGTTCCAGGATTTTTTGTCATAACAACTACTCTGTCTGACAAAAATACAGCTTCCTCTATACTGTGAGTAACAAATAATATAGTTTTATGTGTCTTTTCCCATATATGGAGCAGCTGTATATGAAGATCCTCTTTTGTTTGCTCATCTATTGCTGCAAAAGGCTCATCCATTAGCAGCACTTCCGGATCATAAGCTAATGCTCTAGCAATAGCTACCCTTTGTTTCATACCTCCTGATAATTCATAGGGATATCTGTTTTCGAAGCCCTTTAACCCTACCAACTCCAGATATTTTTTACTGATTTTCTTTCTTTTACGTTTATTGATTCTCTTAATTTCAAGTCCAAATTCTACATTTTTTTCTATACTCCTCCATGGGAAAAGTGCATATCCCTGCATGACTATACCTCTATCTAGTGCAGGTCCATGTATTTCCTTATTGTCAATGAATATTTTTCCTGTGTTTCCTTTTATAAGACCTGCTATAATATCCAAAAATGTTGATTTTCCACACCCACTAGGTCCAACTATAGATACAAATTCACCATTTTTTATTTTAATATTCATTCCATTTATAGCAAGTAAATCTTCTTTATTTTCTTTTTTTCCATTTTTGACACCATATTTATATCCAACATCCTCGGATACTATTTTATAATTTAATATATTATTGTTATTTTTTTTATCTATGCCTTCAACAACCATGAATAATTCCTCCTTCTATTTTGTATTTATACATTAGGTTCCTGTTTCCATTTCATAATATTTTTCTGCAGTAAAACAAGTAAATAATTCAACCCGAAGCCTATCAATGCTATAGTTACAATTGAAGCATACATGTCGGCAACTTTGTAAGTTTCCTGAGATTGAAATATAAGAAAACCAAGTCCCGCATTAGCTCCTATCATTTCTGCTGCAACTAAAACAATTATAGCTGTAGTAGCACTTAATCTAATACCTGTAAAAATTGATGGAAATGCTCCAGGGAAAATCACCTTGTAAAAAAGAGTTAATGGTGATGCTCCCATGGATTTTGCAGATTTGATTAAAATAGGATCTACATTTTTGACCCCTTCAATAGTACTTATAAGTATAGGCCACTGAACTCCCCAAAATATAATAGCTATTTTAGATGTTTCTCCAATACCAAATACAAGTATAAACACAGGAAATAGTGCCAGTGCTGAAGTTTGTCTGAAAATTTGCAGAAGAGGATCTATAAATCTCTCAAATTTTTTAAACCATCCGATAACAAGTCCTAGTGGAATAGCAACCAAAAGTGCCAATGCAAAACCTGCTGCTGATCTTTTAAGACTTACAAATACATTTTCAAAAAGGGAACCACTAATTATTAATTGCCACAATGCTGCAAATACTTTGGAAAATGGCGGAAGAAAAACTGGATTAGCAATACCGATCCTAGGTGCTGCTTCCCACAGTATTAAAAATATAATAATAGAAAATAAACTATATCCTACTCTACCAATTGTTCCAACAATTCTATCAATTATTTCTAATCCATACCTATTATCTTTTGATATATCTATTTCTCTTCTACTTTTGGTAGCATTCAATTTTATCACTCTCCATTTAGATTATATCTATTGAAAATCTTGAAGTATAACAGAATAAATATCTTCTATCAACCTCATTGCCCCTTCATATCCTAGATAAGAACGGCTAAGAATCATCCTGTCACTTATAGGTGTAGATGTTGAAAGCTGATATCCCTTTATTTCTTTTGAAATAGCCCTATCCCAACCACTTCCAAGTATTAATGGTTTAGTTCTAAAATTGCTATTTCTCAAATATTCATTTACTTTTCCTCCATCATCTGTAAATTCGATCTCTGGAACAATATCATTATAGAAACCTTTAAAATGTTGTTTTACTTGTTTTTCATATTCTTTGGGAACTCCTTCTGTTATAAACTGCTTTTTGGGCAGCAGCCCTAAATCATTTATTAAAAACTTAGATAAAGCTAAACAATAAGCACTGTCTGATATGGTTACGAAATGCTTTGGAAGTAATCTAGTTTCGAGGAGAACATCGGCAGCTCTTTCTAAATAATAAAAATATCTATCCTCCTGTCTTTCTATCTCACTTTCAACAACATTAGCATCTATTCCTAAAAAATTTCCTACTGTTCTTAAAAACTTTCCCGTTTCCTTTGGTCCTATGGGGAGAATAGGATATTGAAAGTATTCCGTTCCAAACTTTTCTTTTAAATGTATTACATTCTCAAGCCCTAGCCAGGGTGATATAATCAGGTTATATTGTGCCTTGGGTATATTATTTAATGTATTTATTCCCTTTCCATGTCCAAAAATAATATTAGCTTTTACTCCTATTGAATTTAAAAGTTTCTCAATAACCTCAAAGTTTCCTGCCCAGAATGTATCTTGATATGGTACAGTAGCCCACACATTAACTAATCCTTCTTCAATTTCATCCGATGGTTCTAAATATTGATCAATTATTGCATCTATTATAAGTTGGTGACCTAAAAAATTGCTGCCCTTAAATCCTCCGGTCTCGGCATATACTATAGGCTTGCCCTCTTCTCTAAATTCATCTACTATCTCTCCTACATAATCTCCTACAATATCTGAAGTACATCCAGTTAATACAACATATAAGTCTGCATCCAATACCTTAAAGGAATTTGAAATAACCTCATGCAATTTATCCGTTCCTCCAAATATCACTTCTTTTTCTCCTACATTAGTACATGGTATTGAATGACCCCCTATATAGCCGGTGCCCTGGCATCCATTCTGAAGCCCTAAAGTGGACCAGATTTTTGCTGCACACCCAGGTCCAGCATGTATTATGGGTACTGCCCTTTCTATAGCAAGTACGGATTCATATCCTCCAAGTGCACAGACATGTCTTAATTCTTCAACCACTCCACTCATTATTTCACCTCATTTTCAAGAAATTTAAATGTATCCTGCTTAAACCACCAGGAAGTATATGGAAGCCTTATCCTTTTGGATAAGCTCTCTGCTAAGCTGTTATTTTCCAAGGTATCTATTATGCTGTGACCAAAATCTATAATTCCCCTATATCCAAAGGCACTGTATTCATCTGATATCATTATAGATGGGATTCCCATCTTAGTTGGCCATATTGTAGTACCTGGGTGCCTGGCTATATAAAGATCCGGTTTCAATTTGTTCAACAAATTTAATATTTCGAAATTTTGAACATCACATATGCTTATTGGGATATCTTCATCTCTCTTGGATAGTGCAATGGATGATTCCGGTATGCCTCCATGATCGTAATGCTGATCGAAATGCCAGGAAATTCCCCATATTACCTCAATACCTAATTCACCTAATACTCTTATATAATTGTGAGAAAAACTTGGTCCCATCCCTACTATTGCTCTTTTTCCTTTCAACTTTTCTCTGATTTTTTCAAGTTCTGGTGCTATTATCTTCTTTTCATTATCTATATAATCTTTTACTTCTTTCTCTTTGCCTACAGCTTTTCCAAGTCCTCTGAGCCAATTATCCATACCTGCAATACCGTGGGGCTGAATAGACTTTACATAAGGAACACCATATTGCTGTTCTAATCCATTTCCCAAATATCCCCCTAAAGTACCACATATGCTAATAGTAGCTGCAGCCTCCGACATTCTAGATATCTGCTCTATAGTAGCAAAAGGTACTACAAATTGAGGAATAAGCCCAAGTTTTGATAGTATTTCAGTTATATAATCTCTAGCACTTCCATTAAAATTTATCATATTTACAAGTTTTGGACGTTTCTTTCTAGGTGGTTTCACTATACGTGTCAATATGGCATGAAACGCTGCATCAAAACCTGAAGCCCATATTCTTGATCTAAATCCTTCGCAGAAAACAGGTACCACAGGAATCTTTATTTCTTTTTCCATTTCATCTGTAATACTCTTAATATCGTCTCCAATAATTGCCGAAGCACAAGAAGTAGTAACAAATATAGCCTTAGGTTTAAACCTCTTATATGCTTCTTTTATACCTTCCTTTAACTTATCTCTACCGCCAAATACAGTAGAATCCTCTGTCATATTAGTGTTTATCACATTTACATCTTTCTTTTCCCAATTTCTTATATTCTGTCCCCATTTGAAAGTAGTATTTTCCCCAATTACATCTGCAGAGCATCCAATGGCACCATGATTTACAATGGCAGCATCCAATACACGTGACAAATACCCCTGGGCACATCCAGAACTACAGTTACTAGCCTGACTAAAGCACCTTTCCTCATTTTTAAGACATCCACATTGCACTTTTTTAACAAGATCCTTAACTGTTCCACTATAACCAGTAATAGAATTAAGTCTGTTTTCCCTAGTTGCCGATTCTATTACCTTAATATTAATAGACATGAAAACATCTCCTTTATAAAAATTAATTTTTACACCATTATGGAAATATATACCGAAAGATACTAAATATTCAATAATATTTAGTATCCAGTATCTCTGGTAAACCCAGCCGAATTTTCTACTGCCCTAACTATTGTAGATAATATCTTTCTGTACTAAGTGTTTATTTCTTAATTCCTTAATATAGTTATAGTAAATAATAAAAAACCAGAGGCTATTAAATAAAATTAAAATTTTATTTAAAGCCTCTGGTTTTCCAGTCAACTAAAAGTTAAGTCATATGATAAGATTTTAAAAAATAAAGTCTCCCTCAAATAATGAGGAAGACTACTGCTCTAAAATATAATTTTTAGCACGTTACCTTTCCTCATCTTTCAGAATTAAACCTGCAGGATTTAGCACCTTGCATGTAAACAAAACATACTGGTTGCTGAAACTTCATCGGGCCAGCCCCTCAGTTTCTCTTGATAAGAAAATAAATTATTGATATATAATAATTTGATTATATACCACAATAAAATCTCTGTCAACTTATTTTTACATAATTTTAAAAAATTTCTTAGTTATATATCTTTTATATTATTGATATAAATTTAGTAAAATATTAAAATACTTAGAATATGAGAATTATATATAAAGCAGGATATTCAAGTCCAGTAATTGGAACTGAAGCTATGTCTTTTAGCTCCATATATTTTTTTATCAACACCATCTTCTATCTCTAATTGTTGTAATGTAACAGGTAATTTTAATTTATTTAATACCTCAATAAGTCCTAATATTTCTCCTTTGGCCTTTCCAGCAAAAATAGAAAAACCAAAAACTTTAAATATAAATTTTATTTAAAGCCTCTGGTTTCCCAGTCAACTAAAGTTGAATAATGTCAATAAAAAATCCCCTTTCAAAAGAAATTGTATATATAATTTCTAATTACATGGTTTATTAATTTTATCTATTCTGGAATAATATTTAATTAACTTTTTTAAAGCCTCATCTATAGATTGGGTTATATCAAAAGCTTCAATTCCATTTCTATTCAAAAATATAGCAGCTTCTCTACCTATTTGGCTAACCAGAACTATCCTACACCCTGAAAGATGTTTAACAATAGACAAAATTTTATCATAGTGACTTTCTTTTCCACAGCTAAGGATGTCATCTATTTTTCTCAACTCTACAAATTCATAATCCCCGTTTTCCACTTTATATATATAAAATTGGCTTGCTTTTCTAAAATGTTCATTTACAAATTTGCCATCACTACTTGCAACTGCAACTTTATAATTCATATATACCCTCCTATAAATCAATTAAATCTTGTAAGAACTACAGAATATATATCTTCTAAGAGTTTAAGTCCACCTGAATATCCTACATAAGGACCATTTATTATAAGACTTTCAAATACAGGCCATGAAATAGTAATATAATGCGCATTTATTTCCTCTGGTATTTTATCTATATTCTCAATTCCTCTTCCATATCCGAATATAGTATTGGCAATTAATCCAAGTTCTGAAACAAGTTTTTCTAATTGTCTCAAATTACCCAACCAAAGAAGTATGAGATATCTCTCAAATACCAGATAAAAGCCTTTATAATAAAAAGCCCTGGAATCTACCAGGGCTCAGACTGTAGACAAATGGCACATTTTGAAAAATAAAAATATGCCATTTGTCTACAGTCTGAGCTGGATAAAAGAATTATTCAGCTTCTACTCCATTGATGGGATATTCTGGTTACGTTTTAATTATCCCTAATGCACAATTTTAGTTTAACTCATTATTTCTTCCAATATGCTTTTGCTTCTTCCTCAAGTAATTTTAATCTTGTATAGTAATCAGGAAACTCACTGAGGTGGGTCAGTGCAATTTTTCCAGTGGTAATAGGTTCATCTGCAGTAACTAATGGGCATGTACATAAAAATACATAAGTTTATACACGTATTCTGATTTCTATTTTTTTCATGATTTTGACTGTTTTAGATTGGTTTCAATAATATAAGCTCTTTTTACTTAGTAATTTTTATACTATTTTAACATATTCTTGGCAACATCTCTCCATCTAAAATATTTAGAATCCTCATGCCTCCAAAGGAATTTTCCATGTATACCATATGTTCTAAATCATCAGTAAAGCTCCCTATGATACTTGCATTACCACACTGCTCTAAATTATGAAGCTTATTTAATATTTCCTCGGCCATTTCACTCTTAACTACAAACACAACTCCTCCTTCACAAGCCATATATAGTGGATCCAATCCTAATATTTGATTTACGGCAGATACCTCTCTTTCAATGGGTATACTTTCTTCCAGGAGCTTTACACTTAAGCCTACTCTGTCTGAAATTTCATTTAATATTGTAACAAGCCCTCCCCTTGTAGGGTCTTTCATTATTTTTATAAAAGGATAGTATTCTTTAAGTGTGCTTATAATTCTATAAACTGGAGCACAATCACTTTTAATATTGCTTTTTATATCTATATTATACCTTTCAAGGGCTATAGTAGTACCATGTTCTCCTATATTCCCACTTACAATTATCTTATCTCCAGGTTCAACATTCTTTATTTTATAATTGTTTTCAATAATACCTACTCCGGAAGTATTTATAAACAATCCATCTATGCAGCCTTTTTCAACAACTTTAGTATCCCCGGTTACAATTTTAATCTTTGAAACTTCACACTGCAGAGCCATTTCTTTAACTATTAAATCAAGAGTTTCAATTGGAAAACCTTCTTCTATTATAAATCCTGCACTTAAATATAAGGGCTTTGCCCCTGACACGGCTAAATCATTTACAGTACCACAAACTGCAAGCTTCCCAATATTCCCTCCAGAAAAAAATAGAGGTTTTACAACAAAAGAATCTGTAGTAAATGCCATTTTGCCTTGACTTACGGGAAATATAGCTGAATCCGCCCCCAAATCTAAAATAGTGTTGTTAAAATATTTGTAAAAGATACTTTCAATTAATTCATTTGTATGTTTTCCACCATGACCGTGAACTAATTTAATAGCTTCATTCATTATTTTTTATACCTCCATATTTATAATAGATAGAACAAGACCCTTCTGAAGACACCATACAGGGCCCAACAGGAGACTCTGGAATACATTCTCCCCCAAAAAACTTACAATCATAAGGAACCTTTTTCCCTAATATAATTTCACCGCATATACAATCACTTTTATTTTTTTCTTCTATTGTCAATTTGAATTTATTTAAAGCATCAAATTCTTCATATTTTCTATTTAAATACAAACCCGATTTTTCAATTTTGCCAATACCTCTCCACATACAGCCACTTTGAAAAAAACATTCTTTAATAATCCTCCTGGCAAGTAAATTCCCATTTGACGTTACACAGGTTCTATATAAATTTTCAAACTTTTTTTCCCATCTACAATTTTGTTTGATTAAAAAATATATTGAAGATATAATATCTAAGGCCTCAAAGCCAGATACTACAGAAGCAATATTATAATTTTCCTTAATAAATTTGAAGTAGTCAGCACCTGTTATAACTGCCACATGCCCCGGACATATAATTCCTTGAATTTTACAATTTTCATCCTTTAATATCTTATGTAAAACTGGTTTCATAACTTTTAAATTGCTCAAAACAGAAAAATTACTAATATTATTTTCTTTTGCCTTTTTTATAGTGAGTCCAATTAATGGAGCAGTAGTTTCAAAACCAACTGCTAGGAAAACTACCTCAAAACTTTTATTTTCTTCTGCGATTTTAAGTGCATCTAAAGGAGAATATACTATATTGATTTTCTTTCCTTTTTCTCTTTGTTCTATCAAATTTTCTTTTGTTCCCCAAACTTTCATCAGATCGCCAAAGGTTGCCAATATAATATTACCTCTGTTTAAAAGTTCAATGGCCGCATCTATATAACCTTCTGATGTAACACAAACTGGGCATCCTGGCCCCGATACTAAATTTACCTTTGGATAAAGTAATTTCCTTATGCCCATTTTTACTATACTTTGAGTATGAGTACCACATATCTCCATTATGGTGAAGTGCTCTACATTACTGTTTTTAATTTTATTAATTAAATTAATTAGAATCTCATTTTTATTCATTATCCAGTTCCTCTTGAAATACTTTTTGTAAGTAACGAAAATATTCCCTATCAATCTTCTCTATTCCAAAACCTGCATGTATTAAAATATAATCTTTTATTTTAGGATTTTCTATAAGTTCAATATCTACATTTTTTTCTATACCCATAATATCCACTTTAGCTAAATTTCCATGAATAGATTTTATTATGCCTGGAACTGCAAGACACATTTTACATCCCCTCTTTCTTTATAATCTCATCTGCAATTACAATTTGTCCAAATGAAATTCCACCGTCGTTTATAGGTGTTTTGGAATTGAAAAAGACTTCTAATCCTGCTTTTTTAAGTTCATTGTAAATGGATTTAAGTAAATGTTCATTTTCAAACACTCCTCCACTTAAAACCACCTTATATATTTTATATAGTTTTGATAATTTAAAGACTAAATCACAGGTAAGTTTTGAAATTGTATTATGAAATTTAGAAGATATTGTACTTTTTTTAACGCTATTATTAATATCAACCAGTACCCCATGAATAATATCTTTAATTTGTACTAAAAAAACATTACCCTCATCTTTTATTTTATAGTTATAACATTCATGCACATTCTCATCCATTATATTTTCTAGAGCTATAGCAGCTTCTCCATCATATGTAATAGATCTCACAAGACCTATCAAAGCTGAAATACAATCAAAAAACCGTCCAACGCTGGAAGACTTATAACAATTTAATGATGCTTTTAAAGCTTGAACAATTATATCTAACTTATCTTTATCTACGCCACTTATAAATTCATTTATAGAATATCCAAAAAAATACAAGTAACTCACAGCGCATCTCCATGGCTGTTTTATGGATGTATCTCCTCCCTGTATACTTACATATTGAAAATGCCCTACCCTGTTAAAATTATATCCTGTTGCAACAAAAAACTCTCCGCCCCATATATTTCCGTCTAATCCAAAGCCTGTTCCATCGTATATGACTCCAATAACTTTTCCCTTAATGTTATATTCTGCCATACAGCTTGCCATATGGGCATGATGATGCTGTACTTTTATTATTTTTCGGTCTTTACTATTTCCATACTTGCTTGAAATATAAAATGGATGCATATCTTCTGCCCATATTTTAGGACTTATATCTAGCAATTCACATAAATGATTCAACACATATTCATAATTTTTATAACAATTAAAGTTCTGTAAATTACCCATATACTGACTGGTATATACGTAACCATTTTTAGAAAGTGATATACTGTTTTTTTCTTCAGGTCCTAAAGCAATAATATTATCTCCAATCTTAATATTTTCCATTGCTGGGGCATATCCTCTTCCACTTCTTATAACACATTCTTCACCATTAAATACTTTAACAACAGAATCATCAATTGGAATGTAAATTTCCCTATCATGCATTAAGAAATAATCCGCCACATCTTTAAGATTTTTAAATGCACTATTATTTTTATATTCAATTGGAGATCCACTTATATTAGCACTGGTCATTATAAGTATGTCTAACTCCTTTTCTAATATTAAGTATTGTATAGGGGTATAAGGAAGCATAACACCAAGCTTTCTCTGGCCTGGTGCTATATTATCTGGAAGATTTATATTAGATTTTTTTTTCAATAATACAATTGGCTTTTTTCTGCCAGTTAAAATCTGTTCTTCTTTTTTATTTAGTTCACAGAATTCTTTTACAGTATGAATTTCTTTCATCATAACTGCTAATGGTTTACCATGTCTTTTTTTTCTACTTCTAAGTTCACTTATGGCCTTTTTATTTCTGGCATCACATACTAAATGAAAGCCACCAATTCCCTTTATGGCAACTATTTTTCCTGATTTTATAAGTTCAATAGTTTTACCAATTACATCTCCACATTTTTCAATCTGGCTTTTACTATTTACAAGCACTAATGAAGGCCCACATTCTCTGCAGCAATTAGTTTCTGAATGAAATCTTCTATCTATGGAATTACTATATTCATCTTCACAACTACCACACATACCAAAAGACTCCATAGTAGTATTTTTCCTATCATAAGGCAGTACTTTTATTATGGAATATCTTGGGCCGCACTTAGTACAACTTGTAAAAGCATGCCTATATCGCCTTCCTGTATGGTCCATTATATCCCGGGCACAATCTTCACAAGTGTCCATATCCGGCAGTATAAATTTTACTGTATCATTTTCATTAGAACTTTCTCTAATATTAAAATCATCATAATATAAATATTCCAGAGTTCTACATTTCACTGAATTTATAACAGCTGGAGATGGAGGATTTTTAATTACTTTAAGTATAAACTTTTTAATGTTATCTAAAGTTCCAGTTATATCAATAGTAACGCAACCACCAGAATTATTTACCCAACCATAAATTTCATATTCCTTAGCCGCATTATATATAAATGGTCTAAAACCAATTCCCTGCACCACACCATATACATTTATCAAATATCTTTTTTTATAGTTATCTTTCTGCTCGTTATTCAGTTAAGTCACCTTCTATGTTCCTAATGATAGCAGTTTGATCTGGTAAGTCTCCAATTTCAATGCTTATCTGTGTACAAGTATCTATTAAATTTTCATTATAGTTTTTAAGATATTGAAGTAGATTATTATCATTAATATGGCTATCTTTATTTACAATAATAGACATTTTATTTATCTTTGAAATTTTTTCCTCCTTACAGATTTTACTTAAATTCTGTGATATTTTACTTAACAATATAGTATCATGCATAAAAAACCCTCTCTCTAATTATTTTTTTATAACCCCTATTTTAGGTAAATTTTCTAATATTCTTGTATTTTCTTTATGGCATGCAGTAAATTGACCTGTCAAGTCTTTTCCTGCATATAAGCCAAAATGGGTTCCTCCGCCCCAAGAGGGAACTAAACTTAAATCATATACTATACCATTAACAGCTACATATGCAGGGGCTCCATTGGCCCCATTATATTTTGATAATTCCTCAAGAGTAAATTGCCTTTTATTTTGTCTAAATTTACTGCTGTTAAAGGCTGTATTTACTAATTCATTTAATTTTTCTGCTTCATTTTTTATTAGACCACCGTAATAATTTTTAATATATGGACAACTTACTGCAATCATGCAAAATGCATAGTACTTAATTCTTTTGTTAATGCCATATAACTTTTGAATAGTATGAGAATCCAATTATCTATCCTCCTAAATTTCACAGGGTAACCTAGATATGATTTCTTTAAAAACATTTTTTGAAATTATATTAATATTATCCTCAATCTCTCTGCTAAGACCAAGTTTAAAACTAACCTTACCTACTTCAATACCTATAATATATCCATTAACAGTTTTATAATATGATTTTATTAAATCTATTACATTGTAACTATGCTGTGTACAATATTTTTTGTCATACTGGTATTCAGCCAGCGAATTTATTGTTAGCTCTCCTGGATTTTTACCATAGTAAGCTGCATCTATAAAAAATATGAAGTCACATTCTTCTATTAAAGAAATACAGTACTCAAAATCTGTTTCTCCAATTATGACTTCTATATTATTTTTCACAAAATTTTCTCTTAGTTTTTCTAAAACTATAATGGCAACGCCATCATCTTCCATTAAAATGTTTCCAATCGCCATAACTTTTACCTTCATACCAGCACCTTTACAGAAGCAAGTTCACATTTATTGCTTATTAAATGAGTTGCACAAGAAACACAAGGATCAAAAGATCTTAAAATTCTTCCCACTTCTATAGGTTCTTTTATATTTCTTATTTTAGTTCCGACCAATGCTTTTTCTCCAATTCCAAACCTTCCATTTTCATCTTTAGGACTTATATTCCAAACTGTTGGGGTTATAATATTGTAGTATTTTATAAGTTTATTTTCTATTTTGACCCAGTGTCCCAATGCTCCTCTTGTAGTATCAGTTAACCCTGCACCAAAACTTTCATCTGGAATACTATATACTTTCTGATTATTAGGAAGTAGTTTGATGTGTCTTGACAAGCCCCCCATAATTTCTATTATCTTTTTAGTTTCCAGTACCCTTGCAACATTTCTATCCATACAGGAGCTGCCGCCATTATATTCACCTGCCAGTATTAATCTAGCCAAAGGTCCAACTTCCATAGAGTATCCACCATAATTAGGTGATTTTATAAAACTGTATCCTTCTTTCTTAGCTAAATCAATTTCATCAATATTACCTTCTGATGGATTCTCATTCTGCTTATCACTGACATACCAACTGTGCAGTATATTTTCTGTAATTTTACTGCTATCAAAGTTTTGTTTCTTTCCATCAATTAACACACCCGGTTTCACATAACTTATTTCAGGTTCAGCGTAATGATTAAAAATACCATAACTCATAAAATTATTATAAGTTTGCCCCATTTCAAAATAGTCCGGATAATATTTAGAAATTATTTTTATATCTTCCATCATAACATTACTAATAAATTCTCTTAATTTAGCTATTATAGATTGAATTTTTACCAACTTATATGAGTCTATATTTACCGTAACCCCACCAACAAAAATACCATGGGAATGAGGTGCTTTGCCACCTAACACAGCTAAACCTTCATGGGCTAATCTACTGTATTTTATGCTCTCAATATAGTGAGCACTTAATTTTTTATTCTCAGCTTCTGAAAGTCTGTAATCATCATATTGCTCTGAATATAGTGGACTAATATTAGGCATTTTTACATAACTTGGCATAGTCAAATTATAAAATTGTCTCAAATGATTTTGTATGAATTCAAAACCATGCATTAAATCTCGTATATACATATCATTTACATTTACATTAATCTTCAATGCATCCTCTAATGCCAGTGTAGAAGCCATGGCATGTGCTGTAGAGCATATGCCGCAAATTCTTTCAGTAAAATATATGGCATCTAAGGGCTGCCTACTTTTGAGCATCTTCTCAAAACCTCTAAATAAAAGCCCGCTGGTTTCTGCATCAATAATTACATTTTGTTCAACTTCCACTTTAGTTTCTAAAAAGCCACTAATTCTTGTTATAGGATCAATTGTAATAGTTTTTTTCATAGACTCCTCCTAATATCTTACAAAAGGTTCCATTCCATCTGGAAATCTTGAATTGGCACATCCAATACATGTAGTATTATCTTCAATAGGCCAGTTTACATATGCATTCCATTTTCTTCTTGGACAATCTGTTTTAGTCACAGGTCCTCTACATCCCAATTTAAACATACAACCTTCTTCCCCAAATTTTTTTGCAAAAATACCTTTATCAAAATAACCTCTCCTTGTACATCTGTCATGGATAGTCACTCCATAAAATAAAATTGGCCTTCCTTCACCATCTAATTGGGGTTTTCCAAAAGCTTCTAAATGCGCAATAGTACCTACAACCCAATCCGGATGACAAGGGCAACCAGGTAATTTTATAACTTCACGATTTAATATATTAGATACACTTTTACTCAAAGATGGATTAGGCTTTGCAGCAGAAATGCCACCATAAGATGCACAAGTTCCTACTGCTAAAACATATTTGGCTTTTTCACCTGCCATCTTTACCGCATCTAAGGCTGTGACAGGCTTTCCCTTGTAATGAGCTATTATATTATACATGCCATTTTCTTTAGTAGACACTGCTCCGTCTATTAACAATATGAATTCAGTATTCAAAGTATCTAATAAAGCCTCAAAAGCAAATTCTCCCTCTGATGTCATCAGTGTGTTATTGTATGTTAAGTTAACTAATTCATTTAAAATATAATTGAGTCCTGGATTTACACTATTTAAAAAAGAAATAATATTCCCCGAACATCCGGTAACCTCCAGCCATATAGAATTTAACTTTTTTGCCTGTCTACTTTTAATTAGGTATATTGCTTCCTTAGCCAACCTTTTTGCACTAAGTTCTTTTTCCAAATTCATTGGACAGCTATTTTCATTCTCCATAAATAAAGCCTCTCCCAAGCTAATGATATATATTTAATATTAAAATATATTCAAGTTTATTTTGATTATGAATAATAAAGTACGTGTGATGAATATTGTACCTAGGATGCGATAAATTAAAATCTATAAAATTTACCTAGTTTGAGGATATATTCTCATTCGGGAATAAATTAAGAGCTTATCCACAAACAAATTCTCATATCATACGATAATTAAAAAAATAGAAAAGATACGTGGGATAAAAAAGATGCAAAAACACCGCAAAATTCAAAAAATTCAATTTGAATAGTACGGTGTTGCAGTGAATTATTCGATTTTTATAGTTAAATCATTAAATAAGAAAATTGCAAGTAGACTTTAGTTTATTTTATAGTATTAATGGATATTTTACTTGCATTAAACTTAGATACATTCTATATCTGACTTTTTATCAATTTTTTTATTTCATTATTTATAACATCAGGATAAGTATGGTGTATAGTATGTGTTGAACCTTTAACAACCATTTGCATACTATCTGTAGACCATTTTTTCAAGGCTTCTTGGCTATTTTCCCATTCTGTATTTAAACTATTACTTTCAGAAGTAAATATTCTAAGTGATACATTCCCTAAATGACCGTTTGCTAAAATAATTTTTGAACCAGTGCTTTCCATAATACCTTCATCAATAATGTTTTTATTATACATGGTTTTTAGAATCATTCCTAAATATAATTTTTTTAAATTATCAGGCAGAAAGTTAAGATTTTTTGAATAATAATCTGTATGGTAAAGTACTAACCTTGCTATGCCTATAGACTTTAGTAACTTATACTTAAATACTGTACTATTAGGAATTACTAAACTATTTTTAGCATGAGACTCAGGAGAAACACCATCTATTAACACTAACCTAGATACTTCATTTTCATAAGTTTGTGCAAATCTTATTACTGATAAAGATGCTAATGAATGGCCTACTAATATATATGGAGGTTTTTGTCCTGATTCTATTAATGCAGTGTGCATTTCCTTTACAATAGAATCTATATCTCTTGGCTTATCTGTTATCTCACTCCATCCATGTCCTGGCCTGTCATAAACAACTGTTTTAGTGTATTTTGAAATTTCGTTATATAGGGGGTACATATCTGCATATGCACTTGGGGTCTTCATGCCTGATAAAAAAACTACAGTAACATTACCATTACCTTTGCTGTAAACATTTATTTTATGATTATTTACAGTAACCATTTTTCCCACTGGAGGGTAGTTATTGGTATCATTATATTCACCAATCTTTTCGTATGAAAAACCAATTAATAAAATAACAACTATACAAATTAAAGCTTTAAATACATACTTTTTAAATCGTTTTATGCTTATTAGTTTGATTTTTCTTTTATCTTTTTTTGTTTCTAAGTCCATTTATAAACCTCTTTTAAAATATAGCTATTCACAAATTGATATTGTAACTTACCATTTCAACTTAATTAATTGTAAACATACCATTTACAAAGTTTCTCTTTGATTAAATTACACTTTGTTTAAAACCTACATAAAGTGTAAAGTAATTTCCATAAACTAAACAAAATGATGTTTTTATTCACTTATGCCTTATCCTATATTAGATTATAGCTTTAAGGCATTATGTAAGTAAATTCATACAGTAAATAGATCAAAGTAAAAATATTTATATAAATAAGCCTTTCATTTATACTATTAACTTTTATTTAAAAACAGTTGTAACTTAGTAGTAAACTCTCTAATATTACATATAATTTGTTCCTAATAACCATAGATACTTCTTCTACTCCATATTGACTTAAGTCCAGTTTACTATCACTACTATTAGTTGCTTAATAAATCCAATATCTCTTTATTTATCACTTCTGAATGTCCCCAATGAACGGCATGTCCTGCTCCTTTCACAATAATTTGCTTGCTATCTGCAGACCACTTTTTCAAATTACGTTGATTTTTTCCAGCTTCTTTATAACTATTTGTTTCTTCAGATGTGATTATTCTGAGAGGTATATCTTTTATATAGCCATTTGAGGCTACTTTACTAGCGTTTACCTCTTTATTCTTAGCTTCATTAACTTGATTCCTATTATTAAAGGTTTTTAGGAACATAGCAGCATCAAGCTTTTTAAAATTTTCTGGAGCAAATTGAAAATTATTTCTTGCAGTAACCAATACAGTTGAAGAATAAAAATTTGGTATTAAATTTAATAGTAATCTAGCTATGCCACTTTTATTAAATAAATAAATTGAATTATTAAATATTGATGTACGCAGAGTAACGAGTACTGATGGTTTTTCCGCATTTGAATACATATCAGGATTTGATCCATTTATCAAAACAACGCCCTTAACTTCATTTTTATATAATTGAGCAAATCTTATAACTTCAAGTGACCCTATGGAGTGTCCAACAAGTATATACGGAGCTCTTTCACCCGATTTTTTAAGCAACTCATGCATTTCCTTTGCTATAATATCAATATCTCTAGGAGTATTTGCCTCCTCACTCCATCCATATCCTGGTCTATCATACACGGCTATTCTTGTATGTTTTGATATTTCACTATATAGTGGATAAAAATCAACATATGGGCATGGTATTTTCCACCCTGATGCAAAAACTACTGTTGTATTACCTTTTCCTTCTGCAAAAATATGCATATTATGTCCATTTACATTTATAATTTTTCCTGGTGGTGGAAACCGACTACTATCCAAAAGTTCTCCGATTTGTTCATACACAATTCCAAGTATTAATACTAATAATATGCATATTAATATCTTGATTTTTCGTTTTAGAGTTTTCCTTTTGACCACTCCATTGTCCTTTATCTGTGATTTCATATTTATTCTCCTTAAAATCATACTAAACTCTTTATAGTTACTGCCATCAAATGACACTACATATTTTTATTTCATAATAAGCTCATTTTTATGTTACTAATTATGATGGATTAAGCTGCTATCTGATGACACAATCAAGTTTCTCCTTCAAACTGATAAGAACAACCCTCAAAGGAAACAAATGATAGGTTGCAATCTATATTATTAACATAATCCATTGTTATTGAAACATTTAAAATTAATTATTAAACAAACAATTATTCCAACTGACAAGTAAAATCCATAAGTGCTATTTAAGTTTAATGTTCTAAATATCATGACACTGATCTCATAATTGAAATGTCCTTTTATTGCAACAACTGTGAGAATGATTGCATGTTTCCCAAATACTAACCAAATGTAAAACCATAAGCATCGTACTCCCTACTATGAGACTTTTATTAAAATTCAGAATGTGCATCTCCTAAATTATTAATACCTTGAGTATCTATGTGTTAAATTATACATAGATACTCGAGGTATGTCAATAAAATTTAAACTTAGTTAGAAAATTCCCTAAGCAGGGATAATAAAAATTTATATAATCTATCTTGTATTAAGTAGAAAATAAGTATATATTTATACATAGATATCCGATATATATTAAACCTATATATCCCAATTGGAGGTGATAAAATGACAGTCAATAAAGAATTGATGAAAGGAAGCACAGTGATTTTAATTTTAACACTTTTAGATCATAAGCCTATGTATGGCTACGAGATGATAAAGGAGATAGAAATAAAGTCAGATGGTGTATTCACTTTCAAGGAAGGAACTTTATATCCTATACTTCATTCTTTAGAAAGAGATGGAATGGTAGAATGCCATTGGACGAAAACTGAGGATGGAAGAAAAAGAAAGTATTACAGAATCACTAAATCTGGAAGAGAGCATATGAAAGAAAAGCAAGAAGAATGGAAGGTATTCCGTTCAGCTGTAGATAAAGTTATCTGGGAGGGAATTGTATGGGGATAAGAGATTCTAAAATAGATGATTATATCAATAAAATTTGCAGTCATGTCAGATGTAAACAGGCCCATAATGAAATAAGGGAGGAACTATTAGATCATTTCCAAGAAAAAATTAAAGACATGATAGCAGATGGTATGGAAGAGAAAGAAGCAATAGAAAAATCCATTTTACAAATGGGGGATGCTGAAGTCATAGGAAAGCAATTGAATGAAAGTCATAAAGTAGCTCAAGAAGTATGGATTATACTTTTGACAATTTTACTATCACTTGTAGGGATGCTTACTATTTATTTCATTGCAACTAAAAATATATCCTCAAGCACGAGTATTTTTTATAAAAATATAATATTTAATATGTTGGGATATTGTATAATGGTAGTATTATATTTTTTCAACTATAGCGTGATAGAGCGATATACTAAGATTATTTATATTGCAATAACATTAACATTAATTCTTCAATTAGTCATAGGGTCTACTGTAAACGGCACCAAGAAATGGATTAACTTAGGAGTCTTTAGAATGGATATTACAGAATTGAGTCTATTTTTATACGCCATTGCCCTTTCTAAAATATTAGAGAAGTTAGATTGGAATAATATAAAACAGGCTATCTATGGATTTATAATGGTCTTTCTGCCATTAGTATTGTATATACTTTTAGGGACAATGATATGTTCCATAACTTACTTGGCATTATTTTTAGCTTTAATGATTTTAGTAAAATCAAAATTAAAACATATTCTAACTATTATTGGTATGGTTTTGGTAAGCAGTGTTTATTTTATTGTTTTAGAGTCATATCCAGTAAGAAGATCAATAGCCATTTTATTTCCAAATAAGGATATAATTGGAGCGGGATATTTTAATTTTCAAATAGGGAGACTTTTGAAAATAGCAGGCCTTTATGGACAGGGATTTACTTTTCCTACTAAAATTCTTCCAGAAGTTCAAAATGATTTCGTGCTTACATATATAGTTTATACCTTTGGATGGATAAGTGGAATTACTGTTATAGGATTTGCTTTTATATTTATAATACGTATGTTTTTAGCTTCAAAAAAAGTTAAGGATAGCTTTGGATGTCTCATTATACAAGGGTTTATGTGTATTTTTTTAGTAAAATTCACATGGAATGTACTTATAATATTAGGCTTTTTACCTATTATGGGAGTAAGTTTTCCATTCATAAGTTTTGGAGGAACAGCATCAATAACGCAAATGGCAGCAGTTGGGCTTATACTAAGCATTTATAAGAGAAAAAACTTACGTAATATCTCAGTGAACAGCATAAAAAGTTAGAACTTTTATTACTAAATTATTTACTTATTTTTAATTAAAACTCCTTTGTACTACTTTAGAGGGATGTAATGCAAGGGAGTTTTGATTGATAGAGAAATTTATAAAATATGTATACTATATCGTATTTTCAAAAAATAGTAATAAAAACATTTTGAATTGAATTTATATTCACATAAGGTTTAAATACTTATTACTTACCGAAAATTTACTTTAAACACTAAGAAGTAGATAAAATTTTTAAGTCTAAGGACTGCGGCTAATAAAATTAGCGTTAACTTCTAAGCTATATATAGGTATGAAAAAAGTTAACTATATAGATTTTAAAGAAATCTCGGAAGTTGATGGAAGTTTAATACAAGAAATTAAGCAAGGCAAGAGTGGGGCAAGTATTAAATTGTATGATAAGCAGAAAGCATTGGATACCCTTGCTAAATATGAAAATAATTATAGGTTCTCTATGACTCATTAGGATTACCTCCGGTTTAACTCTATTGTTACTAAAGAATCTATATGTTGCCTGTGTTCCTGCATAGCTTTTACATGTATGAGGTATTGAACTTTCGGGGTTTTCGTAGAAACAATTAGCTATTTTGATTAACCTCTTATTTAGTCTATTATCTGCAAAAGGTGCATCATTAAATTCCTCTAGTATCCAATCATTAGTATGCATATAAACCCCCTAAACTATTCAATCCTATATGCATATTAATATATTTATTTATGAATGTTCAAATGTATGTTTTGTCTCTGTATACGTTACTTATCAATTAATTCCCAAACTTATGTGTAATGTATAGCTTTAAAGAAGATGGGAGTATTAGCACTGGTAGCGTTCGGATAAATTAAAAAGGCTAGTTTTATTATAAAGTAAAACTAGCCTCTGGTATCTCTAGTGAACTAACTAATATTTTTGACATAATTTAAATTAATCTTACACTTTCTATATATTAGATTCATAATTAACCTAATAGCATAAAAAATGTAAAATCAGATGTACTTATTGTCAAATATACCACTTTTTATTACTATACTACTTGAAAAATTTTTTGTCAATATAATAATTATATAAATTTAAATTTATGTAAAAAATCACAACCTACATAGAAAATTTTTAAGCTAAAACTAAACTTTAAACTTTTGAATAATTTCATCAAGCTTTTGTGCCAAATGAGATTGTTCTTCTGCAGTTTTACTAACTTGTACAATACCTTGAGTTACATAATTTATAGAACTCCTAATTTCATTAGTACTTTCCGATGATTTTTGTGCAATTTCAGAAACACCATTTATAACATTAGTTATTTCATCTACTGTAACTTTTATTTCCTCTGTCATCGAGGCTAAATCTTTAGAAATATTATAAGTGATTTCAGAATCTTTAAAGTATTGATCTCCTGTATTTGAATAATTATCTAATTGTATATTCACATTTTTATCAATAAATTTTAATAATTCATTACTCGCATTTGAGAGATTCTTAAAAACTTCTTGAACTTTTATTACGGTATTTTGTATAGTAGAAACTATTTCAGAAGATTGTTCTGCTAGAACTTTTACTTCTTGTGCAACTACACCAAATCCTCTGCCCTGTTCTCCTGCTCTTGCAGCTTCAATGGATGCATTTAAAGCTAGTAAATTGGTTTGTTCTGCAATACTTGATATCATATCTGCCATTTCCTTTATTTCTACAACCACTTTTCCATCACCAATGGCTTTTAATATTCTTGTTTCTTGCTCTTTATAAATATTTCTACACTCCTCTATTGCACTTTTAACATTCTCTTCTATGGAAAGTGCCCTTGTTTTAGCCTCATTTGCATTTTTATTTCCATTTTCAGTTTTATTTGATAATTCATTTACATTTGCATCTATTTCCTCTATAGATGCAGTTACCTCTTCCGTAGATGATGTAACTTCCTGAGAACAAGCTACCATGTCATTTATTGAACCATCTATAATCTTAAATTTTAATGTTATTTCTTCCACCGAATTAGAAAGCTCTTCACTGGAAGAAGCTATATCCCTAGAATTATCCATTATGGTCTTTATCAGTTCTTTAACACTTTTTTGTGCAGTGTTAAGCAATTGAGCGGTTTGTCCAAATTCATCCCGCCTTCTTAGTTGTATAGGAGTACTAAAATCACAGACAGAAAGACGTTTTGCAAATGCCTGTATTCTCGAAAGAGGTTTAGTTACATATTTTGCAATAACTATTCCACATATAATAACTACTGCGATTATAATAACTAAAACTATTGAAATCGTCATTATAATTGAATTCAGCTCTCCTATATAATCACTTTCCGGAAGAACCGCTATGGATATCCACCCTGTTTCTTTAGATTGGTTGAATCCCACTATATTTAAAAGTTTTCCATCATTATATTGTAAATCTCCACTTTTTTTATCTAAAATTATTTGTGCAGATGGAATTTCTTTTTTTATATTGGTCATTAATTTATTCTTATCCTTATGTGCAATAATTGTACCATCAGACAAAGCTAATATGGAATACCCTGTTTCCCCAACTTTAGTAGATGCTATTTTATTACATAAAGTAGATATATCAATATCTATACCTACCACCGTTGTCTTTCCATTACTAGATTGTACTTTTTTTGCAGCAGTTATAACAATTTTACCTGTGACAGCATCTTTATAAGGTTTAGTTATAAATACCTTATCTGGAAAGGCTATGGCCTGTTTGTACCAATCTCTAGTGGTGGGATCATATCCAGCAGGTAATTCAGTTAAGGGGTATATTGTAAAGTTTTTTGTTTCATCTCCTACATATGACTGCATTATATCTTTATTGCTATCAGTTATACTTCTAAGTTCATTAATCATGCCATCTTCATTACTATTAATTATAGTCTCATTAATGGCCAAGGCTTGTATTGAATTTTTTATTGAATTGACATGTAAGTCTATAAATGAGGATTTTTCATTGGATATTTCCATAGTAAGCTGACTTGTTTTATTATATGCCAGCTTTGATGCCATATGAAAACTCGTAATAGATATTAATAAAAGCGGTATACAGACAATTAATATTAATATAATAATAAGCTTGTACTCTAATGATATTTTTTTAGACATATACTATATTTGACCTCCTTCTTTACATTTATATCTTTATAATTTTTGTTTATTTTTAGATACCCCATTCTTAAATTACATTATCATATGTTACCATATATGTTTTTTTAGATCTATAAATATGCATAATTCAACACAAAATTTTTATCCAAAAGGGGCGATTAGCTAGCACTTCATCTTCTTCAAAGTGGGGAGATGAGCACTGCTGCGCCCCTAGATAAATTCTTCTAGGGGTTCAGATAGAAAAAAGTATTCCTTATGAGGAAACTCCACCTGAACCTAAGAATCATTTGATTTATTCCGAAAAATAAAACCACCACTTAGCTAAATGACACTAAATGGTGGCTAAAATCCTAGCTCACATAAAAAACTCGGTTCTACTTGAATTTTTATCACCTTTCTTTTTCGGTTACTCTTTTAGTAATATTAAGCACTTCATAAAAAATTATAGTAATTTAAATATTATAAATCGGATGTCTCATAGGAACACATTCTACTAATAATTAATCTCTAACAGACTAACACTTGCATACAACAGTAACTTTTGTAAATATAAAATTCTACTTACAAATAAACTAATTGTATTTCTTACCCTAACTATCTTTTAAAGTATTTAACAATTCAACTTACATTAAATTATGAGCTAGGATTTTCAAGAAGAACTTTTTACTTTCTCCTTAGCTATATTATATCTTAAAGATCTCAATAAGTCAACTGAATATTAAAAAAATTAATAGAAATAGTAGTATGCAATTATATTTCGAAATTAATAGAATTTTTTAAATATATAGCTTTCTTTAAATCACCTATATACTTTTCTCTGTTAAAATACAAACTTTCTGCATCTTTTAAAGAAATTTCTCTAAATATAATTTTTTCACCGGGTTTCATTCTTACAATTTTCCCAATATCTACAGAAGCTATTTCTCCAATTTTAGGATATCCTCCTGTAGTCTGTCTGTCCGCTAATAGTATAATTGGATTGCCATCTAAAGGAATTTGTACTGTGCCAAAAGAAACTGCTTCAGAAATCATGTCAAAAGTTTTTCTCAATTTCAATGTAGGCCCTAACAGCCTGTATCCCATTCTATCGGACTGATGGGAAATTTTAAAAGGATCGTGAAAAAATCTCTTTAAGCTCCCTTCAGTAAAATCTTTAAAATTCCTTCCTCTAACAATTCTTATAAAACTATGTGCGGAATTTTCCTCCTTATATCCTCTTACATACCAATTGACTGTAGTAAATATTTGTGATGCGGATTTTTTCCACAACGTATTTATAATATTAACTGACTGTACTTCTGGAGGATTGAGATTAATTCTATCACCTTCTTTCAAAGCTCTACCACTATAACCCCCTATTTTGGCCTTAATATATGTACTTTTACTTCCCATAATTTCTGGTACATCAAATCCTCCTGCAACACATAAATAGCCATAACAGCCTAATCTACAATTACTAAATTTTAATATAGCATCTCTATTTAAATATACAGGTCTCCACATAGGTACAGTTTTTTCATCTATGGTTGGTAAAAAATCCCCTCCTGTTATGGAAAAAAGAGTGCCTTTTGGCATACTTAAATAAGGTCCAATTAGCGTAATTTCCAGTGCTCCTTCTCCTTCCTTATTGCCAATTAAAATATTTCCTACACGCAATGCATAGGTATCCATGGCACCACCCACTATAACTCCATACTTTTGATATCCAACCCTTCCTAAATCTTGAATGGTTGTAAGAAATCCTGATTTTAAAACACTTATGTTCACTTCTCACTCTCCCTATATTTATCATATTCATCAGGAGAAATAGGATAAAATCTCACCACATCACCTGAACGTAGAATACTGGGCGGACATTTAGAAGGAGAAAACAATACTTTCGGTGTATTTCCAATAATTCGCCATCCTCCTGGAGTACTAATTGGATAAACACCTGTTTGCATTCCTGCAATTCCAACAGAACCTTTTGAAACTGATTTACGGGGTGACTTACACCTTGGAGCAGCTATTTCCTTAGACATTCCTCCCAGATAAGGAAACCCAGGGGCAAATCCAATCATATATACAATATAATCATTATTAGAATGAAGTTCTATTACCCTATCTACAGAAATTTTATTATATTCAGCAACATAGTGGAGATCTGGTCCAAATTTTCCCCCATAACATACAGGAATTTTCACAATCCTCACTTTTTCATCTATATTTTCATTTATACATACATTAAAATTAGCAAGCATATCATTAATCAACAAAGAAACTATTTCATAGGAAGATTTTCTTCTTCCTTTATTGACTTCTCTAACTCTTACTTTCATTATATCGTAAAATATAGTAACCGTTGAAAAAGCAGGCACATATTCTATCATTCCTTTAAAAGGATGTTTATCAAGGTATTTTCCAAACATTCTAACTGTTTTGTGAATGTCTTTATTAATCTCCTTTCCAAACTCTATTAAAATTGCAGACTCACCCATAGGGAAAATATTCCACTTAAACTTATAATGAACCATAAAAATTTCTTCCTATAATAATTTTTATAAATTTATACACATAATCACCCTAACTTAAATTATTTCTATGTTACCTTCTCTATATGAATGCCTGCATTTTTAAGATATTCATTGATTTTACGTGCAAAAATCAATGATTGCGGGCTATCACTATGAATACATAAGGTATCTGCCTTTATTCTAATGTCCTTTTTCTGTTGACACATAACCAATCCATCTTTTATCATACGACAAGCCCTATTTACTGCCTCATCACTGTCTGTAATTATTGCAGTATTACCTTGGCTTCTAGGTGTAAGCGAACCATCTAATTGATAAGTCCTATCTGCAAATACTTCACTAGCTGTTTTAAGTCCTATCCTATTTCCTTCAGATACAAGCTCACTTCCTGATAATCCAAAGAGAATAAATTCAGGATTCACACTATATACTCCTTCTGCAATAGCCCTGGCAAGTTTTTTATTCTTTGCAGCCATATTATAAAGTGCACCATGAGGTTTTACATGATGCATAACACCTCCTTCAGATTTTACAAAAGCATAAAGTGCCCCTATTTGATACACCACCATATCATAAACTTCCTCAGAAGATACACTAATATTACGTCTTCCAAATCCAGCCAAATCTAAAAATCCAGTGTGGGCTCCAATTGCCACATTATTTGATAGTGCAATCTTTACAGTTTCATGCATTATTTTAGGATCTCCTGCATGAAATCCACATGCAATATTAGCAGAAGTAATATATTTTAATATTTCTTCATCATTTCCTATTTTGTAGACCCCAAAGCTTTCTCCCAAATCACAATTTAAATCCACTTTGTACATTTATCCACTCCTTTTCTAATCAAGTAACATTAGATTCAGATAGAATTTGTTATAAGAAATGCTTTTCTCTACTTGAATCTTAAAAGGATCTATACTATAACTTTTTATATTGAATCTATTGTTTAATACCTATAATTATAGCTAATATTTATAAAATCAACAATCAAGCGATTATTAGGCAGGTAAGTAAAATATTTTAGACAAAAAAATAGGAATAGAAAAAAATATAGATATAAATTTTTACTGTGATATAAATAAAAAATAATATTATTTTTTATTTATAAATATGTTAAAATGGAGTAAATATTATAAATTTTAAGATAGAGGGGAAAATATTGATAGCTATAAGAACTAATAAGGAAATAAGCTACATGGCAGCAGCTGGAAAAATACTAGCATCCTGTCATAAGGAAATCAGAAAAATAATAAAACCAGGTTTAACTACTATGGAAATAGATTCTTTTGTAGAAAAATATCTAAAAGAACATGGCGCAAAACCAGAACAGAAAGGTTATATGGGATTTCCCTATGCAACCTGTGCTTCTGTAAACAATGAAATTTGTCACGGTTTTCCCACAAATAAACCTTTAAAAGAAGGAGACATTGTGACCATTGACATGGTCGTAAACCTAAATGGATGGTTAGCTGACTCTGCATGGTCCTATTCAGTAGGAAAAATCTCAGAAGAAGCTAAAAATCTTATGGAAGTTACAAAAAAATGCCTTTATAAAGGTATAGAAAAAGCCCTTTCTGGAAATAGAATAGGGGATATAGGATACACTATACAAACTTATGCAGAATCTTTAGGATATTCTGTAGTAAGAGATTACACAGGACATGGTATCGGTAAAGTAATGCATGATGATGTGGTAGTACCCCATTATGGAAAACCTGGTAGAGGACTAAAGCTTAGAGAAGGAATGGTACTTACTATAGAACCTATGATAAATATAGGAACCTATAGGACCCTACTAGATCCTAATGACTGGACTGCACGTACTGCTGATGGCAGCTTATCAGCACAATATGAACACACTATTGCCATCACAAAAAATGAACCTATAATTCTAACAGATCAAGATAATATATAAGTATATAACATAACTAATTTCAAATAATGATTATTGCTTGAAATTAGTTATTAAAAAATTATAAAAACTATTGAATAAACAATTTTTATGGTGTATAATTTATTTAAGAAAACATTTTATATAAAAACTTATCTCACATAAAAAAAGGGGGGAAGTAACCAAATACTGCTTTTAATACACTACTTTAAATAATATGTAAATGAGAGGAGGTATTACTTACATACTAAATTTTAATATTAAATTTTAATATTATGTAAGTATATGAATTATGATTAATAATAAAGCATTTTATAAACTAAGTTACGGCTTATATGTTATAAGCTCTATCTCTGAAGGTAAGAAAAATGGACAAATTGCCAATACAGTTTTTCAAATAACATCAGATCCAGCTAGAATTGCTGTAAGTATTAATAAACAAAATCTTACTCATGAATATATACAAAAAAGCAAGTTAATAGGGGTATCTGCCCTTTCCACGGAAACTCCTTTAGAATTTGTAGGTAAGTTTGGGTTTAAATCAGGAAGAACTACTGATAAATTTTCTGGAGTATCCTTCAAAACAGGTGCAAGTGGCGTTCCAATAGTTCTTGACAATGCCGCTTCATGGATTGAATTAAAAGTTGAAAAAGAAATAGACATAGATACCCACACTATATTCGTTGGAAAAGTACTTAATTCAGAATTAATAAAAGATATAGATCCTATGACATATGCATATTACCAGGATGTAAAACGTGGTAAATCTCCACAAACCTCACCAACTCATGCAGCAAATAAAAATAATCCTGTAAAAGATGCTCCTAAATATCAATGTTCTGTATGTGGATTTATTTATGATCCCGCAGTTGGAGATCCTGACTCTGGTGTTGAACCAGGTACATTATTTGAAGATCTGCCTAAGAGCTGGGAATGTCCAGTCTGTGGCGTAGGTAAAGCTAAATTTAAACCTTTGGATTAAATAACCTAATCTGATTTTAAAATTTAAATTATAGAAATTTCTTAAAAGAAATTTCTATAATTTAAATTGGCAATTATTAAATTTTATAATAACATACAAATAAGAAATTAAAAACTTAATAATCAGTTGAAGGGGAGTAATTTTAAATTACAAAGTCAACATTTCGATCTAAATTTAAGGATCCGGTTTTGTAAGCCCTATTAAAATTAATCTTGATGACAAACTGCACTTATATTGTTCTTTAGCTGTCATTAAGATTATATCTTTTTATTAGTATCCATGTATTATTTTTCCACTGATAAAGGGATATATTATCAAAATACTCATTAAAATTACAGGTATATTTATTGACATAATCCCATATTTCTTTAAATCTATCCTTTATTCTCTTAGATACTACGGTACAATGAAAAACTTTATTTTTTCCTTCATTATGTTTGAACTTTATCCATGGTACCTTTTCTAATTCATCTATAAAATCATCGTGGACTTTTTTAGCTTGTGATGACATTTTTATATCCATATAAACTACATCTTCTCTAAATGTTCCATAACCTTCAATTTTTATTGGTGACTTATAATTACTCTTAGAAAATTTATTTAAAATATTTGTTATATCCTCAATTTTATCAGTTTCAAAAGGGGCTTTTATTGTAAAATGGGCCGGTAATTTAGTACGTTTTTTATTGAATTTATAACAGACATCATTAGTTAATTTCTCATGAAATTTTAATGCACCGCCACCTATAGCACACACTATGACATATCTTCCCATATGTTACATATTCCTTTCAATGGATTTATTATTTTTATCTTTTTCCAAAAAATCCATGAGCAGCTGGATTCTTTCATTTTGCTTTTTTTGTAAAAATTCTGGTGTCCAATTATAAAAACCTTTTCCAGTCTTGCTGCCTAAATTACCACTGTCCACCTTACTTTTTAAAAGCTTAGAAGGTTCAGTATCGTTGCAAAGATCTTTAAATAGATAGGAAGATATATTATTAAATATATCAAGTCCTCCTAAATCCGCACTACATATAGGGCCCGTAACTAGTAATCTTCTTCCATGACCATATTCTATAGCCTTATCTACCTCTTCTGCCGTTGCAAATCCCTGTTCAACTATATATAATGCCTCCCTAAGCAATGCAAGCTGGAGACGATTACCTATAAATCCAAGACATTCTTTCCTCATTTTAACCCCCTTTTTACCTATATGCTCAATCCAATCCATAGTTATACCCACGGTTTTGGAATCAGTGTGTTTTCCCGGTACCACTTCTACCAATGGTATAAACTGTGGTGGATTCCAAAAATGAGCAATAACCACTCTCTCAGGATGCTTTGTATTTATTGCTATATCTGTGGGGCTAAGTCCTGAAGTATTAGAAGCTAAGATAACTTCAGGAGCACATATTTCATCCAGCTTAGAGAATACTTTTTGTTTAAGTTCTAAATCTTCAGCTATACATTCTATTACAAAATCGACGCCTTCTACCGCTTCTTCAATAGTTTTAACACCCTTTATCCTTCTTAATGTTTCTTTTGATATATTGGCTTTTATTTTTCCCTTTTCCTCAAGGTTCTTGAGACTACTTTTTATATTTGTAAACCCTCTTTCCAAACTAGCATCAGTTCTCCCGAACATATTCACATTTAATCCACTTTCCGCACAAAGCTGAACTATTCCATTTCCCATAGTACCGGTACCAAGTACAGCTACATTTTTTATATTCATAACATCCTCCTGAATTCTATATTTATAGATTATATTATAACCCATATTCCATATTTTTTGAAATTCAGAACTTCCATTTTAATTCCATACATATATAAAAATATAATGTTCGGCAAAAACCATCTTTACCAAACATTATATCTAATACTTCTATGATGCTTCATCAGCACCTTATTTGATTAATCCCTTCTCTTTCAGGAAATCTTCTGCTATTACTTTAGGATCTTCACCATTATCAGCTCTATAATTCATTTCTCTCATATCATCATCCGTAATTTTTCCTTCTAAACTTAAGAGTAATGGTTTAATTTCAGGATACTTTTCTAACACATCTTCTCTTACCAAAGGAACTGCATAATAAGGAGGGAAAAAGTTTTTATCATCTTTTAGAAGTTTCAAATCAAATTTCTTAAGCAGCCCATCTGTAGAAAAAGCATCTGTTACCTGAGTTTCATCATTTTCAAGAGAAGAATATCTAAGCCCCCCATCTAGACCTTTTACAGTTTTAAAATTTAATCCATATAATTTTTGAAGTCCCGGATATCCATCATCTCTATTTGCAAACTCCATAGTACAACCTAAATTTATATTATTACTTATTTTTGTCAAATCCGATATGGTATTTATATTATATTTACTTGCCATCTCTTTTTTCATCGCCAGTACATAGGTATTATTAAATCCTAAGGGTTTAAGCCACTGCATACCATAGTTTTTCTTAAAATAATCTTCTACTATATCATAAACCTGATCTGCATCGCTTATAGATTCTCGTTTCATTATATTAACAAGTCCTGTACCTGTATATTCCACATATAAATCTATATTACCGGACTTCATGGCACTAAAAACCACACTGCTGCCACCCAAATTTAACTTTCTATCTACTTTATAATCCGTATTGTACTCTATTAAAGAAGAAACCATATTTCCAAGTACTATCTGTTCATTAAAGTTTTTTGAACCAACCACTATGGTTTTTCTAGTTAATCCACTATATGTCATAAATACAACAATACCCAATATCAATAAAGCTACTACTGTTAAAACAGGTTTTTTATTCTTTAATATTTTAGTAATAATTTTATTAGTTTTTTTCTTGGATTTTTTATGTGAAACTTTTATACCTTTAGGCGTTACTATATCTTCAATCTTTCCTATAATAAAATCAAAGAATATAGCCAGAAAACAAGCTGGAATTGCCCCTGCCAGAATCATGTTATTATTAACAGTCTGTACTCCTGAAAATACCAGATATCCTAGTCCTCCAGCTCCTACAAAGGCCGCAATGGTCATAAGTCCCACTGCAGTAACTGCCGATATTCTTATACCAGACATTATAACTGGCATTGCAAGAGGAAGTCTAACCTTTATTAAAATCTGACTTTTGGTAAGTCCAAGTCCCTCTGCAGCCTCAATTACAGATCCATTTATGTTAGTAAGTCCGGTAAAAGTATTTTTTATAATTGGAAGAAGGGAATATAAAACTACCATCGCAATTGCAGGTTTACTTCCTATTCCTAGTACCGGAATTAAAAAACCCAGTAAGGCCAGACTAGGTATAGATTGTATAACATTTGCAACTCCAATTACCCCGGCGGAAAGTTTCCTGTTTCTTATTATAAACATTCCCAGGGGAATTCCTATTATTACAGATATTAAAACTGCAAACATGGTCAACTGTATATGTTCTATAAAAAGATTGTATATTTGTAATCTTCTGTCTATTACAAATTGAAAAAAGTTACTTATAGTATTCACTAAACATCCACATCCTTATTAATATACTGATTACTCATTACAGATAAAAGACTACTTCTTGTAATAAGCCCTACTAAAGTTGACTTGTCATCTATAACAGGAATATATCCTTTTTTGTTATATTCCATTTTTTCTAAAGCATTTATTATAGAATCTTCAAAACTTACTGTTATTACATCTGTCTCCATAATATCCTTTAATCTCTTATTTTTATCAATATTAAGTCTGATCTTTTTCAAAGTAACAAGTCCCATTAGATTATTATTCTCATTTACTACAAGCAAACTATCTACATGATTTGATTTCATTATTTCAAGTGCCTGTACTACCGTTCTTTCACCGCTTGATTTTATTGGATTTTTTATCATGATATCCTTTGCCTTAATAAACTCCGGTTGATTCCAAATTCTGTTTTCTCCAATAAATTCCCTTACAAAATCATTAGCCGGATTTTTTAATATTTCTTCCGGTGTGTCAAATTGTAGCACAGTACCCTTTCCCATAATACATATACGGTCAGCAAGTTTTAATGCTTCATCCATATCATGCGTTACAAAAACAATGGTTTTTTTAAAATTTTGTTGAATATTAAATATTTCATCTTGAAGTTGACCTCTTGTTATTGGATCCAATGCATTAAAAGGCTCGTCCATTAATATTATATCCGGATTCATAACCAGTGCTCTTACTATTCCAACTCTTTGCTGCTGTCCTCCACTTAATTCATTGGGATACTTATGCATGTAATCCTTAGGAGACATACCTACCAGAGTCAATAGCTCTTCCATCCTTTCCTGAATTTTTTTATTGTCCATTTTTTCAATATTAGGTATTAAAGATATATTCTCAGCTACAGTCATATGCGGAAAAAGACCTGTCTGTTGTATTACATAGCCTATATTTCTCCTAAGTTTGATGGTGTCCTCCTCTTCAATTTTATTTCTATTTATAAAAATTTCACCTGAACTTGGAGTTATCAATTTATTGATCATTTTTAAAGTAGTAGTTTTTCCACAACCGCTTGGACCGATAAAAGTTACTAATTCTCCTCTATCTATATTTAAACTTATATTGTTAATAATAGGTTTATTATTTATAGTTTTACTTACATTTTTAAATTCTATCAACATAATCCCTCCTTTTAAAAAACAGTAACAACTTTAATTTATCACAAAGTTGTCACTTTGTAAAGATTTCTGCCATTTATCCAACAATATTGCAAGACTTACACAAGTAAATAATAGTAAATAAATTGTTAAAGCCTATCCATATTTTAATATAATATAACAAATTTACTATAAAACTGAAGTTTATCTGGTTTTAAAGAATCTTTTTGCATTATATATTAAAATAAAAAATTTAAGGTTTTGAAAGTTTCAAATAATGCTATCATATTCAATTATTTCTTAAATCAAAAAATTTAAATAAAAATAAAATACATTTCATATAAATCATATTATGTATACTAGTTGAGGTGAAAATAATTTACTTGAAATTATTTAAAAGATATCCTAGGATAAAATAAAAGAACATAGACTTTTATAAATAAAATCTACGTTCTTTAAATTATACGTTCAGTTAACAAATAAATTTTTTAATTCTATAATAACTAGCTTCATCACCTATGGCTATAAAGATATCATCTTCTTCAAATACAGCATAAGGTCCTGGAGAAAGTATTAAATTACCTCGCCTTCTTATACCTATTATAGTGGCAAATGTATTTTGCCAAAATTTACATTCAGATATAGTTTTTCCAATAATATTAAATCCCTTATATATTTTAAATTCAAAAGGTATAAAAGAATTAGTGCTGGTAAATCTATTAGAATAATCTATAAGTTCATTAAGTACTCCTTCAATTTTTTTCTCTAATATATTTTTTTCATCCAATAATTCAAGCATTTCCTTTTTCAAGAAATTCATAGAATCTATATCTTTAAATTTGCCTATAAATTTTAAGCAGTTATCTACAGATCTAACAATGATTCCACTGCCTTTTGTTACTTCCACAATATCCATATCATTTAAAAGAATCATTGCTCTTCTAATAGTTTCAGGAGAGACATTATAGTGGCTTGCAAGAGAGGATCTGCCATAGAGTTTATCACCTATAGAAAAATCCCCAGCTACTATTCTATTCGCTATATCTATTGCTATTTTTTGATACACAGGTTTCATAACATATTGTGATGACATTTTAGATTTACTTTAAGATCGTTCAATCCTAAAGCAATTCCCCCTTTCAAATACATTCTTTAAGCCATTAATTAGTATAGATTATTCTTAACTGTATGTAAATAATAATTTAACTAATTTATAAATAAAAATTATTGCTGCACAATATTCATAATAAAAATAAGTACAAATAAAAAAAATAAAATATAATTAGTTATTAATGACAACAAACAACTTTTATTGTATAATAAAGTTGTTGATATCATTAAATACTAATTTATATAAAGTATGGATAGTATTTTCATATGAGGCTATAAATTAAACTTTATAAGAATAAAAAGGAGGTAACCAACATGATTAAAGTAGGATTAATAGGTTTAGGTAAAACAGGACACCACATAGCCCGAGGAATTTCAGAACAAAACAATATGAAAATCGTAGCAGCAATATGCAGCCCTAAAAGTACAAAGAAAGGTATGGACTTAGGAGAATTACTTGGAACTCATAAAACAGAAATAAAAATAAGCACTTCTGACGAGCTTCAATCTATTATTTTTAAAACTAAGCCAGATGTAATTGTAGACTTTTCAAAGCCTTCATCTACTATGGAAAATGCTTTGACAATATCCAAGATGAAAGTAAACTTAGTAATAGGTACTACAGGCTTTACTAAAGATGATATCAGTAAGCTCCAAGACATGGCTTATAGATTTAATAACGGCATAGTGTACGCTCCAAATATTACTTTAGGAGTCAATGTAGTAATGCTTTTAAGCAATATTGCCGCAAGCATATTAAATGAATATGATTTTCAAATTACAGAGATTCACCACAAAAATAAAAAAGATGCGCCCTCTGGCACTGCTTTAAAACTATCTTCCGAAATAGAAAATGGGCTTGAATCTGCCGGAGTATACGACAAAGACATACCTATCAATGTTGTACGTGCTGGTGGTGTAGTAGGAAAACATCATGTTCTTATAGTAGGAGAGAATGATAAAATAGAGATAAGCCATGAATCCTTTTCAAGAAAAGCTTTTGCTGCAGGAGCCATTAGTGCAGTAAATTATATCTATAAAAAATCTGGATATTATGAAATGAAAAATGTACTGGATCTTAAAAGAATACTTTATAAATATATTGATACTATGGATAGTGCTTTATGTTAGCATAAAATTAGTTTTTTATAACTTTCAAACATTTTACCTATTAACAATTTCACATAACAATATAAATTCATTCCTTAAATTATAGTTTCACCATAAAAAATTAAAATTTAAAGGCTTATCATTATTATGATAAACCTTTAAATTTACAGAAAATTCTTAATTATATAATCTCTCATGCAAAACATATTGGTAATTTAATCATTTGAACTACTTATACCAAAAGGATTTTCAATAAGTTTTATCCATATATGATTGTTCCTGTTAAATAAATCGTCCAACGGACTTCCTCTTTGTATAATAAATTTTTGCTCACCTGTAACTTGCCCATCGTACATGGAAACCACACTCATACCGTTGAGATAAATATTACGTGGATTACCACAAGTTAACAGCTTGAATTGTTTGTTGTACAATATCCATCCCGCAAGTACTTTTCATTTTGGAATTAGAGTCTATATTTATTATCCAATCATTTGCCCTTATATACATATATTGTTGGCGTTCTCTATATGTATTTTCAATAGAATTTGAAAAATCTATCAAATCATCTATTACTATTATCAAGTCCATTTTTGTATAGGGTTCTCTATTGGTAACACAATTCTTTGCAATATCAAGAACTTTAGACATATCCTTGTTAAAAGGGGTGAGTCTCATCACTGTAATCTTTCGGTTAACTATTCTATCTTTTATCGAATTAACCTGTGTATAAGGTGGAATTTCCTCAACAATTTCATTATAATCATAATATGACATAGCTGCATGGCTTACAGGGGATTTAGTAATTAAAGCTATTAATCTCGATTCCCAGTCTGCGGTAGGTGAAAACAATAATATATCCCCCTGTTTTAAATCTCTTATTTCTATTGTTTTAACATCACTCATTTACTCTCCTCCAATCTTATATTTATTCTCAGGAATTTCAAAAGATATGCTTGTCCCATATGATAATTTACTTACAATTTTTAATTTTGACTGATAGCATTTCATTAATCTAAAGTTTACATTTTTAAGCCCTACTCCTGATATGGAACTTTTATTATGAAGCAATTGGGAAAGCACATCTTTCCCTATACCTTTTCCATTATCTGAAACAATTATTTCTAAATTATTATTCTTTTTTAAAACAATAATATTTATTGTTATTCCGCCGGATTTTAAACCATGTTTAATTGAATTTTCTACAATAGGCTGTATTAACAATTGAGGAATTGGAGTCAACATATATTCTTCTTTTATATCTATAATTAAATGAATTGAATCATTAAATCTTGCATTTTCAATTTTTACATAGGACTTTATCAAATCAATTTCCTCTCTTAACGAATAAAAGATATTCTTACGATAATCAAATTTATGTTTTACTCTGAGAAAATCACAAAAATTCAAGATTAGTTCTTTTGATTTAGGTACAGACTGATCCATAAGACAATATATATTATTTAAAGTATTGAAAAAGAAATGTGGTGCTATCTGTGCCTGTAAAAAGGCAATTTCTATATCTTTTGCTTTATTTGAACTTTCAAACGCATCCATTACATCC
Organism: Clostridium sp. BJN0013; assembly: GCF_040939125.1. Classification (NCBI taxonomy): domain Bacteria; kingdom Bacillati; phylum Bacillota; class Clostridia; order Eubacteriales; family Clostridiaceae; genus Clostridium; species Clostridium sp. BJN0013. Next base: position 2,988,876 of record NZ_CP162495.1, read on the forward strand.
ACAGACAATACATATATTTCACATAGTAAAAAAAACAAGAGTCCTAATATATAATTGCCTGAAGAAAAATAGATATTTACATAATTATTGACATATAAAATATCAATAATTGTAGTAAAAATCATAACAATAATTCCTGTTAATAAGAGCCATGCAAATTTACGTTTTTTAAGAATTGCCTTTACCAATGTTATTATTACTACCAGGCAATTGAACATCAGTATAGACATATAAATCATATCACTATAGCCAAATATCTTGATTGGTGTGAAAATTATCAAGCTTAAATAAACAAAATTTATTTGACTCATTAGGGTAGGTGTTTAAATTATTTTTTAATTTCAATACTATATATTGAATTATGATAATTTGCAGATATATTTTTTATTGTAAGATTATATTTCAAAGTTATTTTTTTATAATAATGTTTTTCTGGTCCTTTTGCTGTAACATTCAGATTATTACCATCAATTTCTAAATTTATACTTTCTTTTTCTATACCAGGTAATTCCATTACAATTATGATTTTATCTCCTTCATCAAATATACGGGTTATAGGGTCAACTATTTCTTTATTGTTTTTAATATCATTCACCAGAGATCTTCTATGTGATTTATGTTTATCGTTTTCAATTATATCCAAAATTATATTCATAAATCTGTCTATATTTCTACGTAAAGATTTTGAGTTATTATATTCTTTCTTTTTCATAATTAATTCTCCTCAATAATTATAATTTTTTTAATATATAAGATGAACTTATATACTATAATTATTGTATTCACTAATAGACTTTATAATCACTTAATATCATAAGCTGAACCGATAAGATCGATTCAGCTTGACTTTTTATTCTAATAAACTTTGTCAATATTTAATAATTCATCACTAATTTTTTCAGAATCCTGCCATTATAAATTTTAAACTCCCATAACTTAATATCTGTTAATCATTCTTTAAAAGTCTATTGCATCTTTAATACATAATATTAATAAATATTTATATCTGTTACAAATCTTTAGTTTTTTATATTAAATTATTCTGAATCCAATAACCATTTGATAAACAGTTAATTTATGGTATAATGTGCCTGTAAGCTTTCCTAAAAATATGTAAAATATCAAGTGATTCTTAGAATAGAATATCAAAAAGTGATTGGGGGAAAATATTTGAATAGTTCACATGATGTTTATATTAATAGATTAAAAATCTACACAGATTTAATTAAAAAACAGAACAACTCAATAAAAACTATAGAATATCTAAGGCTTCTTACTCTAATAGTAGGTATTAGTATTACAATTTATACTTTCAATGTTAATAAACATTTTGTAAGTATAGGAATTTTTATTTTCTCACTAGCTATTTTTATTTACTTAGTTAACCAGCATAACAAAGAAATAAAAAAGAGAAAATATTCCATGGCCTTAAAGGATATAAATGAATCTGCCCTGAAGAGACTAAATGGTCAATGGAAAAATTTCGAAGATGATGGAAGTGAATTTAAGCATAAAGAACATCCTTATTCAGAGGATCTGGATATATTTGGTGAGAACTCCCTATTTCAGTGGATTAATACTTGCAAAACATTTATGGGGAGAGAAGCACTAAAAAACCGACTTTTAAATCCCCTTAAAACATCTTGTGACATAAATATGACTCAAGAATCATTACAGGAGTTAGCTGTGGATTTAAAATGGCGTCAGCTATTTGAAGCTGAAGCAATGGTTATTCCTTCAGAACCCATTAGCCCTAAAGAATTATATAAATGGGGAAAAGATAGAAATGAGTTATATATAAAATCCTGGTTTGCTTTTACAATTAAATTACTGCCTTTTTTAACATTAATGTTAATGATTTTATCTTATGGTACTTCCTTGATAAGTTTTAAGTTGCCCTACATTATGCTTATCATTCAAATATCACTTTTATTTATAGATGTAAAAAAAAGAAATACTACCTTTAAAAGTCTTTATAAATACAAAAATAGTATAACTATATATTCAAAAATGTTAACTTTAATTGAGGAAAAAGATTTTAAAAGCAGTTACTTGAAACAATTAAAAAATAATCTATTTACTTCTAAAAATATATCTGCAGTAAAATCCATAAAAAAACTATCTGCTGTATATAATAAAGTATCTGATAGAAAAAATATGTTGTCTATAATCCTTAATATATTATTTCTATGGGATTATCAGTGTATAGTAGAATTTGAAAAATGGAGAGTTAAATCGGGCAATAATCTGGAAAAATGGTTTAATACCATAGGACAATTTGAAGCATTAAATAGTATTTCAAATATTATTTATGATAATCCAAATTGGGATATGCCTTTAATTTCAGATAAGACTTATGTACTCAAAGCCACTGAATTAGGTCATCCTCTTTTAGGGGATACAAGAGTATGTAATAATATTACAATAAATAATAAAAAAAATATTTTATTAATAACAGGTTCAAATATGTCTGGTAAAAGTACTTTTCTAAGAACTGTAGGTTTAAATTTAGTACTAAGTTACATTGGTGCTCCGGTATGTGCAAAAAAATTCCAATGCTCATTTATGGAAATATTCACCTGCATGAGAATAAGAGATGATTTAGAAAACAATATATCCTCCTTTTATGCAGAAATATTAAGGATAAAAATGATTGTTAAGAATGTAAAGAAAACTACAAAAGTATTTTTCCTTCTAGATGAGTTATTTAAAGGCACTAATTCTATTGATAGACATCTTGGAGCTAAGGCATTAATAAAACAATTGGGTGAACAAGGGGCATCAGGACTCATTTCCACCCATGACTTGGAACTGTGCAGTTTAGAAAAAGAATATCCTAGAATTAAAAATTATCACTTTCAAGAATACTATTTAAATAATAAATTAAAATTTGACTACAAAATTCGAGAAGGAATATCCACTACCAGAAATGCTAAATATCTCATTAAACTGGCAGGTATAGATTTTGAATAAAAAGACTTATCAATTTTTAAGATAAGTCTTTTTTAATATAATTATATATATCTCAATACCTTTATATAAACTTTTCTATTTCTTGGTCCATCAAATTCGCAAAAATAAATACCCTGCCATGTTCCCAATTTCAATTCTCTATTTTCAATAATAACATTACAGGTCGAACCCATTAATGATGCCTTTATATGAGCATGAGAATTACCTTCAATATGTAGGTATTCATTTTGCTCTGGGAATGCTTTGTTTAACCCTGCCAAAATATCACTTACAACATCAGGATCGGCATTTTCATTTATTGTAATTCCCGCAGTGGTGTGGGGAACAAAAATTACAACTATGCCATCTTTTACATTATTCTTCCTTACAGTTTCTTTCACCAGACCTGTTATGTCTATAAATTCCTGTTCCTTTTTAGTTTTTAATAAATATTCCACATTAATCACCCCACATTTTATCAAACTTTAATCCCTACAGCTCTTTTAGCCAGTAAATCAGCCATATCATTATATTTGTCTTCTCCAGAGTGGGCTTTAACCTTTTTGAATTTTATATTTATTTTTTTCATGTATTTTTGCATAAATTCTTTATAATCCCTTGTCAATATCTTATTGGCTTTCCATTCACCTTTGGCCCAACATTCAATTCCCATATAGTCATAAACTATGGTTATCTCTTTAAAGTCATTTGCAATGGCCAATTCGACGGCTTTTAATGCTCCTCTTATTTCTCCAAAAACATTTTTACTTTCATTCATCTCCATACTTCTAAATGCCCCCAGATCTTTAAAAATAACCTGATCATTTTTTACCAAAACCAGACCATAACCTGCCACTTTTTCTTTATTATTAAAAGAACCATCTACATAGGCATAAAGAGTATCACACTCCTGTTTAGTATTTTCATCCTCCATATTTTCATTGACATCATTTTTCTTATTCATAAGTCCTGCGAATATTTCAGCTTCTTCACGGTTAGTAAACTTCTTATATTTAGCACCAGAAAAACCCTTTATCTGTTCTTCACATTGAGCCCAGGTATTATAAACCCCTGGTTTCCGTCCCTGTTTAACAGCATAGAAATTTGCCACAGTACATCCTCCTAAAATAATAGTAAATTCATATTTACTTGTAAGCACAATACTGAAATAACAATTTTGTAGTAAATTAATTATAACCTAGAAAAGTATTTATTTCTATAAAAAATAATTGTTTAAAATCTACTGTTGTAATTCAAACATAACTTTTATATTTCATAGGGGACATCCCCGTATATTCTTTAAAGATTTATTTATTGTCTACAACATCCTGGCTATTAAAAACATAATTTTCATTCCTAGATTAGTAAACTTCTCCTCATACTCTGTAACTACATTCTTATCAAAATTACTATTATGCAAATCATAAGTTATATAATCTATAGTAAATCCACTTTCCACAAAATACTGCTGGGATTCCTGAAAAAGCCCCCTATCATCTGTTTTAAACCATATCTCACTTTTAGGCTTTAGAAACTTTTTATAAATATTCAAAAATCCAGTATGGGTAAGCCTCCTTTTCTTCTGCCTCTTTTTTGGCCAGGGATTACAGAAATTTATGTATATCCTTCCTACCTCATCTCTATCAAAAACATCTTCAATTTTTGATATATTCATAGGTATTATCCTTATATTTTTAGCTTCAGCTTCTACAACCTTTTTCAGTGCATAAATTAAAACTTCATCCTTTAAATCAATTCCAATGTAATTTATATGTTTATTACTTAGAGCCTGTGTACATAAAAATTTACCTCTTCCACAACCCAATTCCAAATATATTTCTCCATTATTTTTAAATTCATCCTTCCACTTTCCTTTACATTGACAAGGATTTATTACAGTCAGGTTACTAGCCTCCATCTCAGGTCTAGCCCACCATTTTTTTCTCAGCCTCATAATTTGAAAATTCCTTTCTTTTATTTAAAATTTTTTGTGTATTATTAAAGCTATTTCTACAATATACGATAATTATAAGTACTTATATTATACTAATTTATATTCAGGTTGTGAAAATTATGGAATACTTTGTAGAAGAACTTAAAAACAAAAAAATAATTGCTGCTGATGATATAAAAATTCTTAAAAACTATATTAATAAAAAGTACTCCAGAGCTGATTCTAAAGAGAAAGCAAAAATGCTTTCTAACACTATACATAATATTTTAGATTCAAATCTAAAAGAACTTCCAAAAGAATATAGACAAACTATAAAAATGGATATTTTAAGAAGTACCTTTTCTCAAAATAAGACTTCTATTTTTATGTACGATGCATTTAACTGCTGCATGAAAAATGAATATTTAAAACAAAATTTTAGAAAAGAAATCCTCAGATGGATAAATGCACACATAAAAAATAAAATCAATGAGAATGACTTAAATATATATGTAAGTAAACCACATGACACTGTCTCACAAAATATAAAAATAATTCTGCCAAAAGTTAATGCTGTTTATTCAGGTATATCCTCAAATTTAAATACACACATAACTATGCCTGGTGAATCAATTAAAATAATGAAGGATTTCCAATTAAATAAAAAAATTTTAATTTTTGCTATATTGATTGTTATATTAATTTTTGAGATAATAGGACAACCTTTTTACGGAGAAAATCTTCTAAAGACCTCTTTTTCTCTTATTTCATCCTCTGAAAAAAATAGTATATACATAAAAAATCTTATTGAAGAAGTGACTTTAGAGGATTATAGTAAAAAACATCCCAATAAATATCTTCCTGAATATTTAAAATACCAAAAAGTAGATACGCGTAAATTAAAAATCTTTTTAAGTAGTCGCAATTCACTTTTATGCAAAGAACCTTACTTTTCTACTATAATGACTACTGCAAAAGAATTCAACCTAAATCCTATTTTACTCTTTGCTATAACTGGACAAGAACAAAATTTCATACCTATAAATACCACCTATGCATACAAGGTAGCGAATAATCCTTTTAATGTATATCACAGCTGGCAGGAATATAATACCAACATAAGTGATTCATCAAAAATAGCAGCTAATACAATTATAAATTTATCTGAAAATAGGCCCGAGGAAAACAACCCCTTTATATGGATAGGAAAAAAATATGCCGAAGATACAAATTGGGGAAATGGAGTTCAATCTATCTTCGAAGAAATCAACAGTTATTTTTCAACTATTAACTAAAAATAAAACTTCCAATTCAACTTATTGGAAGTTTTATGCAGTTATTAATTAAAATATACCCTTAGCTATATTAATAAACATGTGATATAACATATTGGATGGAATACCTACCAAATATGTAGCTAACGGTGTAGCTACAAACAATACCAGTATAATCAACTGATACCTATATACCGTATCTGATATTCTATAAAATATTGAAGGAAATAAATCTTTTAATATGTGAAATCCATCCAATCCCGGTAAGGGTATTAAATTAAATACAGCCAACATGCAATTTATGTTTATAACATATAAAATAATTTTCATTATTATATTGGAAATTGAAGTAAATTCCATGGACAATAGTCCAAATCTATATATAACTACTGTTAAAATAGCCGCTAAAAAGGCTATTATTAAATTAGCCAGAGGTCCTGCAATGGAAACTTTTAAATCATCTTTACTTCTATTTCTAAAAGCACCTGGATTTATTTCAACAGGTTTAGCCCAACCAAATCCTACCAGCAATATCATTATAAATCCTATAATATCCACATGTGCAAATGGATTTAAAGTGAGCCTTCCTTGAAATTTGGGAGTTTTATCTCCCAGTCTATCTGCTACAACTGCATGTGCAAATTCATGAAAGGTAAGACCTATAAGTATAGCTGGTATAATAAGTATTTTTTCCAGTATTTTTTCATTCAAATGATTTCATCCCTTCTTTTTAACTAATTCAATAGCTTTTTTTCTAACTTTCCATTACTTATGGAGGCGATTCCCCCATCATATATTCCTATAAAATTCCCTTTATATGTATATTGTTTTCCACTTCCCACCTCTTCAACAATTCCTTCCAGAGCATTGTTTATATATATCTTTCCAGAAGGCATTACAAATACATTTTTTTTGTCTACAAATTGATTTAAATTTATATTTTGATAATCATATTTAACAGAATCTATGGTTCCACAATATATATTTGATATCTTGCCATCTTTTTCGTCTCCTATATATATTCTATCATTTTCATCTATTCCTACCCATACGGGTTTATTTTCAATTCCATGAATAGTAAGTGGCTCATCTTCATCAGTTATATATATATCATTATGTACACTATCTTCATATATTAATTTATCCTGAAGATATAAAATTCCTATCTCACCCACCATATAAGAATTTACAGGTGTTTTTTCCACACTTTTATTTATATCCAATCTGTATATAGTGGTTCTCATACCTCTGCTTTCCATTTTAATATATATTACATTAGTAAGATGCGATTCCTGTATATTATCAATTTTAGCTCCCGTGTCTGACCAGTCTAATTCTTTTATATTTTCCTTTATATCCTTATCCACTTCATAATAAGACAATTCAAATTTTGAACCTTTCTGTGAATCTTCTTTTTCAGCAATAAGTAGCCTATTTCTATCTTGAAGCCACTTATAAAAAGATACCTGAACCCCATCTTCAAATTTCAAGTTTTTCTCATCACCAGTTTTTGAATCCACTACTTTTAAAGTATTATCCTCACAGTATGATAAATATCTGCCGTCAAAGGATACCTTGATATCTTCAGCATCTTCTGGAACCTTTATTTCAACTTCTGATTTTTTAGGTTCACTTTTTACAATTTTTTTAGTTTTTAATTTTATTTCAGAAGATAAAAAGTAATTATTTATATAAAGCAGTCCTGCAAATTGTATTATCAAGGATACCGCGATCCAAATAACAGTTCTTTTAAAAATTTTCATCTTGTACTCCCCTTTTAATAGTCATATTAGTACCTTCATCTCTCTACATAGACAATGGAAGGTATTGATCTTTCACCTAAAGGATCGCAGGGATTATTTATTATTTCTCCTTCATAATACATAGTAGAAGAAGAACCTCCATCTAAATTTATAGCATTTACAGCACCATATTCAAGCATTATATTTTGGACATCCTTTAGAGAGGCCCCTATACTTTTAGTCTGCCTTCCATCTATAACAAGAAACAGCATAGAACCATCCTCTCTTTGACCTATAGCAGTTCTAGGGGCAATTCCCCATCCTCCATCCCCAGATTTTATGGTTCCTTTTCCGTTTACCACTAGTGCAGGTTCAAAAGATATAGCTTCTGTAATCCCCTTTTCTTTCATTTCATTTAAGCTGTAACTTCCCACAAGAAGCTGTCCTTTATTTGTAATTGCCATTACCTGAGTTCTTTGATCATCATCATTTATATCATTAGATATGATATTACCTTTACTCATAAGTATGCCTGTAGGTTTTCCACCAGTACCGGTCCACTCACTATCTTCAGAAGATCTATCTGTAAATCCTCCTCCATTTATGGCCGCTACAGCATTATTATCTTTTGCAATCTTGCTTGTAAGTTCTCCTGATACTTCTAACTTCTTGCTATAGCCTACCTTAACTCTAGTAGGATCATGTACTATAAGCATATATCCCTTAAATTTTTTACCACCATCTACTTCTTCTACTTCTATGCTGCTGTCATGTTCATTTTTAAACTCCAGAGTTCCCGAATCATCTTGCTGTATTTGTTCTGCTGTATTTCCACTCAATATCTTCTTTATTTCATTATCTGACAAAAATAGTTTTGCAATATACTGATGGCTTAAAGTTGTCATGGCAGCACCTACAATAGTCCTCTTTATATTATCAAAAGGACCATAAAATACTAAAAAAGGAGCTGTCACACCTGTAAATATAAATTCAAACAACAAAAAACAAATTACAAGTTTCCAAAATGACTTCTTTTTTTTACCTCCAGTTTCTCTTTTTTTCATATATTAAAACTCTTCCTTTCTAAAATTATGTACCTAAATTAAAAATATACTCTTCAATATTGTACAATAAATGATAAAAATTTTAAATAGAAATAATTTTATACCACAATGAATATTTTGTAAAAAGCACTCAAAAAAGATACTAAATTTGCATGTCCTTTAACTTTTTAGACAAACATATAATTTAGTATCTTTATAAATATATAAATACAAATTACAATTTTTTAGAAGCCTCATATGCCAGAGGAGATCTTTCACATTCATCATGCTTTAAAGTAACCTGATAACAAAGACTGCTTCCTTTCATTTTTTCTGATGCATAACATAATCCATTGGATCTGGAGTCTAAAAATGCCTGATCTATTTGTTCAGGATCTCCCACTAATAATAGTTTAGTGCCAACCCCCACTCTAGTTATAATGGCTTTCACCTGCTTAGGTGTTAAATTTTGCGCTTCATCGATTATAAGCCAATTTCTAACAATAGAACGCCCTCTTAAATACCCTACAGCTTCTGTGGTTATAATTCTTCTATCAAATAGTTCATGGATCTTGTCCTCTAATTCTTTCTCATTTTTATATCTTTCCTTTTCGTCTGAGTCCACCAGTATTTCTAAATTATCCAAAATAGGCCTCATAAAAGGGGATATCTTCTCCTGCTCTGTACCTGGAAGGAAGCCTATGTCTTCATCCATGGTAACATTGGGCCTGCAAATTAGCATTTTTCTATAATTTTCTTTATTTTCCTCTATTATATTATGAAGTCCTACTGCCAGTGAAAACAAAGTTTTTGCTGTTCCTGCAGGTCCTTTTATTATTACAAGAGGTGCTTTATTGGCATCTGTGAGCAGTGCTTCCAGCATAAATTTTTGCCCTACATTTCTGGGAGTTATACCCAAAGGTGTACTATCTTTAAAATAAAGTTGTACAATTTTTTTACCATCAAATCTTCCCAAAGCGGTTTGTTTAGGATTTTCAAGACAATGTATTATAACAAATTCATTAACATATAAGGTTGGGAAAAAATATTCCTCAGTACTCTCATCATAACAGCTAACTTTATCCAGTTCTATATATTTATCTTTATAAAAATTTGTTATATTGTCCTTCGAAGTATATACATCTATCCTGCCTGTATATTGGCTGTCATCTTCTGGCACAACTTTTTCATAAAAATCTTCCACATTTATATTTATTATATCGGCTTTAATTCTTTCAAAAATATCCTTGGTTATCAAGCAAGTATTTTCTCCTCGCTCCTTAAGACCTTTACATACTTGTATTATTCTATTATCCGGTTTGCTTCTGTCCCAAGCTGGTGGTATCTGAGTATCATAATGATTCATCTCAACCCTAAGCTTTCCACCACCTGGCAGCTCTACCCCTTTATTAAGCTTTCCTTTTTTTCTAAAGTAATCTATTAATCTAGCTGCATGTCTTGCACTAACTCCTAGATCGCTTTTATCTTTTTTAAAATCATCTAATTCTTCTAATACAACTTCAGGTATAACCACATCATTATCTCCAAAAGATAGCATAGCTCCAGGTGAATACAGAATAACATTTGTATCTAAAACATATGTCTTCTTCAAATCCATTCCTCCCCTCTTCTAATATTATAATATATTCATTTAAATATATAAATGTATTTATTTTTACAAAAAAGTTATATCAGACTAGTGAAGAAGCTAGAAATACTCATAATATATAAAGAGCATAGAATAACTTCTATGCTCTTGAAAATACTTCTGTAAGTCCCGCTATAACTCCATCTTTGACTTCTGCTTTTAATTCTACGAGCCATTCAGGAGATAAAACTAAAACAGTTCCATCTTCCTCATCAAAATTAAATTCATCTACATTATATTTCTGCAGTTCCTCTGGAATACTTAGGACATTAATAGCCTCCGTTTCCTTACCCATTAAAAATTGGTTCACTTTTTCTTTTAATTTATCATCCATAACTTACTATACCCCCTTTGTTTACTTTATTGTAAATTTTTTCCTTTTGTTTGTCAATAGTTTTTATCTTTTTTATATATATATTTTCTTAAAATAGTTGCTATAATATAAGTAATCCCATAAAAATAAATATAATTGACTTTTCAATGAAAGGATATTTAATATGATTGAATTAATTAACGTAACTAAAAGTTATAGTAAAAAAATAAAAGCTGTGGATAATCTAAATCTCACTATAAATGACGGAGAAATATTTGGCTTTTTAGGACATAATGGAGCTGGAAAGACAACCACACTAAAAATGATAACAGGTATATTACATCCTGATGAAGGTGATATAAGACTTAATGGCATAAATATAGAGGACCAGCCTATCAAAGCTAAGATGCAATTAGGATATGTCCCTGACAATCCTGACATGTTTTTAAGACTTAAAGGTATTGAATATTTAAACTTCATGTCAGATATGTATGAAGTTCCTTCAAATATAAGAAATAAAAGAATTGAAGATTTATCCAAAAAACTTGATTTATATGATACATTGGATGATAAAATTCAAAGCTATTCCCACGGAATGAGACAAAAAATCGTTTTAATAGGAGCTTTGATTCACGAGCCTCCCATTTGGATATTAGATGAACCAATGACAGGACTTGATCCAAAGGCATCCTTTGTACTTAAAGAAATGATGAGAGAACATACAAGTGCAGGAAAAACAGTATTTTTTTCTACACATATTTTAGAAGTGGCAGAAAAAATTTGTGATAAAGTGGCCATTATAAATAAAGGCAGAATTTTATTTAGTGGTACCCTGGATGAAATGAGAGAGCATTTCAAGGTTAACCAATCTCTTGAAAGTATGTTTTTGGAGCTTACAGAAAATGAATAAATATATTTCTCTTACAAAAGTATTTTTTAAGAATGGTTCCTCAAACTTTTTAAAAGATAAAAAAGGTTCTCTCTCAAAAACTATAAAACAACTGCTGCTTTACGCTGTAATAATAATTTCACTACTGCCCCTTGCCAGTACGTTTGGAGTAGCAACTACAACCTCTTATGACATTTTAAAACCACTACATCAGGAAGGTATTATCTTATCTGCTGCCATGTCAATTTCAAGTGCCGTTATATTTGCCTTTGGTATATTTTTTATAATATCCGTGTTTTATTTTTCTTCTGATGTTGACAATATTCTGGTACTACCGGTTAAACCCTGGATAATTTTAATATCAAAATTTACCATAGTTTTAATATATGAATATCTCACTGAAGCTATAATACTTATGCCTGTTATGGCAGCCTTTGGAGTAAAAAGCAGTGCAGGATTGATTTATTATATATATAGTATAATAATATTTTTAACTCTACCTATTGTGCCTCTGATAATTGCAGGATTAATTACCATATTGATTATGAGATTCTCAGGCTTTACTAAAAATAAAGACCGCTTCAAAACCATAGCTCAAATAGGCATTTTAATCTTTGTACTAGGTATAAATTTGATATTACAGAAACTAGGAAAAGGATTTTCCAGTGGTGCAGATATGGCTAAACTTCTTGCTCAAGGGAATAATTCACTATTAAAATCCTCCTCTAAACTATTTATTAACATAAGATATGCTGTAGAATCACTTATAAGTGGCAGCAGTTTGGCTGGAATATCAAATATGCTTTTATATTTACTGACTACAGCAATACTTTTAACAGTATTTATAATTTTTTCAGAAGCTTTTTATATAAAAGGTGTTATAGGAATGAATCAAATTCAAGCAAAACATAAAATACTAACTTCTTCTGAAATAACTAAAAAATCTGCTAAAAAATCCAAAGTATTAACCTATACAATTAAGGAACTGAACATTTTATTTAGAACACCTGTATATTTTATGAACTGTGTAATTATGAATTTCATATGGCCTTTATTTTTTATTATACCTTTAGTAAGTCAAAAAAATTTCATCAAAAATTTCACATATATGCACAGCTATTTTAATGTCATAATGTCAAATAATATAACATCAGGTATTTCTATATCCATAGTTTTTGGTGTATCTTTAATGCTTTCAGTAATAAATCCTATTGGATGCACTGCAATTTCAAGAGAAGGAAAAAATATTTTTGTAAATAAATACATTCCTATGGACTATAAAAATCAATTGCTGTCCAAAACACTGGCAGCTTTTATAATAAACTTTTCAGGTATTATGCTTATAATTTTATTAATTACCATTATAGCAAAACCTCCTTTATATATTTTTATTATAATATCTCTACTATCAATTATAGGAACTATATTTTCAATTTTTTTAGGTATAATTATAGATCTTAATTATCCAAAACTTAACTGGGATAGTGAACAAAGGGCAGTAAAACAAAATTTTAATGTCCTAATAAGTATGATTTTAGGTTCACTTATCACTGGAATAGTAATATTTTCTACTATACAATTTCACATACCTTTTTCTGTAATACTACCTTTAATTATTATAATATTTTCAATTGCAGATATTGTATTATATAAAATAATAACTACAAAAGGAGTTGTTCTTTATAAAAATATTGAATAAAAAACAGACACTGGTAATACCAGTGCCTATAAGGCAATAATGCGTTTTTAAGGGGTATAACATTATTTTATTTTTACTGTAAGCTTTATTCTTACATAATTACATTTTATAAACTATTTATGACAATATAGTGTCACATTAATTAACATTTTATAAAGGTAAAATTTAATTATTGCACTAAGTTTAAAAGTGCTTGATAAAAAATTGGAATAAATATGGCAGGAAGCAAATTAGCAACTTTTATTTTTACTATGCCTAACAAATTAAATCCAAGCCCTATTATTAAAAGACTTCCCACTGCAGTCATATCCGTAATCACAGATTGAATTAAAATTGTTTTTAATCCAAAGGCAGCAATAGTTATAATTCCCTGATAAATTAAAACAGAAATAGAAGAAATCATTACACCAATACCTAGAGAAGAAGAAAAAATTACTGATGTTATACCATCTAACATGGATTTTGCAAAAAGTATTTTATTATTCCCTTCAAGTCCACTTTCAAGTGATCCTACTATGGCCATTGAACCTACACAGAATAAAAGACTTGCAGTAACAAAACCCTCTGAAATTTTTACATTCTTGTTTTTAAATTTATCTTCAATTTTATTTCCAAGCCTTTCAATCCTATTATCAATATCTATGACTTCTCCTATAAATCCTCCTATAACCATAGAAGTTATAATCAATATAACATTAGAACTTTTAATAACTCCCAATATTCCTATGTAAATTATGCAAAGCGATAATCCTTGAATAACTGTATTGCTTATCTTCTCAGATATGCCCCCTTTAAATAAGAGTCCAACTAAACTGCCTCCAACAATAACTATAAAATTTACAATAGTTCCAATTAACACCCAACATTCCCCTTTTTAAATTTATTAAGAATAAATCAATCCTGAAAATTATATCATATAATCCATACTTTAGATATATATTTACAACATAAAAAAGGATAAACTCTAAGGCTTACCCCTTTTAATCAACACAACATCATTGTATTTTAAACTTTTGTACTATTTCATTGAGATTTTGTGTAATTTCCGACTGGCTCTGAGCTGTTAATGCTACTTGTTCTATTTCTCTTGTAGTCCCGTTTATCCTATCTCTTATCATTTCTATACTTTCACTGGATTTTTGAGCAGTTGATGTCATATTTTGTACTGCATCACTTACCTGATTTATTGTAGCTGCAAGTTCTTCAGACATAGATGCTATATCTTCGGACATTTTATTTACAAAATCAGAATCATTGTAATACTTATTTCCTGTATTTTCTAATTTTATAAACTGAGGATTTACACTTTCATTTATAAATTTCAATACTTGATTGCCATTTTTAGATAGATTTTTAAAAGCCTCCTGAACTTTTACAATAGTATCCTGAATACCTGTTACTGCCTGAGAAGATTGTTCCGCAAGCTTTCGCACTTCTTCTGCAACTACTGCAAAACCTCTCCCCTGTTCTCCTGCCCTGGCTGCTTCTATAGCTGCATTTAAAGCAAGTAAATTTGTCTGTTCTGCTATACCTAAAATAGTATCTGCCATAACCTTTATATCATCTACTACTTTTCCATCTTTAATCGATTGTACCATATTTTCTCTATTTTCTTTATATAGATTTCTCACTTCTTCAAGAGATGCTTTGCCATTTTTTTGAACTTCCATAGCCCTTTGTTTTGACTGACTGGCATTATTACTTCCTTCCGTGGCCTTTTCAGATAATTCATTTATACTGGAATCTACTTCCTCTACAGAAGCCGTTATCTCTTCAGAAGAAGCACTTGTTTCTTGAATTCCCCCATATATATTATTTACTTCATTATCTATATCTTTAATTTTTGTAGACACTCCTTCTATAGTTGCATAAAGCTGTTCACTGGATGCGCTCATGTCCTGGGTATTTTCCACAATAGTTCTAAGAAGATGATTCACATTTTCCTGTGCTGTATTTAATGCAACTCCTATTTCCCCAAATTCATCCTTCCTAGTTATAGAAATAGGTAAAGAAAAGTCATATATAGATAGTCTCTCTGCAAAAGATCTTATTTTTATTAAAGGCTTATTTATGTGAATTGACATAACTGATCCTAGAGCTACCGCAAGTAATAATCCTATAATAACTAATACTATCATAATTTTATTTGACCTTGCATATATCGAGTTAGTATCTAAATTAAATGCCTTTGCCTGATTAAGATTCTCATCTATAAGTTTATTCAGATTAGACATCATTAAATCTCCTGATATAACCAGACTTTGATATTGTTTATTTGCCTGTTGAAAATCCCCTTCATCTACAAGTTTTATAATGTTTTCTCTTAAAACTCTGTAGGTTTTAAGCTGAGATCTATATGTTTCCCACACTTGTTTTTGTATATTATTTATAGGAATTTTTTCATAAGCTACTATGTACTTCTCATTTTTATTAACATTAATTTGAATATCATTTTTTAGATAACTTTTTCTGGACTCATCTTTTACATAAATAAGTTCTACAATATCATTTCTGGATTGAATTAAATTTTTATTCATATCTGTTAACATATATACACCAAGCAGTTCATTATTATACATGCTCTGAGAATTTGTATTTATTGTCCTTAATGAAGTTATTTCTACTATACCAATTACACCTATTAACACAGCTACAATAATAAAAGATAAAGTCAATTTTACTCTCACTTTAATATTCCTTAAAAATCTCATTATATTTCCTCCCTGATTTACACGTTAAAATTTTACAAAAATGTTTCATATACTTGTCCATACAATTATTTTTCCGGTTTTAGCATTAACATGATCCCCCTTTTAAATTATTGTTATACTTTGTTTCAAATTTTATATATAATAGTTATTTCGTCCAAAACTACAATTTATTTCTACAATACTTTGTATTTGTCAGTAAATTTTCTAATTCTTTTTTGAAAGAGGTTTGCTAAAATAATAGCCTTGAATTATATTACAGCCTAAATTATTAGGAATATATATTTGTTCTTTAGTTTCTACTCCTTCCACAATTATTTTGCAATTTAAAGATTTTGATGAATCAATTATATTTCTAATTAAAATTTTACTTTTTTCATGTTGTATATTATCTACAAATAATTTATCTATTTTCAATGTTTTTACAGGCAGTAAAACTAAATAACTTAAGGAGGAACATCTACTTCCAAAATCATCAAGAGCAATACTTATATTACTCTCAAGAAGCTGATTAAATATTTTTATGCTATTCTCACATATTTCTAATAAAGTTCCTTCTGTTATTTCTAATTCAAGTAAAGAAGGAGAAACATCATATTTTGTACACAAGGCTAACAGCTTACTCTTAAAGTCACTCCTCTTTAATTGGATAGGAGATATATTCACAGCCACACTACTAGCTGGATTCCTTTTTCTTCCCATTTATGTATTGTACATATTACTTTATCCAAGACCCAATTTCCTATTTCAATTATATATTCATTATGTTCCATAATGGGGATAAATTCTTCTGGAGAAACACTTCCCAGTTTTTTATTATTCCATCTTAAAAGGGCTTCAATTCCTACAATTCTATTACTGAAAATATCAATTTGTCTATCAAAAAAATATATCGATTTTTTCCCTGTTTTTAGAATTATCTATTGCAAAATAACAATATTTTAATAATTCATAACTATCTGATCCATGCTTGGGAAAAATTGATACTCCTATAGTAACTGTTATATAAACTTTATAATTCATTATTTTAAAAGGATCTTTAAAATATCTATGTATTTTATTACATATTTTCTCCACATCCTTCATGGTATTAAACTCATGAACTAATATTGCAAATTCACTTCCTCCTATTCTTCCTAATTCACTATATTTATTAAGAATTCTAATGATTGATTGGGCGAACAACATTAAAATTATATCTTCCACATTATAACCAAAAATAGTATTTAAGCTTTTAAAATTATCAATATTAATATAGATAAGTGCTACCCTCTTATTATGTAGTTTGTCCATATTTAAGGAATTATCAATTTTCTTCAGGAAAAATACTCTATTGGGAATATTAGTAATTTCATTCCAATTTTTACTTAGTTTATCTTCATTGACTTCTGACATCATTTCAGAAAATAATCTACAACATCCAGATTCACCTTTTAATATTCTGCCTTTAATTAAAACCCAGGTTGAATCCTCATTTTTCAATCTAAAAGTACTCTGATAAAATAATTTATTACCATTAATATACTCATATAGATCCTTTATTGCTAATTCCTTATCTTTTTCATAAACTATATTATTAGTAAATTCATCCATATTCCATTCCCATATACCATAATCTGCACCATTTAATGCGCGCCTATAGATTTTATCACATTCCATTTTCTTGTGATAATATTTCTTAAGTTTATTCATATTGACATCCTTTTATCTTTCTTATACTAAAATATTAAGTTATGTTATATAAGCTAATCTAAATTCCCTATATTCTACATTTCCATCATTTATTAAAATATCAATTGACACAAAATAAATATTTTGTATTATTATTTTGGTTATGAATATACTTATTTCATAAAAAATACTCTATAGTAAATATTAATAATATATTTATTTATATGGATATAATTAAATATATTGAAATACATCAAACAAATTCTATGTCCAGTGATATGAACTTCAATTGGCATCCTAAAAATTATCATAAAAAACACCTTTTAGGCAAAATTCCCGGAAGATGTCATATAAAAAATGGGCGCAATAGCCGTCTATGAATACTTGTGCTTTTTTGAAATTATGTAGTATTAAAACTTCTGCCACATTTGGCTGTCACGATAAGATGGCGACCCTGACGTAAGGACAGTAAAAAGAGAAAAATTAGCAAGGAATAAAGTACCATAAAAAAGGGATAAAAAACATAGCCAAGCTCTAAAATATAAATTGAATTGGCAAAATAAAAATGGAGGGAAAAGAAGAAATAAAATATATTAGAAATATAAAAGCCCTAAAGAAAAGTGCAAAAAAGTTCAATGGGGGTTTTACTGAGTGCTGAGGAATATAAATGTAATTTAGCGGTATGCAGGGCAGAAGAAACCACGGATACCTGGCACATAGTGACCAATATGGATAGTAAAAAGGCTGTTAGAGAATATAAAAAAAGATTTATTATAGAAGAGAAGAATAAGGCAGCTAGAATATACAGTTTATTCAGAAGTGGATTAATCTGGTTCAACAGATGTTACGATTCAGAGTAATTATAAAAGGTTCCTACAGCCATCCCAGCTTTTTTTGTAATCTCAGATACATTAGTATCCTTAAAGCCTTTTTCATTGAACAATTTCTTTGCACAATCGTAAATCAGTATTTTTTTATCTTCCACAGGTATGCCTCCAGACTTTATATAAATAATTAAATGAATAAATATAATATTTTTCGTTCATATTGTAATATATAAAAAGAATTTGTCAAGGCTTTATACCATAGGGATATCAGGAATAATTTACGCCAGCACTCATGTACCATAACTTTTGATTACAGCACACACTATGTATTAAACTATTTCGGACATACCTTCAATATATTTTAGTTGTGGTTGGCAAATCCACTTTTATTTTACATTGAAGTTTTTCTTTTTTCCACTCATATATAGGCTTCTCGAAATCACAGGTAGGACCTGTATCTAAATACAAAAATAAAAGCTCTGGAATCAACCAGAGCTTTTTATCTAAAAGTTTCTCACCAGTATAAATCATACTTTATATTTCATCTTGTATACTATATTATATACTGAACTTTTATAAATAGTTACAATTTTACTATAAATTTTGAAAACAAATTTGTTTTTATTGGTTAGGCTGAGAAAATAGTAGAGCAAAATCCAATTAATGCTGGAATATGAGTTTTATAAGTAAGCCATTGTTCTATAAAAATAACTATAAATAAGGCTGTCACTGCAAAATCAATTCCCTTGGTATTAAATTTTATCAATAAGCCTGCAAATGATCCAACAATTGTACCTACTATCCAGTATATATTTGATTAAAAAAAGCAATACAAAATAAAAACCAATTACTATTAACACCTTCAGGTGTTTTTGAAGAACACAATAATGAATATGTTTCGTCTGTGAGTGAAAAAATCATATACATTTTTTTCTTTCCCAAAAATTGCCCAAAAAATTATATCCTGACTTTTCAAACAACAATCCAAATGCCATACCTACTGAAAGGTAGCCCAACATAACTGGTATTGTGGCTAAAAATGCAGATTTGATTATTTTTTTCATGTAAGCGTCTCCTTTTATCACTCCTTATTATTTTATAATATAGCGTAATTTTTATTTAAGGAGATACTCATGGAAGATATAAAATTAATAATTGGCACAAATTTAAAAAATATAAGAAAAAAAAGACAGCTTACTTTGGAAATGCTTTCAAAACTTACAAATGTAAGCACAAGTATGTTAGGAGAAATAGAACGTGGAATTACAAATCCCACCATTACAGTGCTCTGGAAAATAGCCGATGGTCTTAAGAGCCCTTTCACAGATTTAATAAATGAAGAAAAACCTCAAATTTCCGTAATTTATAATAATGATGCTAAAACTATTATTAATGAATCAGGATTCAAATTATTTTCATTATTTAATTTTGACCCTGTAAAAAAAATAGAAATATACTATAAAATTTCAGAAGTTGGTTCATCCTATGAGTTCAAAGGCCACGTTGTTGGTATAGAAGAATATATAATGATTTGTGATGGAATAATGAATTTACAAATTGGCAATAAAAACTATATCCTATCTAAAGGAGATATATATCATCGTTATAAAAATGAAGGAGATTCACCATTAAGTGCATATATGATTTTATACTATGGAGTTACTTAAATATGTCATACTGCTATTTTAACCATTCCCATTAAAACATTATATCTTCATTAAGTGATCAGTTAGCCTTCCCCCTATACTAACTTGTAACTATATTATTTATTATAATTACATATAATAAACTTATGTTGTAACAATTAAAATTAACGGAGGGCGATAAAATGTCTGATACTAGTAAAATGGTAAAACAAATTTTAAATAATCAGGAAAAATTTCAAAGAATACAGGAAAAAATTCAAGAAGACATTAATTTAATTAAAATACAACAAAAAAAATACGAAGAAATATTATTTTCTCTCAAATCTACTCCAGAATTTCATAAACCTCATGTAGATAATTTAACACATAAAAACTATTTTTACTCTATAACCCCGAAACAATGATAATTATAATAGGAGAGGTAGTGTCTCTCCTATTCTTTAACTACTAAAGCATACTATTAAAATTTTAAAAGATCTTTTGCAAACTCTTTAGCTTTTTTAAAATCATTATCATTAGGTCTGCCCTTTGCAATTCCTCCAAATAATTTAAATGGTCCAAAGGTATCATAGCCTTTACATGTAAAACTACCAATAACTTCAAAGTTTTTTTCTTTTAGTTTTTGTTCTACTAATTTATTATATTTAATTCTGCCTTGTCCACTTGTAGAAAATACAAATGCTTTTTTATGAGACATAATTTTTAAGTTATCAATAAAATTAAGAATATTTTTATGTAATTTGCCATAATATATACCTGAGCCAAACCCTATCAAGTCATATTCATTTAAAGCATTTAAATTTACATCATTTATTTTTCTTATGTCTCCATTTAATGCTTCCCCTATTATTTTACCTATTTTTTCAGTATTACCATGATGTATGGATTCATATATTATTAGAGTTTTCAAATTTGTAACCTCCTTACTATATTAATATTTAATAGGGTTTGCGAAACGCTATAACCCGCATAAATGCGGTATATTTTTTGTTGTAAAATAGAATAACTCCTCACTGATTTATGGTAAAATTGAATTGCCAAGAAACAAAATCACCATATACCTCAGAAAGGAGTTATATACTTATGATACCATATAAACAGCTTTCTTTGGCAGAAGTTTTTTCTGATTGCAAAGAAAAATTTGAAAACAACAAGCCCCAGTTTCTTTCTTTACTTGAAGATACTATTGATCTGGATGATTTAGTTCCAGTTTCTTTTATAAATCATTTTTATGCTTCTACTGGAAGACCTCGTAAATATACACTTTATGCCATGCTTCGTGCTTTGATTTTGCAGCGTATTTTTTCTATTCCTACAGATTCCCTTTTGATTATTTTTCTTAAATATTCAAAAGAGTTGAGGGATTTTTGCGGTTTCACCAAAGTTCCTGATGCTTCTAAATTCACACGCTTTAGACAAGATTTTATTTTGGACTTACAATCAATGTTCCATAATCTTGTTAATATTACTGAGCCAATATGTCAACAAATTGATAAGAACCTTGCTTCTATGACTATCTTTGATACTTCTGGTATTGAAGCTTTCGTCACTGAAAACAACCCTAAATATGCTAACCGCATCATAAAACAACTTAAAGCTTTTAAGAAGACACATGGTCTGGATGATTCTTATGACCCTTATAAAGCTGCTTACAGGGCTATGCCTTCTCATGCTGCAGCTAATCCAGCCATCCAGCAGATGTACATTAACGGTCATTTTTGTTACGCTTTTAAATTTGGCATTGTAACCAACGGCCTTGGTATTGTGAGAGATATTTCATTTTACAACCAAGATTTCCTTAAAACTCATCCAGATATCGTTGTTGAGAAAAAATCCAATTCTCCTGATGAAGATAAGTCCCTTGCTGATTCTAAAGCACTTATACCTGTCCTTAAGGATTTTTTTGAAAAACATCCTTTGATAAATCCTAAAACTTTTTTAGGTGACGCTGCTTTTGATAGTATTGAAATTTATCAATATCTTTTTCAAGAACTAAAGTTTGAAAAAGCATATATTCCACTAAAAACTAAGCTTGCACCAGAAGAATCCGATTGTCCTTTGAATGAAGATGGTATTCCATGCTGCCCTCATGATCATTCACTACCCATGAAGCAAGAAGGCAGCAAATCACACTTACGCTCAGAAATTCCAACAATGAAATTCGTTTGCCCTAAAATGAAATGGATTTATAATAAAGAAACGAAAAAGAGTAAACGAAAAACTCTTTGTGAAGATCCTTGTACTAAATCATCTTGTGGCAGAATGTTCTACATTTATCCAGAAAAAAATTTGCGTGCATACCCAGGAACAACTCGTGGTTCCCAAGATTGGAATTATACTTATAAAATTCGTTCTACTGTTGAAAAAAGCATTGGACATTTTAAAAACAGCTATTGCATTGCAAACCGTAGAACACAAAATGAAAAAACTCTTCATGCTGACTTACTTCTTTCAGGCATAACCCAGCTAATAACAGTTGTTATAGCCAATAAAATACACAAGCATGAATATATCAGAAGTCTAAAACCATTAATTGCATAAATATCAGCTATTTTTAAATTTTAGAATTAATCATGGTTCTATTTCTTGCACCCTTTTTTTCTATTTAGCCATTACAAATCAGGAAAATCACCTTTAATCTTCTAATTATCTTTTTTGAAATTCCCCCTACTCCTCAATTCATTTTTATCAGTGAGTTTCGCAATTGCCTATTAATATTTAATTTCTATATAGAACAAAAAAATCCTTCCCGTTAATATTTTAATAATAAACTACCCGCTTTATTTTATTAAAGTCTTAAGTTATAATATCAAGTAATTCTAAAGTTCAGGTGGAATTTGCTCATAAGAAATACTTTTCTCCATTTGAACCTTAGAGAACTCATCCAAGGGCGTAACAGTGCTCATTCCCCCACTTTGAAGAAGCTAGGGGTGTTAGCTAATTGCCACCTTCGGATAAAAACACATAATTTATAAATTTAAAAAAATTATTTTAAAGGAGGACAATTTATGTATAAATTCAATGAAATTAAACCTGAAGAATTAAATAAAAATGCCTTTCAACTTATAGGCAAAGATTGGATGCTTATTACTGCTGAAAAAGATGCTAAAGTAAATACTATGACTGCCGCTTGGGGAGGTTTAGGTGTTATGTTTGGTAAAAATGTAACCTATATTGTTATAAGGCCCCAACGTTATACTAAGGAGTTTGTAGATAACTCAAGTACCTTTTCTTTATCCTTTTTAGATAATAGCTTTAGAAAACAATTAAATTACCTAGGAACTACATCTGGTAGAGACGAAGATAAAATTTCAAATTCTAATTTAAGCATTAACCATGAGAATAATACCCCTTATATTGGAGAAGCAAACCTTGTAATTATATGTAGAAAATTATATGCTCAAGATTTTAGTTCTAAACATTTCATCGATACTCAATTAGATAAAAAATGTTATCCTGACAAAGATTATCATACTTTATATATCTCTGAAATAGAAAAAATTCTTATTGGCAAATAATTGTTTGATGTATTTACGACAATAAAATAGAGAGATTAATTTCTCTCTATCAAGTGATTCTTAGGCTCAGGTGGAGTTTGCTCATAAGGAATACTTTTCTCCATCTGAATCTCAGAAGAACTTATCCAGAAGCTTAACAATGCTTATCCCCGACTTTCAAAAAGTTGAGGATGCTAGCTAATTGCAAACTTCAGATAAAAATCTAAAGTAAATTATTTGCCATATTTATTAAGTAATTTTTCTAATTCTCGTGCTTCCGCTGCAGATTCCTTAGCAAATTGTTTAAATTTCTCATTGATTTCTTTATTATCTATTTTCTTTGAGTACTCTTGAAAATCCCTTACATTTTCTTGTACATCAAGAAGCTTATTTCTTATCATATCTTCTGTTGTTAAGTTCATCTCATTCCCACCTTTCCATTAATAGATTTTGTAAGTATTAATGATTTTATTCACAAATTTCATCTTTGTTATACTCTAAAAATTATTTTCTGCTGCATATTATCCTTAAATTGTCAGGTATAAATAAATATCCACCAGCTTAGCTGGTGGTTTTTCCTAAGCCCTATAAGGGCACATTACCAGCATTATGCCTCAAGGCATCTTAAAGATCTCGCCAGCCGCAATTTATGTTACTTGCTACCCTTAAAAGGGTCCATGTATTCCTTCATACTTACTTGGTCGGCGATCATATCTTCTTTCTGTTGATTTCTTATATATTCTTCTATTGCTTTTTTCACACGTGTTGATTAACCATTTTTCACCATAAACAAATTTGATAATTATTGATATTTTTAAATAATAAGTCAATGCATACTTGAACTTCGTCTTGAAGTGTAGAATTAAGAAGTTTTCTAACAAACTCACAAAATGATAACTTAACAAATTTGAAATTTTGAGACACATTAACATAAGAAAAATGAAGTAATACATACGCAATTAAAGCTATAAAAAGTTGATTGTAAACTGCATTTTCACTTGTTCCAAACAATCTTTTAACATTCAAATTTTGCTTTATAAATCTAAAAAAGCTTTCAACTTTCCATCTTTCTTTATAGATATCTGCAATTTTTTCAGGTGTAATAGCCATTAAGTTAGTACATACCCTTATGGATTTTCCATAGAAGTCACTAAATTGAACAACTCTAAATCTATTTTCAGTTTTAGAAGAGCCTTCTCCAAGATAACAAGTAACATCCTTGATTATATTAGAATTTTCAGTTCTTAAACTTTTTATGTTTTTTGGATAACTTAGAGTTATATTGTCTTTGATTCTTATGACAAATGCTTGTTTTATAGATTTAAACATATCATATCTCTTATGTTTCCCATAAGCTCTATCTTCTACCAAGATACAATCTGTATTAATAAGTTTTTCACCTATTGGACCATCATGTTTGTTTGCAGTAGTTTCAATGACTTTTTGAGGCATTAAAGTATTTACATTAAGAGCCACATGCAGCTTTATTCCTGACTTATTACCTTTGAACTTTGCCCATTTCAATCTGCCTTCACCAACAGTTATAGTAGTGGAATCTACTGCTAATAAATCTTTTGGTAATTTAAGTATTCTTCGAGTTGAACGATTGCATTTAGTTATAAGAATCTCAAATAATTTCTTAGCTATTTTATAATCTACATTTGCTGCTTTCTTCGAAATTGTGGAATAATCAACTGCTCTTAATCCAGCTTCATTCATAAAATCTGAACCAGCTCTAAAACTTTTGTATTCATTAGTTGCTGTCGCTATAAAAAATTGAAACAAATCATATACTGTGAATTTTCTTGATGTATCCTTATAGCCTAAAACCGCACATACTGTAATTACTTCTTCTTTTTTTAAAAGTGTTTGAAATATATCAAATATAGTGGTATTATTTCTCATGAGGTCACTCTCCTAAACAGTAGTATTTTTTCTCAGCAAATTAATATTACCATAGGATGACCTCATTTTCATACCTTTTTATTTACGTATTTTAGATAATCAACACTCGTGTGCTTTTTTATTTTTTCCAACTGTGTCTACATAGAATCCTCTGCACCAAAAGTGCCTATTTCCATATTTATATTTTAAATTTGAAAATCTCTCAAATATCATTAGACTACTTTTTCCCTTCAAGAATCCCATAAAACTTGAAACACTTGTCTTTGGTGGTATCGATAAAAGCATATGTATATGATCTTCACATGCATTCGCCTCTATTATTTCTACACCTTTCCATTCACAAAGTTTCCTTAATATTTTTCCTATCTCTTTTCTTTTTTCTCCATATATTTCTTTTCTTCTATATTTGGGTGAAAATACTACATGATATTTACATCTCCATTTAGTATGTGATAAACTATTACTGTCCATTTAGGGCAAACCTCCTTTGATTATAGATTTGGTTGACGAGACCTCTTCTATTTTATCAAAGTGAGGTTTTTTGTTCACCGCTTAAGCTATTCTGAACACACCTGCATAGCAGGTGGTTTTCATATAGACAATTAAAATAATTTTACACATCCTACTTATGTAAAACTTTCCTCGTATTAAAAGTCTTTGTATTAATATTTTTATCTTTCAATTTGGATAATTGATAGAATATGGGGGTACAGATCCCCCTTATTTTTAAACTTTAATATAAATTTTTCATATTATACCTTATTTTATCTAGAAGACTACAGTGACTAAAAATTGCATAAAAAAAGAAGGCACCATAAAATTACAAGTGCCCTTTCTCCTTATTAAACAGTTAATACTAAAAATACATATTGTTTACGAGAGATTGGAATTTTAATGAGCTTATTTATATGAATTATATTTTATATATTACTACTATTTAATTAATAAATCAATATGTTTTTTAATGATTTCATAAAAAAATATATGTTTTTTTAATAATAACTTATGATAGCATTATGTTGAAAAGTTACTTACTTTTTGTTCTAAATAAATAATTTTACTTATATAATATTAATAATTAATTTGACCCTAAGAAAAGATATGATTGATAAAATGTTTGGAAATGATAAAACATTTGATTTAATGAAAAAAATGTATCTTGAAGTGCAAACTGAATTTAAAACCTTAAATAAGAATATTAAAGATATAGAAATTAAAATTAACGTTCTAAAGAATTAAATGGAAAATAGTTCTATACTAGTAAAAAAATATAATAGCACTATTGAAATGTTAACTAAAGGACATAAAGATATATTAGATACAATAAATAAAAACTACGCACTCCATGATAATGCACTAAAAAATATTTCCTCTATATCAGATAAAGGTGAAAAAGCATATAACTTTATAAAAGAGCTATCCAATAATACTTTAGGATAATAAATTCTTATACTTCTTATAAAAAAATTCTTGTACCTTTACATAAGAATTGCGATATCTTTATTTATTTAATGAATCATTCTTATATTCTATTCCCTTGTTAAGATGCCAATGAAGACATTCTAAAACACTATTCATAATAATTTTAAAGCTTTATCATTAATTAAATCTGTATTTTTACATGGAAATACTACATAAGCCACATATTTTCAGGCATAGATATGCTAAAATTAGAAGAAAGACTGGAGCCTTTAGATTTAAAAAGTTCATCTATTTATTGAAAAGTTAAAGCTCCATAACTTCCAAAATTAGCTACTGTAAAAAATATATTTTAGGCTTAATTGCAGTGTTTTTTATAAAGCTTTCCATCTTTTAAATTATTACTTAGATTTTTATCTATCTTTAAAGAATTATCTGTTCCACTAAAATAATAAATATTTATCCCACTAAATAAACTCATTTTAATATGCTCTTCTAAAAATATATTATCAAATATTAAATATTAGTAAAAATCATCATAGTCCCATATACCTAATTTACCCCTTACAGGTATTGCTTTCTTAAGCATCTCTATATCCTTTAAGATCCATGCATATCTGCCTGGAGTATAATCTCCAAAATTATATTCATCATTTTGAACTATAAAATTATTTTCTAATTTAGCAGTTAATCCATCTTCATGTAAAACCTTTATACAATCCATCAAATTACACTTAGCCATAATAACCCCGGTAGGCATATCTATAAATCGTTCAAAATACTTATCCAATACTTCCTTAAATGGATGCAATAAGCAAACACTTCCATTTATAGTCTTTCCCGCATGTATCAATAATGACCCACGATATTTAGTTTTCCAGGATCTTGTTTCAATTTTCTTTTCACCAAGAACTATAAGACTTGCCCAAGGCTGCTTAATTGTTAATACTTTTATGAGATCTCCTCCCCCATTTTCTAATATAATAATTTACATATTTAGAACATATGTTAAAATATTTAGTTTTTTGATATTATGTTGTCTATATTTTATGATACACAACTTTATGTTGTGTATCAATGCTCTCTTAAACCTTTTGTTGTATAACATATGGTAATAATCTATTTGTTGTATAATTATAATAATAAGTTAGTGGTGGTGACTAATAATGCTAAGTGATCGTTTAAAAAAGCTTAGAAATGAAAACAATCTTTTACAAAAAGAAATAGCTGAAAAACTTAAGATTACAACAAGCGCATACGGATTTTATGAACAGGGGAAGAGAACTCCTGATACAGAAACATTAAATAAAATAGCTGAATTTTATAATGTTTCAATAGACTACTTGCTGGGAAGAACCAATATTCGTGATTCAGTCGATAAGATAACTAATTCTCTAAATAGCGATCCAGAAATATCAGAATTTTGGAATTCACTAATAAATAGAGAAGATTTACAATTACTTTTTAAACAAACTAAAGATTTATCCCCTAAAAATATTAACAGAATAATCAGAATCATAAAAGCCATCAAAGATGACGAAGATAAGACTAAAGGATAATATAGAATTTTATAAAATTATTTAAATATAATAATTCTATTACACAGAATTTCTTTTATTTCTTTTTTAAAATTTAATATATACAATTTTTATCATAAATAGGCTTTCAAAACAACTTTTATACTACCCCAAGTTTTTATGTGTTTATAATATTTTTGACATCTTTTAAAACTTCTTCAATGTCTCTATTGGCATCTACTACATAATCACATGAAACTACCTTAAAACTTTGTTCATCATGCAGTATTCTTTCTTTTATATCTGTATCTATATTATCCCAATTTTCAGGGCAAGAATATGATACCACATTATTTTTATTTTTCCTACACCACATTCTTATGGCTCTAGTCCATTTATCACATTTTAGATATATAACTACAATTTTAGCATCTTTTATAGTTTGCCTTAATTGCTTTACTCCCTTAGCATCTATTACATAAATTGATACTCCTTTTCCCTTATATTGTTTTTTAGTGGCAAAATAATGATTTCCTCCAAAACAAGTGGGAGCTATTATATCTTTTTTAAGTTTATCTTTTATAATAACCTGAAAATATTCTTTCCTTGTAATAAATATATGTCCTCTTTCATTTTTATATCTTCTAGGTCTATCTGTATAGCTTTGAATGTAGTTATATCCTTCATTTTCCAGTAATTCTGCAATTGTACTCTTTCCAGATCCGGATTCTCCTACTAAACATACTATTCTATCTTTCAATATTTATCTCCTCCACATAGTTGTAGTTCCATCATATCAAGTTATTCTTATATTTAATAAATTCTTATTGCTAATTAATTTTAATATTATATCATAAACTATTACAAGTGGTAAATATTGCGTTTACTTTATAAGCGCATTGAAAAACTTTAATATTTTTAACTATCAAGTGATTCTTAAGTTCAGATGTAGTTTACTCATAAGGAATACTTTTCTACATCTGAACCTTAGAATAATTTATCCTAAAGTGGTCAATAAGAGCCTTTCTTACTTAGTTATTTAAAAATACTCCCCAAGTCTCAGGTCTTAATACACCATCAGTTGGCCTTTCCCAGTTCTTCTGGAGTTCAGTTACAGCTTGAAAAGTTGCTTCGTCATACAACATTGAAGTATAGGAATTTTCCTTTAGATATCCATATTGTTCTAGTTTCTGTTGAATCCAGAGAATTACATGAGATCTATGACCCTTTACAACAATATTCTGAATTCCTTTCAATGCTGCCATAGTAGCTGGACCTACTATTCCATCTATAATTAGCTTTGCATTATAATCTATATTCAAGTTATATTGAAGTGCTTTAATTTGAGCTATAAGTGGACTTGGTTTTACTGGTTGTCTTGTACCAAAACTATTATAAAATAATTCTGCCATATAGTTTAAATCAAAATAGCCACTTATTCCTGATATTTGTCCTTTCGTTGTATACTGCCATATAACATAATCATCCCATAATACAGTACTTGGACTGCTAACCTCATAATGGGCTATCCACAGAGGATATTTTGTTATATTACTGTTTAAATATGATCTTATATAGCTTGGATTACTATAAATAAGTGCTGATGCAATAGTTGAGATTATATCTAAAAAAGCTAGACATACTTCTGTAATGTCTCCACTAACCTGTCGTTCAACATCCAAAACTACAAAATCAGGTTTATATCCCGAAACAATGGATTTAAAAAAGTTTGCTTCTTCAATTGCTTTTGTTTTATTCTGAAACCTGGCAAAATGATAAGCTCCTACAATAAGTCCCAGGTCTTTAGCTTGTTTTATATTATAACTGTAATATTTATCTACAAAGGTACTTCCTTCAGTGGCTTTTGCAATTATAAAAGAATTCCCCCGATTTTTTATTAAATTTATATTGACTAAACCATTTAAATTACTTATATCTACTCCTTTAATCATTAAAATTCCCTCCTTATCTAATATATTGCCTATATCAATTTTTGATATCTTAATTCATCGAAATAAAACACTCTTAGGATCAAGTTATTCAGAGGGTTCAAGTGAAGTTTGCACATAAGGAATGCTTTTCTCCACTTTGAATAAGATAGAAATATTAGCTAATTCTGCATTCAGATAATAGGATATGAAAACATTATTTCCATATAATTCCTATTAAAAAGAAGCTTATTGTTTATATTAGGGTTCTTTTTCACCGATTTAGCTTTATCATCTGGATTTATTCGAACGCTGAATACTGATACACATATGGATAAGCTTTTCTTTTGTTCTTATAAATTATCAACAACTTATCCACATTATCCACAATATTCCATTGTTTTATGAACAAATCAATTGTATCATATCTTTTCTATTAACACTAACTCTCATAAAGTCTCCATACTACATAAAGTTTGCATATTAATTTAGATTCTGTAGTAAACTAATTTGAATTAACTTCAACAACATTGAAACCTTCATACTTTGCTTTTTCAATTAATTCATCACAATCGATATGCATACAATATACCTTATTTCTCTTATCTTTTGAAATAGATTTGCACAATAGTTTCAGTGAAGTGTGAACATTACCTTTATATTCAGCCAAACAAGTATCTTGATAAAACTCCTCAATTACATATTCATTAATAACATTAGAAACATTACTACAATCACCACTATACCAAATTAGCTTGTCTTTTATATAAATTAAATATCCATAACAATTTAATGTTTTAATATGATTTACTTTTATTGGTTTTACATTTATAAAATTCAAGGTATTATTTAT
The DNA here is from genome assembly GCF_040939125.1 of Clostridium sp. BJN0013. Lineage (NCBI taxonomy): Bacteria > Bacillati > Bacillota > Clostridia > Eubacteriales > Clostridiaceae > Clostridium > Clostridium sp. BJN0013. The sequence goes on from NZ_CP162495.1 coordinate 3,020,340, forward strand.
ATCTGTACCTATAAGATTAAATTTATAATTCTGATTTTCTATATGACCTTGTAGTTTCAAAAAATCATATAATTCCCTAGTTGGGAAAGACACTTCAACTACTATATGTTTTATATAATAGCAATAATAAATTAAACTGCTTAAGCTTCCTATATGGTCTGAATCCATATGCGTAATTAAAACATGTATATCACTTACATTTTTTAAAATCTTTCTATTAATTATTCTCTCAAAAATATTTTCTCCACAATCTAATAATATCAATTCATTTTTAATTTTTACAAAAGCCGAGTTATTCCCTTCTTTAGTATTAAATGCTGAGCCCCTTCCTAAAAAATTTAATAACATATTTTTATTCCACCTCGTATAATATAGTTGTACCAATCAATAGAGATTAGATCATCTCTACTAACGGATATTTATAAATATAAATTAATTATTGTTCGTACATCTCAAGTTCCGTTATGGAAATTGCAATATCCTTTAGTAAGTCTAAAAATAATAAGAGTGTATCTTCCACAAGGGTAACTTGATTAATAGTTAAATCATTGTATAATATCTTCTGAATAGAGGTTAGATGTATTCCTCCTGGGAGGACTCCTTCGGAGTTCCTATACCCGTGAAAAAGCGTATCATTCCATCAGTGAGATTAGATGTTTAGCTGGTTGAGTTTCTTCCCTTGCGGAAGAATTACTCGTGTCACAAACGAGGTTGTTAGCTCACTGTTAGGTATGGATACTCTGTTCTATCTTCAAAAATATATGAAAAGGAGATATTTACAATGTCAAAATTTTTTAATTTACCTGTAGTAGGTATCGATGTTTCTGCTGATTATTCTATGGTTGCAGTACTAGCCCCTGATGGAGCAGTTTATAGAAAGGCTTTCAAGATAATGCACACTTCTGATGGTTTCTCTTATCTTCTCAAAGAAATGAGAAAAGTGGAAAAAGAGTTCTCCATGAAACCATCACTTTTCATGGAATCAACTGGTGTTTACCATTTAACTCTTTTCCACTTCCTAAAGAATAACGAATTAGAAACTTTCGTTATAAATCCTCTTATTACTAATAGTAACAAAAATTTAGGAATAAGAAAAGTGAAAAATGATAAAATGGATGCCTTAACTATTGCAAACATAGCAAAATTTCAAAATATAAAAATGTCTGATTATTTAGATATCCCAATATTTGCTGTAAGATCACTTTGTCGTGATTACTACAGCCTTATAGATAACCGTTCCCAGTTCAAGAAAAAGTTATCTTCTGATCTTAGAACGTTTTTTCCTGGATATCATAATGTTTTTTCTGACGTAGCTGGTGTTACTTCATTAGCAGTTTTAAGTAAATTTTCATCCCCTAAAGCAATTGTTGATGCACCAAAAGATGATTTAATTGCTTTACTAAAGGAAAATTCTTGTAAATCAATTGACTGGTGTACAAACACATATAACAAACTTTTAAACGCTGCACTAAGTGCTGTACAAATAGGAATAACCAATAATTCCTTTAAAGTAACTATAGGCATAAATATAAAGCTTTTAAACATCATTAATGAACAAATTGAAACTCTAGTAAATGAAATAGAATCAGCAGTTAAAAATGACTCAACACCTGCTTCATTTAAGAACAACATAGCATTGCTTCTTTCTTTCAAAGGTATAGGCTTTATTACAGCTGTAACCATAATGAGTGAAATAGGCGATCCTACAAGGTTCAAGCATCCAAAAGAAATGGTTGTTTTCTTTGGAATTGACCCTTCAGTTAGTCAATCCGGGAAATTTAATAGTGACCAAAATAAAATGTCCAAGCGTGGTACACGCTTTGGTAGAAGAGCACTTTATGCTGCTGCTCTTGCATCAATAAGAAAATCCAAAACTGGTAAACCAATTAACAGTGTTCTTTACCAGTATCGCAATAAAAACTTAAATGGTAAGAAGAAGAAAGTTGCTCTTTGTGCAATTATGCACAAACTTGTAAAGTACATATTTGCAGTTCTTAGAGATCAAAAGCCTTATGAAATTCGTGAACCAAAACTGCACAACCAAATGTATGTTACTAATTTTTCAAGATCAGTTTCTTAACCACTTAGACAAATTAATTATGGTCCAAATTGGATAAATTATTTCCAATTTAGTTTTAGTAAAAATTTGCCATAGTTCGTATTTTTTTATGGTTTGTTTGCCATGCTCTTTTTTGCTCTTAAATTTAATAAATAAATTTTTTAAATTAACTATTGACTTTTACTAGCTGGTCTTTACCTTATATCTTTTTATCATTCTGTAAATATTGAGGTTAATTCGGATAAAGAACACCTAGTTATTAACTAACTGTCTTGATAAAATTATTCTTCATTAATATTTTAATTCTTATTCACAAATTTGATATTTTACTCATAGTATGCATTGTAAATAAATTTGTGGAGGTACCTCATGAGCAATAGCGATTCCAATAAAGGCATCAATGAGGAAGTTGAAAATTCCTATGACTTTGAAGTTCCTATGTATTGTCCATACTGTTCAATGCCCTACACTAGATCAATTCAAGACGAATATGCAAACCTAGATCCTTATGATGAAAACTTTGATGATAACTTTTACCCTGGATATAGACGCAGAAGTCATAGAAGACGCAGGCGTAGAAGACACAGACGTGGATTTCCTCTTTGGCCATTAATATTTTTCTATGACGACTGGTATTGGTAGTAAATAATGTTTTACACTTCATAAACATACTTAGTTTAAGCATTATAGAAAATAAGCACCCATTTCATCAGTGCTTATTTTCACTCTATACATATATAATCCTGCTATTTCCAGCATATTAATTTCAATTATACATATCATATTTATATAAGGTTATATCAATATATCAAGCTTAATAATATCGGACATTTTGCATAAACTAAAATACTATGATTATATATATTCGATATTTTCCTTTATACCGGGGATGGATAATCCCCGGTGTTTAATTTTACTATATTTAAAAATATTTATATCATATTATAAATTATTTGTAACATTTTAAAGCAAAACTATTACGAATTCACTTGAAATATATGTCACATATACCCTTTGATATTGTTCTTTATCCTATTATTGGAGTATATATGCTGTATTTTATTAAAAATAAAAAATTGAAATCTTTCTTTATTATTTCATTTACTGCTTTATTAACTACCTTTTTAGAATTTCTAGGTGTTATAGCTGGCAGAGTTATCTATAATAAAGGATGGTCCATACATTATACCTTTTTTTCTTATATGTTCTCTTATACTACACTCTATTGTTTATACTTATATCTTAAAAAGCTTAAAATATTTAATTGATATATTAGTATTAATCTTCTTCTTCCATCTCCATTTCAATTTCAAACTTTTGGTCTAGAATTTAGCCATACCTTTAAAATCCCTGTTATTCATAAAAATTTTGTATTATAATGGGAAAACATTAGTGATTCTTTCTATCCAGAAATTTAATTTCATTCAACAATCTACATCAATATCTTCAGAATATGATTGCTGTGAATACATAAACTAATCTAGGAAGGAGATGATACTTTTGTCCAGAAAAAATAGAATATTAGTACCAGAAGCACGACAAGGTCTCGAAAAATTAAAAATTGAAGCAGCAGAAGATCTAGCTAGATATAACAAAAATCATAATTCAGAAAAACAACTTTTTTCTATTGGTGGTCAAATGGTAAAAAAAATGGTTGAAAGTTATGAAAAAAATTTAAAATAAATTTCTATAAATTTAAAATAATGCTAGGATACACACCTAGCATTTTTCATTTTCCTCTAAACCTCCAATCTAGTTTTTGCCCACTTTCTTAAAACCCAATTATATGGCCAACTACTGTTCTTGAACACAAGGATCACTTAATTGACAAATTTCTCTCTACTTTTTAGAGCATAATAAAAGCACTTACCGATTTATTTAGTAAGTGCCTATATACTTTAGTTATTTAATTGTTTTTAAATATTCAATTTCAATACAGTTATTGCCAGTAACAACTTTAACTTTTTTAAGATCTTCTTTTATTTCATTTTGGCCCTTTCTCAGTTCTTTAACATCTTTGGAGATATCGCTTAACAATGATAATATTAAATCATATTTATCTTTCATGGACTTGTTAACATCTTCAAATCCTCTTATATCTTGCTCTTTATGTGCTATTTGTACTTCTGATATTATAACAATTTTTTTCTCAATATTCTCAAGCTTGGTTAAATTCTTTTCAACTTCACTTGTGAAATTATTTTGTACCCCCTGATAAATTACCTACCCCATCATTAAGTCTATTTATTTCAACTTTAAGACTGTTTTGCCCTTCCGGAAGATTATTTACTTTGCTGCTAAGACTGTTGATTTCATCTTTAAGACCGATAATTTCACTTGTAATTTTATCCTGATCTCTTATCAATTTTGTAAGTATGTCTTTAAGTTCTTTATCCAACAACTACACCCTTTCCATATTTTACATATCCATATTTATTATATTATGCTCACACGACATTTTAAATTTTTATTTTGGGATTGAATATCTTTTTTTCAGTCTGATTAGGAAAAAGAGACACTCATTGTAATCTCCTTCTTTTCTAATACTAATCTAATATATAGCCTCTATCCTATAACTTCTCTATTATATTGGAGAACTATATTTTGTGGTACTCGAGTAAGTTTTTTCTTCTCTAAATCAAAGAAACATCCTAATTGCTTTCCCAAACAATTTATAGTTTCCCCTGAATATATCTCAAAACCCATTTCCCATCTACTTCTTCCCATACTTGTCACCCAACATTTACCTAATGGTTTATCATATATTGTAAGAGGAGCCTTGTATTCAATTTCTGTTTTTACAAGAATAGGTGATTTTTTTGATTGAATCATTTCCTCATACGGATAATACTTATCTAAGAAAGAGTGACGTAAATCCTCAAACCATCTGACATAGACTATATTACTTACAATACCTATTACATCAATGTCATATGCTTTTATCTCAATTTCCCTTTCAACTAACATGGCTCTTATTGACATTCTCATATCCTCCTTTATGTAATACCTTATTAATCATATGCTTATTTTATTATATAAATAAGTAATATTTATTTCAAATATTTAGAAAAATCATATTTCAAATACAAAAAACAAGTACCCTAAATAACAGGTACTTATTTCTAGCAATATCATTTTAAGGAGACTAATTGCAAATCGATATTACTTTATTATATTTAATATACTACATTCTGGTAGTTGCACTTAAGTTTAAAGTGCCCTGCAACTATAGACACCAGTTTGGTAATTACCATTACTTTTCTTATATATGTAAACACATATTATTTTCATTTCCTCTAAGGTTATTTCCTTAGGACATTTATAATTATATATGGTATTTGTTACAACTTAATGTCATATTAATTAACTATTTATGAATAATATGAAATATATAAAAAGACACCCAATTATCAACTAAGTGTCTTATATATCCTCCTAATATTCTAACTATAAATATTATATTACATATTGGCAATATCTCAATTTCACTTTAATTTCTAATATCTTTGTTTTACAACATACAAATACGGTGGAATTTTACAAACTTTGTAAATTAACTATAAATGAAGATTATATTCATAACACTAAAGTTTTGCTACCACTCTACAAGGCAGTCCAGTCATTTCTGCATAATTCACAGGATAAGTATTGGCTATAAGATTTATATTAGTCTGCTCATTAAGAAGTGTTTTTAGATTACAAAGATTTTCAATGACAAATACTCGTCGGTCAGCACAATATTGGTCCTTTGGTGTATGTTCATTTCCTTGTCTAATTCCTGCAAAATCCACACCAATAATAGATATTTTCTTTGCAAGCAACGCATCTATAAGTCCATTGGACAATTGCGGATGCTCTGTAAAATACTTCTTTCCCCCATAGCCTTCTGCTTCAATGAATCCAGTGTAAAAAGCAACAAACATATTCATTTCCACTCTGTCTAAATCTATATCATTTTCATCAATATCTCTATCTGTTATTCTACTCACATCAAAGACGATTCCTTTACGTTCCACATATTCTAATGGGAATTCTTTGTTCATCACATCAAAATGTGTACCCAAGTGTCCCATTAATGCTTTCTTTTCATTGCCTTGTGCGTCTTTAACCATCTTTGGTGTGATTTTAAGTGTAATATCTATAAACATTTATCTTTCTCCTTTAATAAATAATCTTATATAAAAAACTATACATTGTACATGATTATATTTTTTATCTTGTTTTTTCATTATTTAAATATTCATTTTTTAAAAGTATCACATGGTATTTAATTTCATAATATAAATCTTCGCTTTTTTCTCTAATACATTTAGCTATCTCATAACCATAAATATCTTGTTTTTCAATTATAGAAAGTATAAGAATATCGATTTTCATTATCTCTTTATTCACCATATGCACTATCTTTTAACCTTATGACACAAACTCCGCTTGAATCTAAAAATCACTTGTTAAAGCTTTCATCTATTTGCTACTTTATAGTATATTTTTAAAGCTATTAGCATATTTTTATAGAGTTATACTATTACTTATGAAAGGTGGTTATGTTATGTCTTCTAGGACTGATAAAATCGTAGATTCTGTACTGGACTCCTATGATTTTGAAAAAGTTTCTGATTTAACTAAAGAACAATTTTCTGAAATTCTTTCAAAAATATTTAATAAATCTCTAGCTGATAGCGACCATACTCAAAGAACATCAGAATCAGATCATCATCACAGACATAGACGTTAATCGGACATTAACTGTTCTTGAACTTATTATTCAAGAACAGTATTCTTTTCATTTTATCGATTTATTTTACCTTATTTTTCTCAATTAAGTTGCTCAATGCAATTATATATACATCTTGATAATATTTACTTCATCATATTCATTTTACTACAAAATATGATAAATATTAATAAGAAATACTCTAGATGATTAAATGGATATTTGGAAAATAAATATAAAAATAAGCTGAATTGGGTATAATATTAATGCTCATATAAATACCTACGTTAGTCCTTTAATATCTCACTCAATAATTTTACCATAATTCACAATGAGAGAGCTCTGGGATTTACCAGAGCTTTTTACATTTTAATTAGAGTTTGTTTTCTATCTAAAAACTAAATTAAAGTTTTCATTTTTTTAAACACTAAATATAAAATTATTTTTATATAATATTTCCACTAAAATAATATATCCCATATATTAATATCTAAAGTCACTACTCATAATACTCCTCTTATTTCCTAGTATAATTCTTGCTACGATGTATAAACTTTAATTATATTAAGTAATTAATACTATAAAAGGGGTGTTTTCTATGTCAAATAAACCATTAGTTCCAGAAGCAAAGGGAAAATTGGATAAACTTAAAATGGAAACAGCAGATCAATTAGGAATTAATTTAAACAAAAAATATATTGCAGATTTGACTTCAAAAGAAGCTGGAAAGAAAGGGGGAAGTATAGGTGGGAACATGATTAAAAAAATAGTTAAGGATTATGAGCAAAAACTATAGTAAATTAATTATAATAGACTCTTTAAATATCTTCTTTCTAGAAACAAAGATACTCCCTATAGATAAGAACTTAAGAAAATAAAGCTTAGAACAGTTTTTGCATTACTCTAAGCTTTATTTTTCCAATGAACTACATTCTCTAAAACTCCTTTCTAACATATTAATCTTATAGGGTTTGCGAAACGCTATAACCCGCATAAATGCGGTATATTTTTTGTTGTAAAATAGAATAACTCCTCACTGATTTATGGTAAAATTGAATTGCCAAGAAACAAAATCACCATATACCTCAGAAAGGAGTTATATACTTATGATACCATATAAACAGCTTTCTTTGGCAGAAGTTTTTTCTGATTGCAAAGAAAAATTTGAAAACAACAAGCCCCAGTTTCTTTCTTTACTTGAAGATACTATTGATCTGGATGATTTAGTTCCAGTTTCTTTTATAAATCATTTTTATGCTTCTACTGGAAGACCTCGTAAATATACACTTTATGCCATGCTTCGTGCTTTGATTTTGCAGCGTATTTTTTCTATTCCTACAGATTCCCTTTTGATTATTTTTCTTAAATATTCAAAAGAGTTGAGGGATTTTTGCGGTTTCACCAAAGTTCCTGATGCTTCTAAATTCACACGCTTTAGACAAGATTTTATTTTGGACTTACAATCAATGTTCCATAATCTTGTTAATATTACTGAGCCAATATGTCAACAAATTGATAAGAACCTTGCTTCTATGACTATCTTTGATACTTCTGGTATTGAAGCTTTCGTCACTGAAAACAACCCTAAATATGCTAACCGCATCATAAAACAACTTAAAGCTTTTAAGAAGACACATGGTCTGGATGATTCTTATGACCCTTATAAAGCTGCTTACAGGGCTATGCCTTCTCATGCTGCAGCTAATCCAGCCATCCAGCAGATGTACATTAACGGTCATTTTTGTTACGCTTTTAAATTTGGCATTGTAACCAACGGCCTTGGTATTGTGAGAGATATTTCATTTTACAACCAAGATTTCCTTAAAACTCATCCAGATATCGTTGTTGAGAAAAAATCCAATTCTCCTGATGAAGATAAGTCCCTTGCTGATTCTAAAGCACTTATACCTGTCCTTAAGGATTTTTTTGAAAAACATCCTTTGATAAATCCTAAAACTTTTTTAGGTGACGCTGCTTTTGATAGTATTGAAATTTATCAATATCTTTTTCAAGAACTAAAGTTTGAAAAAGCATATATTCCACTAAAAACTAAGCTTGCACCAGAAGAATCCGATTGTCCTTTGAATGAAGATGGTATTCCATGCTGCCCTCATGATCATTCACTACCCATGAAGCAAGAAGGCAGCAAATCACACTTACGCTCAGAAATTCCAACAATGAAATTCGTTTGCCCTAAAATGAAATGGATTTATAATAAAGAAACGAAAAAGAGTAAACGAAAAACTCTTTGTGAAGATCCTTGTACTAAATCATCTTGTGGCAGAATGTTCTACATTTATCCAGAAAAAAATTTGCGTGCATACCCAGGAACAACTCGTGGTTCCCAAGATTGGAATTATACTTATAAAATTCGTTCTACTGTTGAAAAAAGCATTGGACATTTTAAAAACAGCTATTGCATTGCAAACCGTAGAACACAAAATGAAAAAACTCTTCATGCTGACTTACTTCTTTCAGGCATAACCCAGCTAATAACAGTTGTTATAGCCAATAAAATACACAAGCATGAATATATCAGAAGTCTAAAACCATTAATTGCATAAATATCAGCTATTTTTAAATTTTAGAATTAATCATGGTTCTATTTCTTGCACCCTTTTTTTCTATTTAGCCATTACAAATCAGGAAAATCACCTTTAATCTTCTAATTATCTTTTTTGAAATTCCCCCTACTCCTCAATTCATTTTTATCAGTGAGTTTCGCAATTGCCTAATATTAATCTTTTACATTTAAGTCTATTATAATATCATCTTTGCCTCCATCATATAGTTAGATTATTCTCATTTTTAATCTAAATCGTTATTTCTTTAAAGATTGAAATAATGAGGAGCTTTTTTCTACCTGAATCTCAGAATAACTTATAAAGAAACGTAGCAGTGCTCATCCCCCACCTTGAAGAAGCTAAGGGTGTTAGTTAATTGCTGCATTCAGATAAATCCAGAAAAGAACAAAAGTTAAAAACAAGTCAAATTATAAGAAATTATAGTTAGAGGCTATTGGCTGTTTTTGTAGAAATGATATAATGGTGTAATGAGAGGAGATGATAGTATGGAATATGGAATTATTAAAGTAGAATATGAAAATTATAATTGTACTAAAGGTGATGCACATATTACAAAAGTTAGAGTTTGTGAAATAATAGAAGGAAAAAAATTTAGTGATAACTTCCAGGATCAACAAATAGAAGAAGTTATACAAAATATAAAAAATGGTGATAAATATATAACACTAGTTAGTACTGGTTATAACAAATGGAAAAGAGGATCAGAAATTATATTAAAGGAATTTATAACTACAAAGCCAGATACTAATCGAGGAAGCGATTTAGAAAGCTTACCGTTAATTCCATATGATATATGGGAATTATAATAAAAGTATATAGTTAATTAAAGATAGAAAATATTCTGTAACATAATCATTAGGAGCAGTAAAGTATTGATATGGAATATAAAAATATCCTTTATCTCCCCAATTTTCTCCCCAAGAATTACGCATAATAACTTGATGCTCATTATCTGACCATAGTACTATCTTCAGATTTAGAAAATACTATCTGCCAAATGCAATAGAAGATTTGTTTTATCAGTTTGTAAGACATTTAAACAAAATTGGAGAATTAAATTTTGAGAATTTATTTGTAGATGGTGCCAAAATAGAGGCTAATGCCAACCGTTATACTTTCGTCTGGAAAAAAGTTACAACTAAAAATGAGGCAAGAATTTTTTTTAAAATTCAAGCCTCTATTAACAAAATCAACGAGTTTTGTAAAATAAATTTCAGACAATTTTACTATTTACTATTTGACTGTTTTGAAATTATTTTTAGCAAATCAATGTAGTTGAATGAATTATATTCAGTTAGAGCAGGAAATGTTATAGGGTTGTACCCATTAATAGCATAGTATCTATTATTAAAATTCAAATCAATTGTATAAATTCCTGTTGGCTTCTGACTATTTTGTTGCTGTGGAGATACATTATCCTGACTTAATTTACTTAATTCAGGTAGATTAATAACAAATTCTGCATTTCCAGTTTCATTTACAACATATCCATCATGACTTACAGTATATTGAATTGTAATACCCTTATCACCAAGAATCTTTACATTATCCAATGTAGCTAATTTCTTATTTAATTGTGCAATCATCTCAGGCATTTCATCAAAAGTTTTATTAAGATCTTCTTGATTTTCTGATAATCCCATAATTGAATTAAGATTAGTCATATAATCTTTTAAGAATGCTATCGCATCTCTATTCTCCGCAAAATTATTAAGGGTATAATGTATCAAATCTTTAAACGTCTTATCATCTAACTTCACTTGATATATACTTACGGACTGAGTACTAGTTGAATCATTTATATTTTTAGTGCCTATTTTGCTTATAATATTAAATTTGGGATTAAACTGTTTAGCATAATTAGCCATAAATTGAAGAAACTTAGGTTGAAATTCTTTACTGAACTCTGCAAGCTTTTTATAATCAACCTGAGATGCCTCTTGAACATTACCCATATCATTATAATCCATAACCATATAATCTTTGCCTTTAAATTCATTTGGTAATTGCTTAGTAAGAACATCCGGCATCTTGAATATTTCACTTACTACCGGTTTATCTTTAGTAGTATCCATATTTGTCCAAAGACTCATATCAAACGACGTAGGTTCTGTAAATTTAATATCACTTTTCATCTGAGATACTGCATTGTTTTCATCTTGATTTGTATACGTCACTACACTAAGTTTAGAAGCATTAACCAACGGTATTATTGTTTGCATCACTTGTTGCTCCTGCATCGATAGATTATCTGTAGAAATATTTAATGTAATATCAGATTGTATTTTCTGGGTTTTATTAATTGCATTATATAGAGTTGTACCATTATTTGAACACCCAGTAAATACTAAAAGGGATATCATCGTTGCAAGAATTAACGCCATCAATTTTTTAATATTTTTCATAATAACTACCATTCCTTTCGCTGTGCTCAAGGCACAAAAATTAATGAAAGAGTGTTTAACATAATCATTTGATGTAAATGATCTAAATAAGTATATAGGTGTATTACAGAGCACGGCGGGGTAAGGTGATTACACTTAACTGTAATCCGCATAATAATATGTGCCGATTACTCTTTTAAGCACAAATAAGTGTGCTAATGAGCACGTAAGTTAATCTTTGTTTAAGCAAAGACCGTTTAAAAGTATGAATATTCAGTCAACATCTGTGTACTTTATTTTGATTTGTAGGTGATATAAATGTTAAAACCTGCAATATTACTCTAGCTAACCCAAAGTACGTTAAAAACATTCCCGGCAAAAAACTGATAAAAGGGGTTCTCTATGGCTTGCAGACCTACACAAGCATGTATTAGGGTGTGTCTGAAAACCAAATATTGCGAAAGAAGCGAGTTTTAGGTAAAATAAGATAAAAAACTCGGAGGGTGCAAATATGTCACAGAAGCGTTATGAAATATCAGATGAACAATGGGATCAAATAAAAAACTTAATTCCAATAGCAAAAACAGGACGACCTCCAAAAGACAACCGACTTATATTTAATGCCATACTATGGATTGCAAGAAGTGGTGCAGCATGGCGTGATTTACCAGAACGCTTCGGTTCATGGAAAACTGTATACAGTCGTTTTTGTAAGTGGCGTAACGATGGTACTTTATTAACAATTTTTAAAGAGTTAACCTCAGATGCAGATTATGAAAATTTAAGCATTGATTCAACATGTATAAAAGCCCACCAGCACAGTGCTGGTGCTAAAAAGGGGCTGTAAACAGCGAAACAAAACAGCATATTGGACTGAGTCGCGGCGGACATACAACAAAAATTCATGCAGTTGTTGATGGACTTGGCAATCCAATCCATTTTCAATTATCATCTGGCAATCTACACGACAGTACACAGGCCGTAGATGTTCTTTCCAACGTTGATATAGAAGGCAGCAATATCCTGGCAGATAAGGCATATGGCACAAATGAAATTAGAGAATATATTACTTCAAAGAAATCCTCATATACTATTCCACCAAAATCAAATGTAAGAGAACCATGGAATTGTGACTGGTGGCTGTACAAGGAACGTCATTTAGTTGAATGTTTCTTTAACAAAATCAAACATTTTAGAAGAATTGCAACTCGTTATGACAAGCTTGCTGATTCTTTCCTTGCTTTTGTTTATATTGCTGCTATTTTTATTTTATCTAAGTAATTTATTGTTGCATTGTTTTCAGACACACCCTAGTTAAAAGAAATTTTATTCCTCCAAAGGTTATAAGAGAACTACAAGACCTTATGCGCTATCACTTTAAATTTACAAATTTCCGTTCAAATGAGAAAAACAGATTTCAAAATTCATTAACAGTTTCCAATATGATGCCTATATGCTTGAATCGCCATGATTATATTAATAATTGTATTTCTCAACTTGATACTGCCATTTCATTAATTTCAAATGAAACCTTTGATAATTCTATTTATGAAGAATATCTAAAGAAACAAAACACTTCTCAACATTTTCAACCTAACATAGATAGAATTATTTTTTTCTTGACAAAATTCGCATAGAGGAAGCATCCCTAGAATTAGAACTAAAGTAAATTATATCTCATAAAAAATTTCATGCTCTAAGGCACACCTATACCACTAAACAATTTAAAAATAATATACCTTTAAAAACTGTATCAATGCTTTTAGGACATAGCAGCATCGAAATAACTGTCAATATTTATACTCATGTTTTAAAAAGAGAAAAGGAAAATCTATAGATATATTAAGCGATATAAAAAATTATGGTGTAAAAATGGCGTAAAATATTAAAAAATAAATATTGAGATAAAAAAATAGAAGACCAGATAAATTTATTAATTAAGACAGGTGAAATAAAAAGTGGAAAAGATTTTGACGACATTCCGATAGATGGAATTCAACCAAGATGTGGTATATACGTAAAAGATTTAATATGCTATCGCTATTATAAGCACAATGACAACACATGTAAATATTGTGGTCATGAAAATAATAATCTGCCTCCTGCAGCTGCTCAAGAGATAGAAGAATATATAAAGAACATAAAAGAAAAATATAAGTGTTAGTTTAATCGCTTAATATGTTTTATAAAATATAAAGAGGGGAATTTTAATATCCCCTCTTTGCTACATCTTTCTTAATTTGCGTCACAAGTGTAAATTTTTATGTCATTAGCTTACTATAACCAGTCTAGCTTGTGCTACCCAAATTATCAATCATTAAATTTATTTATCCATAGTTTGAATTTTTCTTTTAATATTGGTCATAACAAATCCACTTTCAGGAAATGTCGGTATTCTTACCAAACTATAGCTTAAATCTTGCTCTGGAACTTCAAATTCAATTCTATTGATAAGGAAATTCAGGCTGGTTTTCATAATTTCAATGGTGATACCCTCACCTGGGCATCGGTGTGTCTTGGCAGGGTCACCTCCACCTTGTGGTATAAAATCAAACAAACTACCCTTCCATTCCTTAAATCTCTCTGGGTGGAATTCATCAGGATTCTTCCATATACATGGATCGTGATTCGTACCGTATATGTCAAGCAACACAAGCATTCCCTCGTTAAATTCGTATTCATTCCAAATAAAATTTTTTCGAACTCTTGCACCAAGAAAAGGTGTAAAGGGGTAAAAGCGACGAACTTCCTGTATAAACATTTCAAAATAGTTGTTGTCATCTGAAATTAGCTTTTCTTTACACTCTGGATGCTCATGTAGTGCTAAAGCTGCAAAAGTAATGTAGGTTGAAATAGCAACAATTGGTCGCAGTATGTTAATAAGTTCTACGGCAGCCATTTGGTTGTTCATTTGACTGCCATCAAGTTCCCTGTGAAAAGCCATGGCATAAAGTGCTGAACCCTCTTCGGCCTTTATCTTACCACCTCGGACATCCTCTATAATACCTTTTATCCAATCTTCAGTCCTATTTCTTGCTCTTCTGCCTTTCCAATGTCTCAGTCCAACCGCTCCGAAAGCATCAACCATTGCACCAAAGTCCTCCGCTCTATCCTTTACTTCAGATTTCAGCAGTGGAACCCCAGCCCACTGGCATGCTGCCTGACATAAGATTTCCTTTGCTTCATCAAAGAGTACAACCTTCTCCGTATCTTCCCATTTGTCAACAGAAGCTTGCCACTTCTCCAATGTGAGTTCAGCCAGATGCCTTTGATACAGTGAGGTAGTCAGCGACTTAAAGAGATTCTTACGATGAGTGTGCGTTTCTCCGTCCATAGTCTGGATTCCATTCTCGCCAAATAATGTTTTTTGTACTCGCTTGGGCGCTGCACCATTTCGTTGAAACCGTCCTGGATCGTAAAACACCTTTGCTGCTTCTTCTCCGGTCATGCAAATTACTTTTTGTCCTAGTAAGTGAGTTTCAAACAAGTCAGACTGATACTGGTCGATCCTGTTTTTTATAAACAAATAGCCCTCTTTCAGTAGATTGAAAGTGTTGTCAAGGCCTTTATCATGTGCGATTAATTCGTTTACTGGCATGCATATATCTTCTCCTTTCTATCCCAGCTGTGAAATTAAAATATACCTTAGGTATTGGAATATACCCTTTTTAGATATAAGAATAATCCCTCTCAATAAAAATAAAAAAAGTGATATTCTTGTTCTTTATTTATTAAAGTCTCCACATTTCCAAACATTTTCTTAATATTATACTTTTCCACTATACCTAAAAATTATTCACAATATAAATACAGCAAGGTTTCCTCATTCTTTGTAGCTATAACTGAAATATTGGAATTTTGAGGAATTACATGGATCTACAGGTTGTGAAGGAATGTAGATAAATATAAAATATGGTAAATTGGGTATAATAATAATGCTCATAAGAACACTTATATTGGTTCTTTAATGTCACTCATTGTGTATTATTCATTTCTTTTATAAAAGCATCCTGGCTAGAATATATTTTCTTAATTTTATGACTGCAAGTGTGAAGCCCTATCTCGTGTCCTTCATCATATATTCTTTTTACAGTTGATTTATTTTCTTCGATTTGATTCCCTATTAAAAAAAATGTTGCCTTTACATTATTGGCTTTTAATATATCAAGAATTTTATCTGTTATTATACTTGCCCCGTCATTAAAAGTTAAATATATTACTTTTTCATCATGCTCTGTATTTGATGCTGCTTTAACACTCAATCTATTATTGTATTGAAAACCTATACAAATGGTTATCAAAAAATGTTTAAAAATATCAAACAAACTATAGAATAATGTTTTCCAATTTTCAATTTACACGCCTTCTAAAATAATTAAATTTTTATATAAGCATACATTAAATTATTGTTAACAAAAAATTTAATATAATAGCTAGCAATATATTCTTGACATAATTTTATACTAAACCTCTAACTATATATTCTATAGAAGTTTTTACGAGATATTGAACAATAAATTATTAAATCATATGATAGGAGTAGTGTTAAAATTAAAATGAATAAATCTGTTCATAGAAGCTTTTTACTAATCTTAAGCACTCTGTCTATATTTTTATATGCTTCATCAAAACCCAGCACAATTATTTTTCAAAATTACCCAAGTAAAATAAATGATATCTTGAATCTTAAGAAAATAAAGGTTATTTCTCATAGAGCTAAATGTTTTATATATCAACATGAAAATTCTATGGATGGCATTAAAGATTCTGTAAACTGTAAAGTAAATTATGCTGAAATTGATGTTCAGGAAACAAAAGATGGAGTAGTAATATTAATGCATGATAAAACTTTAAAAAGTACAACAGGCTTAAATAAAAAAATTAATCAACTAAATTATAGTGAAATTAAAAAATTAAATACAGGAGCGTTAAATCTTACAGGTCATATATCTGAAAATATTCCCACTCTAGAACAAGTAGTAAAATATAGTAAAGGAAAACTTAATCTAATCATACATATTAAGCCTTATGGTGACACTATTGGTTTAACGAATAAAGTTATTCACATTATTAAAGAAAACAATTTAATTAACCACTGTATTATTCAATCTTCAAATTATACTATTCTAACTAATATAAAAAAATTAGATCCCAATATTAATACAAGTTATATAACAACCAATCCTTGTATTAATTTATATTTAATGAATGTAAATTTTTATAGTATAAAAGAAAATTTAGTAACAAAAAATTTAGTTGAAAACATCCATAATTCTAATAAAAAAATATATGTTTGGACAGTTAACAATGAAACTTCTATGCATAAGTTAATTAATTTAGGTGTTGATGGTATAATAACTGACAATCCTAAACTACTAATAAACATAAGAAATTTTACTATACTTAAAGGTAGATATCCCCTATATTAGCTGGTGAGATAACAACAAGTTTAATGGCAACAGTCTTTATTTCATTCATCTTTCTCACCTCACCCTCCTAACAGCACCTTTGACCCTCCTATAACAATCATGTCGCATTAATCTTTCAATATCAGAAAAGGAGAGGTATCCACCTATCCTTGGTTTATCTTTATTTAATTTTTTATCTTGGTTAAGTTTTTCTTTCAGGATTTCTCTTATCTTTATATCCATCACCTATTTCTCTTTTACATAAAAAGAGTATATCTGAAATTTAAATATTAGTGTAAAAAGGAGATATGTTAAACAGATATACTCATAGCAAGTAACTATCTGGAGTTTAGTTACACTTATATTTATATATATGCTCTAACTTTAATATTTATACACCTTCTAATGATTCTTAACTCTCATTCACAGATTTGATACTTTACTCATAATATGGCATTGTAAACAAATTTACGGAGGTACCTATGAGTATCAATGATTCTAATGACAACTCCAATGAAAAAGTTGAAAATTCTTATAACTTTGAAGCTCCCATGTATTGCCCATACTGCTCAATGCCTTATACTAGACCAATTCAAGATAAATATACGGATGTAAATCCTTATGATGAAGACTTTGATGAAAATTTTGATTATGACTTCAATCCTGGATATAGACAAAGACGTCGTAGAAGACGTAGAAGACGTAGAGGGCATAGACGTGGATTCCCTCTTTGGCCATTAATATTTTTCTATGATGACTGGTATTGGTAATAAAAAATATTTTACACTTTATAAATATACTTAATCTAATTATTATAAAAAATAAGAGATACCTATTCTATTTCTCTCTGATTATACCGAGAAATATCTATAATATCATGTTCATAATATTATGATGCTACTAGCTCTGTCAATAATCTCAGATAAAAAATAAGCACCCTAAATTGATGAGTGCTTATTTTCAACAATATTATTTTAAAAGGAGATTAATTTAATATATCAGCTTCTGGCAGTTGCATTTCAATTTATCGTGCCCTGCAACTACAGACACCAGTTTGGTAATCACCATTACTTAAATGATTTTTAAATTTATTTTTAATTAACGCTTAAATGTCTGATATATATAGAAAGTTGAAATTGAATATTTGTATATCCATCAAATGTAATCAATCGAGGATCAGGTTTGGGTATTACTTCAACTTCACAGTTTCCATTTAGTCTTTTATGTTCAAATTCAATTTCTTCTATTTTACTTTCTAAATCTTCTAATTTATTTGTACTATAAACTACAGTAGCATTCGGAAAATCATACATCATACTCACCCTTTCAAATAGTTATTTTTCATTTCCTCTAAGACTATTTCCTTAGGACACTTATAATTATATATAGTATTTATTACAATTTAATGTCATATTTATTAACTATCTATAACAAATTTCATTATTTTATGAACAAAATGAAAATAGGCACTATTTTAACAGTGCCTACCTTCTGGATATATACTATAGTATAATTTTTATTTATGGTTTCCCGCATTGGAAGCCTCATTTAACCTCGAGGCTAGAGGTATAATCTTAAGGGAGAATTCGTATGAGTTACCATCAATATCAAATTTCTACCAAATTTTCATGGTTTATTGCCTGTGGAGGCTGTTCAAACCATTCATTATCAATCATGATATCTATACCATCTTTAGAATACTCCATAGCTTCATCTAGATATTTCCTGTAGGTAGCCTTCAAGTCACTTCTCATTATATTTCCCAATGCTATACCTATACTACCTATCTTTAACCTATACATTATAAAAATTTTGCTTAACATAAGTTTATCTGAAAATGGTGAAATTGTTGAGTCAGTTACATATGAATCTGAAGAACTTCCAATTGGAATACCTTCATCTATTAAGAATGAATTGAAACCATCATTTTGTTTAATTGCAAGAGTTATAACTCTTGATATATAATTAGAAACTTCTTTACTTTTACATACTTGATTGAAACCAACTAGTAAAGCTTTTCTTATCACAGTATCATTCGTGATGGAAACAATGTCAGTTATTTCACTGGTAAGCAATGGTCTCTTTTTTCCAAACTTATCTAAAATAAAACTTTTATTTTTTACATATTCAACTTCTTTAGGCACTTCTACCTGGGGTGCTTTAACAAAAATACCCTTTGATAAGCCCAGCTCTGCCGTTCTGTTATAAACTTCAGCACTTTCTTGAATACATTTTGAGAAGTAATTTCTAATATCAGAACGTGTTATACGACTTAAAATCACACTATAACTACGTACTGCTGCTCTTGCCTCATATGCTACATACTGCAAGTAGAGAGTGTCAGTAAATAAACGTGGAGCATTTACATCGACATCGCTATCTGTAAGACCTTCTGGTAAAGGTAGTTCCTCCTGATTAAATAAATCAGTTAATAATTCAATACGCTGATTAGATAAATTTAAGACATGTTGTAAAATATCACAAATTTCATCATCATCAACTCTGTTAGAAAAATATTTAATTATGTGCGCAACTAAATTTTCACCCATATAAGAGTTCCAAATACCTGATATTTCTGATGAAACTAATGGTATTTTTGTGGTGTTTCCCATTTATATAACCTCCAATATAAAATAATTATTAAAATTAATATTCCCAAATATTTTTATTAAATACTAAATTATTTCATTCTAAGCACTAGATCACAAAATAGTGTTAGGACTATAGCCATCCCTTCAGAATTGATTTCAATACTAAAAACATACAAATTACAGCAGCAGAAAGAAAAGTCCGTAACTGATAATAATTTTGTATTTACAACAGCTACTAGTAAAGTTATATACGCAAAAATCTACTTCAAATTTATAAAAGTCTTTTAAAAAAGCAAACATACCATATCGTAAATTCCATTGTTTAAGACACACTTATAATTCATGCTGCTGAAACCTCGAATAATTTATTTTAACAATAGACTTAGGGGGAATTTTAATATGGCAAGGAAAACTAATATTGAAATAAACAGTTCTCAATACTATAGAATTATGGCTGTAATTGGCCGCGATAGCAACGGTAGATTAGTAAGATAACAAGGGTATGGACACGTTCAACGATGAGCTTTTCGATCTGTTATATGAGAAGGTATTTGAGTTAGCAGCTATATATACTCCGAGCTATGATCTAAACATATATGATGAAAGAGTGAAAGAAGAAATTGCAAGACAATTTGGAAGAAAGAATATGGAATGGTTCTATGATACGTGGAAAAAGATTTGAGGGCTGTAGCTCTCTTGTTTTAGTTAAAGCCTGCACCCCTTAAGGTACAGGCTTCTCATTACTTTATTATTTTAAGTCTTTCTCATAAGCCCTAGCCATTTTATTACCATCTACTGTTTCAGCTCATAAGCCTTAGCATTTTTATTACCGCCTACTGTTCCAGCTTTTCTGGTAGTTAGCTCTCCATTATAGATTTCCTTTGAATCTATTCCAATTTCTTTATCTGGTTCTCTCTTGAACTTAGCTACTTTAGCTCCTGGTGCTACTAAATTACTATTGTTACGTGCCATAACAAACACCTCTTTCTAGAGCAATTTTTAATGCTACATTTAAAGTTTGTACAATTCTATAAAAAATACTCTAGGTAATTAAATGAATTTTTGAAAAATAAATATAAAATGTTTGGAGTTGAGTATAATGCTTAATGTCATAAGAATACTTTAAAATCACTCATTATTGTTCTAACTGGTAAAAACCCTGGCATTGCCGGAGCTTTTATTATAAAAATTTTTATTTAAAAAATACCTTGTATTTTAATTAAATTTGAGCATACTATTATTATAGTTATTCCTTTCAAATTTTTAGCTGACCTTTGGTCAGCTTTTTGTATTTTCCTTATAGGTAGTCTAAAATCTGATATGAATTTCAAAAGAAGGTGTATTAATTGAAGTTTCAATTCCTTATAGGTAGTCTAAAATTTCATCCAATTATTATTATAACAGGGTTTATGAAAATATCAATATAATTAGGAACCAAGCATAAAATATGGTAACTCGGACAATGCTTAATACCATAAAAATAATTATCTCACCAAATAGTTTTAATCTATAAAAGCCCTGGGATATGCTTTCATCTTAATTGTATACAATCCTATTTGCATAAGATTAAAAAGATGTCTAATAAATAAAAATATTTTATAACCACTGACAAAATCATTTAAAATAAATATTTGATAAAGCATGTCTATAATGTTCTTTTAATTAAATAAATTTCATTTGTTCTCCAGAAGAATCATCTTATACCTCCTATTTTTACAACATGATCCTCCGCATCTAAATTCAAATGAAAAATTCCAAGGTATTTTCTCAAGCACATTCAAATCGTTATCAAATAATGACGTTTGATTTATAATAGCTTGCTGCTTTGGGGTCCAATCTTTATTTGTAGGCTTAATAACTAGATCATATACTTTTGAAGGTCTTATCAATGCAAGTGAAACATTATCTTTTTTATACATGTTTTCAACTTCACTCATACTATTTTTAAGTAATGGTAAAATATATTTTTCCCTTTCTTCTAAATCTTTGACAGAATCCAGCTTTCTTATTATTTTTATCGTATCGCCATTCGCCTTATAGCTTTCAGCTCTTTTATCAGTTGTATTTTCCTTTACATCTACTTCAATCCAAGTATATTTTTGAAATTTTTGTTCTGGTTTTAAATATCTAAATTGAATTGGATATAACCGTATCCAATTGTATACAATACATTTTTTTCATATATTTTACACCTCCTTATTAATAATTTTATATGATATTTATTATTATTATACATTAATTTCACAAAGAGTAAAGCCTAGGAGCAATTTTACACCACGCAATATCAAGATACGCACTGTCAAAAAAATAGTATGATCATTATTCAATCATACTATTTGGAGTGTGAATCTGAAAAAAATTAAATTATATTGGTTGTAAAAAATTAATTAAGGCAATTAACCTTGTAAGTATATAATATATGATTTTATAAGACATGTAAATGGTTTCAGACATAAATATTTACATAAATCAATCGAATATATAATTAAGTACACAAATATTTAGTATTTATATTTCTATTAAAATAGCATTTTATTAACCTTAAAAAGGAGATGAATGTTTTTATGAAAAAAATCAAGTTAATACTAAAAAAATTAGAAAGACAACGAGAGTTACTTGAACAGGAAATGAATCAAAGCGAAGATTTATCTAGTCCTGAAATAATTAAGGAAAGTCAAAAGTTAGATTTAATTTTAAATGAATACGCAAGTGCCATTAGGAGTTTAAAAATATAATTATGAGTTAACAGAGCATAGATTAATTTCTATGCTCTTTTTAGTTCTATAACATACCTTTTACGTAATAACAAAAACAAGCCTACCAAAAAAATCTTCAATAGGCTTTATTTTTATACATACTATGATAATTATTAAGAAATTTAAATATGATAATTATTAAGAAATTTAAAATTGAAACCATGAACGCAAGTTTAGTTATTGTTACACTTATATAAATAAAGTCCTTCTGTAGTTGCCATTTTTTCCATTAATCCCATAGATCCTTCTTTATTAGAATACAAAGAACAATTTAGGCCATTCCCTAGCCAGCAAATGATTTCCATATCTTCAAAAACTAATATGCTATATAATTTTTCTCTCATTCCTAATTTTATTAATAACTCTAATTCATAAACATTATTTATTAATTTTGTTTCATTTTCACTATCTTTTATTGATTTAAAATATTTTATATCATCAGAATTTTTAAATAAATTTTCGCAGTTACATTCAAATACAAATGCCTTTGTTTTGTTATATAACCATATTTTTTTCAACAAATTAATAAATTTATTTTCATTTACAAGAAAACTACTTTGATTTTTATCATCAATAAGAGAATCATATACTATTTCATATTGGCTAAACTTATCTGCATCTAATATCTTCTTAGGGAATATGTCTATCAAAAAATATTCATATTTATTAATTAAACTTTCTAATTCATCTAAAAAAGGTTCTATTTCTTTATCTGTAAATATACGTTCTATTTTCATTAATAATCTCCTTATTTCCTTAAAATAGTTCCATCTTCGCCAAGGGACGCTACTCTATCTCCATTAGGCTTTTTTAGCTTCCACTTACTATCACCGTGCCCTGCTGTATCTTTTTCTATAGTCCACCCACCATCTTCTTTATATGCTGTTCTGCCTCTAACTTTTTGTTTAAATTTTCCTGAGTTTACAGTTTTACCATCTTTTTTTAACCTTTTCTCCCTCATTTCTATTATATATTTATACTTTGACTTTAATCAACCTAGGTATTTAAAGTTATTACATAAACTTGTGAAATTATAATTTCCTTTTTGCAATTTGATATCAGATTATATCATATGAGTCATAAGAAAAATGCTGAAATTTGTATCAATATTAAATAATTATCTACATTGCTTTTGGTAAATTAAATAAAAATAAACTATTCATACTGTAATATTTTATGGATTAGAGTTACTTCTACGATTTAAGGTCACTAAAATTAATTCTGTTCCTTCACCTCAATAGGCTTCAAAACCTCTGTGCCTATTTGTTTAACACCATTACACACTTCTTTATTTATGGCATCCAGTTCATTCTGTGTAAGCCCTGGTATTATTTCAAGCAGCCTTTTTCCCATTTCTGCCCTTTTGGTATCTCCTGCCTTAACTAAATCCTTAAATTCATCTTTCAAAACATAATACAACCCCTTAGCAATACTAAGAGCACGCTTGTAATTGTCTACTCCTTTTTTCGCCGCAAAAGCCTGTTTCTGTACCTCTACTACATCTAACCTTCTTTTGAAAATACTTGATTTAAATTTTCTCTTTTTTGTATTGTTGATAACTTCATTTTTTATTCCTCCATAATCTTTATAATTTAAGAAGAGAGCCTTTCAGCTCCTTAGTTATTCAAAAATATACTCCATGTCTCCATCCTTAACACACCATCCGTTGGCCTTTCCCAATTCTTCTGGAGTTCAGTTACAGTTTGAAAAGTTGCTTCATTGTAGGCCATACTGGTTAGTGCATCAAATTGATTTTGGGTAAGGGTAATCCCTTTGTTGCTCAAGTCGGTCTTTAACACAGATGCATACTTTTTATTCAGCCAATCTTCAAGCATGGATGAAGCCTGTTCCTCAGTTACACTTGACAGTCCTTTGATTTCATCCTCTGTCATGCCATACCCCAGAGTTAGAACTCCTATTTCTTCATCATGTTTTTTCAACCAAATTTCATGTTCATCTACTGTATCATTTAGCGTTTTATGCTTCTCTTCACATAATTTTCCATCATAGCATTCGCTCATATAGCACCTCCTGTAAGTAATTTTAAACACTAAAAAAGAGCCTTTTACAGCTCTTATTTCTTTAACTTTTCTGCTAATATTTCATTGTATTGATTTAATGTAGCATCTAATATTTTACTCATGCTAATTACTTCCTCGTCAATTAGATTGCTTTGTTTTTTATCAATCACATCTTCTAATTGCTTTCTTAATATTTCAATGTTTTTCAGTAGTTTTTCTATTTCAGGCATTCATACCACCTCTAAGGGTAGTATGCCCAAAATAACAAAAAGACCTAGTTACCTAAGCCTTTGTGATGTATAATCTCCCTTATCTGTTGTCAAATTCATATATTTTTCACCCTTACGTTGCTTTAATATTTTAATTGTAATTGTATAATATTTATTTTTTTATAATATACTAAATCTGTAAAATATAATTGAAAGAAGGTTTGTATATTATGAGTTCTCCTAAAATGGAAGTCAAATGTGGTGTTGATTGTTGTAATTATTGGAGGGATAATTGCTGCCATGCCAGTTCTTTAGAAGTTAACCCAATGACAGGTAAAAATAAGCCTAATACTAGTGACGATACAAGTTGTACAACATTTAAACCATCATCTAAATAGAAATATTTAGATTAACTTTAATGGAACCCCTTCTGGGTTCCATTAGGGTGTGTCTGAAAACTAAATATTGCGAAAGAACCGAGTTTTAGGTAAAATAAGATAAAAAACTTGGAGGGTGCAAATATGTCACAGAAGCGTTATGAAATATCAGATGAACAATGGGATCAAATAAAAAACTTAATTCCAATAGCAAAAACAGGACGACCTCCAAAAGACAACCGACTTATATTTAATGCCATACTATGGATTGCAAGAAGTGGTGCAGCATGGCGTGATTTACCAGAACGCTTCGGTTCATGGAAAACTGTATACAGTCGTTTTTGTAAGTGGCGTAACGATGGTACTTTATTAACAATTTTTAAAGAGTTAACCTCAGATGCAGATTATGAAAATTTAAGCATTGATTCAACATGTATAAAAGCCCACCAGCACAGTGCTGGTGCTAAAAAGGGGCTGTAAACAGCGAAACAAAACAGCATATTGGACTGAGTCGCGGCGGACATACAACAAAAATTCATGCAGTTGTTGATGGACTTGGCAATCCAATCCATTTTCAATTATCATCTGGCAATCTACACGACAGTACACAGGCCGTAGATGTTCTTTCCAACGTTGATATAGAAGGCAGCAATATCCTGGCAGATAAGGCATATGGCACAAATGAAATTAGAGAATATATTACTTCAAAGAAATCCTCATATACTATTCCACCAAAATCAAATGTAAGAGAACCATGGAATTGTGACTGGTGGCTGTACAAGGAACGTCATTTAGTTGAATGTTTCTTTAACAAAATCAAACATTTTAGAAGAATTGCAACTCGTTATGACAAGCTTGCTGATTCTTTCCTTGCTTTTGTTTATATTGCTGCTATTTTTATTTTATCTAAGTAATTTATTGTTGCATTGTTTTCAGACACACTCTAATTCGATTTCAAATATATTATTTCACATTTGTGACGTAAACTAAGAATTGAACGAATTAATATTTTTATTATGTTCAGCATATTCAATTATAGTGCCGTCTAAATGTTTTACGGTCAAATTCATTCCTGTTGGAACCTTCTTTAAATCTCTAATAATTATAGCACCACTCTTTAATAAAAATTCTCTAAATTCAACAGCAGAGTCTACTAAGAAAGTTGCCTTTGTATCCTTAAATGGTTCTAAAGCTTCATCAGTACCACTTAAAATTAATATATTTCCTATTTGTGCTAATTCCAAATTCATTTCGGCATACTCAAATCTTAAATCACAATCTTCATTTAATAGTTTTTTATAGAAATCTATAGCTGCATTTATATCATGTACATACAAACGAGTTAGTATTTTTTTTATTTTCACTAATTTACATCCCCTTTGTCACTTAAGCGCTTCGCTTTAAATTTCTTTTACTCATTAAGGAATTAAACCCGGATAATATAATCCTTTTTCCTTGGTGCAGCTGGAGCAACGCCTATCTCAGCAGCATATCCTAGAATACAATTACCGATTCCAACATGATCCTCTTGAATTCCCCATTTCTTTAACAAGGCTCTACCTTCTTCGGTTTCAAACATTTCTTTTGCTCTGTAAACAAAGCAGGAATCCACACCAATAGCATGAGCGGCATTCAACATGTTTCCTATAACAAGCGCTCCATCTTCAACATAGGTTGTTACTTTTCTATCAGCAAAGACAACAAGTAGAGTTGGTGCCCCATAAAATGGGTCAGACATGCTTCCCATAACAGCTGCATTTAATTTAGAAAGTTTTGTAATTGTTTCTTGGTCCTGTATGACTACGATAATCGGTGATTGCTTGCCCATACCCGTTGGTGCATAAGTACCAACTTCAAGAATAGCATCCAGCTCCTCCTTTTTGATCTGCTTTTGTTGATATTTTCTGCAACTTCTTCTGGTCTTTAGAACCTGTAAAGCTTCATTCATCATAGATCGACTCCTTTTATTGTTATATTTTACATATACTATGATTATAGAGTACCATATAATGAAATTCAAGCAATATTCTTTGCAGAGTAACCATCCATAATATCAATATATTAAAAAATAAAAAAAGCTATCTCTAGCTCCTATTTTGCCTTCATCATTCTAGGTTCAAATTGATTATCCAAACTATTGATTAACTTATTTCCATTATCATCAGGAATTAACAATGCATCTTTCAAATCATCTACTCCATAATCATTAAATCATCCCCCTTTCTGTACATCATCTATTGGTATTCCTAATTCTGTTAGTTGATTATCTTTGACTGAATAATATTGTTCGTTTTGATTTATTAAAAATTTACCTCGTAGTAAATTAATAATAAAAGGAGTTGATGTAGAAACTATCGATGAAAAATTTAAATCACCCAATAATTTTAATCCAACATTATCTCTATTATTCAGGTCATTTACCTTATTATAACTTGGGGAATAAAAATATGATACAGATATAGGAGTTCTTTGTCCATTATCTCCAATATCTAAGCTTGCAACTAACTTTAAATTATTTCCTGTTCCAGCAATTTTGAAATAATCTATATTCTGTACATAACTTAAATCTTTATCACCACTGGCAATTAATCTGACCTACGGACAGTAAAAAGGTGCTATTAGGATAGAAAAAGAAGATTATGCAAAAGTTAAATAAGTTACCAATGGAAAAATGTAAAAAAATATAGCCAAGCTCTAAAATATAAGCTAAATTTATAGCAACTCATAAAAAAGGAGAGCTGGCTATGATAAACAATCAAGAATATATTACATCAGAATTAGAAAAAATACTATACAAAATATTGCCCATAACTGCTAAAAGATTGAAGAATCTAGTTTATATACTCATAGGGATTATATTATCAAAATCAGTTGTAATCTCAGATATTTCTGAAAAATTAAAAGATAATTTCACAGGGGCAACTGAAGAAAGTAAAATAAAAAGAATATATAGATTTTTTACAAGTTCATCAATAGACCCAGAGTATTTATACAGCTTTTTTATTGAAGAAGTACTAAAAAAATATATCTACCGGCCAGTTTTGACCATATAGTATAGGATCATTTTTAGCTCTCTCAAAATCTATGGATTTTCCTTTGTAAAAGATATAATCCCTTCTTACTTTTCTTCTTTCAGCTATCTCATTGTCAGGCAAATTCAACAATGTATCTCTTATTGTCCTTACTTGTCTTTCTTCACTGCTTTCCACTAGAATACTGCACCTCCTCTCCTATTGTAAGGATCTTCAGATGTATTTTTAATTACACCTTTTCCTTTGTTATAAACTTTATTACTGTATTTTTTATTATTAAGGTCTAATATATCCATTTCAATGGCGTATCTGACTGCATCAATAGTGTGGTTATTTTTATCAGGATATTCACCTTTGAAATTTCCTTCCTTATCTTTTTCCAATTCATAGCCTAAAAATTCTCTAGCTGTATTAGGACATCTTCCAGAGTCTATTATTATTTCTTCTATTTCTTCACTTAAATATTTAATCCCATGTTCAATGCTGTCAGGACCTTTTATGGCACCTATTATATTTAATCCCAATTTCCTAAATTCATTTATAGTTCTAGGTTCTTCACTATCGACTGTTATCCTTATATTCAGAGGATTCTTTTCTTTTATTTCCCTAACTGCCTTACTATTACCTAACTGAACTTTATATATCTCATCAAAAATATACAGCCTTTTTTTCCCTTTATTATAATGTGTCTTTACATAAGTCAAAGGATCTGCTGTATAGCCAAAGTCCAGACCATTTCTAATCTTATCAAATATTTTTATTTCCTCATCCAATATTTTTCTTATGGTAAGATTTCTAAATACTTCCCCACCAGTTCCGGTTACAGCTCCTAAATAATCATGCTCATATTTAGTAGGATTGACTTTCTTCAAATGTTCAGCTTCTATTATAAATTGCTCTCCCAGCCACTCTTTAGGTACAGTTAAATAAGTGCTGTGGTGGATAAATTTATCTTCTCTTTCTTCCAGAACCTCCATGTTAGTCCAGTTTCTCTGACTTTCTGGCGGGTTAAAAGAATAGAACACAAAATACTTATCTCCACCCCTCATTAAAGATTGATTAATATTACGTATCTTGTCCATTCCTTCAAATTTGTCTGCTTCTTCATACCAAATATACTTAATATATCCTTTCGATACTTTTGTAGATTTTAGTTTCTTAGGTTTATCAGCACCTTTGAAAAGAATTACCTGCCCTGTAATGTCATTTGTAACTTAGATTCCGGTATATCCCAATCTTCCTGAACATTTAACATATATATAGCCCATTGCATTTGTTCGTACACAGAGCCTCTTAAGGTATCTTTAACCCTTCTTATTACAACTGCATTAGTAAACTTACCTTCCTGGGCATCTTTCATTATTCCTAAAACAATTTCTAATGATATAAAAGACAACTTAGTGCTACCTCTACCACCTTTAAACCAGTAGTGGGTATGCAATCCCCGCCTTATATCTTTATGAGCATTATAAAAACTGCTTGCAATTATGGATTTTAATTTAACCTTAATCATTTATATCATCCACTATTTGAACTGTATTAGAAGTAGCTTCCTTATTACCTTTAACCTTATCAATCTCAACCCTAAGCTTTTCCAGCCTCAACCTTTGTTCCTCTGTTGCCATATCCATGTGTTTTGATAACCAGTCAAGGGCTTTCATTGCGTCATGAAGTTTTATACTTATGCCATCCTTGCCCTGCTTAACTTCACTTATTAAGGAGCCATCTACCTGGTTGGATTCTTTAAAATCAACATAGCTGTATTGATATTCTATTTTATTGCCTTCATTGTCCAATAGAGGCTCTCCTGTTTTCTTATCTCTCATAATCAGTGTCTTTTGCCCAAAGGAAACATAATCAGTGATACAGGCAAAAGCTATATCCAAGTACCTCTGGAATATATCATCAGGGTCCAGCATTGCCCTGTTGAGCTTGTTTTGTTTCAGCCTTTGTATTTCAGCTTTTATTTCAGGTTTTTTCAATAACTCCCAACCTATAGAATAGGCCGTGTCTTCTGAATATCCTGCCTTCTTAGCTGCCTTTGTTGCATTAAAACATTTGGGATAATAAATACAAAAGAGCCTTTGCTTATCAGTAAGTTGAGGGTTATTTAAAACCTCTTTAACTTCCTCGCACATTGGCTCTTGATTTATACTTTTATTTTTGTTAGTAACGTTACTTTTCAATGGTAACGCACCTTTTAATTTCTGTTCCCATTCATCTGCACTTTTCCACTTCCGTATTTGAGCATCAGATACACCTAATTGTTTTGCTATATCTTAAGCTTAATATTCCCACCATGTTCCTTGTAAATCTCAAATGCTTTATCCCTGTTCGGGCTTCTCTGTCTCGGCATCTCTACATTGTCACCACCTGCCTCATTCGTTTTGTTTTGGATGAAACTTCAGTTAATATATTTTTTATTTCATCATATTATGTATAATTTTGGGATAACTAATTATTAGTGTTAATATAAAAGGAAGTACCAATGCGGTGGCTATAATAACCCATATTATTTTCATAGCTACTTTTTTCAATATAAATCCCCCTTCTTAAATTTATATACTATAAACTTATAATATATTGTAACTATTTATAATATATGAACTTAATGGAAATTTTTTATTATCTTTCTCACCTCACCTTCTATTCAAAACCATACTTACAAATAGTATTCTTACACCTACAGACAAATACCCTTTTCCATTCCCTATTAGGGCATTCCCCACAGTATTTTATAAACTCATCTTTACAGCTTTCTTTATCTTCTGGTGTCTTTCCACAGGTTTCACAATCCTTTGGGCATTCATGAATTGATGGATTATATACCATTCCACCTTACCCTCCTAACAGCACCCTTGACCCTCCTGTAGCAATCATGCCTCATTAATTTTTCTATATCATAAAAGGAGAGGTATTCGCCTCTCCTTAGTTTATCTTTATTTAATTTTTTATCTTGGTCAAGCTTTTCTTTCAAGGTTTCTCTTATCTTCATACCTCTCACCTGTTTTTTATTTATCCATTTTCTCTTTAATTATTTTACTATATTTATTTAACATTGAATCTAGCATTTGACTTGCAATAATTATTTCTGGATCCAATAAACTATCTTTCTGCGTGATTAGATTGTCAAGATTTCTTTTTAAAGACTCTATTTGTGATAGAATATTATCTATCTCAGACATACTAATTCACTCCTTTTTTTAATTAGTATAAAGAATGAGTGAAATCATATAAATATTAATCCACTGGTAATAAACCCATATTATTCAATTATGTACAAAATAAGCACCCTAGATGACAGGTGCCTGCTTTTAATAACATTATTTTTAAAGGAGACTATTATGTAGTATACGAACTTCTGGCGGTTGCATTTGAGTTTAATGTGTCCTGCAACCACAGACACCGGGTTAAATCTTCATATGGTAGGGAACTAATTTATAATCTGTTATAATATTTATTATATATGGTATTTGTTACAATCTAATGTCCTATGTAATAACTATTTGTAAATAATATAAAAATAGATACCCTGAATAAACAGGTACTCATTTTTCCTCTAAGTTTTAACAACTTAGGACATTTTTATTGTACATTCTAGTTATTACTATAATGTGTATTAAATTGTTAAATGATATTTACAATCATGATAAAAGACACCTAGACTTGCTAAGTGCCTTACCCTCTAATTACCACTGTATGCAATCCCCTATTAACTACACCTCTAAAATAAAAATAAGCACCCTAGACAGAGAGTGCTTATTTCCAATGTTCTTTTATTTTAAAGATGCAGTAAAAACATAACTTATAGTGGTTGCATCTATATTTAAAGTGCCCTGCAACCATGGACACAGCCTTATGTATCCTCAATGCCCAGAGGATAGTATGCAGGTCTTATTATGCATTATATACATCAATTGTTACTATATTATTTTGCACAGGTTAAATAAATATTTACATATATCAAAAGGCACTTGAACTTAATCAAGTGCTACGCACACTAATTATCATTATATAATTATACCACATCATATTCTCCAGTCTTCATATCCATTTTATACAAAAAGAGTATACCTGAAATTTAAATATTAGTGTAAAAAGGAGATATACAGATATACTCGTAGCAAGTAACTATCTGGAGTTTAGTTACACTCATATTTATATATGCTCTAACTTTAATATTTATACGCCTTCTAATGATTCTCAACTATTATTCACAGATTTGATATTTTACTCATAGTATGCATTGTAAATAAATTTTCGGAGGTACTTCATGAGTATTAGCAACTCTAGTGACAACAAAAATAACAAAACAGTTGAAAATTCCTATGACTTTAACACTCCTATATATTGTCCATACTTATCAGCACCTTATAATCGATCAATAGACGATGAATATTTAGGCTCAGATATAGATGATGATTTTGATGATGACGACTTTGACTATGATGACTTTTATAGGCAAAGAGGGCGTAGGCGTAGAAGACGTAGGAGACGTAGAAGACGTAGACGTAGAAGATGCAGACCTTACCCACCTTACCTATGCTATTACGAATGGTATTGGGATTGGTATTAAAAGAGTATTGCAAACTCCGTAAACGTACTAAGTGTAATTGGTATAAATTTTAAATAAATATCCACCAGCTTAGCTGGTGGTTTTTCCTAAGCCCTATAAGGGCACATTACCAGCATTATGCCTCAAGGCATCTTAAAGATCTCGCCAGCCGCAATTTATGTTACTTGCTACCCTTAAAAGGGTCCATGTATTCCTTCATACTTACTTGGTCGGCGATCATATCTTCTTTCTGTTGATTTCTTATATATTCTTCTATTGCTTTTTTATTTTTTCCAACTGTGTCTACATAGAATCCTCTGCACCAAAAGTGCCTATTTCCATATTTATATTTTAAATTTGAAAATCTCTCAAATATCATTAGACTACTTTTTCCCTTCAAGAATCCCATAAAACTTGAAACACTTGTCTTTGGTGGTATCGATAAAAGCATATGTATATGATCTTCACATGCATTCGCCTCTATTATTTCTACACCTTTCCATTCACAAAGTTTCCTTAATATTTTTCCTATCTCTTTTCTTTTTTCTCCATATATTTCTTTTCTTCTATATTTGGGTGAAAATACTACATGATATTTACATCTCCATTTAGTATGTGATAAACTATTACTGTCCATTTAGGGCAAACCTCCTTTGATTATAGATTTGGTTGACGAGACCTCTTCTATTTTATCAAAGTGAGGTTTTTTGTTCACCGCTTAAGCTATTCTGAACACACCTGCATAGCAGGTGGTTTTCATATAGACAATAAGAATAAGCACTAGTTCCTACCAGTGCTTATTTCTAACATATAGTATAATTTTTATTTACGGTTTCCCGCATTGGCAGCCCCATTTAACCCTGGGGCTAGAGGTATATTTTAAGGGAGAGTTTATTATATGAGTTATTGTTAATTTTCTCACTATATTTATTATATTACACTTTGACAATATTTTAATTCCGATCTAATTCCATTTTAATTCCACTTTAATTCCTGGATAATTCCTAATAATTTTATAATTGCGAACACAAAAAACACCGTAAAATTCTTGTGAATAATACGATGTTCATCATAAATTATTTAATCTTAAGTTATACATTATAAAAACATTTGTAATAATTATTTTATAACCGTACAAACTATAGATAAATCCTTCAAATCCACCCTTACCAATCTACTAAAGCTTGTATCTATGTTGGATGCAAGCTTTGGTAAAAGTATTTATCTTATTTTACTATTCTATATATAATTATGAGCATCACAATAACTAAACCTGAACCATATATAAGTTTGTTATATTTCGCCAACCATCTTGGCAGAAATATATCAAATCCAATTTCAGGATTATTAATATATTTATATCCTAAAATTGTTAAAGGGCATTTCCCTTTAAAAATTATCAAAATTACAACTTCGATAATTTCCAAACCAATTGCAATCCATAAATATAAATCTATCTTGTTATAAATCCCTGCATATAATATATAGAAAAATACAAAAACATAAAAGGTCCATATTGTTGTATGTATTAGTTTCAAGTAGAATAATTTATTATTCACATTTCTTCCTCCGTTTAAATAAATACTTACTTCTTCATAATAATTACTTTTTCGAATTAATTATATTTTACACCCTACCATTCAATTTCCAAAGAACAATTTATCTTGCCTAATTTGCATAAATTCCATTCTGAGCACTAACCCACATATCCCAATTAACTATATTTTTAATCAACCTATGCCACCTTTTAGTAACGGTCCCTTGAGACATATTAAATTTCATTCCCACCTGCCAATCTGTTTTTTTATACTTATATTTCTCTTTCAAAAACTCCTGGTCTTCAATCCTTAAATCCTTAATATTAGCTTCAATTACGGCATTGTCTGCTTCCATATTCCTTAAAGTTTCCTCTATATCTGCAACCTGTTCCTTCTTCCATAATTGTTCCTTAATTAACTTATCCGTTATACGCATTAAAGTCCTCTCGGCATAACTTTCACCTGTAGGACTTGTTTGTACCCTTTCCTCATATGTCATTGACCTAGATTCTCCGGGAAGGTCTACTGCAACATTCTTAAGCTTGTACTCTATCACATCTATCTGGTTTCTTAGAACTTCTAACTTCTTATTAAGTACACTAATTTTCTTATCCTTGTTAAAATAATTTCGGAGTTTCTCTTCCATCTCAATGAATTTTATTTCATCCATTATTTTAATTCCTCCCCTAAAATCTTATTATTGATTATGTTATACCTCTCATTTATTTCCAGTATAATAAACCTAATCTTACATATCCTATTTGTGTAAAACCTTCTTCTAATAAAAACTTTTATATTTTCTATTTACTCTCTGAATGTAACCATTGCTTTTTCATCATACCGTGGATGGATAATCCCCGGTGTTTGAGTTTATTGCAAATATAAAACACCGTAAAATTCTTTTGAATAATACAGTGTTTTATACTTTAAATTTGTTCCTTTGTTATAACCGGTTTTCCTTCCGAATCGAGCAATACAGTCAGCCCTCCAGAACTTCCATTGCTAATATATAAATAGTTTACTCCAGTTTCTCTGTCGACTATTATCCTATAGCCTTCCATGACCCCTTGGTTAAATACAGTCTCAAAACGTTTATCTTTCATAATTATCACCACTTTTCTAAATGGATAATTTTTAATTACATAATACACCGTATTACTCAATTTTCAAAGAACAATTTTACTTAATAAATCAAAATAATTCATCCATACTCGTATCAAAAGTTTTGCAATATATTTCTAATGATTCTTTTATACAAGCCTGCTTCTCCTTCATGGTTTTACTGTTAGTTGCTTTTATTAAAACATCTGATATATCATCTAATGCCTTTCTTTCAGGTCTATTTTCTAATTCTTTTTCTAACTCAAGAATTGTTTTCTCGGAACGTTCTGTATCTTTTGCCTTGTATGCCAAATTTTTAAATTCACTATAAGATAATGTCACTGTTGCAGTATCAAGCATTTTTTTCCTCCCTCCTGGCTCTTTCCTCCCATTTAGCCCTTTCCGCCTGCAGCTTGGCAACTTTCTTGAAGTTCCTCTCCAACTCCGCAGCTTTAATTTCATTTTCTACTTTTGCTATAGCCTGCCGGTAGAATTCAGTCATAAGCATTTCTCATACCTCCTACCTATCAAACATATTCATCTGAGAATCTTTTATAGGAACTTCCATATACTCTCCATCAGCATTTTTAACCAATTCTTTTTCTCATATATATTCTCCGTCTGTTTTTATCGTTAGTGTAAAGTTTTTCACACTATTTTTTAAATTTTCTCTTTATATATCAAGGGTTACAAAGTTTTTTTGAAATAAAAAACAATGACCCCCTAATTTCATGTTATAATTGAATATCCCACCAAACAAAAATCACATGAAAGGATGTCATTGTCTTGGATTCAATTATAACTTATTTATTTTTATATAATCAATATCTTTTGAAAATAATTTATCAATTACTTTTGTTTATTGCTAAATATATTCCTCTTAAGCAGTGGGCTTTTGAGGATTCACATAGTCCTAAATACCAGAAATTTAAAGTAGATAAACTGCCTAAAATTGTTCGTTTTGAGAAGGTAGACTATCAACTTCTTCTAGCTTACTATAAACATAAATATAATAAATTAATTATGCCTGTTAAAAGACGCAATGGAAAGTCTATTCCTGAAAATATTGTATGTCCCAGATGTGGTGCACCTCACCAGTATATCTACGATAATAATGGCAATAGAGGACAGTTTCAGTGTAAAATTTGTGGCCAAAATTTCAACGAAAGCAATTACGCTGCTAAACCTATAGTATTTGTCTGTGGAATGATGTTGATTTAGACAGAATGGAAATAACAATAAATAAAACTATAAAAAGAGTAAAAATTATAAATCCTGATGATACAAAAGAAAATAAGATATTGATTCAACCACCTAAGACTAAAAGTAGTAACAGAACTGTTCCTATTCCATCTGATTTGATTCCAATTTTAAAAGAACACAGTGTTAAGCAGAAGTTAGAAAAATTTAAAACTGGTGAATCATATGAAAACAATAACCTTGTTTTTGCTACTGCACTGGGTAAATTTATAGATGCTAAAAATTTATTTAGAAGCTACAAAAATTTATTAAAAGATGCTGGAATAGAGCATAAAAAATTTCATTCATTAAGGCACACTTATGCTTCAAGATTATTTGCAGACAATGTAGAACTTAAAACTGTACAGGTTTTATTAGGCCATAGTAATATAGAAACAACTGCAGATATTTATACTCATGTAATGCCTAAACAAAAAATAGATGCAGCCGAAAAATTAAATTCAATATTAACAACAGAAAATAGTTAAATTCTATTTATTACTATACGTATCAATATCTATCTATAACTAATGTGTTAAAAATGTGTTAAATGCAAAAATAAGACTGCCCTGAAACCCTTCAAAACACTCTTATACAGTCATTGGTAGTCCCTAGGAGAATCGACCTCCTGATTTCACTTTTATTATTCTGCAAATATCTAAACATATCTTAAATGTACTATTTACAACAGTTCTTGAACTGTATATGTCTAAGTATATATAAGAACAAATGTAACTATGGTGTAAAAAAGGTGTAAATTTTATAGAACAAAAATTCCTAATTATTCTAAATATATCTTACAATATTTATGCATATATTTCTCTTTCATTAAATATAAAAGAGGGGAATATTAAATTCCCCTCTTTGTTATCTTGTTTATTTTATGCAATAAATCCTCTTTATAAAGCTCCCTATTTTTTATAAATTATTTTCTTACTTACGAGAGACTACTATTTTATTCGACTTCTTCTTTAATTGTCTTTTAGACTCAATATTTCTATGATACTTCATCTACTGACTCAAGTCATGGTTATCCCTGTAATTGAAGTCATTCCAATCAGAATTATCACAATCATCAACTAACCATCTTCCATTTTCATAAATTAATGTGTAATTTTCATACTCAGGAGGATATTCTGTATTAGGGAAAACCCCCTCTTCATTATAGCAAAGTAAGGTAACATTCATTTTATTTTTATCTATAGTTTTATTTTCTAATTTGGCTTCCAATATTAACGATCTTGCACCAGGATCACAACCCAAAATGTAAAAAGTTTTATTTGAATTTATAAATAATCCCGAATTTATAAAGTAATTTGATTTTTTTTCTGAAAAATATACATTATAATATTTAAATAACTTATCATAAGTATTTACATTGTCTTTTAGTTTATAGTAAGCATTATCAGTATATATAACATTATTTTTATCATATGATGCAAGTGAATGAATTTTAACATATGTTTGATCTGCATTATATATCAATTTTTTTATTTCTTCATCACTCATAGTTGGTATAAAAACTCCACTTACAATATCACTTATTAATACATCCGAAACCACTGCAGCTCCACCTAAAACTACTACATCATTATATTTGTCATGTTGGGCCTGTACTGAAGATATTACAGAAGGATCAACAGAATTACTAACTAAAATTAAAGGTGAGTTACTTGATGCTGCCAATACACTTCCTGATAAAGCATCTGGATAATTTTCACCTGAAGCAACATAAACTTTATCATAATTAAAGTTATCTGCAAACTGTTTTAGCACAGCTGCATTTGTTTCATATCTGCTTGCTCCTGAAAGTCTTGTAACATTTTTTAATTGAGAATTTACTGTGTCACTTACAACGCCAGTTCCACCTACTATATAACTTTTGTCATAATTGATAGAACTTAAAAAGGTTTGTGTGTCAGAAGGTAAACTATCTGGTAATGTCAAAATTATAGCCATGTTTTGACTTGCAGCAATTGGTGCTATGGATAAAGCATCTGCAAACCCATAGGCGTTTGTTACAACAATTCCATTGATATCGCCTAAATTTTTAGCTACTTCTAAAGATGTCTCAAATCTATCTTTACCTGAAATTCTAGTTACTGCAATATTCATAGATTCCAATTCTGATTTTACATTATTAGATATGGAACCAGTACCTCCAATTAAAAACACATTCTTTACTCCAAGACTTTGTAATTCACTTTTAGTATTACTATCCAATGTATCCTTTCCAGTTAGAAGTATAGGTGCATTATATTTTTTTGCCAGTGGTGCTGCGCTTAATGCATCTGCAAATCCTTCCCCACTGGCTACTACAGCATAATTGGAACTTGTCCATCCTTCTTGTGCAATTTTAGTAGCAGTTTCATATCTAGTTTGCCCTGCTAATCTTTGATTAAATGATGCTGCATTAACAATTTGATTAGGTAAAATCAGTAATATGCTTAATATAAATATAGCAATAATACTTAAAAATTTCTTATACATAATTGTCCCCCTTATAGTTAACATTTTATTTATATTGTAACAAAATATTCATTTAAATTAAATATTTTTCACTATCAGAAGAGAAAAAATAGCTAATATTAGCATAATAAGAGAAACCTCATGGTATATTATAGGCATTTTGTATTAAATAGGCTTTACAAAGGTTTTAGGAAAAATATAATGGAATAAAAAGGGATCTTGTATGCCAAAGTGGTCAGAATTAAAAAAAGTTTTGCGATAAAGACGGATGGGAATTATATAAGGATATTGATCATTATTTTTATAGAAAAAAGGATGAAAAAGGAGTTATTAGAAGAGTAAAAGTTTCAAGAGGAAGTAAGCAAATAGGTTATCATTTATGGAAAGAAATTCTAAAAAAACAATTGAGGGTAAATCAGGAATATTTTAATGTTCTCATATAAGTCTTTGATAAGAGTAATCAGGGGCTTATTTTTATATAAGGAATTAAAAACAATGGGCTGATAAAGCAATTATCTGAAAGTGGGATTTCCCATCTTGAAAAATATTCGATCAAATGCAAGTATAACTTAAGAGGTAAAATTATAAAAGGATCTAAGCATTAGGTAAAACTGGTGCTTATTTTTTTAATATTTTCTATACTTTACTTATCTTATATAAGCTACTATAATATAATAAGAAGGTGATTTTGAATGGGTGTGTATTGGAAAGACAAACCTGCTCTTGAAATAGATGGAATAGAAAATAAACTAACAGTATTAAGAAAGCTTATAAAAGATTCAAAAATTGTGGGTATACGCAGAGCCCTTAATGATGTAATTAATCAGTATAAAAACGCTATAATTGAGCTTACAAGTATGTATAATACTTTAGATAAACAAATACAACATC
This sequence comes from Clostridium sp. BJN0013, assembly GCF_040939125.1. Taxonomy (NCBI): domain Bacteria; kingdom Bacillati; phylum Bacillota; class Clostridia; order Eubacteriales; family Clostridiaceae; genus Clostridium; species Clostridium sp. BJN0013. The sequence continues at coordinate 3,060,269 of NZ_CP162495.1, forward strand.
TTAGACGTGAAAATATGAAATTACAAGTTGAAAATGAAGACTTGAAAAAAGAGTTGGATAAGTGGGATATACATAAAAGGCAAGGTGAAAAATTTAATCCTAAGCTTTTAGCTCAGAAAAACAACATACTTTATTGGAAAGTTTTAGGAATATCTAATAATGAAATAGCTAGAAGACTTAAGAAAGAAGAATATGGGAAAATCAATATAAGTGAAGGTGGTATACGATATTTTTTAAAAACTTTATCTCAACCTTAATCAGCAAGAAACAATTAATATAATGGTAGGTAACTACCATTTTCCTTATTTTAGAAGGATATTATCATTATTTGTAGAAGTTTAATAAGTAAAAAATCAAGGGGGAAATGGGGAATAATGGACATGGATGAAGAAGAGTTGAATATTGGTAAAGAGAAATTAAAACAAGAAATATTGGAGCTATTAAAAAAACATAATTATACAAATAAATTGAGTGAGTGCCCAATAACTACTTTAAAATTTCTCTTAAAAATAGATAATGCTTGTTTAGATACTTTCCTAATTTATGGTGCTTTATGTGAACTACAAGAAGAAGATAAAGTAATAAAAAGCTTTGAATTATCTGATGGTAATTTAAGTGTGAAAATTAATTCGTCAAGATGGTATTTAAAACAATAGGGAAAAGAATCTATAACTAAGAGTATAGGATTATTTCTATGCCCTTTTATTTTGCAAGAAAACAGTACATATTTTTAGCAGATTCTTTAATATTATAGAAAAGATAAAAAATAAACTTTTAGGATTAACCCGTTACGGTATCCTATGTATATTATACCACAATTACATTAATTATACATTATGTTCTCTTTTTTTAGAAATTTTAAAAAACTTTTTAAAAGTCTATTATATGCCTACGTAGGCATATAAAGAATGAAGAGATAAAGAAAGGGGATATGGAAGATGAAATTTAACAGTAAAATTATTAGAGAAGCCCATAAGCTTGCAAAGGAAACTAAAGCAGAATATCCAGAAGTTGACTACAAATTACAGTTTGGATTAAATTTGAAATATCTCCTTTCTGAAGTTAAGGAGGATAAAGGAATGGTTGAACTTATAGGAAGTGAAAACAAATTAAATGGGCTGAGGACATAAGAAAAGAAAAAAGGCAAAAATAGTTGTTGAAGGTATAGAAAAGACTATAGAAATATTAGAACAGGCTACAGATGCAGCAACTTGGATAGAGTTTCAATTCCTTATAGGTAGTCTAAAATCAAAAGTTCTTCCTCTTGTACAGGATATTCTTCTGGAGTTTCAATTCCTTATAGGTAGTCTAAAATCGTATTGTACCATCTGGATTCATTAAGTCATTTTCTATGTTTCAATTCCTTATAGGTAGTCTAAAATCATAAAGAACATGTTGATCATAATGGAGCTAATAATTGTTTCAATTCCTTATAGGTAGTCTAAAATCGGAATTAGAAGGAAGCAACCAAATGCTGAAAGAAGCAAGTTTCAATTCCTTATAGGTAGTCTAAAATCATGTTATCCCTGGTAAATATAGGATACCTCAGCCAGAGTTTCAATTCCTTATAGGTAGTCTAAAATCGGGGGTGTGAGTGCTGGCATGAAAACTTAGACATAAAAGTTTCAATTCCTTATAGGTAGTCTAAAATCTAAAATCAGCATTAAGCATATCCATTGACACTCTATGTTTCAATTCCTTATAGGTAGTCTAAAATCCCATCCAATTATTATTATAACAGGGTTTATGAAAATATCAATATGTTGATAGAATATTAATAAAAATCACAAACCCTTATGGTATCTTATTTTTTAATTTATCGGACCCCAGGGTTTTTTACACTACTGGGGGTCGACGAAAAATTTTGATCAAGTGATTCTTAAGTTTAGATGGAGTTTACACATGAGAAATGCTTTTCTCCTCAAACAACATGTTATATTTATAATAAATTATAATAAAAGAATTTATGAGTTATTTTATATAAGTTCTTAATTAATTAACCGTAAAAATTAGTTATATGTAACATGAGGTTTAAAATTGAAAAAATAAAAGACACCAAATATAATGTTATCAATAGTTTATAGGGAAAACCTGCGACCTCTGAATTAGTATTCTGTTAAAGATGACTCTAGATAATTATTATACATACATATTAATAAATGACACTTTTAACACATTTATTTCACTACAAAATATGATACATATTTATACGCATATATAACTAGTGTGTTAAAAATGTGTTAAAGAAAATTAGCACTATTTATAGATGGCACAACGGTTTTTAATACATTTCTCTTGTTAATTTTAACTTAAAATTTTCGATTAAATCCCCTTATATTTTACAATATTTATGCATATATTTCTCTTTCATTAAATACAGAGAGGGAAATATCAAACTCCCCTCTTTACTATATTTTTTAATTTGCATCATAAGTGTAATTTATTGTTTATCAAGAGGTTTTATTTATAATGTACTATCTTTTGATAGTTACTTTAAACAAGCAATGTGAGAAATATATTTAATATTATTTTCGAAAGTATTGACAATGTGTATAATAGTGAATAAATGTAGGATGGGAGAGAATGAGTAATGGAATATGAATGCATATTATTTGACCTTGATGGTACACTGACGGACTCTGCAATAGGCATAACAAATTCAGTTATATATGCTCTTAAAAAATACGATATAAAGGTAGATAACAGAAACGAATTAAATAAATTCGTTGGACCTCCTTTGAGTGATTCTTTTGAAAGTTATTATGGATTTTCAAAAGAAGAAGCGAAAACTGCTGTAGAATATTATCGTGAGTATTATAGAGAAAAGGGCATGTTTGAAAATTTAGTTTATGATGGAATTGAGGATTTACTTAAAACATTAAAATACAATAACAAGACACTTGTTGTTGCAACATCTAAACCTCAAGTATTTGCACAACAAATATTAGAGAAGTTTGATATTGCCAAATATTTTGCGTATATTGCTGGAAGTAATCTTGATGGAACAAGAGTTAAAAAAGATGAGGTTATTCAATATGCGTTAGAAAGCTGTAATATTACCAATTTACCAAAAGTAATAATGATAGGGGACAGGGAACATGACATTAATGGTGCAAAAAAGGTAGGAATAGATTCAATTGGTGTTCTGTACGGATATGGTGATAGAGATGAACTTGAGAAAGCAGGTGCAGATTTCATTGTTAATACTGTATTAGACATTAAGAAAATGTTAATCTAATAGTGGACAAAGTTTACTATTAGTTAGTTCGGAATTTTCTTTTTATACTTATCTAACAGTCATATGCTATCCTCCAATTTAAGATATAATACAGGGTAAATTTTAGTATAAAAATTGTAGGAGATACAGAGATTTTGACGAATTGGTTAGATTAGGTATAATAGAATAAAAAGGGAATGGTTATATAGTAATGTCTAATAGGGAATCATTTGCTTTAATGTGTAATAAAGTATTTGAAATTGCTAATAACTATAAATCTGATTGTATATATGATGAGAAAGTCAAGGAAGAAGTAGCAAGACAGTTCGGTAAAGAAAAAACTGATTGGCTCTACGATACGTGGAAGAAGATTTGAGAGCGTGAACTCTATTGTTTTAATTAAAGCCTGCACCCCTCAAGGTACAGGCTTCCCGTTACTTTATTATTTTAAGTCTTCTTCATAGGCTTTAATCATTTTCTTAACCATGTTTCCACCCACTGAACCAGCTTCTCTGGCAGTTAAATCTCCATTGTAGCCATCTTTTAAATTTACTCCAACCTCTTTGGCTGATTCCACCTTAAACCTGTTCAAGGCTTTTCTGGCTTCTGGGACTACTAACTTATTGTTACGTGTCATAATAAACACCTCTCTAAATAGTAATCTTTGATGCTACATTTAAAGTTTGTGCAGTTCTATAAAAAATACTCTAGGCAATTAAATGAATTTTTGAAAAATAAATATAAAATGTTTGGAGTTGGGTATAATGCTTAATGTCACAAAAATACTTTAATTTTACTAAATTAGTTTTATCATTGATAAAAGCCCTGGGGTTGGCCTAGGGCTTTTATAGGTTAAAATTTGATATATACTGTATAATTCTTTTTAAGTGAATTTTATACAGACATTTTTCCTGAATATTGCTCTAGTTCTATTGGCTCATCCAAAGACCTTCCATCAAACAGCTTGTCTTCTAGCTCTTTAACAAATAAATCTTTATTTTTGTTAGTAAAAAATTTAAAACCATATAAAATAACATTATCGTTTTCATCGATTATTTGTAAATCATCACTAGAAATAGTTTCAAGAAATTTTTCTTTCCATCTATCTTGAGTAATGAGCTGCTCTCCCTTTGGTTCAATAAAAGCTTGATAAATAAATTCTTCATCTTCTAGATACAGAAGAAAATCTGGCATGAAACCTCTTACACCATCAAATTCTACAATACTTAATTGCCTTTCATTACGAATTAGATAAACAATTTTGTATTTTTTTCGCAAAGAATTAATAAAGCCAGATATTAATTCAATCAAATTATGTTCTAATTCATCCGCAATAGCATTATCATAAACATACCAACTCTTACCTATTGTAGGTTTTGAAATAATTCTTTCTGAAATAAATTTAATATTCGTATTTTTAACAGGCACTACATAATCCTTAACATATTTAGAAATAGGAACGGGATAAAAATTTCTTGTTCCCCTTTCTTTTTTGTAATTTCTTGAAATCATCCCTCCTGCATAATTTAAAAATTTCTCAATCAAATTTAATTTATTAAATGCAGTTAAATCTTTTAAACTTTGATAGTCCGGCAAAGAAACATTTAATATAACTCCTCCCAAATATCTTTCTTCTTGAATAAATTGACTTGTACTTTTTAAAAACGGAACATACTTTTTTAAGTTATTAAAATGGAAAAATGGATTACGTTGCATTGCCTTTCTTACATAAACAGAATAATTTTTTAAATGCAATCTTTCTATATGGCGTGCTTGGCCAGACTCAATTATATTCTTATTTCCATACGTTTCTTCGGCAATAATGCTATTAAACTCTATGTCTTTTTCTTTTTCAATGCCGTAGTCTTTTAAACATTGGTAGTCTTCCAATTTAGTGGATTTTAATTGATTAATATAAAAATTGCCTCTTTTATATAGTCTACTATTTAGAAATTCTTTTTTTACCTTAGCCCTATATATTTCATATCCATCATCTGCTATTTGTAAATTAGCTGCATCCATAGATTTTCTTAAATTATCTAAGTACTTACTTTGATTTACTGTATGATAATGTAACTCTTCCAATATGGATAAACTAGATGTTAGCTTATCAAATCTTCTTACATAACTTTTTTTCCCCTTATACATGTAAGGATAATATCTTGCACCTCGTCCTATAAGTTGTGCTTCACTATCCGTTGCATTTCTGGTAGTTTGAGATTCTTTTTCTATACGAACGATATCATATAAATTTAAAACATCCCAACCTTCATTTAACTTAGCAACAGCAAAAATAGCACGGACAGGATTATCCACATCCTCCAGGCTATTCAAAAGAACTGCATTATCAACTGACAACATTGATTTTTCATTGGCATCCAAAGTTGTCTTATCTGTAAAATCATACTGTAAATCTCTTATTATCTTACTAAGATTTCTTTTAGAATAATAATTAAATATTTGATACCAAATACTTGTTTTATCTGTTACTAAATTTTTCTTTTGCTCTATATATTTACTTAAATAATCAACATTTAAATCTTGTATCATTTCTAAAAAGCTATATTTTGATTCCTGAGAAATAGCAATTTTATTAGATTTAAATAATATCACTGGTTTTATATAAATATTATTATCTAATGCAATGTATTTTCTATACTGACTAAGTAAAACAGCATCTAACATCCTATGGTTATCATCTTCATTATTTCGAAGCAAAACAACACGCTTAGAATATCCATCACTCATAAATCTCTTTAAATCATATGAATAAACAATTTTATTTTCATATTTATCAGATATATCCTCGTTAGACATATCTATTGTTGCTGTAAATTCAAATAAACGATTTCTGCTATTCAAATCTAATAAATCATTAATTGTTTTTTCCCAGCTTTTAATTTCTTCATCTTTCTTAGTAAGTTTTTTCTTTGTTAACGTATTAAAGTGGTGTGCTTCATCACCTAATAAAATTAATTTTTGTTCTTTTAATACATCAAGTGTTAAGGCATTTTCACGTGGTATTCTTAATTCATCGTGTAATTTTTGTATTGTTGTTAATTTCAAGTAAATAGTATTTTTATATGGGGTTGCCGGGAAAACATCTACTTGTTCTATAGAAATACACTGACTATCTATAACAATACCTCTGAGATTAAATAGATATTTATTAGACGATGTATTTATCAAGTTTTCAACTGTTTTTTTGATAATAGCGTCTGAATTAACAAAAAATATAAAATTCTGATATCCAAACTCCTTATACATATATAGAATAATACTAGCCATAATCATTGTTTTCCCACTGCCTGTTGCCATGTTGAATAAAAGATGATTATATGTAATATCCGCATCTAAACTTTGTTGAGTATAATTAAAATAACGTATAGATTCTTCTTGATAATATCGTAATTTATATCTTAAATTACTTTTTATGTAATCTGGCACCTCATATGTTTCATTATCTAATCTTAATTGATCTCTATCTCTCAGTTTTTCATATAATCTTTTAGACATTGTAACTTTCCGCCCCTTACTTGATAAAAACTATGATTAAACATCTTGTCCCTATCTGAAATTTGATAATCTTCATCATCTATATCAGAATAATTGATATACAATTGATTCTTGTCTAAGACACCAATCAATATTTCTTTTTGTTTATCTAAGGGCAGATCTTTAAAACTCATTTTAATATCGTACCCTTCTATTTCTACAGCTTGAGATATTAATTTTTTAATATTTACCTTAAAATCTAAATAAGCATCTCTTTTCATTTCGTTTAGTATATTTATTAATTTTTCAGAGGAATTACAATTAAGTATTTTATTAATAAAAAACTGATTTAATTGCATTAATTCTGTATATATAAAATTTCCTCCACCTTTCCAGTTAATTTCTTTAGAAACACCTCCTTGCTCGCCCTTAATCACTTGCTGGAGACGAGGAACGGATACAGTATTGATATAATCCATTTGTTCAATACCAATAAAACGACGATTCATTTTCATTGCCACAGCCTGAGTGGTTGCAGAACCTATAAAGAAGTCTAAAATAAGATCTCCTTCATTAGAACCTAATGTAATAATACGTTGCAGTAACTTTTCAGGTTTAGGCGTACTAAAAGCTTGATTACCAAATAACAATAGAGACTCTTTTCTAGCATCTTGATTATGACCAACATCTTTGTATGACCAAATAGTACCTGCAGGCATACTTTGTTTTACCTCTGATAAAAATCTCTTAATACTAGGCACATTGTTGCCATTATTACCAAACCATATACGATTATCTTTTATTAATTGAGCAAAATGCTTTTTAGAAGTACGCCATGATCTACCACTTGGTGGATTTACAATACGTCCACTTGGTGTAATAATAGGAAAATCATATTCTTTAGAATATGTTTTTACAGAGAAGTCACCCGGTTTCCATGGCCCTCTAGGATCATTATCTCGATTAGTATAACGCGCGTTCATTCCATCAGTGCGAGGTAAGCCATTTAATTGTAATGAAGATATATCTTTTCCAAAAACTAAGATATGGTCATGCATATCAGAAAAAAAACGTGCATCATTTTGTGGAGAATATTTTTTTTGCCAAATTATATTAGCAATAAAATTGCCTCTGCCAAATACCTCATCTGCTAAAACTTTCAAATAGTGTACTTCATCATCATCAATATTCATCCAAAGTGAACCATCATCAGCTAAAAGTTCTTTTGCAATTTCTAAACGATTTTTCATAAATATTAACCACGTCGAATGGTTAAAATGATTATTATATAAAAAACTATCATTTCCTGTATTATATGGCGGATCAATATAAATTAATTTTATCTTATTTTTATATCTCTCTTTAAGAGAATATAGTGCTAGTAAATTATTTCCTTTAATAATTAAATTATCTTCATCTGTAATTTCTGTTACCTCATGTATACCCTCACTATCATACATTTTTGCATTTGTAAAAACTTTTGGAGCAAGGAGAGTATCTATTTCATCCTTTGCAATTATCTCATTATAATATATTTCATCTTTACCAACATCTTCTTTAGTCATTCCACCCTCTAATATACAATCCTTGTATGGGAAATCAAGTACAACATCTGAATTATATTTAAGATATTTTCCCTCACTAGATAATCCTATTTCATTAGAATATTTTGTATAACTATTAGCCCAATATTGTTTATAACGAAACATATCAATAAACTCTTCTTGTTTAAAAATTGTAATATTATCAACTTGTAAGGTATACAATTCTTTAATCTTTTCATCCTTTAGTAATGCTGAGATTAGAGAAATATCATATTTACGTAAATCATTTATAACTAAATATCTTTGTAACTCTTGATTTTTCCAATACTCAGGAAAATCCTTTAGTATTTTTTTTGTTCGTTTTAATAAGTTTGTGTCCATAATTTATACTCCGGAAATTTTTATATAAAATTTATATCTACATTATTGATAATAATAACAATTCGACAATTGTTTTCTGAATCCTTCAATATTTAATAAAAAATAAGACCTGTCAAAAAAAATAGTATGATCATTAATCAATCATACTATTTGGAGTGTGAATTTGAAAAAAATTAAATTATATTGGTTGTAAAAAATTAATTAAGGCAATTAACCTTATAAGTATATGATATATGATTTTATAAGACATGTAAATGGTTTCAGACATAAATATTTACATAAATTAGTCGAATATATAATTAAGTACACAAATATTTAGTATTTAAATTTTTATTAAAATAGCATTTTATTAACCTTGGAAAAGGAGATGAATGTTTTTATGAAAAAAATCAAGTTAATACTAAAAAAATTAGAAAGACAACGAGGGTTACTTGAACAGGAAATGGATCAAAGCGAAGATTTATCTAGCCCTGAAATAATTAAGAAAAGCCAAAAGTTAGATTTAATTTTAAATGAATACGCAAGTGCCATTAGGAGTTTAAAAATATAATTATAAGTTAGCAGAGTATAGATTAATTTCTATGCTCTTTTTAGTTCTACACCATACCTTTTATGTAATAATAAAAATAAGCCTACCAAAAAATCTCCAGTAGGCTTATTCATATTGTAATGCTACTATCTATGGGCATTTGCTGGTGAATGTACTACTTTTGGTGCTGGTTTAGCTTGTGGTGCCTTAACTTTATGCTTGTTTACTACCTTTTGTACTGGTCTAGCAGGTGCTTTGTATTTAGATTTACAAACTACACCTGGTTTGTTATTGGCAGAACATGCGCTAACCGTCGTAGCAATTCCCGTATTAAGCAACAATGGTGTTGCGAGCATTACAGCTGAGAGTACCTTATATTTCATTTTTAACATTTTTATTACCTCCTGAATTTTTAAATTATTTATTGCAGCTGCTATATTTAATATTCTAGTTATCCTTTATGACAATTTAATGCAACACCCATGTTATTCCAATGTTATCTTAATGTTTTTCTATGTGAAATGTTAAGAGACATTGAATATTTCTTGAACTGTTACTACTCAGTTTGAGCAATAGAAGTATTTTCCGTTGCTTTATCTTCTGCATTTACAACAGCTGTAGAGATATTCGTATTCTGCACAGCACCTGCAGCACTCTGTATACTAGCAATAGTCTGCTTTAATTGAGTATTTTCAGCTTGTACAGCTGTAAGATCCTGCTGTATCTTTGCAATCTGTGTATCCTTTTCCGACTCTGTAGGAGCAGCATGTCCGAGGTCGTTCACGCCCTCCTGGATAAAATCATCGATTAACTTTTTCTGGTTATCTGTTGGATCCACGTTAATCTCCTTAAGTATTGAATATACAGTATTTTGGGCATAATTAAATTTTCCCTCATTATCCTTTAATTTACCTGCATGTCCTAACTGTTCAGCTATCTTTGCGGCGGATATAGCTTTATCTTGAATTAAATCCACCAGAGTTGCACCAGCTTTAAGGGATGGAATAGTTTTTGCCACTTGTATAAGTGGTTCCGCTGCTTCTAATACATTTCCTGTAGTATCCAATACTTTCCCGGCATCAATGCCTTTCTTCTTTAGATATGGCACTAATCCAAATATAACTCCAATTACACCAACTAAAACTCCAGCTACTGCTATGACATCATTTATATTTACCATTTTTCATTCCTCCATAATATTTATAATTTAAAAAGAGAGCCTTTCAGCTCCTTAGTTATTCAAAAATATACTCCATGTCTCTGGTTTTAAAACACCATCAGTTGGCCTTTCCCAATTCTTCTGGAGTTCAGTTATAGCCTGGAAAGTTGGTTCGTCATATAACATTGAAGTATAGGAATTTTCCTTTAGATAGCCATATTGTTCTAGTTTCTGCTGGACCCATAGAACTACATGAGATTTATGACCCTTTACAATAATATCCTGAATTCCTTTCAATGCTGCCATAGTAGCCGGACCTGCTATCCCATCCACTTCTAATTTAGCATTATAATCAATATTCAAGTTATATTGAAGTGCTTTAATTTGCTCTATGAGTGTATTTGGTTTTGCCGGCTGTTTTGTACCAAAGAGGATACTTTGTTATCCTATTGTTTAAATATGCCTTTATATAGCTTGGATTACAATAAATAAGTGCTGGTGCTATAGTAGCTACTATTTCTAAGAAAGCCAGACATGCTTCTGTCATATCCCCACTACACTGTTGCTCAAAATCCAATACTACAAAATCTGGCTTGGCTCCTGCTGCAATCTGTTTAAAAAAGTTAGCTTCCTGTATGGCCTTTGCCCTATCTTGAAATCTAGCAAAATGATAAGCCCCGGTTACAAGTCCCAGGGCTTTAGCTTTAGCAATATTAGAATTATAATATTTATCTACAAAGGTACTTCCTTCTGTGGCCTTGGCTATTAAAAAATTGTGGCCAGCATTTTTAATTGTGTCTATGCTAATTGAGCCATTAAGATTGCTTATATCTACTCCTTTAATCATACGATTTCCCTCCTACTTATTTTTTTCCTCCAGCCCATCAATTCTATGGTGTGCTGATTTCGTAGATTCTTCTACTTTTACAAGTCTTTCAGCCATATCCTCCGGCCTAACCCTAAGAGCCTTAACATCATCACGTGTTTCTTTTATATCGCCTCCTATAACATCTAATTTTGTTTCAACCCTGCTAAAATCCTTGACCGTACCTTTACCGTCTTTGCTAAATAGCCTTACTAAACTGACTGTAGCAATTAGTAGGGATAACAGAGTGATTATAGTGCCAATATCTACATTCATTTCTGGCCTCCTGATAAGTATTTTTAAACACCAAAAAAGAGCTCTGGATTTCTCCAAAACTCTTTTTGGGTTATAATTCTTTATTCTAAACCTTCTTCTTTACTAGCGATTCTACAAATTATAAATATTACTACATAAACAAATACTATAGGTATAAGGACTATAGGCAAAATTATTGACATTTCAATTCACCTCATTTATACCTAGATCATTATTTATTTAGAATATAATAATCACTCTATATAGTATTTGTTACAACTTAATATTATGGTTTAACTGAAAATTGTTTTAAGGCAAAGTAAAAAGAGCTTTAGATAAATCTAAGACTCTTTTAAATATTATTATGAAATTTTCTTTTGAAACTCATTATAGACATTTTTAAAAGTGTCACTACTCTTATCAACAAACGAGCATTCATCAGGTTCGTCCTTCATAATAACTGGACCTGATGAAGAATCAAACACGCAGTATTTAGATTTCTCATAATTTATTTTTTCACATCCACATTGCCAGCATTCATGGCTTATTTTCATATTATCATCTCCAAGTTTTTACGATCTATTATAGATGAAAACGTCTTAAATGTTAATATATTAAAGGCAAAATAAAAAAGCTATCTCTAGCTCCTATTTTGCCCCCATCATTCTAATTTCAAACTGACTGTTCAAGCTATCTATTAATTTATTTCCATTCTCGTCTGGAGTGAGCAGAGTATTTTTTAAATCATCTACTCCATAATTATTGAACCATTGTTGCTTCTGAATATCATCTGTTGGCAAACTTAGTTCTATTAATACATTATCTTTCATACTGAAATATTTGTCACTCTGTTTTATTAAGTATTTATGATATTCAACATATAAATTACATGGATAAAAATTGTTCTGTTTATATCCAGAATTAACTGCGTCTATACCAATTCCTTCTAAGCGTACACTGTTACTATCACGATAAGATAATCCTAACCTCAGGTTCCCAGAATCAGTAGCATATGTTGATATAAGATACTGATTAAAAGATATATTCTTAGAAGGCGTCCAACTTCTATTAAATCCCCATGGAGATATATTTATTTTCATATTTACTATTAGATTCATCTGATAAATTATAAATATCTTCATTTAATAAACTTGTATTTATCCACAAATTACTATTATAATAAAAATCACTATTATTTTTGTTAATTCTTAAGGCTAATTGCCAAAGCTTATTCCCATCACTATATAATCCATTTCCAAGATATTTCCCCATATATACTCCTTTCTAATAATTAATCTTAACATCACCAGAAAATTTTAAAAATACTTGTAATGCTGTATTTGAAGCATATTCTACATCATATTCACTTTCTTTAGCTTCCAACCATTTTCCTTTACCATCATATTGCAGGTCGAGATTATCTATATTTTCAATATCGTGTATAGAATCCATAGAAAGTAAATAAGCAAATCTTATTTTCTTATTTGTGTTAAGCAAATTCCAATAAGTAGAATTTATGGCGTTGAAAGTATTAATATTTATTCCTCTTGTTTTAACATCTTCTGCGGTTAAATTAACATCCTCCCAATGATCTGCATTGAAAGTTTTCCATGTTACTCCACTATCTACACTTGCAACTATTTTTAAGTTATCTCCTGCTCCTGTAATCTTAAAATAATTTATATTATCTACATAACTAAGATCTTTGTCTCCACTGGCAATTAAGAGTCTATCTAAAGGAATTGCTGTTAAATTTAAATATTCATCTACTCGATCTTGATTTTCTTGCATATCTTCTATACTTTTAAAAATGTTTGTATCTATTTCACAGCCATATTCCTTATTATCTGTCCCTATATCTCCAATATATTGCATTTGATAATCATATTCTGTTTTTAGATGCGCAGTATCATCAAAAACAATCATGTCATCAGGCTCAAAGTCGTTGGATTCTGAATTAGAAAAACTATTCAACGTTTTTATAACATCCTGTTCAGCGCTAGGCTCCCATTTTAAGACATTCACTCTTGGGACTTTGAAATCTACTGTATTAATAGGAATATCAACTTCATATGGAGAATCTGTGCTTCCCGTTATTCCCATCTTGCTTATTTGATTTAGGTTTAATCCTCCGCCTCCACCAACATCTCCTACATCTACTGTAGTAAATTTCTGCTGATTTTCAGAATATATTACAACTTGCTTATCTTTTTTATTTGCAACCACGAGTGTTGATTATCCAAAATACGTAAATAAAAAGGTATGAAAATGAGGTCATCCTATGGTAATATTAATTTGCTGAGAAAAAATACTACTGTTTAGGAGAGTGACCTCATGAGAAATAATACCACTATATTTGATATATTTCAAACACTTTTAAAAAAAGAAGAAGTAATTACAGTATGTGCGGTTTTAGGCTATAAGGATACATCAAGAAAATTCACAGTATATGATTTGTTTCAATTTTTTATAGCGACAGCAACTAATGAATACAAAAGTTTTAGAGCTGGCTCAGATTTTATGAATGAAGCTGGATTAAGAGCAGTTGATTATTCCACAATTTCGAAGAAAGCAGCAAATGTAGATTATAAAATAGCTAAGAAATTATTTGAGATTCTTATAACTAAATGCAATCGTTCAACTCGAAGAATACTTAAATTACCAAAAGATTTATTAGCAGTAGATTCCACTACTATAACTGTTGGTGAAGGCAGATTGAAATGGGCAAAGTTCAAAGGTAATAAGTCAGGAATAAAGCTGCATGTGGCTCTTAATGTAAATACTTTAATGCCTCAAAAAGTCATTGAAACTACTGCAAACAAACATGATGGTCCAATAGGTGAAAAACTTATTAATACAGATTGTATCTTGGTAGAAGATAGAGCTTATGGGAAACATAAGAGATATGATATGTTTAAATCTATAAAACAAGCATTTGTCATAAGAATCAAAGACAATATAACTCTAAGTTATCCAAAAAACATAAAAAGTTTAAGAACTGAAAATTCTAATATAATCAAGGATGTTACTTGTTATCTTGGAGAAGGCTCTTCTAAAACTGAAAATAGATTTAGAGTTGTTCAATTTAGTGACTTCTATGGAAAATCCATAAGGGTATGTACTAACTTAATGGCCATTACACCTGAAAAAATTGCAGATATCTATAAAGAAAGATGGAAAGTTGAAAGCTTTTTTAGATTTATAAAGCAAAATTTGAATGTTAAAAGATTGTTTGGAACAAGTGAAAATGCAGTTTACAATCAACTTTTTATAGCTTTAATTGCGTATGTATTACTTCATTTTTCTTATGTTAATGTGTCTCAAAATTTGAAATTTGTTAAGTTATCATTTTGTGAGTTTGTTAGAAAACTTCTTAATTCTACACTTCAAGACGAAGTTCAAGTATGCATTGACTTATTATTTAAAAATATCAATAATTATCAAATTTGTTTATGGTGAAAAATGGTTAATCAACACGTGTGATTTGCAACATTTACATCATTCAGTTCCTCAAATTTAGTTACTCTGTGCTCGATTATTTCATCCAGTATTTTTTGGCTGCTCCATCCTGTAGCTTGAGATGTCTGACTATCATCCAAAACAACATCTTTATTTAAAGTTACACTGAAAAATTCACTCATACTCTCACCTACTCGTTTATAACTAATTGGAAATCTCTCATAGAAAAATTATGATTATCTACATTTTTAATCGTTATACTTTCATCAAGATCCTTCATTATTTCTATGCTCACTGCATAAGAAGGTACTCATAATACGAATTGTTCAAAAGCTCCTGATTATAATCAAAATCCTTGTTAGGAATAATTATACTGTCTTTTGGTTCTGTGGGGTTCAGCCACCACCATCTCTTTATGATATCTATAAATTTATTGTGGTTGCCTTCTTTGTACAACTCCCTACTAGATCCAATGCCCAAACTGTAACTTTCATTTTTAAATATGTTGAGTACAGAAACATTTAATAATGATTTTTCTATTGCCTATATATGTTTATAAACTTAACATTGTTTAAATATCTATTGAAAACTTTATTTATATTAGCTGCTTTATCTCTTTTTAATACAGTAGTAGTATTGTAATAAATATCTTTTCGTATATCTCTTTTAACAAGAATGTTAGAATTATTCTTGAATATGGGAACAATATTAACCTTAGACAATAGATGGTTCATGTCTTTAAAAGCATTCCTATAATTATACCTATATGTAGATACAATCTTTATAAATTTAAATATTTTTATATTGGTTATTTTATATGCTGTTTTTCCTACTTTTATCTTATTAATCCTTTTTGAATTAAATTTACGCAGCATATTTATTTTATAACTTCTCATTATATTTTTTAAAGTATACCTATAAACTGCATGTTGCAAATCCAACATATTCATGTGTTTAGATAAATCTTTTCTAGCATATCTAGTCACAGCGATTCTATTAATAGTTATAACTCTTTCAGGTAAAATTTGCTTTCCTATTTTACTTTTAAAAAATTCCCCAATTCTTAATTTCTCAATAAAAACATTCTTGAGTAAATTTATATCTTCTACATGTTTTGTACTGCAAGTTATAGGTATATCTTTTTTATACAGTCCATTCTGCCAACTTCTCACAAGATTTATATTTTCCTCTATATCTATAATTTTATCTTCAATACCTTGTAAGTTCTTGCATCCATCTACGTATATCTCATTATACCTATCGTTTTGAATATTTTTTGGTACTTCTATATTTATAAAAATATCCGGTATCTCCAATTGCAGAGTGTTATTTTTAATAAAATTTAAATATTCAGCTTCTAAATAAACATTTAGTTTCTTATCTATTGAGATATCTTTTCTTTCCAATTCAACATACATAGATTTTATTAAATTCATGTATTCTTGTTTAAGATATATTTCATAACATTTACTTATTTCTTTATCTTTTGCTTTAAGTTCTTTTGGGTATTTTTTACTGGTTATTTCATATGGGCGTTTATACAAATATCTTTTATTGTGTTTGAATATATTGGTTGCACTTTTAAAAAGTGACTTATTCAACCTTTTTTCGATTTTAATTCTATTTAACTTTTGTCTTGAAAGCCACCGTTGCTTCATTTTTATAACCTTAACTGAAGTTTCGTATTTAAATGTAGCTCCAGAGTAAATATCCCCTGCATATTTAAAATTACACAAGGGAATTTTATGCAAGGGCATCTATACCACTCCTATTCAGATGTTTTATAACATCTTATGGTAATACAATAATTAATATTTGCACTGTTATCTAGGAAATTAAAGGGTGCGGTAATTTTAAACTTTTTATAATTCTCCTCACTATCAGTGTCCTTCATATATAACAATTTATCTCCATCAAATATACTTGAAGCATCTCCCACCAGTACATTAATCATTTTTCCCCTTTCCATATCCACAGGATGAACCAAAGTTATGTCTGAAAATTGATGTTTCTTATGGTCCCATCTACTTCCTTCCACATTACATTTGTCCATGAATGGGTTAGTTGCATAAAATGCTGGGTAATGTGGTTGATATGGCATTCCTATCTTATTTGCTATCATAGATACATCCGTTACTCCGGTAGCTGTTCTTTCTCCATATAAATCGCTATAATTAGGCTCAATGTCACTAGATGTTGTTATTCCAAAATTATATATATCATCTGTAAAGGCCGAATCTTCTACAGGTTTTACCGATCCTATATATGCATAGCCAGTTAAATAATTTTCATAGGGTGCTACATCAGCTGATGGATCTCCTCTAAGTGCAAGATTTATACTATCTTTAGTAACATTAATCCAATATTGGATCGGTAGAAAATCTTTTATTTCTGGCTGTAAATTTCTATACCAAGCTAACCTATAATTATATTTTTCTTGTATGTCAGAGGATATATTTATATCGTCTTCTGCCTGGTTAAGTTCTGTAGCCATTTGTAGCCTTACGTTATTTAAAGCCTTTCCTTTTGTCATTACACTTACGTAAGCATCATATCCACTTCCCAACGTATCTGGATTTTTCCCCGCCATTATCTCTAATACCTGAGCGTCTGTCCTGTGGCCTGTACTACCTCCTGCAATCGGATATGTATGCAGGCTTTTAAAAGTTATTAACGATTTCTTTTCTTCTGCAGTTAAATCCCCTATGATCCTATCGATTTTTACATAAAAGGACTTCCCGTAACTTGTAGTTGCTTTTATTATGCACATATCATTTTGCTTATTAACTGTATATTCTGTCCGGACTTTGTCTGTGGTGCTCCCATCTATTATTAAATTTACAGTTTCAGGTTCTAAACTAGCTCCCACACTATCTATACTGGCCGGAACTACCAAATCCCATTTATAAATTCCGGCATTTTGAGTTATTTCAGTAACAAGAGTCTTAACCAAATTCTTTACACTGGTATTACCCTCTACATAATAAAAATCTTCTGTTACCGCCATGTAACTACCTCCTATTCAAATATATTCTTTCTGGTAAGCATATCTGTTATTTTCTTGGTTTTTAAATCTATACTGCATACTCCATAGCCCAGAGGACTTTTGTTTTCAACTTGAATATTATATTCTTTTAAAAGTACTATTCCATGACTTCTCTTTTCATATATCTTTACATTTACAGGCTTCTTTAAAGATACCGAATTATAGTCATGTATATATATCTTTAAAACCTTGTTATAATGCCCTTTGACCGATATTATTTCAGGACTATTGTTAGTCATATGTTCCACATAATCCCAATTAAGATAGAAACCATCATATGTTTGTTTCCAGAAACAAACATGCATATCTCCCATAAACCCATGAAGATCCATGTCGCAAGGTGAATTTTCCTCCCACTGCATACGAACTGCTATATCCCAATCGTTTGGTATATCATTTATATCCGGTTCAGTCGGTTCTGGGTTTATTGTAATTTCTTGGCCTTCCAGGTATTCTAAATCAACTATTGTTTGTCTGCTGTTTCCACTTAAATTGTGCAAAATAAAAGAAATAGGAGCGTTGGCATTTACTTTGTAATAAATATTAAAGTATTTATGCTCTCCTATTTCTTTGGTGGTGGCACCATCTATTATTTTTTCTTTGTCTATAACTAGGCTGTATCTATCTTCCTTTTTCCACCCTGTCTGGTTTAAATGTAGACCTGTAAGAAAAATATCTTTATCAAATATAAAATCCTGCTTATAATCCGAAATTACAGCAGGAATATCCATTAAAACTCCCCGGGTCTTTTGGGTACCATCATATTTATACATTATGAATCATTCTATTCTGTTCCTTAGTCCTCTATACTTCTCATTCGGCAACAAGTCCTCTATTTCACTTAGAAGTGCCTTAATACCTTGCATATCTAATTGAGAGTATTTATCTTTCATTGCATCATCTATAAGCTGGATTAAATCCCTTCTGAGTTCATCCATCAATTCATCAAAATTTATAATATATCGTGGTAAACTCATGTTGTATCCTCCAAAATATTAAAATCCACCCATAATATTTTACTTGAACCACTGGCATTATTAAATACAAAGTCTATTTTCTGCCCTGCAGTAACAGGATAAAACACATTAAAGAATTTATTTTCTCCATATTCCTTAGTTCGGACACCAGTAAATAAAGTATCCTCTCCTACTTTTAGATCCCATGTATCCTGGAAATTCCAGGCTGATTGAGAATAAGTTATTCCAGTAATTCTCCCTGATTTGGATACAGTAAATTCTATGGTATATGTTCCTGTACTTGCAGGTATCTGTAGTATTTCTCCATATATTTTCTGTGTACCACTTATGCCTAAATTGCCGGCCAATCCATCCAATTTAACTCCCAGTGCATTTAATGCTTCTATCAAGGCATTATAGTCAACGCCCTGTATTTTATCTTTTATTTGAGATAATAAATCTTCCATTTGGTCTGTAGGTACTGTTATACTTCCAATATCTACATTTACTTCATTTTCAAGATAATTACTTATTGCATCTGCTAGTTCGTCAAAGTTTATGACATATGAAGGTAAACTCAACTCAATCACTCCCTAAACATAATCTATATTATCAACCAGATTATCTGAACCTTTATTAATTTGAACTGTCTTAGTACTGCCATCAGGGTAAGTTGTTTTTATTTGGTATACTTTTCCTTCTGTATTTCTTATAAGTTCTTCTGACCATTGCTCTGCTCCTGTTCCATATATACATTTAACTACTTTTTTAGTGGTAGAATCTCTTATTAATTTAATCGGGTATTCTACAAGTTCTCCATTGTAAGGTTGTTCTCCTGTGTCTATCGATACTCTATTCTTAAGGTCTCTTTTTCTAAGTTCTTGATTTAAAACATAAACTATAGGTTCTCTTACATTTTTAAACCCCTTATTAGACATAATTAACTCGTCCCCTTTATAACACCAGAAGCTAATAATACCGGTATCTCGTATATAGTTGTTTTATCTCTCATACCTTCTAATTGCAACGTATCGGTATAGCCATCCGCACTTACTTCTGTATCTACACCGACTACTAAGTAATACCCTGGGTTAGTATTATCCCTTAATAATTTTACTACCTGTCCCAAATCAATATTTTTATTGCCGACTACAGGCAATACGGTTAAAGGTGTGCTTTTTCTCCAATACTCAAGATATTTCCACCCTGCCACAGCCTTTCTTTTTTCCTGTGTATTTGCTAATGCATTATCTACTATTTCATACCATTTCTCGCCATTTAAATATTCAGTCATTGATGGGTCTTCAAACTTATCATACACAATTTGATTTTTATCTCCGACTTTTATATCACAAGTTATCTTCAATATATTCCTCATTAAAGAAGCATCCCTGCCAGCAATATCTGAGGAGCTATTTGAACTATCCTTATAAGTCCAATCAAAGTGATTAGCATCTCCACCACCCTCAATATATGAAGGGTACTGTTCATCAAGCACAATGGTTCCACTCTTATTACACCTAAAGGCTCTGTATAACATCTGTATATACTGTCCCCTCTACTATTTTTAAATTGGAAATATTGTAATTATCTCCACCTGCATAATGGAAACTTAACCCTGCCCTGTTTACAAGATCCGCAATTACATTTACTGCGGTTGTATTAGTATAAGTTATATCTTCATTAGTCGCATTTAAAAGCCTATAAAACATATCATGGCAGGTTAAAGTTATAGTCTTGTCGGTTTCATTATACTCATATTTCTTTATAACTCCTGTAAACTGGACTGTTGCATCAAAGTAAGTTTCAATGCTGGCAAAGTTGTCAATTATTCCGGTATTTCCACCCTCATATGATGCCAAAGGCAATTTTTCATATTCTGCAACAATAGTTGATTCTGTAACTTGGGTATCTTTACTCCTATTGGTTTTTATATTTACAAGGCTATTTTTTATGGTAAGTTTATCAGCATCCTCTGTACCGTAGCTGACATAACCTTTTTTTCTATATACAACTATACTAAAGTCCATTGTCATCACTCACCCACCCTGAAACATCATGATTACAGAGCATTTCAACAGCTATAGCATATACATCTCCCTCAATTGAAGTATCTAAGTCATATTTATTCTGGAAATACCCTTTATACGGTATGCCAAATTCATTTATTAGTGTAAATCTTTCTGTGTACCTACTAACAAATTCTAAATACTTCTGGGCATTCGCCTGTGTTTCTGCATCTGTTTCTCCTTTAATCTGAAAAGCTACAGTAAACTCAATAATACAATCACTCTTCACATTGTCTTGAAATTGACTATAGCCTGATATGGTTCTAACTGCTTTTCTAAAATAAGCAGGACGAGGCGGCTTATAATTAGTTATAACACCTCCTGTATTAACTCCATTACTATATTGCAGTTCTATAATCAAAGGCATCCAATCTTGATATATCAGCCAATTAAGCCACCTTCTAGTCTCTTATGACATCATTCATAAATAACTGTGCCATAGCATCTTTTAATGCATTCCCTGACATGGTTTTCACTTCACTTGTGAGTTTTTGCGTACCTTTCTCTCCAGTATCAGCCACAGTTACATAAAGCACAAACTTAGGATTAAAATCAAGTATTTTACTTGTACTAAGATTATCTATTCTGTTTAAAGTTTCCTTTGAAGAACCTCCATAGGCGCCACTTAAAGCAATATCATCAAGCCCTGAGAAATCTGGTCTTGTTTTTCCTAAATTCTTAATACCATTGGCTAACCCTAACAATCTTTGTTTTATTGGATTTTGCATTTTATCCATACCATTATATATCCTTGACCGGTATTTACACCAAATTCAGTAAAAATGCCTGATGGAGAATGTATATCTAAAGCTGCTTTAAATGTATCTTTTATAGAAGCTGCTATAGAAGCAACCTTATCTTTTATCTTTCCTGCCATACTACTTATGCCTTCAAATAGTCCTTCAAAAATGAATTTGCCTATAGATTTCATAACACTTCCTAGACCTGAAAATATAAGTTTCCACCCTTCAACTGCTGCCTTGATAAATTCACCAAAACCTTTGAATAGTACAATCCAGCCTTCTACTGACATTTTAAGGAGTTTACTAAATCCTTCAAAAATTAAACCCCATCCTTTAACTGCAGCACTAATAAATTCACCCACTGCTTTAAATATACTTTTTATAGCATCTCCAAAAGCAGACGCATATTTCTTAAAAGCATCCCAGTGTTTTATAACTTCATATACCACCAAGGCAAGTCCTGCTATTATTCCCACTGTAATCAATACAGGTGGGCTAATTAATCCAGGTAATGCAGTAAAAATACTGGCAGCTGACCTTAACCCACTAAATACAGTACCTAAACTCCTTACTGCAGTTCCTATTTTCCCTAATGCACCAACTACGCTTGCAGTTGAGGTTATGATTTTACCGAATATAATCATAACCGGTTCAAAAGCTGCTGCTGCGAGTCCGAGATAGACAATAAATGTCTGAATAGGCCTTGGTAAATTAGAGAATCCATCAGCAAGCTTACCTATAAAATCAGCAGCTTTTCTTATGCCAGGTGCCAAAACATCTCCTATTCTTATACCCATAGTTTCAATAGAACTCTTCATTGCTTCTATAGAACCTTTAAGATTGTTCTGCATAGTATTAGCCATTTCTTTTCCGGCACCATCACAATTTTTAAGTTCTTTTTCAAGTTCTCTGAATTTATCAGGTCCCTGATCCACTAGCGCCAACATGCCGGACATGGCCTCTCGTCCGAAAAGTGTTTCCATTGTACTTGCTTCTTGCTGTTGTGTAAGTCCAGAAGTTTTATCTTTAAGCTACTGTATAACGTCTCCAAGAGGTAACATTTTCCCTTGGGCATCAAAGAAATTCATTCCTAATTGCTCCATAAGCTGTGCTGCTGCATCAGTAGGACTTGCCAAATTAGTTAGTGCAGACCTTAATGTAGTTCCTGCCTGGCTTCCTTTTATCCCGGCATTGCTGAGCAATCCTATAGCTGCAGTTGTATCCTCGAAACTTACACCAAGAGAATGGGCAACTGACGCAATATACTTCATTGCCTCTCCAGTATCGGTTATTCCTGCATTGGTATCCGCTGCGGTTTTTGCCAATACATCTGCAACATGTGTAGCCTGGCTAGCTTCAATTCCAAAACCTCTAAGTGAACTACCTGCTATATCAGAGGCTGTGGCTATATCAACATTTCCTGCCGCTGCCAAGTTCAGCACTCCAGGCATAGCTTGTAGTATTTCATTGCTTTTAAAACCAGCAGAAGCTAAATTTTCTTGCCCTTCAGCTGCTTCTGTAGCACTAAATGTTGTATCAGCCCCAAGCTTTATGGCTTGTTCTCTTAATTTATTGAATTCATTTCCAGTAGCTCCTGAAATAGCTTGCACAGACGACATTTGGACACCAAAGTCCATAGACATTTTTGCTGCTGCAGTTCCGACTCCGACAAGAGGTATTGTGAGTGCCCTAGTGGCAGTAGACCCAACTGTATTCATTGCTCCACCTAAGCTCTGCATCCTAGTTTCTGCAGAGTTATTTGAGTTCATAAATTGTTTCATTTGCTGTCCTGCGCTACTCAATCCACTTGTAAATCGAGAAGTGTCTAATTCCATAAAAGCTACTACAGAGCCTGCATTTATTGCCAAATTCTCACCCCCTTACATTATCTTCTAAAGGTATTAACGTTATTCTGTTGAATTATCACCATGAAAGGTGGTGATTTTATGAGTAATACTTTTATAAAAAAACGTATTTCTGATTTTTGCCCTAAATATAATACGAAAATTTCAATTAGCGTAAAATACCAAGATATAAGTGATGAGCCTACAGCTCATTATCAAAAAATTGGCTATCGTTGCGATAAAAACGCTTGCGGAGGATGTAATGCTAAACCCTGTCCTGTTTATGAAAACTGTTCAGAAATTATATAACATTCTCTTGAATATTTACAGGTTTCACAGGCAAATGTGGAACCTGCTTTTTTTCTTTGTTGAATTCTTCCTGTTGTTCCACCACTCTCGCCCCTTTTTTCCAGACATAACAAAAGCACCTACCATTACGGTAAGTACTTGAATAACCTTTAAACTATTCAATTATTTTTCTTTTATTGTGCTCTAAACGAAGTCCGTGTATTGGCATCTCCAGCAGTTACATCTATATTTACCTGATATCCTGATGTAGATGTTCCTATTTTAATTGGAATAACAACTCTTCTATCAGTTCCAATTGTACCTGTGTATGTAGTATCAGTTGTCTTATAATGGCATACTGCTGTAACCTTTGCCCCAGCAGAACCAATAACAGTTAAATTTATTGTAGAATTTTTTGTAGGATTATAATTATCTAAGAACGCAGTTATTTGATTGTTTATTGATTGTCCTGTGACTACTTCTCCGGATTGAACTCTATTTTCTAAATCATCAAGATTACTTTGCAAGGTTATAAATCCATCTTTCAAATCTTGTGATATAGATGTATCAATATAATAACCATTAGTTGAATTAGCAGTTGTAGGATTTATAGGTGTTACATTCCCACTTACTCGTGGCGGTTGCCAATTTGAACCAGTAATTCTCTCAATCCGATCTTTAAAATATGCTTGTTCTGAACTATATTCCAAATATTCAGACATAAAAAACATGAAAAAACATATAGCAGCAGCCAAGCCATATATAACACCTGCTTGCCATTTCTTTTTAAATAATACCGGCTTAGCCATAGATATTATAAACAATATTAAAAAGAAAATTCCAATAGAATAGATTATCAACATAATATCATCCCTTAATTGATAAATTTGGCTATATTGTAACAAATTATTCACTGTTTGTCCATATTTAGCTAATCTTAGAGGGGTTAACTTGAAAGAAATTCAGGTGTTTTTGAACATGACAAAAAGACCTATTAAAATGAGGTCAAAAAAAGAGACTTATATTATTTATAATTAAAAATCAACTTATTTTCGGTGATATCTCTTGACTTACTTTTGTTACTTCAAAGCCTTGAGCTTGAAGAAATAAAATAATTCTATCTATATCAGGTTGAAAATGTCGAGAAGTGTTTTCTCTTTTTAGATATTTTTCATAAATAGAATTATCAAAGGCTTCATTTTTTAAAAGCATATTATAAATACAGGTTAAAAGCATTCTTGCTATAGCAATAATTGCTCTTTTGTGCCCACGTCTTTTCTTTATACTTTCATAACGATATTTAAAGTATGGGCAGGACTTGTTTTTTATTGCTGCATTAGCACACTGAATAAGTATTGGCTTTAAATAAGCTCCGGCACGGCTTATACGAACACTTTTCTTTTTGCCAGCACTTTCATTATTTTGTGGTGTAAGACCTGCCCAAGAACACAGATGTTTAGCATCTGGAAAGACTGACATATCCACTCCAATTTCAGAAATTATAGTTGTAGCAGATTGTGTAGTTATCCCAGGGGCAGAAGCAATAAGCTCAATTTGTGACTTAAATTCACTTGAAATTAATGAAATGGCAGTATCAAGTTGAGAAATACAATTGTTAATATAATCATAATGATTCAAGCATACAGACATCTTTGCTGTTTGATTTTTAGAGATGCTTCCTTGCATAGCAATCTTAATTTCGTCAGCCTTAGATAACATACTCTTGTGTAGAAATTGAGTATAGTCTATATCTAATTTATCAGGATGCTCCATGGCATATTTAATTATAGCTGATGATGATTTACCAAAGGTATCTGATACTACGCTTGAAATCATGATATTTGAAACTGTTAATGAATTTTGGAATCTGTTTTTCTCACTTGAACGGAAATTTGTAAGTTTAAAGCGATAGCGCATAAGGTCTCGTAGTTCTCTTATGGCCTTTGGAGGAATAAAACTTCCTTTAACTAATCCATGCTTATGTAAGTCTGCAAGCCATAGAGAATCTTTTTTATCAGTTTTTTTGCCGGGAATGTTTTTAACGTACTTTGGGTTAGCCAGAGTAATATTACAGGAATCTTCAAGTATGTTATAGATAGGTATCCAGTACTTTCCGGTGCTTTCCATACAAACTTCTTTACAGTTATGCTCAGATAACCACTCTTTTAAATGGAAAAGATTCTTTGAGTAAGTACTGAATTGTTTGGTTGCATAGGTAGTGATGTTATTCTCATTGGTTGATGTTACAGTTGCAACTACAAATTTTTTGTGAACATCAATACCGCAACAAATAGAATAAACGATTTTTAACATTTATATCACCTACAAATAAAAAAATAAAGTACACAGGTGTTGACTGAATACTCATACTTTTAAACGGTCTTTGTTTAAACAAAGATTAACTTACGTGCCCTAGGGCACACTTATTTGTACTTAAAAGAGTAATCGGCACATGTTATTATACGGATTACAGTGAAGTGCAATCACACTCACCCCGCCGTGCTCTGTAGTACACCTGTATACTTGTCTATATTATTCACAGTAATTGGTAATTTTAATCACTCTTTCATTAATTTTTGTGCCTTGAGCACAGCGAAAGGAATGAATGTTATTATGTTTCATTATCCATTCTATAGTTGATTTATTATCATTTACAGATTTTTTCTCCTTTATGCCTTGTTTTTCATCTTCCCATTTAGGAGTCTCAGGTTTTTCTTTAGACAATTCATATAGAATATAGTCACACGCCTCGTCAAAACAAAAAGCATCATAGCTATTTTCTATGCTTAAAATTTGGCTTGGCCTTAGTTTGTACATTCTTGCCATTGATATTACTGAGACTATCCTTTGCGATTTTACGAAAGGATTTTAACCCTTCCACCCCCTGCTGGCTATATGCCCACAACTGCATTTTTTGAGCATCTGTGAGTTCTATGCCTACTTCTTCTAATTGTTTTACGGTTGGCTCAACTAAGACATTTTCGCAGATTATATCAAATAACCCTCCCATTTCTTTCAAGTCCATACTAGGTAAATTATTAGATTTACCATAGAATAGTCCTTTTACCATTCCTAAAAATTGATTAGGTATTTGTCCTTTTCGGCAAAGCCCCAATATGGATAATCTTTTAACTCTAACATTTATAGTACCTTCACCTGAAAAATCTTCTATCTGAATTATTTGAGTAGCATTCTTCTTTAGCTCCTCAATATTTGTTACAGTTAATTCACTCATTTTAACCCTCCTTATATGGTACTAAATTCAACTGTTACTGCGGTTGTATTCCCACTGCCATCTGCTTTTCTAACTGATTCCGCAGTGGCTTCATAAGTTACTCCTGCTGCTATACTCGTCGGTACAAAAGTAATTATTTTCTTAGTTGTATCCATATAGTTACATTGCTTGAAACTGTCGTTCCGTCTGACTTTCTGGTTACTTTAAAATTAGTTGTTGTAACATCTGCATCATTAACAGCTTCTGGGAAGGTCCATGTTACTCTACAGTCAGAGCTTACAGTAACTCCTGGTGTTCCTGTAGTTTCATCAGGTTCTGTTGGGGTTGGCGGATTAGGTACCGTTGCACCAGAACCTCCACTACTTGTTTCACCATTAGGTAGGGTATCTACATATTCAATATATACAGGTTTTTCACCTTTTTTAGGTCTGCTGGTAGATTCAAACTCTGGTACATAAAACTTACCATCTTCAAATTTAAATTCTACCGGCGTACCTTTGTTATGTCTAAAACTAAATTTTACATATCGAACTGTTGAAGAGTCATAGTCCTTCTCTTCACTGTACAAATTCAAAGTATATGTAACCTTATTTACTACTTTTCCTACTTCCGCACCCTCATATCCTGTTGAAGTTGCAGTACCTCCATCTACTAATGCCATAGTTTCAGGAGAAAATGTATTATCTGTAAGTTTAATATTATAACCTATGCATATATCATCTGTTCTATTTATGGCAATTATTCTGTTTTTAACCCTAAGTATATCCTCTTTTCCCTTTGATAAATCTGGTTTAATATCTGCCTTTTCTGCTGTATCAAAAATAAAAGATTCACCTGTAATTTCATTTATAATTTCACCCAATGCAATATTCGCAATAGGCATACTTTCTATAGAAGTTACATCTGACATTCTATTTTACCTCCTTAATCTCTGGAATGTTTGGTATTCCAAGGTTTGTGTGTATCCATTTACTGTATTGTCTAAAATCACAGAAGTTATATTACCTGTAGGTCTTATATATTCTTTTAGTTCTCTTAGAAAGTCTTGTATTTGCCCTGTGAAAGGCTCTAAGTTTGAATAATTTGTCGCAGGGCAATATACCATAATATCCAACGTCTGCGATCCTATTTGGTTACTACCTTGAAATCCCATAGTTCCAGTATTTTTTACGACAACATAAGGAGATGTACATTTCCCTTGATGTTGACCTGGAGAATATACATCTATTCCTTTACTTTTTAGCAATAAAAAAACACGTTCCCATACGGTGCGTGACTTGTATGTTCCATTTATATAATTTTGTAGTACATCTCCTGTAATTGCATATTTAAAATTGACTTCTGCCATATTATCATCTATTTTAAAAGATTAGCCATTCCACTAATAAATTGTGGTGTAAACTCTCTTACCGTTTTACGCAATATACCATACTTACCTTCATTTCCTAGTTCCAGTTGTTCAAAAGAGGGAGCTACTTCCATTCCAACTCCACTATCTGAACTTGCACCCTTAGCATGTGCCAATTCGAGATATGGAGAATATTCCATATTTCCGGCTACATAAGCACTGCATTTATTATCATCTTCCCACTTAAATCCACCGTCTATTGTCTGTCTTGCATTTCCTGTCCTATCAGTCCACTTTGCATTTTTCTTCGCTTCTCCTGCCATCTTTTTTCCTGCACTATCACAATAAAATCCTGCTTTAGCTTTCATTATTCTATTAACTTCACCACTTTTAGTAAGGTTTTTCAATAAGTCAGTTGCATCAAATTTAAAACCAGACATACCCCTCACTCCTTCCTTTTCAAATAAGAATCCCAGACAATATCTTCAATGTTTCCTTTGTCTATTATTTCATACGTAACATAATCAAGTTTAAAATAGTCATGCTCTTTTATTTTCTTAACTTCATCATCAACTATGAATAAAAATCTATCCTGATAGTTCCTATTTAGGTTAGCAGCTTCCGTACTATTGTTAACTATATTAATAGAAGTACTTCCTGTATGGTAATATCCTTTTACTTTACCTACATATTGATCCTTTTCATATTCTCCGAATATATTTTTTCCTGCTCTTAGGATTATTACATCTTTCATAAATGGAGTAATCTTTTTTGTAAGCTGATTTCTTATTCTCTGCTTTCTGGCTTCATCCCATCTCATTGACCATCAGCCCTTTGCATTGATGTTATACAATTCGGTGCTGGTTTAAATTGCTTTGCAAGTGCAAGCTAGTATTCACGGTTACTAGAAAGCTTTATATCTGATAAGGTAAGTGAATCATCTGCCACAGCTTTTTTCATACAACCCTCATAGCACGCAACTTGAATATCTCCACCATTTTTGTCAAGAAGCAATTGTAAATCCTCATCATCAAAATAAGGGTATTCCTTCTCCTGGAGATTAAATTTTAAAATTTCTAAATCACTGGTCATAAACTTCACCTACTTACCAGACGGATTTTGTGTTTGCTGCTGATTCTGTACTGGAGGAGTATAACTTATATATCCTTTGCCTTGAAGTTCTTTTAGGTCTGAATCTCTTATTTTAAGTTTCTCCCCCTGCTTTCTTGATGTCATTATCATATTTAATATTAACTTTTGCAATTACTTCAACTGCAGTCTCTTTAGATGTTGCCATTTATACCACCCTTTCATAAATAAATTTGAGCATAGAGATTTCAATTTCTCTATGCCACTGTTGCAAAGAAACATTCATTTGCACGTTCAAAACTTGGCATTCCCAGTTGAGATACCTTAGTCTGTACTGTTACAGGGTCCTCTTTTCTCATAGTAGTTATTACAACTCCAGTTCTAACTATTTCACAATTGACCTGAACCAAATAACTTGTCTGCCTCTTCTGGTGTGGTTCCATAATACGTATTACCCAATATGCCATCAGGTATTAATGTAAACTTACCCACAGGCATATATGGTTGAGAACTTCCATCCTCAAGCTTATAGGTTCCTTCTTCACTTGCTAAAGTTATTCCGGTCTTATTCTGTATAAAAGCCTTAACTTCATTATCTCCCATTAAATAATTTGGGTTTTGTGGTGCAAAAGCTTTTTGAATATTCTTGTTTGCAGCTATATAAGCAAAAGTACCTGCACTTGTCACAGCTCTAGTAAGAGAATATCCTTCATTTGCCATTTGTCTTTTCCACCTTAATATATCAACTACAGGATTTGAATTTTCTATATCAGACCATTTTGCAGTACCCGCCAAAATTTCTTTATGTCCCGAAAGAACCCCAAAGTCAAATACAATATTCCCATCTTCAGAAATAATATTTATTACTCCATCCGCAAGAAGCTGCATCCTCATTCTTTCCATCTGATAATCACCAGCATTAACTAAACTTTTATAATTATCAAATATTCTTTGAGTTACTATATCAACAACAGTACTTTTCTGTGCTGCAAGTGCCATTAATAAATCCTGCCTATCTTTTTCATTGATTAGAACAGATTCTTTAAAGAATAGCATCTGTTTAGTAAGTTCATCTACTTGAGCCTTTAAAGCTCTAATTTTAACAGCTACGTCAAAAGTTGATTGTTTTAAAACCACCGGTTTTTCATTTGCACCTTTAATATATTTAAGTTCCATCCCTTGTTGTTTTGTCCTTGGAAATAAGCTCTCACCAAGCAATATTTCTGGTGGTAAGTTCTGTATATACGTTGATATTTCCTGTACGTTTATAATACCTCTCCAATCCATTAGTAAAAAACCTCCTTAAAAATTATAAAAACATCAGCATCTTCATTACTGTTTTTGCATCAGTAGGTACTGCTGCTGGTAACTTAGACTCATTTATGAATCCAAAAATGGTAATTGGTATAGTTTCGGTTCCATTAGACAGTGTAAAATCTATATCTCTATAAACCAATCCAAATGCCTTATCGTTGGTTATGGTTGTACCATCAACAATTTTTCCATCTTTGCTTACTATAGTTCCTGCTTTAAGTATCCTTTTACCAGTGGTCCCATCAAGTGCAATATCTGTTTTATTGACTTTTACCATAGTATTTTGAAACAATTCACCCGCAAATTGAAGTATTGTTTTATTCTCACCCATGTAGGTTTTAGTATTTTCAATCATTTATTTGTACCTCCTATTGAAAAAAATTTATTTTGAGCTTCTGTAGCTTTCATGGCTTCTGTTTTCTGTTTTGCAAGCCTTTCCCCTAGACTTAATTCCTTGCCCGGTTGTGGTGAACCTGGATTACCTATATTGCCAGTACCACCTGGATTGGGATTTCCACCTGGATTATTCTGACTATTATCTTCTTCAAATAAATATCCATCAGATTCTTTTACTGCTTCAACCTGTTCTCTAAGCCCGATAAAGTTACCATTATCCTCAAGAGTTAATTTGCCTAGATCCAACAATCCTTTTAAAACTTTAGGATTTCTAGCCCCTACAGTAGTTAATTTAGCATCAAGGGCAATATTAAACATCTGCTTCCGAAGTGCATAAAGCCGAAGCCGATGAATTGAATTATCAAGTTGCAGAACTGCAAGGTACAGTTAAAGATATATCTAATAAAATGGATGAAAACTTTTCCGAATTAAAAGAAACAAACAAATTTCTATTGGAGATGTATGGGTCTCACGAAGCTGAGATAAGAACATTGAGACGTAAGCCAGTTTAAAATATTTAAAAATACAAATTTATTTTAAAAAATCAATAGGAGCTAATACTCCTATATATTTTTAATTTTAACCAGAACATTAGTTTGTAATAAGGAGGGTTCAAATATGGCAATAAAAACTAATTTTGAGGTTAGCGGAAAAGAATACTACAGAATAAATTATGATATTGGTATGGATGCCAATGGAAAAAGAATTAGGAAACAATTTATTGGAAAAAGTTGAAAGGAAGCAGAGAAGAAGAAACTTGATTATATTAATAAAACCAACTACATTTGCAAGATATGAGGGTTTATATAGAAATTATATAGAAAACTCACTATAGGACCTATAAACTTAGATAAGCTAGAATCAATCCAGATACAAAGATACTATAACAAATTATTCAAGCAAGGTAAAAGCGGCAGTCAAATAAATTACATAAATAAATTTCTAAAGCAATTCTTAAATTATGCAGTTGACTGTGGATATATACTTAGAAATCCCTGCGCTGGCAAAAAGGTCGTTATACCTAAAAAGGAACTAAATCAAGCAATTGAAAAAGATATTCCTATATTTACGGATGAAGAATTAAAAAAAATCTTAAATGCTGACAATTGTAAGATGAAATACATTGCCCTATTCTCTTTGTCAACTGGAATGAGACGAGGTGAGATTATAGGTTTAAAAGAAAGTGATATAGACTATAATTTAAATGAAATTCATGTCAGAAGAACCGTAGCTACTACTACAATATTTGATAATGAAAATAATAGAAGTAAGCAAACTATTATTCAAGAACCAAAAACTAAAAATTCTAAGAGAGACATTCCTCTTCAATCATCTTTAATAGGTACAATAAAAGATTCAATTAAGCTCAAAAAACAAGAAAGACTAAAAGCAGGTAATAGTTATTCCACAGATAATTTAGATTATATATTTCTAAGTGAACAAGGGAATTTAATAAATGCTGGAAATCTGGACAAGACATGGACAAAATTTTTAAGATCTTTAAATATTCCACATAAAAAATTTCATGCTCTTAGACATACTTTTGCTACTAAACAATTCGAAAACAAGACTCCCTTAAAAACCGTTTCTATGATTTTAGTCCACAGCAGTATTGAGATAACTGCCAATATTTACACTCACGTTGTAAAGAAAGAAAAAGAAAAATCAGCAGACTTATTAAGCGATATAAAAACTATGGTGTAAAAATGGTGTAAAATATTAAAAAATAAATGCTTAAATAGAAAAGAAAGAATGCTTTATCTCTTGATATTAAGCCATTCTTTCTTTTATGGTAGTCCCTAGGAGAATCGAACTCCTGATTTCACCGTGAGAGGGTGACGTCTTAACCACTTGACCAAGGGACCTCATATCATTTTGCAATCAACATTTATTATTATATATTTCCACACTTGTTTAGTCAATACTTTTTTAAGAATCACTTAATACAATAAAAATATTTTTATATAGTTGCAAATCACTTGCAACTATGTGTATAATATATATTGATTAAATTATACTATGCATATTATTACCATATACTATGAAATAATTCTTGATTTTAGGAGGAGGCCTATCTATGATTACTATAAAGAATTTACGTTTTTCTTATAATGGAAAACCTCCTTATTTAATAGATTCTGTAAATCTAAACATTAAATATGGAAGTTATGTTTCGATAATAGGTGAAAATGGAAGTGCTAAAACTACCTTAATCAAATTAATATTGGGGCTTTTAACTCCTTTAAAAGGCCATATTCACTTATCTACTAAAAAAATCGGCTATGTTCCTCAACTAATGGAAAATTTTAATTCTCAATTTCCAATTACAGTTTCAGAAATGCTTAAATGTCATATGAAAGTTTTAAAGATAAAAGATAAAAAACTTATAGACACATATCTAAATTCTGTGGGAATGAATGATTTTAAAAATAGTCTTATAGGAAATTTGTCTGGTGGACAACGTCAAAAAATATTTATAGCAAGAGCCCTGATAGGACCCCCTGAACTTTTAATACTTGATGAACCTTCTACAGGTGTAGATATGATAAGTCAAAAAGAATTATATACTATAATAAAAAACTTAAATGCTAATTTATCTATAACAGTAATAGCCATAGAACACAATTTAGAGGCTGCATTGAAAAATTCCACTCACATATGTGTTATGAGAAATAGCAGTGCAACCATGTATACCATTGAAGAATACAAAAAATTAATGGGTTTTAAATAAATCAATTTCTTATTTTGGAGGTAATCATGTTACAATACGATTTTATGCAAAATGCAATTATGGCAGGTATATTTATATCCATATTATGTCCTGCAGTAGGTACTTTTCTTGTTTTAAAAAGATATTCTATGATGGGAGACACTTTATCTCACTCATCCTTTGCAGGAGTTGCAATAGGTATTGTATTTGGATACAATCCTATATTTACGGCTTTTATATTTACCTCTATTGCAGGACTTGTAATAGAATTTTTAAGAAATTATTACAAAAAATATGCAGAATTAATACTTGTAATTGTACTTACCCTATCAGTAGGTATAGCAATTGTGCTTATAAGCACTGGAAAAGCCAGTGGAAATGTAAATTCCTATTTATTCGGCAGTATACTTACAGTATCTAAAAATGAACTCTATACTGTATTCATACTCAGTATAATTTCTGTCATAACTCTGTCAATACTTTACAACCAGCTGCTCTACATAACTTTTGATGAAAATGGTGCTAAAGTATGTAGGATAAAGGTAAAACTTACAAACTACCTATTTATCCTTCTAGTAGGTGCTACAATTTCCGTATCTATAAGAATATTAGGTATTTTAGTAATTTCATCTATGATAGCAATGCCTGTAGCTGCATCTCTCCAGCTGCATAAAGGTTTTAGATTTACACTTATATTCTCCATAATATTTGGATTTTTAGATATAATGGGAGGATTATTGTTATCTTATTACATAAACAGCGCTCCCGGTGGTACTATTGCATTAGTTTCCGTACTCACTCTTTTAATAGTTTTAGTTTATAAAAAATTGTGGAATAAATAGCCCAATGCCAAGTACTCCTATATCTATTGTGTGTTTTTATATTTTATTCGTACAAATTACTATCACTACCTTTTATCTTTTTATTTGTTTCATGTAATCTTCTACATTCTTGTACATACTTGACCAAGAACGTCTACAGAACA
Source organism: Clostridium sp. BJN0013 (assembly GCF_040939125.1). Classification (NCBI taxonomy): domain Bacteria; kingdom Bacillati; phylum Bacillota; class Clostridia; order Eubacteriales; family Clostridiaceae; genus Clostridium; species Clostridium sp. BJN0013. The sequence continues at coordinate 3,095,196 of NZ_CP162495.1, forward strand.
TAACTGCTACATCACTTCTTCTAGATCTTTCCTTTATTATTTCCGCCATATTATGGCCTACATAATCTGTAAGTACCAGCACTAAGTCTGTATTTTCTGGAATTTTAACCTTTCTATCACCTTTTTTTCTTCCTGTAACGTGTCCTATCTTATTAAAACCAGTTTCCTTTAATTTATCAGTTATATTTCCAAGCTTATCTCCTCCGATAACTAGAATACTCATAGTTTTCCTCCTCTTTCATTTTTAATCTGAAGCGATATTGATATTCATTTTCAATTATATCCTATCTTTAAAATTTTGTAAATATATAAACTCAAAAAAGTATAATAAAGTCTCAATAAATCCTCTACTATACTTTTTAAATAATACTTTCACAAATTCTCATATAATCACTTGATTTATTTTACTTTTCTAATATCTATAAGTTTACTGCCATCTACCTCTGCTTCTTGAAAAGTTCCCATATTATCCATAACATATAGAGCTGATTCTATTATTGCAAAGGCCATAGGACATCCTGATCCTTCTCCTAATCTCATATTTAGATTCAACATAGGATTCAATCCCAACTCTTTCATTACATATTTAGCTGCCGGTTCTGCTGAGAGATGAGAAGGAAATAAAAAATCTATTACTTTTTTATTTAATCTTACAGCACAAAGTGCTGCTATTGAAGATATGAAACCATCTATTACAATAGGCACCCTATTTTTAGCAGCCCCTAAAAAGCATCCACATATCCCTGCTATATCAAATCCTCCTACTTTCGTTATAACATCAATAATATCTTCTGGATTTGGATTATTTATTTTAATAGCATTTTGAACCGCTGTTTTCTTAGCTTGAAATTTATCTTCTGTAATGCCAGAGCCTTTTCCCACCGTTTCATTTACCGGTAATTTTGATATTGCACTTAACACTGCAGAACTTGTAGCAGTATTACATACTCCCATTTCGCCTGTGCCAAATAAATCATATCCTTTTTCTACAAGTTCATCTACTGTCTCGATTCCTGTCTCGATTGCCTTTATACACTGTTCTCTAGTCATAGCTGGTCCTTTTGCTATATTTTTAGTACCATAATCTATTTTTTTATTTATAATTGCATCATTTTCAAAATCATAATCAGTTCCTATATCTACTATAGTTCTGTCACATTTAAAAAAATCCCCTAAAACACATACTCCTGTTATACCTTTAACAAAATTTTTAGTAATATTTGCTGTTAATTCTTTAGGACAATTGCTTATACCTTCTTCCCATATTCCATTATCAGAACACATTATGACTATATTTTTTTTGTGTATTTTATTGTGTACTCTTCCTGTAATTCCTGCCATTTTTATAACTATCTCTTCTAATTCTCCAAGACTTCCTATAGGCTTTGCTAAACTATCCAATCTTTCTCTAGCTTTTTCCATAGCTTCTTCATTTCTTTTTTCTATTTTCTCTAAAGTATTTTCAATCAGACTCATTATAATCCTCCATACATTTCAAAATCTACTAGTTCTATATTTTCTACAATAGGCTCGAACCCTGCCTGAATTTAACAATTATTCCATTTGTAGAACATCTCAATTATAATACAGGCTTTCCCTTTTTTGTAAAAAAAATAAAAATCATCTGTACATATAAAACTCATAATAATCTTTCTATATTTCATTTCAGAAATACTATTTCTCACTTTAGAACTAAATTCCACAAAATCATCATATTTTTTAATATAGTTTATTAATTTATCTGCAATAAATACTGAGGTTACAGGAGATACGCCTTTTGTATTTACTCCTATTGAAATATTTTCAGTACTTCTATGACAGGGTATAATACAATTTCCCCCTTTAGAATCTGTGACATCCACATATATTTTACAAAGTTTTCTGCAGTGCTGTTTTATAATGGAATTAAGTTCCCTATTATTTGTAGCAATTATCACAATATGCTTATCTCTTATATATTGTATGTCATACTTCTCTTTAATTAATACAACATTTGAATAGTCTTTAATATTGTCAAAACTATCTATAAAATTTTCAGACAGTATATAAACTTGGCATCCTTTCATGGCAAAAGTTTCGGATTTTATATAAGCCGCAGCTCCTCCACCTATAAGGATCACTTTTATCTTAGAAGATAAAAGTGAAATAAGTACAGGTGAATTATTCTCTCGGATATCTTTTTTCAAATCTAAATTTCTCCTTTTATGAAATAGTTCTTAGGTTTAAATGTAATTTTAAAAATAAGTTAGAATCAATAGCATGAATATTATTACAAAAAAAATCATCATATTGATTTCAGAAAAATACATAAGTTTTATACTCTCTTTTATATGCATAAAATTCAACTCCACAGACCTGTCACCTATAGTGGGTTTATGTACTAATTCTCCAAAATATCTATTGGCACCTCCCAGCTGTATCTTCATAGCACCTGCTGCTGCCCCTTCTGGATAGGCACAATTGGGGCTCTTATGATTTTTTCTATCCCGTATCATTATTTTGAAAGCATCAACAGAATTTCCCTTTACTATGGAGGCGGATATACACATAAAAACCCCTGTAATTCTAGCTGGAATAAAATTAAATATATCATCTATCTTTGCAGGAAAAAATCCTATATATCTATATTTTTTATTCATATATCCAAGCATTGAATCCATAGTATTTATACTCTTATACAGCATTGCAAAAGGAGCGCCAAAAACTGCATAAATAAGTGGGGCTATAACTCCATCTGAAGTATTTTCCGCTACTGTTTCTACACTTGCCCTTACTATCTCCTCACTATTTAAATCAGCAGTATCTCTTCCTACTATGTGAGAGAGTTTAGTCCTTGCATCTATAATATTGTCTTTTTTCAAAGCACAATATACTTTTTTAGCTTCCATTGCCAAACATTTAGCTGAAATAGTTGTGTAAATAAGAAATATATTTACTATCTGGTATAAAATTATATTTTTTCTCAAAAACATAAGTATGATAAAAGGTATAAAAAAACTAACCATGCCCACTATTAAAACTATTATACCACCCCATATTTTAAGCTTTTTTTCATTTTTATAAATTTCTCTTCCTTTTCTCTCTAAATACGATACTAGTTTTCCTATATATATTACAGGGTGGGGAAACTTATAAGGATCTCCAATCATCCAATCTACTATAACTGCTGCAAAAATATTTATAAAGTTAATGATTAGGAATAAAGTAAACAAATTTAATCCCCCTTTGACAGTCTATACTTTAAAGCTATTAGTCCTCATGTAATCCATAAAAAACATACCATGGTGCTATAGCCACAGCTGTACCCTTTGACTGTTCCCTAAGTAAAAACTCCCTTACTTCATCTTTGTATAAAGCTACTACCTCTATATCTTCTGTTTCTTCCAACTGTTGCTTGGGATTTTTATTTTCCTCTAGATTCTCATCTATTTCCATCTTTATTACCCTGACTCTATCTGTTACAAGGGCGGGGTTTGCATAGAGCTCAGGTCCTACAGATTTTATCCTTCCATTATATCCTGTTTCTTCTTTTAGTTCTCTTACAGCACTCTCAAATAAACTCTCATTTTCTACAAGCCCCGCTGGAAATCCAATAACATATTTATCAACAGCAGGCCTATATTGTTTTATAAATATATATCTATTAGATGGCATCAATTTACTTATTATTATAACTGTGCTTGTAGTATTTGTTCTCTCTATACTCTCCCATTTTAGAAGTTCATTCTTTTTTCCCAGATAAGTGACCTCTTCCATTCTAACCCATTCGCCTTCATATAATACTTTTTTTGATACTCTTTTCACTATACATACCCTCCTAATTTTTCAATTTCTTCTCCAATTATCATAAAACCCTTTTTTATATTTTCTTCACTAACCCTTGAAAAACCTAACCTTAAAGTATCATCCCCCTTATCATCTACATAAAATACATCTCCTGGGGTGAATATAACCTTTCTTTTATAACATTTGTCTAAAAGCTCCCTGGAATTTATATTTTTTAATTTTATAAATATATGCATTCCCCCTTCTCCCAGTACTTCTCTATTTTTAATATACTGTTTTGCACATTTTAATGCAAATTCATATTTTTCCTTATACACTCTTCTAGCTTTTTTTATGTATTTATCAAAATTACCACAATTTAAATAGTCATAAAAAACCGCCTGATCAAGAGAAGAAGTATGAATATTTCTGCTTCTTTTTATGCTTTCAAGATAACCTATAAGTGTCTTATCCCCTAATATCCACCCTATCCTTATGCCTGGAAACAATATCTTTGAAAAACTTCCTATGTATATAACACTATTACCAGAACCACTAAGAGCAGCCATAGGCGATACATGTGTTCCCAAATATCGAAGCTCTTCATTAAATCCATCTTCAATTATAGGTACATCATAGTATTTAAGTATATTATATACAGAAACCCTTTTCTCCGGAGACATAACAATACCTGTAGGATTATGATAGGAAGGGACAAAATAGGAAATTTTAAATTTGTTTTTTTGTAGCTTCCCTTCAAGCATGTCCAAATTAACTCCATCCCTTTCCATATCCACTCCTGTTATATTAAGTCCATGAAGTTTCATAATCTTAACTGCAGTATTATGAGTTGGATTTTCACATATTATACCATCTCCCTCTTTTGCAATACAGGATAATACCAGATCAAATCCTTCTGTAAAGCCATTAGTTATAAGTATGTCTTTTCCCTGTATATCTACCCCTTTATTCTCCATATATTTCAATAAATATTCAATAAGAGGCTTGTATCCTTTTGCATATCCATAATTTAATACTTTTTCTCCTTCTATAGCCATTCTATTTAAAAATGCCTTTTTGAACTCATCTACATTAAATAAATTTTCATCAGGAGCTATACTTTTAAAAGATATCATTCCCTTTTTCCATTTGGCTTCATGTTTAATTATATCTAATTTTTCTGAAAGTCTGCCATAATTATTTATTTTATTCTCCCAGGACACCTTCCATTTCCCCTGAAAATCCACTTTAACATTCGAAACAAAGGTTCCTTTGCCTCTTTTCGTGTATACAAAGCCTTCATCCTGTAAAAATTCATAGGCACATATTATGGTATTTCTGCTTACATTAAACATAGACGCCATTTCTCTGGTTGAAGGAAGCTTTTCATCCCTTCTAAGCAGTCCTTTTAATATCATATCTTTAATATAATCTTTTACCTGTATATATACAACCCTATCTTTATCTATTTTAATATTAGAGAACATAATAAATTTCACCTCAAATATATTTTTACACATTTAAATAAATAAATAAAGAATAATACCCGTTCAAATACTTAAAAGGTATTATTCTTTATTCTATAAAGTGATTTGAGTTAAAATTATTCATTCAGAAAAATTTCTAAATAGCATTTGAAACTAAATCTACTTAAAATGCAGGAATTATACTCCCTTTGTAATTTTCATTTATAAATTTTCTAATTTGCTCATCATTTACAGCCTTTGCCAATGCTTTTATATAAGGTTTATCCTTATCTTCATTTCTAACTGCAATTATATTGGCATAAGGTGAATCTTTTGATTCTATGGCAATGGCATCTTTAGTTGGATTTAAATTTGCCTCCAATGCATAATTCGTATTTATAACTGCCCCATCAACATCTGCCAAAATCCTTGGAAGCTGTGGTGCATCAACCTCCTGTATATTTAAATTCTTTTTATTTTCAGTTATATCCAATTTAGATATGGTATCCCCATCTTTTACTTTTATAAGTCCTTCCTTAGCCAATAATTTTAAAGCCCTGGCTCCATTTGTAGCATCATTTGGTATGGCAATTTGTGCCCCATCTTTTAACTCACTTAAACTTTTAATTTTACTTGAGTAAAATCCCAATGGTTCAATATGCACTTTGGCAACAGAAACTAAATTTGTTTTATTCTTTTTATTAAACTCTTCCAAAAATGGCGTGTGTTGGAAAAAATTTGCATCTATTTCCCCTGACTCCAATGCCTTATTTGGAGTTACATAATCTGTGAACTCAACTATCTCAAGATCATATCCTGCTTTTTTCAGTATAGGCTTAACTTTCTCAAGTATTTCCTTGTGAGGTTGTGGAGATGCTCCTATCTTTATAGTAGTTTTATCCTCACTTTTACTTGTACTTCCTTCATTTTTCTGTGTTCCACATCCAACTAATGCAAGAATAAATATTAATGATAAAATAACTGTTAATACCCTTTTCATTCTTATTCCTCCCTTATAATATTAAATTAAAAATAAATAAAACTCGAGGATAACCTCGAGCTAAAAACCTCAAACTATCCCCTATCTTTCAGCTTACGCTGTAGGAATTAGCACCAATGTATTAAAAAAATACTGGTTGCCGGGCTTCATAAGGCCAGTCCCTCCACCACTCTTGATAAAGCTTATATTAAATTTATAACTTACAGGATAAATTATAGCACACAATAAAATAATGTCAATATTATTTCTTTAAAAACCCAGGACAAACGCATGAAAATATATAACTACATAAGTAAGATTACGAGTTAACTAAATTTCCATAATTTTACTTATATATTCATCAGGTTTACAATTGATTGAAAATCTTTTTAATTTTAAACTCATCTTTTTTCCCATATCCAATAATTTTAATATAGATAATGCCCATTTTCTTATTATATTCATATTTTTATTTGCTGTTTCTTCAACTGTTTTAATGCTATCCTCTTTAAATGTAACATCTAAATGCCAGTGCATTATTTCTATTCCCCAATGACCTCGTACAGCTTTTTCAAATAAGTTTATTTCAGGGGCCAAACTACTTATATAATAACGTATTTCTTTACTTTCTTTATCTTTCTTCTTTATAGTTTTTTCTACAATTCCTATACTTTTAAGATTCTTCCATTTTTCCCTATTAGTTAGCCACTTAATGTCCTTTGTTTGATAATATTCCCTTATCTCAATTTGGCCATGTGACTTTTCAACTGTTTTTTTATAATTCCCATCTTTAATTATTTTTTCCCTAAAGTCATCATCTTCAAAATAGGTTATTAAATCATTATGCAGTATTTCTTGGTTCCCTTTTACTGCTAACACGTAGTCAGCTTTTTTCTTTATTATTTTCTCAGCAATTTTAGTTTGTGTTCCCATTGCATCTATTGTTACTACATATCCTTTTATTTGTAATCTATCTAACAATTCAGGAATTGCTAAAATCTCATTTTCTTTTTCTTTCACTGCACTTTGTCCAAAACAAACTCCTTCTTCATCACACCAGGCTGACACTATGTGTAGTGGTTTTTTACCTTCAGTCTTACTTCCTCTCATAGTTTTTCCATCTATGTTAAGTATTTTTTTTATACTTTCACCATCATTTTTAGATATATATTCATTCCAAGTAGATTGAATCTGTTGAATTAAATTAGGTTCTATCATTCCCATCACTCTTTGGAAAGTATCATGTGATGGAACGCCATTTTCTAATTTAAAATACCTTTTTAAAAGTGTTTCATGTAATTTACAAAATACCTCTATTTCAGTCCACTCATTTCCATTTCCTAAAGATGCAATCAAAACCATTCCCACAATTTCATTTATTGGATATCTTACTTTATTAAATTGTCTTGGATCATCTATATTTTTCAGTGACTCAAAAAAATCATACATATCATAAATATTCTTCATAAATTTAAAATCTCCCTTTTTATGATTTTATCAAAAAAAGTGGAGATTTTAAATAAAATTTATTTCATGCGTTTGTCCTGCATTTTTTTAAATATATTTTATCTTAAATAAAAACTGCACTTATATTAAACAATATCATTTAATATAAGTGCAAATTTTAATAAGCATTTCTATACCTTTCCATACTTTCCTTAAATAATTCTGCAGTGGAAGGTGGAGTATAGGAAATAGCATTGGCACCTGCTTGTATTGTTTCTCTAATACTCTCATCTGTTTTGCCTCCTGTAGCTATTATAGGAAATTCTTTATAATTTTCTCTTATTTTCTTAACCAACTTAGCACTATTTTTACCGCCAGATACATTTAATATGGAAGCTCCTGATTTTATTCTCATCTCAATATCATCCCGCTCGGATACTACTGTAACTACAATAGGAATATCAATAGAGTCTCTAACTGCCCTTATAACCTCATTAGATGTAGGACTATTGACCACTACTCCCATAGCCCCTGTAAATTCAGCATTCAATGCTAAATTTACAACCCTTTTTCCCATAGTAAGTCCTCCCCCTACACCACAAAATATTGGCACATCAGAGGCTGCAACTAAGGCTTCACTTATAACTATCTGCGGAGTAAAAGGATAAACTGCTAAAATTGCATCTGCATTTATATTTTTTATAACTGCTATGTCTGTAGTAAATGCAAGAGATTTTATTCTCTTACCAAAAATATTTATTCCACTGGCTTCTCTAATTACAAGCGGCAGATTTATCATGTGATCTCTAAGTGTCCCTCTTATTTCCGGTACATATTTTACACTTTTTTGATTAGCTCCTTGGCTCATTTATTATCTCTCCAAATCAGTTTCTATATGATTTTACTTTCATAACTATTTTATATTAATTTAAAAAAATATTCTATAAAAAAATTTAATTCAATATAACTTTCACCCTATAAATTTTAAATTAAAAATACTTCTTCAGCTATTTTAACAGCTTCTCTAGCATCTTTAGCATAATAATCTGCTCCTATCATATCTGCATAATTTTGATTCAATACCGCTCCTCCTACTACAATCTTACAACTGAGGTTATTTTCTTTTATAGCTTCTATAGTTTTTTTCATACTAGCTACAGTCGTTGTCATGAGTGCACTTAATCCAACTAGTTTTATATTATTATCTCTTATAGTATTTACTATTTTATCAATCTCAACATCTCTCCCTAAATCTATAACTTCAAAGCCATAATTTTCAAGTAACACTTTAACTATATTCTTCCCTATATCATGTATATCCCCTTTTACTGTAGCCAACACAATTGTACCTTTTTCTAAATTTTTCTGTCCGTTACTTAACATATTCTCTTTTATTATTTCAAAAGATTTTTTTACAGTTTCTGCTGACTGTATAAGTTGAGGCAAAAATATATCCTGCAGTTCATACTGTTTCCCAACTTCATCTAATGCAGGAATTATATAAGAATTTACTATTTCTAAGGCTTTCTTATTTTTTAAAAGTTCAATTGTCATAGCTTCCGCTTCATCTTCAATCCCATCAATAATCAATTGTTTAAGATCCTTTAAATCTTTATTGTCACTATTGTCACTTTTAAGTGAACTATTCTCTTCTTTTTTTAGCTTTTCACCTTTAGATTTATTTCCATATTTAACTACATACTCTTTTCCTTCCTTATCTATATTGGTAAGCACTTGAAAAGCAGCTATAATCTCTTTCATAGACTCATCTGAGGGATTCATTATGGGCAGATCCAATCCTGCCTGCAGTGCCATGGTAAGAAAAGTTCTATTTAATATACTTCTATTTGGAAGTCCAAAGGATATGTTACTTACTCCCAAAACAGTTTTTACTCCAAATTTTTCTTTTACCATCTTTATAGCTTTTATTGTCTCCAATACTTCTTTTTGTTGGGCAGATACAGTTAAAGTTAGACAATCTACTATTATATCCTTTTTATTAATACCATAAGTACCGGCAGTCTCAATTATTTTTCCTGTAATTTTTACTCTTCCATCTGCAGTGTGAGGTATTCCCTTTTCATCTATGGTAAGTGCTATAACACATCCTCCATATTTTTTTACTATGGGAAATACTTCTTTCATAGATTTTTTACTTCCATTTACAGAATTTATCACGGGTTTTCCATTATACATTCTTATTCCAGTTTCTAGAACTTCAGGATCAGGACTATCTATACTAAGCGGCAATTGAACTACTTTCTGTACTGCTCTAATTGCCTTTTTCATAATCTCAACCTCATTAATTTCAGGAAGTCCCACATTTACCCCAAGTATATTTGCCCCTTCTTCTTTCTGTAAAATAGCTTCCTTTTGTATATAATTGGTATTTCCTTCCTTTAATTCCCTTTTATAAATACTTCTTCCTGTGGGATTGATTCTCTCTCCAATAATTTTTATTTTTTCACCTATTACAACTGTATCTGTAGCAGAGCATACTGCTGTATAATTTTTTTCTGCTATATTTAAAGGTACTAACCCTTCTAAAATTTTTCTACACATTCTTATAAATTCTGGAGTAGTACCACAACATCCACCTAAAACCCTAACCCCTTTTGTGGCCATAGTTAATACATTCTCTGCAAAACCTTCAGGGGATACATCATAAATTGTATTTTCCCCATCATACCTTGGAAGTCCTGCGTTAGGTTGTACCATAACCGGTATGGAAGAATATTTTAAAATTTCTTCCACAATCCCTTGAAGCTCTTTAGGTCCTAAAGAACAGTTAACTCCAAGAACATCTACCCCCAAAGCTTCCAACACAAATACCATAGTTTTAGCATCCGTACCCATAAGAGTTCTGCCATCCTCTTGAAATGTCATTGTACAAAATATAGGAAGACTACTATTTTCTTTTGCTGCAAGGATAGCTGCTTTTGCTTCATATAAATCAGTCATAGTTTCTATTAAAACTACATCTGCACCAAATTTTTCGCCTATAATGATTTGATTTTTAAATAATTTATATGCACTTTCAAAACTTAAATTCCCTGTAGGCTCCATAATTTTTCCAATAGGTCCTATATCAAGAGCCACTAATTTATCTCCTGCTTCCTTTTTCGCAAGTTTTACTCCCGCAGAAATCACATTCTCTATAGTATAATCAGAATACTCATATTTCAGTTCATTAGCTCCAAAAGTATTAGTTGTTATGATGTCTGCTCCTGCATCTAAGTACTTTCTATGTATTTCCCTTATTATTTCAGGATTTGTAATGTTAAGTATCTCCGGTAATTCTCCCAATTTAAGTCCTGATTTTTGAAGCATTGTTCCCATAGCTCCATCAAAAAAAATAAATCTATTATTGAATTTATTTACTAAATTTTTAAAATTCATTATGTCTCCTCTTTTCCCAAGTACTCTATACCTGATTAAACTATAACTTTATATTTATACATATAATACACCAATTATTTATCTATATACATTTTAATTATGTCCTCACTCTTATTTCCCATAATAAATATTTTAATATTGCTTGTCAACATTTTTACAATGTTTCTACTCTTTAAAAAATAATTTAATTATTTTTTGTTTTTCTATTGACAAGTATTATATATATCTGGTATTATCTTTTCAATTGAATACGGAACTTCTTATCCAGAGCGGCGGAGGGACTGGCCCTATGATGCCCGGCAACCTGAATGATTTTTTATTATTCAACGGTGCTAATTCCAGCAGGTTAAAACCTGGAAGATGAGAAGCATGAAGGATATCTTCTTGTAACTTATCTTACAAGAAGATTTTTTATTTTTTACTTTTCTGCGGATTACCAATAAGAAGTTTCGTGCAAGATATTAAAAACTTCAAAAAAATCACAAATAAATACTGTCAAATAAAAACTATCAAGGAGGAATATATAATGAGTGAAAAAAAATTATCATTTGAAACATTACAAGTACATGCAGGGCAAGTGCCAGATCCAACTACTGGTGCAAGGGCAGTTCCAATCTATCAGACTACATCCTTTGTTTTTAAAGATGCAGATGAAGCTGCAGACTTTTTCCAATTAAAGAGACCTGGAAACGTGTATGGTAGAATAATGAACCCTACTGAAGATGTATTTGAACAAAGAATAGCAGCCCTTGAAGGAGGCTCTGCAGCTCTTGCTACATCATCAGGAATGGCGGCAATTTTATACTCCATACTTAATGTAGCAAATTCAGGAGATGATATAGTCTCAGCCAGCACACTATATGGCGGAACTTATGAATTATTTAAGGTGACTTTAAAGAAACTTGGAATCAATGTAATATTTGTAGATCCGGATGACCCTGAAAATATTAGAAAAGCTATTACTCCTAAAACTAAAGCAGTTTATGGAGAAACAATAGGCAATCCAAGAATTAATATTTTAGATATAGAGGCTGTGGCAAATATTGCCCATGAGAATAAAATACCTCTTATTTTAGATAATACATTTGGAACACCATACCTTGTAAGACCAATAGAATACGGTGCAGATGTAGTTATTCATTCTGCAACCAAATTTATTGGAGGACATGGAGCTGCAGTTGGTGGAGTTATAGTTGACGGTGGTAAATTTGATTGGGCAGCAAGCGGCAAATTTCCTGATTTCACCACACCTGATGAAAGTTACGGTGGACTTGTATATTCAGACTTGGGTGCTGTAGCTTTTGCCACAAAGGCAAGAGTTCAACTTTTGAGAAATACAGGTGCTACAATTAGTCCTCAACATGCCTTCTATTTTATTTTAGGTTTAGAATCATTATCCTTGAGAGTTGAAAGGCACGTAGAGAACACACGAAAAATAGTAGAATTTTTAAATAATCATCCAAAAGTTTCCTGGGTAAATTATCCTGAACTAGAAAGTAGTCCATATAGAGAATTATCCAAAAAATATTTTCCAAAAGGAGCAGGTTCCATATTTACCTTTGGAATAAAAGGTGGCCTTGAAGCAGGAAAGAAATTTATAAATAGCCTTAATTTATTTTCACTACTTGCAAATGTAGCAGATGCTAAATCCCTTGTGATTCATCCATCAAGTACTACCCATTCAGAACTTAATGAGGAGCAGCAAAAAACTGCTGGAGTTACTCCAGATCTCGTAAGACTTTCCATTGGAGTTGAGGGTGTTCAAGATCTTATAGATGACTTAGAACAAGCTCTTGCCCAAGTTTAATATAATACACTGTGATTAATTATTTAAAACTCCTCCTACAAATTAAATAATTAATATCCGCTTATTTAAAAAGCCATGATCTAAATGGGCGGGGCAAATTATACTAATTCTTGTAACAAAAATAGTAATTATATGTTACATCACCTCCTAATTTATTAAATAAGATAGTCCCTAGATTTTTCTATAAATATCTAGGGACTATTATTGATAAAGTATTAATTATTTTTTTAAATTTCTTCATTTACCATATGTTTCACTATAAAAATTTTAGTTGTTACTCCTCTTCACTAAATTCAACAAACCTCCATATCTTATCATATTTCTCTGCCTATCTGTAACATCAAATAACATTTTATATTCTTCACCTTTAGTTTTATTAGTTACTATAATAATATTATTATCAATTTGTGTTAATGCATCTTTAATTTCCAATTCATCCATAGTTTCTATTCTGTCATAGTCCTCTAAATTTTCAAATACTAAAGTAATTATTCCATTGTTTATAAGATTCGCCTTGTGGATTCTAGCAAAGGATTTAGCAAGTACTCCTTTTACTCCCAGATAAAGTGGTGCTAGAGCTGCATGTTCTCTACTTGAACCCTGTCCATAATTACTTCCTCCTACTATGAATCCTCCCTGATTCTCCTTTGCTTTTTTAGGAAAATCTTCATCACAAGGAGTTAGACAATACTCAGCTAAATAAGGTATATTAGACCTATAAGGTAAGAGTTTAGCATTAGAAGGCATTATATGATCTGTAGTTATATTATCTCCTACTTTTGTAAGAACTTTGCCCTCTACATTTTCTCCTAAGGCTTTTGCTTTAGGGAAAGGCTTTATATTAGGTCCCCTTACTATTTTAATTTCTTTTCCATCTTCTGAAGGCTTAACTATCATATTATCCTCTACTAAAAATTTAGAAGGCATTTCTATATCAAAGTGTTTTCCCAAAGTTCTTGGGTCTGTAATATAACCTGTTAGTGCAGAAGCTACTGCAATCTCTGGACTTACTAAATATATTTTAGCAGATTTAGTTCCAGATCTTCCCTCAAAATTTCGATTAAAAGTTCTAAGGGAGACAGCATCAGTAGATGGCGATTGACCCATACCTATACAGGGACCGCAGGCACTTTCAAGTATTCTGGCACCAGCCGCCACCATAGAAGCTAAGGCACCATTTTCCGCTAACATAGTTAAAACCTGTTTAGACCCTGGAGATATTACTAAAGATACACTTTCACTTACAGTATTCCCTTTTAGTATATTTGCAACCTTCATCATATCTGTATAAGAAGAATTAGTACAACTCCCTATACATACTTGATTTACTTTTATATTTTTTAGTTCAGATATAGACACTACATCATCTGGGCTATGCGGACAAGCCACCATAGGCTCAAGTAAAGATAAATTTATTTCCATTTCTTCATCATATACTGCATCCTCATCCGGCTGTATAGAATAAAAATCTTCTTCTCTCCCCTGTGCCTTTAAAAATTCCCTTACTACATTATCACTAGGGAATATAGAAGTCGTAGCACCCAGTTCTGCACCCATGTTGGTTATTGTAGCTCTCTCTGGTACAGACAGAGTTTTTACTCCCTCCCCAGTATATTCAAAAATCTTTCCTACTCCACCCTTAACTGTAAGCCTTTTAAGCATCTCCAAAATTATATCCTTGGCTGTAACCCAAGGACTCAATTTTTCAGTTAAATTTACCCTTACAATAGAGGGCATATTTATATAATATTCTCCTCCTCCCATAGCTACAGCTACATCCAGTCCACCTGCACCAATGGCAAGCATTCCTATGCCTCCACCGGTAGGAGTATGACTATCTGAACCTAAAAGGGTATCTCCAGGAACTCCAAACCTTTCTAAATTCACTTGATGACATATTCCATTCCCTGGTCTTGAAAAATATATACCATGTTTTTTTGCCACAGTTTGGATATAAAGATGATCATCTGCATTTTCCGGTCCAGATTGTAGTATATTATGATCAATATAGGCTACAGAGCGTTTTGTTTTAACCCTATCTATTCCTAATGCCTCAAATTGAAGATAAGCCATAGTCCCTGTAGAATCCTGAGTAAGAGTTTGATCTATTTTTATGGCTATTTCTCTTCCAGGTATCATTTCACCTTTAACCAAATGATTTTTTATGATTTTCTGTGATGCATTTAATCCCATTCCTATCCTCCATTTCTGTAAATTAAGAGCTATACACTAGCTAGCTCTTTCTTCTGTTTTTTCAATAACTTCTGGCATTACTTTGCTCACCAATAATTCTAACTCATTATTGCCTATTACGCTAGTCCTTCCTGATATATATTGTTCATCTACCCACATTTTTATTTGATCAATCCTAGGATCATTTTTATCAATTTTATTACTATCTTTTAATCTATAATAAGTATTAATCCAAGCTGCTATCCCGGCACGGCCGGAATACTGACCTACAGCCACTACCACTGGTCTTCCTAAAATTTTATCCGTATCAAATATATTATAAATTTCTTCATCTTTCAATATACCATCTGCATGTATTCCTGCTCTTGTTACATTAAAATCATTTCCTACAAAAGGAGTTCTTACAGGTACAGAGTAATTAATTTCCTTCTCAAAATACTCTGCTAGCTCTGTTATAATGTGAAGCTTCATATTCTTAGTATCTCCTTTTATTTGGGCATATTCAACTATCATAGCTTCTAAAGGACAATTTCCTGTCCTCTCCCCTATTCCTAAAAATGAAGTATTTACAGAAGATGCTCCATATAACCATGCCGTTGTAGAATTATTTACCACTCCATAAAAATCATTGTGTCCATGCCATTCTATGCATTCTGAAGGAACTTCACAGATATTTCTAAGTCCATGTATAATTCCCTGTACACTTCTTGGAATTTCCACACCATTGTAAGGTACTCCTAATCCCAAAGTATCACAGGCCCTTATTTTTATAGGTATATTCGCTTCTTTTGACATCTTCATCAATTCATTTACAAAAGGTACTACAAATCCATAAAAATCAGCCCTTGTTATATCTTCTAGATGGCATCTAGGTCGAATTCCATTATTTAGTGCTTCCCTTGCTAAATCTAAATACATATCCATAGTTTCTTTTCTTGTCATCTTAAGTTTTTTAAATATATGATAATCTGAACAAGACATAAGCATTCCTGTTTCTTTAATTCCCATATCTTTTACTAACTTTAGATCTTCTTTATTTGCTCTTATCCAAGAAGTAACTTCTGGAAACTCATATCCTCTTTCCATGCATATCTGGGCAGCTTTCCTATCCTTCTTTGTATATAGGAAAAATTCTGTCTGTTTTATTATTCCTGAATTATTATCTAATTCATGAAGATAATCAAAAATTCTAACTATCTCCCTGGAAGTATAAGGAGGCATAGACTGCTGTCCATCCCTAAATGTAGTATCTGTAATGTATATATTATCAGGCAAATCCATAGGTAATTGTATTTTATTAAAAGCTATTTTTGGTATTTCTTCATATGGAAACATGTCTTTATAAAAATTAGGATTATTTACATTGTCCAATTTATAATTGTAGGAACATTTTTTCATATAAATCATCTCCTTATTTTAAATATTGGATCTATAACTTAAAATGAATTTTTGAATTATTTGAATAAAGTTATTTCATATATATATTTACCTTTATATGTAAAAAAATTATATTTATACTTAAAATTCAAATAGTTATTAGATATGCCCCCCTCTAATAACTATAAATAAGAATAATTATACTTATATTGTAACACTTTTATTATATTTTAGCAAATAAATTTTATCCCATTATCATACATTTGAATAAAACGTATTCATCTCTTTTAATTATATATGAAAAAGGATTTTTTCTATTATATATTGGCCCTATATATAATTTTATTTTTAAAACTATAATTTATATTTAGCAATATATACATGGATATAATTATTCATGTGATATAATGGATAATGCAATATATATTCAATAAAAATCCAATATTATGGAAAGGAAGTTTTAACTTATGTTAAGAACCATTTTATTTTACTTTATTTTTTGCCTATATATGGTATATTCACTGGGTAAAAAATTTAAATTAAATAAAATTAGGAAGACCAAAAATGAAGAAGAAACCCAAAATTACATCAATATATCTTTAAAAAAATGGGCTGACTTTATACTAAAACTTATAAATGCCAGAATAGAATTAAATGGAATAGAAAATATACCTAAGTCCACCTGTCTTTTTGTTTCAAATCATCAAGGTTTTTTAGATATACCTATAATAATTCATTCTGTAGATAGAACAGTAGGTTTTATAGCTAAAAAGGAAATAACAAGATTTAAATTAATTGCTTATTGGATGAAACAAATAAAATGTGTTTTTATAGATAGAGAAAATATACGAGAATCTATGAAATCACTAAATGAAGCAGTTCAAATATTAAAGAGTGGACACAGCATGGTAATATTTCCAGAAGGCACTAGAAGTAAAGGCCCTACAATAGGTGAATTTAAAAAAGGAAGTTTAAAACTAGCCCTGAAGGCAAAGGTTCCTATAGTTCCTATAGCCATAGATGGAAGCTATAAATTAAGAGAAGGTAACAAACATAGTATAGTAAAATCAGCAAAAGTAAAAGTAACTATATGTGAGCCTATATATACAGATAGGCTCTCAAAAGAAGAATTATCAGACATATCAAATATTGTAAAACAACAAATACTTAAACACACATATATTAAAAAATAATACAAAATAATTATTACGACAGGGTGGTTGAATTTTATGAATTATACAAAAAAATATTTTAATATACTAGTTCTAATAATATTAATAACTTTTTTAATATCTGGCTGTGTAGATCTAGAAAATAGCAGAACAACTAATTCTTCTAATAAATCCTTAGAATTTACAGTACATTATATAGATATTGGCCAAGGCGATAGTGAACTTATTCAAGTAAATGGTAAAAATCTATTAATAGATGCAGGTCCAACTAAAAATACTGATAAGCTTTTATCCTATTTGGATAGTATAGATATTAAAAAATTAGATTATGTAATTGCCACCCATCCTGATGAAGATCACATAGGTGGCATGAGTACTGTAATAAATACATACCCCATAAATAAATTTTATGCTCCTAAAAAAACAGTTACCACCAAGACATTCGAGAATATGATAACTGAACTAAAATCTAAAAATATGAAAATAGATGTTCCCAAGCCAGGTATGCAACTAGATCTAGGTGAAAATACTAAGGCAGAAATATTAGCTCCCAACAGCAATAAATATGAGGATACCAACAACTATTCTATAGTTTTAAAAATATCCTACGGAAATACTAAATTTCTCTTTACAGGAGATGCTGAAAAATTAAGTGAAAGAGAAATTTTAGATAAAAACTATGATATATCCGCAGATGTATTAAAGATCGGTCATCATGGCAGTTCTACTTCTACTTCAGATGAATTTTGGGATAAAGTATCTCCTGATATAGCAGTTATAAGCTGTGCTGCAGACAACAAGTATGGACATCCTCATAAAGAAACTTTAAGAAAATTGAAAAAAAGAAATATACGTATTTATAGAACTGATATCGATGGAAGCATAGTGATTATAAGTGATGGAAAAGATATAGTTAAAAAATCAAATGATTCTTAGATTTAGCTAGGATTCGCTTATAAGAAATACAATCTTCTCCACCTGAACCTCAGAAAAACTTATCCAAGGGCGTAGTAGTGTTTATCTTCCACTTTAAATAATATGGAAGTATTAGCGTTGCCGCCTTCGGGATAAATCAAAAAATAAAAAATGGCTCCGTGGAGAGGATTCGAACCTCCAACCCTTCGGTTAACAGCCGAATGCTCCACCATTGAGCTACCACGGAACAACTTTATCCGGCAGCGACCTGCTCTCCCACAGGGCCTCCCCTGCAGTACCATGGGCACTGTGGAACTTAACCTTCCTGTTCGAAATGGTAAGGGGTGTTGCCTCCACGTTATTGCCACCAGATTTTTATCATTTTTCTCACTACAGTTTTATATTATACTGTCATAACTGCTACCTGTCAATACTTTTCTTCAGAAAACTTATATCCTCTGAAAATTGCACAGTAAATATATTTTGGTCAAGCCCTCGACCTATTAGTATCAGTCAGCTTAACACGTTGCCATGCTTACACCCCTGACCTATCTCCTCCTCTTCTCGGAGGGGTCTTACTGGCTTTCGCCATGGGAAATCTCGTCTTGGGGTGGGCTTCACACTTAGATGCTTTCAGCGTTTATCCCTTCCCGACTTAGCTACCCAGCTGTGCTCCTGGCGGAACAACTGGTTCACCAGCGGTCAGTCCATCCCGGTCCTCTCGTACTAGGGACAGCTCCCCTCAAATTTCCTACGCCCGCGACGGATAGGGACCGAACTGTCTCACGACGTTCTGAACCCAGCTCGCGTGCCGCTTTAATGGGCGAACAGCCCAACCCTTGGGACCTACTCCAGCCCCAGGATGCGACGAGCCGACATCGAGGTGCCAAACCTCCCCGTCGATGTGAACTCTTGGGGGAGATCAGCCTGTTATCCCCGAGGTAGCTTTTATCCGTTGAGCGATGGCCCTCCCACGAGGTACCACCGGATCACTAAGCCCGACTTTCGTCCCTGCTCCACCTGTTTGTGTCGCAGTCAAGCTCCCTTTTGCCTTTGCACTCTCCGAAGAATTTCCAACCCTTCTGAGGGAACCTTTGTACGCCTCCGTTACTCTTTTGGAGGCGACCGCCCCAGTCAAACTGCCCGCCTATCATTGTCCCGTGTCCAGTTTCATGCACTCCGGTTAGAATTTCAGTACTGCCAGGGTGGTATCCCAACGTTGGCTCCACAAATGCTGGCGCACTTCTTTCCCTGCCTCCCACCTATCCTGTACAGGCAATACCAAAATTCAGTGATAAACTGCAGTAAAGCTCTACGGGGTCTTTCCGTCCAATCGCGGGTAGCAAGCATCTTCACTTGCACTTCAATTTCGCCAGATTTGTTGTTGAGACAGTGCCCAAATCATTACGCCATTCGTGCGGGTCGGAACTTACCCGACAAGGAATTTCGCTACCTTAGGACCGTTATAGTTACGGCCGCCGTTTACTGGGGCTTAAGTTCTTGCCTTCGCTTTCGCTGAGCAGTCCCCTTAACCTTCCAGCACCGGGCAGGCGTCAGCCCCTATACTTCAGCTTTCGCTTTAGCAGAGACCTGTGTTTTTGATAAACAGTTGCTTGGGCCTTTTCTCTGCGGCCACTTCCGTGGCACTCCTTTTCCCTAAGTTACGGAGTCAATTTGCCGAGTTCCTTAACAACAATTCTTCCGATGGTCTTAGGATTCTCTCCTCACCTACCTGTGTCGGTTTGCGGTACGGGCACACTCTTGCTCCATAGAGACTTTTCTTGGCAGTGTGAAATCAGATACTCGCCCTTGCGGACTCCCCTTCAAAGCTCAGGATTACCGGACATATGGTTTTTCCTCTATCTCCTCCCTCACTCCTTGGACACACATCCATTCGTGTGCACATCCTATCCTTCTGCGTCATCCCTTCTGTTCTTTTTCGCAAAAATGTGGTACCGGAATTTCAACCGGTTGTCCATCGCCTACGCCTCTCGGCCTCGGCTTAGGTCCCGACTTACCCCGGGCGGACGAACCTTCCCCGGGAACCCTTAGGTTTTCGACCAATAAGATTCTCGCTTATTTCTCGCTACTTATGCCAGCATTCTCTCTCCTGCACCGTCCACCACTCCTTCCGGTATGGCTTCTGCCTGTGCAGCATGCTCCCCTACCGCCCTTTCAGGCCCATAGCTTCGGTGGTAAGTTTTAGCCCCGGACATCTTCGGCGCATGACCTCTTGACTAGTGAGCTATTACGCACTCTTTAAATGTATGGCTGCTTCTAAGCCAACATCCTAGTTGTCTTCGATATCACACATCCTTTTCCACTTAACTTACACTTCGGGACCTTAGCTGGTGGTCTGGGCTTTTTCCCTTTTGACTACGGATCTTATCATTCGCAGTCTGACTGCCGGGATTCAAGTATATGGCATTCGGAGTTTGATAAGGTTCGGTAACTGTTGTCAGCCCCTACCCCATTCAGTGCTCTACCTCCATTACTCACTCCCGACGCTAGCCCTAAAGCTATTTCGGGGAGAACCAGCTATCTCCGAGTTCGATTGGAATTTCTCCGCTATCCACAGCTCATCCCATGGTTTTTCAACACCAACGTGGTTCGGTCCTCCACGGAATTTTACTTCCGCTTCAACCTGGCCATGGATAGGTCACCCGGTTTCGGGTCTACAGCATACAACTCCCCGCCCTTTTCAGACTCGGTTTCCCTTCGGCTCCATACCTTAAGTATTTAACCTTGCTGCATGCTGTAACTCGCTGGCTCGTTCTACAAAAAGCACGCCGTCGTACTTTAACGTACTTCGACTGTTTGTGGACACACGGTTTCAGGTTCTCTTTCACTCCCCTCCCGGGGTTCTTTTCACCTTTCCCTCACGGTACTCCTCCTCTATCGGTCACCAGGTAGTATTTAGCCTTGGGAGGTGGTCCTCCCTGCTTCCCACAAGGTTTCTCGTGTCTCGTGGTACTCCGGTACAGGTTATTTCGTTTCTGCTTTTCACTTACAGGGCTTTTACCTTCTGCGGCTCATCTTTCCAGTTGTATTCAGTTAAGCTTCCACAATTTTTTTTACCTGACCTCTACCCCGGAAACAAGTTTCCGGTTTGGGCTCTTTCCCTTTCGCTCGCCGCTACTTAGAAAATCGATTTTTCTTTCTCTTCCTCCGGGTACTTAGATGTTTCAGTTCCCCGGGTTTCCCTCTGCAGACCTATATATTCACCCTGCAGTACCTATTGTTTTTTAGGTGGGTTTCCCCATTCGGATATCTCTGGTTCTCTGGCTATTTGCGCCTACCCAGAGCTTTTCGCAGCTTATCACGTCCTTCTTCGGCTCCTGGTGCCAAGGCATCCTCCATGCGCCCTTTGTAGCTTGACCTGATAATTTAGTCCAAATCTTTGATTTGGTTCCTAAATTGCACTCCTCAGCCTTAGCTGAGTGAGTTTCATTAAAAAATTGCTATTAACTTCGCACAGCTGCATCAAATGCCTCACTGCGGTGCTCATTTACATAAGTAAACTCTGCTCCTAATTCGGCCTTTTCCTTGCCGTACTCGTTATTACCAATTTTTTATCCTTAGTTATTTATTACAATGCAAGCATAACTTTAATTATACTTACTACTACAAAGGTTATTTCTAACCTTAGCTTTACTTCTTTTATTTACTGTGCAATTTTCAAAGGACAAAATTCTTTCAATTCACAGTGCACAATTTACTATTACTGCTTACACCGTACAATTGGAATGAGAATCTAACTGTCAATTGTCAACTCTTAATTGTCAACTGACTATGATCCCTCAAAATTAAACAGAATAAATGGTAACTTACTTATCTATATTCCCCAGCTTTTAAGGCAAGCTTCCCTGCCTTTCGACTCCTTAGAAAGGAGGTGATCCAGCCGCAGGTTCTCCTACGGCTACCTTGTTACGACTTCACCCCAATCACTAACCCCACCTTCGGCCGCGTCCTCCTTGGTTAGACTACGGACTTCGGGTGTTGCCAGCTCTCATGGTGTGACGGGCGGTGTGTACAAGACCCGGGAACGTATTCACCGCGACATGCTGATTCGCGATTACTAGCAACTCCAACTTCATGCAGGCGGGTTTCAGCCTGCAATCCGAACTGGGAGCAGTTTTTGAGATTTGCTCCTCCTCGCGGTATTGCTTCTCTCTGTTCTGCCCATTGTAGCACGTGTGTCGCCCTGGACATCAGGGGCATGATGATTTGACGTCATCCCCACCTTCCTCCACGTTAACCGCGGCAGTCTTGTTAGAGTGCCCACCTTTCTGTGATGGCAACTAACAACAGGGGTTGCGCTCGTTGCAGGACTTAACCTAACATCTCACGACACGAGCTGACGACAACCATGCACCACCTGTCTCCCTGCCCCAAAGGGCTTCCTCCATTACAAGTTATTCAGGGGATGTCAAGTCCAGGTAAGGTTCTTCGCGTTGCTTCGAATTAAACCACATGCTCCGCTGCTTGTGCGGGTCCCCGTCAATTCCTTTGAGTTTTAATCTTGCGATCGTACTTCCCAGGCGGAGTACTTATTGTGTTTACTGCGGCACAGGAGGGGTCGATACCCCCTTACACCTAGTACTCATCGTTTACGGCGTGGACTACCAGGGTATCTAATCCTGTTTGCTACCCACGCTTTCGTGCCTCAGCGTCAGTTACAGTCCAGAGAACCGCCTTCGCCACTGGTGTTCTTCCTAATCTCTACGCATTTCACCGCTACACTAGGAATTCCGTTCTCCTCTCCTGCACTCTAGATATCCAGTTTGAAATGCACTGCCCGGGTTAAGCCCGGGTCTTTCACATCTCACTTAAATATCCGCCTGCACACCCTTTACGCCCAGTAATTCCGGACAACGCTCGCCACCTACGTATTACCGCGGCTGCTGGCACGTAGTTAGCCGTGGCTTCCTCTTCCGGTACCGTCATTATCGTCCCGGATGACAGAGCTTTACGATCCGAAAACCTTCTTCACTCACGCGGCGTTGCTGCATCAGGCTTTCGCCCATTGTGCAATATTCCCCACTGCTGCCTCCCGTAGGAGTTTGGACCGTTTCTCAGTTCCAATGTGGCCGTTCACCCTCTCAGGTCGGCTACGCATCGTCGCCTTGGGGGGCTTTTATCCCTCCAACTAGCTAATGCGACGCGGACCCATCTCAAAGCGGATTTCTCCTTTAAGGTATCCTCCATGCGGTTTTTACCTTCTATGCGGTATTAATCTCCCTTTCGGGAGGCTATCCCCCTCTTTGAGGCAGGTTACCCACGTGTTACTCACCCGTCCGCCGCTATTCTACCCCCGAAAGGGCTTCCTCGCTCGACTTGCATGTGTTAGGCACGCCGCCAGCGTTCGTCCTGAGCCAGGATCAAACTCTTATTTTAAAAGTTTTATTGACTCTGTTAAAAATTAATACTAACTTCATATTTCTGCGTCAAGCCTTTCGCTGCGGTACTCATTTACCTAAAGTAAACTCTGTTCCTCACTCAAGTCTTTCCTTGAACTATTCGTCATTATTAATTTTTTGAAAATTACTATTAGCTTCGCCCAGCTTCGTCAAATGCCTCATTCCGGTGCTCAATTACACAAGTAAGTTCCGCTCCTCATTCAGCCTTTTCCTCGCTGTACTCGCTACTAGTAATTTTAGTATATCTCTTTCAGCAAAATACTGCTTAAATATACTTAATTACGAAATTACTTCCTCTACTGCTCTCGCAGCTCAAAAGAATTGCTGGTTTATTCTTTAATAAATAAGTTTACCTATGTTCTTCATTCTGTTTAATTTTCAAGGATCATATCTAATCTTTACTGCCGCCTGTTTTCCCAGACAGCTTTTATAGTATATCATCTCATTTTCCCTTTGTCAACATCTTTTTACTATTTTTTTGTTATTGATGAAATTTGTTGACTTATTTGTTTTTAAGTATTTTCAAGATAACGGATATCATTATATCATGTGTATTCTATCAGATCTTAATTGTACATATAATAAAACTGATTTATGCCCATATATCTAGATTTTATTATATATTTCAAAGTATTTCTACTATAGATACTCCAGGATATGTTTGTCTATTATAATTCCTCTTTTATCGATAATTTATTCATTAAATCTAAATACCAATATTAAAATTACATATGCTATAATTTACACTAAAGAATTAATTACAAGAAATGAGGTTTACACAAATGAATGTGTCTAAAATATTGATTGTAGAGGACGACGAAGAAATAAACAACTTAATTTGTGATACTTTAAAAAAAGAAAATTATAATACAATACAAGTTTTTAATGGAAAAGAGGCAATAAATAAATATGATAATACTTTTCAATTAGTTATTCTTGACTTAATGTTGCCATACATTGACGGTATAGAAGTTTTGAGAAAAATACGGGAGACCAGCACAGTGCCCATTATAATCTTATCTGCCAAAGATGAAGAAACAGACAGAATTGTAGGCCTTAGTATGGGTGCAGACGACTACATTGTAAAACCTTTTTCTATCAGAAAACTAACTGCAAGAATTAAATCTCAACTTAGAAGATATATAAGCTATAATAAAGGTCATCCTAAAAATTTAGTTTTGCAGTATGCGGATCTTAAATTGAACACTTTAAATTACAAGGTATTTAAAAAAAATACAGAATTGGATTTAACCCCAAAAGAATTTCAACTTTTAAAACTTTTTCTTGAAAATCCAGACAGAGTATTTACAAAAGCCCAAATATTCAATAATGTATGGAAAAACAAGTATATACATGATGACAACACTGTCATGGTACATATAAAAAGATTACGAAATAAAATTGAAGACAATCCAAATAGCCCCAAATACATATCCACTGTTTGGGGCATAGGATATAAGCTTGGTGAATAATATGCTCATATTTATTTACATTCTTATATTTATAATAATTTTTCTTTCAATATTATTGACATGTTTTTATAAAAATATAAATCATATATGTAAATATATTGATGATATATTTAATGGAAATTTAAATCAAAGGATAAGACTTCAAACCCACATAAAATGTTTTAGTAAGTTAACTATAAAAATAAATAACCTTATAGAAAAGCTTCAAGCTATCGAAAAGAAAAATATTCTAAGTGAAGAATCCAGAAAAAAAATAATCTCAAATATATCACATGATTTGAGGACACCACTTACTTCAATTCTTGGATACATGGAACTTATATTGAATGACTATGATTTAAGTCCAGATGAAAAAAAACGTTATATAAAAATAGCTTATAATAAGGGAAATTATCTCTATGATATATTGGAGGAGTTTTTTCAAATTTCAAAGATGGATTCAAAAGACTTTAAACTGAAAATAAAATCAATTGATATATGTGAAATTATAAGACAACAGCTTGTTTTCTTTTTTAATGAATTTAAAAAGTCAGGTATAGAACCTGAATTAAACTTTCAAAAAGATAATGTATATGTTAATGCAGACGAAAAGGCTTTAAATAGAATTTTAAATAATCTTATAAGTAATGCCTTAAAACATGGAAAAACCAGTACAAAAATATGCATTAACCTATCCTATACCCAAAATACAGTTTTTATATCAATATGGGATAATGGTTTAGGAATACCTAAAGACGAAATAAATTATATATTTGATAGATTATACACCGTTGAAAAATCTAGAAAATCAAATTCAAGAAGTAGTGGTCTTGGCCTCAGTATAGTTAAAAAATTGGTGGAATCTCTAGATGGTACAATTTCCGTATCCAGTGTCCCATATAAAAAAACAGAATTTAAATTTACACTTCCCAAAGATGTAAGAAAATTGTAAGAACTGTGTAAATAGCATGTACGGATTATGTTGTATTATAAACATAATCCTTTTTATATAAAATTATTAAATAGACGAACCAGAAATAATACGGAGGTAACTAAATGGATAGCATTCTGAAAACTTATGATTTAACTAAAAAATTTAAAAATTCTTATGCAGTTCATAGTTTAAATATGACTATAGAAACAGGTGATATATATGGTTTTCTTGGTGAAAATGGTGCAGGCAAAACTACTACCATAAGAATGATAATGGGACTTATAAAATCAACCTGTGGAGAAATAGAATTATTTTCACAGAAAACATCAAGTAAAAATAAAAATCTTCTTCAAAGAATAGGATCTATAATAGAATATCCTGGATTTTACCCAAATCTCACCGCAAAGGAAAATTTAGAAATACATAGACGCATGATGGGCATTCAAGAAAAAACCTCCATAAAGCATTCTTTAAAAATAGTAGGTATAGAAGATGTGGAAAATAAAAAAGTAAAAGAATTCTCACTTGGCATGAAGCAAAGACTTGGAATTGCCAGAGCCCTTTTGCATCACCCTGAATTTTTAATATTAGATGAACCCACAAATGGTCTTGATCCTCTGGGAATAAAAGAAATAAGAGAATTAATTATAGATTTAGCCCATAAGCAAAATATTACATTTTTAATATCCAGTCATATATTAAGCGAAATTCAACAAATGGCTACAAAAATTGGAATAATTCATAAAGGTGTACTTTTAGAAGAAATACCCTATGATGAGCTTCAAAAAAGAAACAGACATTATATAAGTATCAAAGTAAATAATGATAAAAGAGCTTGTTTTATTTTAGAGGAAAAACTCAATATAAAAGATTATGTCATATGGGAAAAAAATAATTTAAGGGTTTATGAAAAACTTCAGGAGGCTTCAAATATAAATAAAGTTCTTGTTTCAAATGATATATTTGTAAATGAACTATGCTTAAAAATAGATAGCCTGGAAGATTATTTTTTAAAACTTACAGGGGGAGATTAAATGTTTAATATAATATATTCAGAACTTTTAAAACTAAAAAAAACTTATATTATACCTATAGTTTTTATTTGCGGAACACTTATGACAATATTTATGTTCCTGGCAAGATTAATAACTGAACATGATATGCCTTTTGAAAAATATGCTTATAATATAGAACAGATAAATTTTTTAATGTTATATACAGTTGTATTTTCAACAATAGCAGCTTACATTTTTTCAAGAGAATTTACAGATATAACTGCCAATATATTGTACACTTATCCCATAAGCAGGTTAAGGATTTTTATATCAAAATTAATAACCCTGTATATAATTATTTTTTTTACATATGCCATTGAAACTATATCTATTCCTCTAAGCTATTATTTTCTAAATGGCATTTTTCCACAAGGAAGTTTAGTAATGAAAGATATAAAAGCCAATACGTACTCTTTATTTTTTCAATTTTTACTAATGCCTATTCCTGTATTGGTCGGAAATATAAGCAAAAATCTTATAGTACCCTCTTCATATGGGATATTATCCTTTATCTTAAGCAATCTTTTAGTGCATAATGACCTAGGAAATTTAAAATACCTTCCATTAACATCACCTTATCTTTCATCTGCATATTTTTATAACTTAAAGGATATCAAATTAAACTATATTATAATTTGTGGTATTTTATGTTTTATTTTATTTCTGTCTATTGCTATGTACCAATTCTGTAAAGATGAGATAAATTGAAATTTGTGTTAACTAAAAAGGAGTTTAATAATGAATAAATTTATAAAAATTAATTTCTGTTTTCTATTAATTTCTCTCAACACACTTTCTGCTGGTTGTCAATCTCAATATCTAGGTGGAGATAGAAATGCAAAATGGAAAAAAGATTTAAATTATATGGAAAAAGCTCTTCCTAAAAAACATGTGGATCTATTTTTTAAAATTAATGAAGAACAGTTCAATACTGAAGTGAATACATTAAAAAATTCTGTAGATAAACTAAATAATGACCAAATACTAGTGAGTATTCATAAAATAATAGCTAGTGTGGGAGACACCCATACATCCCTCTATAAAGAAGCTTCAACTATGTACCCAGTACAATTTTATTACTTTAAAGAAGGTATATATGTTATAAATACTATACCTGAATATAAAAAAGCCCTTTACACAAGACTTGTAAAAATAAATGGAGTAAATATAGAAAAAGTTCAAAAAACTATTTTACCATTAATGGTTAATGAAAATAGAGCTGTAATAAAAAAATATATTCCTAAATACCTTATAAATGCTGAAATTCTTCATGGTTTAAATATTACATCTAATATAAAAAATACCCTTTTTACCTTTGAAAATAGCAAGGGACAAGCTTTTAATTTAAATATAAATTCTATAAACAGTGAAAACTTCAAGGGAAAGTTTATTATAAAAGGTAATTTTGATATTTCATACCCTTTATATATGCAGCAAAATAACTTAAATTACTGGTATAAATATATATACAATGAAAAAACCTTATATTTTAAATACAACAAATGTCAAGAAGATGACGATTGCAAGACAATAGAAGATTTTACAACTGAAATGATTAAATTCATGGATACCCATGCCATTGACAAATTTGTAATTGACATAAGAGATAATTCAGGTGGCAGCGATAAATATATAAATCCTATTATAGATTGGATAAAAGACAAAAAACTAAACAATAAAAATCATCTTTTTGTTATAGTAGGAAGGAATACCTTTTCATCAGCTATAATTAATGCTGTTACATTGAAAAAAGAAACTAATGCAACTTTTGTAGGTGAAGAGACAAGTGGTAAACCAAATCATTATGGTTCTGTGAAGAGTTTTATCCTTCCTAATTCACGAATACAAATACAATACTCCACACAATTTAATAAAACTTCCACAGATAATAGCAGTACTTTTACACCAGATAAAATAATTGAAATATCCATAGTAGACTATTTAAATAAAAAAGATCCTGTTCTCAATTACATTTTAAAAAATTAAAATTATATAAAAAGTTTAGAATTTTTAAAAATTGAATTTAAAAATCCTAAACTTTTTATAGTGTTTCTGTTTTTTCCAGCTCTCTTGTCAAATCTATAATTCTTGTATTTAAAAGTGGGTGAACAACATAAGGTGCGATATCACATAAAGGCTTAAGTACAAATAATCTTTCCTGCATTTTAGGATGTGGTATAATAATTTCTTCTTCACAGGTTACTATGTTATCATATAAAATTATATCTAAATCTATAGTTCGTGGTCCCCACTTTATAGTTCTTTCTCTTTTTAATGTTTTTTCTATTTCTAGTAAAAACTCCATTAATTTCTTAGGAGCCATTAAGGTCTTTATTTCTAAAGCTCCATTTAAAAAATCTTCTTGTTCTACATATCCTACAGGTTTAGTATTATACAATTTAGATATTTTAGTCACTTTATTATAGGATGAACAATCTATGTTGTATATTGCATCCTTTATATTCTTTTCTCTATTTCCCATATTTGAACCAATAGCAATATAGGCCTTATGCCAACATCTATCTATTTCTACTGCCACCCACTCTAAAGGTTTACCTATAGGTGCCCAAGGTTTTTTTACTTTAACCACTACCCGTTCCACTATCTCATATTTTTTCAATATGAAATCTGCCAATGCCTGAGCCGATCTTTCAATAAGATTATATCTCTTCTTCTTAAATTCCTTTTCTATTTCAAAACACAATTTACTATAATTTACAGTTTTGTTTAAATCATCTTTATCTATTGCTTCACTTAAATCCAAAAATATTTTTAAAGATATTAGAAACCTCTGTCCTAAATCTTTTTCAGCTTGATTTACCCCATGATATGCATACACTTCTAAATCTTTAATATGAATAATATCCATACACCATCATCTCCTAACTAAGTCCCATTAATATTTAATATTATAATTTTTCTTTTTCTCTGGCCAATTACATTTGGAAATAGCCTTACATCTAAAACAATTTCTAGATATTTTATCACTTGAATAAAATATGCTGTTTATTAAATTATTAGTATCTTTTTTCCTGTGATTTAGTATTATATTCAGGATCTGTAGTATTTCATCTTCCATAAAACCACATTCAATTAAAATATCCTCAGCCAATTTAGCACTAGCTAATTCATGGGCTACACCCTTCTCATATTGCACCCATTTTCTTATGTCATGCAGCAAGGCAGCTACATATATAGTTTCTTTTTTAATTTGAATATTATTTTCCAATACCATTATATAGGCTATTCTGGCTACATCTAACAAATGACACATATCATGTTTACAAAACTCTCTACGCTTTTCTATTTGAGAAATTTTTTGTAAATATTTACAAAATTTCTGATTGTTTAAAATAGTGTTTATTCTATTCAAAAACTTACCTACCTTCTATTTCATTTTTATCATTTCATAAACTTCATTTCTAAATTTAGTTTCACTTTTAAATATTCCTCTAGTAACAACTGTAACGGTTTTACTTCCTGGCTTTTTTATCCCTCTCATGGTCATACACATATGTTCTGCTTCAATAACAACCATGACTCCTTTTACTTCCAAATAATTCATTATTGAATCTGCAATTTGAGCAGTCATTCTTTCTTGAAGTTGAAGCCTTCTTGCAAATACCTCAACGGTTCTTGCCAGTTTACTTAATCCAACAACTTTGTCATTAGGTATATATGCTACATGTGCTTTCCCATAAAAGGGCATAAAATGATGTTCACACATAGAATAAAATTGAATGTCTTTTTCTAATACAATATCGTCACTATTTACAGTAAACACTTTTTTTAAATGTTCTCCTGGCTCTTGCTTCAGTCCTGAAAATATTTCAGTATACATTCTAGCAATTCTATCAGGAGTTTCTAAAAGTCCTTCCCTTTCTGGATCTTCTCCTATAGCTTCTATAATCATTTTTATAGCTTCTTTAATTTTATTTTCATCCATAATACAAATATATTGAGCATAAAAAAGATACTCAATATTTACCTCCTCAAAATACGTCAAATCATCTATTTTTAAAAACAACTAATTTATCTAAACACTGAAATTAGTTTCGATATCCCCAGCTTCTTGAAAGTGGGGATAAGCACCACAATACGCTCCTTTATAAATTTTTCTAATGAATTATGTTACCTAACTATAGCATCTGACATTATAGCAGCTCTCTTATTTTCTTTAACATCATGAACTCTTACAAAATCACATTTTTTCATTATTCCTATAACTGTAGTAGCTATAGTACCTTCTAATCGCTCATGTACTTTAAGGTTTAGTGTATTTCCTATAATTGATTTTCTAGAGGTTCCTAAAAGTACAGGATATCCCAGTTCAGAAAATCTTTCTAAATTGCGCATAACACTTAAATTCTGTTCATAATCTTTACCAAACCCAATTCCAGGATCTAATATTATATTTTTATCCTCTACTCCAGCTTTTAAAGCAATGTTTATACTTTCTTTTAAATCATTTAATATATCCTCTATTAAGGCATTATAATTTGTATTATCCCTATTATGCATCAAACAACACGGAACTTTATAATGGGCGGTCACAAATGCCATACGAGGATCTTTTTTAAATCCCCATACATCATTTATAAAAGATGCACCGGCATTTAATGCTTGTTCTGCAACCTTTGATTTATATGTATCCACTGAAATAGGTATTTTTATATGTTTTGCTAATATTCCTATTACAGGAATGATTCTTTCTAATTCTTCCTGTTGAGTTATGGTTTCATAACCTGGTCTTGTGGATTCCCCGCCTATATCTATTATATCAGCTCCTTCTGCCTCCATTTGCTTAGCATGTTCTAAAGCTAATTCTATATTATTAAATTTTCCCCCATCTGAAAAAGAATCCGGCGTAACATTAAGTATACCCATTATATAAGTTCTCTTACCTATTTCAAAATCTTTTTTACCTATTCTCATTATTCTACTCATTATGCCACCTTCAGTCATTATTTTTTATTAAATACCATAATTATTTTTACATATTATTTATTTTAACAAAATATTGGGGAATATACAAATATCCTCCCTCTTACATTCTTATTGCATATGAAAAAAACTTCAGATAAAAACCTGAAGTTTTGGTGGCCAGACCAGGAATCGAACCAGGGACACGAGGATTTTCAGTCCTCTGCTCTACCGACTGAGCTATCTGGCCATATTAGTTATCCGGCAGCGACCTGCTCTCCCACAGGGCCTCCCCTGCAGTACCATGGGCACTGTGGAACTTAACCTTCCTGTTCGAAATGGTAAGGGGTGTTGCCTCCACGTTATTGCCACCAGATTTCTATTCTTTTGTTCAGGAGTTTTATCCCCTCAAAATTGCACAGTAAATATTATTTGGTCAAGCCCTCGACCTATTAGTATCAGTCAGCTTAACATGTTGCCATGCTTACACCCCTGACCTATCTCCTCCTCTTCTCGGAGGGGTCTTACTGGCTTTCGCCATGGGAAATCTCGTCTTGGGGTGGGCTTCACACTTAGATGCTTT
This sequence comes from Clostridium sp. BJN0013, assembly GCF_040939125.1. Lineage (NCBI taxonomy): Bacteria > Bacillati > Bacillota > Clostridia > Eubacteriales > Clostridiaceae > Clostridium > Clostridium sp. BJN0013. Next base: position 3,128,081 of record NZ_CP162495.1, read on the forward strand.
CAGCGTTTATCCCTTCCCGACTTAGCTACCCAGCTGTGCTCCTGGCGGAACAACTGGTTCACCAGCGGTCAGTCCATCCCGGTCCTCTCGTACTAGGGACAGCTCCCCTCAAATTTCCTACGCCCGCGACGGATAGGGACCGAACTGTCTCACGACGTTCTGAACCCAGCTCGCGTGCCGCTTTAATGGGCGAACAGCCCAACCCTTGGGACCTACTCCAGCCCCAGGATGCGACGAGCCGACATCGAGGTGCCAAACCTCCCCGTCGATGTGAACTCTTGGGGGAGATCAACCTGTTATCCCCGAGGTAGCTTTTATCCGTTGAGCGATGGCCCTCCCACGAGGTACCACCGGATCACTAAGCCCGACTTTCGTCCCTGCTCCACCTGTTTGTGTCGCAGTCAAGCTCCCTTTTGCCTTTGCACTCTCCGAAGAATTTCCAACCCTTCTGAGGGAACCTTTGTACGCCTCCGTTACTCTTTTGGAGGCGACCGCCCCAGTCAAACTGCCCGCCTATCATTGTCCCGTGTCCAGTTTCATGCACTCCGGTTAGAATTTCAGTACTGCCAGGGTGGTATCCCAACGTTGGCTCCACAAATGCTGGCGCACTTCTTTCCCTGCCTCCCACCTATCCTGTACAGGCAATACCAAAATTCAGTGATAAACTGCAGTAAAGCTCTACGGGGTCTTTCCGTCCAATCGCGGGTAGCAAGCATCTTCACTTTCAACCTGGCCATGGATAGGTCACCCGGTTTCGGGTCTACAGCATACAACTCCCCGCCCTTTTCAGACTCGGTTTCCCTTCGGCTCCATACCTTAAGTATTTAACCTTGCTGCATGCTGTAACTCGCTGGCTCGTTCTACAAAAAGCACGCCGTCGTACTTTAACGTACTTCGACTGTTTGTGGACACACGGTTTCAGGTTCTCTTTCACTCCCCTCCCGGGGTTCTTTTCACCTTTCCCTCACGGTACTCCTCCTCTATCGGTCACCAGGTAGTATTTAGCCTTGGGAGGTGGTCCTCCCTGCTTCCCACAAGGTTTCTCGTGTCTCGTGGTACTCCGGTACAGGTTATTTCGTTTCTGCTTTTCACTTACAGGGCTTTTACCTTCTGCGGCTCATCTTTCCAGTTGTATTCAATTAAGCTTCCACAATTTTTTTTACCTGACCTCTACCCCGGAAACAAGTTTCCGGTTTGGGCTCTTTCCCTTTCGCTCGCCGCTACTTAGAAAATCGATTTTTCTTTCTCTTCCTCCGGGTACTTAGATGTTTCAGTTCCCCGGGTTTCCCTCTGCAGACCTATATATTCACCCTGCAGTACCTATTGTTTTTTAGGTGGGTTTCCCCATTCGGATATCTCTGGTTCTCTGGCTATTTGCGCCTACCCAGAGCTTTTCGCAGCTTATCACGTCCTTCTTCGGCTCCTGGTGCCAAGGCATCCTCCATGCGCCCTTTGTAGCTTGACCTGATAATTTAGTCCAAATCTTTGATTTGGTTCCTAAATTGCACTCCTCAGCCTTAGCTGAGTGAGTTTCATTAAAAAATTGCTATTAACTTCGCACAGCTGCATCAAATGCCTCACTGCGGTGCTCATTTACATAAGTAAACTCTGCTCCTAATTCGGCCTTTTCCTTGCTGTACTCGTTATTACCAATTTTTTATCCTTAGTTATTTATTACAATGCAAGCATAACTTTAATTATACTTACTACTACAAAGGTTATTTCTAACCTTAGCTTTACTTCTTTTATTTACTGTGCAATTTTCAAAGGACAAAATTCTTTCAATTCACAGTGCACAATTTACAATGTGAATTATAAATATTTTTTTCTTGTACTTGGTGGGCTTAAATGGACTCGAACCATCGACCTCACGCTTATCAGGCGTGCGCTCTAACCAGCTGAGCTATAAGCCCATAACATGGTGGAGATAAAGAGATTCGAACTCTTGACCCCCTGCGTGCAAGGCAGGTGCTCTCCCAGCTGAGCTATACCCCCAAATTAACTAGAAGGATATGATCCCTCAAAATTAAACAGAATAAATGGTAACTTACTTATCTATATTCCCCAGCTTTTAAGGCAAGCTTTCCCTGCCTTTCGACTCCTTAGAAAGGAGGTGATCCAGCCGCAGGTTCTCCTACGGCTACCTTGTTACGACTTCACCCCAATCACTAACCCCACCTTCGGCCGCGTCCTCCTTGGTTAGACTACGGACTTCGGGTGTTGCCAGCTCTCATGGTGTGACGGGCGGTGTGTACAAGACCCGGGAACGTATTCACCGCGACATGCTGATTCGCGATTACTAGCAACTCCAACTTCATGCAGGCGGGTTTCAGCCTGCAATCCGAACTGGGAGCAGTTTTTGAGATTTGCTCCTCCTCGCGGTATTGCTTCTCTCTGTTCTGCCCATTGTAGCACGTGTGTCGCCCTGGACATTAGGGGCATGATGATTTGACGTCATCCCCACCTTCCTCCACGTTAACCGCGGCAGTCTTGTTAGAGTGCCCACCTTCCTGTGATGGCAACTAACAACAGGGGTTGCGCTCGTTGCAGGACTTAACCTAACATCTCACGACACGAGCTGACGACAACCATGCACCACCTGTCTCCCTGCCCCAAAGGGCTTCCTCCATTACAAGTTATTCAGGGGATGTCAAGTCCAGGTAAGGTTCTTCGCGTTGCTTCGAATTAAACCACATGCTCCGCTGCTTGTGCGGGTCCCCGTCAATTCCTTTGAGTTTTAATCTTGCGATCGTACTTCCCAGGCGGAGTACTTATTGTGTTTACTGCGGCACAGGAGGGGTCGATACCCCCTACACCTAGTACTCATCGTTTACGGCGTGGACTACCAGGGTATCTAATCCTGTTTGCTACCCACGCTTTCGTGCCTCAGCGTCAGTTACAGTCCAGAGAACCGCCTTCGCCACTGGTGTTCTTCCTAATCTCTACGCATTTCACCGCTACACTAGGAATTCCGTTCTCCTCTCCTGCACTCTAGATATCCAGTTTGAAATGCACTGCCCGGGTTAAGCCCGGGTCTTTCACATCTCACTTAAATATCCGCCTGCACACCCTTTACGCCCAGTAATTCCGGACAACGCTCGCCACCTACGTATTACCGCGGCTGCTGGCACGTAGTTAGCCGTGGCTTCCTCTTCCGGTACCGTCATTATCGTCCCGGATGACAGAGCTTTACGATCCGAAAACCTTCTTCACTCACGCGGCGTTGCTGCATCAGGCTTTCGCCCATTGTGCAATATTCCCCACTGCTGCCTCCCGTAGGAGTCTGGACCGTTTCTCAGTTCCAATGTGGCCGTTCACCCTCTCAGGTCGGCTACGCATCGTCGCCTTGGGGGGCTTTTATCCCTCCAACTAGCTAATGCGACGCGGGCCCATCTCAAAGCGGATTTCTCCTTTAAGGTATCCTCCATGCGGTTTTTACCTTCTATGCGGTATTAATCTCCCTTTCGGGAGGCTATCCCCCTCTTTGAGGCAGGTTACCCACGTGTTACTCACCCGTCCGCCGCTATTCCACCCCCGAAAGGGCTTCCTCGCTCGACTTGCATGTGTTAGGCACGCCGCCAGCGTTCGTCCTGAGCCAGGATCAAACTCTTATTTTAAAAGTTTTATTGACTCTGTTAAAAATTAATACTAACTTCATATTTCTGCGTCAAGCCTTTCGCTGCGGTACTCATTTACCCAAAGTAAACTCTGTTCCTCACTCAAGTCTTTCCTTGAACTATTCGTCATTATTAATTTTTTGAAAATTACTATTAGCTTCGCCCAGCTTCGTCAAATGCCTCATTCCGGTGCTCAATTACACAAGTAAGTTCCGCTCCTCATTCAGCCTTTTCCTCGCTGTACTCGCTACTAGTAATTTTAGTATATCTCTTTCAGCAAAATACTGCTTAAATATACTTAATTACGAAATTACTTCCTCTACTGCTCTCGCAGCTCAAAAGAATTGCTGGTTTATTCTTTAATAAATAAGTTTACCTATGTTCTTCATTCTGTTTAATTTTCAAGGATCATATCTAATCTTTACTGCCGCCTGTTTTCCCAGACAGCTTTTATAGTATATCATCTCATTTTCCCTTTGTCAATATCTTTTAAACACCTTTTTTATATTTATTTATTTTTCACTAATTTATTGCAAACTACCACCACTTATAGAAGTTGGATGGCTCATTGGTCAATATTCTTACCAGAACAAGTTTACTCAAACTCTAAAGGTCGAACCAAGCTTAGAGTAACCAAGATTCACATAAAGAAAAGCATCCCTCCTGCACAAACTTCACTTAAACCTATAAACCACTTAACATTATTACTTAATCGTCAGTGCTATAATGATAGTTTAACAAAAATACTAATGGGGGATAGGATAATCCCACCATTTTAGTCAAATTTAATCAGGTACATCTATAATATTTATCTTCATAGAAGATATTATTAGTATTGTATATATTAATAATACTAATAATATTATAATGATACAATACTTGCATAACATATTAAATATGATAATATACTATAATTATATAAAAAAACTATTTCTTAACTTCACTAAACATAATTATTTAAAAATTTTCTTTATAATAAGTTAAAATGTATTGACTTTCTTTAATATTTATTATGCAATAAGTATATGAAAACCTGAAAGGAGAAATAATTATGAAAATTAAAATATCAGATGAAGAGCATACTTTTGAGTATGACAATAACACTAAAAGCATATCTATAAAACAAGATAAGCATTCTACAAATTATTGTAAACTTTGGGGAATCAAAAAATTTATAAATCCTGTTACCCAAAATATAAAATATATTTTGGAAAGTGAGGAAAATGTGCCTATGTACGGGGATACCACAATACATAGACTAGCTGAATTTTTTATTAGAGAGCAAAAAGTAGATTTAGATAGCATATATGTAGAAGAAAATCTTAAAGTAGATATTGAAAATAAAGAACTATAAAGCCTAAAATATAATTAACTTATTGATTCATACTTAAAAATATCGAAAAATATATAATCTTTCTACTTTTATGAATAACAAAATTTATTATGCAAATAAATAAAAGAGCATCTTTGCTCTTTTATTATTTGCATAATTTGTTATGTTCTATTCACTAAATTTAAATTCTTAAGTATACATTATATAATTAAACTTAAATTATTCTCAGACTTAGATGAAATTTTATATTCCGCTAAATCTTTTAAATCTCTCCATCCTTTAATACATCTTCTGCACTGGTCGGTGTTGTTTCCACACTATCTAATATTTGAGCACCTATTTGTTCAACACTATTACATACCTCTTTATTTATAGAATCTAATTCATTTTGTGTAAGCCCCGGTATTACCTGTAATAGTCTTTTTTCCATTTCATCCTTTTTCTTCTTTCCTGCTTTTTTTACGGAACTAAATTCCTCTTCTAATACATAATACATGCCTTTTGCAATGCTAAGAGCATGATTATAATTATATGCTCCTTTTTTTGCTATAGTTGATTGCTTTTGTAGTTCCAAAGCATCCGAAATTTTCTTAAGCACATATGCTGCTATTATTCCAACTACACCTAAAATAAATTGAACCAATATACTTAGCAATTGTTCTCTCATAAATTCCATCCTCCTTAAACTTTATAAATATAAAAATACTTTTAATAAAATATATGCTAGAATTAACTCTTTATTAAAAATTTTTTATTCTATTATGTAACAATTTCAAAACTACCAGCATACATTATTATTAAAGTTAGCTTTAGGAAACAAAATTAGCCACATGCAACAAAATCAAATACACACCAAATTTCATGGCTATTAAATTCAAAAAATCTTCAATTAATTTCAAATAATACATTAAACTTAATTTTTAGGAGGATATTTTATGCTGAAACTTAATAATGTACCCATAGGAAGTTATGTTACAATTGATAATTTATTATCTACTGGAATGTTAAGAGAAAGAATGCTTGCATTGGGTTTAACTAAAGGTGCAACGATAGAAGTAGTAAGAAAAGGTCCCTCTGGCGATCCTACCGTTTATAACATTAGAGGTGCAATGATAGCGCTTAGAAATGAAGAGTCATCCTTGATTTTAGTAAATTCAAGGACAAATTCATACGAAAACAGATTATCTTCTAAAATCAGGACAAATATTATATAGGGAGGTCTATAATGGGTCTAACATTTCAATCTACCCAAAATAATTCCTTATCAGACTTATTCAAAATTGAAAAAAAGGAAGGTCAATATGTTATTGCTCTTGCTGGCAACCCCAATACCGGTAAAAGTACAGTTTTTAATGCACTTACAGGACTCCATCAACATACTGGCAACTGGCCAGGAAAAACAGTTGTAAATGCAAGAGGAGAATTTACACATAACGGTAAAGAGAATATATTAGTAGATCTTCCTGGAACCTATTCACTTTTTGCATCTTCTACAGAGGAAGAAGTAGCGAGAGATTTTATATGCTTTGGTAATTCTGATGCAGTAATAGTAGTTACAGATGCAACCTGTCTTGAAAGAAACCTAAATCTTGTTTATCAAATAATGGAAATTACTGATAATGTAGTTCTGTGCATTAACCTTATCGACGAAGCAAAAAAGAAAAATATTATTATTGATGCTAAAGGAATAGAACAGGAATTAGGTATTCCTGTAGTTTTATGTGCTGCTAGAAGCGGTATAGGTATAGAAGAATTAAAAGAAACAGTTTATAAAGTTATTACATGTAAGATTACACCAATACCTAAAATAATAATATATGAAGATTATATTGAAGAAAAGATTAAATCTATACAACCTTTAATTGAGAACAACATAAGTTATACAAACTCAAGATGGCTTGCCTTAAGATTTATCGATGGTGATACAAAATTAGCAGACTTTATCTCTAATAATATAAATAGCAAATCTTTAAAAGAACTATTAGAAAAAGTAAATTCGTCTACTACATATGATGATAAGATAACTATAAGAGATGATATTTCAAATGATATCTACAAAAAAGCAGAGGAAATAAGTTATAAATATATAAAAGAAAATAAAGCTAAAATCAATAAAGATCGGTTGATTGATAACTACATTACCTCAAAAATTTTTGGTATTCCACTAATGCTTTTAACTTTAGCAATAGTATTTTGGATTACTATTGCTGGAGCTAATATACCTTCTTCTATAATAGCAGACATACTCTTTAGCATACAAGATAAACTTACCTTGTGGTTTAACAATATAAACGCTCCCCAATGGCTCCATGGAATTCTAATACTTGGACTTTACCGAACTCTAGCCTGGGTTATATCTGTAATGCTTCCTCCAATGGCAATATTCTTTCCTTTATTTACAATACTCGAAGATTTAGGATATCTGCCGCGAGTAGCCTTTAATCTTGATCATCTATTTAAAAAAGCTTGTGCTCATGGTAAACAATGTTTAACAATGTGTATGGGATTTGGATGCAATGCAGCAGGTATAATATCCTGTAGAATAATAGAATCTCCAAGGGAACGTCTTATAGCAATTTTAACTAACAACTTAGTTCCATGTAATGGAAGATTTCCTACTTTAATAGCTATATCTAGTATATTCCTTGTTGCTAAAAACAGTAATAGTACAAGTTTTTTACCCGCAGTGGCTATAACAGCATTAGTTGTTATCGGTATACTTATAACTCTATTAGTATCTTATATGCTGTCTAAAACTATACTAAAAGGAGTTCCTTCTAGTTTTACTTTGGAACTTCCGCCTTATAGAATACCTCAAATAGGCAGAGTTTTATACACTTCCATAATTGACAGAACTATATTTGTACTCTGGAGAGCCATAGTAATTGCTGCTCCAGCCGGTGCTATAATTTGGATACTTAGTAATATATATATTGGTGACCTAAACGTGATAAGTCATATTGCTACTTTTCTAGATCCCTTTTCTAAGCTTATTGGCCTTGATGGATTTATATTGATGGCATTTATATTAGGATTACCTGCCAATGAAATAGTTCTGCCAGTATTATTAATGTGCTATTTATCCACAGGTTCTCTCATTGAATTTGAAAGTATAGAATCTTTAAAAAAAATATTACTAGCTCACGGTTGGACTTATCTTACTGCACTTAATACTATGTTGTTTAGTTTACTGCACTGGCCCTGTGCTACCACACTTTTAACTATAAAAAAAGAGACAGGAAGTTTAAAATGGACAGCACTGGCAGCACTTATCCCAACTAGTATAGCAGTTATTGTGTGTTTTATAACAACTACAATATTTAAAGTTTTAAATTTAAGTTAAACTCAAACAAATTCAAATGACAATAATTACCTTGAGCAGGAAAGAGGATGCCTACCCACGAAAACTAGCATCCTTTTTTCTTATAATGATTTTTTTAAAAACTTTATTTATTAAACAATTATGTTAAATTTATTTTTATCTAATTATTTTCATATATTTTTGTGATTTCAATATAACATCGTTTTCAATATAACTCAACTTTACATTTTTCATTTTTATTATACTTCCGCTATACCCATCTAATTGTATAGATACATCTTCATGAGAAATTTTATCTTTAACTTTATCTGCAATATCAAAAATTGTCATAGTATACATACCTTTATCTTTTTTTAACCCACCCCCACATGTATTAAGTATTAACTTTGTATCCACAAATACATTTTTTATGTCAACCTGTGAATTAGTTTCATTTTCTAATATATTTAGATTTTTATATTGTTCCATTACATTTATCCCCCTTATATAGCCTATAGTGTACCTTTACATTGAATTTAATTATTTCTTGCACATGCATCATGAAATGTACCTAAACACTATGTCTTTAATCAGTACATTAAAATAAAAACACCAAGCCACAAGCCTAGTGTTTTCAATGGGTAAGTAAGTCTATAAGCCGAGTTCTGTATTATATTCATGTAGTAAAAATACGTAAAATTAAATACAAATAAATCTCGGCTAATCCTTGATGTATCTAGGTTTGTAGTAATATGTGTTTTATAAAATAAAAATGTGTAAACATACGGTTTTTTATTTTAGTATGGCAATAGTATGGCAAATTTATTCTTTACCATACTATTTAATTATCTGAATTCCTACATTAATATACGCTATTTATCTTACTGTATTGTAGCAAATTATTTACAAACTGTCTACTTTAAAATAAAAACTCCAACTAAAATAAAGTTGGAGTTCCTACATTATTGTATGTATTCATTTAAAGCCTGCCAGGTAATTCCTTGGTAGGCTTTAAATGAATTTACTATTTAGAGTGTAAATTGGGAAGAATTAAGCTTATGTTAGGTTGTAAAAAATTACTTTAGGAATATTATCCTCATAAATATATAATATACTACTTTACATATATTGTAAATAGCTTTTATTTTGTTTTAAATATAATAAATTGGGTATAATGACTAATATCATGAAAATATTCATGTTATCTCCTTAATATTGTTTTAATATGTTTCTATAATAAAAACTCTGGTGCTGCCAGGGCTTTTATTATAAAGGTTTTTTAAAAAAATATCTTGTATTTTAATTAAATTTAAGCATACTATTATTATAGTTATTTCTTTCAAATTTTTTAGCTGGCCTTTGGTCAGCTTTTTTTGTATATAGAAATAATTTCTATATATGCTATAATATCATTAAGAGAATGGATATGTTTTTAGTTAGTCACCCTCCAGTGTTTCATCTCTTTCAAAGAGGTCGTTACGGTTAATTAGCAACAGAGGGGGTGACAATATGAGTGATTCTGTGATTATAGTAATATCTATATGTATTACATCATCATGCATAACAGCCATGCTTATTGCGGGAACATATTTAAAAGATAGATTAATAATCAAAGGCAAGTCTTCAATTGGTAAATTGACTGAAAATGAAATATCTATAACTGCTGAAGATAAAAACTCAAAAAACTAAAAATGCACCCATTGGACTAAGTGCATTTTTAGTTAACTAAAAATTTTATGTTATAAAAACCGTAACGGCTTCTTATACATATATTATATCATAATGTCTATTATTTTAAACAAGTAAATAAAAATATGTATATGATATTACACAAAAAAATAAGAACGTGTATGATATCTTATACAAACAAATAAAAATATGTGTACGATATTGCACAAAAAATAAAGCCTAGAATAGCTTTTTGTACTACTCTAGGCTTGAAATCATTACTACGCTGTTTTGTTTACCACATCTGCGCTATCCATATTAGGATTAAATGCAGGAGCCAATATGTTAGCATCCTTAACTTCTGTATTAATTTTACCACAAATGGCTTCCCTGAAATGATTCAACTCTTCTTGAGATATTCCTGGAATTTTCTCTACCAAAAGCTTGTCGAACTCTTTTCTCTTCTGTTCCCCTGCTGCTGGGATGAATTTAAACTGCTGTTCCACTATATAGTAAATATCCTTTGCAAGTTTATAATTTTCATTATATTTATCTATACCTAATTGGGTTATTAATGCTTCCTTTTTCTTCTTGAGATAAGTAACCCCAACTGCAATAAAATAAGAGGCCAACGCCCCTAAAATACTTAAAATTCCACTCGTAATTATATTTGCTAATTCTTTTCCTAACATGTTATATACCTCCTAAAATTAAAATAATCTCTTAGATCCGCCAGCTCCCTGGTTGTTATTCCAATGTACCTCTGGTGCTCCACCCTTCCTTAATGTTAAATAATTTCCTCTATCCAAATGAATAGCCATATCTCCATCTGCTCTTTGTTCAATATAGAAGTTCATACCAGGTATTTGCCAAATATTTGACCCAACAGGTACAGTTTCCTCATATGTTGGAGCTGTTTGCACTATTGGTTCAGTAGTTTGTGCAGATGTATCTATTCCAGTAATCCCTTTTACTATCGCTGTTGCCAGTTTTTCAGCATTATATTTGTCACAGTCTGCCTTGGTGTCACAGAATAAAGGTTCAACCAAAATCGCAACCATGTTTGTATATTTCAATACATACAGACCTGGTTGACTTTTAGCTCCTCTGTTAGTTAATCCCAAAGCTGTAGAAATTTCAGATGACACTCTATCTGCATAAGCCTGTCCTGCGCCACTGGCATATTCTACTTCACATCCTGTAGCTTTGTCAGTCTGGAAAGCATTAACGTGCATACACAAGTGTAATTGAGAGCCTATAGAATTAGCCTTATTTACCCTATAGGCAAGGCTCTGTCCTAAAGTTAAGGCTGGACTAGATGCTGGTATACAATCATAACAAGTATGTCCTAGAGACTGTAATTTCTTTATGGCCAATGCTCCATATTCCCTGCAATCTTTCTCCTCATTCCTATAACCAGATGCGCCCCTGTCTTGCCCGGTGCCATGACCAAAATTGTAAGTGATTATCATGTTATTACTCCCTTTCATTTTTATTTACCAGTGAAATACCTTAAATGCTTGCGATAAAAAGCAGCTATAACCGTAACGGCTACGCCACTTGCTATTCCTTTTATAAAATTATTTTTAGAGTCTTTAATTTTGTCAACGCTACTTTCTATCTTTTGTAAGGACTTAAATATTGTAATAACCTTCTCTTCTGCTTTGCCCTGACTTATCTTTATTTCAGACATATCCTTTTCAACCCCTTCCATTGTATTTTCTAGTTTATCTACCCTATCATCTAAGTTTTTGATATAAGGGCAATCTTTGCAGTTTTCATCCATGCCTAGCCTCCTTGATTTTTCGTATTAAAAAAGAGCTTTGGATTTCTCCAAAACTCTTAATGTGTTATGTTGTATTAGTTTTCTGTTGCATACTAAATATTAACTAAGTTCATTTTTATTTTAACCGTAATAATTCCTAGTAGTATACCAATCATATTTGAAATCATATCTATTACTGATTCTAATAGAGGGTCCATTATGATTACAATATCACGTATCTCTTTAAGTAAACCAGTTATAAATACAATAATACAAATTTTCAATAATCCTACTCGTTTCTGAAATATAGGAATAATAATTATTGGTAATATAAGATGTAATAGTTTGTGCCACTGAAATATTATTTGTAAATCCAAAGTTTTCGCCCCCTAATACTTTTGTATTTTAACTTATTAGTGGACATTTATCAAAAAAAATTGTATTGATTTTTTTGAAATTTTTATATTTTTAAAAGCAATACCATAATCTCTATTCTTTAAAGTGTTTAATTCATTGAGTTGTTCGTTAATACGAATCTATTCATATTATGGATTAACTTTGATAAGGCATTATAGATAATAGACTTTCAATTGCAACCCTGCTAATTGCTTTTTTACCTAAGTCAGTGTTAAAATGCACTGAATCGGTTGAATAATTAGCCCTATTAAATACATTAGCTTGGCATTTTCCGTAAAAATCTACAAATTCAACGCCCCAGTATTCAGCAGTTTCTTTCATCCAGTTTGCATAATCCCTCTCAGTAAATCCTAAGGCATTTACTACTGTAGCAGTTAAATTTGGATAAGAACCATCCACATTTGAGCCTCTAGCGTTAGGCATAGTGCCTAAGACAATTACAGCATTGGGGTATAATTTTTGAATTTTAATAATCACAGAAGATAAAGCACCTTTGAATGTTGTTAAACCAAAATCCCCTGCATTTCCGTCTGAAATCCATTCTTCATCAGTAGTATTTGCTGTACTCCATGTAAAATCTCCTTCTGGAGCATCAACACCATTAAGCGAAAAACTATTTGACCCACCCATAATAAAAATTAAATCAGGAGCAGCCATAGTCATTTGCGCCTTTATCCTTTCCCACGAGCACCATCCCGCAGGGTGTTGTATATCATTCCACCCGAAAGTAGTATCTGTCCATTGGACAGGTGAACCTCCAACACCGCAACCTAAATGTTCCGCGAATCCAAAATAATCATGTACTTGTTGTTGCCATGTACCTGTCGCTAAGTTATTACCAGAACTTACATGAGAATCACCATAGGATATCCATTTTTTATCTTTCCAATCGGAAAATTTTGTTGGATTGGTTTCAAGTAATTTTATTCTTTTCTCTATATCAGAAACGCCACAATATATATGAAATTGTGAAATATCGTATGATGAGTTCATCTTGAAACGGTACAAATACCCAACTTCTAATGTAACTTTTAATGGTGTTCCAGCATCACCATACACATAGGCGTTTGTTGCCATGCCAACAAATACCTTTGATGTTGTATATTTCAATATTTTTACAACTGTTTTTACATTGTAAGTCATCATAAGTTCAACGAACGGAAATGATAAAAAGTCGGTGCATATATTTGCGTCGTCTGTTACTTCCGCTCCGGTATCTTCATACAAACCTTTTGCTTTCCATATAGGTTTTATTTCAGCTTTATAACCTATATTTAAAACCGCATCAAGTTCTATTGTATTAGCTGAGTTAGTTCTTATTATATCCCCTACTTTTGTATAAGTATTACCTAATGTATCTTTTCTTGAGTCCAATAATTCTCCGTTAATACCATTTGTAATCTGAGATTGTATACCTGAGATTAAAGCGTTAATATCATCAAAAATCGTGCTTTTTCCGGAATACAATTTTACTGCCGCTGTATTTAAATCAATAGAACCAGTTATAATATAATATCCTGGTGTTATTGTCCGTACTGTTTTTCCTGTTATACTTGAGTCACTCGCTCCATCACTTGTTAGATAAAAACCACTATTACCTTGATATTCTGCGGCGTTACAATTTATATTAGGGTACTTATGAAAATATATACTACGCAATACACTTTCAGAACTGAGTACAAAACAATCGGTATATGGTATATATATCGGTTCTGAACGAACATTTGAAGCAGAAGTTGTAATTGCGCCAGTTGTGCCACTTACCGTCTGTCCACTAATCCATTTTAGCGGAATCCTTTTTCTATAGCCATATTCTATAGCCGAACCAGTGAATTCTATTCTTTCGCCCGTTTCAATCTTTGTAATTCTGTCATTCATTGTATCCTCATTATTTCTTGCCTGTACAATCTCTGCATAGCTTTCACTTTCTGAACCAGCGGCTAATACTAAAGTATTCAATTGCACTTGTAATGAATCAACTTGCGTCTGAGGAGCTTTAGATTCAACTGCTGCATTAGTTGAATCCAGATCTGTTTTTTCAACTTTATTATTATTTAACTCATTAATAGCACCTGTCACAGTCTTATCTGTTGTAGTTCTATTATCGTCACTATCTTGCGCTTTATCTGCCATTTGTGAATTAACATTATCTATGTCCTGCTTATTAGGAAGCTCTGCATTTGTTCCGTCACCATTACCTATCACAAGTCGTTGTTCATCTTCAATATACCCAGGCATACCTACAGGTAAAGGACTTACCGCATTTCTTAATCCTCTTCTAAATTGGATACTATCTGCCATTAAAAACTATCTCCATCCATACTTAATATCCAGTTTCCAGGGTCTCCAAATGAGCCACCGTCAAATAGGTAAGGAACCCTATTAATCTGCTGAGCAATATTAACAAAATCCCTAAAATCATTGTATACAGTTTGGCGGATTCCTTCATTTGTCTGCCTTATAATTTCATTACTTATCCTGTTATTTTCATTTGTTCCTCTGTTGGATTCATTTGCATCCATATTTTGTTTGTAAACACTCCATTGATTATTTATATTACCTTCAAAATTATTTACATCATTTGCTATATCCTCAATTCCACCTGCCAAATTTTCTCTTACATCCTTACCATATACCGCATGTCTAATTTGGTTTGTCCTTTGGCTTATATCAACCGCCATTATACTCCACCTCCTGTACTTGGCATATGATCAGCTACATAATCTTTTACCCAGTCTCTTGTTGCTATTGCTTCATAATTTACCATGCCGCCCTGAGAGGACAAATAGGATATAAGCCCCCCAGATTCATCCCATATATATGTTCCTGGTCCAAAAAGAGCAGGCATATCTCCATATATACCTGCTCTTACCCTGTTTGCATCATGCAAATTTATTGCCCCATAGTCCCCATCTTTCACTATCCCAAGGTCAACTCTTTGCTTAGAAACATCATCATTGTAGAGGTTTATTGTACCCCCTGTATTATCAGCGCTTCCGCTTTCAGAACCAGCAGACACATTCAAATTGCCATTATTGTCAAAGATCTCAAATAATCCACCTTTATTGTTAAAGGTATTTGTTATTATCATTTTGCCATTTTTAGTTATCTTCTGTACTCCATCCATAACTAGATTACCGTCAGTGTCTAGGTAAAACTTCTATATACTGTCTTTGGTTATCAAAATACCTTCCTGCCCGTTTAGAAGTATTTCCACAGACTTGTCATGAGAAACCACTCTAATTCCATATTTATATCCTAATTGAACACCACCATAAGTAGCCATCCGGTTTATGCTATTAGACTGTATATCCCCTATAGTATCCGTCAGGCTTGCAGGTTTATTACTTATAGTTAGTTTAGGGTCCCAGGGTTTAGTTAAATCAGCATCTAGCTCTACCACCTTATAAGTATCATCCACACCTAAAATCGGGCATTTAATGTGAACTGATGTTGCAGTATCTATACTATCAACAGAAGTATTTGTAAGTGTGCTTAAATCAAGTGCGGATATGTCAAGAGCTCCCGCGGGTTGTGTGTATTGGCTTAAATCCGCTTCACATTCTGTTTTTAATTGTTCGTCATCATCAATATCTGAGTAGTCTGCTTTTTTATAGATTATCCCGTATTTTGCAACTGCGGCAGAATCCTCAATATAGTTCTTGCCATTATTTATTCTCTCTATCGTAAGGCCATTTGCGCCCACAGGGACTATCCTTGTACCAAACACCTGGCTGTCATCTATGGTTAGGCTCTTTAGATTTTCACCAAGGGAGATATCGGCAATTTTATCCTGTGGAGGGTTGGCCATATAATCCAGATAATTCATTCCATTCTCAGCCCTAAATCTCAAAAAACCTTTATTTTCATCAACACAATATTTCTGTATAGCCTCCAGAGTTGTTTCAAAGTCTGTAGTAAAGAACAGCCAGTCCTCTACATCTATAATCCCAGGTTGAACCTTCTTATAGTCTTCAACTTGTACATTGTGGTCATTTAAGAAAGTAGTTATAACTTCTTCTGGAGTTTTGTCTTCATATATAGCGCTCTGCACAATAGTATCATGGAGATAATTCATTTTCCCTTCACATACAATGTCTTTCTTAAATTCTTCATTTTCTGTCATACTTGGTTTAGTACTAAAGACTCTGCCACTAAATATTTCTTTATCATCCCTTAAGTCCACACATCTTACCTTAGTTACAAATCTGGTTGTTAAATTGTATCCTGGATTATTCCAGGGAAGAGAAAAAGCCAAGCTACCAGCAAGACTTCTTTTTAAATTTAAATGTGGATCTAGAACTTTTGGGGCTTCCGGGTCCGGATAATGTACTATAGTTTCTAAACCATTATTTATTAAAGTTATCTTATACACTATAGCACCTCCCATCTAAATATTATTTTTGCTATACCATTACCATTAAATACTAGATCATTCCTACCGTTTTGGAGTTTCAACCCCCAGACTTTATTATCTCCGGCATTTAGATTATAGGTATTACCATTACAGGTTAAAGTCATGGCCGAGCTACAATTTATTGTAGGAGTTATAGGTCTACCATTGTTATACATGGTTACTGTAGTAGAACCATTAATAGTAAATTCATTTGTGTATTGTGTATAATCAGTAAGGAAACAGAATGTATCCCATATATCATCACCCATATAAGAGGTACTAACTTTAAATGGCTGCGCTATAAAATTTATTGTTAGATTACCCATCCTTATAGTTTCCTCAAATTCTGGAGCCTCTTCAACTTCTGCAATAAAATAAAAGCCAGGTATGTTATCAAACATTAATTCCTGTCTTCCTGTATCTTCTAACCATTCAAGTAAAAGTTGGTATACTATATATAATTCTTCCTTACTTTTAGTGGGTAGCCCTATTTTAACTTGTATTTTTCTTTCCCCGTATACTTGATCTCCATCACTCCCAACAGTACTAAAATCATAAGTTCCATTCATAAAAGGTATAGTCTTTTTTATTTTTACTTTGGCCGGAGGCTGAATTTTTTTCTCCTGGAGCCATACATTAAAATCTTTATAGGAATGTTTCCCATTAAATGTCATTTCATCTCTTACACTCATATTACAACCCCCTTTGTGCCAGCGCCAAATTATACCCTTGGTTTATATTGTCATATTTTGTGGTGCCCTCCGATAGTTGTTTGCCATCTAATATAGTTTTGTTTACCAACACTATGGATTGAACAGCCTGCTGTGTAGCCTGTTTTATAGCATCCAATGAAATATTATTTGTCTGCACAGAATTATTCGTATTAACAATGGTTGGGCTTATTGAAGATAAATTTATATCTGTATTCAAGCTGTTAATTTGCTCTTTTAAATTGCTTATTATATTTGGGATTACACTTAATGAATTTTCAAGTCCTGCTACAAGCCTATCACCCAAAGAAGAACCCGCCAATTCATAATCTTTGCCATAACTTTTAAGTAAATTTATTATTTCACTTTGGTTATTATTTACTATCATTTTTTGTGCCTCTGCATCTATATTCGCATCCTTGAGTTTATCAGCATAGAATTCTTCTATATTTTTAATCATCTGGTCGCTATTTTCTTTAATCTGGTCAATCTGTTTTTGCAAATCATCTTTCTGCTGGTCAAGAGCTTCTTTTTGCTTACGTCTCTCTCTGGTTTTTATAAGTTCATCAAGTTCCTCCTGGAGCTCTTTTTTCTTTTCAGCCCCATAATGCATATTTAACTGTCGTCTTAATTCGGCTTCCTTATCAGCATCATCTTCATCCTGGTATTGTATATCAAGTGCATTTTCCTGTTTATCCAGGGCATCTATTTTCGCCTGTAATATTTTAGTCTGGGTATCTGTAGCAAGGTTAATCTGCTTTTCTGCGGCATCCTGTTCATCCTGGTACCTCTGCTTTAATGCATCTTTAATTTTATCACTAACCTCATTAATATCATCTATGGTACTTTTCTTTAGATTATCAACTAAATCCAGAATATCCTTACCAGTCTTTTGGTATGCATCTCTTACATCTTGTATTTTTTTAAGCATATCAAGGGCTTTATCTGAATTGTAGCCGTATTGATTGCCAAGCTTATTGTATTCAGCTGTAAGAATATTTATTTCTGTGCTCTGGTCAGTCATAACACCTAATAAATTCCTTGTATCTGTTTCAAAATCACCTGTAGAGGTTTGGAGGTTTTTTATGTCAACATCCAGCCTGGTAATAGCTGCATCAGCAGTAATAGCACCTTTATTATAATCTTCAAAATATTTACTTCTTGCATTTCTTTCATTCATAACAGAATTAGCAAGTGCGGTATTGAGTTTAACTACACTGTTATTTATATACACCTCATTGTCATTCAAAGCTTTAGCAAGTTCATTTTTAAACTCATCCCAGGCATCATATTTCTTAAGTGAATTTCCAAAAGCATCACTTATAGCTTTACCTAGATTAGACATTGCATTACTTATTAGACTAACCTTACTCTTTATCCCATCTGCCATACCTTCAACCAATGAAGCTCCTATGGTTTTGCCAGCATCACCCGATGAACCAATACTTAAAATCTTTGATGTATCATTGGCATTTAAAATAGTTTCTCCACCAGCGGCAGAGTACTCAAGTTCAGGTCCATTTTCGCCGACAATTCTCCAGCCAGCTATGGCGTTGGTTGTGCCTGATGCATAACCAATATAATTACCACTGAACAAATTAGGAATGTTCATTACATTCCCATATCTTTTTTTAATGTATCTTATGGCACTGGCTGCATTTGCTATTGGATTTAATATATCGTTTAAACCGGGCATCATATTTTCTGTAAAAGTACTTCTGAGCATCTGCATAAGCCCAGTCGCATGTTCTCCTCCAACACTTATACTGTTATAGGCAAGTGGATTGCTACCGGATTCTCTTTTAACTAATTGTATTAATCCTGGAAGCCAACTCATGGGAGTCCCGGTAATGCCAAGCGCAGCAGTCAGCCATTGAGATATTTGTCCACTAGCACCCTGGGCATAATCAATCATAGCCCCAATTTTATTTTGGAAGAAAGTGAGAACATCTTTTGACGACATACCGTTTATAAAACCCTGTATTACATTTTCACCTATTGGAAATGTTACTTTAGAAGGTGAATGTATATCAAAGCCTTCCGGCCCGGTAAACGCCTCAATAACCTTTTGGGTAAGTTCATGAGCAATGCTAACTGCGTTATCCTCGGCAGATTTCATACCAGCTGAAAGACCATTGGTGACATCCTGTCCTATGGGATTGGCAGATGCGGCAAGAGCATTTAAAACAGCTTTATTGTCTGAAGATACTTTATTTGTTGCTGTTAGCACATTTGAAGCACCATTATTTATTCCAGCAGTTAAATTATTCATAGACGAGGCACCATAGGTTGTATGAAGCTGTACATAATTACTTAGTATAGCTTTATTGTCTGTAGTTACTTTGGTATTGGCATTTGTAACTACGCTTTCATTACCAGTTATAGCATTATCTAAGTTATCCATAGATTCAGTGCCATAATCGGTATGAGCCCTAGAATAATCGTCTAAAATATTCTCATTATCAGTTGTTACTTTAGTATTGGCATTTGTTACAATATTTTCATTTCCGGTTATACCAGCTCCTAAATTATTCATAGAGTTTTGGCCATGAGTATTAAATGATTGTGAAAAGCTTATAGCTAAATTTCCTATGTTAGAATTTAAAGCTTTTATAGAATTTATAACAGAAGCTGAACTTCCTTCTATACCTAGTCCAAAATTCTTATTACCCTGCTGTCCATAATCAAGATATTTTTGTATTAAGGAAGTCATTAAGGTATTTATGTTAGATTCTAGTGTATTTAATGGTTTTGATATTGAAGATACACTATTTTCCATTCCTCTGGCAAAATATTTATTTAGATTTGCCCCATATTCTTCTGTGGATTTTAATTGCTCTCCAGTATCATTTCCGGATGGATTATTACT
Source organism: Clostridium sp. BJN0013 (assembly GCF_040939125.1). Classification (NCBI taxonomy): domain Bacteria; kingdom Bacillati; phylum Bacillota; class Clostridia; order Eubacteriales; family Clostridiaceae; genus Clostridium; species Clostridium sp. BJN0013. Next base: position 3,148,157 of record NZ_CP162495.1, read on the forward strand.
TTTATTTACTTGTTTTAATATATTGTCTGTAGAATTTGCGTCTATGACAGTTTCACCACCAGCAAAATAATAAAGTTCGGGTCCTTCTTCACCGACTATATGCCAACCAGGAGAGGCGTTGTTAGTACCAGAAGCATACCCTTCTTCAGGAATATAGCCACCTACAACCGTACCAATCTTTTCATCACTTGAACCACTACCCCGTAATGAACTTAACCACTTTTTAAAATCTGTCCACTTCTTTTTAATTCCTTCGACTAAATTTTTCCATTTTTCGCTAAGACTTTTTATAAATTTATCATATCTACCTAAAGCATCACCTGTAGTTGTATCTATTTCAGAAGATACATTTTTATTCATATCAGTGAGATGGCCTACAACTTGATCCCTCTGGTCTTTAGCCGCCTGAATACTTTGGTCTCTTTGCCTTCCTGCATCTGCAATTAATTTATCAGCTTGATCAGCTGTAAGGGAATGAGTAACGTCTCTCTGATATATAAAGCCGGCAACAGTCTTATCATATTGGTCGTTAGCTGCTGCTATAGCCCCATGACGTTGTTTGTTGGCACTTTTTATTACACCCTGTGCCTGCTGTTCCGTAATACTGGTACCATAGCTTTTCATTCTTTCAAGTATAACTTTGCTTTCAATTTCATTATCTGAAAGACTTTGAACCGCATTGGTTCTCATCTTATCCTGAAGAGAATTTACCTCCTGTTGTTCCTGCTCTGTTAAATCCCTATGATTATTTGATGCCCTCTGATATATAGCTGTTATTTGTGCTTGATATTCAGTTATTTTTTGCTTTTTATTATTATTATAAGCCTGCATATTTTGTAGTATTTTTTGTTCATCCTGAGCATTTAAGGCACTACTTTTATCAAAGAAGCTTTTCATCTTTGTGTATCTATCATTATTTTGCTTATCCATAGCGGTTTTAATTTTAGTTCCCATTGCCGTGATTTGTTGAACTATACTATTGACCTGTTGCTGTGTTATACCCACAGACTGAGTTAAAGTATCCCTAAAATTTTTAATCATAGTATTTTTTTGTTGTGTACTTAATCCAGATACTTTATTTACCATTTGTGTATATTGAGCAATAATTTTTTCCACATTTTCTTTGCTAAGATTCCCTGTTTGTGTTACTAATTGTTTAAACTGGTTGATTGAATCTGTTTTCATACCTGCACTTAAATCTTTAGCGCCATTGACCATTTCGGTGTATTGACTTATAACAGACTGTTTAGTTTGGTTACTAAATTTATCAGCATCTATATATATATCCATCATAGTCTTCTTAAAACTATCATCCATTTTCATATAAGAACTAACAGCTTCTTTAGTACTCTTCGATATCTTTATCGTCCGTTCTTGAAACGACACAGCTGTCTGCCCTTCTGCAAGTTGAACACGCTTTGATGTTTGTTCAACCTTATCTGCAAATAAGTCTACCTGTGGTATTGTCTGGTCTGTAGCTGCTTTATATGCTCTGTATACCCCATATCCTGCAGCCGCAACTCTAGCAATGGCAAGTACATATGGTCCTGCTGCCAATGCTGCACTTCCTAAGCTTGCTATAAATCCACCACTAGCAGCTGTCGCACCTGCCGTTGCAGCTCCGGTTTCTGCGGCAGCAATGCCTGCTTTCTTTATACCTTCTTCCGCAACTTTGGATGCGGTCCCCATCTCTGCAGATTTTTTTACGTATTTACTCCAAAAATCTAAAATATTACCTCCACTTTTAGCTAAACCACCAAATACTTTTAAAGTAGCACCAGCTGCAACAGTAACGCCAGTAAAATCAACAATTAATTTCTGTGTTCCAGGGCTTAAATTCCCAAATGCATCTGCCAATTTTCCTACTGTGTCAGCAATACTTTTTATTGTTGGCGCAAAATTTTCCTCTAGCTTTATAGCTGTAGCTTCAAGGGAACCCTTCATTTGTTCGATAGCCTTTTGAGTTTCGCCCATCTGAGTATTAGCAAGTCTTGATGCGGATGTCTGATCATTAGTTGCTTTAGTATACTTCTGTATACCTTCCGCGCCATTGCTCATTAAGATACTTGCGGCACGTGTCGCATCAGAACCAAAGATTATACTCATTGCGGATTGGCTTGAAGAATCAGATAGCTTTCCCATATGAGTTTGTAACTCTTGAGCAATACCGGCAGCATCTTTCATATGGCCACTACCATCCCATACATTTATACCTAATTCTTTCATTTTTGCCGCTGCTTCATCTGTTGGGGCTCCTAACCTTTGAAGTGCAGTTTTTAAAGAAGTACCTGCATCTGATCCAACAACCCCTCTATCGGCAAAAGCTCCTAATGCTGCCGTAGTGTCTTGAATAGACCAACCTGCCAGATTAGCTTGTGCCGAGCACTGAGCCAATCCTTCTGTTAAGGGTTCTACATCTGTTGAAGATGCTGCAGCAGCTCCTGCAAGTGCATTTGCCGCCTCACTCGCTTGCCCTGCAGATAATCCAAAGGCACCCATAGCTTGAACTATTGTATTGGCTGCATCACCAAGCTGCATACCGGATGAGGCTGCTAATTTCATTGTTGCATCAAGTGCACCAGTTTTAATTTGGGCTTCTGTGAGCCCTCCTTTAGCAAGCTCTGTTATAGCATTTCCCGCCTCTGTCGCTGAAAACTGGGTATCTGCCCCCGTTTTTAAAGCAAGTTCTCTTAGACTTCCCATTTGACTAATAGGTTTATTTAAGGCTCCAGAAGCTTGGCTCATAGAAGTTTCAAAATCTATCCCAACCTTACCGGCTGCTACGCCAATACCAACTAATGGAGCAGACAGCATTAACAAAGTGTCCCCCATTCTTCCAGCAGTATCTCCAACAGTTTTAAATCTTTCTCCACTTTCTTTCAAGGAGGCGCTTAGAGACGTTAATTTAAAGTTAGCAATTTTTCTATTTGTACTATCCAATTGGCTTTCAAAATTTTTCAGTCTTCCTTGTGCATTGTTAAGTTGAATAGTATAGCCTTGAATAGTTTTATTGTTATTCAGGACAGTTCTCTCGTTATTTTTATATTTGTCAGTAAGATCATTAAGATTTTTTTCTAGTTTTTTGTCTCTTCATTTTCTGCACCTAAGACAGCCTTACTTTCTTCATATGCAGTTTTTGCAGCATCAACCTTACTTTTTAAGTCCATCATTTTTTTAGAGTTTTCTTCAAGAGTCTTTTTAGATTTTTCCAATTGCTCTGAATAACTTTGAACTATTTTACGTTGAACTTCTATTTTATCTCCTAAAGATTGGGCATTGTCTTTTAAGCCATCAAGATTTTTGCCCCAGTCCTTAACACCGGCAACACTAGCTTTAAATTCACTATCAATTGTTCCTAAATTTCTTTTTAAATTTTGAATTCCCTTACTAAAGTTGGAATCATCTAACGCCACTCTTACCGCTAGGGAGCTAATTTCTTCTTCCATTACATACTCACCTCCTCCCGATTCTTACCAAAATAAAAAAGCCTTGGAATAAGGCTTTCAAAATATCTCTTTTTATTCTGCAATAGTTTCCTTAGACGCTTTGATTGCAAATATACCAGAAATTAAAAATAAAACAAATACTATAAGGCATGATATAAAGGTTATAGGACTATCTCCTATTGTGGAAAAGAAAGCAGCAATAAAATCAAATATTCCAGCCACTATCATAACCTTTCCAGCCGTTTTAGTTTTACTTTCAACCATCAAGGCATATACAAGCCCAATTATTTGAAAAATAATCCCAATGGAAGCTGCAATTATAACATCATTTGCATTCTTATCAGTAGCTGGTGAATTTAATCCCACATATAATAATCCACCACAACTAATTATACCAACAACTCCAGCAATTATACCTAAAATAAAAGCAGTTTTTTTCATGCAAAAATCCCCCTTCTAATACCTCTATAATATCAAAAAGAAGAATATATTTCCACTATCAGTATTAAATCAAATTCTCAATAGTGGTTCTATTAATTTCTTTATCTTCATCTTTATTTGCTTTATATGCAAGTAAATCAAGATAATAAAAAAAATCCATATTATCTATGGATTCTAAGGATTCGCCTGCCATTAACCTATCTAAATATATATCTTTTATAAAATCCTCCAGAGTTACTTTTCCTTTTTCTCTGGAGTTTCCTTGTTTGGGAATCTATCTAAATGTAACCCTAAGTTACTTATTATTGCACTTATACATTCATCAAATTTAGGGTTTATTTCTTCGGCATTTAAGCCGTCGTATACATCATCTGGTTCAAACTGTTTACCGAATACATCGCATATATATCCTACAATTGTATCTAAATCTTCCGGCTTCACATTTGCATAATTTATTTTAGAATCATTTATAAATTTAAGCGTATCCCTTACAACTCTTGCCTTTGGGTGGGGCATGGTATATTCATTGTCATTTAATTTTATCGTTACATTTTCCATATATAAATTCCTCCTATTAGATTTTTACTACACTGTAAAATTAACCACAATATTATTTGCAAGTTTAGACCCTTGAGAAGTTTTAACTGCTTTTGTTGCTATAGCAATATAACTTCCAGCTTCTAATGCATTTTTAGGGGTTAATGTTACAGTTTTGGCATCCGTACTAATAACTATAGTGGAATCCACTGGCGTACCATCTGCTTTAAGCAAGAATACGGATGAATCATCTACAGTATACTGATTTATTACTTTATTAAATACAAAATTTACTCCACTATTAGCAGCTACTCCCGTAGCTTCATCTGCTGGTGTAGTAATTGCTGTAAGAGGTGCCGTATCAATATTAGGTTGATATACTACATCAAACCAATGTGTCATTGCGTCTGCATCCATACCATTATTTTCATCAGCAACAAATTTCCAATTATCATCATCCCTTGTAACAAATGTAGCCTTAAGACTTGGAGTAGCAAAATCTACTTTATCAGACTTAGTTTTGTATTCTTCTGTTATTTCTTCAAATTTTCCTTTTAATAACCATACAAACCTATAAGTATTATCTCCTTTTAAAGATTTAAACCCTATAGCCACATATGGGGCATTATCATTTCCACTGTGGACTAATACCCCATTATCGTCTATAGTATGCCCTAGTAAATCGGCTTGGGATTGCAGAGGCACATCTTGAGTTTGCAATTCAACATCTATCTCTCCAAGGGTAGTAGAATTTTCGACTGATTTATCATCTGCATACTGCGTAGCAGTATTAGTTTTTGGTGTTATTTTAGCCTGTATTGCAGGACTTAATAGTTTAGGTGCATCATAGCTTATCCCATCATCATGCATTATTGCATATACTAAATTTTTTAATCCTACCTGTCCACTATGTTTTGCCATTATTTATTCCTCCTTAAATCTTCTAAAATAAAAAAGAACACTTCTATAAATGCTCTTCTGCCTGTTGAAATCTTATTATTTTGTGATTAAGTTTTGTATCAGGTTCATAGTCCTCTGTTGCATAGGTTCGATACCAACCTGTGGCAATCATTAAATTTAGAACCTGTATATATAAATCTTCAAAGCTACCTTTCGTAAAAATATTTATCTGAACTGAATATGTTGTAGCTATTTCCTTATCTTCTGCAAAAGCTTCTCCGTACTCATTATAAAACTGATATGTTATATAGGGATCTGCTCGGCCTTCATAAAACAGATGCTTGACTGGAACCCCTATAGGTTTTAAAATATTTTCTATATCATTCATTATAAAGCCCTCCGAATTTCTTCTTTTATTATTTCTGCAACTTCCCTTTTATGTCTTTCATAGGCGGGTTGTATAAATGGGCGAGCTGGCATTTTAGAAGTTCCAAACTCAATGAATTTGCCATAATAAGCTTTGCTTATATCTCCTTGTGATACACCGATTTTGATAGATTTAACTCCATTTTTAGTATTTATTTTTCCAACTGCCAAGGCTTTTCTTAAATCTCCAGTATCATCTTTAAATGCAGTAGTATTTTTCATATCATCAAGAATAGGTTGTGCGCCTGCTTTAAGCGCCCTATTTTCAACACTACTAAATTTAGCGTTTGTAACTTGAAGTTTTTCGATAAGTTCAGACATTCCGGTAAATTCAATATCAACTCCCAATTTTATCACCTCAATTGCAATGTCAAATCTATACTCGGCGGATTGGTATCATATTTATCCTGAATTATCATAATGTCATAATCCGTCTCACCAATAGTTACATGGTCATAAGTATCTATATTATCAAGCTGTGGTATTCTTATAACTTTATCTACTTTCATTTGATTAGCGTCAGCCTGAAAAAACCTTGTAAGCCCCAAGACACGTTTAGAAAATCCCAGGTTCTCATATTTGTTATTTTTCTGTCCGTCATCATCTTCGGTGTAGATAGTGCATACACCATCAGAGAAAGAAATAAATTCAGTCGGCGTCTTGATTCTCATATTATCACCCCACTACCACAGTGGCTTTTCCTGCTCTAATTGCCTTGCTATCCGCGTCTACCTCGACCACCAATATTTCACTACCTGCCGTTGCGCCTATGTCGGAAATTCCATCCCAGGAAGTATAACCTCCAATGCTGTCACAGATATCAAAATAACCAGGGAGGAGGAATCCTGTACCAAGCTTATACACATAGCTGTCACCATCATCAAGCCCGGGGGATACCTTTATTTTTGTATGCCCTGCTGTACCCACAATAGACACAACTAATAGTTTTTGTGGTTCTTTAAACTGGTATTGTAAATGCAGGTCCAAGAGTTCACTTGCAAAATTCTTTTCAAACATCTCAAGCGCCTGGCTGTTTGCATATCTGCAATAATCCAGAAGTAAAGCCTTGGGCTGGTCGTCTGCCATAAAATCCAGAGAAGGCACACCTGCAATATCTGTAAGGCGTGCCATCCCTCTTGCTATATAACCTCTTACATTATTATCCGTATTTTCATCCTGCCAGGTTATATGAAGATTAGATTTAACTTCCGACAATAGCTGTTCTACAATCGTATTGGCCATTTAAACCACCTCAATTAAGCCTGTTCTTTGGTCTTTACGACATTAGTAACCTGTACTTCAAAATCTGCCGGAACAACACCACTTATATCCAAAAGAATAAATGCGTTATCATCAAGTGCCCTGCCATTACCATACATTCTTACGGTATACACTCTTTCATCATCAAGGAATTTGAACTCATCAGAGTACTCAATTTTACCGCCAGAGGTACCACCACCAATACCCATAAAGTATCTTCTCGCAAGCCCTACCACAGCTTGACCTACTGGTATAGCCGGAGACTGGATAACAGTAGTTGGAAATGGAAAAACATTAGTTGCATAGGTCCCGTTTGTCGTTCTTAAAGTTGTCGCCGGGAAAACCTTAGTGAAGTAATCAGATGGATTAACAATTAGAACAACGCCTGGCACTGGTCTTCTTTTACCATTAGGTGCTTGAGAAATTATATCAAGTATTGTCCCATAAGACACAGGGTCAAATGCAGTTAAAGTAACAGGAGTTTTCTTTGGATACACACCACCAGTTACAGTTACATTATCTGCTACAGATCTATCCATGCCTATAGGTTCATTGTTACCAGTACCGTCTACAATTGCAGTTTCAAGCGCAAGCGCCAGGGCTTCACTCAAAGTTCCCCTTACATATGCATCCACCCATGTAGGTCCTATATTTAACATATCTTTACTAATAGGCATATAAGCAGTAAGTTTACAGATAGTTAAATCAATCTTGCCTATAACTCCCTGCAACTCTTTAGTTATTCCAGAATTTAACTCACCCCACTCAGCAAGTTGTGACCCCTGCTTATTTACAAGCATTTTAGTAAGTATAGTTGTATTGGTAAAAGTTATAGCATCAAGCAGCGGATGCGCTGTCTTTATATCTTCCAGCACATTGTCAATTATAGTTTCCGGAAAAGCTATATCTATATCAGTTATTGCCTGTTTCGGATTGCTCGACTTCATGGCTTCAATCAGCTTTCCATAATACTTCTGCTCTGCGGATGTAAGCTGGTGCATACCTCTCTTAGCTAGTATGTTTGAATCCTGTGTTTTCTGGTATGCATTATATTCTTCAAGTACGTTTTGCTGTACAGATTCAGCAAAATCAGTAAAAGCCTGTGTTATACCATCCGGATTGTCAGACTTAAAGGCATCTACCAATTTTTGCTTTAGTTCTTGTTGAATTAAATCTTTACTCTTCATTGTCATTATTATCATCCTCCATTTTCTTTTTAAATATTTCCATCAATTTTTCAGCATTGGTCTGCTGTTGTTTAGGCTCTTTAGGTGTCTTGGACTCCTTTTGTATTTGCAAAATTTGTTCCCTAATGAGCTGTTTAAGTTCCTGCTGTACCTTTGCATTATTACTGTCCTTAGCCTTAGATTTTTGGACTTTATCTTTCAGGCACTCAGGAAGATTTTTGTACATAGAAAAAAACTGGCTATCTGCATATGCCGCAATAGTCAAGCCTTCTCCAACTTCAACATTAAAGTATTTCGCCGCATCTTCGCCAGTCATCCAGGTGGAATCATCTACCATTTGTTTTATAGTGTCGGCTTTGACACCTTCTTTTACATTTTCCATATATACATTTAGAATTGATTCGTCACATTTATCTAAATCATCAGCATACTTTCTCATATCATTGGCGTTACCTATACAAATGCCCCACGCTTTGTGTATCATGAATTGCGCTGTTTTAGGAATTATTACTTTGTCCCCAGCCAGGGCAATCACGGATGCGGCACTTGCTGCTACTCCGTCTACGTGTACAGTTTTGTTGGCTGGATTTCTTTTTAATGTGTTGTATATGGCTAATCCTGCAAAGGCATCACCGCCGCCGCTGTTGATATAGATATTCACATCCTTATTACCCTCAAGCTGATTTAAAAAGTCTGTTACATCCTGTGGACATTTATCTTCATCCTGCCATTTGTCCCATGTCGAGCCGCAAATATCGCCATAAAAATAAAGCTCCGAGGAGCTTTCAGTTTGGTTTTTTATTTCCATCTTCCCATTCACTTTTTCTTTGCCAGATTTATCTTTACTTTTAAATTCCAGAATCTTGGCCATTTCCTTCACCTCCATTCATCAATTTTTGGTAAAATAAAAACACCTACCTTTCAGTAAGTGCTATCTGCTAATTTTTCATCAAAACCATAGCCTAAAAAGTCAAGTATTTTATTTTCCCTTTCTTCTGAATAATATTTATACTCAGGATACCATTCAAAAAAATCTTTATCACTTTTACTAGCATTGCAAGCTCTACATGCTGGGATTATATTGCCCATGCTATATCCTCCGCCTTTAGAAAGTGGTATAAAATGCTCTTGCTCTAATGGCACTTTCTTACCGCAATATGCACATCTATTGTTAAAGTACTCTTTGGTTTTGTCCCATTGACTGCTTGTAAAATTATGCGGCAGTTTTCTTTTTCTGGCTCTCCTGCGATTAGTTCTAATATTACTAAGCTCCTTATTATTTTTTTGCCAAATTTTTTGCCTCCTTCTTTCACGTTCTTTATTCTTTTCTCTGTATATACTGTATTTTTCTGATATGCGTTTTTTGTTATTTTTTACATATATTTTTGCATATTCTTTATGCTTTTTGCAAAGAGTTTCTTTGTTCCTCTCGTAATATTGTTTCTGGACTTCTTTGATTCTTTTTTTATTTTTTTCTCTATATTTTTTATCATAATCTTTTTTATCCAACTTATGTTCCTTTGCATATTGCTTTAATTTTTTAGAAATGCGCTCTTTATTAGATTCATAATACTTTTTCTTGTACTTTTTTACACATTCCTTACACCAATAATTTAAACCATCTTTATTATTTTTATTTTTATTAAAGTAATTGAGGTTCAATTCTCTGCCACATTTAGTACATATTTTTGTTTTCATTCCCATCACTCCTTATCTATATTATACCACTACGATACCACCTTGACAACATTTTAATATCATGGTAATGTGTGTTTAAAAGGAGTGATTCATATGACTGTAAGTGATAAAAATACCAGAACTAACATAACTTTTTCTAAAGAATTAAAAAAACGTCTTGAAGAATTAGCAAAGCAAGAAAATAGAAGTTTTAATAATATGGTTATTACTATATTAGAAAACTACATGAAGTCTATTAAGAAATAAATTTAAACATTATTTTCGTTGTTTCCAATTGCATTTATTTCTTGATAATTTTTAGTTATCCAATGCTTTTGGCTCCACCCAGTGTTTAATGCAGTATCGCCTATCTTGACCCTTAATTCATCTATACTATAGCCACCGCTAGCAATAAGCTTATCAAATGCCTCAGATACATCAAAAACATTTATATGTCGAATTGACGTTGTATCAATTTTTACATATGAGCCCTTTAAGAAATCCCGTTTCCCATATCTTTTACGGGTTGCTTCTTCTCCAATTATTGTCGTTATAGGATCTATACAGAAACTTAAAAAGTTATCTGTTATTTTCCCTATATCTGCTATATCACCCCGGAGCAAAGATGGTGGTATCCTAAAGGCTTGTGCTATCCTATCAAAAGCCTCAGCCGTTATACCTTTTATGTCAGCAATCTCCGACGTACTTTTTTTGGCGGATGTGTCCTGTTGTTCCTCATATTCAACACCCTTAGGTAGATGCACAACAGCATTTTCGGCTTCAAAATATTTCCCAAATTGGTTGTTGAATAGTTCATCCAGTTTTTTCTTAAATTCCTTATCCCCTGTGGCTCCTGCATTCAGCTTCACAATTCCTTTTCTGCCTTGGGCACGCTTATATTTGCCCTCGGCCATGGCCGTCAAGTCTTCGTATTGGTTAACCAATTCGGCCAGAAGTACCCGAACATTAGTATCGTTTAATCTAAAATACATTACCTCAGACATTTTAAAAGTCCTGTTAAAATTCATTGTTTTGACGGACACATCTGTAAAATAATTCTCAATAACTGCATACTCAACCTGATTAAAACTATCTGCCACAAGCAACTGCCCATTCACATCAATTACCAAAGCTTCACCATAAAAAAGTAGATGAGTTATAAGCTTCTGTGAAAACTGCGTGGAGCTCTCATTTAAGTTTGGTTCTATATTCCATAGGTAATATTCATCACCTTTTACTTCTTTGCCATTGAAAAATGTTTTAAACTCGCATTTGCTTATGGCATTTGCAATAAAATTAATGGCCATTACTATGCCGAATTTTTCAATACTAAGTTTATTTTTCTTGTCTTCTATGGCCTTTTGGGTCACATATATTTCGCTCTTGTCTGCTCCAAAAAAATGCCTTGTCCAATCCCAAAATCCCAAAAATTCTCACCTTCTTTCAAGGTTAATAAGTATATACTCCTATATCCAAATCTATTTCCTCACTGTAGATTTGTATTTTACACGCTCTCAAATATCAGTTATTATTTCAAATTAATTTAACCACTAGAATGAAAAAAGGATAAAAGAATATGAGAAATATATCTAACATTCTTTTATCCTTTGTTTTTGATATAAAATAAGAAATGGAGAAGCCACCGATCAAAGTTACTTCTCCAAATCTGAATAGAACTATAAAGATAGTTCAAACCAATAATATTATGATAATAGATTTTACAGTAAATTTCAATAATTATGATGATAGGATTTTAAAAAATTATTCAATTATTATTTATACTTGTCCAAAGTGTGGCGCAAAACATTCCTTAACTAGACATGGCTGCTACGAAAGAAATGTCTTCCTTATTGATGAATTTGACAATATACAAGATAGAAAGATGCTTATTTTAAGGGTTAAATGCTCTTCATGTAGGAGCACTCACGCTATTTTGCCCAATGATATTATACCTTATTGTATTTATTCTTTTTCATTTATTTTAAAGGTTCTAACAGCATATTATTCTAAGCAGCATAAAGTTAAGGAAATAAGTTCGAATTTCTCTATTTCTTTTCAAGTCATTTATGTGTTTATATCAAAACTTTCATCATTTCTTAATTCTTGTAAATCTGTTTTAAGAAGCCTAAGCTCCTCCATGGCTTCTACTCTAGATGCGATAGTACCCGCAATTGCCAACTATCAATTGAATGGGAACTTTTTATACCAATATTTCTTTAACTCTCAGTGGATATTTCTAATGCTTAAGTTTCAAAATGTTTTACCTCGTCCAATTTATATTGGGGGCTTCTACTGAGTACTTTTTCCAACCCACATAACTCTTGAATAGAATTTGATAGCTTGTCCTGGTAATATCAAATCAAATATATTTTAAGGAGGTTTTTCATTGTGAAAGATAAAGGAAAACAAGCCATAGCTCTTTTTAGATTCTCTTTAATAGCTCCTTTAGTAAATGAAACTTATGAAGCTGCTTCTAAAAATCAATTTTTTAGAGATATTGCGTCTAAAGAACATACTTTACCAAATGGACATAACATTAAAATTTCCTCTGGAACCATAAAAAAGTGGTTTCTAAATTATAAACATGGTGGTTTTGATGCACTTATACCTAAGGCGAGAGCCGATGTAGGACAACCTAGAAATATTGATGCTAATGCTATTGCAAAAATTCATGAATTAAAAGAAAGATTACCCTATATAACAGGAAGCTTAGTTTATCAAAAGCTTATTGAAGAAGGATATGTTAAAGAGAGTAAAACTTCTTTAGCAACAGTTTTAAGATACATAAGGGAAAATAACTTGAAAAGAAGCCAATTAGCTCCTGTAGATAGAAAAGCTTATGAAATGGAGTTTGCAAACGATTGTTGGCAGTCAGACACTTCCTATGGCCCTATTATTAAGGTTACTGGACAACAAAAGAAGAAAACTTTCTTGATAAGCTTTATCGATGATGCCTCCCGGCTAATACTTCATGGTGAATTTTTTTTTCAAGACAATGCGGTGAATATGCAGACTGTATTTAAAAAAGCTGTTTCAAAATATGGAATTCCTAAAAGACTATTTGTAGATAATGGAGGAACCTATAAAAATGATCAGTTACAGCTAATTTGTGCTTCTTTAGGAATTGAGTTAATTCATACAAAGGCTTACAGTCCAGAGTCAAAAGGTAAAATAGAAAGGTCCTTTAGAACTATAAAAGATAACTGGATGAATGGCATCAATTGGAATGATTACACTTCGTTAGAAGCCTTAAATATAGATTTCAATAAATACTTAAATGAGAAATATATCAATTGTATTCACTCCTCTTTAAGTATAACCCCTAGAGAAAGATATATTCAAGATATGGATAAAATGAAATTTATACCACATGAAGAATTAGATAACCATTTTCTACATCGAGTAAGTAGAAAGGTTAGTAATGACGCTACAATTAAATTAAATTGTCTTCAATTTGAAGTTCCTGCAAAGTATATAGGGCAAAGAATTAATTTAAGGTACTCACCTATAGATTTAAATAAGGCATTCATTTTTGACAAAGACAATAATATATGCGATACAGTTTATCCATTAAAAAAGGTTGATAATTCAAAGATTAAGAGAAATGTTATAGATTATTCTAAAGTCAATGGAGGAGAATAAAATGTATAAAGCTTATTGGGGAATGGAGTTTAATCCCTTTGAGAAAGGCTTAAGCGAAAAAAACTTTTTTCAATCTCAAGATTTTTCACAGGCAATGTCACGATTAGAGCATCTTAAAAATATTAAAGGAATAGGACTATTTACAGGTCAGTCAGGCATAGGAAAGACCTATACTTTACGATGTTTTACAAATTCATTGAACTCAAATTTATACAAAGTTATTTATCTAACACTATCTACTGTTACAGTATTGGAATTTTATAAATCCCTCGCCTACGGCTTAGGTGTAGAAATCTATTCAAAGAAAATAGATCTGTTTAAAGCAATCCAGGAAAGAATTATTTCATTATGTAGGGATAAAAAAATCACACCTGTAATTATTGTAGATGAGGCACAATACTTGAAAACAGAGGTTTTAAATGACCTTAAATTACTATTAAATTTTGATATGGACTCTAGAAATTATGCTGTGCTAATACTTTGCGGACAACCTCTTTTAAACAACATACTTTCAAAACAAATCCATGAAGCCTTAAAACAAAGAATTGTAATTAACTATAACTATGAAGGAATATCCAAAGAAGAAGTTATTGAGTATATTTCTTCAAGGCTAAAGCTTTGTGGAGTGTTCACTGAAATATTTAACGATAACGCTTTAGAAGCTGTAAATTCTTGTTGTAATGGTTCTACAAGAATACTAAATTTTCTTATTGAAAAATGTTTAATGATAGGCTATCAAAAAAACTTAAAAGTTATTGATACAGAAACAGTAATGTTAGCGCAAAATGAGATAAATCTTATTTAATTGAGGAATTCGTAAATAAAGTACCTTTGTTTCCATAATAGATATATTAAACTTTGAAGAAATACACAATTTATTAGAGCAGTTATCTGCTCTTTTTCTTATATAGGTTAAATTTGCTTGCAAAAGTTGGTTAATTTATTGTGATTAAAGGATATTCTATTGTGAAAATCTATATTGGGCCAGGATAAAATAGTTTGAAAAAAGTAGGAGAAAACAAAGTGTAAATCAACACCTCACCACTGTCCTCAAGCTCAACTCCACCACTACAAAACGCTGCTATCATAGCCATAAAACCATCTGTTTTTCTACTTTTAGGTTCTATTTTACCATAGGTCATATTGTCATATTTCTCTGCACATCTACAGGCGTTATTCGTATACCAGCGCATTAAAGGACTATTTCCATATACAATATTATGATTTACAAACAAACTGTTTATAGTTGGAGCGACAAGCATCTGGTCGGATGGTCTTGTAAGTTTTACATTATTTACTCCCTGCTTGTCTGTATCAAAACCTTCTTCCCTAAGAGCTTTGGCAAGCAACGTGTGCCTATATTTATCTATCCCAAGAGTAGTTATATTATACTTTTGCCCTTGTTCAGCTAACCAGCGGGCAGGAATATATGGAAATACTTCCACATCATCAACAAAGGTCAATAGCTTGCCGCCTTTTTCACTCGCCCATTCTTCAAGTGGTGCTTTAATTCTTCCTAAATCTTTACAATTTCTACATACCCATGTATGACTTATCCAATAATATTTACCTTTATATTTGAAGAGTAATCCGGCCACGACAAAGTCTGTTGTACTTGCATAGTCAATTCCAGCCATACAAGTACAGCCCGTTAAATCCGGTATGGATTGATTAGTTGCAAGTATATTGTCCCAGGAGGTAACTTCAACATCTTTATTCCCCATAGGAATATTCATCCTCTTAGTCATAAAAGCAGAGTTACTTACAGGGTCTTCTTTATAGTCAATATACTCTTTCTGTATCTCTCTAAAAAGTTCTTCATTGTATTGTAAAGAAGGATTGGCTTTATGCCACATTTTAGGATTATCTGCTTCTTTTTCATTATCAAGGCGGCAGATAAAAGGCAGCATCCCGTTGTCGCCGCCCTGCTCATTTAATATCCTAAGCCCCCTGGCTTTAATACTATCAAGTGGTCCGCCCCTAACATCCCCATCTGTTGTGGTTATTGTGGTGCGGGGGTTCTTCTTTTTACCAAGGCCAGTCTTAAATACATTTATAAGCTTATAGTCTTCATATTGATGGTATTCATCAAAATCTATTTTACCCGGCCTACCTCCATCTTTGGATTTTGCATTGCTGGTCCTAAACCTTAACTTAGACTTGGTTTTAAGATTTTCAATAAGTTCTTTATTCCAACTAAAATGTTTTTTAAGCTTCTGTTCATTTTCCTCCAAGACATTATACACATCTTCAAAAGAAGTCTTGGCCTGGTCTTCTGCATTGGCACATATGTCTATATCATAATGTTTTATTTTGTTATATTCGGATATCAGACAAAAATCTTCAAAACTTAAATAGCCATTCTTTCCCGTACCTCTTCCGACATACATAAATAAATCTGGCCATCTTAAAATGCCAGGTTTGGAATAAGTACAATTATGGAGGGTAAAACAAAAAATCTCCCATTCATATAAATCAAAGGGGAAATATTTTTGGAGACTTAAATATTTACGGAGCAGCTCTTCATCAACAAATAGATTTTCTTCTCTAAAACACTTTTCAACATAATCACATAACATGAATTGCTCTTTGCATATTTCTATGGTTCCACTACGAACTAAATCAATATAGTTTTGTATTTCAGGTATCAGCTTAGAGCTCGTCATCATCATCATAACCTACATTATCAGTCGTCAACTCCAATTGTTTTAAAATGGCTAACTTTTGCTTATTATACACTACCGCGTTTTTTACAGAGGGATTCTCTTTTTCAATTGGATATCCGGATGCAGACAATGCCTTATATGTTCGTCCTCTTTCCTTTATGTCCTTTTGCATCTCTTTTTCTTCTTTAAAATACCAGATATAATCATCAATTAAACCCAAAAAATGTTCAACATTTGCACTTTTATTTTCAAGCTGCTTAATTAAAGATTCCTTGATTTTTCTTGCGTTAGCCATATTTTCATCCCTCCTTTCACACTATTTTTTCTCACACGCGCGAGATTTCTGTTTTGTCTTCCCTGCTACCCGTTCTCCCAATATGATAGAATTTTCTCATTTTTTAGGTGGGGGGTATATAAATTATCCTGTAAAGCTATATTCACCATGATAATATTCTGAGGCCTTACAATAAGCTAGATGCGCTTCAAATGCTGTATTAAAATGACCTAGTTCTATCCTTTTACCTCCTACGCTTATTCTCGCCCTCCATCTTCCTACCCTTCTATGGAACTCTACACCTTTGTAGCCACTCGTATTACTGCTCTGTATCGGCATATTATAGCTATTTTCAAGACGGCTACATATCCTTAGATTACGCTTGCGATTATCATATCTTTTATGGTTGATGTGATCTACTTCTTTATTGCCTTTATAATTTAAAAGATATCTATGCAACCTTACTTCATTCTTATTTACATATCCTGTTACATATCTGTGTAATTATACCGCCCAATAAAAATCTTTTATTCTGTCATAATCTTCTAAATCAAAATAAAATATATTTCCCTTCGCATCATATCCTATACCATATTCTCCAGTTAAATCATAAGTATTATATTTGTATTTCATTTTTAACCTTACCCTCCTTATTATTCTGCATAATAAAAAGAGTAGGATTTATTACTGTCTCACGACATGTACCTACTCTTAATGGTATCACCACCTTTCAATATTCAACTGCGGCTTATTCTCTGCTCTATGGTGCATTGCATAATGACACTCCTTACACAAGCACATCAAATTGCTTTTAGTTAAAGCTAATTCTGGATGCTGCCTTAAAAACTTAATATGATGTACCGCCTCTGCAGGAGAATACATACCCTTAGACTTGCACATCTGACATTCATAATGTTGTTCTTCTAATACTTCTAGTCTCACATGTTCCCACAACGCAGAATTATAAAAAGCTTTTATATTATGATGTCTTATTAAATTACTAATCCATTGTACTAATTGCTGAGTGTTTAATATACCCATCTCCTTTAAAATATAAGAAAATAAGACCTTTAAAATTACTAAGTATCTTATTTGTAGTATAATTTGTACATACATAATAAAATTTTTAATCTAAGAGGTGTTAAAATTGCTAAATAAACATAAGAAAAACCCCAAAACCAGACAATACCACGTACAAATTACCAATTTCCCTAAAAATAAATTTGCATTGATAGCCTCCATAATATCTGCAATAGTATCTCTAACTTCACTTGCATTTTCAATTGGACAATACTATCAAAATTACCAGATTACTAAAGAACAAGCCTTAAAATCACAGGCTCAAACTATATCGGCTTGGATTAAAGAAGATCAAGATAATCAAGATAACAACACTGTAGCATTAAATAACTTATCAAATGAACCGGTATATGATGTCGTAGTTACTGTAGTAACTATAGGGAATAGTGGTTCATATGCAGAAAATGGATTACAACTTAGAAAATACCCTAACGAAACTGAGGAACAATTATCTACTAATAGAAATGGCGTAGCTCTTAGTATACTTCCACCTGGTAAATATAAAGCTAAAATGCCTTATATTTCTCATGGTATGTCACGTAAGTTTGGAGTAGAAGTTGCATTTAGAGATTTTCAAAACAATTGCTGGGTTATATCTGGAAATGGTCATTTATCACAAATTAGTAAAGATCCTTTTAAATATTACGATCTTCCATCTCCAATTGATTTTGGAAGTATACAAAATCAATAAGATATTCTTCACAAAATGCTTTCTGTTTTGGTGTAAGCTTAGCCATTAATGCCACCTCGCTTTCTTTAAATTTATGGTACGAAAAAAGAGCCCTAATTATAAGGCTCTATCTACTTAACTTATACATTGCATATTGATTTAATGATACTCCCTCTCTCTGTGCTTCAATAGCTAATTGCCTATGCAAACTCTTTGGCACTCTAAGAACAAACTTACCACTGTAATTTTCATCTCCTGTTGGTTCAGGAATAGGATCTCCATATTGTAATTTTACTTCAAGCCATCCCTTCATAGCTTCCCTTAGACTTTTATATGCTTCCTCAAAAGTTTCTCCTGTACTTTGGCATCCATCAAGTTCCAATACTTTACCATAATAATAGCTACCACTTTCATCTGTAACCTGCTGTATTAAATAGTTATAAGGTAAACTCATGTAATAATTAATATCTTTTTTATCCATATCTAAAAGGTAGGAGCCATTACACTTGGAAGATTTAAGGAGGATTATCTCCCTATTCTTCTAAGTACATCTTTAACATACACAGCCTTCAAAGGGTTTTCTTCTTTTATAGTTATCACATCCCCTTCTTTATTTCTAAAGTGTCTATGTGAACCGTTCTTCCTTACTAATTCATATCCATACTCATTTAATACCTTCGTTATTTCAGTAAACTTTATTCCATTCGGCTGCCTTTCCATTTTACTTATTATCTTTTCGACCCCCACCTTGTACTCACCTCCTATAATTATAGTACCATATATAGTACTATAAGTCAAGAGTATATTTACATTTTTAAAAAATTTACCCAACTAAAAATATTTATTAAAATAAGACACCTATAAACTAGATGCCTCTCTAAATATTTCCCATATTGATTAAACTTTTCTTCATACCTCTTATTTCCCCTGACTTATTATTTTATGCACTATTTCTACAAATTATCCACAAGTTATCCACAATATTCAAATAATTCGACTTTTCCCAACAAAAATAAGCGCTCTAAATGACGGGTGCTTATTTTCATACAATATTATTTTTAAAGGAGTCTAAACTTATACTATCCTGTGGCGGTTGCATTTAAGTTTAGGGTGCCCTGCAACCACAGACACTGGGTTAAATTTATATGTCTTTGGTGTTATTATGAATGGTATTTGAACATTATTATATTCACTAATTGTTATGATGGCATTATGCTTGTGTTAAAAAATATAAAAATAAGCACCCTAAATAACGGGTACTTATTTCTTTTATTGTTATATTGGATTTAGAGTGGTGGTTGCATCCATATTTAAAGTGCCCTGCAACCACAGACACTGGCTTAAATTTATATGTCGTGGGATACTAATTTATAATCTGTTATAACACTTATTATATACGGTACTTGTTACAATCTAATGTCCTATGTAATAACTATTTGTAAATAATATAAAATAAGCACTCTAGATGACGAGTGCTTATTTTTAACAATATTATTTTGAGAAGGGCTGCAATTTTAATATACTAGCTCCTGGCGGTTGCATTTTAAGTTTTAAGTGCCCTGCAACCACAGATACCGGGTTAAATCTTCATACAATAGGGAACTAATTTATAATCTGTTATAACATTTATTATATATGGGTACTTGTTACAATCCAATGTCCTATATAACAACTATTTGTAAACAATATAAAAATAGGCACCGATTTAACAGCACCTATTTTCAGATATACACGCAATATCAATTTTTATAATTTTACTCAATACCATATTATACTATTATAAAAGGTACGTCAATGCCATGTAAAAGGACACTATTTTAAAGCTATATTTAATAGATTTTAGCCTTATAACTAACATTGACGCTATCTTGACAAGGACATATTTTCACAGTTTTATTCCATCTATCCCGAAAAATAATATACTTAAATCTTCAATACCTTGTCTAATATCTCTACCTACAGTTCTAACATTAAGATCAAAATGTTCTGCTGTCTCCTCATAGGTTGGTATTATATTGTCTTTAGTCGGCTCCAAATACATGTATTTAATAATGTCATATCTTCTTTTCTTGACATTACCATCCTTCTCACATATAGCTTTATAATACTCCATGGATTTATTTATATGTGCTACTATAATTGAAGTTCTTATTTTAGTTCTACTTATAGCCTGTATATATTGTTCTTCATCATTAATTGGATCAATATCATCTAAAATATCTATTGCATTATTTTCATATATCCTACTGCTTGATTTACCGGCAAGTTTATCATGCACCTGTAAATTCCTGTAATGTTTAAGAAGCAACCTTGTATTTCTTAATCTTCTGTCATATCTTTTCTTTGTCTTATAATATTCCTGCTCCTTAATATATTTTATACCTTCTCTTACTCCTATTTTTACAGCTTCTTCATAATCTATATTTCTTTTAGCCACGACTTCAATACCTCCTCTAGCCAAGCAGTTTTAAAAGTTTATCCTTTTCAGATAACAATTTATGGACTTTATACTTGTCCTTTCTTTTACCTTTTCGGAACTCTTTTTTTAAGTCTATTTCTATTTGTTGAATTCTACCTTTATTAATTTCATCTATATTAAATTTCAAATTATCCCCTCACTACTTCCATTTTTTAGGGGTGACAGCTTTTTAAAAGATGACAACTTTAATTTAAAACCTGTCATCACTCTAAACCATTAGTATATCTACGTTTCGCTATTTAGGGTGACAGAAATGACAACTTTTATCTATATTGTTATATATACATATTTATATATTCTATTTTTTTATTTTTCTATACGTATAGTATATAAAATTCTTGTCATTCCTGTCATCATTATTAATAAATATAGTCATATCAACGCTTTAAGGTATGACAACTTTTAAAAATTCCTGTCATCTTCTTGTCATCTTTTTTTAATTCCTGTCACCTTTCTGTAAAATTATTACTTACTTGAATTAAGTTAGCAATAAATTTGTATTGTGACGTAAAAAAATACCGTAAAATTCATTCCATGAATAATACGGTATTTAATGTATTTATTTTTCATTTTTATGATCAATTGGTCTTCTGATGAACCCTCCACACAATTCAATAAATGTTGCTAAGTCAAAGGTAACTTTTTCAAGATAACCATTTCTATTAATTTCAGTTATTCTATTTGAATTTGGATCAACTTTTAAAAAGTCTATTGTTTTCGAAAGGGTATCTTTAAAATATTTACCACCTTTATCTTGATGTAGAAGTTCACCATCATAATGCACTAGACAGTTTCTTAAACTTCCTAATTCAAGAACTAATGGTGATAAGTATGATGGATATTTTATTTTGTATCTTTCCTGGATAACAAATACTGAATATCTTATATTCATAAATGATTTTGAAGTATTAATAGGCTCATTATGGTTTGTACAATATCCATCCCATATTTTTCTTTCTGTTTCTAAATATGTTTCCCAAAATCTTTTTTGGTTCATTTGTGATTCATTTAAACCGTCCTTTTCTCCTATAAAATCATGCATAAATGATTCAAACAAATTTACTAAATAAACTATTTCCATCCTATGGGCTGAACGTTCTGCTTGTTCATTCAATTCTATAACGCCAAATACTGATACTGGATCTGAGGCTATAATGCGAGACTGAAAAGCTTTAATTCCTTCTTGAACAATTTGTTCTAACCACCCTACTTCATTTCCTATTCTCTTTGAATAATTAGCACATGTTGCTGAATTTATAGCCACCCTTTTACTCATCCCCTTGTTAACATTTTATTGTGCTTATATCACAATATATTATAATTTCAACTTACTATTTATGAAAATTATAGCACAATTTACATTAAATTTTCTTTTTTAGGGTAGCAAGTAATTATATTTTTATACCGCATTATTCAATTTTCAAAGAGCATTTTAGTTACTATTAATCAATTAGTATATATTTTATTTACTATCAAACGGGAGTATATTGTCATGCACCTCCGTAAATTCTTCTTGATGTTCAGTATCTACAATTCCAATACCTTGCCAATATCTACCGTGTTTATTTCTCTCTTTTTTAAATCCTTTTTCTACCAGCCTTTTACTCAATTTAATAGTTGACAATACATATTCCTTATTCTCATGGCTCCAATCAGTGTAACAAGTATAGAGCTCTGATATTTTAACTTTACAGGTTTCACTAACAATGCACTCATCATCAATGAACCTCTGCACAGGGTCCATTTCATTTTTATAATCATCAATAGCATATTTTACATCATCAGGTACCTTCATACCCTCCTTTTGCCATTTCAAGCAGCCTTCAAGTGCCCAGTTCAAAATCCCACTCATTTCAGGCATTAATTTATTTTCAAAGAAATGTTCATCCTTCTCCGGATCATTTTCAAAGTTATATTCAAAGGGTATTTTCCTCACCCTTCGCCATATACCATTATCGGTTCCTTTAATCCTCGGCAGCTTATTTGTAGTCATCCATAGTTTAAAAGTTGGATGTAGATCAAATTCTTCCTCGTACATTCTACGTACAGGAACGACCTCATCAGCCCCAGAGGTCAAGCTCTTTACTAAAGCTTCATCAAAACATTTTCTTTCTTCCAGTTCATTTACACATACAAAATATTTTCCTTCTAGTTTAGCCAAGTCTCCCCTGGCCCCTTCATCACCGATTTTCTCCATAAGGGAATTACCCTTCAATGTGGCTGAATAATCTCCTAATATTGTCATAACAGCTTTCATAAAAGTACCTTTACCATTGGAACCTTGTCCATGAAGAATATAAAAACATTGCAGGTTTGCATCTCCTGTCATAGAGTAACCAATAGATTTCTGAATATATTCAATTAACTCTTTATTACCCATGAAAATTTTATCTACAAACTCTACCCAATTAGGGCATGTAGCTCCTGGCTTAAAATCCACATTTACAAGCCTGGTTATATAATCTTTTCTATTGTGTTCCTGCAGCTCTCCAGTTTTTAAATTTAAGGTTCCATTTCTAAGATTTAATAAATATACATCCTTATTCATTTCACTTAAAACAATATTATGTTCTGTCCTTGCCTGATTTATCATTGCCCTTATATGATTGTCATTTTCGGACCTTAATACAAATTTTGACACTTGTTTTTTAATATCTTCCGTACTTTGGGGTAGTTCTTTTCCCTGTTGCTGCAGAGATTTAATTACACTTCGTGCCAATACTTCTATTTTGCCTACACAATCAGGCTGCCAGTATTTCCCTGACCATATAAACCACCATGATCTTTTTAGCCCTGGCTTATATCTAATTATCTTGTTATACATGGTAATTAATCTTTCAGCATTACCAACATCAGAGAAGTTAAAATTGATTAAATTTACATTTTCCGGCTCTAGTGCCGGATTCCATTTTTCAGCACTTTCAACAAGTTCCAGAAGTTCATCCCTGGTACCTCCAAAATCAAGCCAGTCGCTCACATCTTCTTTTATTTCAATTCCAGGTAAATTTATGATCTTAATATCTTCTGTAATGGCCGATAACTTTTGTGCTATAAATTTCATATGTGCCCTTCCCGGGTTGTCATTATCCGGAAGCAAAATCCCCCTGGCACCTTCAAAGTATTTATTATAGCTATCTCTCCATTTTTGATTTTGTTTTGATTTACTGGCACCGTCAAAACTGGTCGTTGCCGCAAGACCTATTCTTATTAAGTTATCTGAATCCTTCTCACCCTCTACGATAAATACTGGCTCATTATTTTTCACAGCTTCAATAACACCTGGTAGATTATATACAACTGGTTCTATTCCTTCAAATTTTTTACTTTTTACATTTTTCCTCTCCTTCATGCTCCATGCATTACTGCTATGAAAAGTCTCATAATAAATGCCTTCTTCAAGTCCCCATACTGTAGCACCATCAATAATTCTTCTCTGACTGAACTTTTTACCTTTAAACCTCACTTTTTCAAATAATACTCTCCCTGATTCATCTGTATATTTATACACTGCTTCAATGCTCATTTTCCCACTATCTTTATCCATAGGTTTGTCAAATAAATCACTCATTTCAAGACCTGCAGCTTTTACAATTTCCTTTGTTTCACAACCTGCATGACACTTTAATATGGTTTTGCCCTGTACTCTATCATATTTAATGCTTAAACTTGCCTCCTTATCTGGATGAGATGGGCAGATGGCTTTACACGCATCTCCATGTTCCTGTTTTATCGTGAAATATGTTTTTATGTCTTTGTAATTCATCACCTCTCAGCCCCTTTAATTTGCCCCTGCTGCTTTTATATCTTGAGTTTCAATAAATCCTCTATGGACTAATATATTTCTTACCCCATATCTTAAAGTATTATATATTTCGCTCCCCATAACTTCCTCACTGCATGGCCTTATGATTGTATGAAATTCTCTCTCAAGACCTTTGAGTCTTGCATATAAAGTTTTGGGGTCATACTGTGCTCTATAATTCCCATATCTAATATTTCTATCAAAGTTTTCATCTTCCAAGAAAATATAAAATTCAATATTATATCTGTTCATATTTGCAAACTCATATTTAAGCCTGTTATAATCAGTTTTTAACACTTTGGCTAAATACTCTTTTCCAAGCAAATCAATTGTTTCTTTCTTGATTTCATTTAAATTAGTCTTATTATCCTTAAGATTCATAGCCAATTCATCAATACAAAATTTTCTCTCTATAACCAATTCATCAGTAAACAGGATATCTCTTTGCTGCCCTTTAAAACTTCCTGCTGGAAGAAAGCAGCTGTAATCCCCATAATCAAGTTTTTGTACTTTGAAAGACTTCTTGTGTTTATCAAACCATTCTAAAATATGCGAATTAGCTTGTTCTCTTGAATCAATGAGTATTATTATTTTGTTTAATAATTCATTCACTTCTTTATCAGTAAATTTATAACGCAACTCTAGTCACCTGCCTTTATAATTAAACTTCCTGTATAATAAATCCAATTTTGCACATCCTATTTATATAAGAGTTTGTATGTTAATGTCTCCTGAATTAATATATTAATTATTTTTGTTTATACTGGGGATGGTAAATCTCCGGTATTTACTTTTATCCAAAGTATTCATTTTTCGCCCTTTTATTACGCAGCTTGACTAACTGCTAAGTTAAAAGGGATATCACCATCATCTTCTACTTCTATATAATCAGCATTGTCATTATTATCTCGTTGCTGCTGTTGTTTCTTGTCGCCCCACTCTAAAAACTGAACTTCATCTGCTACTACCTCAGTAATATATCTCCTGGTACCGTCCTTAGCTTCATAACTCCTGGTCTGGATTCTCCCAGCAACACCTGCAAGCTTACCCCTGCTTAAATAATTGGCAGAACTCTCTGCTATCTTATTCCAAACCACAATAGGTATAAAATCGGCTTCCTGCTGTCCATCCCTTGAAAATCTCCTATCTACTGCCAATGTAAATTTTGTTACTGCTTTTCCACTACCAGGCAAAAACTGCAAGTCAGGGTCTTTGGTTAACCGGCCAATTAAAACAACTTTGTTCATTATGCCTCACCTACCTTGCTGATTTCTTGAAGCTCTTTTATAAGGTCCTGAACTTCCGAGAACTCCATTGGCATAACTGTTGTTCCGTTAGGTCTTTTCATATTGAAGCCATTGCCATTATCATAGAGGTTGTAGCACATTATTTTTCCTCTTAACTCCATGGCCTGGAGAATTCCATTCTTGGGCTTGAAGTCCTTGACTTTTTCATACGTTGTTTTCTTGGCTGAATTTATATTATTAACATTATTTTCTTTCGGTCTTACTTTTGGCATATCTTCATTCCCCATATATTTAGACTTCCACGCATAATAATAATTTTCTGCTGTACCTTCCGTGCATCCATATTTTTTTACAACATCTTTTATCAATTCAGTTTTATTTTTAATATCATTTTCAGAAAAATATTTAAAACATTCTTCTCTAGTATTGTTTTTAACATTCACATTTAATACCCCACTTTCATAATATTTCTTCAACTTCTTTAAAGAGGATTCTATCAACCTACTCACATAAGACTGACTTAGATTAAGCCTTTGCCCTATTTCCTTATGTGTAAGTCCATCTATAAATCTATATCTTATAATCATTTCCTCTCCTGGCTTCAAGCACTTAAGTAACGTGATTAATTCTAATTTATTAACATTCTGAATTGCCACTTCTTCATAATCATTATCATCTGATATAAGATCCATTATTGTAAGTGAATTTCCGTTCTTATCTTCCTTAATGGTGCAATCCAAACTTCTGACACCTATATGTTTTTTATTTTTCCTGTTATACATTCTTATTTCATTGCTTACTATAGTAGCCAGATAGGTCATAAATAATATTCCTTTACCAATATCATAGGTGTTATAAGCCTTTGTAAGACCTATACCGGCTACTTGAATTAAATCATCAATATTATATTGGCCTGACCATTTATGTGCCATTTTGTAGAGAAAGTTTTTGAATTGGATAAATACTTCACTGCAGGTCATTTCCTTTGTGATGCCATTACTTAGTCTGATTAGTTTTTTACATTCCATAATTACAAACCAACCATTAAAGATCCATATAAAATAAAACCTTGTCTAATTTTTTCGTAGCTCTACAATAATCACATTCTTCGCACCTTACGGGCTCCTCTTTACCTTTCCAAACTGCTTTTATATGGTCAATTAGTATTTCAACTTCTAACAGCTTGTCTCTTATAAAATCTGTTCCTAAGAATATCACTGCTTTATCTGGAATGTCTTCTCTCGAAACAGCTATGATATGTGGTTGAAAATAGTCCTCTGCTTTACGATTTATCCTATCTATTTCGCAGTAAACAGCCATCTGTAATAAGTAATCATAATGTGTTATAAAGTTTTCATTGCCACTGAATTTGGAATGTATGTTTCTTGTGGTCTTAATATCCACAATGGCTTTCCTATCTGGATTATATATATCAAACATAACTTTCCACGGCACTCCAAATAATTCTGCTGTCTGTATAACCTCTTTTTGTCCTTCTCTAGCTTCTTGTACCAGCTTGTCATCTTTTAAAGTAGTAATCATTTTATCTGCAATTTGAAATGCAGCCTTTAACTGCCCTTTGGTAGCCCCTCTAGTAGAATACATTTCTGGATGATCTTTTTTAAATTCCTCTAATATTCCCTCACTCCATGCATGAACATAACTGCCTAGGAGAAATGCATCTTTATTCTCCTCTTCCCATTCTCCGTTAAGTTTAGCCATTGTTTTTGCTTCACATTTTATAAAGGATTTAAACAAACTAACTGACATATACTCTTTGTCAGTTTCAAGTGCAAAATAATTTTCCTTCGTTACTGTCATTGTTTATTCACTCTCCTTAAAAGCATATTCCCTATTATCTTCCTTAACCTCTGTCTCTGTGTCAGCTTCAACTATTTTATCCTCATCAATACTGCCCTTATCAAAATTTGAAATCTCTTTATTAGGTTCATGTTCAAACTGAAAATCAGAAGCTTCATCGTAAGTCTTTTTGCTCTCAATGCTGTTAAAATCCAATTCTATGAACTTACAAAGCCTTCTTAAAACTGTCTTTTTGTACATCTCTCCTGGAGTTTTAACCCACGCAGGACTATTTTTAGCCTTTGAAAAATTGTTCCGTATATCTTCAATTTCTTGCTTTGTCATGGTTTCATATATCATGCTACCATCTTGAAATAAACATACTGCAAAAGCACCAATTATTTCATCATTATTAAACGGTAATGGTTTGAAATTTACAGTCTGATGACCATTAACAATACTTTCTTGGAATTCGTCACCTTTGCGAACAACTTTTGCATAAATATCCTTTATAGGATTAATACTGTATTTTTTAGCAAGTTTGATTTCTCCCTTATAATCTGTTTGAAATTGCAGATTGCCGTTATAAGGTATTGCATAACACTCTCTATTAAAGAAATCCAAACCTAGAAATGCACCTTTTAGCATTGTCCTTGCCACACTTATAGGCTGGCATTTATCTATATCCTTAGTATCCTGCAAAATCGTCATACAATTTTGTAAGAATCGTGATTTGTTAAAATCCTTCGGTAATGCTTCTTTTTTTGTTTCCAGTAATTTATTTAACGCTTTGTGGCTTTCACTCAACACCACCATTTTTTTATCTGGCATTATTTGTCCTCCTCAAAAATAAATTTAAATCTATAATCTCTACCTTATAAAAAATTTTTTATATACTACTTAGGATTATCCGTATCATAAATTTTATACTCTGTAATATTCAATATTTTCAGTTGGTTATCAATACCAATTTTTATATTTTAAAAAATTAATTATTCGTCTTCTTCAGCTCCTCTTTCTCTACTTCATATCCCTCTGTATTGAATCTTAATTCTTTATCAAAAATTTCAATTTCTATGCTTATTTTAGCTGGACAATCCCCATCTGTTTCGGGCAATCGATTTCTTATAATATCCGTTAAATTCTCACCATTCACATAAGTTCCGTAGCTTTTGTTATTTATAAAGCAGTTATCCGATTTTATACTTAACTTTTTCATTTTTTACCTCCACATTTGACTTATTTTCAATCTTGTATTAAGATTGAAGTGACTAATTTTGCTTTTGGACCCTCTGCAAAGGGTTCTTTTTTATTCGATTATCAACACTCCTAAAGGGTTTATATAAACACCTGGTTCAATATCTACATGAATATTTTTCCCATCAGTCGCAGTTAAAGTAATTCCGAATTTTCTGTTAAAACTTATACATTCATCTAGCGTCAGATTTTCAGCAGCACCTTCTATCAACTTTCTTCCTCCTCTCCTTCTCTTTCCTTATTGCACTAATCTTGGCTGTTACCTTCTGTCCTTCCAGCTGCCTTTTTCTAAAGACACCCAGTAAGCTCCTAAGTTGAAATAAATCTGCACCCTTCAAACCTGTTTTAAATTCTTTAGAGCTTACAGAGTGGTTGTACCAATCATTCACTTTGTATCCCTCCCTATAGTAAAAATCTCAATATCGCTAGCAGTGATATTATTGCCACCCAAAATTCTCCCTTGTTCTGGTCTGCTTTTTCTTTGGTGGACATGTTATAAACTTTCTTATAATTCATCTAACCACCTTTTCTCCGGCCAATCTTCCTCTGACTCACATAATAGAATTGGGCGGCCAATTTCTTTTCTGAATTTCTTTTTAGCAGCTTCTTCACTCTCTGCTGTTATATATGTCTCCCTAAATATGCCAGTTATACTATCTTCATATACAATTACATATTCATTCACTTTGTATCACCTACTTAAAATTCTCAATATCTTTAATGGATAGCTGACCAGACAGTACTTGCTTTCTTAAAGCTACTTTCTTTTTGGAGGCATTCAGCCCCTTATATTTCTTATTTAACTGACTTTCTATGTCCTCAAGAGCTTTCAAATTTTTAGTTTTATCCACATTTACATACTTGGAAACTCCATTATCTTTATAATTAAAGCAAGTTCTTATACCTTTATCATCCTTGTATCTTCGCATCAAACTGTTTGCTGTACGTCTAAGTGCTTGATTTCTAAGTTTACGAATATCAAAAATATAATGTGGTCTTATGAGTTCCATTACGGCATCTGTAGTAATTTCTCCGAGTTCATCCATTTGTTGCAATATGGTTTCTCTTGCTTCCTTTTCAAGGTTGCTATAATTACCCATCTTTTTTTACCCCCTTAAAGTAATTTTGAATCTTTATTAAATTCTTGATAGCAAGACTTATATCTGATAATTCCATATCAATAATTTCTGCTGTATCTGATACACAGTTCCATGCCCTCAATGAATCATTATCCGTATTTAGTAGTACAACTTTGGATATAGCATCCTCATATTTTTTTGAATGTTTTATACAGCTATTAAGCTGTTCTTCAGTTAGATTGTTAAAATCAGTTATTCCGAAAATATGAGTTTCTTTTGGCTTCCTGAATTTATCAATGAGAACTGCATTTTCAGGTAATGTCTTTTCAAGCTCCTCCTGTTTTTTCTTTTCCTCTTGTTCCTGCTTTTCTTTCTTGAGTTCTTCCTGATACTTTTTTTCTAACTGCTCATTTTTCTTTTTAGTTTCTACAGCTGACTTTGTGAGAACATAAGCATTATTGATTGTCAAATCTCCTGCCTTTACTTGCCTTTTAATATCCTCCGGAGCTTGATTCTCTATAACTTCAACTTTGTGAATTGTGTCGTGGCTTACCCCTGCTATTTTAGCCAGTTCCTTTTTAGTATCTATAGGTTCTGTAGCCTCGGTTTCAACATTTGTCAGATTTCTGACAGAAGTTAAATCATTCCTTTTACCCTGATTTCTCTTTGCCTTTTCCTCTATTACAGGCTTGAATTTCAAGGCTACCTGTGCTAGTTCATATTTGTTCAAGTTTCTTCTGTTCTTCTGATTACTCCAAATCCATTGCATAGCCTCCAACTTATCTTTAAAATGCATTTCTGTTAGGTCAAATGGTATATTGTTTTTAGTGCAAATATCATATCTGTGGTGACCATCAATTAAAATGTTGTTCCATACTGCCAAAGGAGTTAGACAACCATTTTTTATAATGTCTTTTTCAAGCTCTGTTTTCTGCTCCTCTGTTAGTGGCGGTAATAAATGTTTAAATTCAGATTCAATTTTTATATCACTCAATTTTATTTATCTCACCTTCCTTACATATTTTTCTAAAGGTATTTACAGTATTTTGTTGAACTTATATCACCATAAAAGGTAGGTGATAAATTATGCAAAAAGATTTTAATGATTTTCTAAAAACTTTAGATCAGGATGAATTAACTAAAATGACAGACAATGTCAATAGTCGAAACATGGAAGTACATTTTTCATTAACTCCAGAAGGCATTAATGATCTTATGACTAAGTCAGCTTCGGCTAATTTACTTCTTACTCTTCAAGTACTTCAGAAGTATCATGATTGGTTACAATCCGGGCAATAACTTTACCATCTATTAAAACTTTAATTACTTTTTGGGGTTGTTCATGAACTGGTACTTCTTGAGCAACTTTCTTTTTATTTTTACTCATTTATATTCCTCCCTCCTATTTCCTAAAAGCTTTCTTGTATTCTTCAACTACCATAGTCTTTAACTTCCTAGCATACTTTTCAGCATCCGCGTGCGACATACTAAAAGAATTAGCTATAGTCCGAGTAAGTTCGTACATTGCATTGTACTGTTGCATCTTTAACACCTGCCTTGTAAATTGCTATGTAGACACCTCCTTAAAATCAATTTCCTTGATGTTATCCAAATCGCTTAAATCCATGCCCTGATATACTTTTACGAAACGATTTATTTCTGAATTGCTTATTTTAAAGCTCCTTATTTTTAAGGCTTTTAATAACCCTCTTTTTATAAGCTCATACACCGTAGCTTTATCCGTTTTTAGTCTTTTAACTGCATCTGATACAGACATTAAGTAATCGTCCACTTATTTCAGCCTCCTTTCTTGTTTTATTTCTCCCTTTCATGGTAAAATTTTGTTGAAAAGGGAGGTGATTAATTATGTCAAATTTTTTTAAAATTAATATTCTGTCAATATTTGCATTATTAATTTCATTAATCAGCATAACTATTTCAATCAAAGTCTATCTAAGGTCAAAAATAGATTTGAAAATATCTTCAAATTCTGAGGATAATTTTTCCATCGGATTTAATTTGTACAAAGAATATAAATTAATAATCTTATATTTATCCATAAGCAATAACTCAACTAGCGCTGTAGATATAAGCCAAATTAGATTAGTACATAGCAATAAATTTTATTTAGCAAGTAAGATAGAATTAGCTGACTATTATAACTCAAATGGTATAACATTAATTAATAGCAATAGCTCTGAGCATATGCTTTTTGATATAACAACCGATAACATCTTAAACAATCCAAGAATACAATCGTATGGAACTATACATGGTTTTGCAGTATTTGAGAACGTCAATTTAATTCAGCATCCACAAAAATTCAAACTTATAGTAGATACTCCATCAAAATCTTTTAGAACTCTTGTTACAGTTAACCCATGTCCAGACAACTTTCATCCAATTAACCCTTTAAAATCATAGCTACTACAGAAAGAACTACTCCCGCTAATCCTAATATTATTGAAATTAGTAGTTCTTTTTGAGTCTTTTTATCCATTTTCAGTCCTCCTTTCTAAGTTTTTAGCTTATTATTTGTCGCATTTCGTGCGACAAACTGGTTAAAAAAAATTGCATTAGCTTCTTCTACAGATAAATCTAATCTATCAATTATTCCAACTGCCTCTTTAATAGAAATATTTTCACCATTATTTTTTAGTTTTCTATACAAAGTAGACTTATTTATACCTAAAGACATTGCTAAATCACTAATGTTTATACCCTTTTCAACTATTTTGCCTTTCAACTTATTAATGTTAGGCATGTTTTCACCTCTTATCCTTTGTCGCATTTCGTGCGATTTATTAATTAAATAATAACCCACATTTTATTAATAGTCAATACTTTTTTTGCATATAAAGCGATTTTTTTATTTTTTATTATATTTGTTATTGCATATTTGCGAAAACCATGTATAATATATAATATAAATACAAAGAAAGGAAAAATAAAATGAACATAGGTGAAAGAATAAAACAAAGAAGAAAAGAACTTAATTTGTCAGTGGATGATGTCGCTGATAAATTAAATAAAAATAGAGCTACTATATATAGATATGAAAGTAATGATATAGAAAATCTTCCAATAACTATACTAGAACCTTTGGCTCAAATTTTACAAACAACTCCTATATATTTGCTAGGATTAGAAGATAAGAAAGATGGTTCTATAAAAGTTAAATTATCAAATGAGGAATCTACAATAATAAATAAATACAGAAGCTTAGATGGTAAAGGTAAACATACGGTAAATACTGTTTTAGATATGGAATATAGTAGATGCCATAATGTGTTATTAGCAGCGCATGAAAAAGAAAATATTGACAAAAATAGTCCTACATATGAAGAAGACTATAAACACGACTTAGACATAATGATGGATGATGATGAGTGGAAGTAGTAAAGTAAGGAGGATGGTCATGTGAGCTATGAGGACTTACTCAAAGAAGCTGAAAACTTAAATGTAATTATAAAAGAAAAAAAGCTAAAGTTAGGGGCTGGGTTATGCCGTGGTAATAGAATCGCAATTAACAAAGATCTTGAAACACTTAGAGAAAAAAACGGAGTGCTAGCTGAAGAATTAGGTCATTACTATACATCAAACGGTAATATACTAGACCAATCAGATATAAGTAATAGAAAGCAGGAAAAACGTGCTAGAAATTGGGCTTATGAGAAATTAGCAGGAATAATTTCGATTGTGAATGCATTTGAAAAAGGTATTAAAAACAGGCATGACTTAGCTGAATACTTAAACATAACAGAAGATTTTTTAGAAGAGGCTATCCAACACTATAGAGAAAAATATGGCGTGTACTACGAAATAGATACATATGTTATATATTTTGAGCCTAATTTTGGAATCGTTAAAAAGTTTTAAAGGAGGTGGTACATATGTGAAGTACTATAGATAATCAATTTAAAATAGGTTATTGTAAATATTAAAGGAGGATTTACTATGAGCAATGAAGAAAAAATATTAAAAATTCTTGAATCAATGCAATCTCAAATGAATGAAATTCAATCTCAAACGAATGGGCTTCAATCTGAAATTAACGGGCTTCAATCCCAAACATCTGAAAATACCCAAATTCTTAAAGCCCTTGAACACAACTCGCAGATGCATAAAGCCGAAATTGATAAATTAAATCACCAGGTTGCAGAGCTACAAGGTACAATGAAAAATATATCTAACAAAATGGATGAAAACTTTTCCGAATTAAAAGAAACAAACAAATCTCTATTGGAGATGTATGGGTCTCACGAAGCCGAAATAAGAACCTTAAGACGTAAACCAATTTAAAATATTTAAGAGAGCAAAGATGATAGTTCTCTTATATATTTTTTGACCAAAT
Source organism: Clostridium sp. BJN0013 (assembly GCF_040939125.1). Classification (NCBI taxonomy): domain Bacteria; kingdom Bacillati; phylum Bacillota; class Clostridia; order Eubacteriales; family Clostridiaceae; genus Clostridium; species Clostridium sp. BJN0013. Next base: position 3,182,381 of record NZ_CP162495.1, read on the forward strand.
AATAGAACATAAGTTCTGAAAGAAGGAGGAATAACTTGAAAGAAATTCAGGTGTTTTTGAACATGACAAAAAGACCTATTAAAATGAGGTCAAAAAAAGAGACTTATATTATTTATAATTAAAAATCAACTTATTTTCGGTGATATCTCTTGACTTACTTTTGTTACTTCAAAGCCTTGAGCTTGAAGAAATAAAATAATTCTATCTATATCAGGTTGAAAATGTCGAGAAGTGTTTTCTCTTTTTAGATATTTTTCATAAATAGAATTATCAAAGGCTTCATTTTTTAAAAGCATATTATAAATACAGGTTAAAAGCATTCTTGCTATAGCAATAATTGCTCTTTTGTGCCCACGTCTTTTCTTTATACTTTCATAACGATATTTAAAGTATGGGCAGGACTTGTTTTTTATTGCTGCATTAGCACACTGAATAAGTATTGGCTTTAAATAAGCTCCGGCACGGCTTATACGAACACTTTTCTTTTTGCCAGCACTTTCATTATTTTGTGGTGTAAGACCTGCCCAAGAACACAGATGTTTAGCATCTGGAAAGACTGACATATCCACTCCAATTTCAGAAATTATAGTTGTAGCAGATTGTGTAGTTATCCCAGGGGCAGAAGCAATAAGCTCAATTTGTGACTTAAATTCACTTGAAATTAATGAAATGGCAGTATCAAGTTGAGAAATACAATTGTTAATATAATCATAATGATTCAAGCATACAGACATCTTTGCTGTTTGATTTTTAGAGATGCTTCCTTGCATAGCAATCTTAATTTCGTCAGCCTTAGATAACATACTCTTGTGTAGAAATTGAGTATAGTCTATATCTAATTTATCAGGATGCTCCATGGCATATTTAATTATAGCTGATGATGATTTACCAAAGGTATCTGATACTACGCTTGAAATCATGATATTTGAAACTGTTAATGAATTTTGGAATCTGTTTTTCTCACTTGAACGGAAATTTGTAAGTTTAAAGCGATAGCGCATAAGGTCTCGTAGTTCTCTTATGGCCTTTGGAGGAATAAAACTTCCTTTAACTAATCCATGCTTATGTAAGTCTGCAAGCCATAGAGAATCTTTTTTATCAGTTTTTTTGCCGGGAATGTTTTTAACGTACTTTGGGTTAGCCAGAGTAATATTACAGGAATCTTCAAGTATGTTATAGATAGGTATCCAGTACTTTCCGGTGCTTTCCATACAAACTTCTTTACAGTTATGCTCAGATAACCACTCTTTTAAATGGAAAAGATTCTTTGAGTAAGTACTGAATTGTTTGGTTGCATAGGTAGTGATGTTATTCTCATTGGTTGATGTTACAGTTGCAACTACAAATTTTTTGTGAACATCAATACCGCAACAAATAGAATAAACGATTTTTAACATTTATATCACCTACAAATAAAAAAATAAAGTACACAGGTGTTGACTGAATACTCATACTTTTAAACGGTCTTTGTTTAAACAAAGATTAACTTACGTGCCCTAGGGCACACTTATTTGTACTTAAAAGAGTAATCGGCACATGTTATTATACGGATTACAGTGAAGTGCAATCACACTCACCCCGCCGTGCTCTGTAGTACACCTGTATACTTGTCTATATTATTCACAGTAATTGGTAATTTTAATCACTCTTTCATTAATTTTTGTGCCTTGAGCACAGCGAAAGGAATGAATGTTATTATGAAAGGCGGGGTTAGAAAGCGTGGAAAAACATGGAACTATTATTTCTACGTTGGAGAAATAAACGGAAAAAAGAAGATGAAAGAAAAAAGTGGCTTTAAGAGTAAGCCAATAGCGGAAAAAGCAATGCGTGATGCTCTATATGAATACGAACATGGGAACTATATTGAACCTAAGAAGATTATACTTACTCAATTCGCCCTAGAATGGCTAGATGGGTATGTTAAACCCCTTCGGAAGATAACAACATATAATAATAAAGAACTAATAAATAAGTATTTATCCCCTTCTATAGGGCATATAAATATAGTCGATATCCAACCTATTCATATTGAAAAAATGTTACTTGATATAAAAAAGGAAAATAGTATCGGTAATTCTACTCTACAGTCTATTTACACAATAACCAATACAATAATGAATAGGGCATTAAAATTAAAGCTTATAAGGGACAACCCTTGTAAATATATAGAACGTCCTAAAAGGTCAAATTACAGAGCTGAAATTTTGGATGCAGACGAAATTCCAAAATTATATAATGCCTTAGACCTTAATAATATGTATGACTATATGTTTAATATAGCTTTAAGATTGACACTGGAGCTTGGTCTTAGACGTGGGGAACTCGGAGGTCTTGAATGGAAAGATATAAATTTCAAAGATAATTTAATCACAGTAAGAAATAATTTGATTTATACTGAAGGGCATGTTTATATGATTGACCCTAAAACAGACGAAAGTAACAGAGCTGTTTACATTTCAAATGAGGCATTGCATTTGTTAAAAGAACTCCATAAGAAGCAAGCGAAAAATAAGCTTAAATATGGTCAATTTTATACAGATAAAAACATATTTAAGGATAACGATAATAAATATGATCTTGTAATGGTGTGGCAGGATGGTAAATATATTCACCCCATGTATTACCTAAACAAATTGAAAAAAGTTCTAAAGAAAGCCAACATAAATAAAAATGTAACATTTCACAATTTAAGACATACTAATGCAACTCTTTTGCTTCAAGAAGGAAATGACTTAAAAGTTATCCAGGAACGTCTTGGACATAAAGACATTTCTACTACTGCGAATATATATTCCCATATAAATAAAAAAATGCAGAAACAAGCTACTGATAGCATTTCAAATTTGATAAACGGTAATTAGTATGGCAAGAGTATGGCAAAAATAAAAACACCAAGCCACAAGCCTAGTGTTTTCAATGGGTAAGTAAGTCTATAAGCCGAGTTCTGTATTAGACAATCATCTATCTAGGCCTATTGTTACCAATAGGCTCCAGCGATACTACCCGAAAGCAAAGCGGGCCACTTTTCAATGCTTTCCTATTCGATCTTGCTTCAGGTGGGGTTTACATAGCCGCAAAGTCACCTATGCGCTGGTGAGCTCTTACCTCGCCTTTCCATCCTTACTAAAGCAATAAATTTTTATTGCTTCAGCGGTATATTTCTGTTGCACTTTCCTTCAGGTTACCCTGACTGGGTATTACCCAGCACCCTGCCCTATGAAGCTCGGACTTTCCTCTCCTATAATTCTACAGCAGCGATTGTCTGGCTTACTTACGACTTACATAATATCATAATTAATAATATATTACAATAAAAATCTGAAATAAATATCAGGTTAAATTAAATAATAATTCAAAATATCTATTGATTTTGAGATATTTTATTATAACTTATTATTCTTCCACAATTATCACAGCAAACTATACCTCTATGATTTTTTACATTATCTATAGTCATAGCAGCTACTTTCATTTTACAACCCAAACATACTCCCTGTGATAATCTGGCAGCCCCTGTTCCTTTAATAGAAGATAGTCTATTAAATTTATCTAATAATTCTTTTGGCACACGCTTCTCACAATTTAAAATATTTTGTTCTGCTTTTTCTATATTTTGTTTGATTTTAATTATTTTTTCATTACTGTTTTTTTTAATCTTATGGAAATCAGCTTTAATAGTAATTAGCTTTTTTCCACTGCACTCCTTTTGTTGTGATAACTCTTCCTCCTCATATAAAAGTTTCAAATTTTCTTCCTCTAATTCTTTCATTTTGCTTACTTTTGATTCAATAGACTTTTCCAATGAATTAATTAATTTTAAATCATATTTTAAATTTTTATATAATTTATTTTCTTCAGAAATTATCTCTTGCTTAATAGTATTCAGTTTATTTTCAATATTTTCTATTTCTATTTGATTTTTTTTCAGTTTAATATCTATAGATTTATATTTTTCCTTTTCCTGTTCAAACTCATCTTTTATTTTTTTCATGGAATAAATACCTGAATGAGTTTTTAATTCTCTTTTACATTTTTTTATTATTTCTTTATTATCTTGAATTTCAATAAGCAAATCCAACATCATATAATACTACCCTCCCTATTAAACTTAACTTCAAACATATAAAATCATTAATAAATTAAAAAAGCAGAAATGAAGTCAACTCTCATTCCTACTTATATTTATACGGACTTCTATTTACTTTTGATAAAATTACAGTATTACAAAATCCATTGGATTTTATCTCATGCATTAAAATTTCTGCTATTTTTTCCATAGCAGGCCATTCCGTTTCAAAGTGACCAGCATCAATTACAGCTATTCCCTCCTCTTGAAAATCACTTACATAATGATAGGTAGTATCTCCAGTAATTATACAATCTACACCTAATAACTTTGCAGAATTAAAATAGCTTTCTCCACTTCCATTTATAACTGCTATTTTATTTATAATTTTGGATTCACTTCCTGAATATCTTAACATGGAAATATTTAAATTACTCTTTACTTTATTGCAGAGTTCTCCCAGTGTAATAGGAACTTTAAGTTCACTAATCCTTCCTATACCACAGTGATCTCCTCTATAATTTTCAACTTCTGAAGGATCAATAATATGGCAACAAGTTAACTCAAGTAAATTCATAATAATATCATTAATTCCTCCTTTTACAGAATCAAGATTAGTATGGGAAGAATATAAATTTATATTATTTTTTATTAACTCTATTATCTTCTTACCAATTAAAGTGCCTGTAGTTATACTATCCGGCCTTCTAAACAACAAGGGGTGATGGGTAAGTATAAGATTACACTTGTTTTGTTTTGCCTCTTCTATTACTTCTAAAGTACAATCTAAGGCCATTAATATAGAAGTTACTTCACTCTTCATGTCCCCTACCATAAGCCCTACATTATCATAACTTTCTTTAAGTATAGAAGGAGTATATTTTTCCATTATATTGTGTATATCTTCTACTCTTAAATACATTCTATCAACTCCTGTAATTTTTCTATTTTAATCTGCAAATCTATCTTTCTTTTTTTAGCTAGTTCCGTATCTTTATTTATATTTAAAATTATCTTATTGTAATTGTGAATTTTATTCTTTAAAAACTTTAAAATAAGACTGTGTTTCTTTTTTATTAATACTTCTCCCACCTCATAAAATATACTATCTACATGTTTAATATTTTCATCATATTTTACTTTTATTATCTCATAAAATTTATTTTCGTCAATACATAGTTCTTCATCTAATATTTTAAATCCATTGGTATATATATACTTTCTCAATACCTGTGAATGCTGCATAGGTTGAAGTATTAAGGATTTCGCTCCCTTAAACACTTCCAAATCTTCTTCTATTATATCCTTTATAAGATTTCCTCCCATACCTGCAATTACTATTTCCTCAGCTTCTCCCGGACTTATAGTTGAAAGCCCTCTACCTAATCTACAATCTATTTCATGTTCCAATTTATGAAGTTTTATATTAAACTCTGCCTTTTTTATAGGTCCTCTATTTATATCAGAAGCTATAGCTCTCCTACAAATTCTATTCTTTACCAGATAAATGGGCACATACCCATGATCTGTTCCTATATCAGCTATGCATTGGCAGTTATCCACCATATTTAATAAAGTTTTAAGTCTTAAACTAATCTCCATATAATTCTCCATTCTAAAGTGCTTCTATTAAAGATCAAGTGATTATAAAATTTATTTAAATGTATAAATTACTTTCATTTGCATAACTAAAAAAATTAGTGAAACTATTAATGCTATATATAAAAACCTATAAGAATACTTCTCATCATATTTAGAATAAATATATCCTGCATAATACATACAAAATAGTACTCCCATATTCAAAAGTCCATAACTCATCTGTTTAAATGCAAACTGCCTACCTGTCCCAAATTCTACAACCGTAAAATTTGGTCGGAAGCTAAGTGGCATTTTATCAGGCAAATTTCCATTAAGATACAATATAATTGGATTTAAAGTAAGTATAATTACAATTATAGCTGTAATTATAAGTGGCATAAAGAATTTTTGTTTTCTATTTAGATTAACAATTTTACTTAATTTATTCTCCCATTCTGAATAAAATATATTTCTTTTATTCAACTCCATTTCAAATTCATAAAAATTTTCTGGAGATAGAGCATAACTTACATTACCTGCTTTCAGGTATATAACATTTTCAGTTGAAGTAACAAACATTTGCGTATTTCCGATTTTATGAATAAAAGATTTACCTATGGCAAATTTATTTCTACCACATCCTGATACCTTTACCCCCTTGATTCTCCCCTTTGACTTTTGATACATTTGAATATCATCAAAAGAAATTCTTTCATTTTTAAGTTTTAACATACTAGTTATGTATAAATTTTCTTCATCCGTAAAATATTTTAGTGTTCCACAGACTATAATATAATATAACTGATATAGATTAATGGCTATTAAAGTGAATTTCAAAAGAATGGATATCTCATAAGAATCTACATAACATATTAAAAATATTAATAGACTATTATATAGAATAGATACACCCAATATAAGATATATACCTATCCCCTTTGCAGATTTATAAGTTTTCACACTATTCACCACCTTTTTAATAACCATTATAACATAACCATACTTTACACTAAAATATTGACCAATTATATATTAAAGCACCCTAAAAATGGTGCTTTAATCTAGGTAATCTTTCAATTTTTTACTTCTACTTGGATGTCTCAACTTTCTAAGTGCCTTTGCTTCTATCTGTCTTATTCTTTCTCTAGTTACATTAAACTCTTTTCCTACTTCTTCTAAAGTTCTGGCCCTTCCATCATCTAATCCAAATCTTAACCTTAAGACCTTTTCTTCCCTTGGAGTTAAAGTATCCAGTACATTTATAAGCTGTTCCTTAAGCATAGTAAAAGCTGCTGCTTCCGCTGGAGCAGGAGCCTCATCGTCAGGTATAAAATCTCCCAGATGACTATCTTCTTCTTCTCCAATTGGAGTTTCTAAAGATACTGGTTCCTGTGCTATTTTCATAATTTCCCTAACCTTATCTACAGGCATCTCCATTATTTTAGCTACTTCCTCTGCATGGGGTTCCCTTCCAAGTTCCTGAAGTAACTGTCTTGAAACTCTTATAAGCTTATTTATAGTTTCCACCATATGAACTGGTATTCTTATAGTTCTCGCCTGATCCGCTATTGCCCTTGTAATTGCCTGCCTTATCCACCAAGTGGCATAAGTACTAAATTTATATCCTTTTCTATAATCAAATTTTTCTACTGCCTTTATAAGACCTAAATTTCCTTCCTGAATTAAGTCTAAAAAAAGCATTCCTCTTCCTACATATCTTTTTGCTATACTTACTACTAATCTTAAGTTAGCTTCTGCTAATTTTTTCTTGGCAACTTGATTTCCTTCTTCTATTTTTTTTGCAAGGGACACCTCTTCTTCTGGTAAAAGCAGGGGTACTTTACCTATTTCCTTCAAATACATTCTTACTGGATCATCTATAGCAATGCCTTCTGGAACTGACAAATCTAAATTTTTTTCATTTAACTCCATATCGTGCATATCTCCATTTACTTCTATTCCCATAGATTCAAGTACCTCATATATTTTTTCTATTTGCTGTGGACTTAAATCTACTTCCTCCAATTCATCCATTATTTCTTTATAGGTTAAAGTGCCGTTTTTTTTACCTTTTTCTATGAGCTTCTTAACTAATTTTACTTTTGCACTTTTATCTTTCATTTACTTGCCTCCCTTGACCATTACTGTATTTCACCAATTCTTTTTTGTATTTCAATCAACTGTTGTGCAAACTCTAGAGATTCTTCCAAATTTCCTTTAGATTCACATTCCCTTATTTTTCCAATAATATTTTTTTTATATTCTTCCAATTTATATTTTTTTATTCTATTTATAAAATTATGCAACATATTTATCCATTCTTCATCATTATATTGAACTTCTGTTTCCATAATATTTATCCATTCTTTAGATGTATCTATATCTATACATTTTAATTCTATATACCTTTTTCTTTTTTCTACATCACCATATTTCATATTTTCAGCTATATATTGATATATTTTTTTATGACTTTCTAGTATAAGTTCATCATCTTTTATTTTATTCAAACTATATATAAAAGCTTCATCATTTTCTAATATAAGCTTTAAAAAAGCTCTCTCTGCCTTTAAATATGCGGGTTCTAAATATAATTTTTGTCCAAAACCCATATCTATATTCACATTCACATCTTTTTTTACATTTTTTTGTATATTTAACATGTCATAGAGTGTCTGTTCCTTTATACCTGTGTCCTCCCATAATTTTTTTATGTATATTTCTCTTTCTATGGGATCTAACTCAACTAATATTTTTAATACTTTTTCCGTATACCTTACGATATCCTGAGGATTGTTGAAATCTATATCCTTTTTTATATTTTTAATTCTGTAATCTATTAAATCATCAGCTTTTTGTATAAGCATTAAAAATGCCTCTCTGCCATTGTTTCTAATAAACTCATCTGGATCCTTTCCCTGAGGTATAGATAGAACCTTCACCTCCAAGCCTACACTTTTTAGTATACTCATACTTCTTAATGTAGCTATTTCGCCTGCCCTATCTGCATCATAGGATAATATTACTTTATCTGCATATCTTGCCATAAGCTTTGCCTGATTTATAGTAAGAGCTGTTCCTAAAGAAGCTACAACATTTTTTATACCATATTGATGAAGGGCTATACAATCCATGTACCCTTCTACAATTATAAGAGTCCTAGATGTATTATTTTTTATAGCAAAATTTAACCCGTAGAGATTTACACCCTTTTTAAATAAAGGGGTTTCTGGTGAATTTAAGTATTTTGGCTTTGAATGGTCTAATACCCTACCTCCAAATCCTATTATTTTTCCCCTATAATCAAATACTGGAAACATTATTCTATTTCTAAATCTATCATAATAATTTCCTTTTTCACTCTTAATTATAAGTCCATTTGAAACCATATCTAACTCAGTAAATCCTTTATTTTTTAGGAAACTTAACATATGATTCCAGCTGTCAATAGAATATCCAAGGCCAAACTTTATTATGGTATGCTCCGTTATTCCTCGGTTTAATAGATATGATTTAGCTGATTTATTCTTATTTAGAGAATAAAAAAAATATCTAGCTGCCTCTACATTTAACTTATATAAATTTTCAAATGTACTTTTTTTATTATTTTTATTTTTACTTAAGTCTATATCTATATTTACTCTATCTGCTAACAATTCTACTGCTTCTAGAAAGTTTAAATTTTGTGACTTCATTATAAAAGTTATTACATTGCCTGCCTCTCCACATCCAAAACATTTATATATTTGCTTATCTCTAGATACACTAAAAGAGGGAGTTTTTTCATTATGAAAGGGACATAGTCCCAAATAGTTTTTACCTGATCTTTTTAACTTTACTTTTTCAGATATTATATCTACTATGTCATTTTCCTCTTTAATCTTTTGAATGACATCTTCCGATATCACTAAATACCCCCCTATCTTAAATTATTATACTCAAGAATAAATATATTCGACATAAATTACTATATTCCTTCCTTAAAAATAAATATTTTTCTTTTTTTAATAAGAATATATTATATATAATATATTCTTTATAAAAATCAAATATCCTTCCATGAATATAAATAATTAATTTAATATTAAACTAATTATTTATATTCGTATTTTGCCCATATAATAGCAAAAATTATTCCTCAATATATAACAAATTTAGGCATATATATATTATTAAACTGCATAATACAATAATCATCACTCATACCAGCTATATAATCCGATACTCCCCTATAAAGTCCCTCATTTTCAACAATACTTATATAAAATTCAGGCATTTTATCTGGATTTTTTAAAAAATAATTAAATACCTGCTCCAGTACAAATTTGGCTTTATTTCTCTCATCTTTAAGTATATTGCCTCTATAGATTTTTTTAAACATAAATTCTCTTAATATGCTTAGAGCTTTAAATACTTCCTCACTTAGAGATACTTCCCTCACTCCTTTTTCAATGTTTTCTATAGTAGTATAAATACAGTCTTTTACCAGTGTATCTATTCTTTCACTATTAGTATTTCCTAATATTTTTACTGAATATGAAGGTATCTCTTCAGTCTTTAACAGTCCTGCTCTTATGGAATCATCTATATCGTGATTTATATAAGCTATTTTATCACTGTACCTAACTACCTGCCCTTCTAATGTTGAAGCTTTTGATTTACTTGAAAAGCCACTGTGATTTAATATTCCGTCTAAAACTTCTTCAGTTAAGTTTAACCCTGACCCTAGTTTTTCTATTTTGGTAAGTACCCGTACACTATTTTCATTATGCTTAAATCCTTTAGGTAAAAGCTTATCTAATACTTCTTCTCCACTATGGGCAAAAGCTACATGACCTATATCATGTCCCATTGCTATAGCTTCTATTAAATCTTCATTTAATCCTATCCCTTTACCTATGCTCTTACCTATTTGATCTACTTCCAATGTATGAGTAAGTCTGGTCCTATAATGATCCCCTGGAATTTTTATATATACTTGAGTTTTATGCTTAAGTCTCCTAAAAGACTTGCTATGTATTATTCTATCTCTATCTATCATATAATCAGTTCTAATATCGTCTTTTCCTTCATTTATATTTCTCCCCCTTGTGTTAGCAGAAAAAGAAGCTTCATTTATTAACATCAGTTTTTCTTTATTTTCTATTTTTTGTCTTACATTCATATGAATCATCTCCTAAACTTTATTATTTAAGATTGCTTTTTTAACAAGAAATGTATATTGTAAAAAACTTTCTAATATTATTATAAAGAAAGAACTTTTTAAGGAGTTTTTATATGGATTTATTGTCTGAGGAAAATGTAAAAGAACATGTACTTCCTGAATACAATATGGCAAGTGCAGATATAACTAGAATTAAATTTAAAGATACAAACAAACAAAGAGCAGTATATAAAATATCCCATTTAAATAAAAATTATTGTTTAAAAAAAGTATACTTTGATGAAGGAAATTTACTCTTTGTATACTCTGCAATAGAATGGTTATTTAGAAATAACATAAATGTTCCAAGAATATTACCTACAATTCATAATGAACGCTTTGTAAAATACAATAATATGTTTTTCATATTAACACCATGGATAGATGGTATAAAATGTGACTATGACAACAGTTCCCATTTGTTTAGTACTACTTTAAATCTAGCAAAAATGCACAATAGATCTAAAAATTTTATTCCAATAGAGAAAAGTTATAAAAGGACTAATTTTCAAAATATATATATATCCTTTGAAAAACATTTTAGACAACTTCTAAATTGTTCAAATTTATCTTTTAGATATCAAGACAAATTCTCTAAACTATTTTTAAAGAATTTTGAAGTCAACTCCACCTTAGCAGAAATAGCCCTTAAAGTATCTTCTGCTATAAACTATGATAATTTAACTACTTCCCTCTGTCACTTAGATTATGTAAATAAAAATATAATATTCGATAACAATAGTAAAGTTTGGGTAATAGATTTTGATAAATGCAGCATAGATTATTGTTCTCATGATTTGTCTTACTTCTTAAGAAGATTTCTAAAGAGAACTAATAGTAATTGGAATTTAAATACAGCTATAAAATGCTTGACTCTTTACGAAAAAGTCTCTACTTTAACTTTGGATGATTATAAGTATATCATTTCTTATCTATCTTTTCCCCAAAAATTTTGGAAAATATCTAGAGATTATTACAATAATATAACGAAATGCAATACGAGTTCTTTTTTTTATTTATTAAAAAAAGCTTCTAATAATAATATTAATCAATTAGAATTTATAGTAGGACTAGGAAAATATACAGAAAAAAAATTTGATACCTTAATTACTTAATTAATTATTATGAAATAACTAAACCGGCCTCCTCATATTTATGAAGAGGTCGATATTATCAAATAATTTTTAATAGACTTAAAGTATACTTTTTATAATTTATTTTCTACAAAATACTTTTCTATACTCTGGAAGCATTTATTTACCATAAATTTTATTTCCTCTTCATTAATAATGTATGGAGGAATAAAATAAAGAACATTTCCAATAGGTCTTAATAATAACCCTTTACTAAGTGCAATCTTATAAATCTCATACCCTACTCTCATTTGCCAAGGATAGTCTTTTTTAGTCAACTTATCTTTTACTATTTCAATAGCTGTTATCATGCCTATGTTTCTAACTTCACCTATATGCTTTGATACTTTTGCTCTTTCCAATGTAAGTTTTTTTATCAGTTTACCTTTTTTTCGATTGTTCTCAATAATATTATCCTCTTCGAATATTTTTAAACTTTCTAAAGCAATGGCACAACTCATGGCATTACCTGCATAGGTATGGCTGTGAAGAAATGCTTTTTGTTCATTATAATCACCATAGAAACAATCATATATTTCACCCGTTGTCATAACTACGGACATAGGCATATATCCTGCAGAAATTCCTTTTGAGAGGCACATAAAGTCTGGGCTTATCTGGGCATGATTACAAGCAAACATCTCTCCAGTTCTACCAAAACCGACTGCAATCTCATCTGCAATAAGATGTACATCATATTTATCACAGATTTTACGCAGCTTCTCTAGATAATTAGATGAATATATCTTCATACCTGCAGCTCCTTGAACCATTGGTTCAACTATTACAGCACTTATTTCATCATGTTTCTCTTCCATACACTTCTCCATATTTGCAAAGCACTCTGCGTTACAATTATCTCTAGTACAACCATATTTACACCTATAACAATCTGGCCCCTCTACTCTTATAGTATCTAAAAGAAGAGGGTTGTATATCTTATTGTACTCATCAATATCACAAACAGACAGAGCACCTAAAGTTTCTCCATGGTATGCATCACTCAAAGCTGCAAATCTTTTCTTTTTAGTGTTTCCCTTCTGCATATGATAATGAAAACTCATCTTTAAAGCTATTTCTACCGCTGAAGAGCCATTATCAGAAAAAAATACTTTTGTTAACCTATCTGGCGTTATATTTACCAGCTTTTCTGATAAATCTATTGCAGGCTTATTCGAAAAATTTGCAAATATAACGTGTTCAATATTATCTATCTGTTCTTTTATAGTCTCGTTAATTCTTTTATTGCTGTGACCCAAGGTGTTTGTCCACCAAGACGATACACAGTCTAAATATTTATTTCCCTCAATATCATAAAGCCAAACCCCTTCTCCCTTTTCTATAACTATTGGATTAAACTCCTCATAATCCTTCATTTGTCCACAAGGATGCCATATGTATTTTAAATCTCTTTTTACATAGTCATTCATAGCCGCACCTCAATTTTTATTATAATTCTTCCATATGCTCTATTATATTCTCAGCACTAAAAGCTTTTTCAGAATTTATTCTTATAGTTTTTATCTCGTTATTATTAATATCCTTTATGTTTTCAAGCTTTCCTATAATAGGTAGTTTAGTGATTTTTTCTATCATCTTAATATTATCATCATAAAATAAATCCTTTTCATATTTGTTTATTATAATGCCTTTGATTTTAATCCCTAAGTTTTCTATGTATTTTGCTGTAAGCACCGTATGATTTATTGTTCCAAGCCCAGCACTTGCCACAATAATAACGCTCATATTTAAATCCTTAATAAGATTTCCAATGGTATATACTCCTCTTTCATCATCTATCAATGGACACACTATTCCACCACTGCCCTCAGCAATTATGAAATCATACTTTTCCTTTAAATAAACATATTTTTCTTTTACTACATCTAAATCTATGGGGTTGTTTTCTAACTTCGCTGCAAGGTGAGGAGATACTCCATTCCTATAAACATAGGGCGTAATATTTTCATAGGGTTCTTCTAATTTACTCACGTCACTTACAAGTTTAGTATCACCTGGAATAAGTTCATTGTCTATTTCTAAAGCACCACTTAGGGCTGCTTTAAAGTAAGCAGCATTATAACCCTTACTCTTCAGAACATACATAAGTCCAGCAGTTACAACAGTTTTACCAATATCAGTATCTGTTCCAACTATAAATATACCCTTAGCCATTTTTTCTAGCCTCCAATTCTAATTTACATATCTCTTTTACTTAAGGAACTTTTTCATATGTTAATATATCCATTTTTCCTCAATGCAGGTAATATTTTTATTGAAATATAGGCTGTAAATATCGTTAGTACCAAATCTCCAGCTATACAAACTACAAAACCATAAAAAAATGCAAAATAAAAGGAAATGTTTTTCCCTAAGTACAAATTATAACTAATATATAAATATACCACTCCAAACAGGTATATAAAAAACAAACCTGAAAGCAGCATAAATATTGCCTTGATAAAAGTTAGTTCTTTAATATTTTCTCTTATTTTACCTATGACATAAGCCGCTATAATAAAACCTATAAGATACCCAAAAGTAGGTTTAAATATATAATTAAATCCACCACCTTCAGTAAACACAGGTATACCAATAAGTCCAATAACAATATAAACTATTTGTGATAAAGCACCCAGTTTTGAGCCTAAAATAACAGCTGCTAAAGCACAAAATAGATATTGCAGAGTAAAAGGTACATATGGTATTGGTATCTTAATAAATGCTCCAATTGCTGTTAAAGCTGCAAACATAGCCACTAAAATTAAATTCCTTGTATTTCTCATGAAACATTCTCCCCACTCCAATATTTGCTTGTACGTATCAATAATACTAAATGATCTCCTTATAGTCAACCCTTATTTTAAATTTGGTTTACAATTTACTTGCAGCTAAATATTTTCACCTATCAGACCATAAAAACCTAAAACTTATTATAAAAACATAAAGAAAGTCAACAAAAAAAGGTATTGCACTTAAAACCAATAATAATTTTAAATCGCAATACCTTATACTTTTTGTAGTTTGAATAGCTTGAAATACTCATTGTATAAGCTTTTTTAAGTTATGCTTGTATTATCTCGTTTCATCATTTACTATATTTCAGATTTTTTACCTGTTCTTGTGCAGCAGCCATCTTAATAGGCCAAATACTGTTTTTCACTATGTAGAGTTTATAAATCCATATATGGAAGGTTAAATGAAAAAGTAAATCCATCTTTTCACTCAGCCGTTGATAATGCAGAACTTACGTCAGATTTTTTCTAATTACCAGAGCTGGAACTGGCAGTATAATAAGTAAAAGATGTCTGTTTCTATGAGTGCAAACATGGCAAACAGACATCTAAAATAGTGTGTAAAACTAAATTCCACTAACACCACCAAAATTGGACTTCAGATTTCATTTAAGGAGGGCATTGTAGCAAATATCGTGTAAGACTAAAATCACGAAACACGAATTAAGTAGTGCAAACAACAAATTACCTTTTCATTTTACAAAAAAAGTTTATAAAACCTCTTGACTTAGAGTTAACTCCAAGTGGTAAAGTATAAATAGTTATATTTTTTTATAAATCTTATAAAAAAGAATAGGAGGATTTAAAGATGTCAAAAAGTCTTATTGCATTTTTTTCATATTCGGGAAACACAGAGGTTATTGCAAATATCATAAAAGAAAATGTTGGTGGTGAACTTTTACAAATAAAAACAGTTAAATCTTATCCAACTAATTATGATGGAGTTGTGGATAAGGCTAGACAGGAACAAAATACCGAATATAGACCGGAACTAACAGTAAAAGTCACTGATATGGATTCTTATGATATAATTTACATTGGTTATCCTAATTGGTGTAGTACAATACCAATGGCAGTATTTACATTCTTTGAGTCATATGATTTTTCTAGAAAAACAATCATACCATTCTGCACACATGGTGGAGGTGGTATGGGCAGAAGCACAACAGATATCAAAAAACTTTGTCCAAATTCAAATGTCTTAGAAGGCTTAGCAATCAGAGGAAGTAGTGTTAATAAAGCAAGAAAAGATGTGTCAGCATGGTTGAGTAAAATTGGTGTTATTTAAGAACGCTAAGTCAAACCTTTGAAAACTTTTCTATAGGACCTCTTAACTTGGAGTTAACTCCAAATAGTAAGACTTGGATATCAAAATTGAATTTATTAAATCAATATTTTTTAAAACAGGAGTGATTAGATATGGAAAAATCAAAAGTTTATTTTACAGATTTTCGTACGAAACTTGGAGAGGGTCTACCTACCAAACTAAAAAGGCTGATTAAAGATGCAGGTATCGGACAAATCGATATGGATAATAAGTTCGTTGCCATCAAGATGCACTTTGGTGAACTCGGCAACTTAGGTTATCTTCGTCCAAATTATGCTAAAGCTGTAGCCGACATGGTGAAAGAACTGGGGGGTAAACCCTTTCTAACAGACTGCAACACTCTATACCCTGGCAGTCGTAAGAATGCCCTTGAGCATCTAGAATGTGCATGGGAAAATGGATTCACCCCCCTTACAGTAGGATGCCCTGTTATTATTGGAGATGGATTAAAGGGGACTGATGACATCGCGGTACCTGTAATAGGTGGCGAATATATAAAAGAGGCTAAAATTGGCCATGCAATCATGGATGCTGATGTGTTTATCAGCTTAACTCACTTCAAAGGCCATGAAATGGCTGGTTTTGGTGGTACCATTAAGAACATTGGAATGGGCTGCGGTTCCCGTGCTGGAAAAAAAGATCAGCATATTAATGGCAAACCTCATATCATAGAGGAACAATGCCGAGGATGCCAAAGATGCCAGCGTGAATGTGCTAATAATGGTCTATTTTTTGATGATGTAAAAAAGAAAATGACTATCAACACAGAAAATTGTGTTGGTTGCGGTCGTTGCCTAGGTGCATGTAATTTTGATGCAATCGAGTTTGCAAACTGGTCAGCCAGTGAAGAGCTGAACTGCCGTATGGCAGAATACACCAAAGCAGTAGTAGATGGTCGACCTTGCTTCCACATTTCTCTTGTGGTAGATGTTTCACCTAACTGTGACTGCCACAGCGAAAATGATGCTCCGATACTTCCCAATTTAGGTATGTTCGCTTCATTCGATCCTTTGGCACTGGATCAGGCATGTGTGGATGCCTGTATGGAGGCTACCCCTCTAACTAATAGCCAACTGTCCGATAACATAGCAAAATCCGATTTTATTGATCATCATGACCACTTCACTAATTCTACACCGGAATCAGAGTGGCGTACTTGTCTTGACCATGCAGAAAAAATAGGACTCGGTACTCGTGAATATGAACTGATTGTTGTTAAATAAGCCAAGATGTACACAGAGATTACTGCAATCTTGAAAAGCAACAAATACTAAAAGCTAATAAACGACAATCAACAAAATAGCCCCAAATAATTTGTGGGCTATTTTGTTGATAAAGTCCATGCCTCGAATAAACAGTTTATAAAAATCTAAAGAACAAAAAAAGAGCATTTCTGCTCTTAATGTTATACAATATAAGAATATTCTGACTTAACTTTGCTTCAGATTGGATATATTAATGTCAACAATTATAAAATTGATGACACTAATATATCCAAACTTAGTCATCAAAGCTATGCTTCCATCCTTATTTACAGTTATCAGCAGCTCCCAATCAATTTTCTACAATAAATAGTAGTTTTTGATATCTAATGAATTAAATATTCATTTCCTTAACTTCCTATTATAAACACACTCAATTTATCAAGTGATTCTTAGGTTCAGGTGGGAGTTTGCTGTAGAGAATTGCTTATCTCCATCTGAACCTTATTAACAGTATTCTTAGTGTCTTTGGCACTTAGAATACGTTATCCTTTAGGGGAAGAACTTATCCAGGCGCGTAGCAGTGCTTATCTTCCTTTGGAGAAGATGGGAGTATTAGCAATGATAGCGTTCGAATAAATGATAGGAAGATAAAAATTCCACCACCTACTTTATACAATAAGCTAACCATCTAAAAAATCTTCCTACATTTTTAAAAGAAACTATATTGCATAATAATTCTGTCAGCTTTCCGAACTTCCTATAAAATAAATTAAATGCCAGAAATGGAATCCATTGCTTTTTAGATTTTGGCAGTCTTTTCATTATATTTTTAAACGTGTAAACTTCTTTGTATATCCATAGATAGCCATTATATAATTCTTCTGCTGTCATATTTTTGGGTTTATATACGACATGTGCAGTATTGTAATTTGACAAATTAAAATCTACAATTCTATTTTCCTCCATTAATGATGAGTATAACTTTGTACCAGGATATGGTGTAAGGATATGTGAGGTTACCGTTTCTATCTTATTTTTAACTATCCATTCTAACGTATTCTTAAATACAGATACATCATCTTCATCTAATCCGAAAACAAAACTTGCATTTATCATTATTCCCCTTTTATGAATTTCATCTGCAAGTTTCTCATATCTGTTTACACTATTTTGCACCTTATGGACACTATCTATTGACTTGCTATTTATACTTTCAAAACCTATAAATAGACTTTGACAGCCGGCCTCCTTCATTTCATCTAAATAGACTTTGACAGCCGGCCTCCTTCATTTCATCTAATAATTCAGGCATGTCCACTATATTAGAAGTAACCGCTGCGTTCCACTTTAGTTTAAGAGGTTTTATTTCCTCTAATAATTTTTTTGTCCATTTGGGATTTCCAATAAAATTATCATCAATAAACATTATATGTCTTGTTTTTAGTGCATTTATATCTTTAATCACATCGTCTATTGGTCTATTAATATAAGTTTTAAGTACATTTTTACAACTGTTATAGCAGAAATCACATTCAAAAGGGCATCCCCTGCTTGTACTAATTATATTAGTATATAAATACTTTTTACTATCAATAATGTAATAATTAGGTGACACTATTTCTTTCCCGGCAATATTTCCCATATCATAATATATCTTCTGAAGTGAATTATTTTCTTTATCCTTAAGGATTTTTGCCCAAACTCTTTCGGCCATTCCCACACATATTGCATCAAAACTATTAAGAGCACCTTCTGGATCTGCTGTAATATGTATACCCCCTGCAATTACTGTAACGTTGCGATTTTGGAACTCCTTTGATATTTCCACTGCTCTATTCATAACATCTACAGTGACAGTTATTGCTACCAGATCTACAGATTCATCAAAATCTATCTTTTCAACATTTTCATTCTCAATAATAACTTCATGCTCTTTCGGCGTAAGATTTGCTATTGTGAGTAATGCTAATGAAGGAGACATTCTTGTTTTTAACTTTGTATCCATAGGTCTTGACAGCATTGCAGGTTGAATTAATTTAATCTTCATACATTACCTCCTCAAATAAACTTTACTCAACATTTAATTAGGGTGTGTCTGAAAACTAAATATTGCGAAAGAACCGAGTTTTAGGTAAAATAAGATAAAAAACTTGGAGGGTGCAAATATGTCACAGAAGCGTTATGAAATATCAGATGAACAATGGGATCAAATAAAAAACTTAATTCCAATAGCAAAAACAGGACGACCTCCAAAAGACAACCGACTTATATTTAATGCCATACTATGGATTGCAAGAAGTGGTGCAGCATGGCGTGATTTACCAGAACGCTTCGGTTCATGGAAAACTGTATACAGTCGTTTTTGTAAGTGGCGTAACGATGGTACTTTATTAACAATTTTTAAAGAGTTAACCTCAGATGCAGATTATGAAAATTTAAGCATTGATTCAACATGTATAAAAGCCCACCAGCACAGTGCTGGTGCTAAAAAGGGGCTGTAAACAGCGAAACAAAACAGCATATTGGACTGAGTCGCGGCGGACATACAACAAAAATTCATGCAGTTGTTGATGGACTTGGCAATCCAATCTATTTTCAATTATCATCTGGCAATCTACACGACAGTACACAGGCCGTAGATGTTCTTTCCAACGTTGATATAGAAGGCAGCAATATCCTGGCAGATAAGGCATATGGCACAAATGAAATTAGAGAATATATTACTTCAAAGAAATCCTCATATACTATTCCACCAAAATCAAATGTAAGAGAACCATGGAATTGTGACTGGTGGCTGTACAAGGAACGTCATTTAGTTGAATGTTTCTTTAACAAAATCAAACATTTTAGAAGAATTGCAACTCGTTATGACAAGCTTGCTGATTCTTTCCTTGCTTTTGTTTATATTGCTGCTATTTTTATTTTATCTAAGTAATTTATTGTTGCATTGTTTTCAGACACACTCTAATCTACTTACAGTATTCAACTTCCCATTTATGTATCATTTCTGTATTCTAAAATATCACCTGGTTGGCATTCCAAAGCTTTGCATATTGCCTCTAAAGTTGAAAATCTAATAGCTTTTGCCTTTCCATTCTTTAGTATAGAGATGTTTGCCATGGTTATTCCAACCTTCTCTGTAAGTTCTGTTACACTCATTTTCCTTTTAGCCAGCATCACATCAATATTGATTATAATTGCCATGTTATTCACCTCATATCGTTAAATCATTTTCTGATTTTATATCAATAGCATCTTGTAAAAGCCTTTGAAGAACAGCAGCAAAGACTCCAACCACAATTGAGGCAAAAATAAAAATAACTGGGAATCCCATGAAGCCTGGAGCGTCGTCTGCATCCGCTATAGGAACTACGAATGGTATGAGTACTGCATATATAATACTGATTGTGATTGCACAGTATTTTATATTCTTTAAAGCCTTTATAGATAATTCCGAGAAAGCTTTGTTCTTGTCAATATAGCTTAAAAGCTTTAAAGCCTGATATAGAGCAAAGAAAAATGTTATTGCCGATGCATACACACCTATTAAAATGGGATAGTGCAAATAATCTGCAACTAAAGGCAACCAAAATATACACAAAGCAAGAACCGGAATTCCAATAAGAAAAACAGCTATCCTTAAGAAAATTGTTGAACATCGTTTCATAAAAAGCACCTCACTTTTAATTTATGTATAGGATAACATATTTTTTACTGTTTATCAATAAATATTTATTGATTTTTATATAGAGTTAAAGGGTTGCAATCCGATTTACAATTGAGCTTCAAGAAAAAAACAGTCAGGTTCCATCTTAATGTACTCAAAACACTAATTTATATATAAAAAGATATTACATTTAAAATTAATAATAATTTTAAATGTAATATCTTATACTTTTTGTGGTTTCAATAGCCTCAAATACCCTTGTATAATCTTTTTTAAGCTATGATTATATTATCTTGTTTTATTATTTACTTGGTCTTGGATGTTTTACCTGAGCCTGAGCTGCCGCTAATCTTGCTACCGGAACTCTAAAAGGAGAACAAGATACATAATCAAGCCCTACATTGTGGAAAAATTCTACTGAAGAAGGATCTCCGCCATGTTCTCCACATATTCCAAGATGTATATCTGGCCTTGTTTTTTTACCTAACTGTACAGACATTTCAACCAGCTTTCCTACTCCAACCTGATCTAATTTTTCAAATGGATCAAATTCATACACTTTTTTTTCATAATAATCATTTAGGAATTTACCTGCATCATCTCTTGAGAATCCAAAAGTCATTTGAGTTAAGTCATTAGTACCAAAGGAAAAAAATTCTGCTTCTTTGGCTATTTCATCTGCTGTAATGGCAGCCCTTGGAATTTCTATCATAGTTCCAATTTTATACTTTAAATCTACTTTTTCTTTTTGTATTATTTCATCTGCTATTTTTACAACTATATCCTTAACATATTTTAACTCTTTTATTTCTCCTACAAGAGGTATCATTATCTCAGGCACTATATTATACCCTTTTCTTTTCTTAACATCTATAGCCGCTTCAATAATAGCCCTAGTCTGCATCTCTGCTATTTCAGGATATGAAACAGTCAATCTACAGCCTCTATGTCCCATCATAGGATTAAATTCATGCAGTGATTCTATAGTATCCTTTAATTCCTGAAAACTTATATCCATATCCTCAGCTAAATTTTTTATATCCTCAGTTTCACTTGGAAGAAACTCATGTAACGGCGGATCTAAAAATCTAATTGTCACAGGTTTATCTTCCATGGCTTCATATATCCCAATAAAGTCTCCCTTCTGTCTTGGAAGCAATTTATTTAACGCTTTTCTTCTTTGTTCTTCCGTTTTTGACACTATCATTTCTCTTACTTCCGATATTCTGTCTTCATCAAAAAACATATGCTCTGTCCTACAAAGCCCTATTCCCTGCGCTCCAAATTCAATAGCCTGCTTAGCATCTTTTGGTGTATCCGCATTTGTCCTAACCTTTAAATATCTTATATTATCTGCCCAATCCATAAAAATTTCAAAATATCCCGATATCTCAGGTGACACTGTTTTTATAGCTTCTCCATATACATTGCCGGTACTTCCGTCTAATGATATGTAGTCTCCCTCTTTATAAGTTTTATTTAAACTGCGGAGACTTTTGGTACTTTCATCTATGATTAAGCCACCACATCCAGCTACACAACAAGTTCCCATACCTCTAGCTACAACAGCAGCATGGGATGTCATTCCTCCTCTAATAGTAAGTATTCCTTCTGAAGCTGCCATTCCTTCAATATCCTCTGGAGATGTCTCAAGTCTTACAAGTATTACTTTTTCACCTTCATCATGGTGTCTTTTAGCATCTTCCGCTGTAAAATATATTTTACCACAAGCAGCTCCTGGAGATGCTGGAAGCCCTTTAGCTATTACAGTTGCTTTTTTTAATTCCTCACTATGAAAATTAGGATGAAGCAAGGTATCTAATTGTTTAGGCTCTACTTTAAGTATAGCTTCCTTTTTAGTAATAAGCCCTTCTTCCACCATATCCACTGCTATTTTAAGAGCAGCTTGAGCTGTTCTTTTCCCATTTCTAGTCTGAAGAAAATACAAAGTACCCTGCTCTATAGTAAACTCCATATCTTGCATATCCTTATAGTGACTCTCTAATTTTTGAGCTATATCCATAAATTCAGAGTAACACTCTGGAAGATCCTCTTTTAACTTAGTTATAGGTTCCGGTGTTCTTATACCTGCAACTACATCTTCTCCTTGTGCATTTATAAGATACTCGCCAAATATAGATTTTTCTCCTGTAGCAGGATTCCTGGTAAAAGCAACTCCTGTACCTGAAGTTTCTCCCATATTTCCAAATACCATAGATTGAACATTTACTGCAGTTCCCCATTTACCTGAAATATCATTAAGTCTTCTATAAACTACAGCCCTTGGATTTTCCCAAGAGTTAAAGACAGCTGTAACAGATTGAATCAGTTGTTCCTGTGGTTCTTGTGGAAAATCTTTTCCTATTTCATTTTTATAAAGATCTTTAAACTTTTTAATTATATTAATTAAATCAGATGAATCTAAATCCTTATCAAATTCAACACCTTTTGCATCCTTGGTACTTTCTAGTATATCTTCAAATTTCCTCTTTTCAATGCCCTTAACTACATCGGAAAACATCTGAATAAATCTTCTATAGGAATCATAAGCGAATCTTTCATTACCTGTTAATTTAGCCAGTCCTTTTACAGTATCATCATTCAGTCCTAAATTCAATATAGTATCCATCATTCCAGGCATAGAAACTCTGGCCCCTGATCTTACTGAAACTAAAAGCGGATTTTCTATACTTCCAAATTTTTTACCTGTAGTCTCCTCTATACCTTTTAATGAAGCATAAATTTGATCTATAATATATGATGATATTACTTTTCCATCTTCATAGTATTTAATACATGCTTCTGTAGATATAGTAAATCCAGCTGGAACAGGTATTCCCAAATTTGTCATTTCAGCTAAATTAGCCCCTTTGCCCCCTAACAAATTTTTCATGCTAGCATTTCCTTCATTAAAGAGATACACATACTTTTTATTTTCCATAGGACATATTCTCCTTTATTTACAATATTTTACATATAATTTTATACATATGAGCAGATAATTAAACTGCTCACTGGCTCTATTTATTTTCCCCTATTTTTACAAAAAGTCTTGTTATATTTGTCTTTGAAACTTTTCCTATAATTTTAAGAATTTCATTATTTGATTCGTCATAAGATCTTTCTACCACGGGAAGACTATCTACCTCATGTTCCATTATCTTCTGAGCTGCCAAATATGCAGCATCTTCTTTTTCTACAAACACTATGTTGGGCATTCTAGTCATTATTATACCCACTGGTATTTTATGCATATCACTACTTCCTATAGCTATCTTTAAGAAATCCTTTCTTGAAACAGCTCCTGTAAGAATCCCTTTATTCTCTATAAACAAAGTTCCTACATCATTTAAAAACAAATATACTATGGCATCATACACTGTAGTATTCTCATCCAACATTACAGGTTTTGACATTATATCCTTTACTTTTATATTCATAATATAATCATATACTAAACTGTATGAAGGTTTTTTAGAATATATATATCCTACCTTAGGTTTTGCCTCTAATATACCTGTCATAGTAAGTATAGCTAAATCCGGTCTGAGTGCCGCCCTTGTAACATTTAATTTATTTGCAAGCTGTTCACTAGTTATAGGCGCATGTTCCTTTACCAATTCTATTATTTTCTCTTGCCTTGATGATAGTTTAATGATGTCCACCCTCTCTCTCTATAGTAAATTAAATAATTGTGCAAGCATTTACTAAGAGGAATTTAGTATAAGTTTCCAAAGTTATATTCCCTATAAGTTATTATACCATATATATGTGGGTGAATAGTATATGATTTCATTCTTTACTGAAAATTGTCATTATAATTAAAACTATTACTATCCATATTTACACAAACAATAGTCTTTAATACAGCTGTCTTTGATATATATTATAAATATAATATTTACTCTTTGTGTTCCTTATTATCCCTGCCATACTCTTTTTCTTCCTCATCTATATCATCAAACTTTACAGTATATTTATATGTGTTCTTATCCTCTTCTTTTTCTTTATTGGAGAATTTATCCTTAACTGAAGAGGCTGCATCATATACCTTATCTTTCATGTCATTTACTGTATTTCTAACCCCATTTTTTATTATCTTATTCACTACTTCTACTGTCCCATCATCTTTCGTTATTTCTATAGTTACTTTAGTAATTACAGCGGTCAATATACCTATAGCTATCAGTGGTGGCCATATGAGAGCTGTTAAAGTTGCTGCAATGCCTGCATTTACAGGAATATCTACTACTACTCTGTCATCTTTTTTTATTTTTATCCTATTTACATTTCCCTTATTCACTAAATCTTTTAGCCATTGTAGAAATTCATCCTTTGTTGTATACAAATTATCTTTATAAGATTTTTTATTCTGTTCTATATATATAAGTGCATCAACTACATTGGCATCACAAAATTCCAATGCCTCTTTTGCCTCGGAATAGGTTACTCCAGTTCTTTCTCTTATAATATCAATTTTTTCTAATGTTACTTCACTCATATTTTTCTCTCCTTTTTTAGACTTTATTCTTTTCAAAACTTATAAGATTCCTTAAAATATTTAAACTTTTAGGTTTCCTAAAATAATTTTGAGAAATAATAAGTGTCAAAACTTTATATAATTCTTCTTTCACTTCTTTAGTTAAAACAACCCTATACACATTTTCCATAGAAATATTAGACAGGTACTTTAATGCACTACAGGTAGGATAACTTATATGCATGCTGTTTTTTTTATCACATTCCCTACAAATCCCTCCTAAATACTGAAGATGTAGATATTCAAAAGATGTAATTTTTTTTCTGCATAAAGCACAATAATCAAAATTAAGTCCATATCCTGTAGTTTTTAAAATTTTCAACTCAAAAGTTCTTGCTAAAGTTTCAATATCTACTGCGTGACTCCTTATAAGATAAAAAGAAGTAGCTAAATACCTAAAAAGTTCCCTGCTACTCTCCCCATCATCCATTGCTATATCTGTAAGTTCACAAAAATAAGAAGCATAAGTTAAGTCAGTTAAATCATTCAATAAATCTTGAAATGAATCTATTAAACTGCTCTCATTTATCACATACAAACTTTTTCCTTTATAAACCACATAATCTCCATAACAAAATTGAAGAGTAGTAGAAAATAGCGGACTTCTGGTCTTTTTAGAACCTTTAGCTATAGTAGATATTTTACCAAGTTTTTCAGTAAAAAGCCATACTAACTTATCTGATTCTTTTATATCCTGTGTCTTTATAATTATAGCTCTAGTTTTAAATATAGCCAGAAAATCATCCCCCATTTTAATTTAGTATATCCTTTATTTAAAAATAAATTTCTATATTAACTTATTTATATCCTAACTCTTTTAACAACCTATCACTGTCTCTCCATTCTTTTTTAACCTTAACCCAAACCTCTAAATAAACCTTTGAATCCAAAAATTTTTCAATATCTTCTCTGGCATAAGTAGATATTTTTTTTAACATAGTTCCTTTTTTTCCTATTATTATTCCCTTATGAGATTCTTTTTCACAAAGTATAGTAGCCTCTATATTATACAATCCCTTAGAATTTTTTTTCATAGAGAGTATATCTACAGCTATACCATGAGGCACTTCTTTTGAAAGAAGTCTAAGCGCTTTTTCTCTTATAATCTCGCTTACTACAAATTTTTCCTGTTTATCTGTAATCATATCATCCGGATAATATTTAGGTCCCTCCGGCATATACTTTACCATAAGTTCTACAAGTTCCTTCACATTTTTTTGTTTTAATGCAGATATTGGTATAATTTCAGCAAAATCAAAAATCTCTGAATAATTTTTTAAAGTCTCAGCTACTTTTTCCTGTGGATTTTCGTCTATCTTATTTACCACTAAAAATACAGGTATATTTTCTTTTTTAAGTTGTTCTAAAATATATCTGTCTCCTTTTCCAACTTCTACATCAGGAGTTATTAAAAAGAGTATTAAATCCACATCCTTAACAGAATTTTCCGCAATTTTCACCATATAATTTCCAAGCTTATGTTTAGGTTTATGTATACCTGGCGTATCTACAAAAATCAGCTGAAAATCATCTCTAGTCAAAATAGTCTGTATACTATTTCTGGTAGTCTGTGGTTTACAAGATACAATAGATAGTTTTTCTCCCATAATACTGTTTAACAATGTAGATTTTCCTACATTAGGTCTTCCTACGATTGTAATAAATCCTGATTTAATCATAAACTTTCTCCCTATTTTCCAAATGTTTTTTTATAAATGCATATGGTAAAATTTCTTCTAACTTTTTTACTATATACTCATTCTCATTCTTCACCAATATAATTTCCATATCTTTCTGCGCGAACTCTGAAATTACTTGTCTGCATATGCCACAGGGATAAGTATAGTCTTTATTCGATCCTACTATTGCAATAGCCTTTAAATCCCCATGTCCTTCCGAAATAGCCTTAAATATAGCAGTTCTCTCTGCACAATTAGTAGCTCCATAAGAGGCATTTTCTATATTGCAACCCGTATATAAACTTCCATCTCCCGTTAGTACAGCTGCTCCAACTTTAAATTTAGAATAAGGAGCATAGGCAAGTTTTTTCGCAGCAACAGCTTCAGAAATCAACTTCTTATAATCCATATTATTCCTCCCTGAAAATATAGACTTTACACTTAAATAAACCTTCCTATCCAAATATCCTAAAAAGAAAGACCGTTATTAAAGTTCCAAATATTCCTCCATAAATCACCTCCATTACAGAATGGGCTTCCGAATCTACTCTGCTCTGTGCTACTATAAAAGCTAAAAGGTAACTTAAAATAACTACTGCTAATTGTCCTGTTATTAAAGCTATGATAGTAGCTATGGAAAAAGCTAGGGCACTGTGTCCACTTGGCATGCCTCCTTTAAGGGGAGTACCCTCTCCAAAGACAGCTTTTACACCTATAGTAGCTATACATACCACTGTCAATATTATAAATATAGTATAAGGACTTGTACTTTTAACTTTTTTCATAACTATAAAATTGATATACTCTAATTTATCTCCAAATACTATATATCCTACAGCTATAGCATTTGCCGCAGTAATCAGTACTGCTCCTGCCGCTACATTTTTTGCAATTTTCACCAGTGGGTGATAATAATTGGTAGTAGCATCTATTGCAAATTCTACCGCTGTATTAAAAAGTTCAGCTGTAATAACCATACTTATAGTTATTATTATGGCTAGTATTTCTGATTTACTTAGGTCATAAAAAAAACATATAATCAACACTAAAAGAGCTACTGTCATGTGTATTCTCATATTTCTCTGGGTTCTAACAGAATATATTATACCCTCAATAGCATAGTTAAAACTATCCAATAACTTTTTTACCTTCATGACTACTCCTCATTTTATCAAATTAAAATTTACATAGTGCTACATAATCATAATTTAACCTTCTTTAGAATGTATTCTTCCCTTTGCCTCATAATTTTTTTATCAATATGCTCTATATGATCATATCCTAAAAGATGAAGCACTGAATGCACTATTAAATAACAAGTCTCTCTAAAAAATGAATGTCTAAATTCTTTACTTTGTTCTTCACATTTTTCAAGGGATATAACAATATCTCCCAGTACTAAATTTCCATCATTCATATCATATTCAGGAAATTTATGATTTAAGTAAACCTCTTTAAATACTTTGCCTTCTGGATATTCCAACATAGGAAAGGACAAAACATCAGTTATTTTATCTATACTTCTATTTTCTCTATTTATATTTTTTATATTCTCATTATCTACAAATACAACACTTATTTCACAGGGAAGATTCACTTTCTCTTCCTTTAAAGCACATTCTATACTACTTGTAACAATCTTTTCAAGCTCTTCCGTCACTTCTATTTTATCCTGTCTGTTATCTAAAAAAATCATTTTTTTCCTCCCTGTCTTAATACGTTAAATTTTTGTAATTGTGCCACATGTTTTTTAGAAAACTTATCCTCCGGGTATTCTATTCTATGGTGATATATACCAATTAGCACTGTCAAAAAAGCTTTTTTTATTCTACTTATATCTCTTAAAGTAAGGTCACAATCATCAAGCTGTCCCTCATTTAACCTATCCTTAAATATATTATCTATCATCTGTGTAATTTTAGCCTCATCAGGTTCATTTATAGATCTTACCGCCGCTTCCACTCCATCAGCTAACATTATTATACCTGATTCTTTTGTTTTAGGGATAGGTCCTGAATATTTAAAATCCTCTTCATTTATATTTTCAATTTCTTTGCTTGAATTTTTCATAGTTAAATAAAAATACTTTACAATAGACGTACCATGATGTTCTTCTATAATATCTTTTATTATCTTAGGTAGTTTATACTCTTTGGCCATCTCAGAACCATCTTTCACATGAGATATTATTATTAAAGTACTCAGATTAGGTGTTAATTTATCATGTGGATTATCTTTGCCTAATTGGTTTTCCTTGAAAAAATAGGGCCTTTTTATTTTACCTATATCATGATAATAAGCTGCCACTCTAGCTAAAAGAGAATTACCCCCTACTTCTTCTGCAACCACTTCTGCTAAATTCCCTACCATTATACTGTGATGATAAGTTCCAGGTGCCTCCATGAGCAATCTTTTTAAAAGCGGTGCATTAGGATTTGAAAGTTCTAGAAGTTTTATAGTGGTTACTATATCAAATGCACTTTCAAATAAAGGTAAAAATCCTATAACTAAAATTCCAGAAACTATACTTGCACTTCCAGTATATATACCTTTTTGAACCACATCCAGTATATTACTACTAAGCAAAAATCCCATGGAAAAAGTAAGTGTAATATTTATAATAAATACATACAAAGAAGCAATTAATATATCATTTCTCTGCTGCATTTTCTTAAGTATAATAGAACCTACTACTGAATTCACAATAGCTAGCATAGTTATATCTAAATTGAAGCCTAATGCCACATTTATCAAAACACAATTCAATACACTTAAGGTTAAAGATATTCTATGATTAACTAATAACGCCATTATCATGGGTATAAAGGTAATAGGCATCAAAAATGGAGAAATCATTACTACAATTCTAGATAATAATATAGCTATACAATTTAACATATTTATCATGATAATCATTTTTACATCTTCAAAAACTTTTTTATGATATTTATAAATATAAATCCACTGTAATAATAGCACCAATACTACCAATACCGCTAATGATAAATATATATGCCACTGGAAATAAGGGCTATTGTTTAAAAGGCCTAAATCTTTCAATATTTGTATTTGATGTTCTGTTACCGGTTCTCCTTCTTTTACTATGCTCTGATCTTTTTTTATCATAACATAAGAAACTTTTTTTTCAGCTTCTTTTCTTAATTCTTCGGTTTTTTCCTTGTCATAAAAAAAATTAGGTGAGATCTGAGAATATCCTATATCAGTAGCCAACGTTCTTAAATCTTTAGACAAGTCAGAAGTGGTTACCTTTAACAATATGTTCTCCTGGGCTTTTTTAATATCTTCCTGGTTATCACTTTGCGTATTATCACTTATATTGCTATTATCATATATATCGCTTAGGGTTTTCTGCAGGAAATCCTGAAGTTTTTTCATATCATCTTTATCAAGTGCTATTACAGCTTTATAGGTATCATCTGTTACATTCATACTATATTCACTCTTTAGTTTTTCTAATTTATCCTTGTCTTCTAACTGTGAATCTTTTAATTGACTTGCTTTTGTAAAAAACCCACTTAGATTGTTCAATATGCTAGTCTTCACTTCAGGATTTTTATTATATTGAATAGGTACAGAATCAATAGTTTGCTGCAATTTAGTCTCTGTGGATAATTCATCCTTTACTTCCCTTGGAGCTTTTATATCAACTTTTGGAATATCCCCTACCTTCAAATTATATCTTTTTGCTGTAAGTCCAGTGACAAGTAAAGAATAAATAAATATAAAGCTTACTATAAAAACAATTATCTTATTAATATTTTTACCTAAAAAAAATCTTTTCAATGATAATTTTTTCAATGAAAATCACCCTTTGTTTTCTATATTTATCTTCTAAATGTTAGTTTTATTCTTTATCCGTATCTTCAATCTTATCCTGAACTGCTATATTTTCTTCTGCTATAACCTGGACTTTAACTTTACAGGAATCTCCTTGCTCATAAGTAACTATTTTATCTAAAATATTTATAGATTTATCTAAATTAGAACATATTTTCTTATACAACTTATCTCCAGTATCTTTCACTATTTTTTGTGAGTCACCTTTTACCGTAATTTCTTTAACTTCAAAATAAGTTTCTTTCCTTAACATGAATTTACTTTCCTCTATTTTATCATAATTATTAAATTTGTTATCATTTTTTTTTAAATACAGTTTTTTATTCCCCAGACTAATATAATAATTTTGTATTTTCTTACCTGTTCTTTGTTTCTTTATACTATTTATATTTACTGTTTCTGTATCTTCATATAGGGTTCTACATATGACATATCCTCCCGCAGCAACGCTATAAGTGGCGGATTCTTGTCCTTGTTCTCCTTTTACAAGTATCTGTCCTTTTTTTACATCATCTCCTATTTTTACAACTGGAGTACCTAGTGTAGTATATATTCTTAATACCTTTCCATCCTTCTTAGCCACTAAATTACATGGGTTGTCTTCTTTAATTATATTAGGTGGAGATTTTCTTTCTACCGCTTTTACACTTAATTTAGAACCCTCTATCCTTACTTTTACCCACATTATACTATCATTATTTTTCATAAGCTCTTCTTCTATTTTATATACATCTACTTTATTCTTATTAATTCCAGGTTTTACTCCATAATTCTTAAGTTGGTGCCTTATTATGTAAGGTGGAAGGCCTTTATCAGAAGTAATTTTTATACTCCATATGAATGTAGACAAATAATATATTATTGCTATAAATAGAATTGCTCCTGTTACCAAGGTTATTCTTTTCTTAAGCTTAATTATTAGAAACACAATCCCTCTTCTTTTAATAATTTTCACTTTAGTGCTCGTTTTTTGGGCTATATCCTCTATATCATAGTAATCTTTTAAATTTATTTCCATAGTCATAGTAGTAATACTTTTCTTTTTTATATTTTTTATATAAATATTATTTTTCCACATAAGGTTAATAAACTTTTCAGGTATTAGTGATTGTATCTCAATTAAAACAATTCCTTTTCTACAGTACCTTAGACTAAATTTACTAATTTCCCTCATAAACTATAGAATTAAACCTCCCTCCTATGGTTATAGTACTTCCCCCCATAAAAAGTACTTCAAATCTACTACCATATATAGATATTAAACCTACACCTGAATTAATTTTTATTTGATTTTCATCGAATAATATAATGCCTCTATGATTTTCTATTATTATTTCACTATTTCCCGTAACTTTAATTTGAGGCATATTTAAAATTATATCCCTTGGCAAATCTAACTTATCTGCAATATTCCGCTTTGTATTGTACATTTTGTCTCCCATAGTATCACCTCTAAAAATTTATCTATATTAAATACATAGTCTCTACTAATTTATGAAATATATATATAATAAATTCCTTAAAGGTTAAACTACATTTAAGAAGTACACTGATTTATTTTCTCTTTAATCATGTAAATTTCAGATAAATAAAAAAAGCTGAGAATAAACTCCCAGCTTCTTATATTTATTTAAATATTTTTTACTATTTGACTCACAAGCCTACCATCTCATAGCTTTAGTTCTTAAGTACAACAATTGCCATAATATTTTTCACTTTTTATGCTTTCTGCACCCACTTTGTCAACTGCTTTCCTAAAAATTTCGGAAAGTTTTTTCTCACTTAACTGCTGAGGAAGGTAATTCAACAAAATCCCTATTTCAGATCTCATCTTACGAATCAAATCCCATTTTTCGCCTTTTTTAAATTTAAGCATACATTTGCATCTTTCCTTAACTTGTCTTAATAACACATCTGCAACTTTTTTATCATCAAGTTTTCTTCCATTAGCTTTTTCCACTAATAAAATAATCAATTTAGCCATACTCATAATATCTAATTTAAGCTTATCTATCAATTTAAAATCATATTTCTGGCATTTTTGTTTAAGGGACATATTGTTTAATACCCTCTTTCAAAAAATTCTACTTAAACTTTCTCTTTCTTGCAGCTTCTGATTTTTTCTTTCTTTTTACACTTGGTTTTTCATAATGTTCTCTTTTTCTGACTTCTGAAAGAACACCAGCTCTTGCACATTTTCTTTTAAATCTTCTCAATGCACTCTCTATAGTTTCATTTTCTCCAACTTTTATTTCTGACATATTATATCCCTCCCTCCGCTAGCTCAATTTAATTTAAAAAATTAAATACAGTTAACATGGGTCAAATAGCACATAGCCATTATACAATAAATCTTTAGACACTGTCAACAATTTCATAGTGGTTATATTAAACATAATTGTACTCTCAACTTTTTTATAATGAATATTAACCTGGAGGCCATTTCAAAGTTCTTCCTCCCAGCATATGGAAATGAACATGTGATACTGTCTGTCCCCCTTCTTTTCCACAGTTAGTTACAATTCTATATCCTTTATTTGATATACCCAATTTAACTGCAATTTGTTTTGCAATTAAATATATATAAGCAATGAGTTTAGCATCCTCTTCAGTAATGTCATTTATACTATCTATATGCTTTTTAGGTATCATAAGTACATGTACTGGTGCACCTGGCTCTATATCCTTAAAACATAATACCTTGTCATCTTCATATACTTTTTCAGAAGGTATGTCACCCTTTATTATCTTACAAAAAATACAATCTTCCATAAATTTCACCTCCTTTAACTGTATAATATTCAATAGTTTATAATCAATATCCTTCTAAAATCACATAAAACTTTTGATCTTCCCCGAAATATATCCCTCTTTTAAACTTTCAAGTTTTGTACTTAAAATTTTTCCCTCCAAATTTTCGCCCTTTACAGTTTCTGCAATTATCTTTATATAATTGGGTGTATACCCTTCATAGCATATCTTTTCCCCTGGAACTTTCTGTTCATACAATACATTCATATTATTGCCTAAAAATCTATTCATAAATTTATTTTCCAGTTTTTCATTTAACTTTATAATCCTAATGCTTCTTTCATCTTTTATCTTGCCATCTATTTGATCTTCCATATTTGCAGCTTTGGTACCTTCTCTTCTGCTATATTTAAACACGTGAATTTTTGAAAGTGCTATCTTATTTAAAAAATTATAAGTTTCACAAAATTCTTCCTCTGTTTCACCAGGAAAACCAACTATAATATCAGTGGTTATAGATACATTTTTTATACTCTCTCGAAGTTTATATACTATTTCTTCATATTCTGAAGTAGTATACTTTCTATTCATTCTTTTTAAAGTAGAGTTACATCCACTTTGAAGTGAAAGATGAAAATGAGGACATAATTTTGTTAAATTTGCCATCCTATTTATAATATCTTCTGTAAAAAACTTAGGATCTATAGAACCTATTCTAACTCTATCAATACCTTTTATTTTATCTATCTCTTCCAATATTCTAATCAAGTTCCAATTTTCATTAATATCTAAACCATAGGAGGCAATATGTATGCCTGAAAGTACTATTTCTTTAAAATTATTAATTTCAAGTTTTTTAACTTCTTCTATAATTTTATCAGGTTCTTTACTGCATACAGGTCCTCTAGCAAAGGGTATCAAACAATAAGAGCAGAATCTATTGCATCCATCTTGAATTTTTAAAAAGGCTCTTGTTCTATTTTGATATTCACTTATATTTAAATCTTCAAATGTTCTATTTTTTAAGATATCATTGACTTCTACTATTTTTTCTTCATCTCTAAAGGCTCTATTCACCCAGTGCAATATATCACCCTTATTTTTAGTTCCTAGAACCACATCTACTCCTTCTATTTTAGATACTTCATCTGGAGCAATTTGAGAATAACATCCTACTACAGCAATTATGGCGCTGGAATTTCTTCTTTTAGCACGATGTATCATCTGTCTAGACTTTTTATCCCCCATATTTGTTACCGTACAAGTATTTATTACATACACATCCGCATATTGTCTAAAATTCACAAGTTCATACTCTTCCCCAATAAATTTTTCAGCCATAGCTTCAGTTTCATATTGATTTACTCTACATCCAAGAGTAGCTATAGCCACTTTTTTCTTCCTACCATATAAATGAAAAAATTCCTCACCTGAAAGTGTTAAATCCACTTTATTTGCATTAACTGGTTCCACCTAACAAAAACCTCCTAAATCTCCTAATTCATACATAAGAAGTGCTACACAGACAAATCCCGCCGTTTCCGTTCTAAATATTCTAGGGCCAAGAGTTACTATTTTGGAATTAATATCCTTAAGTTTTTCTATTTCCTCTTTTTCAAATCCTCCCTCTGGACCAATTACAATGGCTACTTTATTTATAGCCTCTCTACATTCTATAGAATTTATTACTTTCTTTATTCCAATAGATTTTTCCATTTCATAAGGAACTACAATTAAGTCCACATTAGATAAACATTTTAAAAGTTCTTCAAAGTAAATAGGAGTATTCACAGGAGGTATTATACTTCTTTTACACTGTTTACAGGCTTCCAATGCAATTTTATTCCATCTATCCACTCTCTTGAGTTCTTTAAAATCACCTTTTATTACCACTCTATTAGTAATTATAGGGGTTATCTCCGAAACTCCAAGTTCAGTAGCCTTTTGTACAATTAAATCCATTTTACTGGATTTAGGCAATCCTTGGAATAAATATAATTTAAGGGTACTTTCATTATATACTTTAAGTTCTTCTACAATATTTATTGTAACTTTTTCCCTGTCTATATTGTCTATTAATCCTAAAAATTCTTTTCCATGGCAGTTGTTTACATTTACTTTGTCTCCTATCTTTAACCTAAGCACTTTATTTATGTGTTTTAAGTCATCCCCTGTAATATACACTGTATTAAAATTTATATCCGCCTGGGGTACAAAAAATTTATTCATATTAAATCACCTTTTTTATCCAAAGGCGGCAATTAGTTAATGCCCCCAGTTTTTTTAAATGAGTTCTTCTAAGATTAAGATGGAGAAAAGCACTCCTTATGAGAAAGCTCCATCCAAAGCTAAAAGTTACTTGATAGTTGATACTATACATACCCATTCTCCATCTTCATTTATTTCTTTTATTTTGAATCCGTTATTTTCCAAATTTTCAACCACTTCCTCTTTTCTATCTATTATTATACCCGAAGATATAAAAACTCCTTCTGGAACTAAAAATTCTTTAACTTCTTCTGTTAAAGACATTATCACATCTGCAATTATATTTATAACCAAAATATCTGCCTTTCCATGAATTTCTTCCATAAGATTTCCATGAACTACCTTTATATTTTTTATGTTATTATATCCTATATTTTTCAAAGCGGATTCTATAGCTACAGGATCTAAATCCACCGCAGTAACTTTTTTTGCTCCAAGCTTTGAGGAAGTTATAGCTAGTATTCCTGAACCTGTACCTATATCAAATACATTTGATTCGGGCTTAACATATTTCTCCAGTGCCTTTATACACATTTTTGTAGTTTCATGAGTGCCAGTACCAAAGGCCATACCTGGATCAATTTCTACTACTATATCATGTTTTTTATTTTCATACTTTTCCCAAAGTGGCTTTATTACTATTTTCTCTCCAGCCCTATAGGGCTTATAGTACTTTTTCCAATCATTCTCCCAATCCTGTTCATTTACTTTATTTACTACAACCAAACCTTTTCCTTTATCTATACCGAAATTTTCTAAATTATTTATATTATGTTTTATGTATTCTAGATAACTGTCAAAGTTTTCATTTTCTCTATAGTATGCTTTAATTACTGCTCCCTCTTTCACTTTCAATAGACTTTCATCAAAATAATCCCAGTCTCCAGAATGTTTTTTCTTGAATTCTATATCCTTTGTATCTTCTATGGATATACCTTCAACTTCCGTATTATATAATATTCCTGAAACAGCTTCTACCGCTTCACTACTTACAATTATGGAGACCTCTATCCATTCTTTACTCATATGCTTCCTCCTATATAAGTAAATATACTGACAGCTATAATATGAAAACTGTCAGTATATTTACTTATTATAATTTTGAAGATTCTATTTGGAATCATTTTTAAAAATTTTATCGATAAATGATTTTTTTTCTACATCTCTTGGTTGAATTTCTCCACTAGCTTCCATGAACATTATAACAGCTTCTTTTTGTTTTTCATTTAAACTTTTAGGTATATCTACAATTATATTCACGTATTGATCTCCTCTACCTCTTCCATCAACTTTAGGAACACCTTTTCCTTTTAATCTAAATACAGTTCCCGGCTGAGTTCCAGGTGGAATATCATATTTAACATCTCCATCTATAGATGGAACTTTTAAACTAGTTCCAAGTGCTGCTTTTCCAAAACTAATATGAGCATCTAGATAAATGTCAAATCCCTTCCTTTTAAATTTACTATGAGGAGAAACCCTCAAATTTACATAAAGATCTCCTGGAGGTCCTCCATTTTTACCATGTTCTCCTTGTCCTTTTATAGGTATTATATTGCCATTATCCACTCCCATAGGAATTTTCACTTTTATTTTTCTATGCTTCCTTACTGTACCCTTACCTCTACATTCTTCACATTGATTTCTTATTATAGTACCTTTACCGCCACATTTATCACAGGTAGTCATGGTAACGAAATTTCCAAGTGGAGTACTTCTCTGATGTCTAACCTGACCTGTACCACCGCATTTATCACAGGTGTGAGGATGACTTCCTTTTTTTGCACCTGTCCCATTACAAACTTCACATCTTTCATCTCTAGTTACAGGTATTTCCTTTTCCACACCAAAAACTGCTTCTTCAAAGGTCAAACTCAATGTATATTCAAGATCAGAACCTCTTTCTGGTCCATTTTTTCTTTTTCCAGAAGAAAATCCACCTCCAAAGAAAGAGTCAAATATATCTCCAAACCCCCCCAGATCCGAAAAATCAAATCCTCCAAAACCACCTTGAAATCCTCCACCATTAAAATCAGTGGTACCAAACTGATCATACTGGGTTTTTTTCTGAGGATCTGTAAGTACTTGATATGCTTCATTTATCTCCTTAAATTTCTCTTCTGCTTTCTTATCATTTGGATTTCTATCTGGGTGGTATTTTAATGCTAATTTTCTAAAAGCCTTTTTTATATCCTGATCACTGGCTCCTTTCTCCAGTCCCAAGATTTCATAATAATCTTTTTTTGCCATTTTTATGTTTTTCACCACCTAAAACAAAAGTATAAATTACAATTTCTACTTAAATTAAGGGAAGAGCCAGAAACTCATCCCTTAACTATTATTATTATACACATTTATTATATAATCGTGAAGAGAAAATATTATTTATCATCATCTACTTTATAATCTGCATCAACTACATTGTCATCTTTAGAATCTGTATTTCCTGTTGTTCCCCCTGGGTTTGCTCCTGCATCCGGTCCAGGCTGGGCATTTTGACTATATATTTTTGATGTAATTCCATAGAAAGTCTGTGTTAAATCTTCTGTAGCCTTCTTAATTGCTTCAAGATCATCTCCATCTTTCACTTTCTTAACAGCTTCAACTTTTTCTTCTATAGCTTTTTTATCTTCACTTGAAACCTTATCTCCTAAATCTTTCAAAGTCTTCTCTGTCTGATATACCACCTGATCTGCATTATTCTTTATCTCTATGGATTCTTTTCTCTTCTTGTCTTGCTCTTCAAACTTTTCAGCTTCCTTTACAGCCTTATCTATTTCATCATTACTTAAATTAGTAGAAGCTGTAATTGTAATATTAGCTTCCTTGCCAGTTCCCTTATCCTTGGCAGATACATTTACTATGCCATTTGCATCTATATCAAAAGTAACTTCAATTTGCGGCACTCCTCTTGGAGCTGGAGCTATACCTGACAGAGTAAATCTTCCAAGGGTCTTATTATCTGCAGCCATTTGTCTTTCTCCTTGAACTACATGGATTTCCACAGAAGTCTGACCATCTGCTGCAGTTGAAAATACTTGACTCTTCTTAGTAGGTATTGTAGTATTTCTCTCAATTAAAGGAGTAGCAACTCCTCCTAAAGTTTCAATTCCAAGAGTAAGCGGAGTTACATCAAGAAGCAATACATCTTTTACATCCCCAGTTAAAACTCCTGCCTGGATAGCTGCACCCATAGCCACACATTCATCAGGGTTAACCCCTTTAGATGGTTCTTTACCTGTAAAACTTTTTACTGCTTCTTGAACAGCAGGTATTCTTGTAGATCCACCTACCAATATAACTTTATTTATATCATTTATTGTAAGCCCTGCATCATTTAATGCTTTTCTCATAGGTTCTATTGTTCTGTCAACCAAGTCCTGTGTAAGTTCATTAAATTTTGCTCTTGTTAAACTCATATCTATATGTTTTGGTCCTGTAGCATCTGCTGTAATAAACGGTAAGTTTATATTGGTTTGAGTTGAAGATGATAACTCAATTTTAGCTTTTTCGGCACCTTCCTTTAATCTTTGAAGTGCCATTTTATCATTTTTTAAATCTATGCCATTATCAGCTTTAAAAGTATCTGCTATATAATCTATTATTTTTTTATCGAAATCATCTCCGCCTAAATGGGTATCTCCATTTGTAGCCTTAACTTCAAATACGCCATCTCCAAGTTCCAATATGGATACATCAAAGGTACCTCCCCCTAAGTCATATACAAATATTCTCTGATTTGTATCCATTTTATCCATTCCATAGGCAAGAGCTGCAGCCGTAGGTTCATTTATTATCCTAAGCACTTCAAGTCCTGCAATTTTTCCTGCATCTTTAGTTGCCTGTCTCTGACTATCATTAAAATATGCAGGTACTGTTATAACTGCCTGTGTAACAGTTTCTCCTAAATAAGCCTCTGCATCTGCTTTTATTTTCTGAAGCACCATTGCAGATATCTCCTGTGGTGTGTATTGTTTTCCATCTATATTAACTTTATGATTTGTTCCCATTTCCCTCTTTATTGAAATTATTGTTTTATCAGGATTTGTTATTGACTGTCTTTTAGCAACCTGACCTACCAATCTCTCTCCGTTTGCCTGAAAAGATACTACAGAGGGAGTTGTTCTTGCACCTTCTGAGTTTGCTATTACTACCGGGTCTCCACCTTCCATAACTGCAACACAGGAATTTGTTGTTCCTAAATCAATACCTATTACTTTTGACATGTTAATTTACCTCCTAAATTTAACTCAGTTGAGATTTATCTTGTATACCTCTTATTTATTCGAAGACGGCAATTGGCTAATGACCCAGCCTTTTCAAAGTGAGAAATTAAGCACTGTTGCGCCCTCTGGATAAGTTCTCCTAAGGTTCAGATGGCGAAAAGTATTATTTATTAACAAACTTCATTTGAACCTAAGAGTCACTTGATATAATTTAGCTTTATACATTAAAAACTTAATTAGCCACTTTAACCATACTATACCTTATTACTTTATCTTCCCTTTTATATCCTTTTTGAAACACCTCTACAATAGAATTTTTATCATATTTATCATCTTCTATGTGCATAACTGCATTATGAATATTAGGATCAAACTCCCCTTCTGTAGAGATTTCTTCTACATTTAATTTTTCAAATGCAGTTTTAAATTGTTTAATTGTCATTTCCACGCCTTTTTTTAAGTCATCTATATTCCCTTCTACTTCCACTGCTCTTTCCAGATTATCTAGAACAGGTAATATATCCTTTAATATATCTTTACAGGCATCAGAATAAATAGCTTCTTTCTCTTTAGCTGTTCTTTTTCTAAAATTGTCATATTCTGCTGCAGTTCTTGCTAGTCTATCTTGTAAAGTTTTAAATTCATTGTGTATTTTTTCATTTTCAGATTTCAATTTAATATTTTCACTTTTCAACTCTTCTTCTGGATTTGACTCTAAAGTTTCATCCTCTTCTATATTTTCTGCTTCTTCCTTTTCTTCATCTACTTCTGTTTCTAAATCAGTGTCTTTATCATTTTCTAAATCCTCATTACTCTTAAAGTCCATATTTTCTTTTTCCTGTTCTACATCACCATGAAAATCTGATGTATTTTTATCTTCTTCCTTTAACATTTTAGAAATTTCCTCCAATCTAATATTTTATCACCACTTACACAACTAGTTTATACTACTATGCTAGGCAGTTTAAAACCCTATTAGAAATCAAAAGGTTAATCACTTTTCTACTTTTCCTCTGAATAAATATGACTTAATATATAATTCATTTCCCTCACTACATTTTCTAATATTGATATAACTTTTGAATAAGGCATCCTAGTAGGTCCTATTACACCAATTTCACCTATAGGTCTTTCATTGAGACTATAGACTGCACAAACTACACTGCAATTTTCTGCACCCTCTATATAGTTCTCTTCACCTATCTTCACTGAAATATTTGAAGCACTGTTTAATAGTCCATTTACCTTATCCTTGTTATCCAGCATAGATAAAAATCCTTTTGCTTTTTCTATATCTTTATACTCTGGATAATTAAATATATTAGTAGTACCCTGCATATATATTTGGGAATTATCTACACTGTTTAGACTATCATATAAAGCAGATATTATATTATTAAATATATCTTCATAGCCTTTTAAATCTATCCTCAAGTTATTTATAACTTTTAAATTTATTTGCTCTGCAGTTAGATTTTTCAGTCTGGCATTTAATATATTGCTTAACTTATTAAGCACATCATCTGAAATAGCTTTTCCTACCTTTATCAAATTGTTTTTTATAATTCCACTGTCAACTATTACCACTAATAATATATTTTTACTGGATTCAATATTTATTAGTTGCACATGTCTTATATACCCCTTTTTAATGGATGGTGCCTTTACTATGGAAGTAAGTTTTGTCAACTGTGACAAAAGATTGATAGCTTGCTTTATTATCTTATCAACTTCAAATAAAGTGACATCTATTATCTGGCTTTTTATTATATAAAGTTCTTCAGGAGTTAAATTGGGTATTTGCATTAATTCATCTACATATAGTCTATAACCTTTATTTGAAGGTATTCTCCCTGAAGAGCTGTGAAGCTGTTCCAAATACCCCATATCTTCCAGATCAGACATTTCATTCCGTATAGTAGCTGAACTTACACCTAAATTATATTTTTTAGCTATGGTTCTAGATCCTACAGGCTCTGCCGTATTTATATAATCATTTACTATGGCCTGAAGTATTTTTATTTTTCTCTCATCTATTTCCATAATATCACCTCTTTATTAGCACTCGTTAGCATTGAGTGCTAATTACCATGATTAAAAAATATCACTCATAATTTTTTTTGTCAACATCATATAAATTATATTATTTAAGTAAATAGTTTAGTTTACCCGGTTTAAAACTGAATTCATAATCTTTTCTCATGTTTTCTCAAAATATCTAATACAATTGATATTAGTTTAGTATAAATTCACACATTATACTGTTAGATACCTCCATTCCTCTATTACTTAGGTATAGTCTATTATCCTTTAATATTAACATTTCGTTATTTACATATTTAGTTATTACCTTTCCATATACTGAATAAATATTTTTATTAAATCTATTATTAAAATCAATTATAGAAATTCCTTTCACTTTTCTAAGACCCATAAACATAAATTCTTCCATATCGTTACAAATGGAATTTTTATGCCTATCCAATTTTAGAATTTTTCCCCTGGTGCCTTCTAAAATATATTGTTCTATATTTTCTGTGTTTCTATACCTGTATCCCCCTGCATAGGAATGTGCACCTGCGCCACAACCTACATACTCATTTAAATCCCAGTATACCAGATTATGCCTGCACATATTATCCTCTCTGCAAAAATTAGATATTTCATATTGTTTGTAACCTTTTTTCAAGAGAAATTCCAAGGTAAAATCATACATTGCTCTCTCTTCTTTTTCCGAGGGAAGATTTAATTTGTTTTCTCCATATAGATTATAAAAAGGTGTACCTTTTTCCAGGATAAGACTATAACAGGATATGTGCTCTGGTGAAATTTTAACCACATTTTCCAGGCAATCTTTCCATATCCCTAAAGTTTGTTCTGGAAGTCCAAATATAAGATCTACATTTATATTTGAAAATCCAAAATTTCTCGCCATTTTGTATCCTTCTAAAAAATCCTCTAAGGTATGGATTCTCCCTAAATTTTTAAGTATATCATTTTGCCAGGCTTGAAGTCCTATGCTTAATCTATTAACTCCCATATTCTTTAGGAATATAAGTTTTTCTTTTGTAAATGTACCTGGATTCCCCTCTACTGTGAATTCTAAATCTTCAGTGGTATTTAATTTTTGTATAGACTTATATATATTATACCACGCATCTAAAGATAAATAGGTGGGAGTTCCCCCACCTATAAATATAGTGTTTATTTTTCTACTTCCTATAGTTTCTATATCTTTAGCCAATATTTTTGAATAATCTATCATAAGCTTTTCTTTTCCACTATAAGAAGGAAAATCACAATAGAAGCACTTTTTCTTGCAAAATGGAATATGTATATATAAAGATAGGGGCTTATTATCATTTACTTCTTTATTATCATACATATAATATACCTCTTATTCTTCAGTTTTCAGTATAGCCATAAATGCTTCCTGTGGAATTTCTACCGTTCCTACCTGTCTCATTCTCTTTTTTCCCTCTTTTTGTTTCTCAAGTAATTTTCTCTTTCTTGATATATCTCCTCCATAACATTTTGCAAGTACATCTTTTCTCATAGCTTTAACTGTTTCTCGTGCTATAATTTTTCCACCTACAGCAGCTTGTATAGGTATTTCAAAAAGCTGTCTTGGAATTATACCTTTTAACTTTTCAGCTATACCTCTTCCCCTCTCATAGGCTCTTTCTTCTGGAACAATCATAGACAATGCATCTACCATATCTCCATTTAAAAGCACATCCAGCCTTACTAATTTAGCTGGCTTATATCCTTTTAATTCATAATCTAAAGATGCATAACCTCTAGTTCTGGATTTTAAAACATCAAAAAAGTTATATATTATCTCATTTAAGGGTATATCGTAGTTTAACGATACTCTTGCAGTTTCAATATACTGCATATCCTTAAAAATTCCCCTGCGATTTTGTGCAAGCTCCATAACTGCTCCTACATATTCAGAAGGAGTTATTATAGACGCTTTCACTATAGGTTCCTTCATATATTCTATTTCTGAAATAGGAGGCATATTGGTAGGATTTGTAAGTTCCACTACTGTACCATCTGTTTTTCCTATTTTATATATAACAGAGGGGGCTGTAGTTATTATGTTCAAATTAAATTCTCGCTCTACTCTTTCCTGTATAACATCCATATGTAATAGCCCTAAAAAACCACATCTAAATCCAAAACCTAATGCCACAGAGGT
The DNA here is from genome assembly GCF_040939125.1 of Clostridium sp. BJN0013. Classification (NCBI taxonomy): domain Bacteria; kingdom Bacillati; phylum Bacillota; class Clostridia; order Eubacteriales; family Clostridiaceae; genus Clostridium; species Clostridium sp. BJN0013. Next base: position 3,226,884 of record NZ_CP162495.1, read on the forward strand.
TTCCGGCTCAAAATTTAAAGCTGCATCATTTACCTGCAGTTTCTCCAATGCCTCTTTTAACTCTCCATATTTTGCTCCATCAACAGGATATATACCACTGTATACCATAGAAATTACAGGTCTATACCCTTTTAAAGGTTCTTTTGCCTGATTCTTAGCTCCAGTTACAGTATCACCTACCCGGGCATCTCTTACATTTTTAATAGATGCAGTAAAATACCCTACATCTCCAGCCCTTAATTCAGCCCTTGGCATAAAATTGGGAACAAATATGCCCGTTTCTGTAACTTCATATATCTTTCCAGTAGCCATAAGTTTTATTTCATCTCCAGGTTTAATAGTACCTTCTTTTACTCTTATATGACAAACTACTCCTTTATAACTATCATAATTTGAATCAAATATAAGTGCTTTTAAGGGAGCATTTTCTTCTCCCTGTGGAGGTGGTATTTTATCCACTATTGCTTCCAGCACCTGCTCTATATTAAGGCCTGTCTTTGCAGAAACAAGAGGAGCTTCAGAAGTTTCTATTCCTATAACATCTTCTATTTCTTCCTTTACTTCCTCAGCCCTAGCGCTTGGAAGATCTATTTTATTTATCACAGGCAGTATCTCCAAATCGTGCTCCATTGCCAAATAGCAATTTGCCAAAGTTTGAGCTTGAATTCCCTGTGTGGCATCTACTACTAAAATTGCTCCTTCACAAGCTGCCAAACTTCTTGAAACTTCATAATTAAAATCCACATGTCCCGGTGTATCTATAAGATTTAATACATATTCTTCTCCATTATCCCTTTTATATACAAGCCTTATAGCCTGAGATTTTATAGTTATACCTCTCTCTTTTTCTAGTTCCATATTGTCAAGTACTTGAGAATCCATTTCTCTTTCAGTAAGTGTTCCTGTCTTTTCAATTAATCTATCTGCCAATGTAGATTTACCGTGATCTATGTGAGCTACTATGGAAAAATTTCTTATATGTTTTTGTCTTTCGGTCTGCATACTATTTTCCTCCAATATTACTAACTATATGGATAGCTACAGTAAATTATATCATAACGCATATATAGTGAAAAGCCTATTATTTAGTAAATTTGTCTTCTATGTTTTCAAATATGTGTTCAGTTTTGTTTGTGACTTTAGAAATCCCAGAATGGACCCCTTCTCCTATTGAGTTTACAAGCTTTTTTGTACCATTTTTAAAATTATAACCTATTTTATTATTTATGTATAAAGAATATTCTCCCATATCTACTCTGAAGTCAAAAGGTGAAAGGGAACAATCTATTTTAAAGTTTGAATCATCTTTTATAAATTCCGGCAACCTTGCGGTAACAATTGTAAAACCCGCAAAGATTATTATAGTAAAAATTATTATCACAGCTATAACTCCTTTTTTACTCACAAAAATCACCCCTATAACAAACATTGTTTACATTATAAGGATGATCCTTTTTACAGATTTTATACAAATTTTATTTATTAAGTATTTCCGCTATTATTCTAGCCACATATTTACCTGTAGCCTTAGATTCATCAGATGTATTTATATCCGCTCCTATTTCCATAAGCACAGCATTATTACTCTTATCCTGATTAAAATATCTAGTTCCATAATTATAATAACAAATACCTTTTGCAAGCCCAGGAAATAAATTATTAGAAGTTTCTATTATTTTATTTGCCATAATCATATTTTTATCAAAGTGGGGATTTTTTCTAGCCATCACCAGCATGAATTTAGCTACATTTTCTCCATTCAATCTAGCGGTTACTGCTTTTTTATCCTCTACTGAATCCCTGTGAAGATCTATTATAAGCTTAAAATCTCCATGTTTTTTTAAATAATTATCTAAAGTTACAGAGGATCTTGCATAACTTTGAGTATATGCCTCTGCATCATGAACTGTCTTGTCATTTATGGCACATATTCCATAATTATTTTGAAGTTCATTAACTATTACGTCTCCTACGGCACAAACATTTTGTGTATTATCAAAACTATTTGCCTCTCCTGGTTTATAGCTTTCTGTAGTATGAGTATGATATATAAGTACTTCCGGTGTGCTAGTATCCAAAGTTTTTTTAAGACTTGAATCATATAAAGTTACAGTTTTATTTTCTAAATTTAAATCATTCTGGCTGTTGGAACTTGATGTATCACTACTTTTTTCAATTTCTTTATCTTCTAAATTAAATTCATTAAAACTTACATTCTTTGAACCATCTAAATCCAAAAAAGCCATTTCTCTTCCCAAAAGCGACAACACATCACTGGTATTTAATCCTATCATCTTTAAAGCTGTATCTCTTATAGAAAAAGTATTTTCTGCCATATCATCTTCTGAAAAAGAAGTAACTTTCACAGTAGATAGGGTGTAATTTAAAACTTGAACATAAAACATATTTCTCTTTTTATCACTGCTATATGAGTTAGCTTTTACCATACAAGGCAAAATAATAACTAGTATTATAGTCACTACTAGCATACATATTTCTAACTTGGACCTATATTTAAAACTATTTCTTCTGTAATTCAATGTTTTCTGCTTTAAATTCTTCAAAGCAGTTTTCCCCCCTCCCGTAAACATATTACTGTTAATTTATATGAGAGGTATATTAAATTTATTACTTAATTTAAAATAAGGAATGTACCTACTCCTTATCCACTGCCAGTATAAATCAAAAATTTAATTTAAAAAAGTATTTATATCATTTAAATCCAAAGCAGGCTGTAGGGCTATATTTATTCCATTGGCAATAATCTTTGAAATTGAATCTATAACTAAATCCACATCTTTAGGTGTCACCACGATATTTTCTCCATAGGGTTCTAATATTTCTTTTATCATTTTTTGCTTTTCATCTTTATCTACAGCTTTTAGTGCCTTGTAAAATTCTCCTCCCTTTTTACTCTGATTTATCATTTCATCTAAAACCAAATCAATAGTATCATTTGCCATAGTAGCTGCATCTACCACTGTAGGCACTCCTATAGCTATTACAGGAACCCCTAAAGTTTTTTCGCTTAATTCCATTCTTTTATTACCTATTCCAGAGCCGGGAGATATCCCTGTATTGCCTATCTGTATTGTAGTATTTACCCTATCCATCTTTCTGGAAGCCAGAGCATCTATACATACTATAAGATTAGGCTTTATTTTGTCTACAACTCCTTTTATAATTTCACCGGTTTCAATGCCAGTAATACCTAAAACTCCTGGTGAAATAACACATACCGGCCTTATTCCTTCATCTATTTTATCTGGAACTAACTCCTTTAAATGTCTAGTCACCATTAATTTGGAGGCTACTTTAGGCCCCAGGGCATCCGGGGTTATATTCCAATTTCCAAGGCCAACCACCATTGCTGTCATACTGTCCTCTATACTTATCATGCCTGACAATACTTTTCCCATTGCCATACTCACCTTATCTCTCATTTCTCCATCATAGTGAGTAAATTGTGGCATATCTATAGTTATGTAGGAGCCTTTAGGTTTTCCCATGAACTTTTCTCCAACATCTTCTAATATCTTTACATAAGTTACTTTTATATTGTCTTCCATTTTTTCTTCTATCTCTACTCCTGGAATTTTACTACCTATTTTTTTCTCGCAGATTTCCTTAGCTTCTACTGCTAAATCCGTTCTTATATTAAACATTTATGTACCACTCTCCATTTACAATTTAATATTAAAATTCAATTATTAATCATATTGAATGATTCTCAGATTTAAGTGAAGTTTGCCACAAGTAATGCTTTTCTCCACATATATCTACACATTATTATTAGTTATTTTCCTTTGCAATATACTATTATATAAAGTGAAGAATATATTTAAGTAATTCTTATTATTGCTGCTAGTAATGGTAGTATTCAGATAAAACTAGAGCTATTAAAATTTCCCTTGAAGTGGTTAAAATTTAATGTTATAATAGCATTTGTTAAATATAATGAACTCATTGGTAAATTTCCCCAAGGCTGTTGAGATCTAATAATTAATAAGGGGGTGAAAGCATGGCAAACATAAAGTCTGCAAAGAAGAGAATAAAGGTTATAAAAACCAAAACGCTCAGAAATAAAATTATAAAATCTTCATTAAAAACTACTATAAAGAAATTTTTAGCTGCAGTTGAAAGTGGAAATGTGGAAGAAGCTAAAGTTAGCTTTACTGCAACTGTAAAAGCTTTGGATATGGCCGCATCAAAAGGTGTAATTCACAAAAATAAAGCATCTAGAAATAAGTCTAAGTTAGCTTTGAAATTAAATAAATTGACAGCATAATAAATAAACCGGTACCTGCCGGTTATTTATTATGCTGTAGTATTTATTATCAAAAGTTCCATTTCAATTTTTTCATCTGTAGATAGACTCTTTAATTTTTCTTCTGTATTTAAACATAATTCCACAGCTCTTTTTAGTTGGTTTAAAGTAAACTTTTTACTCTGATTTAACATAACACTGTATCCATATTCTGATTTAATATTTAATTTTTCCATAACTTCTTTTTTGGCACTTCCACATTTTAAATACAACTTTATTTTTAATAAAATATTAAACTGTCTTTCTATCATGGATAAAATATAGCTTATTTTAATGCCACCATAAATAAGTTCATTTAATATGTAAAGGGCATCTTTTATCTTTTTATTGGATATGGCATTTACCAAATCAAATATATCCTCTTCACTACTTTTTAAAAATACTTTTTTAATATCTTCTCTTTCTATATCTCTGCCATAAGTATAACAACACAACTTTTCAACTTCATTTTCTATCATATTCAAATTGTTATCATTCATAAGACTGCAAAATATTCTAAGATCTACTTTTTTTATATTTTTCCCTCTTTCATAAAAAAACTCTTGAACCTTATTTTCCAGTTGGTACCCTTTCATTTTATCAGTTCTTACTATACACAAGTGCTTATCCAGACTATATATCTTTTTACCTATTTTATCCCTTTTATTCTTAAATAAATAATACAATATTAAAATACAATGCTCAGGTACATTTTTCAAATAATCTCGTATACTATTAAATTCAGAAGAAAGTTTACTTCTATTATCTTGTTCTTCACCTATAAAGGTGGCCCTATATACAAGTACAACCTTCTTATCACTCATGAAAGGTAATGTTTCACAGGCATTTATTACAGGATCAAAACTTTCAAGAGAACTTCCATCAAATTTTATATAGTTAAACTCTGCAAAATCAGGTTTTATAGTTTTCTGAACCAATTTTGTTATATTCTCTTTTATAATAAATTCATCTATTCCACAAAATAAATAACAATTTTCTATATGTGCTTTTTTTAAATTTTTCTCAAAAGTAAATACATCTATCAATTATAATCACTTCCATTTTATTTAAATAGAGCAAATATTATTTGATTCTAAAAAGCCTATTTAGTATTATATCATATCCCACGCTTTCTTCATTATTTGATAAATACTTTTTGTAATCTTTATTAACATCTTTATTAAGCAATTTCATTTTGGGTATATATATACAATTATCTTTTTTAAAAACCTCTATATGGTCTTTGTAATACTTGGTCAATAAAAAATTAAATTCTTTATCCTCATTATAAAATTTGATTTTCATGGAGGTATCTAAATTATCGCATACTTTCAAATACATATGTTCATCCAGTCTATATACAAAATTTTTTTCGGGATTGGTCACTATCTTTTCTATTTGTTCATTATCCTTTATATTCCTTATCCACTGAGTATTAATATAGTCATAATTGCATATAAAAAACCTGTCGAAACCTTTTTTCATAATCACAGCCTCCCCATTACTATTATTCATAAAAGTTATAGTAGGAAAAAAGTTATAACTTTGAAAAAAAATTAAGACTGCACAAATTGCAGGAACATATTTAAACTTTTTATATCCATATCTACACATGAGGAAACTTATATATATTATAATTATAATTACTCCATCTATATATTTTAAATAAATTATATTAGGGCAAAACTTTAAAATAGCTATATTAATAACTTCTTCTAAAATAAAAACAAGATTTATAATCCAGGAAATAACTTTAAATACAGGTTCAATAAAGTATAAACATAGTGCTGAATTTCCTAAAATTACTATTATTGAAAATAAAGGAATGAGGAATAAATTTCCCGCCATAAATCCCAAACTGAAATTTTGAATTGTAAAAGCTATATAGGGCATAGAAAATATTTGAGAACTTAAACTGAGACTTATATTGCTGGCTATTTTGGAATGAAGTTTAAATAACTTTCTATAAATTCTTTCATTATATAATATTATTCCAAGGGTTGATAAAAAAGAAAGTCCAAATCCAATATTTACTATATAATAAGGTTTTACAGCCATTAAGATCAAAGCTGATAAGCTCAAAGAAGATACACTGTCATATTCTTTCAAAAACATTTTAGATAGCTTAAATATTAATATCATTATAAAAGATCTCATGGTGGCAGCACCCATACCTGTAAAAATCACATATAAAACAGATATGCCTACAGCTATTTTAAGGCCAAATATACATTCCAGTGTCTTATATATTATGGCCATATGAAATCCCGATACACTTACAGCATGGATTATTCCCAATTTTTGAAATTCCTCCATTTGATTCTCACTCATGTAAGCAGTTTCTCCATAGCAAAGGGACATAACCATAGCTGCTCTACTTTCTCCTATTGACTTTTTAAATCTTTCATATATATTCTTTTTAAATTTATAAATATTAAATATGATGTCATCCTTACAAGCTTTATATTCTTCTAAAGCATAGTTACCAATTATCCCCTCCTCTATATAGGCATTTCTCTTGAAATTCCCCCGTACTTTTATTCTTTGTCCCTCTTTCAACCCTTTTGTTTTACCGTTTAATATAATTTTTCTGCCCTTGAAATCTCCTATAAAATAGTAATCTTTCCTTTCCACTACTCTAATTTCAATAATCTCTTTAACCTCTACATAAAAATACACATTAAAGGACGCTACTCCGAAAATAAAAAATAGCATATTGAAAATACAAAACTTAATTTCTAAAGTTAATAATACTATAATAAAAAAAGAAACAGCTAATGCTGCTACCATAAAAATGCTATCTAGAAATATTATAGCTGATATACACCCTGCTGCCAGTGAAATGGAATAAAATACCAGTGGCCTTTTTATACTATATTTACTATACAAAAAAACCACCTCCTATTACTATTTTATCCTAAAAATAATAGGTTAAACAAATTCTTCTCTTTGAAATTTATAAAATACACAAAAAATAATCCATATCAAAATACATATTAAAAATATTTTTAAATAAATGCTATTATATAGAATCACAAAATTGCTTATAATCGCTGTTATTACAAATTGAATAAAAGCACTTGTAATTATAATTAAGTTGGACACCTTGTTATGGAAAAACTTTTTATTGGAAAAACTATAGGTAAATATTACTGCACAGGTATTTAAAATCCATAGAGAAGTTAAAAGATCAAATTGAATTTTATATAAATTACCTATGTAAAAACCTATAAAAGCTATAATTCCCATTAAAAATCCGCCAGTTATAATAAATGTAAAATTATCTGTAACTATGCTTTTATCAATAGAAAAGTATGTATAGTCACCTTCTTCATCCTTATACTGATATATAAGAGCCAGAATAGATAAAAACATAAGTATGCTATTAAACCAAAAAGATTCTATAATAATATTGTTGACAATATGAAAATCAAACAAAAAACTTCCCATTAAAAATATTAAAAGAGCAAAATTACAACTTATAATATAGACAATTATTTTTTTAAACACTTTCATTATTTTTCTTGAATCCTCTATGGTACCTAAAATATTCATAAAATCTATATTATCAGTAAATATATCACATAATCTCTTTACTATTTTGCTTTTTGTATTGGTTATTCCCACATTAGATATTTTAAGAGCAGGTAAATCAGTAAGCTTCCATCCTGTTATGGCAGATACATATCCATAACCTTTTAATGCTTTTACTATCTGAACTTTATGTTTGGAATTTATTCTACAAAAAATATTAACTTTTTCTCCAATACGTTTAAATTCACTCTCTGTCATATTATCTATTTCCACTCCAGATAATATTTGCTGAAGTCTGGATACAATTTTCAATTTTTTTCCTATAGCCAAAGCTGTAAGTTTATTATCCTCTGTAATTATAATAGGTTTAATAGAAAGAGACAATGCCTTCTTAATAGAATCCACTGCATTTTCCTTTAACATATTGTCAAAGCCAATTAATCCCACGAACACCAGATTACTTTCAATATTCTCTTTAATACTAGGCTCATAATTAAAATTCCTATAGGCAAATCCTACCACATATAAGCATTCATTAGACATGCTAATATTCCAATCTTTTATAGCTTTTATATCTTCATCTGTTATCTCAACTTCTACACCATTTTTTAATATATGGGTACATCTGGCTATAATAGAATCCGGTGCCCCTTTTACATTAGCCCTATACTTTTTACTCATTTTATTTACAGTTGTCATTATACGCCTTTCACTGTCAAATAAAATTTGAAATATTCTATTATTGTCTTTATCCAATTCTCTTTTATAAATACCATTTTGTTGTCCGAACCTTACTAAAGCTAACTCTACTAAATTTTCTCTGGAATTTTCCACATCTGCTTTTACAGATCTAATATCATTACACAATATGCCTATATTTAACATTCTGTATAAACTTTTTCCCATATTTTCTTTTAAGATTTCCTCATTTACATCAATGAATCCATTACTGTCGTAAGCCTTTACAACTTCCATCTTATTTTTAGAAAAAGATCCTACTTTGTCTGTACAAATAGCTGAAACTCTTGAAAGCTTTTCTAAACTAGACAAATCCTTAAAAAAGACTTTCTTTTTTGCTAGCTTCTTAAATAATATAGTACCTGAAAATAAAATTATTATAATCATTACTTGAGGAATGGAACTTAAAAATATAATGGACAATTCTTCTAAATTACTATAAAAATTCTGTTTAAATATAAGAGTTAATATTAATTGAATGATAGAAAGAACTCCTATAGAAATTATAGTGAATATATTTAAAATTTTATGAAGTCTAAAGCCAAAAGATTTTTTTTCCTTTCCTTCTTCAATTAAAAGCTTTACCATATTGGCCACTTCTGTATCCATACCCACTGACACAACTATTCCTGTACCATCTCCTGAAACTACTGAAGAAGATTTAAACAATATATTTTTCATATCTGATAAGAGTAATTCTTTATCATCTATTTTAGATTCATACTTTTCAGAGATAAAATTCTCCCCTGTAACAGAGCATTCATCAACCTTTAAATCATTACTTTCTATAATCCTTATATCTGCAGGTATTCCCTCTCTTTGACCTACAATAACTATATCCCCTACCACCAGTTCTTCCGAAGGTACCTTTATCGTTCTTCCATTTCTTATTACTCTTGCCATGCCTGAATTTAATTTTCGTAATTCTTTAATGTTTTTCTCTTCTTTATACCTTTCAAGTGCTACACATAACATATTAAAAAACATAATAGCCAAAGATACAACTGCATATATAAACATATCCAAATATATAAATACAACTATACTTAAAATTAAAAATACAATCCAAATTTCTTTAAATTGTATAAACATAAAATAAAATAGCCCTTTGGTAGAAGGCATAATAATTTTATTTTTCCCATATTTTTCTCTGCGGAGCTCTACCTGATCATCATCCAGCCCATAATATACATTACTGTTTAATTCTCTTACTACTTCACTCCAAGAATGTCTATACCAATCAACCATACCTCAACACCTTCCCATATCAAGTGATTCTTAGGTTCATGTGAAATTTGCTTATAAAAAATGCTATTCTCCACCTAAATCTTAGAAGAACTTATCAAGTGGCGCAAGCAGTGCTTATCCCCCTTTTAAGAAGTTAGGGGTGTTAGCTAATTGCTGCATCCGGATAAACAAAATACTATTAAAAACATAAATCTAACTTATTTTCCTTTATTTCCAAATATTATTTATTACCTTATATAATAATCGATTTATAATATAATATACTTTAATGTATACCTAAAATAAACTGAACTTTTTAAATATATCGATGTAAATTTTGCATTGTATTTTAAATTCTCATAAACAAAATTTAATTATTAAAGGTATTGTAACCATAGAAAAAAGTGTAGACAAGGAAACTATAAATACGGAATATTGCCTTCCCTTATTAAAATTCTCTGCAAAAATTGAAGTTGTTGCACCTGCCGGCATAGCTTGCATTAAAATAAAAGTTTTCATAACCATAGAGTTTTCTTTAAAAAAAATTGAAACTATATACAAAACCACAGGTATAAATAAAAGCTTAATAAAAACCCCATAATACATACTTACATCATTAATAAGATTTTTAAAATTGGACTTTGATAATAAACTCCCTATTATAAGCATGGATATGGGAGTAGTTAGACCACCTACTGCTTTCATGGTATCCTGGATTACTGAAGGCACTTTTATAGAAAATATCATAATCAAAATTCCAATTAAAGCAGAGATTATTCCTGGATTTTTTAATATTTTGCCAAATTCCCGAATAGTCTTTATTTCACTAAACAACATTATTCCATAAGTCCATACAAAGATATTAAAAACCATATTGAATATAGATGCATATATAATTCCCTCATTTCCAAAAATACTTTGGGTTATAGGGAATCCCATAAAACCACAATTTGAAAATACCATGGCAAATTGAAGAACATCTCTCTTTTCCTTTTCAATTTTCATCAATAGAGGTTTTACTATTAAAGGAGTTATGGCAAATATAAGAATTGAATAAATAAATGCTTTTACTATATTACTTATTATATCCCTTTCATAAGTAAAACTAAAAGAAGATATAATTAAAAGAGGAAGTGTTACCTCTAATAATAATTTAGATAGTTGATTTGAAAAAGTTTCATCAATAATATCCTTTTTTCCACAATAAAAACCTATTACTGAAATTATAAATAAAGATGCTATTTGTTTAATTACTGTATTTAGTACCATACAATCCCCTTATGATAAATCATAATTTAAAATTTATTGCTTGAAAATATTATTTTTTATAATCCTCCGCCAATTTTTTAAATACCGGCAGTGCATTTACAATTTGCTGTGTCTCTACACAATAAGAAATTCTAACATGGCCAGGACATCCAAAATCATCTCCAGGTACCATTAAAAGATCATATTTTCTAGCCTTTTTACAGAATAAATTTGCATCAGTTTCTAAGGATTGAGGAAATAAATAAAATGCCCCTTGTGGTTCTACACATTTGTAGCCCATTTCTATTAATCCCTTATACAGTAGATTTTTATTTGTTTCATAGATTGAAATATCTGAAGTCTGACCCACACACTTCGCAACAACTTTTTGGAATAAACTAGGTGCATTAACATAGCCAAGTATTCTACCTGCACCACAAACAGCAGCATAAGTATCTTTAAAATTATCCATTTCACTAGGTACAACTATGTATCCTATTCTTTCTCCTGGCAGTGATAATGACTTACTATAGGAATAACAAACAAAAGTATTTTTATAATATTTAGTAATATAAGGCACTTCAACTCCTGCATATACAATTTCCCTATAGGGTTCATCAGATATTAAATAGATTGCATGTCCATATTCTTTAGATTTAACCTCTAAAATAGATACCAGCTTTAATATAGTATCTTCTGAATAAACAGCTCCTGATGGATTATTAGGCGAATTAACAATAACAGCTTTTGTTTTACTGTTAATTTTCTTTTCAAATTCTAAAAAATTAACTTGAAAATTTTCTGTGTTAGCAGGTACAACAATAAGCTTTCCTCCTGAACCCTGTTCTACAAAGCACTTATATTCTGGGAAAAATGGTGCAAAGGTAATAAATTCATCTCCTGGGTTGGTTAAAGCTTTAAAGCATATGCTTATAGATGCTGCAGCTCCTACAGTCATATATAAATTATCTTTAGTAAAATTTGTACCAAATCTTTTATTTATAGATTCAGCAATTACATCTCTTACATTATCATCTCCCTGTGCACTTGTGTATCCATGTACAGCGGTTGATTTTTCATGTTCCAATATATCTAAAATTGCACTTTTTACTGAATCCGGTGATGGAACATTAGGATTTCCAAGGCTAAAATCATATACCTTATCTCTCCCAACTATAGCTGCTCTTTTTTTACCAAATTCAAATATTTCTCTAATAGTAGATCTTTTATTTCCTAATTCCACCATATCTTTTGATAACATATTTTCTCCTCCATATACTATAAATAAAATTTTTATTCAACCTAAATATTTTAAGACAAATCATACCTCCAATTACCTTATATCTACCTTATCTTTTATTTTTTCTAAAGTTTTATCTCCTATTCTATCTATATTTTTTAAATCCTCCACAGATGAAAAACTTCCATTTTGTTCTCTATAATCTATAATTTTTTGTGCCATTACATCCCCTATGCCGGGTATGGTTTTTAATTCTTCTTTAGTAGCACTATTTATATTTATTTTAACATTTTCTGTTGTTTCTCCCTGCATTCCATTTTGTAATTGCAAATTTTCATTATCTAACTTTTTATCTACATATATATAATCTTCATCTTTTAACTTTTTAGCCAAATTCAGTTTATAACTATTAGCTTCATTTGTAAAGCCCCCACATGCTTTTATTAAATCTCCCACTCTACTGTCCTGTTCTAATTTATATACCCCAGGACTTTTAACCTCTCCATTTATATAAACAATTATATTATTGGAAGACTGTTCTACGACACTATCATTAGATTGTTCTTTAAATATATCTTCTTTACTACTAGATATATCATTTACTGATTTTGAATTAACATAAAATATTATTAAAAATAAACTAAGTATTATTAAAATCACAGCAGAACCTATAATCTTCTTCTTATACTTCATTATTTTCCTCCCATAATTTCATATTTCACATATTAATTCAAAATATGTGAAAATTAAATAATTTTATACAAAATCATGTAAATTTCATTATATTATAAGTTGAAATGGTTATAATTTAGGAATATATTGAACTTTACATACTTTGTAATTTTTAATAAAGTATATATTAATATATACAATTTATATTTAAATTATTGACAACTTTAAAAAAATTTGTCGCATATATATTATTTTTTTGATATAATATTTAATGATTATCTTAAAGGAGGAAAAAATGAAAAAAATAATCACATTTATATTATTTTTTCTAATTATCTGTTATACTAATCCCTATAACATTTATGCCAGTGAAACACTTCCTTCTGTTTCAGCTGATAGTGCAGTACTTTTAGATGCCACAACAGGTAAAGTTTTATATGCTAAAAATCCTGATTCCGCCTATCCCCCGGCATCCACTACTAAAATAATGACTGCACTTTTAACCTTTGAAAATGCAAATTTAAATGATAAAGTAATAGTTGGTAAAAATCCAACTCTTGTAGAGGGAACTAGAATAGGTCTTTATGAGGGTGAAGAATTAACTGTAAAAGATTTATTGTACGGTCTTTTGCTAGCCTCGGCTAATGATTGTGCAGAGGCATTAGCGGAATACATAGGAGATGGTTCCTCAAAGAAATTTGCCGTTGAAATGAACAAAAAGGCACATGAACTGGGCGCTTATAATACAAACTTTGTAAATCCCAGTGGACTATTTGATGAGAAACACAAAACTTCTGCAAAGGATTTAGCTCTTATAATGAGAGAATTATGTAAAAATCCTGAATACTCAAAAATCGCTACTACACCATATTATACCATCCCTCCTACCAATAAATCTCCTCGGGAAAGAGGTGTATGGAATGAGAATAGATTAATACAAACAAACTCCACTTATTATTACAGCGGTTGTGAAGGTGGTAAAACAGGATATACAACACAGTCTCTACACTCTTATGTATCTGCAGCTACAAGAAATGGTCAGCGTCTTATTGTAGCCCTGGTACACGACAAAAATAAAACTTTTTTCCCTGATTCCATATCTTTATTTAATTTTGGATTTGATAATTTCAGCCTTGTAAAATTATATTCAAAGGGAGATTTAGTTACAACTTATAATAAAAATAATCTCTCTGTACCACTGATTGCAGCTTCTGATTTTTACTATGTTAAAAATAAAAAGGACACAACTGTTCCCAGTTTCACTCTTAAAAATTCAAATTTATCAGTTAAGTTTTTTAATGCAGGAGAAGTGGTTGAAGAGGCTACCATATCTTTTAAAGGAAAAAATATAGGAAAATTAAATCTTTTAAGTAACTCTAGTCATTATGAAAAACAGACAATAGCTTCCACTCATGTAGAAAATATTATAAAAAATAAATACATATTTTTTATATCAATTATGGTTATATTAACTCTTATAATTTCTTTTACCATAAAAAAAATTATAGTTTCTAAATAAACTAATTTTATCCGAATGCTAGAATTAGCTAATACCCCCATCTTCTTCAAAGTGGGAGATAAGCACAGATAACGCATCTGGATAAGTTCTTCCCCTAAAGGATAACGTATTCTAAGTGCTAAAGACACTAAGAATACTGTTAATAAGGTTCAGATGGAAAAAAGCATTCCTCTATAACAAACTCTACCTGAACCTAAGAATCACTTGATCTACAATAAGGCATCCAAACTTAAAATACAAAGAGATGCCTTATTTTATTTGTTTTATTAAATTTAAAATATCCTCTGGAATATCAGCCTCTAATTCCAATACTTTATCTCCTCTAGGATGAGGAAACTTAAGTCTATAGGCATGAAGAGCCTGTCTATTTATATACCTGTTATCCTCTTCTATTCCATAAAGGGTATCTCCATATAGTGGATGGCCTAAATAACTTAAATGAACTCTAATCTGATGTGTCCTTCCAGTTTTCAACGTGAGCTTTAATATCTGATCAAATTTAAATTCTTCTATAACCTTATAATGCGTAACACTTCTTTGACCTCTTTTATCCACAATTCTTCTTATATCATCTCCTTCAGGTCTGTATATAGGCAAATCTATAATACCCTGTTTTTGTTTCATCTTTCCATGAATTACAGCAATATAGCTTTTTTCAAAATTTTCACTTTTCATATCTCTTGACAGACACATATGGGCAAACTGATTTTTTCCAACTATTATAAGTCCAGAGGTATCCATATCCAGCCTACTTACCAATCTAACTATACAATTTTCTCCATTTTTTTGAAAATAATAAATAAGCCCATTAGCTAAAGTTCCACTAGGATAGCTTCTTGTGGGATGGACTACCATTCCCGGTTTTTTATTTACTACTATTATATCCTTATCTTCATATACCACTTTTATATCCATTTTTTCTGCATCTATATTCTGAGACTCTTCTTTTACTAAATTAAAAGATATAATATCCCCTGATTTTAATACATGATTAAGCTTTACTATTTTATTATCTATTTCTATTCTGCCACTTAAGGCTGCTCCTCTTATGAGTCTTCCTGAAAATCTTTGAATTTTTTTTAAATATTCTTTCAGTTTTAATCCTTGTTCTTCTTCTTTAACTTTAAATACTATTTTATTTTCTTCCATTTAATTTCTCTCCCATTAAATATCATACATAGCTTCAAAAGAGTGAACTCTTTTGAAGCTCACTCCTTTAAATATATTTTTTAATTAATCTACTAATGCTATTACTTCTATCTCAACCAAAGCATCCTTAGGAAGTTTTACTTCTACACAAGACCTTGCAGGCATATCTTTTTGAAAATATCTTGCATACACTTCATTCACATCTGCAAAATCTGACATATTTTTTACATACACAGTAGTCTTAATTACATTTTCAAAACCCGTCCCCGCTTCCTCAAGTAATGCTTTTATATTGGCAAGACACCTTTCGGTAGCTTTTTTTATATCTCCTGAAATTAATTTTCCCGTTTCTGGAACTAAGGGGATTTGACCTGATGTAAATAAAAAATTCCCCACTTTTACAGCTTGTGAATAAGGACCTACAGCTCCAGGAGCTTTTTTTGTATTTATTATTTCTTTTTTCATTATGAAGACCTCCTAAACCTAATTCATAAAATATATGGCATATGTTAATATATATCCCCACTTTGAAGAAGATGGGGTAATAGCTGATTGCCGCATCTTGATAAATTAATTTACAAACAAACAATTTACTTTTTTCCGTTACAGAATACTAAATGATTCCTTCCTTCTATGGTATTTAAATGTAAAAGTTGACCTCTATTTATCACAACTTTAATAGTATTATTAAAAGCATCCAATATTGCACCATTTAAATCTACAAAAGCCTTTTTCCTAAGCTCTTCTACTCCCGGAAAATCTCTACCGGGTTCTATATAGTCTGCAATATATATTATTTTTTCTAGTAAATTCATATCCTTTTTCCCAGTAGTATGACAAGCTATAGCGCTCAATACATCTTCATCAAAAATTCCCATAATTTTTTTTGCAACCACCACAGCCACATTACCATGGAGAAGCTTGGGATTTAATCGGCTCACCTCATCTATAGAAATTCCATTTTTTTCTGCCAAATTCAAAATTTCATTATCCGACATATATTTTGCACAATCATGTATAAGTCCCGCCAGTGCTGCCTTGTTAACATCTCCGTTATAAGCTTCAGCTAATTTTATCGCTGTGCTTTTTACATCCAAACTATGTTTATATCTTTTTTCTGATAATCTCTCCTTTAAATATTCTTTTATCTCCTCTTCACTCCACATCCTATATCACTCCAAAATAAAAAATTATTGAATCTTATTTATAAAGATTTAACTGATTTATAATATTACAAACACTTTCAGGCAAAAAATAGTTCACATTTTTGCCTTCCTTGACACTGTTCCTTATAACTGTAGAAGAAATATCAAATAACGGAGCATCTAAATATATTATATTAGTAGAGTACTTTTCTTCTATTTTTTTTTTCTGAGCCTCTATACTTTCTGAAGTAAATGCTGGAAATCCAGGTCTGTTAAATACTATAAACTTGCATAATCTGAATATACTATCTACCCTACTCCACTTTTCTATATCCATTAAACAATCCGCTCCGGTAAGAAAATGCCATTCAGTTTTTGATTCCAGTTTGTTAAAATGTTCTAAGGTACTATAGGTGTAACTTAAGGTAGGTTTATTCACTTCATAGTTACTTACCGTAAATTTGCTTTCTGATCTTATAGCCACTTTTACCATTTCATATCTTAAAAAAGCATCTGTTATGCTCTTTTTTGCTTTATGTGGTGGATTACCTGTGGGCATAAATACAATTTCATCCAATCCCAATCTATATATTGCCTCATAAGCTATATGTATATGTCCATTATGTATTGGATCAAATGTTCCACCAAAAATAGCTTTTTTAACCATCTATTTTCTCTCCATTATAATATATAATCAAATTCAAAATCATTAAGTCTAACTACATCTCCGTCTTTAATTCCCATATCTACCAATCGCTGCATGACTCCTTTATTTTTAAGTACTTTATGAAAATATCTCAGTTCATTCGCATCGTTTACATTAATACTTGCCAGTAATCTGTCAACAAAACTTCCTTTAACTATATACACATTTCCCTGTTTTTCTATTTCATAGGTGAATTTCTTTTCTTCAGGTATAAATTTATCCTCTTCACTTATATACATATCTGTTACAGGTATGTTGCTAAGCATTGTTGCAGCTTCTTTCATAAGAGCCTCTACTCCCTGCCTTGTAGCTGCAGATATTTTAAAAACCTTATTATACCCCAACTTTCCTACTTTATTCTTAAAACTCTCAAATATACTATCATCATATAACATATCCGCTTTATTGGCAGCAATTATCTGAGGTCTATCCCAAAGCTTCACATCATATTTTTTCAATTCTTCATTTATCTTAATAAAATCTTCAAAAGGCTCTCTTCCTTCTAACCCTGATATATCTACCACATGTATTAAAAGTCTAGTCCTTTCAATATGCCTTAAAAAATCTATTCCAAGGCCTATTCCTTCTGCTGCTCCCTCAATTATACCAGGTATATCCGCTATCACAAAACTTTGTATTCCTGGAATATTCACCATTCCCAAGTTAGGAAACAACGTTGTAAAGTGATAGTTTGCAATTTTAGGGGTTGCTTTAGTAACTACAGATAAAAGAGTTGATTTACCTACATTGGGGAAACCTAAAAGTCCCACATCTGCTAAAATCTTAAGTTCCAATGATATATATCTTTCTTCTCCAGGCATTCCCGGTTCAGCAAAATCTGGTGCCTGCCTTACAGCAGTGGTAAACCTTACATTACCTCTTCCACCTTTTCCACCCTTTGCTACTATATATTTATCTCCAATATGGGAAAGATCTGCCATTATTTTATCTGTATTTACATCTTTTATAACTGTCCCCAAAGGCACCCTTATATATAAATTTTCTCCATTTTTCCCAAAACACTTAGAACCAGAACCATTCTCACCTTTTTCTGCAATATACTTTTTTTTATATGAAAAATCCAATAAAGTAGTAATTTCTGGATCTACTATTAATATAACATCTCCACCTTTTCCTCCATCACCTCCATCAGGGCCTCCACGAGGTACATATTTTTCTCGTCTAAAGGAAATAGCACCATTACCTCCACTGCCTGATTTTACAAATACTTCCGCCCTATCTACAAACATACTAATCACTTCCTTATAAAAAGTTATCAAGTAACTCTTAGGTTCAGTAAAGCTTGCTCCTAAACACTGCTTTTCTTCATCTGAACCTTATTAACAGTATTCTTAGTGTCTTTAGCACTTAGAATACGTTATCCTTTAGGGGAAGAACTTATCCAGATGCGTTATCTGTGCTTATCTCCCACTTTAAAAGAGCTTGGGAATATTAGTTAATCGCTGCTTTCGGATAAATCGTGTTTTCAAAAAAGCACCCTTTTCTCAGGGTGCCTTAATAACAACTATTCAGCTACTAATTCTTCTACCTCTAAAGGATATACACTGGCTTTCTTTTTTGTCTTTCCCATTCTTTCATATCTAACTATGCCATCTATTTTGGAAAATAAAGTGTCGTCAGAGCCTTTTCCTACATTTTTTCCAGGATGAATTTTAGTTCCCCTCTGTCTAACTAATATATTTCCAGCTAAAACAAATTGTCCATCGGCAGACTTAGTTCCAAGTCTCTTGGATTCACTATCTCTACCATTTTTTGAACTACCCATACCTTTTTTATGAGCAAATATCTGAAGATTCATAATAATCATAAATTACACCTCCTCCATTTCCTTTACACTTATATATTCACTAAAACTAATTTCAATACTCTGTAATCCAAGTAACATAGTTTTCATAAGCACCTGGCACTTTGACACATCATTTTCATTTATATTGTCCAATGAAAAACTTAAAAAGCCATCCTCTAAGGAGTATTTTACATTTAATTTTAAAACTTCTGTTATTCCAATTAAAATACTTTGGGATATAGCAGAAACAGCACTGCATACCATATCATATCCCTGTTCTGCTGATTCTGCATGGCCTTTAATTACAACTGAAATCAAATTACCAGATTTTTTATTAAATACTGCCTTAATCATAATTAAGCATCAATTTTTTCAATCTGTAACTTGGTATATGGCTGTCTATGTCCCTGTTTCTTTCTGTAATCTTTTTTAGGCTTATATTTAAATACTATAATCTTCTTAGCTTTTCCTTGACTTAGTACCTTAGCCTTTACTTTAGCTCCTTCAACTACAGGTTTTCCAATCACTAATCCTTCATCCTTATTTACCATAAGTACCTTGTCAAGTTCAATTGTAGAATCAACTTCAGCCTCCAATTTTTCAACGTATATTATGTCTCCTTCTGAAACTTTATACTGTTTTCCTCCAGTAGCTACAACTGCATACATAAAAACACCTCCTCAATCCAGTCTCGCCTAAAAGGTATATTAGAAAAAACTTTCTCAATAATTTATGTAACCTTTCTTGAGCGGTCTACAGCTGTCATTTTAACATATATGCTTCCCTTTGTAAAGTTCTTTCAATTTACTCTGAAATTTTTAAAATTTTCTATATCACTGTCAAATAAAAGTGGTTCTACCTTATAAGATACTTTTTTTCCATAGGTAATATATACCCTTTTATTTTCAGCTTCTATATCTTTTATGAAATCTTTCATATTTTTTTTTATATGATTTTCATAGGACACATCCATCTTAATATGAATATCTTCTACATTCTTTTCATAACACATATTTGAGATTTCATTTTTGATAAGTAAAATCATATAGGATAACTTTATTTTCTTGCCTGTTCCCTCACAACATCTACACTCTTCTTCTATATAATCATTTATGGATCTTCCCATTCTTTTTCTGGCTATTTGTACTAAATTCAACTCTGTGAAAGGATATATTACAGTTTTATTTTTATCCATCAAAAATCCATCTTTCAATTTATCCATAACTTTTTTCTTGTTTTTATTATTATCCATATCTATAAAATCTATAAGTATTATACCATTTAAATTTCTAAGTATTATTTGTGCTGCAATTTCTTCTGCAGCTTGTAGATTAGTAATAAACACAGTCTTGTCCATAGTACTGCTCTTTATATTTTTACCTGAATTAACATCTATTACGAACATAGCTTCTGTTTTATTTATAACTATATATCCACCACATTTTAATTCTATTTTATTATTTCTTAAATTTAATATCTTATTTTCTAGTTCATAATAGGAAAATAGATTCTTATTTCCCGTGTATAATTGCAAATTTACACGTGCATTATGTAATCCTTTTAAAAAATCTTCTACATATTTATAATCCCTCTGGTTATTTACATATATTATAAAATCATCATCAATAAGTTTATCTCTAAGCACTTCTCCCAGTATTCCACCATTATCAAATAATAACCTTGGTTTTTGTAAATATGCAGCTGATTTTATTACCTGACTATATACTCTATATAATCTTTCCATTTCATTATGTAATATCTCAATAGGAATATTTTCACTTTCAGTTCTTATCATCAGTCCAATTCCCTCAGGTAGTTTTAATGATTTCAATATATCTTTTTTAAAAGATTCATTATGTATTTTTTTGGAAAATTGTATTTCATTACCAGAACTATTTAAAACACAATATTTACCAGGTATGCTTATATTTTTTACAATTTTAGCTCCTTTTTTTCCCTGATCTTCCTTTAAAATTTCTCCTAAAACAATATCTCCTTTTTTCAAGTTAAGATTTTTAAATTTTTTATCCATATACATATAAGCATTTCTTCTGCATCCTATATCTACAAAAGCACACTTTATAGCAGGAACTATATTTTTAACTATACCCATATATATTTCTCCTGGATAGGCATTTCCATCTTGCTCTCTTATAAAACATTCTTTAATTATTTTTTCCTGTCTTATAATTATCCTTAAAACTTTTGTTGCTCTTTCAACAAATATTTCTTTCAAATATAATTCACCTCTTCTTAAAACCAACTATCTATAGGAAATAAATTTTAATGTATTTTATCTACATATTCATATAATGGAATTAACTTATTTCTTATTTCTCCATACATTTCTTTTCTCATTATATTAATAAAAGAATTTTTATCAGAACCTTCAATGGTATTTTGTATATAATTTGACAAAAGTTTCGGTGATAAGTTATCAAGACTTCCACAGCAAATAGTAGTATCTAGAACCAATTTATTATCACAAATAAAATAATGTATACACTTTACTAGCTTTTTTATATCCGTTTCTTTTTCACCTTTTTTGGTTCTTTTCAAGGTAGTCCAAACTGACATATTCATTAAATCTTTCATATGTTCTTCTATCTCACTAGTATCTATATAAGGTATTTGTATACTATATTTAGCTGCTCTAATTGCTGCCATAGATTTAAATATCTTTTTATTTTCTACATTGTAAACTTTATTTGCTCTTGATATTTTTATCCCTAAAGGAGCACTCTTATTTAATTTTTCTATAATTTCTTCTTCAGACGTTTCACTTTCAAAATATACATCCATGTATTCTCCACAAGAATATATTCCTACTGCCAGAGGCTGTGCTATAGACATATTTATATGAGGATTAAATCCTTTGGAATATTCCACTGGGAGAGCTGATCTCTTTATCATTCTCTGTATAGTTCTCATCAGATCTAAATGACCTATAAATTTTATGCTATCCTTTTTACTGAATTTTATTAAATACTGCTCCTTCAAAGCATTTACCTCCTAAATTAACATTCACCCCACAATTTTTACATCCTATTCTACAGTCAGGAGTTACTAAAGCTTTTTTAGCTTTTTCATTTTCTTCTATTAAAAACTCCTTATCCACTCCTATATCTATAAAATCCCATGGAAGTATTTCATCATAACTTCTGTTTCTGTAGATATAAAAATCTGAATCTACTTTACATTCTCGAAAAGCCTCCATCCATAATTCAAAATTAAAATATTCCGACCATCCATCGAATTTAGCCCCTTTTTCATAAGCTCTAACTAATACATCACATATTTTCCTATCTCCCCGGGCAAAAGCAGCCTCTAAATAACTTACTGGTGTTTCATGCCAGTTATATACTATATTTTTGCTTTTTATGGAAGATCTTAAGACTTTAATCTTATCTCTGATTTCTTCCATTTTTGCCTGAGGTGACCATTGAAAAGCGGTAAAAGGTTTAGGTACAAATATAGAAGTACTAACTGTTACCTTCAATCCTTTTTTTCTTATATTTTTCGGAATGCCAAAATACTCATCCACTACTTTTTGAGATAAATCTGCTATACCTTTTACATCTTCTGTGGTCTCATAGGGAAGTCCTATCATAAAATACAATTTTATAGTAGACCATCCTGATAAAAATGCACTTTTTACAGAATTCATTAAATCCTCTTCTGTAACACCCTTGTTTATCACATCTCTCATCCTCTGGCTGCCGGCCTCCGGAGCAAAAGTAAGACCTGTTTTTCTTACTTTTTGAATTTCATTTATAAGCTCTACAGAAAAAGAATCTATTCTAAGAGAAGGAAGAGATACTCCTACTTTATCTTTCTCATATTTTTCAATAAAATTATACACTAAATTTTTTAAATCAGAATAATCACATATACTTAATGAAGTTAACGATACTTCTGAGTAGCCAGTACTCTTTATTAGTTTATCTACCTGTTCTAATAATTTTGATGTACTTTTTTCTCTTACAGGCCTATATATTATACCTGCCTGACAAAATCTACAACCTCTTGTACATCCTCTAAAAGTCTCAAGAACTATTCTATCATGTACTATGTCGGTATAGGGTACTATAAGCTTATCGGGATAAGCTATATCATTAAAATTTTTAATTATTCTTTTAATAATTTTTTTAGGTACGTCCTTATAAAGAGGTTTAAACTCTTTAATAGTGCCATCTTCATTATAATATACATCATAAAGTGAAGGTACATATATACCTTCTATGTGGCATACATTTCTTAAAAATTTTTTTTTATTTCCCTTATGAATTTTATATAAATCCATAACTTCATTTATTTGTTCTTCTCCTTCTCCTATTGCAAACAAATCCGCTATATCCCATAGAGGTTCAGGATTATATGCACAGGGTCCTCCACACATAATTATAGGAGCCTCTTCCCCTCTTTCTGATGCTCTAACAGGTAATCCTGCCAAATTTAACATATTCAAAATATTAGTATAACTCATTTCGTATTGAAGCGTAAAACCTATAAAGTCAAAATTCACTATTGGTTCTTTACTTTCAAGTCCATATAATAATATATGATTTTCTCTCATAAGTTCTTCCATATCTGGCCAGGGTGCAAATACCCTCTCACAATAAGTATCTTCTCGTTCGTTTAATATGTAATACAATATTTTCATGCCTAAATGGGACATACCTACTTCATACACATCTGGAAAACAAAATGCATAATGAATATCTATTTTTTCTTTATCTTTTATGTAACAATTCATTTCACCGCCAATATAACGGGCAGGTTTTTCTACTTTAAATAATATATCATCAGAAATTCTATTCATTAAAATCCTCCTCTTAGGTATTCATCATTATATTTTAGCATACCCCTAAACAATTTGAAATGCAAAAATCAAGTTATATATTGTTAGACATAATATTACTTAAATTATAAAAAGTACAGATACACCAGTAGTGCACTGTACTTTATCTATTTACCTTCATAAACTCTTCTACAGTTATATTTCCATATAACTTTAAAGCATCAATTATTTCCTCTTCATATATCAAATCCATTACATTCATTTCATCATCTAATACTGTAAATATATTATATTTCCCTTTGTCAAACAACCCCATAGCTGTAAGAAGATTTTGTTTATAATGTATAGATAAATTTCTATTTTCAATATAACCTCTCTTTATAAATTTATACTTCTTTTTAATAATATCTCCCATAATTATATAAGATGTCCTTTCATTTTCTCTCAATGATGTAGTCATTATAAATGTCGCTATTACTCCTATACTGAAATTATTATGTCCATTAAAAAATAGAAATACATAAACTAACATAAGCATTATTCCAATAATTATGCTTATTACTATGGTGATCTTATTTGCCTTCCTATATGGTATCTTAAAATTCAAAATACTTCTAAGTATTCTTCCTCCATCTAGGGGAAAGGCAGGTATCAGATTGAATAATCCTATGGCTAGATTTATAGAAAAAAGCATATAACAAAAATCCAAGTATGAAATTTTATATATAAAATAAAAAAATCCACTAAATATCAAATTAAATGCTGGACCAGAAATTGAAATTATTAAATCCTCTTTAGGAAATGCTTCATCTAAATCCTTAAGTTTTATAACGGCTCCCACTGCTATAAATTCTATGTCAAACCCAGAAAATTTATAATATCTAGAAAATAAATAATGAATAACTTCATGAAAAAAAACTACCACAGCTGTATAAATAAGCTGCCCTTTATAACCTATGACAATCAAAAGTATTATATAGGGAATAAAATATTTATTTATTTTAATCACAAAAATACCTCTTAAAATTTATTTTTCCCCATTAATCCTAAGTTCCTTAACTGTATTTTTTATTCTATCTTCAATATAGTTTATATTGATACTATTTAATTGAGTTTTTAATTTACTATAGTTATAATTTTGATTTATTATGCTCTTAGAATAATTATATACACTTTTAGCCTGAGGATTTGAAGCTACTTTACATAATATAATAAATATAAATAATACCAATACTCCTATTAGATCTCTTATGATTCTTCTAACTAAATAGTTTCCTTTTTTATTGAAATAATTCTCTTTATTGGATACTCTTTCTCTATAATAAGGTGAATAATTAAGTTTTCTCCTTAATGAACCATAATATTTTTCATATTCTGAATCATAATATCCCACAACATCCTCCTTTTTAAATAACGTGCTACTTAATATATATTTAAATGTTACTATATTTATGACTAGAAATTATGGGTAGGTATATCAATGAAACCTTAATATAAATTAATACAAAAGACTTTATAACATACATAACTACTATCTTTTAAACATTATTTATTTTAACTTTTAAATATCTTAAAAATTAATCTTCTTTCTTCTCATACCTATATTCAAAATTAACGATATACTTATAAAAGCTGCCAAAATAGAACTTCCCCCATAACTCATAAAAGGTAATGTAATGCCTGTTATAGGTAATAAACCTATGGTCATGCCTACATTTTGAAAGATAGAAAATAACATAGAAGATACAATACCTACACACACCATAGAACCAAATATATCCTTAGATTCTCTGGCTATATTTATAGAACGATATATTACAATTCCATAAAATGCTATCAGTGAAAATGCTCCTATAAGTCCCCATTCCTCTCCAACTACAGAAAAAATAAAATCTGTATGAGATTCTGGAACATATCCTCCGGATATTTGAGTTCCTTTTAAAAATCCTTTTCCTAAAATTCCTCCTGAGCCAATTCCTATTTTTGACTGTGTAAGCTGAAGTGCATAAGTCAACTGGTATTTATCAGCATTGAACAGAGCTATAATCCTCATCTTTTGATAGTACGGTATAAGTGTGGACTGCCAGGCCACAGCCACCACCAATGTTAATCCTAATATTCCCCCAAGTATCACCTTCAGATCCAATCCTGAAACAAAATATATTCCAAGCACAGTAAAAAAACAAATCATAGTCATTCCCATATCAGGCTGCTTTACAATCAAAGCCATAGGAATAACTGCATATATTGTAAGCTTTAAAAAATTTTTCAAGTTATTAATATTTCCTTCCATATCATCTAATTGTTTTGCCAGCATAAGTATAATTCCTACTTTGGCAAATTCAGAAGGCTGCATGGTAAATCCTCCAATTTTAATCCAGGAAGAAGCTCCATTGACCGTATATTTAAATATAGGAATACAGTTTATAATAAGTAAGAATACTCCAACCCAGTATATTATACTGGCATAACTTTTTATTAAAGAATAATCTATTAAAAGTATAAAATAGATTAATATAAATCCCATAACTATCCAAACAAGCTGAGACTTCAAATACTGATTGCCATAACTCAGATGAGAAGCACTATATATGTTTAAGCTTCCAAATACACATATAATTAATATTGTAATAAGTATAGGAAAATCAAACTCTCTTAAGAATCTTTTATTAATAGTAAATTTTTCAAGAAACATTTATATCCCTCCAATATAACTATAATGATTATACCACAGCAAAATAAAAAAGCTATGTAAATACATAGCTATTTATTATATTTAACTTTTTTTACAGGTATATTGGCAACAAGTGCTACCGGATCTTCTTCAACTTCCTCAGTAACTGTCATCCTAACATCTATTTCAGAGTAATTTATTTCCATATATTTTGAAAGTACTTTAAGTATATCTTCTTTTATATCCTCTAATACTTCCTGTGGCATACTACATCTGTCATTTATAAGTATTAACCTCAACCTCTCTTTAGCTACGTCTTTGGAAGATGGCTTGGAAAACACTCTAAATAAATCCATTGCCTTACCCCCCTTATTTAATACCAAATATTTTTTTTATAGATGAAAATAATCCTTCTTGCCCACTACTTAAATCTATAAGAGGTACCTCTTCTCCTATTATTCTTTTTGCTATGTTTCTAAAAGCCTGTCCTGAAATAGCACTTTTATCTAATACTATTGGTTCTCCTTTATTAGTTGAAACAGTTATACTTCTGTCATCTGGTACTACCCCTATAAGTTCTATAGCTAAACTATCCAATATATCATTTACATCTAACATCTCTCCATTTTTAGTCATTTTATAATTTATTCTATTTATTATAAGTTGGTGATTTTCAAGACCTTTAGCATCAAGTTTGCCAATAACCCTATCAGAATCCCTAACAGAAGTAACTTCAGGATTTACTACTATTAATGCCCTATCTGCACCTACTACAGCATTTTCAAATCCCTGTTCAATTCCTGCCGGACAATCTATTATTACGTAATCATAGTCTACCTTTAATTCTTCTACCAAATTCATCATCTGCTCTGAACTTATATCTTCCTTATCTCTTGTTTGTGCTGTAGGTAAAAGATATAGATTAGGTAATCTCTTATCTTTTATAAGAGCCTGTTTAAGTCTGCATTTATTTTCTAATACATCTAATAAAGTAAATACAATTCTATTCTCAAGTCCCATAAGAATATCTAGATTTCTAAGTCCAGTATCCCCATCTACTACTACTACATTTTTATTTAAAGCAGCTAATCCTGTACCTATATTAGCTGTAGTAGTAGTTTTTCCAACTCCCCCCTTGCCTGATGTTACTACAATTGCTTCTCCCATTTACACTACCTCCCTTAAATAAATTTATTAGGCAAATATGGTTCTACTATTATTATGTTTCCTCTAATTTTAGCTACTTCTGGATATTGGGGCTTCATGTTATCTTCTGGCGATCTAGTTACTAAATTAGCAATTTGAAGCATTTCTGGCTGCAGGGAAATTGAAGCAACTATTGCTTTGGAATTTCCACCAAAACCAGCATGAGCATACCCTCTTAGAGTTCCAAAGACTATTATATTACCCCCTGCATATATTTCTGAACCAGCATTTACATCTCCTATTATAACTATGTTACCTGTATAATTTACAACTTGTCCTCCTCTTATTGTTCTTCTTAAAAATTTAGTTCTGCCCTCATAAATACCCGAAAATATTTTACTAGGTTTTTCATTGCTATCTTCAAATATACAATCCTTTATTAAAAATTTTTCAAATAATACATGTTTCAATCTTATAAATTGCTTTTCATTTATATTTTTTAAGTCTGTAATTATTTTTAAATTACATCCCTTATAAAACATCTTACCTACTGAAAGTCTTTTTATTAAAGCTTCTAGCATTTCCTCAAAATCTTTAAATTTATTTATATTTATAACTATATTTATACCCTCTTTATTACCTTTAACTAATATATTATTATCTATCATAAATTAGCCTCCAATAAGTTACCTCATAATAATATTTCAACATTATTCATATAAATCCTCCTTATATTTTAACTTTATTTATCAAAAATTCTTATATTTTTAAAGTTCCTAGTATTTTTGAGAATATCTTATCTAAGCTAACCCGTATTTAAATACATAATATTACATTTTAATTATTATACATAAATTTGCGAATAGAATATCCTATTCGCAAATTTATGAATTAATTACTATTCACTAGCAGCTGAATTTTCTTTATCATTATTATCTTGATTTAAATTAAAATATGCAGAATAAATATCTCTGGCTATGTAAGCAGAACCAGCACCCATACCTCCGTCAAATACTACTACACATACAGCTATTTCAGGATTATCTAGTGGTGCATAACCTACATACTCTGCATAATCAGTTCTTCCAATCTCATCCTGATTTCCTAAACTTGCAGTACCTGTTTTTCCTGCAGTCTTTATAGGAAAATTTGCAAAAGCCTGAGATGCAGTACCCTTTTCATTAACTGCCTCCATTCCTGCTTTAACAGCCTCTATATTTTCAGCCTTAACCTCCGTATTTTCAAGAACCTCCGGTTTAACTTCTTCAATAACGTTACCGTCAGAATCTAAAAATTTGTCTACTAGATGAAGCTTGTATCTGGTTCCTCCATTTGCCAGGGTGGCAATATAATTTGCCATTTGAAGTGGGGTAAACTGATTTAGCCCCTGTCCTATAGCCGCATTTTCTATATTGGCAGGTACATCCAGCTGGGCATTGGCATCTGAAACAGTTATATAGTATATAGCCTGAATCAAATTATCCATATCTTCATCACTGATATTTTTTTTGTTATTTGGATCTTCTAATGTCAGCTCTGAAAATAATTGCTTGTATTTTTCCTTGTCAAAAGACTTGCTTCCACCCTTTATGGAATTCTGTATTAAAGTTTTTATTTCCTTTTTCAATGATTTAACTTTATCAGAATCACTATCATTATCGTACAAATCTATTTTAACTATACTGTTTCCCTTGTCATCCAGTCCGCTCTTAAGTGATGACATGGTCTTCCAAAGATAGGTATTGGCATAGGTATTTTCATTAGACTGAGTATTATATACCTGTCCAAATTTTTCCGGAATTTCTATACCTGTAGCAGGTTTTTCTTCACTACCTGTGGGTACTCCAAGTCCAAACTTCCATGCATATTTAGCCAGAGTATCATCCCCAAAAGCTTTTCTAATCAGTCTTGCTACCTCCATAAAATAAGGGTTACTGGACTTTTGTATGGCAGTTGTAAGATTCACCAGTCCATTTGGTCCATCCAATTTAAATTCTACAAGTCTCCCGCCTTGATTATAAGTACCATTATCATAAAAACTAAAATAAGGTGTTATAACTCCACTTTCCAGCCCTGCAATGGCAGTCATGGGTTTAAAGGTGGACCCTGGAGGTATTAGAGACTGAGTGGCATAATTATAAAAAGGCTTTGGGTATATGTCATATAGATCCTGTCTTATGGTAGTATTATCTTTAATACTTTTATCAATAGGGAAAAGTATATCCAATACTTCATCCTCACTTTTTCCAGGATAATTAGCTGTAATATTTCTTTTCCTTATATAATCTCTTCCGAATTCTTCTAAATTAGGATTGAAATATTTGTTATATTGCTCTGTAGAAAGTTTTCCAGGGATTGAAAAATCATTTGGATCATATCCCGGTCTGCTGGCCAGGGCTATTATAGCCCCCGTATTTACATTAATTACCACAGCTGCCCCTCTGGTTGCATTTGTGGTATCAGCTCTCTCATAGGAATAAGGGTTCGTTCTTAATTCTTCCATTCTCTCATCCAGTGCCTTTTCTGCAGCTGCCTGTACATCCTTGTCTATGGTAAGCTGAACAGTTTGTCCTGGATAGGAATCCCTGCTGCCCAATTCTTCAAGTATTCTGCCATTTTTATTAAGTTTTACTATTCTGCCGCCTTTAGAACCCTTTAATCTATCTTCAAAGGCTGCCTCAATTCCCGCCTGACCTACATAATCACTGCTTATATCATAGCCATTGTCTTCATATTTTTCATAATTGGAGGCTATTTTTGATATATATCCCAGAAAAGCAGAACCTAGCTCTCCATTTGGGTATGACCTTATAGGCTGGGTATTTACATCTATGCCTGGAAGTTCATTTAGCATTTGTAAAAACTTAAAAGCAGTATCCTTGCTTATACTTGCTATCGTTACTGGTTTATAGCCTGAAAAGCTCTGCATTTTTAAAGTATCTCTTATAATCATAAATCTTCTTTGCTCTTCCAGTGAATATCCACTGGGAATTTTATATTCCTTTAAAAGTGCTTTAAAGGTGTCCTCTGCAGATATCTTTAAAAGTTCTTTGTTAACCTGGCTCTCCAAATCATCCTCTGAAATATTCTCATTTTTACTTTTGATTTTTTTTTCTATTGAATTATTTAATCCCCTGTCTCTTTTAAATCTTATCTCAAGGTTGTTCCGGGTATTTTCATCATCACTTCTAAATTCAAATCTAAAGGGATTTACCTTAAGTTCAAAGTCGTCCTGCTGAGTTTCACCGCTTTCATCCAATATTTTAAATACTTTGTCCATGGCAGAAAAAAATGTACTGTCACTTTTATTCGTATCATCAGTTTCATCCGGCTGATTATATACCAACACATAACCTAGTGTACTTTTAGCCAATTTATTTCCATTACAGTCTAAAATATCTCCCCTAGGAGCAACATCAGGTATTTCTCTTATAGACTTATTGTTTGACTGTTCCTTATATTCCTTACCCTGTACCACCTGCAGGAAAAACAGTCTCATAGCCATAGTTATAAAAAGAAATAACATAATTATTATAACAGCAGTATACCTTGTAATATTAGTATGCTTCTTACTTCTCACAAAATATCACCTCCAAATTATAAAATGCCCCATTTTGGCTTTTAAAATTTCCATTTAACTTGCATATATTCTTTACTACAAAGATTATATATAGGCTTATACATGAAAATACATAATACCATATCATAAATACTTATAAAAAATACTTTATTTATATTCACATATATACCATATAAATATAACAACCCAAACATTAAAATACCTTTAAATAAAGCTAGTAGGAAACAAGAGATAACCGGAATAAGTCTTTTTTCTTTGAATATGCTATCCCCTACAGCTCCTGCTATGACACATATTATCATATTTGTAAATCCATTTATTCCAAAGCCTCGTGAGAAATATACATCCTGTAATAGTCCCACAAATACTCCAAGCCATAATCCTTCCCACTTTCCATTTACAATAGAATAACAGATTATAAAAATCAAAAGAAGACTTGGATAAAAAGTTTTTATGGCAAAGAAAGGCATTAATATATTGTCTAATACAAACAACACTATAGATAAGAGACTTAATACTAATATTTTTTTCATTTTTCATCACCCTAGTATTTTATATCTATTTTATTTTTAGGGATTACTATAAGCAATTGTTGAATTTTATCAAAGTTCACATAAGGTTTTATCAGGGCATTCTTCATTACTTTTCCTTTATCCGTTTCTACATCTATTACACTTCCAATTCTAATTCCACTTGGATAAGAATTATCAATTCCTGAAGTTAAAATTATATCTCCTTCTTTTACAGTAGATTCCTGTGGAAGATAATAAAGCTTAGCCAAAAACTTGCTTTCCTCACTTTTATAACCTTTTACAATACCACTATTTATTACTCCACCTTCATCTCCTGTCTTATCAACAGTTCCCCCTACTGCCATATTCTCATTAGTTAAACATTGAACTATAGACCAATTCTTTTCCACATGGACGACTTGTCCTACCAAGCCATCTGCAGTAACAGCTACCATTTGTTTTTCTATCCCATCTTTACTTCCCCTATTTATAGCAACTTCATCTAAAATTCCACTGCTGCTTTTTCCTATTATGTCACAGCCTATGTAATTATATTCTTCTATTTCACTTTTAAAATTCAACTCTTTTCGCAAATTAGAATTCTCACTTTTTAAAGAATTGTATTCTACAAGTTTATTTTCTAAAGAGCTATTTTTTTTCTTCAATTGCTCATTTTCTTTTTTAACGTCAGAAAAATTTAAAATAAAACTTATAGACTCTTTTATTTTATTATTAATTTTGTATAATCCTCCTTGCAGAGAATTAAAAGTAATACCTACACCATCTCTTATAACTGAATTACCATCACTCTTGAAACTAAAAGAAATTAATATCAAAAAAATAATTGAGAGTATTATTACTGTCATTACAAGTTTATTTTTCAAAAATCGCATAACATATCACTCATAACTATTTTCTACTAGCTACTATTTTATCAATAGTATCTAATGCTTTTCCTGCACCTAGGGCAACACAGTCAAGAGGTGATTCAGCTATATGCACTGGCATATGTGTCTCTATATTTATTAATTGATCTAATCCCTTAAGCATTGCTCCTCCACCTGCCAGCATAATTCCTTTATCCATTAGGTCTGATGCAAGCTCTGGCGGTGTTTTTTCAAGAGTTGTCTTTATGGCATCAGTTATGGACAGTATAGGTTCCTTTAAAGCATCTCTAACTTCACTTTCAGTTATATTTATAACTTTAGGTAACCCTGATATTAAATCTCTTCCTCTTATTTCCATAGAATCTTCTTCTCCCGTGTCATATGCGGAACCTAATTGAATTTTTACATTTTCTGCTGTTCTCTCACCTATCATCAAATTATACTCTTTTTTTATGTAACTTATTATAGCTTGATCCCATTCATCTCCAGCAATTCTAAGTGACTTACTTGTGACAATTCCTCCAAGGGATACCACAGCAACTTCTGTAGTTCCTCCACCTATGTCTACAATCATACTTCCCGTAGGTTCATGTACTGGAAGCCCCGCTCCAATTGCAGCTGCCATAGGTTCTTCCATAAGAAGCACATCCCTAGCTCCTGCCTGTTTTGTCGCCTCTTCTATTGCCCTTTTCTCTACCTCAGTAACTCCTGAAGGAAAGCATACAAATATTCTAGGGCTTGTAAATGCTGACTTAGGACTTACCTTCTCTATAAATTTTCTAAGCATAGTATGAGTTATATCAAAATCAGCAATAACTCCATCCTTTAATGGTCTTATGGCTACTATATTGCCTGGAGTTCTACCTATCATATCCTTTGCCTCATTACCTATAGCCATTACCTTTTTAACATCTTTATTTATAGCCACCACAGAAGGTTCTCTGAGTACTATTCCTTTTCCTTTAACATATATCAATGTATTAGCTGTTCCTAAATCAATTCCCATATCTTTAGACATTCCAAAAAAACCCATTTAAATTTCTCCTTTCAATCTCACAAAATTCCTTTTTCTTTTAAACTAATAAATATTCCATTTCCTATTATTAAATGATCAACTAATTGTATTCCTAAAAGCTCACCACACTTTTTTAATCTAAAAGTTACGTTTACATCTTCATTACTAGGAGACGGATCTCCAGAAGGATGATTATGGCATAAAATTATAGAAGCACTGTTCTTTTTTATAGCATAAAAAAATATTTCTCTTGGATGCACTATAGATGAATTTAAACTTCCAATAAACACATTTTTAATTCCTATAACCATATTTTTTGTATTTAACAGGATAACCTTAAGGTGTTCTTGCTTCATCCCCCTCATTTCTTCCATAACAAGTACTGCGGCATCTTTAGGACTGCATATCCTATAGTTATCCCCATCTCTGTAGGACTTAAACCGCTTTGACAGTTCCACCATAGCCACTATTTTAGCTGCCTTAGCCTTTCCAACTCCTGAAATACTCATAAAATCTTCTAAATCCGAATTAAAGACCCCATTTAATCCCCCATTATTTTTTATTATCCTGTTACTTAAAGATACTATATTCTCACCTTTAATACCAGTTCCAAGTATTACTGCTAGAAGTTCCGGATTGGATAAAGCTTCCGAACCATATCTAAATAACCTTTCTCTTGGTCTTTCATTTTTGGGCAAATCCATAATCTTCAAAGTATTCTTCATTTTAAATCTCCCTACTACAAATTTACCCCCATCCCACTTAACATATTATACAACTTATTTAAAGGTAATCCCACTACATTATAATAACATCCATGAATTTCTTCTACAAAAACCCCTCCATAGCCTTGAATGCCATAGGCTCCTGCTTTATCTTTATATTCCTCTTTTTTTAAATAATTTTTTATACATTTATCATCTATTTCAGAAAATTTTACAGTAGTACATACAAAATCTTTAACTGTTTTATGTGAAAACTTATCTATGATTGCTATACCCGAATACACCTCATGTTCATTTCCACTTAATGCTTTCAACATACAAAATGCCTCTTGTATATCTCTTGGCTTTCCCATCACTTTTCCTTTTAAAAACACTGTGGTGTCACACCCTATAATTATTAAACTTTCATCTGGCAGTTTTCCACATACATCTTTTGCCTTACCTTCAGCCAGTTCCATAACATAGGATTCACACTTTCCTTGAAACAATACAGAGTTTTCATCAAAATCACTTGCTACTACTTGAAAATTTTCTATTAATCTATTTAAAAGTTCTCTCCTTCTACTAGAGGCCGAAGCCAATACAACTTTCATGTCACCACTTCCTAATATTTTCTATATAATATTATGGCCATAATTATGCCTATTATAGTTACAATATTTATACTGAAATTTATACCTAAAGTTAGTACCATAACTTTAAGATTTAACACGATTGGCTCAGTCATCCCTATTGAATAAAAATTTTTTAAGAAACTTAAAAAAGTAAAATTATTTCCAATAGCATCTCCTACAAGACTGCCACATATGGCCCCTAAAAATATAAAAAACCATATAAAACTTCTGCTTTTTCCGACCCCTTTCACATAAAATCCCCTACCTTAATAATATATCTTATATAGTTTATCATTTAATAAAACCATAAACAAGTAAATATATTATTGTTCAAAAAAATTTTTAAATTATATATAAAAATGGCAAGTATTGGTATAAATTCCCTATACTAGCCACATTTTTCAAGTTTATTTATAAGCAATATTTAATTAACTAGAACTTATTTTTTTTAATATATTAAATATGTAAATATAATTTTGTTCCCCATCTGTTTTTTTAATTTCTTCTGGAAGTTTATTTATATATTCTTTTAGTTCTTTTAAAATTAATTTACTATTGTTATCACTGCCCTTTACATCTTTTAAAGAAGCACACCATTTTTTTAATTCATCTGTTTTTATAGATTTTACATCACTTTCTGAGAGCTTGTTTAATATCTTAAGATTGGCATTTATTATTTCTGTTAATTCTACATTGTACAAGTCATTTTGGTGTACAGTAAATACTATTTTTGTATTATCTATATTCTTTTTCGTAAGAGAATCCATAATGCCTTTGGCATTTTTATCAGTATAAATACCCATGCAAACTCTCGTCTTATCTGAATCTGTTACAGAAAAGGGAACTCCATAGTTAGACAGTAAATTTTTTTGTGTATCTGCATTATTCTTGTCCTTATAGACTCCACCTTGAATAGCTACAAATTTCACATACTTATTACTAGAATCAGAAATTTTTATATCATTTGGACTAAAACCAGCTGTATTTTTTACAATTACTTTAAATACAAAAGTTCCAATTACAAAAGCAAGAAAAAATATCATTAGTAATGAAACTATAAAAACCTTAAATCCATTTTCTCTTTTCAAATCATATCGTGTGTATCTCATCTTTTCACCCCTACTTATAGTATCCCTATATATTATTATTACAGAGAGAGAAAAAATATTACTGTGATACACCAATCTTTTTCATAAGCATCATATCTATATATTTTCCATTGACATTATAAAAATTTTTTACCATTCTTGCAAGGCTAAATCCTATATCCTTCCAAAAATTCACATTGTCTGCTTCATCTTTAATTACTCTGGCAAAGAAAATATTTACTCCATATATCTTATTAAAATAATTCATTAAATATTTTATTACAACACTACGTAAGTCCTCACTATTACATATGTTATCTAAATAAAAAAACCATATCCAAAGTTCATTTTGTTTTTTAAATTCAACTCTACCTTTTAAAATACCTACTAGCTTTTCACTCTTTTCTATTTTGAAAAAGAATTCACATTCACTTATATAACTTTCTAAAAATCTATTTTTTAACTCTTCCAGAGCAGATTCTTCCTTTAGAAAAGCATTATTGGTTTCCATCCATTTTTGTATTCCAATCAAATCTTTTTCTTCCACACTTGAGATCCTTATGTCTTTAAGATTTATCTCAACATCTAACATAATCTCACCTCTTTATATTTATCTATTAATTTTAAATTCTACACAAATAATTAAATCCCTTTATTTTAGGTATATGGAAATAAATCATAAATAAAAATGTTTTTTCAATATTATCAGCGTAAAAAGTAATATACTAAAGAGGTGTTCTACTCATATCGTTCCAAAAGCTACAACTGCTAATACCCCATCTTCAAAGTGGAGATAAATACTGCTCGCCCCTTTATAAGTTCTTCTAAGATTTATCTGATATTAGATTAACAGTTCTAACTCCTTCCAAATCCGGCTCAAGTAAAATTACATTCCATTTATCTTTAAGTCCACTTAAATACTTTTTCATAGATATGACAAATTCATCTTCATTTTTATCCAATACGGCCATAAGTGTAGAGCCTGAGCCACTTATAAACTCACCTATAGAACCAAATTCCTTTGCTCTTTTAAAAATATCATCAGAATTTCTTATTAAATTTTTTCTATAAGGCTGATGAATTTTATCTTGAAAACATGTTCTAAGTTTATCAAATTCCCCATTATAAAGAGCACTTACAAGCATAGCACATCTCGATATATTAAATATACATTCTTCTTTCAAATAGGACTTAGGTAAAACTTTTCTAGAAAGAGCTGTATTCACCTGAAAAGGAGGTATCATAGCCACAAATTTTAACTGCTTAGGTAAATCTATCTTAGAATATTTTATATCCTCTCCCACTCTTAAAGATACTACCATACCACCTACTATTGCAGGCACTACATTATCTGGGTGACCTTCTATTTTAGTAGCTAAGGCAATTATATCTTTTAGGTTCAATTTATTTCTCATAATCTCATTTGCTATTTTTATGCCTCCAACTATACAAGCAGAACTACTTCCAAGTCCTCTAGAAATAGGCACATCACACTTGACTACATTTATTTTAAATCCTTTATAAGGATAT
This sequence comes from Clostridium sp. BJN0013, assembly GCF_040939125.1. Taxonomy (NCBI): domain Bacteria; kingdom Bacillati; phylum Bacillota; class Clostridia; order Eubacteriales; family Clostridiaceae; genus Clostridium; species Clostridium sp. BJN0013. The sequence continues at coordinate 3,264,747 of NZ_CP162495.1, forward strand.
TTTTCTTTATTCATGGTTTCTATTATACTTTTATATATAAGATTATTTCCAAAATCCTCCTCAGATTTTAGCCCATTATTATATATTTCTGTTTCTCCAGTTATTTCTTCTACTTCAATTTCATTATATAACTTTAAAGCCATACCCAAAGTATCAAATCCCGGTCCCATATTTGCAGTAGTAGCCGGTATTCTAACTTTCACTTTAGCCATATTCAACTTCCTCCCAATTGATAAAAATATTTTTTATAAAGATACCTTGGAAAACAAATTCTGCTAATAATCATTACATTAACGAATACTATGTAACTAAACTAGTAATACGCCAGCTATTCATTTGGATGTACTTCTCAGTGTAGAACTAACAATTTTTTAACATCGCAGGCTTCTCCTTTTGATTTGACTTTTTCAATATAATTATCTATACAGATCTCATTATCTGCATTGACAAAAGCTACTACTTCTTCTTTATTTTCAGAAAAAGTACTAGATAAAATATAACAGCTTTTAAAACTTGAGGATATGCCTTGTATAATTTTTACTCTATTTTGTGTTTTTACTCTAAGAAGCCATTTTCCCTTTAATCTCCAACTCTTATCTACGTCTGCCTTTTCACTGCTAAAAGTAATACATTTTTCCCTCTTTTGTTCAATTATATCTGCTATATCTGCAAACACTGCACTGGCAGTAGGAAACATTCCTGCACCCTTTCCTGAAAACATAACGTCTCCCACAGCATCCCCTTCTACCAAAATAGCATTATATTCATCCTCAATTTTTCCAAGAACAGAATCTTCTTTTACCATAACAGGCATAACTGTAGCATAAATATGTTTATCGCTTAGTTTACTAATTCCCATTAATTTTATACTGCATTTTTCCATTTTAGCATATTTAAAATCATATTCATCAATTTCTGTAATTCCCTCTATATTTATGTCCTTCCAGTTTACCCTCTTATTGTACGCAATGGTAGATAAAATTGAAAGTTTCCTAGCTGCATCATATCCTTTAACATCTGATTCTGGATTGGCTTCTGCAAATCCTAATTTTTGTGCAAGTTCCAGTGCTTCTTCATAGTTCATGCCATTATGATTCATTTTAGACAATATAAAATTAGTGGTACCATTTAATATGGATTTTATACTCTTTATTTTATTCCCTATAAGACATTCATTTATTGACTTAAGTATAGGTATTCCTCCTCCTACACTGGCTTCAAAATGAATGGTAACTCCATTTTTCTTTGCTATCTGTAAAAGTTCATAACCATATTCCGCAATTAAATCTTTATTAGCTGTAACTACATGTTTTTTCATATTTAAAGCCCTTTTTACATATTCATAGGATGGATCAAGCCCCCCCATAGCTTCAACTATAATGTCCACTTTTTCTTTGAAAATATCATCTATATCTTCTGTTAGGAGTTCTTTGTTCTTATTGTTTGTGTGCTTACTAATGTTTCTAACCAAAATTTTTGATAATATCAATTCTTCATTTAATTCATTTTTGAATTTATCCTTATTTCTAAATATAAGTTCAGCCACCCCACTGCCTACTACACCATATCCAAGCATTGCTATATTAGCCATATTATTGCCCTCCTTCTTATTTAACACTTTTAAATAAATAATTAATTCCCTTGTCATGAAAATAAAAAACTCTTCCCACATGGGACGAGTTTTATCGCGATTCCACCCAAATTAACAGTAATATTTAACAATATTTAATTAAAATTATTTTATACACATACCCCAAATTATGTGTATTAATAGATAATGCTATCCTTATTACAATTTTCCTACTGTTATCTCCATATCCATAACGCAGATCCGCGGAAATACTTAATTAAAATTTCAGTATACGACTCAAAGGTGGTTTTCAATAATTCTTCCTTAAGGAACATTTCAGCCGTTGAATTCCTCTCTCTTTAAAGTAGTGTATTATTTACTCTTCCTCTTCACAGTTTTATTTATATATAATTTCATACAACTAAACTATCACAGGTATTTAAAATAACTACATGGATGGATATATTACTAAACATCTTTTTTACTCTACTGCAACTAAATTTACTTTTATTACACCTTTTAAGATTTTTATATCTTCCATCAATTCATTAACTTCAACTTCCAACTGAGAAGCATCGAAGGTTATAGATACATTAGCAGCATTATTAATAGGTATATCTTGATTTATAGTAAGAATATTTCCTTTCTTCTGTGCTATACTATCAAGTATTTTTGATAATGTCCCTGCTTTATGCGCTAAAGTTAATCCCAGAGTTATTTTATGCCCTGCCATACCTTCAGACAAGGTAAAAACTGAATCTCTATATTTATAATAAGTACTTCTACTTATACCTACTTGCTTTACTCCTTCTGATATATCCTTCACATCACCAGTCCTAAGAAGTTCCTTTACCTTTACCACTTTGTCAAATACATCAGGAAGTATATTAGTATCAATTATAAGAAATTTATTTTTCATAAGCTCACACCTTGTCCGCAATTGAAAAACATGTGTTTTTCAATTGAATATATGAATTATATTATCATATGTAAAATAAATATTCAATAACTTTATGAAAAAACTTACTATAAAATTAAATTCCAGTAAAATAAATTGTTCATTTTACTGGAATTTAATATAAAATACTTTCTGTTCTAGTTTTTATAGTTATTAAAATTCACTTTACTTTTATGCTACATTATAACAAATGTGGCAATAAATCTTTATTTGGTCCGGATATAACTTCACTATTTACAAGCATTCCAGTTTCAAGTGAAACATTGACCCCGGCTTCTATTGCATTCTTAACTGCACTTACATCTCCTGTAAGAGTTACAAAAGATTTTCCGCCCATTCCCATTCCTAATCTAACTTCTATAAGCTGTACATCTGCTGCTTTAGCTGCCGCATCTGCTGCAACAATACCTGTTGCCACACTAAAGAATTCCATAACTCCTAAATCCTTTAATTTTACAACACCTGTAGCCTCATTTATTGCAGGAATTACCTGTTCATGAACATTTGGAAGTAATAACTTGTCTACTACATGTTTTCCTCCTATGCTCACTGCTGCTTCTATTGAAGCTGTAACAGCCCCTACATTTCCTGTAATCAATACAATGTATTTACCAGGACAAATAGTCTTTGCCAGAAGTAATTCAACTTCTGCTGCCTTTATCATAGCATCTGCTGTCTTTATTCCCCTGGCTATACTGTTTAATTCTATCATTCCTATAGTTCTTATCATGGTTATCACCTCAACCCTTAAATAGCTTTTATGACTACATTTTCATTTACTTCAACAACAGTTCCATCGATGCTGGCATGTACATTTGTTCCCATTTTTCCTTCATCTATTGCCCCTATCTTCTGGCCTTTCTTAACCACATCTCCTACTTTAACAACTGCTGTAGATGGCGCACCTATACCCTGTTTCAAAGGAATACTTACCTGTGCTGGTACCAACTCTTCATTTTCTTTATATGGTTGTCCTTTGTATTTATTCATTCCCAGTCTTGTTATTAACATACCTGTAGGAACTTTTCTGTATTCTCTTTGAGGGTCTCCTTCAAATACATCTGTAGTGTTCTTCCATTTTATACCTTTAGCTCCTAGTTGAGCTTTAACATATCCATTTATACGTCTAGGAGATAACCCATTTGGACATGCATACATTTCACATACTCCACACTGGCAGCACATTATTGCTTCCTTAAGAACCTCTTCATCGTTTCTCCCTAATGCCATAGTTCTCATTATTTTATGTGGGTGTAGTGGATGTCCAATCTGATATCTAGGACATAGTTCTGTACAATAACGACATTGTTCACAGGCTGCTTTTGCTCTGTGTACCATCTCATCTATAGTAAGTCTTTCTCTTTCAGCTACATAATGATCCTTTGGAATTACTATAATTCCTCCGTTAGTTTTTGTAATAACTGTGTTTTGTGCTTCCTCTTTTGAGATTTTCTTTCCCATCATAGGTCCGCCCATTATTACTACGTAATCGCCTACAGTGGCTCCTCCGCATTTTTCTATACATTCTGTAACTTTTGTACCTATAGGAACTTTAACTATTGCAGGACTTGCAACTTCTCCTATAACAGTTACATATTTGTATGTAACGGGCTCATCCTTAAGAGCTTCAAATACATTAAATACTGTACCTACATTTGATACCACTGCTCCTACACTTGAAGGTATTGCTCCTGGTGGTATTGTCTTTCCTGTTACTTCATAAACCAGTATCTGTTCATCCCCTGCAGGATAAAAAGTTCTGTTTAAAAACAGTTCTACTGAAGAATTTAACTTTTTTATAGACTTTGTAAGTGCATCTATTTCATCATAATAAACTTCTTTTAAACCTATTACAATTTTTTCTGCCCCTAATGATTTTCCTATTATCTCTGTTGCACCTACTATTTCATCACTGTGATTTCTCATTAAATATTTATCTGACTGTAATAGTGGTTCACACTCTAAACCATTTACTATGAAATATTTAACTTTGGTATTAAGCTTTACATGAGTAGGAAATCCTGCTCCTCCAGCTCCTATAATACCTGCATCTTTAATCTTTTTTAGTAAATCCATCATTACACCTCTCTTACCCCTAAAGGTTGTAATATTTATACTACCGTATTTACATTGTTGTAAATGTTATATGTCATATCCTCCAAAGCCCATTTCTGCATAAGAAGGTGCATTCTTAACAAATATAGTAGTATCTATTTTTTCTATTTTTAGCTAACTCTATAATACTAAATTATATTACATCCCTATAAATTATCTTGTTTAATATAATCTTATATATCTTACAATAAATATTGTAATAAATCTTTACTTGGTCCGGATATAACTTCACTATTTACAAGCATTCCAGTTTCAAGTGAAATATTAACTCCAGCTTCTACTGCATTCTTAACTGCACTTACATCTCCTGTAAGAGTTACAAAGGACTTTCCTCCTACTCCTACTCCCATTCTAACTTCTATAAGCTGTACATCTGCTGCTTTAGCTGCCGCATCTGCTGCAACTATACCTGTTGCTATACTGAAGAATTCCATAACTCCTAAATCTTTTAATTGTGAAACACCTGTTGCTTCATTTATTGCAGGAATTACCTGTTCATGTACATTTGGAAGCAATAGTTTGTCTACTACATGCTGTCCTCCTATTTGTACTCCTGCTTCTATTGAAGCTGTAACAGCTCCTACATTTCCTGTAATTAATACAATGTATTTTCCTGGACAAACAGTCTTTGATAAAAGCAACTTTACTTCTGCAGCTTTTACCATGGCATCTGCTGTCTTCATTCCTCTTGCTATACTATTTAACTCTATCATTCCTATAGTTCTTACCATGATATCACCTCAACTTTTTATATAGCCTTTATGACTACATTTTCATTTACTTCTATAACTTCGCCCTTAATGCTGGCATGTACATTTGTTCCCATTTTCCCTTCGTCTATTGCACCTACCATCTGTCCTACTTCTACTGTATCTCCTACAGAAACTATTGCTGTAGATGGTGCACCTATACCTTGTTTCAATGGAATACTTACCTGTCCTGGAACTAATTCTTCTCCCTCTTTAATTGCCTGTCCCTTATATTTATCCATCTTTAATCTTGCAATTAATCTACCTGTCGGGATTCTCTTTTCTTCTCTCATTATTCTGCCTTCAAAATGGTCTGTTTCATTCTTCCATTTTATACCCTTTGCCATCATCTGTGCTTTAACATATGCATTCATTCTCCTTGGGGATAATCCCATAGGACATGCAAACATTTCACACACTCCACATTGACAACATATTATTGCTTCTTTTAGTGCTTCATTTCCTTCACTTAAAGCTATACCTCTCATTATCTTATGTGGATGCATAGGATGTCCAATTAAAAATCTTGGACACATATCTGTACAATAATGACATTGTATACAGGATGATTTTGCCTTATTTATCATATGGTCTATTGATATTGTTTCTTTTTGTGCTATAAGATGATTGCTTGGAATTACTATAATTCCTCCGTTAGTTTTTGTAATAACAGTGTCTTCTGCTTCCTCTTTTGAAAGCTTCTTTCCCATCATAGGTCCACCCATTACTACTATATAATCATCTACTGTAGTACCTCCACACTTGTCTATACATTCCATAACTTTTGTACCTATTGGAACTTTTATAATAGCAGGGCTTCCTACTTCTCCTATAACAGTTACATACTTGTATGTAACCGGTTTATCATTAATAGCATCAGCAATATTGACTACTGTACCTACATTTGATACCACTGCCCCTACGCTTGAAGGTATTGCTCCTGGTGGTATTGTCCTTCCTGTTACTTCATAAACCAATACTTGCTCATCGCCTGCAGGATAAAAAGCTTCACTTAAAAATAACTCTACTGTTGAATTTAATTTGTCTATGGACTTTTTAAGTGCTTCTATTTCAGTATGATAAGCTGATTTTAAGCCTATTACAGCATGTTCTGCTCCAATTGTTTCCCCTATTTTTTGTACAGTCTCTACTATCTGGTCACTATAGTTTCTCATCAAATATTTATCTGACTGCAGTAATGGTTCACATTCCAAACCATTTACTATGAAATATTCAACTTTGGTATTCAATTTTACATGAGTCGGAAATCCTGCTCCTCCAGCTCCTATAATACCTGCATCTTTAATCTTTTTTAGTAAATCCATCATTACACCTCTCTTACCCCTAAAGTGTTGTAATACTATACTACTCTACTTATATTATTCTTACATATTCTATAACAAATGTGGCAATAAATCTTTATTTGGTCCGGATATAACTTCACTATTTACAAGCATTCCAGTTTCAAGTGAAACATTGACCCCGGCTTCTATTGCATTCTTAACTGCACTTACATCTCCTGTAAGAGTTACAAAAGATTTTCCGCCCATTCCCATTCCTAATCTAACTTCTATAAGCTGTACATCTGCTGCTTTAGCTGCCGCATCTGCTGCAACAATACCTGTTGCCACACTAAAGAATTCCATAACTCCTAAATCCTTTAATTTTACAACACCTGTAGCCTCATTTATTGCAGGAATTACCTGTTCATGAACATTTGGAAGTAATAACTTGTCTACTACATGTTTTCCTCCTATGCTCACTGCTGCTTCTATTGAAGCTGTAACAGCCCCTACATTTCCTGTAATCAATACAATGTATTTACCAGGACAAATAGTCTTTGCCAGAAGTAATTCAACTTCTGCTGCCTTTATCATAGCATCTGCTGTCTTTATTCCCCTGGCTATACTGTTTAATTCTATCATTCCTATAGTTCTTATCATGGTTATCACCTCAACCCTTAAATAGCTTTTATGACTACATTTTCATTTACTTCAACAACAGTTCCATCGATGCTGGCATGTACATTTGTTCCCATTTTTCCTTCATCTATTGCCCCTATCTTCTGGCCTTTCTTAACCACATCTCCTACTTTAACAACTGCTGTAGATGGCGCACCTATACCCTGTTTCAAAGGAATACTTACCTGTGCTGGTACCAACTCTTCATTTTCTTTATATGGTTGTCCTTTGTATTTATTCATTCCCAGTCTTGTTATTAACATACCTGTAGGAACTTTTCTGTATTCTCTTTGAGGGTCTCCTTCAAATACATCTGTAGTGTTCTTCCATTTTATACCTTTAGCTCCTAGTTGAGCTTTAACATATCCATTTATACGTCTAGGAGATAACCCATTTGGACATGCATACATTTCACATACTCCACACTGGCAGCACATTATTGCTTCCTTAAGAACCTCTTCATCGTTTCTCCCTAATGCCATAGTTCTCATTATTTTATGTGGGTGTAGTGGATGTCCAATCTGATATCTAGGACATAGTTCTGTACAATAACGACATTGTTCACAGGCTGCTTTTGCTCTGTGTACCATCTCATCTATAGTAAGTCTTTCTCTTTCAGCTACATAATGATCCTTTGGAATTACTATAATTCCTCCGTTAGTTTTTGTAATAACTGTGTTTTGTGCTTCCTCTTTTGAGATTTTCTTTCCCATCATAGGTCCGCCCATTATTACTACGTAATCGCCTACAGTGGCTCCTCCGCATTTTTCTATACATTCTGTAACTTTTGTACCTATAGGAACTTTAACTATTGCAGGACTTGCAACTTCTCCTATAACAGTTACATATTTGTATGTAACGGGCTCATCCTTAAGAGCTTCAAATACATTAAATACTGTACCTACATTTGATACCACTGCTCCTACACTTGAAGGTATTGCTCCTGGTGGTATTGTCTTTCCTGTTACTTCATAAACCAGTATCTGTTCATCCCCTGCAGGATAAAAAGTTCTGTTTAAAAACAGTTCTACTGAAGAATTTAACTTTTTTATAGACTTTGTAAGTGCATCTATTTCATCATAATAAACTTCTTTTAAACCTATTACAATTTTTTCTGCCCCTAATGATTTTCCTATTATCTCTGTTGCACCTACTATTTCATCACTGTGATTTCTCATTAAATATTTATCTGACTGTAATAGTGGTTCACACTCTAAACCATTTACTATGAAATATTTAACTTTGGTATTAAGCTTTACATGAGTAGGAAATCCTGCTCCTCCAGCTCCTATAATACCTGCATCTTTAATCTTTTTTAGTAAATCCATCATTACACCTCTCTTCCCCCTGAAATGTCGTAATATTTATATTACTTTTACTATTAATTATATACTTCCCTTCAAAGCATGTCTGCATAAGAAGGTGCATTCATAACAAATTTAAATATTACAATAAATATTGTAATAAATCTTTACTTGGTCCGGATATAACTTCACTATTTACAAGCATTCCAGTTTCAAGTGAAATATTAACTCCAGCTTCTACTGCATTCTTAACTGCACTTACATCTCCTGTAAGAGTTACGAAGGACTTTCCTCCTACTCCTACTCCCATTCTAACTTCTATAAGCTGTACATCTGCTGCTTTAGCTGCCGCATCTGCTGCAACTATACCTGTTGCTATACTGAAGAATTCCATAACTCCTAAATCTTTTAATTGTGAAACACCTGTTGCTTCATTTATTGCAGGAATTACCTGTTCATGTACATTTGGAAGCAATAGTTTGTCTACTACATGCTGTCCTCCTATTTGTACTCCTGCTTCTATTGAAGCTGTAACAGCTCCTACATTTCCTGTAATTAATACAATGTATTTTCCTGGACAAACAGTCTTTGATAAAAGCAACTTTACTTCTGCAGCTTTTACCATGGCATCTGCTGTCTTCATTCCTCTTGCTATACTATTTAACTCTATCATTCCTATAGTTCTTACCATGATATCACCTCAACTTTTTATATAGCCTTTATGACTACATTTTCATTTACTTCTATAACTTCGCCCTTAATGCTGGCATGTACATTTGTTCCCATTTTCCCTTCGTCTATTGCACCTACCATCTGTCCTACTTCTACTGTATCTCCTACAGAAACTATTGCTGTAGATGGTGCACCTATACCTTGTTTCAATGGAATACTTACCTGTCCTGGAACTAATTCTTCTCCCTCTTTAATTGCCTGTCCCTTATATTTATCCATCTTTAATCTTGCAATTAATCTACCTGTCGGGATTCTCTTTTCTTCTCTCATTATTCTGCCTTCAAAATGGTCTGTTTCATTCTTCCATTTTATACCCTTTGCCATCATCTGTGCTTTAACATATGCATTCATTCTCCTTGGGGATAATCCCATAGGACATGCAAACATTTCACACACTCCACATTGACAACATATTATTGCTTCTTTTAGTGCTTCATTTCCTTCACTTAAAGCTATACCTCTCATTATCTTATGTGGATGCATAGGATGTCCAATTAAAAATCTTGGACACATATCTGTACAATAATGACATTGTATACAGGATGATTTTGCCTTATTTATCATATGGTCTATTGATATTGTTTCTTTTTGTGCTATAAGATGATTGCTTGGAATTACTATAATTCCTCCGTTAGTTTTTGTAATAACAGTGTCTTCTGCTTCCTCTTTTGAAAGCTTCTTTCCCATCATAGGTCCACCCATTACTACTATATAATCATCTACTGTAGTACCTCCACACTTGTCTATACATTCCATAACTTTTGTACCTATTGGAACTTTTATAATAGCAGGGCTTCCTACTTCTCCTATAACAGTTACATACTTGTATGTAACCGGTTTATCATTAATAGCATCAGCAATATTGACTACTGTACCTACATTTGATACCACTGCCCCTACGCTTGAAGGTATTGCTCCTGGTGGTATTGTCCTTCCTGTTACTTCATAAACCAATACTTGCTCATCGCCTGCAGGATAAAAAGCTTCACTTAAAAATAACTCTACTGTTGAATTTAATTTGTCTATGGACTTTTTAAGTGCTTCTATTTCAGTATGATAAGCTGATTTTAAGCCTATTACAGCATGTTCTGCTCCAATTGTTTCCCCTATTTTTTGTACAGTCTCTACTATCTGGTCACTATAGTTTCTCATCAAATATTTATCTGACTGCAGTAATGGTTCACATTCCAAACCATTTACTATGAAATATTCAACTTTGGTATTCAATTTTACATGAGTCGGAAATCCTGCTCCTCCAGCTCCTATAATACCTGCATCTTTAATCTTTTTTAGTAAATCCATCATTACACCTCTCTTCCCTCTAAAGTGTTGTAATATTTATATTACTATCTATGACATTATACTCCATTTTCTAAGCTCAGTAAAGAAATTTACAACTGTTAATCCTTTACTTATATTAGTGTCATAATATTATAAATATCATATAAACCTTCACTTGCAAATACAATGGGTACATACAACAAAGAACCCTCTTAAAAAATAAATAACAACATATATTCTAATCATAAACAACATTATTTAAGAATATATTCACTAAAACCAACTAAAGGAACTTGTACAAATCTTCATATTCCATATAAATCTTTGCCAAATCAATTTTAGAATTTCTACAATAATATTTTCGTAAACTGATAATTTTGATTCAATATTTGCTTTTTCTCACTTAACCAATTAAATTTGTACTTCTACTATCACCAATTTTAGTGCATACTTCATTTTTATTATCACATAAAATATTATTTTGAAAAGGATGCATTAAATTAAACTTTCGTTCCACTCAACGGAATCTACAATTCCTACAATTGAAGCATCTGTTGGTATATCTATAGTATTACTTGCTTTTCTTGCTCCACTTCCTGTAACAACAATAACAATTTCGTTAATGCCGGCACCTACTGTATCTATAGCAACCATAGGTTCAGTTTGTATTATATTTTCTTTTTCATCTAGTTTTTTAACTATTAGAAGTTTATTTCCTATGAGCTTTTCATGCTTCTGAGTAGAAACAACGTTTCCCACTACTTTAGCTAAAAACATACTTACTCTCCTTTTCTTAAAGTTTTTCAGTTTCTAACAATACTTTACAGTTATACCGTTATTATCTATATAATCTTTTGCTAAAGGAGTTATTAAAGCACCTTGCTTTACATTAATTTCCTTACATCCGTGAGCATTTTTCGTAATATCTTTCATTGTTATAATCCCTGATAACATTCTTTTGTCTTCAATTGTTTTCAGTTCATTTGAACTCGAATCTGAAGATACTTTTGGAATCTCACAAACTGTCGGTGTGTCTTTTACTCTTTCTACAGTATTACTTGCTTGTTCTTGTACAGTATTGTTTACTGGCTTTGTATTTCCTAATCTACTATTTATTTGTTTCTCTACTATAGCACTGATTAGATCTTCCATGCTTTCTTTATTCACAGGCTTACTCTTCTCGCTGCCATGTACAGTCCTGTGATTTATAAGAACACATTTTTCTTCTATTGCTTTCTTCAAGTTATTTCCTTCTACAAAATCAATTCCTAAACTACTCAAACTATCCTTGTAATTCAATATAAATTTATTATATGCCTTATTTTTACTAAGTCCTAAAGACACATTTGTAGGATTTTCAGGATCAAAACTATCTGTTACTGCAATTATTTCTTTACCCATCATAAGAGCTTCCGCTATACCTGTAGTAACCAAGTTATCTTGTATTCCAACTGCACATTTAGACAATGTATTCCTAGTCATTACAGGTATTACTACTAAATCATCTGCTTTTGTAGCATTAGTCAATTCTTCTTTAGATTCTATCACCTTTCCCTTTAAACTACTAATGTAAACTTCTGGAATAATGTTTTTGGCATTTTCTGTCATAACTATATCGTATTTTATAATGCCCATGGAAGAAAGAGATTCAAATATCTCTTTTAAGTTAACTTCTCCTCCAGATATAAACAAAAGTGCTCTTTTATTTAACATATTTACAATTTGAGTAACTATAGGTCTCAGTAAATCTTGAATATCCATTTACTCACCTCACTTATTTTTAAGTCATCTAACCCCTAGTCGCACTTTATAGAATACTTTCTAACTAAATTTAGTGTCATTCATAGCAATTCCCATAGGTGTTACTAAAAGGGGATCGTGTGGTTTAATAGTTTTTATACCTGTATACTTTTCAAATACCTTTTCTATATCTTTTAGACAACAGGTTCCTCCAACCAAATAAATTTCATTTACATTAAATCCCTTAATATGCTGAACAACTATATCTGCCATTTTTTCTACCACTGGCCTTACTAATGTAAACACTCTATTATAATTTTTCATATCAACTTTGTATTTCTCTGCCGATTCATAATCCATTTGAAGTGCTCCAGCTACAACTAAACTTAAATGATGTCCTCCAGTAGGTTCATCCGCTGAATACACTACTTCTCCATCTTGTAATATGGATATTCCTGTAGTTCCGCCACCTACGTCTACCACTGCACCATTTTTTATTTTTAAGACTTCAGAAGCTGCAGTTGGTTCATCTACTACATTACTTACTTGAAATTCTGCTGCTTCTACCACATTTTGAATAACCTTTGTATTCCCTGCACTTATTCCTGGTGGTATAGCCGTAGCAGCATATAATAATTCTCTGTTTAAAGTACCCTCCAATTTACCCTTTAACTTTCTAAGTATAGTTACGGCATTCAGATATTCAACAACTATACCATCTCTAACTACATTTGCAGAAAACAACTCTCCTGCCACTGGTCTATTATTTTCATCTAATACTGCTACAACAATATTAGAAGTACCTAAATCTACTCCAACTTTCAATTTATCATCTTTACCTACTGCCCTAGGATTTTTCATAACTTTCTCCATATCCATTATGAATGCATTAGCATCATCTAATATACTTTTTTTAACTGGTTTTTTAGGTACATTTTCTTTTACATCTTCTTTTTCAACTTCTTTTACATTTTCATTTGCAGCTTCTTTTTCTTTTGGAGTTTCTTTAGGCACATCACGTTTTAAAGATTTTTTAGGTGGATCATTCACTCCTAATAAAATTTTTGAAAGCTTTCTTGCCATATCATCACCTGCTTATTTTAATATTCTAATTAAAGCATTATTTTTTATCTCACACGCATTAGCTTCATCTGTGTCTATATGGAACTCTAAAGCGGATGTATCAGTTACTCTAACTAAAACATTCTTAAAAATGACCCCTTTATCTCCCATAGTTTCTACCTTTACTAAATCTCCATCTTTCACTCCGTAAACTTTTGCCTGCTCCGGTAACATATGAACGTGTCTATTAGCACATATAACTCCATTCTTAAGAATTATTGATCCCTTAGGCCCAATAACAGAAAGAGTCTCTGAACCTTTTAAATCTCCTGAATTTCTAACTGGTGCTTTTATACCAAGAGTACGTGAATCTGTTCTAGAAAGTTCAATTTGGCTGTAGCTTCTTATAGGTCCTAAAATTCTTACTTTAGGAAAGATAGCTTTTGCTCCTGCAATAGCAACAGTTTCATTTGCTGCGAACTGTCCTGGTTGCTTTACTGGACCTTTAACTGTTAATTCATATCCTTCACCAAATAAACATTCCAAATGCTCTTTAGTTAAATGGATGTGCCTATTAGATATACCTACAGGTATAGAAAATCCATCCTTATCAATTTCAGCTTTAGGTTCAGGCTTAGTTCCGGTTACAATTTTAGCTACTATATCTTGTATTAATTTTTCATTTATTTCTACCATAATTCATCACTTTCCCATCTTTTTATAATGAAGGCATAAATGCCTTGGCTGTCCTTTTCTCCTAGGGCATGCAGGATCACGACATATATTACATACTTCATTATCTTTAGCATTCTTTTTTGAAGAAACATGATTTTCTGCTTTAGCTTTATCTTTTTTAGTAGTTACTTCTGCATCTTTTTCCTTTGCTTCTTCATTAGAATTATTATTATTTGGCTCCATGCTTTCTTTAAGAGTCAAACTTTCTTCTGTGTTCTCAACTTTTTCTTTATCTGACTCTACATCTTTTTCAGGAGTTAAATCTTTTTCCAATTCTATATCTTTCTCAAGAGCTAAATCTTCTGGCTCTTTAGTTTCTTTTGGAGTTGAGTCCTCTTTTGATTCTTCAGCTTCTTCTGGAGCCGAACCTTCTTCTGATTTTTCAGTTTCCTCTGGAGCTGAATTCTCTTTTGATTCTTCAGCTTTTTCTGGAGCCGAACCTTCTTCTGATTTTTCAGTTTCTTCTGAAACTGAATCTTCTTCTAATTTTTCAGTTTCCTCTGGAGCTGAATTCTCTTTTGGTTCTTCAGCTTCTTCTGGAATCAAATCCTTTTCTGATTCTAAATTTTTTTCAGAAACTAAAGTTTCTTGTGCTTCTTTATCACAAATTAAATTTTCCTCTGGTTCTGTATTTTTAATTCCTACTGTTGAATTAGATTCTATAATCTTGTGTAAATTCTGTGCAGGTCTTGGTATAACAAGAGTTCCAACTACGGTACCTATTCTTTCTGCACTTACTTTTCCTGCATCAATGGCAGCTTTAACCGCTCCTACGTCACCTTCTATTTTAATTGCTACAAGTCCACCTGTTGTCAACTCATAACCTATAAGGGTTACATTAGCCGATTTCACACAACTATCTGCAGCTTCTACTGCTGCAGTCATTCCAATAGTTTCAATAACACCAATAGCTTCTCCATTCATCAAAATCCCCCCCTTGCTACATTATGGAGTTAATGCATAAATTTTAGAGAATAATTAAACTTCTTAAAAATATAAATGACTACAGAACTACTTTGTCCGTTGTTCTAATTTCTCATTACTTGCAC
Source organism: Clostridium sp. BJN0013 (assembly GCF_040939125.1). Classification (NCBI taxonomy): domain Bacteria; kingdom Bacillati; phylum Bacillota; class Clostridia; order Eubacteriales; family Clostridiaceae; genus Clostridium; species Clostridium sp. BJN0013. The sequence goes on from NZ_CP162495.1 coordinate 3,280,003, forward strand.
TATAAATTGATCTCAAAGGTATAACTTTATAGAATCTTGAAGCGTTACACCCAATTATTCTATACCTACTTTATTCTTTCATAAATATCTAGAGTCCTTTATTAATAAGAGGGTGATTTTCTTTAAGTTTATAGCGATGAAGTACTGCTCCTATCGTTTTCAATCGCACTAGCTGTCTCCATTATAGATTTTTTCTGAAGCTTTACAGGCAAACTTATCTATTTTATTATAACCAAAAGCTACATTTTTAAATTGACATTATGCTACAACTTACCTCACTATATCTGGTATTTAAAATTTAAACACTCTCTTAAAATCTACAATTTTATCATATTCCTTTTTTCATATGATTCAATCGCTTCCCTAACAAGCTCAGCATTTAATTTAGCATTATACTTACTTTCAAGTTCGTCTGCTATTTCAATTAATTGCTGTTTTGTAGATTTATGAGGTTTTAAAGCATTATAAATTTCTACCACCCTATCATCTGGAACTACGGTAAGTTCAGCTGCTCTCATAAGATTTGCTGCAAGTTGAATATTACCTACAGATTCCGCTATTTGAGCCTGATATAAAAGTGTTTTTTTATTTATCTTAACATCATCTAAAGTTATTTTTCCACTTAACACATTTTCTAAGCTTATATCATTTATAGCTTTACCTGTACTTGTCTTTATAAGATCCGGTCTCTTTTTACCTAGGGGATAATCTTTTTTATTTACAACTTCACAAGATTTTCTACCACCATGAATTTCTTCAGATTTATATTTCTGTTGATTATTTTGAATAGATTCCATACTTTTCAAAACTTCTTTAACTATTTGTTCTATTAAATCATTACTGCTCATAGCTCCACTCCTATTCAAAATTTACTCATAATGTTTTTCAATCTGAAAATTTTTGTATACTTAATGGCTACTTGTGAAAATAGTTTTAAAACTATAACATAAATTAAGATAAATAATTAATATTTTTAAATCTTATGGGGTTCTAAAGCAAAATTTACATTCTTCAATTCATCCCATTTTTTTGCTTCTACCCTATAACCAGTTCCAGGTCCCATATAATCGTTTCTATCATTTATTGCACTTATAACATTATATTGTTCATCAAATATCGAAGACTGATGCAAATAATCTCCTATCAATCTCTGTTTAAACATGTTAAGTATACTTTCAGCAACATCAGCAAAGCCTCCATTATAAAGTCCCTTAACTATATCTAATATTGTAACGCCTTTATCTAACAATTTTTCAATTGCCTTCAAATCTTCTTCTACATTTCTAGCTGGCATATCTCTACTACCATGAGCATAAGTTGCAGCTTCCACTTCTTCATCAGTTATAGATGGCAATCCTAATTCCTTGAACAAAGCCTGAATTGCTCTAGCAGACTTATTCCTAACTGCTATAACTTCTTCTTCCTTAACAGGCTTAAGTCCCCCATCAATTCTTAAATCTCTTTGCAAAATTAACCAGTCATCATAATTTTCTGCATTCCAATTTGAATGTGTAAACACATTATCGTAACTTGGAGTAGAATTATACCCCGGAGATACAAAATCAGCTCCAGGTAGAAATTGCAACATAGCTTTTGAAGTTTTTCTGATTTCAGAATTTGTAAAAACTTGCTCATTACCTGATACAACCTCTAAACCAAGCATTTCAGTTATAAGGCTCTTTCCTAGAATTGCTTTTATACCTTCTGGTACTGCTGCTGAAACACCAGCAGCATTCACTAACCCATTTTGCAATCCTTGAACTCCTGTACCTTTAGCCATCATTATACACCTTGCTTCTAAATAAAGCATTGATTTTCCCTCTGAATATCCCATTTGAACTTCAGAACCAATGCTTGAAGAAAATCTCATTTTAAATCCTCTCGAAGTATATGCTGAAGCTAAGAAAGAATTAGACCAAGGAGTATCATCACCCTCTACAAATGCACTTTCTGTACCATATACAGATATAGTTTCTACATAAGAAGCAAAACCAAGCATACCTAATTTAATTTTCGTAGCATCTTCCAGTAAACATTGCGTTAATACCCCAGGCCTTCCTATCTGAGAACCTATTAAGATTGAAATCGCATTAAAAAGGGTATATCTTAACATTCCTGCTCTTGTTTCCATTTCTGCAAAACCTCTAAGGGCTCCCTCCGCTGAATCTGCTGCAATTTGAACAGGATTATCCCGCAAATTAGTCACACATGCTTGGTTTGCAGGTGTCCTTCTGGCCTTCATTTTCTGAAGAGCCATCATCATTTCCACTACATTTAAGTTACTAATTACTTCTACCAATTTTGCTGCTGTAAGTGAATTAGTTATATTCATAATTTCATCTCTGGAAATATTTATATCCACCAACATTCTAGCAATATCCAGTGAATCCATTGCCATAGCTTTTTCTGTATTTTTTACATTGATTGAATGATCTGCAAGAAAGATATCTATAAAATCAAACTCTTCTCTCCTCTTTCCATCCATCTCAATTATTTTTCCATCTTCCACTTTAACACTTGGAATAGGATCATTAGGACTTTCTATGGCCACAAGTCCTATTTCGGGCCATTCTTTCACAAAGCCATCCTTATGAATTGACCTTTGCTCTAATACCTCAAATCTTTCAGATCTCCTCATTAACTTACACCACCCTCTTAGATATAAAAGTTAGTAGTAGAAACAGAACTTTGTCCCAATAACTTTAAAACATACCACATCTGTCTCTTACTTCTTGGGCGGCAATTACTGATTGTGTAACAGTACTTAAAATTCCACTCAACACTATACTTTTAATTCTTGTTCAAGTGGTTCTTCTACTGCCCTTTTTCATCAGATACATCTTTAGCAGTTACTTATAAATGATTAACAACCTCATGTTTAGCTTTAACCTCTGTAATTTTTCATATTCAACACCTACAGCTTTTTCTGCAAATCCAATTATTATTAACGGAGCCCTTATAAACTAAATTCATTTCTTTAATGTATCACTCAAATTTCATAGGTCAAAATTTTTCAAATTATGCTTTCATTAAACTGACTTAAAACCTTTTCGATTAAATCATCACCTAGTATAACTGCCTTTATTAATAATCAGACTTGATTTATTAACCAATTTTAGGTAATATTTTTTCAACATCTGTATGAGGTCTTGGAATAACATGTACTGATACAAGTTCTCCTACTCTCTGAGCTGAAGCAGCTCCTGCATCTGTAGCAGCTTTTACTGCACCTACATCTCCTCTTACCATAACGGTTACAAGTCCTGAACCTATTTGTTCTTTTCCTATTAATTGAACATTTGCTGCCTTTACCATTGAATCAGCTGCCTCAATAGCTCCAACTAATCCTTTTGTTTCAATCATACCTAATGCTTCTTGTCCCATAAGAACACCTCCATGAAATTTAAAATTATTTTATTAATATTTTTACATTTTCTATTGTATATTATTTTTACATACTTATCTTGCAAAATATTGTTTAGTTTAATACCTATATTAACTATTTAAAATTGTATTTTTTATATATATTTATGTACTTTCTTTACATCTTCATATACTAACATAATAATGAAGAAATTTTGGAAAATACATAAACAACTTTAGTAATACAACAGCAACAACATAAAGTAAATTAAAGATTGTATCTGATAAATAAAATTATACATCATTTTATAAATAAAATCATTAAATTTTTATAGATTATTTACTAATATCATTAACAAATAAAAAAGACTTTTCCACATTTGTTTAAAAATTAAAAAATTAATTATAATACACATATGCATTTATTTATCCTTTATTTTATGTGAATTTTTATTAATTTGAATCTTAAATATTATAAAGTAGTGTTTTTTCTGGATTTATATTTTGTATGCAACAACTCATGAGATTTATGTCCTAAAGGTTCCCCTAAAAATTCACTATATAATTTTTGTATACTTGGATTCTCATGAGACTTTCTATAAGAAAGATTAGAATCATGATTATAAAGTCCTTTTTTCCTAGCATCATAGGCTACAGACTTATCTGCTTCAAATATAATTTTAGGCTGCCCTCCTCCACTTACACAACCTTCAGGACATGTCATAACTTCTATAAAATGCATATCGCATTTTCCCTTTTTTATCGCATCCAATACCTTTTTTACATGCTTCAACCCTGAAACTACTCCTACCTTTAATTTAAAATCTGCTAATTTCACTTCTGCAGTCCTAAATCCCTCTCCCCCTCTGATATCAGTAAGTTCTATGCTAGGAATGGGCTTCTTAGTATATAATTCATATCCTGTTCTAAGGACCGCTTCCATTACTCCCCCAGTAGAGCCGAATATGGTTCCTGCTCCAGTATACATTCCTAGTATATCATCAAATTTATCATTGGAAAGAGTACTGAAGTCAATACCAGCATCTTTTATTAAATGTGCTAACTCTCTTGTAGTTATAACTACATCTACATTCTTATATTCATGATAATTCATCTCCTCTCTTTCACTTTCAAATTCCTTACAGGTACAGGGCATAACAGCTACATTATATATCTTAGCTGGATTTACTTTATTTATCTCAGCTCCATAGCTCTTAAAAATAGCACCAGCCATCTGTTGCGGAGATTTACAACTGGAAAGATGATCTAAAAGTTCTGGATAAGTTTGCTCCATATATTTTACCCATGCAGGACAACAGGAAGTAAACATAGGTAAGGTTCCTCCTTTTGTTATCCTATCTAATAGTTCACTACCCTCTTCCATTATAGTAAGATCTGCGCCAAAATTTGTATCATACACCTTATCAAATCCAATTTTTTTAAGCATAGCTGCCATTTTTCCCTCACTTAAAATTCCAAATGGCAATCCAAATTCCTCTCCTATAGCAACTCTTACAGCAGGTGCACACTGTACAATTTTGAATACATCTGTGTTCCCTAGTATTTCCTTAACATTTTTAATTTTGCTTGTACTATATGCTGCAAAAAGAGGTTCATCTACATTGTCCAGTAATCCCCTATCAAATAGTTTTTTACTCATAGGGGTAGCAACATCGTCATATATAGAATAATATCCTTTACATATTTGAATACATTGTCCGCACATAATACATTTTTCTACATCTATCACTTGTGGTTCACCTTGTTTGCCTTCTATAGCATCCACCGGACATACATTAGCACATCGCCTACAACCTGTACATAATTCTCTATCTATATTTATCATGGAAGTATTAGTCCACATATCTAACATTCCTTTCTTTATCAAATTTTTATAACCTATAAATTAAATCTTTTTATTTCATTTGCTTATGAGGTTTTTTAATATTGCAATCTCCATTATAGTCCTTATTTTCTTCCCATTTTACTAATTTCAAAGCTTCCTCTAGACATTCTTCAATGCAGGTAGGTTTTTTGCCTTCTTCTATGCATAAGTCACATTTATAAGCTACAGCACTAACTTTAGGTTTAATCCTTCCTTTAGTCACCTGACTTTCAATTCTTGGTAATAAATTCACAGCCCCTACTGTACACACCAACATACAATTTTTACATCCTATACATTTGTCTTCTTGCACAAATATAATTCCATCATTTTCAACTATAGCCTTTACAGGACAAACATTCACACAAAGAGCTTCTGTGCAATGTCTACATTGTACAGGCATTGTAAAATGCTCCCCTTTCACAAGAAATAATCTTGGAACTACCTCATTATTCATAGTTCCAATAGTACCTCCTGAATTATTTTTTCTATGCTTTGCAGCACAAGCAATTTCACAGGCTCTACATCCTATACATTTATCTGGGTCTGCAATTACAAAAGAATTTATATACTCTTTCACTCAACTTACCACCTTTCCTATTTTAAGACATATAACTTTAAATACTTTCAAATACATTGTTTATAGACCTAACTGCATGTTTTCTTTTACACTTACTGCAATAAATTTTTTCCGGTTGCCCTATTCCTAACTTATCGTAGGCATATTTAATATGATCCTCCGTGGCAAAATATTCTCCACAGCAATCACATTTAACCATTTTAAACTTATTGCCCCATATTTTTCTTTGTTCATTTTTATCTATAATTTTTATGGCATTAGTTGGACATACATTAGCACAGGAACCACACCCTATACACTTTTGGGAAGCTTTATCCAAAATATTCAATTTCTTATATATACCCTTATTAACTAAAGAAAGTACTCCTATCCCCACTGCTTTACAGGCCTTTACACAAAGTCCACACAAAACGCAGTCTTCTCCTTTGCTTAACTTAAATCTATTTACTTTTCTCTTCTCCACTTTAAAAGCTTTAGCAAACTTTTCTATTTCCTTATTATCAGGACATCTAGCTTGAAGTAACATAGCTATAGTTCTCCTCATCCTCTTTATCTTATTTGAATCAGTCATAACTTCTATTTCTTTATTTGCAGGATTTGCAGGAGATATACAAGAAGCTACAATTTTAGATTCTTCTCCATCCACGATCTCTACTATACAGAGTCTGCAGCTTGCTAAGCCTGGCAAAGCATCACTGTGGCATAAGGTAGGTATATATATGTTATTTCTTCTAGCTACTTTTAATATAGTATCTCCTTTTTCAGTTTCATAATCTTTACCATTTATTACAATTTTCATTTTAAATTCACCTCTTTATAAAATCTTAATAGCATCGAACCTACATATATCTATGCAGTTACCACATCTAATACATTTACTCTCATCTATTTCATGAGGCCTTTTAAATTCTCCTACAATACAATTATTATCACAGTTTTTTTTACACAAGTTACAACCCATACACTTGTCTTTATCTATATAAAAAGTAGTAAGATTTTTACATATTCCTTGTCTACATCTTTTATTTTTTAAATGTTCTTCAAATTCGTCTCTAAAATATCTAATAGCAATCATTATCGGATTTTGTGCACGTTTACCAAGATTACATAAAGAAGCTTGACTAATAACATAAGACATTTGAAGCATATTCTCTATATCTCTTTCCTTTGCAGTGCCTTCACAAATATCAGTAGCCATCTCCAGCATCCTCTTTACCCCTTCTCTACAGGGCATACATTTTCCACAAAACTCTTTACTTAAAAAACTTAAGTAATCTTTAACCACATCTACCATACAATTTCTATCACCCATAACAATTTCTGGTTTCATTTCAAGTATTACTTCCTTTAAAGCTTCATATCCACCTTTTTCAATATATTGATCTATAGTAGTTGGATCTATATCATCTACATTTTTAAGTGCTACTTTATACTGTCTTTTATAAAATCCACTTTCATGATAATCTTTTAGTTTTTCCTTCATAGACGGAGTAGCTTTTATCAATCTGCTAACAATTTCATCATTTATAACTGTCCTTTGAATTATTTCTTCAACATCTTTAATCTTAACTCCATAGTAGGTTATATTAGGATAGATTTTAACCACAGGGCCCTTATCACATATTCCACTGCATACACTAGATGTCAGTTTAGCTGACACCTCAGCATCAATTTCCATCTGTTGTATTCTATCTCTGAATTCTTCAAAAATTGACATGCTATTTTTAGCTATACATCCTGTTCCACAGCATACATAAATTTTCTTTTTATTGCCCATAATTTTTCACCTCTATAATTTATCAATATTATTAATTAATTCCACTTAATACTCTCACTGATATACTCAATTAGCTATCTGTAAGTTTTAGTTTATATTATTTTAAAACTAGCATCACTATTTGTAAACGACTTCATTTTTATAACAATTACCACACTTAATAAAAATTAAAATATTAACAATAGATATAATTTTTATATAGTATATATGAAAATTATCCCTATTATACCTACTAAATTTATACCTATTAATATACTCCCCTTTCACATATTAAATTTTTTGTAAATACCTGATTTTTATATTTATATACTTATATACATTGTTAATATGTAAACAATCTATTCGACTTCAGTATAACATGTTTTAAAACCAAATAAAAGAATAATCAAGTAATTCAGAGGTTCAGATGAAATTTATTATCAGAAATATCTCTTCTCTATCTGGATCTAAAAAGAACTTATAAAAGGACGTATATCAGTACTTATCCCCATTTCAAAAAAGATAGATAATAGATTCCAGACAAATAAAAAAGCTTGATACAGAATCCTACATCAAACTTAAATTTCATATTACTAAATTACTATTCTTAATATGGTATATAAGACATACACTTTTACATTAATCCTCTGAAAATTGCACAGTAAATATTATTTGGTCAAGCCCTCGACCTATTAGTATCAGTCAGCTTAACATGTTGCCATGCTTACACCCCTGACCTATCTCCTCCTCTTCTCGGAGGGGTCTTACTGGCTTTCGCCATGGGAAATCTCGTCTTGGGGTGGGCTTCACACTTAGATGCTTTCAGCGTTTATCCCTTCCCGACTTAGCTACCCAGCTGTGCTCCTGGCGGAACAACTGGTTCACCAGCGGTCAGTCCATCCCGGTCCTCTCGTACTAGGGACAGCTCCCCTCAAATTTCCTACGCCCGCGACGGATAGGGACCGAACTGTCTCACGACGTTCTGAACCCAGCTCGCGTGCCGCTTTAATGGGCGAACAGCCCAACCCTTGGGACCTACTCCAGCCCCAGGATGCGACGAGCCGACATCGAGGTGCCAAACCTCCCCGTCGATGTGAACTCTTGGGGGAGATCAGCCTGTTATCCCCGAGGTAGCTTTTATCCGTTGAGCGATGGCCCTCCCACGAGGTACCACCGGATCACTAAGCCCGACTTTCGTCCCTGCTCCACCTGTTTGTGTCGCAGTCAAGCTCCCTTTTGCCTTTGCACTCTCCGAAGAATTTCCAACCCTTCTGAGGGAACCTTTGTACGCCTCCGTTACTCTTTTGGAGGCGACCGCCCCAGTCAAACTGCCCGCCTATCATTGTCCCGTGTCCAGTTTCATGCACTCCGGTTAGAATTTCAGTACTGCCAGGGTGGTATCCCAACGTTGGCTCCACAAATGCTGGCGCACTTCTTTCCCTGCCTCCCACCTATCCTGTACAGGCAATACCAAAATTCAGTGATAAACTGCAGTAAAGCTCTACGGGGTCTTTCCGTCCAATCGCGGGTAGCAAGCATCTTCACTTGCACTTCAATTTCGCCGGATTTGTTGTTGAGACAGTGCCCAAATCATTACGCCATTCGTGCGGGTCGGAACTTACCCGACAAGGAATTTCGCTACCTTAGGACCGTTATAGTTACGGCCGCCGTTTACTGGGGCTTAAGTTCTTGCCTTCGCTTTCGCTGAGCAGTCCCCTTAACCTTCCAGCACCGGGCAGGCGTCAGCCCCTATACTTCAGCTTTCGCTTTAGCAGAGACCTGTGTTTTTGATAAACAGTTGCTTGGGCCTTTTCTCTGCGGCCACTTCCGTGGCACTCCTTTTCCCTAAGTTACGGAGTCAATTTGCCGAGTTCCTTAACAACAATTCTTCCGATGGTCTTAGGATTCTCTCCTCACCTACCTGTGTCGGTTTGCGGTACGGGCACATTCCTGCTCCATAGAGACTTTTCTTGGCAGTGTGAAATCAGATACTCGCCCTTGCGGACTCCCCTTCAAAGCTCAGGATTACCGGACATATGGTTTTTCCTCTATCTCCTCCCTCACTCCTTGGACACACATCCATTCGTGTGCACATCCTATCCTTCTGCGTCATCCCTTCTGTTCTTTTTCGCAAAAATGTGGTACCGGAATTTCAACCGGTTGTCCATCGCCTACGCCTCTCGGCCTCGGCTTAGGTCCCGACTTACCCCGGGCGGACGAACCTTCCCCGGGAACCCTTAGGTTTTCGACCAATAAGATTCTCACTTATTTCTCGCTACTTATGCCAGCATTCTCTCTCCTGCACCGTCCACCACTCCTTCCGGTATGGCTTCTGCCTGTGCAGCATGCTCCCCTACCGCCCTTTCAGGCCCATAGCTTCGGTGGTAAGTTTTAGCCCCGGACATCTTCGGCGCATGACCTCTTGACTAGTGAGCTATTACGCACTCTTTAAATGTATGGCTGCTTCTAAGCCAACATCCTAGTTGTCTTCGATATCACACATCCTTTTCCACTTAACTTACACTTCGGGACCTTAGCTGGTGGTCTGGGCTTTTTCCCTTTTGACTACGGATCTTATCATTCGCAGTCTGACTGCCGGGATTCAAGTATATGGCATTCGGAGTTTGATAAGGTTCGGTAACTGTTGTCAGCCCCTACCCCATTCAGTGCTCTACCTCCATTACTCACTCCCGACGCTAGCCCTAAAGCTATTTCGGGGAGAACCAGCTATCTCCGAGTTCGATTGGAATTTCTCCGCTATCCACAGCTCATCCCATGGTTTTTCAACACCAACGTGGTTCGGTCCTCCACGGAATTTTACTTCCGCTTCAACCTGGCCATGGATAGGTCACCCGGTTTCGGGTCTACAGCATACAACTCCCCGCCCTTTTCAGACTCGGTTTCCCTTCGGCTCCATACCTTAAGTATTTAACCTTGCTGCATGCCGTAACTCGCTGGCTCGTTCTACAAAAAGCACGCCGTCGTACTTTAACGTACTTCGACTGTTTGTGGACACACGGTTTCAGGTTCTCTTTCACTCCCCTCCCGGGGTTCTTTTCACCTTTCCCTCACGGTACTCCTCCTCTATCGGTCACCAGGTAGTATTTAGCCTTGGGAGGTGGTCCTCCCTGCTTCCCACAAGGTTTCTCGTGTCTCGTGGTACTCCGGTACAGGTTATTTCGTTTCTGCTTTTCACTTACAGGGCTTTTACCTTCTGCGGCTCATCTTTCCAGTTGTATTCAGTTAAGCTTCCACAATTTTTTTTACCTGACCTCTACCCCGGAAACAAGTTTCCGGTTTGGGCTCTTTCCCTTTCGCTCGCCGCTACTTAGAAAATCGATTTTTCTTTCTCTTCCTCCGGGTACTTAGATGTTTCAGTTCCCCGGGTTTCCCTCTGCAGACCTATATATTCACCCTGCAGTACCTATTGTTTTTTAGGTGGGTTTCCCCATTCGGATATCTCTGGTTCTCTGGCTATTTGCGCCTACCCAGAGCTTTTCGCAGCTTATCACGTCCTTCTTCGGCTCCTGGTGCCAAGGCATCCTCCATGCGCCCTTTGTAGCTTGACCTGATAATTTAGTCCAAATCTTTGATTTGGTTCCTAAATTGCACTCCTCAGCCTTAGCTGAGTGAGTTTCATTAAAAAATTGCTACTAACTTCGTACAGCTGCGTCAAATGCCTCACTGCGGTGCTCATTTACATAAGTAAATTCCGCTCCTCATTCGGCCTTTTCCTTGCTGCACTCGTTATTACCAATTTTTATCCTTAGTTATTTATTACAATGTAAACATAACTTTAATTATACTTACTACTACAAAGGTTATTTCTAACCTTAGTTTTACTTCTTTTATTTACTGTGCAATTTTCAAAGGACAAAATTCTTTCAATTCACAGTGCACAATTTACTATTACTGCTTACACCGTACAATTGGAATGGGAATCTAACTGTCAATTGTCAACTCTTAATTGTCAACTGACTATGATCCCTCAAAATTAAACAGAATAAATGGTAACTTACTTATCTATATTCCCCAGCTTTTAAGACAAGCTTTCCCTGCCTTTCGACTCCTTAGAAAGGAGGTGATCCAGCCGCAGGTTCTCCTACGGCTACCTTGTTACGACTTCACCCCAATCACTAACCCCACCTTCGGCCGCGTCCTCCTTGGTTAGACTACGGACTTCGGGTGTTGCCAGCTCTCATGGTGTGACGGGCGGTGTGTACAAGACCCGGGAACGTATTCACCGCGACATGCTGATTCGCGATTACTAGCAACTCCAACTTCATGCAGGCGGGTTTCAGCCTGCAATCCGAACTGGGAGCAGTTTTTGAGATTTGCTCCTCCTCGCGGTATTGCTTCTCTCTGTTCTGCCCATTGTAGCACGTGTGTCGCCCTGGACATTAGGGGCATGATGATTTGACGTCATCCCCACCTTCCTCCACGTTAACCGCGGCAGTCTTGTTAGAGTGCCCACCTTTCTGTGATGGCAACTAACAACAGGGGTTGCGCTCGTTGCAGGACTTAACCTAACATCTCACGACACGAGCTGACGACAACCATGCACCACCTGTCTCCCTGCCCCAAAGGGCTTCCTCCATTACAAGTTATTCAGGGGATGTCAAGTCCAGGTAAGGTTCTTCGCGTTGCTTCGAATTAAACCACATGCTCCGCTGCTTGTGCGGGTCCCCGTCAATTCCTTTGAGTTTTAATCTTGCGATCGTACTTCCCAGGCGGAGTACTTATTGTGTTTACTGCGGCACAGGAGGGGTCGATACCCCCTACACCTAGTACTCATCGTTTACGGCGTGGACTACCAGGGTATCTAATCCTGTTTGCTACCCACGCTTTCGTGCCTCAGCGTCAGTTACAGTCCAGAGAACCGCCTTCGCCACTGGTGTTCTTCCTAATCTCTACGCATTTCACCGCTACACTAGGAATTCCGTTCTCCTCTCCTGCACTCTAGATATCCAGTTTGAAATGCACTGCCCGGGTTAAGCCCGGGTCTTTCACATCTCACTTAAATATCCGCCTGCACACCCTTTACGCCCAGTAATTCCGGACAACGCTCGCCACCTACGTATTACCGCGGCTGCTGGCACGTAGTTAGCCGTGGCTTCCTCTTCCGGTACCGTCATTATCGTCCCGGATGACAGAGCTTTACGATCCGAAAACCTTCTTCACTCACGCGGCGTTGCTGCATCAGGCTTTCGCCCATTGTGCAATATTCCCCACTGCTGCCTCCCGTAGGAGTCTGGACCGTTTCTCAGTTCCAATGTGGCCGTTCACCCTCTCAGGTCGGCTACGCATCGTCGCCTTGGGGGGCTTTTATCCCTCCAACTAGCTAATGCGACGCGGGCCCATCTCAAAGCGGATTTCTCCTTTAAGGTATCCTCCATGCGGTTTTTACCTTCTATGCGGTATTAATCTCCCTTTCGGGAGGCTATCCCCCTCTTTGAGGCAGGTTACCCACGTGTTACTCACCCGTCCGCCGCTATTCCACCCCCGAAAGGGCTTCCTCGCTCGACTTGCATGTGTTAGGCACGCCGCCAGCGTTCGTCCTGAGCCAGGATCAAACTCTTATTTTAAAAGTTTTATTGACTCTGTTAAAAAATTAATACTAACTTCATATTTCTGCGTCAAGCCTTTCGCTGCGGTACTCATTTACCTAAAGTAAACTCTGTTCCTCACTCAAGTCTTTCCTTGAACTATTCATCATTATTAATTTTTTGAAAATTACTATTAGCTTCGCCCAGCTTCGTCAAATGCCTCATTCCGGTGCTCAATTACACAAGTAAGTTCCGCTCCTCATTCAGCCTTTTCCTCGCTGTACTCGCTACTAGTAATTTTAGTATATCTCTTTCAGCAAAATACTAAGTAAATATACTTAATTACGAAATTACTTCCTCTACTGCTCTCGCAGCTCAAAAGAATTGCTGGTTTATTCTTAATAAATAAGTTTACCTATGTTCTTCATTCTGTTTAATTTTCAAGGATCACATCTAATCTTTACTGCCGCCTGTTTTCCCAGACAGCTTTTATAGTATATCATCTCATTTTCCCTTTGTCAACATCTTCTGTGACTTTTTTGTTTTATAAAATTTATCCATTTAATTTTATCCAAAGGCGGTAATTAGTCAAAGCCTCTAATTTTCTTCAAAATGAAGGATGAGTATTGCTACATACCCGGATAAATTCCTCTAAGATTCAGATGGAGAAAAGCATTTTTCATAAGTAAATTTCACCTGATCCTTAGAATCACTTAATAATCTATAATAAAAAATCATTGCACTAATATGTCCTTGATTATATATTATGTACTTTTATATAAATTTATATGCATAGCTTCTACTTTCAATATATATAAATAAACTTTACATTTAAAAGTACTGTTTACATATCATATTGAAAACTATCATCATGTTCTTTACTCTTATTATATTGAATATATATCAACTCATCTAATTCCTGACTTAACTTCAACACTTCTCCTCTATATAATATATCACTTTTAGCAACTAGTTCATTCAACTTTTCTCTAAGCTGCTCTATTTGTTTCATAAATTCCTCACTCCATTTATTAATTTTTTACAACCTTTTTTATTGTATTACTTTATTCTGTACATTGCAATAATTAACATAATACATTTATTTACTTTAAAATATAAATTATACTATGAAGTATTACATTTAGACAAATAATATATCAATATAAATTAAGCCCTGTTTATTCAAACATTGAAATTAGCTAACGCCTGAACCTCTAAATCACTTGATTGTAAATGTATACTAATAATGGTACTATATTATCAAGTTCTTCTAAAAAACTATTAGATAAAATTTATATTAATAAAATATTTTTATCACATTAAATGAGGAGTGATATAATGGATTTTAATAAAATACTCAAGCTTATTCCTAAGACAGATCTGCACTGTCACCTAGATGGTAGTTTAAGACCAGAAACTATTTTAGATATTGCCTGTAAGGAGAACATACCTCTTCCAAATAAAAAACTAGCTAACTTCCAAGAGGAAATTAAAGTTATTGGAAAATGTACTTCTTTAAAAGAATACTTAAATAAGTTCAACCTTCCCATACAAATCATGCAGAAGGAAGAACATATATATAGGGTAACTTTAGAACTATTAGAAGATGCTTTAAAACAAAATATAAAATATATAGAAATACGTTTTGCTCCTTTTAATCATTTAAAAGATGGGTTAACCTTAGATCAAGTTATAAATACTGTACTAACTGCTATGAATTACGGAAGAATTCATTTAAATATTATGTCTAACTTAATTTTATGTATACTGAGACAAGAACCTATAGAAAAAGGAATAGAGCTTGTAAATACAGCCCAAAAATATATTGGCAAAGGCGTAGTTGCTATAGATCTTGCGGGAAATGAATCGGACTTCCCTCCTGAAATTCATGAAGAAGCTTTTACACTAGCCAGAGAATACGGGCTTCATCGAACAGTACACGCTGGAGAAACAGGTTTACCAGAAAATATAATAAAATCTATAAATATTTTAGGTGCGGAAAGAATAGGACACGGCACTTATGCATACAAAGACAGAGAAATAACAAACTACCTAAAAGAAAATAGAATTCCCCTAGAAGTATGTATAACCAGTAATGTAAATACTTCAGCTGTAACTTCTTACCAAGAACATCCTATAAAAAAATATTTAGATGAAGATCTAGTCATTACAGTAAATACCGATAATACAACTGTATCAAATACCAATTTAATTGAGGAATTCAATTATCTTATAAAATATCAAAACTTTAACTTCAATGATATGAAAAAAGTTATAAAAAATGGAATAGAATCTTCCTTTGCATCAAAAGAAGATATAAATAAACTGCGTGAAGAATATCTATCCACCATAAATGTGATAGAGTTAGCCAATCCTATTTTATAGTTCACTTTTACTTAAAAATCTCCTGCCTAAGATACTTACTTTGGGTAGGAGATTTATTTTCTAAACTACTTTTCTATTTTTTATAGCTTCTTCTAAAGTATGCCATGCAAGCACTGCACATTTTACCCTACCAGGCAAGGTAGATATATTTTTAAGGGCAATGGCATCTTCTAGTTTTTCTAATTCTTTCTCATCAGTAACTTCTTTCTTTATCATTCCTATAAAGAGATTTACATAATCTATGGCTTCATCAATAGTTTTACCTTTTACCAAATCTATCATCATAGATGTAGAAGCCTGAGATATGGCACATCCACTACCTTCATAAGCCAAATCACTTATTACATCTCCATTAAATTTTAATAAAAGAGTTATATCATCTCCACAACTGGGATTATGTCCTCTCTCTTTTACATCTGCATCTTTTATATATCTTTTATTTGTAGTATCTTGATTATGTTCTGTTATTATTTCCGAGTATATCATACTAAGATCGTCCATATCCTAACCACTTCCTTACCTGCCTAAGACCCTCTATAAATTTATCTATTTCTTCATAGGTATTATAGAAATAAAAACTAGCTCTTGAAGATGACTGTATACCTAAATATTCCATAAGGGGCTGTGCACAGTGATGCCCTGCTCTTATTGCCACTCCATAAGTATTTAATATTGTTGACACATCATGAGGATGCACATCTTTTACATTGAAGGAAATAATTCCTCCCCTATGTTCTGTATCTTTAGCTCCGTATACTGTAACATATTCTATTTCACTAATTTTTTTAAGTACATATTCTGTAAGTTCCCTTTCATATACTTCAATCTTATCAAGTCCTATTGAATTTAAATAATCAATAGCTGCTCCAATAGACACAGCTCCTTCTACATTTTGAGTCCCTGCTTCAAATTTATATGGAAGTTCTGCAAAAGTAGATTCCTGTTCTGTGACATATTCTATCATATCTCCTCCTCTTAAAAAAGGCGGCATTTTTAACAGAAGTTCTTCTTTTCCATAAAGCACTCCAATTCCCATGGAAGACAGCATTTTGTGACCTGAAAATACAAAAAAATCCGCATCAATATCACACACATCTACTTTCATATGGGGGACACTCTGGGCTCCATCCACTATAACTACAGCTCCTTTTTTATGAGCATATTTTGCGATTTCTTTAACTGGATATTTTGTTCCAAGTACATTGGACATCTGCGCAATAGAAACTAGCTTTGTTCTATCTGTAATCTTACTTTTATATTCCTCTTCATTTAATCTTCCATTTTTATCAGTATACATATATTTAAGTACTGCACCTTTGGCTTTTGATATCATTTGCCAGGGGAGTATGTTACTATGATGTTCTGATATAGGAATTACTATTTCATCTCCTTTATTTATAAAATTTACACCATAGGTATAAGCTATTAAATTAAGAGACTCTGTAGCATTTCTTGTAAATATTATTTCAGAGCACTTTTTTGCTCCTATAAATTCTCTTACTTTTTCACGAGCTCCCTCATAAGCCTCTGTAGATGTAATTCCTAAATAATGAGCACCTCTGTGAGGATTTCCATTATAATTTTCATTATAATTTTGCACTGCCTTTATAACAGATATTGGTTTTTGAGTTGTGGCGCCATTATCTAGATATACTAAATCATTTCCATTTACTTTTATAGATAGTATAGGAAAGTCTTTCCTTATTTTTTTTACATTTATATTTGTTATTTTGGCATCTAAACCATTCATCATATAATCCTCCTATTAAGTTCTTCAGATAAAAGTTCTCTCAAATCCTCTGCAGGAATTCTATCAAAAATAGGATTGAATCTGGCTTCTATTACAAGTTTTTGTGCTTCACTATAATTAAAACCTCTGCTCATTAAATAAAAAAGTTCATCTTCGTCTATTTTACCAATACTGGCTGCATGTGCTCCATCTACATTCTCTTCTCTGCAAAGAAGCATTGGAACAGAATCTGTTTTCACTTCAGGATCTAAAAGAAGTACTTCTTCCATCTGAGATCCTTTAGATTCATAACATCCTTTTTTAAAATCTATGTTGCCTTTAAATACCTTTTTAGCTCTATCTTTTAATACCCCTTCTACCCACATATTGCTGATACTCTTTTTACCAAAATGATTATTAGTATAGTAAATATCCTGTTTTCTATCTCCATCTACCATATATGCTGAATAAATATTAACCTCACTATGTTCTCCTATTAAATCAGAATTATAATTTGTAACACTTATACTACTTCCAATTTCTATAGTTATCCAATTTATCTTGGCACTTCTCTCTACAAGTGCCATATTCCAATCAAAATGAAACGATTTATCATTCATCCTTTGAATTTTTACAACATTTACCTCGGACCCATCTTTTGCAATTATTTTAGTTATCCCATTATGAAAAGCATTTATCTCCTCATTATCTGTATGATAATCTACTATAAAAGTAATTTTGCTGTTAGCCTCAGCCACAATTATATTATGATCTATAACCATAGTATTATCTTTATCCAAATTAAAATTAAGCCTTATATTTGAGTTCACAATCTTATTCGGAGGAACTTTTACAAATACACCTGAATTAAATCCTTCTTCTCCAAGTTTTACAAAATCTCCACACACAAAAGATGCTTCTTTAAAATTAGGGTAATTATAGAAATACTCACTTTTTCTTTCTTTGTTTATAGGCACTACCTCCGCCTCTTTAAAATCTTCAACTTTAAAATTTATATAATCCTTATCATAAGGATTTATTTTTGAAAGTCTACAGTCTTTAATAGGAAAATTATTTAATCCCAAACATTTCCATGTGGGAACATAGGTTGAGTTTACTTTAAAGTCCCTTTTACTTTCAAATATAACTTTCATATCTTTATTTTCATTGAAATTTTCTTCATTTAACATTATGCTATCCTACCTCCTTATCCTATAGTTCCCTTCAGCTCTAATTTAATCAAGTTATTCATCTCCACAGCATATTCAAGTGGAAGCTCTTTTGCTATAGGTTCTACAAAACCTGTAACTATCATACCTTTTGCTTCTTCCTCTGTAAGTCCTCTGCTCATAAGATAAAAAATGGCATCCTCGCTTATTCTGCCTATCTTAGCTTCATGTCCTATATCTACATTGTTATTACATACACTTATAACAGGTATGGTATCTGATCTGGATTCGTTATCCAACATAAGTGATTCACAGGACACACTTGATTTTGAGTGAACTGCATTCTTTGTGGAACTTAAAAGTCCTCTATAAATAGCAACTCCTCCATCTTTAGATATTGATTTTGAATTTACAGTAGATGTAGTATTTGGTGCTGCATGAATTACTTTTGAACCTGTATCTAAATACTGATTGGCACCTGCAAAAGTTACCCCTGTAAAATCACATTTTGCTCCTTCCCCTTTTAATATACTCATGGGGTACAGCATTGATACTTTAGAGCCAAAAGACCCTGTTACCCATTCTATATGACCATTTTTATCTACAACTGCTCTCTTTGTATTTAAATTATACATATTTCTAGACCAATTCTCTATAGTACTGTATTTTAATGAAGCTCCTTCTCTTATATAAACTTCCACACAACCTGCATGCAAGTTATTTACATAATATTTAGGTGCAGAACATCCCTCTATATAATGAATTTTTGCTCCTTTTTCAACTATTATAAGGGTATGTTCAAATTGTCCCGCTCCTGGAGCATTTAATCTAAAATAAGATTGAATTGGAATATCAACCTGAACTCCCTCTGGAACATATACAAAGGATCCTCCAGACCATACTGCTCCATGAAGTGCAGCAAATTTATGATCCGTTGGAGGTACAAGTTTCATAAAATGAGGTCTCACTAATTCTTCATAGTCCCTTATGGCCGTTTCCATATCCATATATAGTACACCCTGTTTTTTCAGATCTTCACTTACATTATGGTAAACAACTTCAGAATCATATTGAGCACCTACTCCTGCTAGTGATTTTTGCTCTGCTTTAGGTATACCCAACAAATCAAAAGTATTTTTTATATCTTTAGGAACATCTCTCCAATTATGTTTTATGTCAGTATCTGGTCTTACATAGGTCACTATATTATCCATATTTAGATCTGTTAAATCAGGTCCCCATGAAGGCATTGGCATATTATCATATATTTCTAAGGCCTTAAGCCTAAACTCTTTCATCCAGGCCGGATCATTTTTTTCATAAGATATTTCCTCTATTATTTCTTTTGTAAGTCCTCTATCAGTTTTATAAATAGATTCATCTTTATTTTTTACATCATAAATACTTCTTATTATATCTTTTATATAAGTTTTATTTTTTTTCAACAGGAACACCTCTCTTATTAAACAGTATATTATACCAGAGCCTTAAATTTATCATATCCGCTTTTCTCTATTTCTTCAGCTAAAGATGCATCCCCAGTCTCAACTATTTTTCCATCTACAAGTATATGGACATAATCCGGTTTTAAATACTCTAAAATACTATTATGATGGGTAATTATAAGTATAGAATTCTCCTTTGTTCTAAGCTTGCTTACTCCTTCTGATACTATTTTAACTGCATCTATATCAAGTCCTGAATCTGTCTCATCTAGCATAGCAAGTTTTGGTTCAAGCACCGCCATCTGAAGTATTTCATTTTTTTTCTTTTCTCCACCAGAAAACCCCACATTTAAGTACCTTTTAGTATAGCTTTCATCTATTTTTAGAAGTTCTAATTTTTCTTTTAAAATTTTTCTAAATGCCAAAATACCTATTTTCTTTTTAGAAACTGAAATTTTTGCGCTTCTTAAGAAATTTTCCACAGTTATACCTGGTATCTCCTGTGGATATTGAAAAGACATAAAGATTCCACATCTGGCCCTTTCATTTACTTTTAAGTCACTGACAGACTTTCCTTCAAATATTATATCTCCTGCTGTCATATTATATTTAGGGTGCCCCATAATAGTATTTACAAGTGTAGATTTTCCTGCACCATTTGGTCCCATTATGGCATGAACTTCACCTTTACCAACTTCCAAATTCACTCCTTTTAATATTTCTTTATCGCCAACTTTTGCTATTAAATTGTTTATTTTTAATAATTTATTTGACATCGTATCTCTCCTTTAAATCCGAGTATTTAACTCATATTTAAATATAAAAAAAATCAGCTACAAAGTTACTTCAATAATTAAGCAGGATGATATCCGACTTAAACACTCAACATTGTCTCTGATTATATTTTACTCTTTATTTAAAAGATAATCAATAATAAACTCTCTATTTAAGTCTTATTTTTTCATTAGTTTCCACTTGAATTACTATTCCATCTTGAATTACCAAAGTTATTGATCCGTAGCTTATATTCTTTAATGATTCAACTATTTTTTTTATATATTCTTCTGAAATCTGATTTTTTCTTTCAATTCTTCTCTCCATTTTTATATTATACCCCCTTTTATAAAATCTTACTAATATAAAAATTAAAAACCCTCTTCCAAACAAGAAGAGGGTTTTATATCATTCCTAAGATACAAAAGAATCAACCTTAAAGGTATTTTCTTTACCTCATCTTCCAGAACTATGTTCTGATGGACTTAGCACCTTACATAAAATTTAAATGTGGTTGCTGAAACTTCATCGGGCCATTCCCTAAGTTTCTCTTGATAAGGATATTCATTAAATTTTTGAATTATTACTTTTATTAAGTTTCATTATATTATATTAAACTTTACAATGTCAATAAAATTGAAATAATTTTTTAATAAATCATATTTGTGCTACAGAAATTTTTATATACTATTATTTATAAGTCTCCAGTATATTACTATATATATCTTCTGTCAAAGTTAGCCCGCCATTATATCCCACATAAGTTCTATTGAGCACTAACCTGTGTTTGACCGGTAGTGATATATTTATTCCAAATCCATTTAATTCTGACACTATATCTCTATCCCATGAACTTCCCAAAATCAGAGGAGTATGATTGCCATGTCCATATTTTCTCAAGCTTTGATGTATTTTTCCTCCATCTATTTCAAATATTACTTTAGCAGAAGTGCTATTTGAGAGATGTTCAAATTCATACTCTATGCTTTTTCTATATTGTTCAGGAGTATCATCTGTAATATATTGTTCTCCTGGAACAATCCCCAGTTCATTGGTTAAAAACTTACTAATCCCAAGGGCATAAAAAGAATCTGTTATATTAAAAAATCTATCTGCCACACTATATCTGAATTCTATAAAAAAGTCTATTGATCTATCAATATAATAATAAAATCTCTCTTCTTCTTCATTTATAAAAGTTTCCACCTTTTCTTTATTAAGCTTAGCAAAATCCCCCACAGTTCTTAAAAATTTACTGGTTTCTTTTGCACCTATGGGCAAAATTGGATAATGCAAATAAGGAGTACCATACTTTTTCTTCAATAATTCAGCAGTACTTAAACCTACCCAAGGTGATAAAACTAAATTAAATTGTGCTTGTGGAATTGTTTTCCATTCATCAGCACCACCAGATTCTGTACCAAAAAGTATATTCACTTTTAATCCTATTCCTTCAAGTAACTTTTTTATCTCACCTAAATTCCCAGACCAAAATGTATCCTGATAGGGAATCACAGACCATACATTTACCAATCCCACTTCTTTTTTTATTGATTTTTCACTTACAAACTGATTTATAATAGCTTCAATAACTAATTCATGACCTTTAAAATTGCTTCCTTTAAAACCTGCTGTCTCTGCATAAACTATGGGAATGCCTTTATCTTTATATTCACTTACTACTTGCCCTACATCATCCCCTATTATATCAGAAGTACATCCTGTTAAAACTACAAATAAATCTCCTTTTAAAACCTTAAGGGTTCCATCTATCACCTGTTTTAATCTCTGCTCTCCCCCAAATACTACTTCTCTTTCTGTAGTATTGGTACATGGTACAGAACTTCCACCAGAATAACCTACTCCTTGATATCCTGAATCAACACTAAGCCCATCAAAAAGTTTAATTCCGCAGCCTGGTCCTGAATGAAGTATAGGAATAGCTCCTTTTATAGCTAATACTGATTGTTGTGCACCTAATGCACAATAATGTCTAGGTTGCTCTATTATTTCATCCATCAAATATCACCTCCTAGAAAAGTATAAGGATCCTGTTTAAGCCACCAATCAGTATATGGCAGCTTGGAGTGTGCTGCAATATTAGTTACAAACTCTTTAGTTAAAAGTACATCTATGATTTTATCACCATAATTAAGCAATCCTTGATATCCTAATCCAAATTGTTCATCTCCCATTAAAAACGTAGGTATTCCAAGCTTTGGACCCCATGCAGACATACCTCCATGCCTTGCTATAAACAGATCTGGTTTCAGCTTGTTTAGTACATTTACTAACTCAAAAGGTTGTTTATTGCAGACGTTAAAATTCTTAACATCTCCATAATTCTTCACTACATGAGGCAGACTTTCACTTCTAGGATCTTTATTATCACAGCAAGGATCATGATGAAATATTGCTGCACCTACCACTTCCATATGAAGTTCCTTTAAAAGTGCTATTAAACTATGTCCATGAGCTGCACCTGCAGTAATATATACTCTTTTTCCCTTTAATTTACTTCTCAGTTCCTTAAGCTTAGGGGCAATTCTTTCTCTTTCAGATTTTATCAATTCTTCAACTTCCTTTTCTTTTCCCGTTACTCTGCCAAGTTCCCTAAACCAGAGATCTGTACCTTTAAGTCCATAAGCAGGTGGTGCTTTTACTTCTGGTACTCCGTACTCCTGCTCCAATCCTGCTGCTAAATATGTTCCCAGTGTAGGACATATTTGTACTGTAGCTGCAGCTTCAGATATCTTTTCCAACTGCCCTATAGTAGAAAATGGCACAATATAATTAGGCTTTAACCCAATTCGTCCAAATAATTCTGTAAATATATCAGTTCCCCAAAAATTGATTACATTTACTAAATCTTTTCTTTTATTAACAGGAGGTTTAACAATTTTTTTTAAAATAGCATGATATGCTGCATCAAAACCTGTTGTCCAAATTCTTGATCTAAAACCTTCACAAGCTACAAAAACTATAGGTATTCCCAATTCCTTTTCTGCTTCATTAGTTACTACTTCTACATCATCTCCTATAATTCCCGAGGCACAGGAAGTAGTTACAAAAATTGCTTTAGGCTTAAACCTTTCATAAGCCTCTTTTATAGTTTTTCTTAGTTTTTCTTCTCCTCCGTATATAGTATCCTTTTCCTTTAAATTTGTGTTCAATAGTCTTGCATTCCTTAATGGAAGATTTCTCTTAATCTGTCCTACTCTGTTGGTAAAATTAAAATCAGGTAAATCCGCACAACACCCTATGGGAGCATGATTTATTACCACAGAATCCTGTATCATAATAAGCTGACACAGTGAATAACCTGAATTACATCCTAAACATTGACTAAAAGAGCGCCTTCTTTCACATAATCTTTTCCCCTTAGATTTATTACAAAGCTCTCTAGCAGTTCCTGCAAAGCCAGTAATAGAACCTAATCTAGATTCTCTAATTTCAACTTCCGGGGACTTTATATTAATACCCAAAAATATACCTCCTTTATAATTATCATTTAACTTTTTATCAACTATACAATATGAAACTTTTTATATAAATCCAGATATAATGAGGTGATTTTACTTTGCAAAACATAAAGTTTAGTCTCCAGTATACTGGTCAACTAAACATTTAAATTATACATACTCTTTAAACAATATATTCTCTACTCATAAATTGCATTGATACATAGAATATGAAAAAATATAAATTCTTTTCAAGCTACATCTCCCTTTCTAATTATTCTAAAAAGCCGGTACTACTGCAACTCCATATTTGCTCTTTATAAAGTTTTTTACATCCTCTGAATTCAGCTTTGCCACTATGGTCTTAATTTCTTTTTTATTTTCATCACCCTTTCTTACAACAATTACATTTGCATAAGGTGAATTGCTGTCTTCTCTAAATAGTGCTTTATTTGGATCCATTTTAGCTTCTAATACAAGATTTGTATTTATTATGGAGCCATCTACATCCGGCAATACCCTTGGAAGCTGAGCTGCATCAACTTCTACAAATTGAAGATTTTTAGGATTATCTGCAATATCTGAAGGCGTAGCATTATAATTAGATATTCCAGATTTTAATTTAATAAGTTTTTGGGCTTCAAGAAGAGCTAAAGCTCTGTATTCATTTGAAGGATTATTGGGTATAGCAATCTTGGCGCCATCTTTAAGTTCATCTTTAGATTTAATTTTATCAGAATAAAAACCTATGGGTTCCACATGAACTTTTCCAGCCACTGCAAAATTATATCCTTTTTCTTTAGTTACAGACTCTAAATAAGGTACATGTTGAAAATAATTGGCATCTATTTGTTTTTCCTGTAAAGCTGGATTTAACTCATCTTCGCTATCTAAAACAATAACTTGTAAATCTATCCCCTCTTTTGCCAGTGCAGGTTTTATATGATTCAATATTTCTGCATGTGGCACTGCCGCTGCTCCTATTTTCACCACAACCTTGTCATTTTTACTGTCTGCACTTTTTGAGTCATTCCCATTGCTGCAACCTGAAAATAATCCTACAACCAACGCCAAAACTAAAAATATTATACTTTTTCTCTTCATATTGATTTATCCCCCTTAAAAATAATCAATCAAATTTATATCTCTTTTTATTTACATGTTTAGAAATGCGATCTCCTGAAAACTGTATAAACTGTACTAAAAAAATTAATAATATTACTGTAGCTATCATTATATCCTCACGAAATCTCTGATAACCAAAACGTATTGCCAGACTTCCTAATCCCCCTGCACCTATGACCCCAGCTATAGTGGTAAATTCAATAATAGATATAATTGAAATTGTAATTCCCTTTATAAGGGAAGGAAGTGCCTCCGGTATTAAGACCTTTGATATAATCTGAAATGGTTTTGCTCCCATAGATAATGCTGCTTCAATTTTTCCCCATTCTACTTGTTCTATGGATGTCTCAATAATTCTAGCCAAAAGAGGTGATATTCCTATGGATATAGGTACAATAGCCGCCTTCATACCAAGTGTAGTCCCTACAATTGACCTAGATAAGGGCAGTAAAACTACAATTAATATTATAGAAGGAAGAGATCTTATTGCATTTACTATAGTAGCTAATATCTTATTTAACCTTTCATTCTCCAAAATATGTCCTTTTTTAGTAACAACAAGAATAATTCCAAGTGGCATCCCTATAAGTAAAGCTATACTGCCAGCTATAATCACCATTTCTATAGTTTCTGATAATCCCTTTAGAACAAATATTTTAAAATCATCAGTCATATTACCTCCCCTCCAACACATTCCGAATTCACACTGAGATTTGCCATTATTTTAACAAATTTTTTTGCAGTGTTACTTTTAGGATTTAAAAATACTGAATTTGTGCTTCCTGCTTCTACGATACTACCATCTTCAATTACTGCCATATTATTGCATATATATTTAATAACATCTAATTCATGAGTTATAAGTAATATAGTTAAATTCAGTTTCTTATTTATATCTCTTAAAAGTTCCAATATAGAATAAGTGGTTTGTGGATCTAGGGCAGAAGTAGCTTCATCACTTAACAAAACATCTGGTTCATTGGCTAGAGCCCTTGCTATACCTACTCTTTGCTTTTGACCTCCACTTAGTTGTGCAGGATAAAAGTCCACTTTATCACTTAGTTCCACTAAATTCAATATTTCATACACTCTATTTTTTATTTTTTCTTCAGAATAACCAGCTATTTTTAAAGGAAAAGCTACATTTTTATATACATTCATTGAATCAAATAAATTAAAATCTTGAAATATCATTCCAATTTTTTTTCTGGCTTCTCTAAGCTCAGCTTTATTCATAGCTGTAATATCATTATTTCCAATAAATATACTTCCAGAAGTAGGTTCTTCAAGTCTGTTCAAATATCGTATCATAGTAGACTTTCCAGCTCCGCTAAATCCTATGATGCCAAAAATATCTCCTTTTTCAACTTTAAGATTTATATCCTTCAAAACTTCAACTTTACCCCTAGGTGTATTAAATGTTTTATTTAAATTTCTTATATCTATCATATAATTGGTCTTTACCCCCTTACCCAGCATTTACCTATATACTTCTTATTTTAATTTAAATAAATATATCAAAACAAAAAAGACTAAATCTTATACTTATAAAGTTAAGATTTAGTCTCCAGTTTTTCTGGTCAACTTTTAGATTGATTAAATTATAAAAACTCAGGGGGGTAAATCCCTGAGTTTACATCCTCAATGATTACCTCATCTTTCAGCTACAATGCTGCAGGATTTAGCACCAATGCATTACATAATGCTGGTTGCCGGGCTTCATAGGGCCTTTCCCTCCGCCTCTCTTAATAAGTTATGATATTTAATTATTTAATATTGTAGTAATTAGTATATCAGTGCTCAGGTATATTGTCAATATTTTTATAATATAAAATTTAACAACTTTTAATTTACTGAAAATAGAATAATTTTATTTATCTTTGGGCAGAAAAAATTAAATTCAATACATTAAAATCGCTAACTGCAATCCATCTGCATTGGGGCTATTTGGACTTGCTGTTGTAACTTTAGTAGCTTCCTCTCAGAAACTTGGCATCACTGAAGGCACTTCTTTCGTAATTCCCTGAGCAATATTTTTAGGTGGTTTTGCTCAACTATTTGCTTGTATTAATGATTCTAAAAGACAAAATACATCCCTTTTAAATATATTCTTCTATTTTCTCTGTTTCCAAATTGAATCCATCTATAATCATATCCTCTTTAAGTTCTATCAGCAAACACTTCTTTCCAAATTTGTTAACTACCTGCTTTACAGCACTTAAATCTTTTGGACTTATGGTTATATTGGTATTTTCATTTTCTATCTTTATAGATTTACTCTTAAAATCTGGCATTACATTTCTAACCTTAAATTCATAATCTCCTCCACACACTTCCTCAAAAGCACTCTTAACTACTCCTGTATTTTCCACTCCGCTTTCCTCTAATACTCTAGTTACTTCATTTATATCTAAAATAAGTTCTTCTTCCTTCTGACTTTCAAATTTTTCGTTTATTCTTTCATATATATCCTGAACTATGTCAGGTTTTATTTTTCCTCCCAATGCAGTTCCTAAAATAACATTAAAGTTTTCCTTTTCTTCTAAAGCTGTAGGTTTAATATTACACTCTAATATCTCTTCTACAAAAATATTATTTATGTTCTTTGATTTTGAAGAATAATAAATTATCTTATTTACATCTACATACTGAAATGTAAAACTTGGAAACATAAATCCCTCTAAGGGCGAATTTAAATTTATAACCATGTCTAATGCAGAATTAGGTTTAAATTTCATTTCCGTATAATCAAATTTTAACATCTTCTTAGGTATTTCAACCTTATTTACACTACATAATATAATTTCTATAGTTCGTATATATTCATCTAAAGATTCCTTTTTCCCTTTATCAGAACTGTAGTATTCTGCTTTTGCAAAACTTATAACTATATCTGTATCATAAGTATAGTTTTCAGAAATTTTATTTACTATTTTATCCGCATATTCATTTATTCTTTCCTTTGAATTTAAAGCTTCATATAATATATGCTGTGTATTTTTCTCTAATTTTTCCTCACCTACATTTTTAAAATCCAATTCAAATATTTTAGAATCCAAAGTTCCCGTAAGCACTTTCTTGAAATTATTTAAATAAAGTTCTCTCTTTTCCACTTCCATCATTTCAAAATATTCCAGTTCTCCTGTTATTATTTCTCCAATATCCTTTTTTAAATAAACACTATAAATTTCTTTAATCTTAAGCATATAACTTCCTAACTTAAATTCTTTTCTTATGTCTGATAAATCTTTTTTATTCATAAACTATCTCCCCACTCTACTTAAATAAAATAATATCTATTTTAACCTTTGTATTTTTATACATATTTTACTATATAACAATTTATTTTACCAATACATTTTATCATAATATTACATTAAAAATACAATATAATAAACATTATTGTAAAGAATTACTATAGTCCAAACATAGAATTTTTGGTACAATATACATACACTAGATAAAATTTTATATATTAATACAAAATTTAAGGAGAATAATACTATGTTTTGTTATAATTGTAAAATGGAGGTATCTGATAACGCTATTTTTTGTGAAAAATGCGGTGCTAAATTAAAAAAAGAAGATTCTATAGGAAATTCAGACAGTGATACCATTCAAGTTTATAAAATTAATCAAATTTTAAAAAATACCGTAGAAAAGGACCAAGTAAAAACTTTAACCCCTGCTAAAACTACTTTGAAAAAAACTGACTCTAAAAATGGTAATAAAACATATACCAAATTTTCTTTTTATAAAAACCGAAATATAATGATTCCTCTTGTATCAACAATACTTACGATATTTATAACTATAGGTTATTATCTCTATGAAATAACTGTTTCAAAGAATACAGAAAAAAATAGAGTAAATGCCGAAAATATGGCTCTTCAAGGTAATATATCAGAAGCCTATGCCAAAGTAGACAAAGCTTTGAGTTTACGCCCAAATAATAAGACTTTACAGGCAGATAAAAAAATTTTACAAGATGGTGAAAATGTAAATTTACATATAAGTATAGTGGACAACTATATTAAAAAGAAAAACTACATACAAGCTTTTAATGAATTAGATAAAGCTAACGATTTAATATATAATAAACAGGGAGCTTTTTACTCTCTATTAAACAAAACTATAGAAAATAAAAGAATGGCTGTAACTGTAATTCAAATAAAAAGTGAGATGAATAATAAAAGCAGTATAGACGATTTGGCAAATCTGCTTACTAAAATATCAAATTACACTATAGAAGAAGCAAAAGATACTGCAAAAGAACTGAGAAATAGAATAAGTAGTGTAGCTTATGATACTGCAAATGAATATCTTAAAAAAAATAATTTTACTTCTGCTCTTGATACCGTAAACAAGGGAATAACCTATAATCCAAAAGATGAAAAATTACTTAATTTTAAAGAAACCATAGTGGCTAAAAAAAATTCCTTTGAAAAAGCTGAGCAAAATAGAATCCAACAAGCACTGACTTCAGCTGCTACGGAAGATAAAAATAATAAAACCAATGCCGTAGAAGTAACTTCTACCTCTAACAATATAAATAAGTATGGTGATTTTGTTATCAAAGGAACTGTTAAAAATATAGCTACCAGACCTATAAGTTCCATAAAAATATACTACAACATATTTGATTCAAATAACAAAAATCTTGGCAGCGGTTCTACTTATGTATACCCTAATTATTTGGATATAGGTGCCACAGGAAAATTTGAAAATACAGAATATGATATGTTAAAAGGACATCATATTAAAATTACAAATATAGCCTGGTTTTTACAATAGGAGGTTAACATGAAAAAAGATAAAAACTTTGTAATCTCTCTCATTATAACAATTATTGTTATATGTTGCGGGATAACATTATGTTTTTTAATACATAAAAATATAAGTCTTAAAACATCTTCAAATCCTTCTAAACTGGCAGATATACAAGATGTTGTAAGTATCCCTAAATCTAAAGACTTAAAGACAACAATACATGAAAATCAAAAACTGGTTGTATCTCTTGAAATAGAAAAAAGTGCTGGAAAAGTTGCAGGTTCTGGATTTTTATATAATACTAAAGGAGATATAATAACCAATGCCCATGTAGTAGAAGGAGCTTCTTCTATAACAGTAAAAATGTCTGATACTACTACCTATAAAGGTATTCTTATAGGTAAAAGTAACGTTACAGATGTGGCTTTGGTCCGAGTTGACAAATTAAAAGGAAAAACTCCTATGAAAATTTCAAAAACCGGCAATGTAGATATAGGAGATGAAATAATAGCGCTAGGAAGTCCTTTAGGTCTTCAAAACACAGCTACCATAGGTATAATAAGTGGTCTAAACAGAGATTTTAATATAGAAAATTATGAATATAAAGGAGCATATCAAATTTCTGCTCCTATATCCTCTGGCAACAGTGGTGGCCCTCTTTTAAATAAAGCTACAGGTGAAGTCATAGGTATAAATTCTGCAAAATCAGGAAATGAATCCATAGGTTTTAGTATACCAATAACTCAAGTTCTTCCTCTTGTAAATACTTGGGCTAATAATCCTATTACATATACAACTTCCTCCGATAATACAGATGACTCTTATACCGATGAACACTTAAACTTATCTACAGAAGATGCAGCTTACTTAATTTCCTATTTCTACAACAATATTAATTCACAAGATTATGTAACTGCCTATTCACTGCTGAGTTCCAGTTGGCAGGAAAGTATACCATATGATAATTTCAGAAAAGATTATATAGAAACCATATCTGTAAAAATAGATACTATGACCTGCGGTAAGCTAGATAATGGAAATATACAGGTATCTACCATAATACAGGCCACCCAGGGAACCAAATCAAGTCCCAATGTAAATACCTACAATATTACCTATACTGTAGGATATGAAAATAACATACTTAAAATTTTAAGTGGAAAAACCAATAACACTGAATGACAAGTGTTTAAATGCTTAAAAATGCAGCTATAAATAGGCTGCATTTTCTTATTGAAATTTATATTAATAAAAATTCAGTACTACTAATGGCTTCTTCTACCAAAGTGTTTATATCTAAGATCTCTTCCGATTTTTTTATTTCCTGAGGTCTTGGTTTAGTTTTAGGATGTTTTGGAACAAATATAGTGCAGCAATCTTCATAAGGCAATATGGAAGTTTCATATGTACCAATTTCTCTTGCAATTTCCATTATATCTGTTTTATCCATGGCAATTAAAGGCCTAAACACAGGTCTATCTGCTACCTGATTACTTACAATTAAACCCTCCATAGTTTGACTTGCAACTTGCCCTATACTTTCACCTGTAGTTACAGAATTTATATTATATTTATCAGCTATGCTGCAGGATATTCTCATCATAAATCTTCTCATTATTATGGTTAATTCATCTTTTCTGCATTTCTCAATTATCTGCATCTGTATTTCTGTAAAAGGTGTTATATAAAGATTTATATTCCCTGTATATCCTTTTAATATTCTGGCTAATTCTTTAACTTTTTCTTTCGCCCTTTCACTAGTATAGGGATGACTGTGAAAATATATACAATTTAATTGAACTCCCCTCCTTGCCATCATATATCCTGCCACCGGTGAATCTATTCCTCCTGAGAGCATAAGCATGGTATTTCCATTAGTACCATAGGGCATTCCTCCTACTGCTTTTATTTTTTTTGAATATATATAGGCCCTATTTCTTATTTCTATATTGATAAAAAAATCCGGATTTTTTATATCTACAGTTAAATTTTCAGTATTTTGTAAAATATAAGCCCCTATTTCTCTACTTATATCCATGGATGTTCCTGGAAAACTTTTATCAGCCCTTTTAGTAAGTACCTTAAAAGTGCTGCCCTTACTTTCAAAGACACTTTTAAGTGCCTGCTCCTTTATTTTTTCCATATCAGCTTCCACTTCATCTACTATACAAATTTCTGATACTCCAAATACTGATTTTAATTTTTGTATACCTTTTTCAATATCATCACATTCTATAAACCATCTACCTTGATCCACTACAAAATTATACTGTATACCTTTTAGAACAGTTTTTATATTATCTTTTAACTTCTTTTCAAATTTACCTTTATTTAGTCCCTTTAAAAATATTTCTGATGCATACTTTACCAGCAACAATCTTCTCATTTATCAACTCTCCTCAAAAATTTAAAAGATCTAATTAATACATCTAAAGTATAATCTATCTCCTCTAGTGAATTATCTTCTGTAAAACTAAACCTTATAGTTCCATCTAGTTCTTCTTTTTTCAATCCTATAGCCTTCAATACATGACTATCTTTATTACTTCTTGCAGAACATGCAGATCCTGTAGAAACATATATATTTTCTTCTTCTAACAGATGAAGCAGTACCTCTCCCTTAATTCCTATAAAAGATACACTAAGCACATAAGGAGAATAGTTATCTCCTTCACTATTTATCTTAACTTTAGGCATATCCTTTAGCTTATCTATAAAATATTTTTTCAAATTATTTACTTTATTGAAATTTTTTTCTCTATTCTTATATACTTTTTCAGCTGCTTTTGTAAATCCTACAATAGATGCCAGATTTTCAGTACCTGATCTAAAACCTTTTTCCTGTCCCCCTCCACATATTAAAGGCACCGGAACAAGTCCTTTTCTAACATAAGCAATGCCAATTCCCCGGGGACCATGTATTTTATGTCCACTGGCAGATAACAAATCTATATTGCTTTTTTTTACATCTATATTATACTTTCCATATCCTTGAACTGCATCTACATGGAACTTTATTCTACTATTTCTTTCTTTTATATACTTGCCTATATATTCAATATCTTGAACAATTCCAATTTCATTATTAGTATGCATTATACTTACTATTTGAGTTTCCCTGGTAATACTTGCAGCCAGTTCTTCCAAATTTATTTCTCCCCTGTTATTTACATTTAAATAGGTAACCTTTACCCCTTGATTTTCTAACTGTCTACAGGTATTTAAAAGGCTGGGATGCTCTATTTTAGTTGTTATAAGGTGTTTACCAGGTTTTATAAAACCTTTTATTAAAAAATTATTACTTTCACTTCCTCCAGAAGTAAATATTATTTCATCCCTGCTGCAATTTATAGTACGAGCTATTATATCTCTACTCTCATTCATCTTTAATTCTGCCTTTAAACCTAAAGAATATGCAGAAGAAGGGTTACCATAATATTTCCTCATAGTATCCGCTATAGAATCTATAACTTCATCATAAGGCTTAGTAGTAGCACTGTTGTCAAGATAAACTTCCACTGTTTTCACTCCCTTTTTATATGCCAAAATAATTAAACAATATAACATATATTATCATACTTATATAAAACATAGCAAAACCTATTTTTAAAGGTTTTTATTTAGACACTTATAAATTAAATATAAAAGTAAATACTAATAGGGACAAAATCCTAAAAGCAAAGGAGATATCTTTAAATGAAGATTAAACATTTTTTATTAACTACAATATGTATTTTTTTATACATTATGATATATTATACCTCTCCTGCAAAAGCCTTTTCAGAAGACTTATTATATACAGAAAATATAAACTCCACTTCCCCTAATAAAGTAATATATCTTACCTTTGATGATGGCCCCAGTAGTACAGTTACAGGTAAAATATTGGATATCTTGAAGGAACAAAATGTAAAAGCCT
The DNA here is from genome assembly GCF_040939125.1 of Clostridium sp. BJN0013. Lineage (NCBI taxonomy): Bacteria > Bacillati > Bacillota > Clostridia > Eubacteriales > Clostridiaceae > Clostridium > Clostridium sp. BJN0013. The sequence goes on from NZ_CP162495.1 coordinate 3,313,910, forward strand.
CTTTTTTTATAATAGGTTATAAAATTCAAGGTAGAGAAGATTTATTACAAAGAATGTATAATGAAGGTCACAGCATAGGCCTACATACATACACCCATAAATGTAATGTAATATATTCCAGTGAAAATTCTTTTTTAGATGAGATGATAAGAACTGAAAATGAAGTAAAAAATGTTTTAGGATTTTCTCCTAAAATAATACGCTTTCCCACAGGAAGCAAAAATCATCTTACTACTTCTCTTTTAGAAAAACTACACACTGAAGGATATAAAATATATGACTGGAATCTTTCTTTGTCAGATGGTATAAACTATAGGACATCAGTTGATAAACTTTACAATGAAGCTACAAAAAAATGTGTTAATCCTGGAAAAATATTTCTATTGGCACACTGTGATGGCACTAATGAAAATACCTGCAAGGTACTTCCTAAAATAATCAAATATTATAAAAATTGCGGTTATGAATTTAAAACAATTACAAAAAATACCCCAGAATATTATTTTAGAGTGTCAAAATAAGAAGAAATTTATTTCATATTTAAAGGTTTATCTATACATTCATTTATATAGCATTAGATAAACCTTTAGATCTGTAAATGCACAAGAGTTATAAAATTAATTAATAAAATAATAGCTCAATTATTACAAAAGTCAGCGTCATGCTCTTCCTTTTCATATCCTCATATGCATTTAATTATAGTCTTCTTTTTTAAATATACCGAATGGTTTTCCTATAGGTAAAAATTCTCTTTCAAAGTGAGGATTTAATACAGTAGCCGCAGAACCATAAAAGGCTACAAGAGATGCTATTAATTCAGAAAATCCTGCTAATTTAATAGAAAATTGAGGCGCAACTCCAAAAGAATTAAGCATCAATCCAATAAACAGAAAGTTTAAAAAGAAAAAAACCGCAAATAATACTCTGTTAGCTTCAGCCGCTCCTATTGTCATAAACACAGTAAATATTAAGTATGCTAGAAATGCCACTCCTAGCTGTTTTTGATCTACTGCTCCTGCAAGACCTTGTCCAAATGTACCTGCGTCAATCATCCATGATACACCTACTGCGAACCAGAAAAATGCAAATCCACCAAATGCTGTTGCACCAAAAGTATTCTGTCTTTTAGTATCATTGATACAAGCAAATAATTGAGCAAAACCTCCTAAAAATATTGCCCAGGGAAGCACAAAAGAAGTTCCTTCAGTGATACCAAGCTTCTGCGAAGAAGCTACCAACGTTACAACAGCAAGTCCAAATAATCCTATCGCAGACGGATCACAATTGGCAATTTTAATGCTTTGTGTTTCATTTGAATTCATGATAAGTCCTCCTTATAAGTTATATTTGTAAACCGGTTACATGTTATTACCATACCATAAAATATTAAATTTGTAAAGTAATTTAGACAATTTTCAGAAATTTAGCATATAAATTTCAATAAATTCTATTTAAGCCTGTAAAAAGTTTTATGTTATGTAAAGTGAACAAAAAGTTTAAAACCCGTGATGAAATTTTAGCACTATGAAGTAAACGTTTAAAGATATATTTTAAAAAGCATTAGAATTAGAAATGAACTCAACTTGGATATGACAAAAATGAAATCTCAAATATTACAAACTATGCTTTGCAGTCATACAGGATTGTAGATAGTATTCCCATACCTGTATGCAAGTTTGGGAGGGCACATTTTCATAAAACCCTTAGAGGTTTTGGAGCTGCTTATGGTAAATATGCTTCTAAAAAGGAAACCCATCTTGGCTACAAGCTGCACATGCTGACTACACTAAATGGATTGATTTATAACCGATTTTGTTCTTACTCCTGCCAATATAGATGTGATGGTATTTGGGACCTTTTAGATCCATTCTATCAGATTGCTTTAATTAGAGATAAAGAATTAAAGAACTGGTATTTGGTTAATTAATCCAAGTATATTTTATGCCAAGGATACTCTGAACATTTTCGTTACCATAATATCCCTGATAGCTAAAATTTTTATTTAGCACAACGGGTTAAGCTAAATATTATCATTATAATAACTTACTAATTCACTGGAATAAGTTTATTCTCTCCTAAATCCCACTCATATACCTGACCACTTTTCTTATTAACATAATACCATCCTGCTGTAGCAGAATGATCTTCCATACTGTCAAATACTTGTATAACATAATAAGTTTCGTTATCCCGTATATCTTCATGATCAAATACAAATTTAGTATTTTCATTTTTAGTCTTATAATATTTAGCTGTTAACTCCACTGCTTTTTCTTTAGTAATAGTGTTGCTTTCACTATTTAAATAATCACTATTTTTACGTTCAGTATTTTTCTTATCTGCAGTATCTTCTTCTTTATCCTTAAGCTGACTTTTCAAACTTTCATCTAGTTTTTTCCTAGCCTGTTTTATATTTTTTTTTACATTATCATTATTTTTATACTTAAGAGCTTCCTCATAGGTATCTACAGCTTTTTTATACTCACTGTTTTTCATATAGCTGTTAGCTTTATCTACAAGCCTATTATATATCTTATTATGATAATATCTATAGCCACCATAGCCTATAGAACATACCAAAATAAATAAAACAATCACACATATCTTAATATATTTTCTATTCAAAATATCATCTTCCCCTAAGTATTGCATTTTATCTGAAGACTATAAGTAACTAATACTCCCATCTCCTTCAAAATGGGAGATACGTACTCCTATGCCCCTAAATAAGTTCTTCTAAGGTTCAGAAAAAGCATTCCTCATGTGCAAACTCCACCTGAACCTAAGAATCACTTGATTAAAATATTATCAGACATAAAGCTTATTTACAATCATATTATTGAATATTTCAAAATTAAAAAGTGCTAAATTTTACTTTAATCTAACACTTTTCAATTCCTTACAAAGTGAGCTAAATAATTTTTCATTCTTATTATCCAAAGCTCCATCTATAAGAGTATATAAAATTTCAGTATAAAGTTTTTCCCTTTCTTTTTTCATTAAAGGCTCTATTATATAATTCATATAATAAATGGATGACTTGCCCACATTATCTAAATTCATATTTTTTAACATACCTATATAAAATTCCAATTCTGTTATTGATATACTGAAAAACAATCTAGTTGAATCTTTTTCCACAGATATTTTTATCATTTCTTTATTAAGAAAAGTCAATTCTATACTGTTAAAGTTTTCTACTTGAAATTTTTCACTTTTATTATTTGAAGTTTTAAAGTTAGTTAAAAACTTTATATAATTTAAAAAATCTTTCTCCTCAAGTTCAAAATCATTTAATATGGTTTTAAAACCACATCTCTTTTTAAAAGAAATTTTATATTTACTATGTCCATTTATATTTTTTCTAGCTAAAATTAAAATGCTGTCTACAAACTTATCCATGGCTCTTTTAGGAATCAGCTTTATTCCATACTTAAATCCATTATGCTCTTTTCTATCAGAAACAATAAAATCACTTATATCCATAAATTTATCTCCTTTTTAAGTAATATCCGTATTTTAAATCATACTTTTCTATTATAAACGAAAAAAATCGCTTTTTGCGTTTATGCACAATATTAAAAAAGTTTAAAAAATAATCCCTTAAAACTATATTATTCTACTTATATACTTTTTTTATATTCTTTTATATTATATAATTTACTTGTAAACTTTAAGTTAATAATATTTTAAATATAAGAAGGTGGCATTTTGAAAATAACTACTTTAATAGAAGATTCTTTAGAACATAATAAAAACTTGACAAGAGAACATGGACTTTCATTTTTTATACAATATTCAAAACTCAATATACTATTTGATACAGGTAAAAGTGAAAATTTTATAAAAAACGCTAAAGATATGGATATTGATTTAAATAAAACAAATTACATTATAATAAGTCACGCCCATTATGATCATGGTAATGGATTAAAAAGTTTCACCCAAAATTTTACTATAAGGCCTAAAATAATATTAAGCAAATATTTTTTCTCCAACGGCAAAAAATACTATTATAATAAAGATAGTGTTAAAAGTGATAAAAAACTTCACTATATAGGAGTAAATTTTGATGAAAAATTTTTAAAAGAAAATTCCTTTAAAGTACAATATATAACTTCAGATGAAACAGAAATAGAAAAAGGTATTTATGTGTTTACAAATTTTAAGTCCTACTATGATTTTGAAAAACTAAATTCCAATATGAGAGTAAAGACAGATGAAAATTTTCAGATTGATAACTTTAAAGATGAAATATGTATAGGGATGGATACTCCAAAAGGACTTTTAATACTTTTAGGCTGTTCTCACCCTGGAATATTAAATATGATAAAATCCATTGAAATTAAGTCAAATAAAAATATATTTGGAATAATTGGAGGAACTCATTTAATGGAAGCTTCCAGGGATAGAATAGAAAAAACTATAGAAGAATTTAAAAAAATGAATATAGAAATATTAGGAGCTTCCCACTGTACAGGTGCTGTTGCATATTCGCAATTAAAAACCTCATGTGACAACTTTTTTGTAAATTCTACCGGTTCTTCTCTATCAATTCCTTAATCACTTATGGAATTTACTATTTACATTCCAATTAAAAAAATCAAGGTATCTGCCTTGATTTTTTAACATAACTAACCTTCATATAAATAATCTCTAGTCATAGGGATATCATTATTAAGTCCCTTTGTAAATAAAAACTGATGTATATCCATTACTCCATAATGAAAAGAAGCGGAACAAGCATTCAGATAAAGTCTCCACATTCTTATGAAACTATCGTCTTTAAGTTTTTTAATTTCCTCTACCTTATTCTCAAAATTTTCAGCCCAACATTTTAATGTCTTAAAATAATGTAATCTTAAACTCTCTGCATCTATGAGATGTAGATCATTATCTGCCATTAAACTTACTAATTGTCTTATAGATGGTATATAACCCCCCGGAAATATGTATTTCTTAATCCATTGATTTACTTCTCCCTCTTTTTGTGCTGTAATACAGTGAAGAAGTGATATACCTCTTTCTTTTAACATGGCTTTTACATCTTCCATATAAGAAGATAAATTCTGCCTCCCTACATGTTCAATCATTCCTACACTAACTATTCTGTCAAATTTACATTTTTCTTTAACTAATTCTCTATAATCCACTAATTTTACTTGAACTTTTCTCTGCAAATTATTTTCTAATATTTCCTTATTTGTCTTTTCAAATTGTTTTTTACTTAAAGTTATACCTAACGCATCTACTCCATATTTTAGGGCAGCTGTAATAATTAATTTTCCCCAACCACAGCCTATATCTAAAAGCTTTTGACCTGGTTTCAATTGAAGTTTTTTCAATATATAATTTACCTTATTTACTTGAGCCTGATGAAGTGAATCTTCTTCACTCTTAAAATATGCACAGGAATAAGTCATGGTTTCATCTAGCCAGAGACTGTAAAAATCATCACCTAAATCATAATGATATTGTACATCTTCTTTGCTTTTTTTAACATTATTTGGAAGTACTTTGTAAAGCTTTGAAAATATTTCAGCTTTATGTAAGAAACTATCTTTATTCTTATATACCGATTCTATTACTTCTCTAATATTTCCTTCAAAATCAATTAGATTATTCATATAGGCTTCTCCTATTGCAAGGAAAGGATCCGTCAAAATATCTTTTTTAGAAATATGTCCATTTATATATATCTTAAATTTTGCTTTTCCATCTCCATATTTGTCTTCCGTACCATCCCAATACCTGACCTCTACTGTATCTGAAAAAGCATTTTGTAGAAATTTCTTGAAAAATACTTTGTCTAATGCCATATTACTCCTCCTATTCTAAATACGAACATGAAAATAAATCCAATATATTTATGATAAGTTATCTGAAAATTTATATCAATTTACAAAAACTCTTAAATTTCAAGAAAAATTAAATTATACTATAAAAATACGCCTATATACCACTTATATCTTACATAACCGTAAAAATTTAATTTTATTCATCTAATTCCTGGTTTTTCTTCCTATCAGATATGTATATTTTCAAAACTTCTATTCTCTTTTCATCTATCTTTTCTACTTTGAAAATTATATTTTCATACTCTACAGTATTCTCCTCACCTTCCTTTGGAATACTTCCCAGAAGCTCTATTACAAAACCACCTATAGTATCTGAATTATCTGATTTTAATTCTAAATCTAAGAACTCATTTACCTCATATATGGATAGAAGTCCACTAACCAAATAAGTATTTTCATCCAGCTTACTTATATACTGTTCATTATCATCATATTCGTCAAATATATTACCCATTACTTCCTCAATTAAATCTTCTATGGTTACAATACCTGAAAATCCGCCATATTCATCAATTAAAATTGCCATGTGATTTTTAGTACTTTGAAGTTCCTTAAAAAGTACACCTATATTTTTATTTTCCGGCACAAAATAAGGTGTTCTAAGCAAAGGTCTTATATCTATATTATCTATAGAAGTCTTCATAATCTCCACAAATAAGTCTTTAATATAAAGTATACCTATTATATTATCTGTATCATCTTTATAGACAGGTATTCTAGAATATTTTTCTTCCATTATATCTTTAACACTATGAGAAAACACATTATCTATATCCATGCCAAATACCTCTGTTCTGGGAGTCATCACTTCCTTAGCCACTTTATCATCAAATTCAAATATCCTTTCTATCATACGCAGCTCGGACTGATTAAAAATTCCATTTTCCTGTCCAAGTTCTATAATGGATCTTATTTCTTCTTCAGATACCTTATTTTCTACATTCTCTGTACTTAAACTAAATAATTTCATAATTAAATTGGTAGAACCTGAAAGTAATTTTACAAAAGGAATCATAATCTTGTTTACAAATAAAATAGGTTTTATGAATGCCATTGCTATTATTTCTGAATGCTGCAGTGCAATCCTTTTTGGAAATAATTCTCCAAGCACAAGAGTAATATAGGATAACAATATAGTTATGACAATTACAGCTACTTTACTGCTGTATGGAATATTTATCTTATCTAAATAAACTGCAAATCTTGTTGACAGGGTAGTAGCTGCATATGCACTGGCAAAAAATCCTGCGAGAGTTATACCCACTTGTATTGTGGCTAAAAAATTACTAGGGTCATCCAATAGATTCAATATTATACGTGCCTTCTTATTTCCTTCCTCTGCCAGATAGGAAATTCTTCTTTTATTTAAAGCAACTATAGCCATTTCTACTGCTGAAAAAAATGCATTGATTACTGTAAGAATTAATATTAAAATAAGTTCTAATATTACGTTATTTTGCCAGCTCATACCCATAAACTAATGTATAACTCCCTTCATTTATTTTTAAAGGTTACATTCTTCTATTATGCCTGTTAAGCTGTAAGTTATTCTTATAATTTTATAGATTTTCAATTCACACTGCTATCTACCAATCTCCACCTTCCAGCCCTGTTCTGTTCTTCCCAAAGATAGGCATACAGTTATGTTCCGCTGATAATGCTTTTGCCACGGTAGCAGCCAAAGCCCCGTTATTTCCGGTAAGAGAATAAGTAACAACTGCAATATTCATGGTAACCTCCAAATCGTTTAATCACTTAACTTCTGCCTGCTCCAGAGCGTTTTCCACCGCCTTAAGATGTGCATTGGATGTCAGGGTCGCACCGCTGATTACGTCCACTTTTAAAGACTGGGATTTAATTACTCTGTTAAACAAATCATTAATGGAAAGCCCGTTTCTTACCTCAGATGTCTGTTTTTCATCGGCCAATGCGCCCTCAGTTACCTTGATTTTCGTAACAGCTCCCGAGGCTACGGTTACCTCAACCGCGGCGTTTCTGAAGCTGTCTTTCGTTCCGTGGTAAGCACCCGTATAGACACCGTCGCGCAGCTTTTTAAAATCTACATCAGTGATGGCCATATTTTGAAGCTCATTGCGCCCTGGAGCCGTCAAGACAACTGCTGCACCCAGTCCCAATGCAATCACACCGACAATTGACAGTATTACAATCCACACTCTAATCTTCCCCTTTCTCTTTTTGACAGTTTTCATGATATAATCTTTCCTTTCCTAAATATAGTTTACATTAATTTCGACAGAAGCCTGGAAACGCTGCCGCAATCCCTGCGTGACATATACTCTCAGCTTTTCGTCCACTAAAACTGCCTCTGCTCCCGAATATTTTTTTATCAGGGCAGTCCCTCTCTCCAGGCCGGCAACAAAGATGGCAGTGGACAATGCATCGGCGGTCATAGCACTGTTTGCCACTACTGTTACACTGACAAGTCCGGACTCTGCCGGATACCCGGTAATCGGATTCAAGATATGATGGAACCGTCTGCCTTCCTTGTCGATAAAATACCGTTCATAGTCTCCAGAAGTAACCACAGCCTTTTCGGTTACTTCGACCGCACCGAGCAGACCATTCAAACGAGGATGCCGAATACCAACAAGCCATGGCGAACCGTCAGGCTTATTGCCTAATGTTGAAACATTCCCTCCGATATTGGAAAAGGCAGATGTGACGCCATATTCTTTGAATATCTCCATGAAACGATCGCTGGCAAAGCCTTTGCCGATACCGCCCAAATCAACAGACTGTCCGGACTTTTTCAACCCTGTCGTTTTTTGAACAGTATTTAATTCCAAATCTTTGTAATTGACAAGGGGGAGAGCCATCTCTATCTTATTATTTGCAGGAGGCTCCAACGCATGCTTATAGTCCCACAAGTCCACCAGCGGGCCGACGGTAACATCGAATAACCCCTGAGAAATAACAGAACATTCAATTGCATGTAAAAGAATTTCATAAGTTTCAGGGCTGACATTTTCACATTTTATGCCTGCAGAACGGTTGATGCGGCTGATATCGCTTTCCTGCTGAAAACGGCTGAGCAAACGTTCCAGCCTTTGAGACTCATTTTGGACAGCTTTTAATGCTTCAATTGCATGCCTACCAAAAGCCTTGTGAGCCATTTCCGTGCCCATGCCTGTATGCGCGGCTTCAACCGCAGCACTTTTATCCACGAACTATCCCTCCTTCTTAAGGCTGTTACTTTCACATGTAAAGCTCAGCTTTTTGTTTATGACAATCGATAAGCTTTCTTGAAATACAAATAAGAAAGTACACATACAGGAGTAAAATAGGCACACCAAATTTCTAATACCATAACACCTAATAAATCACCGCCTGTCATATCTGCATTAAACAACCCCAGTATTGGAATTATCACGCAAGATACTGCAAAAATACCATGAATCATTAAAAGTGCTTTTAACCATTTATCCATTTTTGTTGTTACACGAATAGTAAATGCAATAAAAAATGTAGCCAAAGCCATAAAAACGTATCCTAACAAATCATAACTGAAAAACAGCCCGAAATTCTTATAATCCAATATTTGAGATGCCTGTTGGCTAAGCTGTGAAAGACGAACAGCAGTCAGCTGTGCAAAATACACCACCATGATCAATACAGCATAAACGGAAGCAAAAGCGATTGCTGAATAACTCAAGGCTTTTGTTTTTTTCTCACTATATGAGGCAAAGGAGCAGATCATCGGTACAAATCCCCAAGCTATAAACATGCTTGAAATATAGCTGCCGAAATCGCTACCGATCATCATTGACAGCGCAAATCCAAGCACAGCAGCTAACGTAATAATGGACGAGTATAGTCCTAATTTCCTGTTCAAAGATTATCTCCCTTCATATTACAAAATGAATTATTCTACTTTTAAATCACTGCATTATTTTTTACAATCGGTCAGACTTCTAATTGTAAACTCCGTGAGGTAATCCAAAACCTGCGGAAAATACTGCAGTCCGATTTCCTCTTTATGGGTTTCAACAGTAATGATTGCCGTGAAAATGGCCATAATCAACTCACAGTCAATATCACTCCTCATTTTTCCTTCAGCCTGCCATTTTTTTATTATCTCCAAAAAATCGCTATACATGAAATCAAGACGCTCCAGCCCTTTTTCTTCACGGAAATGCTGCTCTATTTTACTGAACACGTCCTTGTTATACCATTCCTTCAGGATCGGATTTGAATTCATGCCTTGTAAATTCAATGACATTATTTCTTTCACTAAACTCAGCGGATCTTGATTTAGATTAATTGATTTTAAAATACTTTTCTTAAGCTTTTCGTTTTCTTCCATGTATATCGCCATGAATAATTCCTCTTTAGAGGAGTAGTAATTATAAAACGTGCCTGTACCTATTCCCGCAGCTTTTGTAATATCGGATACATTGGTATCCTTGAAGCCTTTTGTACTGAACAGTTTCTTCCCACAATCAAATAAATCCTTTTTCGTATTTTTCAATGAATAATCCTCCAGTATGTTCTTCTATTAGTTAACGCCATTTTGCTAATTCTGTCTGGACATCAAGCGCCCCAAAAAGTCAAAAATCCGGCCTGCCAGCTTTTTAACGGGGTTCAGGGATACATTGTAATAATAATGGGACTCAAACCAGCCTTTTTCTTCGTAATGCCGATAGTCGCAATATTCATCATTGAGCATTGCTTTCATGCTTGTCCGGGACATTCTGAACATCATCAGTCTGAAAAAAGAAGGGGATGGAGGGGCTGTACGCATAAGCTCTCTGTAAAACCTTGCGGCGGTCTTTTTGATTTCATGTGAATTCTTTTCCTGCGCAGCTTTTGTGATCGGTTCCAACGTCTTTAGAACGCAGCCTTTCGTAACGCTGAATCCAAAATTTTCTCCCATACTGTCAAGGTACTTCACAATAGAGCTTCCACCGAAAATACCCTGAGTGACAATGGACGTGAAAGCCTTGCCGAAAAAACGCGGCCGATGAAAAACAAACGCAAGCCGGTCTAACAGGTTCTTCATTGACGCTGAAATATGAAAGGAATAATTAGGGGTGGCGAAAATGACTCCGTCGGAATTAGTAATTTTATCAATCAGCAAATCCCGGTCGTCCTGTATAGGACAAAATTCTTCTCCTTTATCAAAACACAGCTTGCAGCCCCTGCAGTAATCAAGCCGACAGTCCTTTAAGAAAACATACTCGAAGTTGATTTCCATGTACGCTTTCAAATTTTTCTCAAATTCACATACTGCTTCGTAAGTTGCCTGCTTACGAGCACTTCCGATAAATGCGGTAACCTTTCTCATCGCAGGCCTCCTTCCTAATCAGCAATAAGATAAACGAATATTTTATTATTCATTCATATTTTAGCATCACCTTGTTTGCCCGTCAAGCTCTATTAGGAGTTTTTAAATAACACAATTATTGATGAAAGAAGTAGACTAACATAGCTTGTATAACGTTGTTCAGAGAACTTAAAGCGTTACAAGTAGTTATACTCAAAAGAGATAGATCCAGAATGGTCAATCAGGATTTGGTTCAGCGAATTTCTAACATGCTTTACATCAAAAGTATTCATGCCAAGCTTTTTGCAAATCAACTGAATCATATCATGCTCAGTAACCGATGGAGAATGTGCACAGATTCCGTGCTCCACTCTGTTTGCGCAGCGCCACACTACTTCACCGGTTGGCCGCGTAATTCTACGATAATTGGCACCGCACCCCGCACAAACCAAAAGGCCGCTTAGTACATTTTGGAAATTGTACCGGGCAGCCTTTCTCTGTGTGGTTCCGTCGTTATTCAGTTGTTGATTTGAGCGCGCTGCTTTTTCAAACTGGACATCGGTATATTGCTCCAAGCTAATGATGTATGGAACATACTTTGAACGAGACAATATCTTGTCAATCGCTGAGCACCCCCATTTAGCATTTCCTGTTGGGGAGGATATCTGCTTGCTTTCCAGCATTTTTGCCAGCCCTCCTAAACTATTACCAGCGAGATATTCACTGAAAATCATTTGGATAACATTGGCTTGGACATTTTCTATAATAATCCTACCAGAGCTATCTGCTATATAACCATAAGGAATTTTCATTGATGATATCCTCCTTTTAAATATTATCTGTGGGATTATAATTGTTAAATTTTTGCTTGGTAGGCCAAACTCCTACGGTAAAGCAAATTCTAAACTGAATTTTCAAAGTTTAATTTTTATCTATAGTTCTCTGTAAGAGTTATACATTATAGGCGTAAAAAAGACAAACCTACTTTTAACTATGCTAAAAATAGGTTTGTCTACTATGGTGCAGGTGAAGGGAGTCGAACCCCCACGCCATAGGCGCTAGATCCTAAGTCTAGTGCGTCTGCCAATTCCGCCACACCTGCATATATAAAAACAAATATTAGCCTTTCTAATTTATTATACACCATAGTTCATTAAAAATCTACAATATTCTTTCAAATTGGTGGCTTACCGGGGAATCGAACCCCGGACACCATGATTAAAAGTCATGTGCTCTACCAACTGAGCTAGTAAACCATTATCTTGGCTGGGATGGCAGGATTTGAACCTACGAATGGTGGAGTCAAAGTTCACTGCCTTACCACTTGGCTACACCCCAATATAAATACTATCAACTATAAATGTAACCTTTTTATTTAAACAAATTATCCCCTACCTATAAAAAATAGGGGACTTTTACAACTGTAAAATAAATTATAGGACAGAACACTTATAATGTCAACATTTCCTTTCATTTTAAGAATTATATTACAGATTGTTTTTTAAATAAAGTTTCTATATGTTCTGAAGGCATAGGTTTTCCAAAGTAATATCCTTGAATTTTATTACAATTTTTCCCTTGTAAAGATTGTATTTGTTCCTCTCCCTCTACACCTTCTGCTACTACTTCTAGCTCCATCCTATGGGCTAATTTTATTATTTCTTCGGTTATAATATCTTTATAAGAATCTTTACATATTCCATCTATAAACGTTTTATCAATCTTAAGAGTATTTATGGGAATACTCTTTAAATAATTTAAAGAAGAATATCCACTTCCAAAATCATCTAGTGCTACTCTTATGCCCATACTTTTAAGTTCATTTATAACTTTTAAATTTACCTCAAGAGATTCCATCATAACACTTTCAGTTATCTCTATTTCCAAATGTTGTGACTCTAACTGAGTCTCTTCTAGAATCTTCTTTACTATACTTAAAAAATTTTTATCCTTCAATTGTATAGGAGAAACATTTATGGATATAAAATCATAGGGGTATCCTTTACTCTTCCACACTTTATTTTGTATACATGCAGTTTTAAGAACCCATTCTCCTATAGGTACTATAAGTCCTGTTTCTTCAGCTAGACTTATAAAGTCTAAGGGCATAACCCATCCTAACTTTGGATTTTTCCACCTGATTAAAGCTTCAAAGCTTACGGCCTTTCTGGTCTTTAAGTCTACCTGGGGTTGATAGTATAAAATAAATTCATTATTCTGTACTGCTTTTCTTAATTCTTTTTCCATTTCTGCCTTTTTTAAAATTTCATCATACATGGATTTTTCAAATAGCTTATATGAATTTTTCCCTAGTAATTTAGTTTTATTTAAAGCTATATCTGTATTTCTAATCAATGTAGTAAACTTATCTCCATGCTTGGGATAAACTGTTATACCTATACTAACTGATATCAATACTTCATTTCCATCTAAATTCCAAAATCCACTTATGGCGTTCAAAATATACTGGGCTGTATTATTTAAACTCTCTACACTTTCACGTCTATCCTTTAAAATCAAAAATTCATTTCCAGAGGATCTTGAAACTATTCCCATATGTAATGAATTTAAAGTATTTCCTATTTCCCTTAGTAATTTATCTCCACATTCATATCCAAATATATCATTTACATTTTTAAAATTATCTAAATCTATTTGAAATATAGAGAAGCCTTTCTTAGGATTTTCTTTAATTCTATTTTCAACTTCTATACCGAAAAAATTCCAATTTGGTAGTCCTGTTAACTGATCATAATAGGCTATCTTTTCAATTTCGTCATATTGAGATCTTAATTCATTTTGTGCTATACTCAACCGTTTATATACATTTGAAAGCTTTCTATAACTTTGATTTAGCATTTCATTTTTATCTAAATCCTTAATAAGCCTATCTCCTATTTTGCCTAATATTAAAGAAGAACTGCAAAAAAATTTAATAATTTTTTTTAACTTTCTCCATCCTATAACAGGTATTTTTTCTATATTCACTAGATACTCTTGTTTACTAAAATTATTGAGTTTTAGTTGTTTTTTAAAAGATTTTTTATGACTTTCTTTAAAAAATACGGGACTTAAAAATATGGTTCCAACGTGTTTTTTTATCATAAATATAGGTATGCCTATATAGACTAATCCATTATTACATTTATAAACTGCTACCTTTTTTCCCATACTAATTTGTTCAAGTATATTTAAATGACACTTATTACTTTCTAAGTTATCAAACATATCATACTGGGAGACCACATTTATTATTTCTCCTTGAAGGTCTTTAATAACACATGCTACCCCTGTTATGTCATAGATACTTTCCATAAAATCTTTAAGTTCAGATATATTTAGCATATCTGAAACTCTATAATCCATATTAACACCAACTTTCATCTATCACTACACTTTTTTCTATTCAATAATACATATAAAACTATATATCTTACAACATTTTATTACATAATTATTCACTTATTATTCATCTATTCTAAATTTTTTATTCTAAACTTTAAGCATTAATATTTATCATAGATTATATAATTAATTTGAAAAAGTCAAGTATCCTTTTAATTAAATTTCATATCTTTTAATTTATCTTTAAATAAATCCCCTAATGTAATTTTATCATCATCTTTATCTAAATATTCTTTATATTCTTTAGAATTTTTGAGGAATTTATCTTTAGCTTCTTTTATGCTCAATGATATTCTATTAGCTTTTGCATCTATACTAAGTATTTTAACCTTTACCTTATCTCCTACTTTTAATACTTCTTCAGGTGTAGTAACATGTTCTCGTGATATTTCAGATATGTGGACCAAACCCTCAAGTCCTGGTTCAATTTCTACAAAAGCACCTATATTTATAATTTTACTTACTATTCCATCTACTATATTATTTAATTTATACTTTTCACCTATGTTTTTCCAAGGACTATTTAAAATTCTCTTTATGGAAAGAGAAATTCTGTTTCTATCTTGATTTAAATTTAATACATAAACCTTTACTTTGTCTCCTACAGCCACAACTTCTGAAGGATTTTTTATTCTTTTCCAGGACAATTCAGATATATGCACAAGCCCTTCTACACCACCCAAATCTACAAAAACTCCAAAATTTGCTATTCTACTTACTATACCTTCTATTTTATCTCCTTTTGATATAGTGCTCCAAAATTTTTTAGACATTTGTTCAAGTTCTAATTTTTCCACCTCTTTTGCTGATAATACAATTTTGTTTTTACCTTTATCTAACTGTATCAACTTCACCCTTAAAGTTTTACCAATAAATTTTTGCAAGTCATCTGTATATTTTACCGAAATATGAGAAGCAGGTATAAAAGCCTTAAAACCATATAAATCTGTTATAACGCCTCCTTTAACTACCTCTTTTATAATTACTTCAAAAATACCTTCATTTTTAAATTCATTTTCAAGTTTACTCCATACAGACTTTGTATCAGTTTCATTTATTATTCCATCTACTGAATTTATCTGATCATTATTTATCAAAAATCCCATCTCCTTTTATCTATATTAATGCAATTATAAGTTATATTTTATCATAAATATAGGGTTTCCTGTTCAAAAGTTAACTTATATACATTTTTTGTTTTCCATCAGCAATATTTAGCTAAAAAGTTACAATTAAAAGTTACAAAATATAGTACAAATTAAATATCTTTACAACTTTTATAACCTAAAATAGATTCAGAATTTTTTACAGCATTTATAATAGCTGTTTCCATAACTTGTGCAGATAAAAAACCCACCACACTCAAATCTGCTTCTATTTTTCCTGTAGACATAGAAAAAATAGTATCTCCGTCAAATATAGAATGGGCAGGTCTCATGGCTCTCGCATAGCCGTTATGTGCCATGGAGGCAATTTTATTCATTTCTGATTTTGTAAATTTTCCGTTATTTACAATAATTCCAATAGTAGTATTTCTGTTAAATAAATTTTTCTTTTCATAATACGTTTCAAGCATTATATTTTCTGTATTTGCAAAAGATTTTCCATCTTCATTTAAAACTCCTGCTATTATATTTCCAGTTTTACTATCTACCACATCTCCAAGACAATTTACCGCCACCACAGCTCCAACTTTCAAATCTCCTACTTGAACTGCGAAGGATCCAAGTCCTCCTTTCATTGAATATTTACTCCCCTTTATTTTCCCCACAGTTGCTCCAGCACCAGCTCCAATATTACCATTTTCACACAAATTTAATTCAGAATTCTTACAAGCTTCATATCCCATAATTTTATCTGGTCTTATAGTAAAATCTCCTATAGTAAGATCAAATAAAACAGCTCCACAAACTATGGGAACTTTTGTAACCGTTACATCAAATCCTATATTTCTTTCTTCTAAATACTGCATTACACCACTTGATGCATCCAACCCAAAGGCACTTCCTCCCGCAAGAACTACTGCATGAATTTTATCCACTAGATTTACCGGATTTAAAAGATCTGTTTCTCTGGTGCCTGGCGAACCTCCTCTTACATCAACTCCAGCTGTTGCCCCCTCTTCGCATATAACCACAGTGCATCCTGTAGGTCCATCTAAATTTTGTGCATTACCCATTTTAATTCCTTCTATACTGTTAAATAAAATATTCTTCATTTTTACCTCCTACTATTAAAACCCTAAGCCTATTCAGACTTAGGGTAATTTTTTTTAACCTAACTTTCAATTTAATCATAAACTACTTAATTATTTATGTCTAATCTTATTGACTGCAGTAATAACGGATACCGTAATAATTACAGATAAGATCATCTCCGGTATACCATTAGTAAAAGCTACCGCCAATATACCTTTTTTGGCAGCACTTAAACTTATATTTAAAGCCTTGGAATAAGGTTCTAAATATATAAGGTATATCATTCCTAAAACCCCTACAGTATTTACTAGGGAACCAACTGCCGCAGCTATTCCCATAGGTATAATTCTTCTATTTTTACTGCTAATAGCCTTATATAAATAATAAGATACTAGTCCTATTAATATCCTTGGTAAAACTGATACCAATGGATTTATAAAGACAAAAGAAACTGGTGTTGGTGCTGTTATAGACTGAATTATACTAAATATACCAAAAATAAGTCCAACCATAGCCCCTACTAAAGGGCCTTCTAAAATAGCTCCTATTATTACAGGAACATGCATTATAGTAGCCTTAATTGGAGGAATAGGTATAAAACCCAATCCAGTTAACCCAAGTACAATAGAAATTGAAGACAACATACCAATTACTGTAATCTGCTTAATATTAAACTTTAATCTTGTTCTTATTTGTCTTTCCATCAGTTTTCTCCGTTGTTATTCTCTTTGAGATACAACACGGAACCTCCTTCATAAATTTAGTTCAGTTTTTCTAGAAATACTGACAATTTTATTTTATCACTTTTAAAAAAAAGTTCAATATATTAGTTAAAAAAAACACAATTATTTTATATGTAAAGTCATAATTATCTATATTTTTTACTTTATTAGGGAGTGAAATCGTTATTATTTTTTAATTAAAGCATTACATATTATTGATGGAAACAATATATTTGTGTATTAATTAACAATTTCCTTTAAGTATCAATCTAATCCATATCATCTAATCTCTTTTTATGGGAAATCCTTCCTTAAAATAATCTTTAGGATATAGTACTTCTATTACTTTCTCCCTGCTTACCTTTCCATCTTTCATAAATATATCTGGTATTCCTTTAAGGCATACTCTTATATTTTTTTCTGAAAATATGTCAAATACATTCTTTATACATTCTACTACAGAGTTATTTCTTGATCTTCTCATGTATTTATATATATTTTGTCCTATCAGCCAGTCTTCTCCTTTATATTTTTCATCATAATTTATTACAGTACATTTTAATTTGTTTTTGTCATTTCCAGATATGGAAGACATAAAAAATGTTTTAACCATTATATCATCCAAAGGTAAACTATATCCTGCAAATACTATATGTTTTGCATTTTTCATAAGTAGTCCCATCTCAGTTTTTAATTCTTCCAAAGCCGCCACATTTCTTTGCCTTGAGAGACTCTGTATTATAAGTGTCATATCATAGGGATAAGTTATCTGTCCACAATAAGGGCATTCTATGGCACCTTTCCTATATTTATTCTCCTTATATGTCTTATATTTCCAATTTTTCTGTAAATCTTGTAGAATAGAAGGTCCAAAAATTTCTGTGGATAACCTATCCCATTTTTCTTCAAAGGTGATTATAGATTTACCGCACTCCGGGCAAATTCTAGAGCCAAACATACCATGTGGAAATAATACTTTGCCTATTCTGGCTATTCTAGACGGATAATTATAATCATTAATACTTCTACATTGAGATTCATCTGAAGTATACCATATCTCAGATTCATCTCCATCTAAATAGTTCGAGGCTACTTTCGTGCCAAAATCATCATATAATTGTAGTTCCAACCCATCTTTAAGACATATAGGATTTTTATTTTTTTCTTTATGTACATTAAATATATTCCAGAGTATCAAAGGATCCCAGTTAAATGATATTATGGCATAGGAATAAAGATAAAATCTTCTGGTATCTCTTTTATATCCCCTATCTTCAAAAGCCCTTGCTTCTTCCACCATAAGTTCTGTGAGAATTTTAGCAAATTCATAATAAGGTTCTATTTTATTTTTGTCTACATATCCTGGTATTTTCTGTATACTTAATCTTTCCAATTCTTCAATAAGCAATATAAGACATCTCTTCGCAGCTTTTACCCTTTCTACCCTTAAAAATTGTCTCTTACCATTACAAAATGCATTGAATCCCATATTATTCTCAATAAGTTGATCTAACATAGTAAAAAGATCATGCATATTAAATTTATCATTAGTACTTATTATAATATCAAGTGCCTTTAAATCGTATATTCTAGAAAGCATTGGATCTTTTATTAAGTCTTCTGTTACCAATCTTTTAAATGCATCAGCTAATTTTTTATCTTTATCTTTTAAAAATGAAAAATCATTATTGCTAATATTTAAAATTAATTTTATCAATTCTTTTGTTGCATGAAGTCCTAAATTTTTAGTAGCACCAGCTCCCCAAAGTATAACTGTTTCAGGCCAATATTTTTCAGGCATAATCATATTCTCCTTCCAATAATAAAGTTTGTATCTATTTAATATATAATAAATATATTTTATATATATGTAAATATATATATATATAAATTAAGACCAGGTGTTAAATTCCACCCAGCCATTTTTATCATAATAATTATATTACTTTAAATCACGTTCATAAGCCTCTATCATCTTTTTACCATCTGTCCTCGGAGTCTGCTTCCTTTGATGTAATATCTCCATTATAGCCCTCTTTTAAGTTTACTCCAACTTTTTGCTGATTTCATTTTAGATCTATCTATAGTTACTTTTAATCCTGGAACTAATACTCTATTTCTTCCTCTTGCCATTATTAATCACTCTTAATAATTAGATAGATTTTGTTTAATTATTTGTACTTGTACAAATAAAGTTTATGCAGTTTGAAAATTAATACTCTATAAAATTAATGCCAGAAAAATTAACATAAATCGAATAAATTATAATTATACCTGTTTAATAGCTCCTCTTTTTAAAGCTAAATTTATAATGTTAAATAAAATTGAACCTACTATAGTATTTATAACTGCTGCTGGTAAAACCACCGAGAAAAACATTACACTAAAGCCAGCGCTAAGTCCTACTGTAAGTAGAACTACCGTTAAAAATACAGAGCCGCTAATTATAGTTCCAAGGGCAGTAACTATTATAATATTTATTTGATTGTTCAATTTATCTCTAAATGGTTTAAAAAGCAGAAACATTACATTTATAGTTATAATTTTATCTATTACATTGGCAAATTGTCCACCTGGAAGAGTTGTTGTTGCTGCAGCTAAAATGCCAGCTACAATACCCGCGGCAAGGCAAGTTTTATATTCTTTATTAAATATAAGTATTACAAAAAGCATTGCCAATGAAATATCTGGTTTCATTCCTAGTACAATAGGTGGCACAATCTGATGTAATATAGCCCCTATAGCAAGTAATATAGAATTTATAATCATCCTTTTTAAATTCATAAATAACACTCTCCTTAAATTATAATCTTAAATACAAATTTTCTTAAATCAATATGATTATTTATATTATAGCTACCATGATGCTTTCATAACATAATGGGCACCCCCCTATATACTGCTTTTTAATAGTGAAAGAGATTAAGCTAAAGTTTTTTTTATTAAACCACAGATTAAATTTAAATAAAATAAAAAATCCCCATCCTAAAAACTAGGACGGAGACATTACCCGCGGTACCACCTAAATTGTGTTCTTTAAAACACCTCTTTTTCAGACACTAACATGTCCTATCCGTTATAACATACGGCTAACGTTAACCACTACTCTCTATATACATAGATTTCAATTTACTCCTCTTAGGCCCATTCACTACATGCTGTAATATTGAGATTCCACCATCCTCAACTCTCTAAAACTCAACAACATAGCTACTATTCCTCGTCAAAGGATTTACTAATTAAATTATTTACATAATATCACTTAAATATCATGCTGTCAATAAATATAACTGATTAAATTAAAAATATTTATCTTACATTTCCAATAAAATTACAATTTTTATTAAACAACTCCCTGTAACAATAATTTATTATATCACTTCGTTTGATAATTCCTATGAAAACATCATTGTCATCTATCACTGGTACAAAATTTTGATTCACAGCTAAAGATACCAAGTCCTCCATGTTGGAATTAATTCTGACAGGTTTGTTATTCATATGCCTCGGTATTTCTTTTAACAATATCTTACTTGTATTTTTAAAATTAAACTCTGGAGTATTTTTTAGCTTCCACAATAAATCTCCTTCTGTGAGAGTCCCCACATACTTACCTTTATTATCAATAAGCGGAATAGCTGTATATCTGTACTTCTCCATCCTCTCAAGTGCTTGTCTCATGGATGAATTAGGAGTTTCACAAACTACATCCTCTTTAGGTGTGAGAAAAAATGCTATATTCATATATTTTCTACTCCTTAATATTACATAATTTTATATATTTAAGGCTAAATATTTTATTTAACCTATCTCAACAAATAAAATATACCCTTAAAATTAGAAAATTATTCATTAAATACATAACTTAAGCTCCATCAACCAGACCAATTATTTACTTTAAATTATAAATCAAGAACTTTAATTAACCCAGTCCTCAATATTACCTGGAGCATTCAGCCTCTACTTGAAGTAATTTTCTAAGTACGTCTTCTATATTATCTTCCAATTCTTCATCAATGTTTAAATTGTCTTCATTGACAGCCTCTATTGCAAGTTTTAAACCCTTAGTTATATTACTTATTTCCTCTAGTGTTAACAACATAAGTATATTCTCTTTCATGTTAATAACCCCCTTATCTAACTTAATCTTTTAGAAAGTGACCTGTATTCATTATCCCTTTTATTACATTTCGTAAAATTTAAGTTAATATAGAGTGCCTATTCAGAGATAATTTTATTAAATAGTACTGATAGTCATAAATTTTATAATAACCAACCCCTCTAAAAGGGATTATTTGTTATTTATATTCAAGCTCTACTTAATAATAATATAACAATTTATAAAATAAATTTTCAAAGAACTGTTTAAAAATTAGCTGTAAAATCATAATATTCTTCCATCATATATTCTGCGTATGTCTTATTACCCATAAGCCTATATATAACATCAATACTTTTATATCCTTCTTTATACAGCTTATAATCCTTTAAAAGCTTTTTTAACATTCTTTTATTAATTTGGAGAAGGGTAGTTAACTCATCCAGCCTGTAAAACTTCTTACAAAGTAATTTTTGAAGCTGCTTTTGCATTTCTAGCTTATATTCCAAATCTATTTTTTTATTTTTATGAGGTCCGTTTTTCCCTCTATGGTGTTCTGAACAAAGATATTTAAAATTCAAAGGAAAATCTAACCCTCCCTGACTTCTATAAACTATATGATGTTTGTCTGCCGGTTTCCCACATGTTTGGCATTTTAGCAATTTTTCCCCTCCCAATTTATATTGGATTTTCATTATAATTTATATTATTATTATATCACAGCTTTTGCTCTATTACACTTATAAAAAATCATGAATTTTATTTAAATTTTTATAAAAATTTATGATAATTTTACACTTTATAGCAATTATTTTTCACTAACATTATATTATAAAGTTTATATCTCTAATATTTCATTAAAACTACTATTAATTTTATATTAATAGTGTATATTATTAATTAGATGACAATATATTAAATTCTTAATATATTATAAATACAATCAAGTAATTTTTAGATTTAGATGGATTTTACTATAATTAACACTTTAATACTTTTCTTCACCTAAATCTTAGAAGAACTTATCTAGGCTCATAGCAGTTCTTATCCCCTATTTTAAAAAAGCTGGGATATTAGCAGAGTGATAGCCTTTGGATAAAAACCAATATAGATATTTTTTTATAGTATTTATTCAAATTTAAAATAGCCTGTTTTCTAGAAAGAGGTGATAAAAATATGAGAAATATCTTCTATTTTGTAATTATAATAAATGCCCTATTGTCTGTAACAGTTATAATTTTAGAGAGAAAAAATCCTGAAAAAACAATTGCATGGTTGTCGGTTTTTATAGTACTGCCAGTTTTGGGATTAATAATTTATATATTTTTAGGTCGTAATTGGAAAAAACATAAACTCCATGAAGAAACAAATATAAATATAGAAGAATTAATATATGAAGCCATAAAAGACATAAAGGACAACACCTACACTCCTTTAATTGAACTTCTTTCTAAAAATAGCGAATCTCCTTTATTTACAAATAATTCTATAAAAATATTCAAAAATGGAATAGAAAAATTCAAATACCTGAAAGAAGAACTTTTAAAGGCACAGCATCATATTCATATAGAATACTTTATAATTAAAAATGATAATATAGGAAATGAAATAAAAGATATTTTAATAGAAAAGTCTTTAGGTGGTGTAAGTATAAGACTTATTTTGGACAGAGTAGGTTGTATAAGATTAGGTAGAAAATATATAAAGGATTTAAAAGACGCAGGGGTAGACGTAGTTCAATATTCCTACTTTTTAGCTCCAATTTTAAGACATATAAATACCCAAATAAATTATAGAAATCATAGAAAAACAGTAGTAATTGACGGTAAAATAGGATTTGTTGGAGGAATAAACATAGGAGATGAATACCTTGGTCATAGCAAATATGGATACTGGCGTGATACACATATAATGGTAGAAGGTGATTTTGTCTTTGGACTGCAGGCAGTTTTTATAGATGACTTTGCCACTATAAAATCCGCCAATAAAGACTACTTCTTCTATGATGGAAATTTTGAGGAGTTTTTTCCTCAACTATCAAATAATACTACAGGAAATAAATTAATGCAGCTTGTAAAAAGCGGCCCTGATTCTCAATTTCCTGCTATTGAACAGGCAGTTTTAAAAATGATAAGTATGGCAAAAGACCATATTTATATAACAACACCTTATTTTGTACCTACGGAAAGTATATTAAATGCACTTAAAATTTCATCTTTAAGCGGCGTGGATGTGCGTATTATATTTCCTGGCAGATTTGACCACATACTGGTATATTATGCTTCCCGAACTTATTTAGAAGAGGTACTCAAAAATGGAGTAAAAGTTTACTTTTATGATAAAAATTGCTTTATACATTCTAAAACCACCTCCATAGATGGTAAGGTGTGTACCATTGGTACCGCCAACATGGATATAAGAAGCTATGAATTAAATTATGAAATAAATGCAATGATTTATGATGAAGAAACTACAGAAGAACTTGAAAATTTATTTTTTGAGGATATTCGAAACAGCAAAAGAATTACTCAGGAATATTTTGATAATTTATCACCTTTTGTTAAATTCTTTGAAGCTTTTTGCAGGATATTTTCTTCACTACTATAATAGATCAAAAGTGGTAAAATTATTCTTTTTGAAAAATTATAATTTTACCACTGACTACAGGATCATATTTTATAACTTTTTATTCCGATTCATTATTGTCTTCCTTAATTAATCCCTTTCTATAGGCAATTAAAAGTTTTTCAAGATCAGCTACCTGTCTTCTGATTTTCGCCCCCACATCTGTATCCATTACCCTCTTTCTTCTGGCAGCATGTTCTAAAATTATTGTAGAAGATAATATATCCTTGTCCTCCTCTATAGCATTTTTTATAGCAGAAAAAGGTTCATGGGAGGTAAGTAGCAATCCATAGGAATTATATATAAGAGTATATCCCGCAATACCCGTTTCAGGTTGATATGCCTTACAAAATCCTCCATCTATTACAAGCAGCCTTCCATTTGCTTTTATAGGACTTTCTCCCTCTTTAGTCTTTACAGGAATATGACCATTTATAATATGGGAACTATCTGGAGATAGATTGAATTCTTTTAATATATTTCTGCAAACTTTTTCATCATCTCTATATTTATAATAATAATTTTTTTGTTCATAATGTGAGGCTTTGTCACTAATAAAATACCTTTCAAAAGTTGTCATTCTTATTTTGCCAAATACAGGTGAGTCTTCTCCACACCACATATACCACATCATATCCATTCCATATTTCTTATTATAGGTATTATGTTTAAAGAAAAATGCGTCTCTAGCCACACGATCATATCTATCAAGAAGTTCTTTTCCGCTATAATTTATTTTTCCTATTTTAACTTCTTTAAGACTTCCATCTTCATTTAATGGTATACAGCCATGATATAAAAGATTGGAATTATAGACCAAATACATACTTCCTTTACTATATAAAAATCTAATATGTCTTTGAAGCTTTTCACTGTTTACAAAAGAATTAGTCAACTTATCAATAATCTCTTCTTCCCTAGCTGTAAGTTTGTAAGGATCATTCCAATCTATTGTAGGAAAATTGATATCATTCAATTTATAAGTATTTCCATATACATTTATTTCCCACTTTTCCACATCTATTTTATCTAATAAAAGCCTGTCTTCCATTTTAAATTCAGGTCGTCTTTTTATTATCTGACCCTCTAATTTAAATTGAATTATAGCTATAGCCTTGTGCATTTTTGCCAGTAGATACAGTTCATTTTCATTTACTTCTTTATCTAAGGTTTTAGGAATAAATCTTTTACAAGGATCATCCTGATAAAATTCTAAAGCAAAAGTTGCGAGAGGCAACAAATTTATTCCATACCCATCTTCAATAGTCTTTAAATTAGCATATCTTAATGATATTCTCAGTACATTAGCCACACAAGCTTCACATCCAGAAGCTGCTCCCATCCAGAGCACATCATGGTTTCCCCATTGTATATCTACAGAATGATGTTTCATAAGGGCATCCATTATAATTTCCGCACCTGGTCCCCTGTCATATATATCTCCAATAATATGAAGTCTGTCTACCACCAACCTTCGTATTACATTTGACATAGCTATAATAACTTCAGGTGCCCTATCTATCTCTATTATAGTTTTTATTATTCCACTATAATAGGCTTGTTTATCTGATCTATCATCCTGTTTATTGAGCAGTTCTTCTATTATATAAGAAAAGTCCTTTGGAAAAGCTTTTCTCACTTTAGATCTAGTATATTTAGATGCTACATCTCTACATACTTCAATTAACTGATACAAAGTTATCCTATACCAATCCTCTAAATTTTCTTCTTTTTCTTTAATAATTTCTATTTTTTTCTCTGGATAATATATTAATGTAGCTAAAGCAGCCTTTTGTTCTTCTCTAAGTGAATCTCCAAA
Organism: Clostridium sp. BJN0013; assembly: GCF_040939125.1. Classification (NCBI taxonomy): domain Bacteria; kingdom Bacillati; phylum Bacillota; class Clostridia; order Eubacteriales; family Clostridiaceae; genus Clostridium; species Clostridium sp. BJN0013. The sequence continues at coordinate 3,339,920 of NZ_CP162495.1, forward strand.
TACATCATCTATTTTTCTTTTTATCACTCCAGATGCATTTCTTAACATATGGGTAAAAGATCCATATTCCCCATGAACATCACTTATGAAATGTTCCGTAGCCTTAGGTAAATTTAATATAGCCTGAAGATTTATAATTTCCGTACTTGCACTAGATATTGTAGAATATTCTTTAGATAATAATTTAAGATATCTCAAATCTTTTTCTATTACATCTAAATTATTCTCATCATAGAAAATCATTCTCATTTTCTCCTTTTTATTTTTATAAATATAAGTGATATACTATAATATATTATAGTATATCATTATTAGCCTGTATAGTATAATATGTATAAATTAATATACCATGTATCTACATAATAAAACAATTTTATTCTTCAATGAACTTAGATATATATACAAATGTTCTACTTGATTTCAATGGGTCTTAAACCTGTAATATCAAGCTCTTTATAATCTATTAAAAAAGATTTTAACTTATCTATAACTATATTTGAAGAACCTGATAAATCACATTCGATATTTAAACACAGCACAGGTTCATGAAGAGATAACCTAAGTAAAAACCAACCGGCTCCTCTGGATTCACAGCAATTTACCCTGACATAATTACGAGATGCTATAGACCATCCTTCAACTTTTTTTATATATAATTTTAATTCTTCCAATATTTTATTCCCATACTCTTTAAAGTTTCCATTTAAAATATTGAATCTAAATTCCAAACTTTCAACAGGTGTTTTCATATTTTGTATTAGATTTTCTATACTTTTGCCTTCTAAATTCAGCCTAGCCATTTTTATTAACACCTTAGCTATTAAATAAGCTCCATCATCTAAGAAATAATTTTCTTTAAAGGCTGCATGTCCCGAAGTTTCCATTGCCAAATAACATTCTTCATTTTGATTATTTAATCTTATTCCTTCATTTATTACATTTCTATATCCTCTTTTAAATCTATGATGTTTTCCTCCCAATTCTTCAATAAATTCACTTAATCCATTAGAAGTTACTGAATCCGTTACTATAGTAGTATTTGGATGTTCTTCTAAAACTATTGCAGAAATTAAGGCTATCAGTGCATTTCTATTTATTTCTCTTCCTCTGCCATCTACAATAGCTGCCCTATCTACATCCGCATCAAATATTATGCCAAGATCAGCTTTATTTTTAACAACCGCCTCTTTAATAGAATACATAGCTTCTTTAGCTTCAGGATTTGGAACATGATTTGGAAATCTGCCATCAGGAACAATAAACTGACTTCCCTCAGTTTCTGCTCCTAAAGGTTCTAAAACCTTATTTGTAAAGAAATCTCCCACTCCATTTCCTGCATCTACAATAATCTTAAACCCTAAAAACGGTTTATTGTAATTTACCTTGGAATTTATACCTTCTCTAATTTTTTTAACCAATATACCAGAGTATTCATCAATAAAATCTATCTTATAAATATTTCCTCTACTATGTGCGCTTTCATCCCATTTATCCAAAGCTCCATTTAATATATATTTTATATCTTCTTTTTCACATCCCCCACTTTCAGTAAAAAACTTTAATCCATTATAGTAATAAGGCAAGTGACTACCTGTTACCATAATAGCTCCATGACACCTGTAATTCCCGGTCACTGTAGTCATAAACATAGCTGGAGTTGTGCAAAGCCCACAATCGTATACATAACATCCTAAATTTAAAAGTTCCTCACAAATACATTGCTTGAATTCAGGCCCTGATAACCTAGAATCCATGCCTATGGCAATTTTTATTTTGTTGTTTTCCAAATTTTTTTTATTCTTAATCTATTTTATAAAACCTCTAGTTATAAGCCTTACTCTTTCCACGGTTAAATTAACCTCTTTTTCTGGATTTTTAGTTGCAACTCCCCTTATATCCGTACCATTTTGTAATTTATATAATTGCTCTACCATATTATCTTCTCCTATATTTTAATTTTCATATATATTATACACCTAAATAAAAATTAGGCCGGTAATAAATTACCGACCCAATTCCATTCATTAAAACTCTACATCTGCCTGGCAAGTACCGGCTAAACACATATTAGGCTTTTTCTATGCCTTTCACTTCATACCCTGCTTCTTTAATAACTTCTTCTATATTGGAATCAGAAATTTCAGTAGAAGATTTTATTACAGCAGTGTTACTATCTAAATTCACATTAACATTTGAAACTCCCTTTATAGACTCCAAAGCTGACTTAACATGGCTAACACAATGCTGGCAAGTCATTCCCTCTACATGTATTACTTTTTTTATTTTTCCTTTGAATAACATGTTCAATACACTCCTTATATTTTATTTAAAATTGATTTAAAACAATTTAGTAATCAATTATTACCCCTTAATCACTTGATATGCTGGGCTTGAATCTTTTTAATCTAAGTGCATTTAAAAGAACTGACACTGAACTAAAACTCATAGCAAGAGCCGCCAGCATAGGATTTAGAAGAGGGCCTCCAAATATGAAAAGTACTCCCATAGCCACTGGTATACCAAGTGAATTATATCCAAAAGCCCAGAAAAGATTTTCTTTTATATTCTTTATTGTTTTCCTGCTTAAATCTATTGCGGTAACCACATCCATCAAATCACTTTTCATAAGTACAATATCTGCTGACTCCATGGCCACATCTGTTCCAGACCCTATTGCAATTCCAACATCTGCCTGTGCCAGGGCCGGTGCATCATTTATTCCATCCCCTACCATGGCAACTTTTTTATTTTCCCCTTGAAGCTTTTTTATTTCATTGGCTTTATCCTGTGGAAGAACTTCCGCAAGTACTCTATGAATTCCCACCTGAGATGCTATAGCCTCAGCTGTGTTTTTATTATCGCCAGTTATCATGGCCACTTCTATGCCTAAAGAATTAAGTCTTCTTATAGCTTTTTTGCTGCTTTCTTTCACTGTATCCGCCACAGCTATTATACCTATCAATTTATTCTGAAGTGCTATATACATAGGAGTTTTACCTTCATTAGAAAGCGTATGTGATATATCCTCCACACTTTTCAAGGAAATATTTTTTTCAATCATTAATTTTTTATTTCCTAAAAACACTTTACTATCTTTTATAGATACTTCAATACCCTGTCCTGGTATAGCCATGAAGGAGTCTATCTTTAAAAACTGAATACTCTTATTTTCAGCTTCTCTTACAATAGCTTCTCCCAATGAATGTTCTGAGGATTTTTCTGCAGATGCAGCTATTTGAAGTAAATAGTTTTCTTCTATATCCCCTGATACTATTATGTCCGTAACCTTAGGTTTTCCTTCAGTTATAGTACCCGTCTTATCGAAAACTATAGTTTGTATCTTATGGGAAATTTCTAAAGCTACTCCACTTTTTATAAGAACACCATATTCCGCTCCTTTTCCAGTACCTACCATTATAGCAGTAGGTGTAGCCAGTCCCAATGCACATGGGCAGGCTATCACAAGTACGGATATAAATATGGTCACTGCAAATACCAAGGATTGACCAGACACATACCATCCCACTGATGCTATTAAAGCCAATATTATAACTACAGGTACAAAATACCCTGCTATTATATCTGCCATCTTTGCTATAGGAGCCTTTGAACCTTGAGCTTCTTCAACTAATTTTATTATACGTGAAAGTACAGTATCTTTTCCTACTTTAGTAGCTTTATATTTTATAGAACCATTCTTATTTATAGTAGCACCAATAATTTTACTGCCAACAGTCTTTTCCACAGGTATGCTTTCTCCTGTAAGCATGGATTCGTCCACAGAAGTAAGTCCTTCTATAACTTCTCCATCTACAGGAATTTTTTCTCCAGGCTTTACTACAACCACATCTCCTACTTCCACTTCATCGATTGCGATTTCAACCTGTTTTCCATTCTTTACTATGTTGGCAGTTTTAGGTGTAAGATTCATAAGCTTTTTTATGGCTTCACAGGTCTTTCCTTTAGCTATACTCTCAAGATATTTACCTAAAGTTATAAGAGTAAGTATAACTCCCGCAGATTCAAAATATAGATGATAATGATAATGGCTTTCATTATAGAACATACTTACTATGGAAGAAAAACTGTACAAAAATGCTGCAGAGGTTCCTATGGCTATAAGAGAATCCATATTAGGATTTTTTCTAAATAAAGATTTGAAACCTATTATAAAATAACTTCTTCCTATTATCATTACAGGTAGTACCAACAACAACTGAATTATTGCAAATATTTTTTGATGTACCATGGGATCTATAATAGAAGGAGGCATTGTATTCAACTGCTGAGCTATCATAGGTCCCATGGCTACGATAAGCAGTGGAACTGTAAATACAGCAGATATTACAACTCGCTGTTTTAATTTCTGAATTTCTTTCTGTTTACTTTCCTCATGAACATCCAAACTTTCAATTTCACCCAATGCTTTATATCCTGCCTTTTCTACGGCAGTTTTTATATCTGAAAGTGTGGTTTTTGATTGATCAAAACTTACAGTTAACTTTTCAGTAGCAAAGTTAACACCTGCACTTTCAACTCCATCCACTTTTTTTACTGCCCTTTCTACCGCTCTTACACAAGCCGCACAGCTCATTCCTTCTATCTTTAATATTTCATCCTTCATTCTTTACCCTCCTATCCATTTTTATCTAATAATTTTCCTAATAAGTCAACTATTTCTTCCACTTTTTCTTCTCCAGTATTTTGTAGAAAAGCTTCTTTTACGCAGTGATTTAAATGTTGTTTTAATATAAGCAAATTAGCTCTTTTTAAAAGCGCCTGAGCCGCTATTATTTGATTTGATATGTCAATACAGTACCTTCCATTTTCTATCATTTTCATTATGCCTTCAATCTGACCTTTTGAAGTCTTTAATGCCTGAAATGCTTTCTTTTTTTCTTCATTCATATTTACCTCCCCCCACCCTGGTGGGGTGGGTATTTTATAAAAATATAAAATTTAAACATTTAATATTACGTTTAAATTTTATTGTATCTTTTATTACTATACATTCATTATAAACCCTATAAGAAACTTTTCATAGTATTTTTTAAAAATTAAACTGGAAAAATATTTAATTACAAATACTTGTTGGACTATTATGCAAACTTACTTTTTGAATATCTTCTGTATGAGGATTTATGAGAGCTACGGACTTCTCCTTACTTAAAGTTACCATTATATTTCCATTATCCTTGTTTAATAAAATATCTGTAGGATACCTTCCTACCCTTATTTTTTTTATACTTTTAAATATTGTCATATCCAATACACTTACAGTATCTTCCCCAGTATTTGCCACATAGCAATAATTACCATCTTTTGATATACAAAATCCCTGTGGTTCTCTCCCCACTGCTATAGACTGCAGTATTGTATAATTTTTACCATCAATTAAAGATATATTATTACTTTCAGTATTACTCACCATTATATATTTTTTATTAGTAGTGAATGCAACCCGAGATGGATGTTTCCCAACCTGGATTTTTCTTATAAATTTGCTGTCTTTGATATTATAAAATAGAATATACCCTTCATCATTTTCATCTTTAGCATTTAACACAATTACCACTAATGTACTTCCATCTGCTGAAACTTTTATATCCTGTGGCTGACCTTCTACTTTGATTTCATTTACAATTTGATTGGTAACTGAATCCATCTTATAAATAGTATCTTTTCCTCCTATTATAAAATAATAGCTTCTGGAATCATTTGCATCTTTAGCCAGTGATCTAGTTCTATATTCCATAGTTATAAATGCTCCGCTGAAAAATAGTATAAATAAAACCAATATAAATGAGACTCTATATAATTTATGCTTTATCATAAGCACCACCTTTTTTAAATATTCTTCTTTTTTTATTTTGTGCCTTTTTTACCGTATATATTCTTATTTTCATACATAAATAAAAAATTTTACAAATCAAAATTACTTATATATTTGTACAAGAGTCTTAACAAAGACATACTGTTTTAATATATCCATATCATTATCTGATAGGGCAATACAGCCATAGGTCCAATTATATTCTGCACCCCCTCCATGTATACCTATGGTTCCTCCAAGAGGAGTATTCCAGGGTGGTTGCTCCTTATTCTCTATAGCCTTTTTAATTCTTTCAAAGGTATTTTTATCTATGATACCTTCATTTAACCCCCTTCGTGCATCCTCAATATTAGGATAACTTATTCCTAAAAAATAATTATACTTAGTTTCGGAATTTATATAGCATATGTAATAATTCCCTTCAGGAGTCTTATTATCTCCTTCTTTTTGCTTTTTACCTTCAGGAACCCTTCCCAATGCCATTTTAAATCTCCCTATTAACTCATTATCACCGTAAAGTTCCATTACTCTTCTCTCTTTATATATTTTTATTGAAGTTGTACCTGGAAACTTTTCAGGTTTTTTAAAAAATAACTTTTTCTCATCATTATTTTCTTCTGCTTTTTCCTTTAAAAGAACATTTTTAAAATTATTTTCACTTTTACTCTGTTTAATATATCTTTTTACAGATACTAAAGATATAGTTAATATTAGAATTATACCAAAAATTAAAAATACAAAAGGAAAAAATCTGTTTTTATCTTTCATATGCCCACTTCACTTTTTATTTATATTTTTATCAATCTATTCCAATTAGTGTTTTAAACCATTTTATTATATTTTCATTTTTTTGTTTCATTTTCTCATACTGCTCATGTCCTTCATCATACTTTTTTACTTTTTCACTATATTCATTTATTTTCTTATTATATTCATTTAATTTACTATTATATTCTATCACCAAATCATTCCATTCATCTCCTCCACTTGACTTTACATTATTCATTTTATACTTTAAATTTTTTAGCTCCTCACCCTTCTTTTTTATATCATCCCCTAAATAAGTTATTTCTTTTTTTTGCTGTTCAAGGCTAGTATACATATCTCCTACTGCCTCTGAAGTTGAATTAGAATCTTTTAACCTAAAATCCACAAGAGCTGCTATAGATATAATAAATAATATGACAATTATAACTACAATCTCAGTTAAAATACCCTTTAACTTTTCCATAAATATCCTCTCCTAGTTCAAACCCTTAACTGTTCAAGTGACTTTTATCCTCCTCATAACAATATTATATATTATCATATTACTCTTTTTATAAAAATTATGATAAAAAGCCAACAACAAAATTTATTGTCATTAGCTTTTATCTATACCTACATACAATTTTTATAAATTTCCACTATATCATCTGCAACTTTTTCAATATCACATATATTATCTACTGAAAAGTCACAGCAACTATTGTATATTTCATATCTATCTTTAAAAAGTTTTTCTATTTCCCCCGTACCATTTTTCAAGAGAGGTCTAGTTGAAATATCCACATCATTAACTATATTTTCTAAAGGCCTATCCACAAAAAACACAACCCCATTTTTTTTAAGATTTACAATATTTTTCTGCCTTTTTATTACTCCTCCACCGGTAGATATTACCATATCCTCTTCCATGCTGACTTCTCCTACCACTTCCGATTCTATATTTCTAAAATGTTCTTCTCCCTTTTGAAAAATTTCTGGAATAGTACATTCTGCCTTATCTACTATATAATCATCTAAATCTACAAACTTTTTATTTAACTTAGATGATATCAACTTTCCAATTGTGGTTTTGCCACAACCTGGCATCCCTATAATAACTATATTTTTAATTTGTTTTTTCATAAAATAAGCTCCTCCTCAATTCTAAATCATAAAATTTATCGAATTTTCAAAAACAAGTTAATTATTTTAATATTCTGATTCATCACTGTATATTTAATAATTTATAATATATCTCGTCTAAAGTTTCCAGGGATACCTCTCTACCCTGCCAAATCTGTTGGGCAGCCACTGCCTGAGCTACCAGCATATATAATCCATTGGCTGCCTTCAGACCTAACTTTTTTCCTATTTTCAAAAACATAGTTTCCTGTGGATTGTACACTAAATCCACAGCTGTATTAAACTTACTTAAAATTTCTCTATCTACAGCACAAGTATCTATCTGGGGATACATTCCACAGGGAGTAGAATTTATTATAATGTCTCCATCTTTTATGTGATGCAACTGTTCATAAGAAATAACATCTACTTCAGCATTGGATATATTCTTAGGTTTTCTGCTTACATATATAATAGATTTTGCACCCTTATCCATGCTATATCTTAGTACAGCTTTAGAAGCCCCACCCGTTCCCAATATCACTACATCTTTATTAAACACATTTATTTTATATCTTTTTAAAGTCATTCCAAATCCATAATAATCTGTATTGTATGCCTTTAACTTATTATCTACAAATTGTACAGTGTTTACTGATCCTATCTTTAATGCTTCTTCAGATACATAATCCATGTACTTCATAATTTTAATTTTATAAGGTATAGTTATATTTATACCCCTGCATCCCAGAATCTTTAGTGCTGCAATTGCTCCTCCTAAATTCTGTGATTCTATTTCGAACAAATTATATTTACCCTGTAAATTTATTTTATTTAATATCATTTCGTGTATTAACGGAGAGAAACTATGCCCTAACTTGGCACCTATAAGTCCATAAAAATTACTCATATTAAAACACCGCCTAATTTAAAATACAATATTAGATTATACAATCTCCTTTATACTTACCCAATAATTTAAAATAAACACTTTCATTTTCTATTCCTCTTAAAGCTTCTTGAGTATTTTGCTCTAAAATATTGCCATAGAAATCAATATAGAAAAAATACTGCCATGATCTATCTACCATAGGTCTAGACTCAATTTTAGTCATGTTCAGATTGTTTTCTTCAAAATATTTAAGCACTTTATATAGACTTCCAGGTTCATGAGGCAAAGTAATCAATATACTAATTTTGTTTTCATTCTTATTACATTCTTCATTTCTACTTATTATTATGAATCTGGTATAATTGTTAGTATTATAATTTATATTTTCACTTAATATTTCTAAGCCATAAAGTTCAGCTGCTTTCTTACTGGCTATAGATGCCCTACTTTTATCATTTTCTTCACTTACATATTTAGCACTTCTAGCTGTATTAAGATAAGGTATGAGACGCCAGTTTTTATGTTTATCCAAAAATCTACTGCTTTGCATAAAAGCTTGACTATGGGAATAAACCTCTTTTATATCATTAAGAGAAGCTCCTTTTACTCCCAATAAATTATGATTAACCTTAATACATTTTTCTCCTACTATATAAAATCCATAATCACGGAGTAAATCATATACCTCTAAAATTCCTCCCGTAGAAGAATTCTCGATAGGTAGCACACCATAATTTATTTTTCCATCCTTTAATCCTTGAAATACATCTTTAAAGGTGTCAAAATTTAAAGCTTCAGCTTCATGTCCGAAATAGTCAATTAGAGCCTCATGACTAAATGAAGCCAATACCCCTTGAAATCCTACTTTACATGATTTATCATATTTTTTTACATTTAAACATTCCTTATTTGTATAACATGAACTTCCAAAACTTTTCTTTTGAAAATTTCTACTTATTTTCATAATTTCTTTTAGAAAAATTTTCGTTTCTTTTTCTATGGATTTATTCTCAAGCCTTTTTAATTGAGTTTGTATTACATTTTCTTCCCGACTTTTGTCCATTATATCCATATCATTCTTTTTTTTATACTCTGCTACTTTACAGACTATATCCATTCTTTCCTGAAAAAGCTTAATCATTTCACCATCAATCTTATCTATTTTATCTCTCAAATAATCTAAACTTTCCAAAATACTACCTCCATAAATAATGTAAAATTCAATATTCCATTAAACTCAATATTCCTATAGCCGCCACTGCTTCAACCACAGGTACAGCCCTAGGTACAATACATGGATCATGCCTTCCTTCTATTTTTAGAAATGTATTTTGTTTTTTATTTATATCTACAGTTTTTTGGGTTTTTGATATAGAAGGAGTGGGCTTTATAGCTGTTCTAAATATAACAGGCATTCCATTTGTAATTCCCCCTAAAATTCCCCCGTTATTATTTGTGTAAGTTTTCATTATATCATCTTCTGACAGGTAATATTCATCATTAGCTTCAGAACCTTTCATAGTAGTTATGTTAAAACCCTCACCAAATTCTACCCCTTTAACTGCAGGAACAGAAAATAACAAATGTGCAATACTGCTCTCTACAGAATCGAAAAAGGGCTCTCCTATACCTGCTGGTAAATTTACTACTGCAGTTTCTATAACTCCTCCTACAGAATCTCCTTCCTCTTTTACTTTTAAAATGCACTTTTCCATCTCTTTGCCTTTTACTCCATCCAATACAGGAAATTTACTCTTTGAAAGTTTAACAATGCTCTCCTCACTTATAGAAACAGGATTAAAATAACTTCCATCTTCAATTGTACCTATGCTTTTTATATGGCTCCCTATTAATATTCCCTTATCTTCCAGTATTTTTTTACATATGGCACCTGCAAAAACCAAAGGTGCTGTTATTCTTCCTGAAAAATGTCCTCCACCTCTATAGTCATTAAACCCTCTATACCTTACATTACCAGTAAAATCTGCATGACCAGGTCTTAAAAGACTTGCAGTTTTTTCATAATCACGAGAGCGGGTATTATTATTTAATATAATTGCTGAAAGTGGTGTACCTGTAGTTCTTCCATTAAAATAGCCACTTAAGATATCAAATTTATCCGTTTCTCTTCTCGGGGTAGAAAGAGGACTATCTCCTGGAGCTCTTCTCTTCATTTCATTTTTTATATATTCCATATCAATTTCAATTCCTGGTTTTAGTCCATCTATAACTATTCCTATAGCTTTTCCATGTGATTCTCCAAAAATAGATAATTTTATTTTACTTCCCCACACTCCACTCATCTATTTCCCCTCCTAAACTTCTAAAATCTTCCCAAAAACCCGGATAGGACTTTTTCACACATTCAGCTCCCTCTATTACTAAAGGCTCTGTACATTTTGATGACACCGCTGCCAGTGCCATGGCTATCCTATGATCTTTCCAGCTGTTAACATTTCCCCCTTTAAGCTTTTCTTTTCCATGTATTATAAGGCAATCCTCTTCTTCTATTACTTCTGCCCCAATTTTATTCAATTCAGAAGTTATTGCCTTTAGTCTATCTGATTCTTTAATCCTAAGTCTTGCTGCATTTATAATTTCAGTAGTTCCATGGCTTACAGAAGCTAATGCTGCAAGAACAGGTACAAGATCCGGACATTGGGAAACATCAATAACAACACCTGAAGTCTTAGAAGGTTTAACCTCTATACAATTTTCCTTTTCCTCAATTTCTACTCCCATATTCTTCAGTATATGTACTATAATTCTATCTCCTTGAAGAGAATCCATATCAAGCCCCCTACATGTGATTCCCTTGCCAAGGGCACCCATAACAAGCCAAAATGCTACTTGAGAAAAATCTCCTTCTATATTACAATCTACTCCTTTATAAGTTTGATTGCCTTTAATTATAAATTCTCTATAACTGCTTCCGTCTATGTAAATTCCAAATTTATCTAGCATATCAATAGTAATATCCACATAGGATTTAGACTCCAATTCTGTAGTTATCTCTATTTTTGAATCTCCTTCTAAAAGAGGAAGTGCAAAGAGAAGACCTGTTATAAATTGGGAGCTTACATCCCCACTGACTTTATAATTTCCTGGTTTTAACCTTCCATTTATAGTTAAAGGCAGCTTTCCGTCCTCTGTTTTATAATAAATTTTTTGACTTTCAAATATATCGTAGTACACATTTAAAGGCCTTTCTACTAACTTTCCGTCCCCTGTAAAAGTTATTTCTTTACCTAGAGTTGCAGCCAAAGGTATTAAAAATCTTAATGTAGAGCCAGACTGAAAACAGTGTATATTAGGTTCTTTTACATATAAACTTGGATTTCCCTTTATGGTTAACGAACTACTGCCTTTTTCTATAATTACACCTAAACTTTTTAAAGCATTACAAGTAGCTTCTATATCTTCCGAAAAATCTACATTAGTTATATTACTTATACCATTGCTCAAAGAAGCACATATTAAAGCCCTATGGCATACACTTTTTGAAGGTGGAACCCTTACCTGGCCCTCTAATTTAGTTGGATTTATTGATATATATTTCATAGATTGTCCCCTTTTTATCTATTTTTAACTAAAAATTGTCCTATATAATATCTCCAGAAAATAGAAATTCATATACATCTGATAATTTTATTTTCATTATTTTACATTTTCCTGCTTCTTCTATAACTATGATATTTATTTTATCTCCCGAAGACTTTTTATCGAGAGCTATAGAGTTAACAAGAGTTTGTTTATCCATATCCGGCATATCTATTGGAAGTCCATATTTCTTCAATATACCTTTCATATAGTCATAAGTTCCTTTTTTGGTTATATTCATTTTTTCAGTCCTATTTGTTATATATGCCATACCTATAGCAACAGCTTCTCCATGACTATATTTGCCATAATCATAATATTTTTCTATGCCATGTGCCAGCGTATGACCAAAATTTAGCATCATCCTTTCTCCTAAATCTCTCTCATCTTTTTCTACCAACTCTTTCTTTATGTTACAGCACTTATATATTATATCCTCAATATATTCTAAAATTTCATCCTTATTCTTACAGAAATCTAGTCGTTTTAAAATACCCTTATCTTTTATAAATCCGTATTTTATAACTTCCCCCATTCCATCACTGAAAAATTTATCATTTAAAGATAGAAGTACATTTGGATCTATAAATACAGCATCTGGATGATAAAAACTTCCTACCAAATTCTTACCCCAGGGTAAGTCCACAGCCACTTTTCCACCTATACTACTATCTACCTGTGCCAAAAGAGAAGTAGGTACTTGAATATAATTTATACCTCTTAAGTAAGTTGAAGCAGCAAAACCTGAAAGATCTCCCACTACTCCACCTCCTAGAGAAATTATTATATCTTTTCTCCTTATCTGAAATTTACACAGTTCTCCATATACCCTTTCCAGTGTAGCTAAATTTTTACTCTTTTCTCCTGGTTCTATAGATATAATTTTCACTGTAAATCCGCTGTCTAAAAGAGACTTTTTTAATATTTTCATATACAGTTTTTCTACATTTGTATCAGTAATTATCGCTATACTTTTACCCTGATAAATAGGTCTTAATTTTTCTCCAATGGAACTTAATACATCTTTTTTTATATATATCCTATAATTTTTTTCTTTAACATTAATATCAATAGCCTTCATGCAAATCACTGTCCTTTAACTAATTCTTTTCTTTTTGACATGGACTTTTCAAAAATACATTTCATAGTACTTACATCTTTAGTCATTATAGCTTTCTTCAATATCTCCATGCTTCTTTGAAAACTTTCTATTTCCTCTATGAGATTATCTGAATTCATAATAAATAATTCAGTCCATAATTTAGAATTAATCTGTGCTACTCTAGTAGCATCTTTAAAGCTTCCCCCGGTGAATAATTCTATATTATCTTTATAATCTTCCCTATGTGAATTCATAAGAGATACAGCTATAACATGGGGAAGTTGACTTGTAAAAGTAACTATCCTGTCGTGCTCCTCTGGACTTACATAGGTCACATTACTACAGCCTATAGCTCTTGCCATTTTATCTATTTTCTGAAGCCCCCGGGAAGTATTTTTTCCCCCGGGAGTTATTATATAATTGGCCCCTTTAAAAATATCTTTAGATGCCCACTTTATACCCATAGATTCCTTTCCTGCCATAGGATGTCCAGGAATAAATTCTAAATATTCAGGCAAAAATGAATTTACACTCTCTACTATATTTTGCTTTATACCGGAAGTGTCTGTTATAAGCGTGCCTTTTTTTAAATACTGTAAATTATTTTTTATGAATTCAATTGTATCTTTAGGGTAAAGGGCTATTATAACAAGATCCATTTGCTTAAGAAAATCTCCTCCACTTTCATAAACCCTATCTACAATTCCATCATTTAAAGCACTTTTTAAAGCATATTTATCCTTATCTATTCCAATAATACATTTAGGCTTCAAGTCTCTGAGAGCCATAGCATAAGAGCCTCCAATAAGTCCCATACCTACAACAGCTATATTAATATTAAAGTCACAATCTTCCACTTATATTTCCTCCTTCAGCATATACTCTATAGTTTTATAACATCTATCATTTTATTTATGTCTTTCATAATATTTCGAAACACTTTTGGTTTTATAGATTGCTGTCCATCACATTTTGCATTGGCAGGATCATTATGAACTTCAATCATAAGTCCATCTGCACCTACCGCCACTGCGGCCTTTGCAAGGGGTTCTACCATCCACCAAAGTCCTGCAGCATGACTTGGATCAACTATTATAGGAAGGTGACTTAATTTTTTTATAGCAGGAATAGCACTTAAGTCTAAAGTATTTCTAGTATAGGTTTCAAAAGTTCTTATTCCTCTCTCACAGAGTATTACATTTTCATTTCCCTCAGACATTATATATTCTGCAGACATTAAAAGTTCTTCAATTGTAGAAGACAATCCCCTTTTTAAAAGAATCGGCTTTTTAGTTTTTCCTAGTTGTTTTAAGAGTTCAAAATTCTGCATATTTCTTGCACCTACTTGTATTACATCTACATCTTCTACAAACTTATCTATCATATCTTCAGACATAATTTCTGTAACTATGGGAAGTCCTGTTTCCTGCCTTGCTATTTTTAAGAGTTCCAATCCTTCGTTTCCAAGTCCTTGAAAGCTGTAAGGTGATGTCCTTGGCTTGAAAGCACCTCCTCTTAAAAATTTAGCACCGCTTTCTTTTACATCCTTTGCAATTTCCACTATTTGTTCTTCACTTTCTACAGAGCAAGGGCCTGCTATAACTGCCAGTTTTTCTCCACCTATAGATGCATCTTTTACCTTAATTACAGTATCTTCTGGATGAAACAATCTGTTAACTAATTTGTAAGGTTGTTGAACCTTTTCTACATTTTCTACAAACTCATTGGCTCTTATTTTACTTGCATCAACTTTTGTAGTATCCCCAATCAGTCCCATTATACAATATTCTTTTCCCTGTATTACATTTATAGAAACATTATTTTCTGATTCAATTTTTTGTTTTAATATGATTATTTCTTCTGTCGGTGTTTTTGGACTCATAATTACTATCATCTCAGTTCCTCCTTAAATTTTTGAACACTTTAAAATTATAGGATAACTTCTATGCTAGCTTTAGAAGTTATTTTTAAAATAAAAAACAAGGCTCTAATGAGCCTTGTTTGAATTAACTAAATACACACTGTATATAAAATTTATTTAATCATGCATTTTTATAATTATCCTAACTCATCAGAAGGAGATTTTAATTTTTTAGGGAAGCAAACATAACCAGCGCTAAAATAAAAATAGCCCCAGCTAAAAGTAAAGTTAAAATAATATGAATTATTATTTACTACTGCTTCTTTTTCCCTTCCAATGATATTTTCCATTGCACCTAACCTCCATAAACAATTACCATTACAATAAGTTTATAAAACATCTAAAAAACACTTAAACAAAACATTCACAAGAGTTTTAATTTAATCCTGTAAAGTGATATATTCTATTTGTTCTTAATTATAACATTTTTTATCTCTATGTCAACAGTAAATTTTTATATTTTGTAATTTTATAAAAATACAATTTTTTATAAAATTACAAAATAAATTAAAAAAATTTCAACTATAACATGGAATAATATAAAAAAAAATGGTATAATTACATTAAATGTTCTTTGTTAAACTACGATAATTATTAAAAGTTTATCTATTTATTAAATTTTATTTTAGTTTATATTATATTTTTCAGGGGGTACACAAGCATGAATAGATCTAAAAAACTAGTATTTGCTTTTTTTATTTCAACAGCTATCATGAGTAGCAAGAATGTAGTAAATACTGTACATGCTGCTGGAGATTTACCAAATATACAAAGCAGTGCATATACTGCATCTGGAAATATATTTGCCAAATGTGGATATACAGGTCAATGCACCTGGTTTACTTATGGACGTGTTCTTGAAAAATTGGGAATTGCACTTCCTTCAGAATTTTATGGTAATGCAGTGGATTGGTGGTATGTTAATGCTAAAGATAACGTATACTCCTATGGTTCAGAACCAAAGGCAAATTCCATAATTGTATGGGGAGGTGGCTCCGTAGGTTATGGACATGTTGGATTTGTGGAAAAAGTAGATGGAGATACTATATATTTTAACGAAGGTAACTTTAGTGTAAGAGGAAGCTATGATGGAAATGTAAAAACTATTTCAAAAGAAGCTATAAAGAACAGAGGAAATTTATATCTTAAAGGATACATATATGTAGGTGAAGGTACTACATCTTCCGGTTCTAATTCTAATCAAAGCAGCGGTTCTCCTACAAATACATACCAACCTGTAAGTAATGGTACTTACCAAAGTGGAGTGGTAAATATATCAAATAGTAGTTCAGTTTTAAATATAAGAAATGGAGCAGGTACTTCTTTTTCAATATTAAACTATTTAAAAAAAGGAGAAACAGTTCAAATAGTAGGGACTGTTGGTGATTGGTATAAAATCAAATTAAATTCTTCTTACGGATACGTTAGTTCTAATTATATAAGTTTAGGTACCAGTACTACTAACAATGCAAGTCAACAGCTTTCTTCTAACTCATCAACACAGACTTCTGGGAGCAGTACTTCTATAAGTTCAGGATATGTTAAATTAAGCACTGCCTCTTCTACATTAAACTTGAGAAGTGCACCTCAGGGCAATATAATATCTTCCCTTCCTAACGGGACAGCTGTAAATATTTTAGAATCCAATGGAAGCTGGTATAAAGTATCTGTAAATGGTACTACAGGATATGTATATTCAAGTTATATAAGCACTTCACAAACTGTAACTACATCTAATATGGCAGCTACAAATACCTCTACAAGCCAATCATCAACTAGCAGCCAAACTGGAACGGTAACTTTAAGTAACAGTTCTTCTGTATTAAATTTGAGAAATAATCCTTGGACAGGCCGTGTCCTTACTACACTACATAATGGAAGTAATGTTACAATTTTAGGTACTGAAGGTCAATGGTATAAAGTACAATGGGGCTCTACAGTTGGATATGTCCATTCAGACTATATCAAAATATAATATTATTTTGATTAAAAAAGAATCTCCTTAAATCTATTAAATAGAGATTCTTTTTTAATTCACTTTCAATTCCTAAGCATTTCTACTTTCATTTTAACAGTTAATTTATCTAGTAATTGTTGTTTGTCTTCACCATCTTCTGGAAATACTACAAAACTAAACTGAAGTACGTATTCACTATATCTTTTATCCATTGCTTTTAATTTAGTATAAATCACTTTCATATTATTTATAATTGAAAGGACTTTTTCCTTATCACAATCAGGAAGTACTCCTACAAAAGTTGACAAGCCGTATTTTTCAAATAAATCTGGTACTTTAAAAATAACTTTTAGTCGATTATAAAGAAAATCTATTAAAATAAGATAACTATCTCTTACATCTATCTTTTCATCTAATTCCGTAAAATGTTCTTTTATTAAGCTTACCATAATAACTGAAAATTTTTTGTTCTCAGCTTTACATTTAACAATTTGTCTAACAATATACTGTTGAAAGTTTAAATATATTATTTCCTCTGATTTATTTGAATTTTCATGACATACTACAAGCTTGGATATTCTATCAATTAACATTTTATTATTAAAAGGTTTTAATATATAATCTGAAGTACCTTCTTTTATACATTTTATAAAAGAACTTCTGTCATTTAATTTAGTAAGTACCATTATAGGTATATTTAAATTTCTACCTCTTATTTTTCTAAGTATACTAAAACCATCTTCACTACTGAGTCCTACTTCCAATATTATTAAATTTAATTCTTTTTTATTATCATATAATTTATTAAAAAAATCAAAAGAAGTTCCTGAATCACATACTTCCATACCTATATTTTCTAAAATATCCTTTACCCTATACCTAACGTAAACCATATCATCCAACATTATAATCTTATACATAATTTTTCATCCTATAATATTTAAATTTTTAAACTAATACCTATAATTTATTTTATTTATCGTTTAATATAAATATTACTTTATGAAATTCTAGTCCTATATTAATTAAATCATTCCCCCATCTACGGTTATTATCTGTCCTGTTATATACTGAGATGATTCTCCTGCTAAAAAACATACAATTTTTCCTATATCGTCACTTTTTCCAAACCTACCTATAGGTATTTCATCTATTAAACTTTTTCTTTCTTCTTCTCGAAGCCATGAATTCATCTCTGTATCGATAACCCCTGGTGCCACAGCGTTTATTCTTATATTAGAAGGTCCCATTTCCTTGGCAATGGATTTTGTAAAAAGATTTACAGCCCCTTTAGATGCAGAATAAATAGATTCACAAGATGCTCCTACTTTTCCCCACATGGAAGATATATTTATTATGGAACCTGATTTTTTTGAAATCATATGGTCTAATACACAATGGGTACAGTTAAGTACTCCTTTAAAGTTAACATTTATTATTTCCTCCCATTCATTTTCTTTCATATCCATAAAAAGGCCTACTTTGGATATGCCTGCATTATTTACTAATATATCTATCTTGCCCATATTGCTTAGAATATTTCCCATTATTTTTTTAGCACTATTATATGAGGCCACATCTCCTTGTACTAACATTCCAGTAGAACCTGCCTGTTTTACCATATCTAAAGTTTTATAGGCTTCCTTTTCATTTTGAATATAATTTATTGCTACTAAAGCGCCACATTTAGCTAAATTTACTGCAATACTTCTGCCTATGCCTCTGGATGCTCCAGTAACCACTGCTACCTTTCCAGATAAATTCTCCATATACATCACTCCCTCATATAATAAGTTTATAGTCAGTTTATCAACATCTAGTATACACCATAAATCTTAAGTAAATTTGCAATTTCTATAACTGTTAGTATGAAATTACTGCAAAGTTATTTGACATAAAAAAGGGGCTTACATAAACATTTCGTAAACCCCTTTTTAACCTACATCCGTATATTCAAGTGTTCAATCAAATGGTAGTGTTCGGATAAAATACAATTGAAAATAAGCCAAAATTTATATCTTTCTATTCACTTTTTGGCACCCAGCTATTAACCAATTCTTCATTATTTTTCATCCATTCTCTTGCAACATCTATAGGATCTTTACTAGCATTGTCTTTGATATCTCCCATTAAACTTCCTAGCTGCTGATCGTTCATTTTGAAGTTCTTTAGAAATTGTGCAACTTCTGGCATATCTTTTTCAAATCCAGTTCTGGTTATAGTATAAATATTTTCTGTTTCACCAAACACTCCTTTAGGATCATCAAGAAATTTAAGATCCCAAGTGGCAAATTTCCAGTGAGGCTTCCATCCTGTAACCACAATAGGTTCTTTTTTATCTTCTGCCTTCTTCAGCATAGCAGTCATGGTGGCTCCACTACCTTCAAGAAGTTCATAGTTTAAGTTATATTCTTTTATGGCTTTATTAGTGGCTTTCATTATACCTGCACCTGCATCTATTCCCACTATTTTACCACCTAATTCGTCTTTAATGCCATTTAATTCTTCAATACTATTTATGTTCATATAGCTTGGAACAACCAATCCGATTTTTGCGTTCTCAAAATTAACACCTAGATTATCCAATTTTCCTTTATACTTGTCCATATAATCCTTGTGGGTAACCGGAAGCCATCCATCTAAAAATACATCCATGTCACCACTAGACAGAGAAGTAAATACCATTCCAACATCCCCTTGTTTCATGTCAACTTTATATCCCATTTTATCCTGTAATATGGCACTTACCAGATTTGTCATGGCAATTCCTTCCGCCCAGTTCACATATACTAATTTAACCGTTCTTTTTGATTCCTTATCATTGGCATCACCTGTAGTATTACCACAACCAGATAATGCACCTATAATTAATATAATTGAAAAAGCTGATACAACAAGTTTTTTTAATTTTTTGTTCATCATTTATTATACCCCCTAAGAATTTATTTCTTTTTATGGCCTAATGATTGAGTTATTCTATCTAATACCATTGCCAGAATTACAACAGCAATACCACTTTCAAAGCCACTGCCTATTTCCATCTGAGTTATACCATTATAAACTTCCCTTCCAAGTCCACCTGCCCCTATCATGGCTGAAATAACAACCATTGAAAGAGAAAGCATTATTGTTTGATTTACTCCCGCCAATATTGTAGGTAACGCTATGGGAATTTGTACTTTATAAAGCATCTGACTCTTAGTGGAACCAAAAGACCTAGCTGCTTCTATAACATCCTCAGGTACTTGTCTAATTCCTAAATTGGTAAGTCTTACTGCAGGCGGCATAGAAAATATTACAGTTGAAATTGCTCCTGGCACTTTTCCCATTCCAAAGAATAAAACCGCCGGTATCAAATATACAAAAGCCGGCATTGTCTGCATGAAATCTAATATTGGTCGTATCACTCTATTAAAACCTTCACTCCTTGATGCCAGTATTCCAAGAGGTATGCCAATTATTAGAGATATTAACGTTGAAACAATAACCAATGCAAGTGTTTCCATTGTCTGAGGCCATAATTCTATACAATCTATAAATAATAACCCAATGGCAGTAAATACAGCTACTTTTTTACCTGATAATTTTAAAGCCAATAAAGAAAACACTATTATAACAATTATACTTGGAACAGATAAAAGTACAGTTTCCAATCCCTCTATAAGTGTACTGTTAATTAACTTTATTAAGTGAAAAAACGGTTCCATATTATCTGTTAGCCAATTAACGATAAATTCAAAAAATGGTCCTACGTGAAATGTAAACAAATCAGTCCTCCTCTCTTGCTATTCCCGCTATAATAGTAGACCTTTTTATAATTCCCAACATGATGTGGTCTTCGTCTACCACTGCTATTGGATATATTGCATCTTTTGCAACAGACAATAGATCCGATATGGACGTATCTGGTAATGTTGTGGGAACTTCAGTTATAAGTATACTTTCTATATTAGAAACTCCCTGCTCTACCAGTTCTATGGTATCGTCTATTCGTACTATTCCTTTTAATTTTCTATACTTATCTGTTACATAAATACTGGATATGCCTTCATCTTTCATAAGTCTTGCTGCTGATTTAGGGCCATCCTTAGAAAGAATAATTGCCTTGGATTTTTCCATTATAGCCGACGCAGTGATTATTTTGGTCCTATCCACATCCTGTACAAACCTCTTTACATACTTGTTAGCAGGATGGGTCAATATATTTTCTGATGTACCAATTTGCTCTATACTTCCGTCTTTCATTATAGCAATTCTATCACCTAATCTTAGTGCCTCATCCAAATCATGAGTTATAAATATCACAGTTTTATGCATTCTTGATTGCAACTGCAGCATCTCTTCTTGCATCTCTTTGCGTATCAACGGATCTAATGCACTAAATGCTTCATCCATTAACAGTATACCTGCATCTGTTGCTAAAGCTCTAGCAAGTCCAACTCTCTGTTTCATACCTCCACTCAATTCATCAGGCATATTTTCCTCATATCCTTTTAGCCCCACCAATTCTAAAGCCTTATATGCCTTCTCTTTTCTTACTTTTAAGTCAATTCCCTGTATTTCTAATCCATATTCTACATTACTGCATATGGTTCTGTGGGGAAAAAGAGCAAAATTTTGAAATACCATGGCTATTTTTTTTCGCCTGATTTCACGAAGTTCATCTTCACTGCACTTTAATATATCTTCTCCATCAATTAATATCATGCCACTTGTCGCATCTATTAATCTATTCAGGCATCTTATTAAAGTAGACTTACCACTTCCTGATAGACCCATAATTACAAAAAATTCACCTTTGTTTACTTGAAAACTAACATTGTTTACTCCTACAGCATTTCCTGTCCTATTATGTATTTCATTTTTTGTCATTCCTTTTTCTAAAAGTGGAATTACCCTCTTAGGATTTTTTCCGAAAATCTTATATACATTTTTTACTTCTATTTGCGACATAATATTCTCCCTATCAAATTTAGAATGATAACTAAAACCTTCTAAACTAACAACTTTGAATATATTCAAAAGTTGTAACTAAAGATCGCTTCATTCTAACATATAACTTGTCTTTTTGTCAACATTCTGCCAATTTACAATTGATTTGAATTGACTGTTTAAACGTGTTATAATTATTTTATCAATTTAATAAGAATGGATGAAGATAATGGGAGTAACTTTGTAAACCGTTATTGGACGAACCTCTGGAGAGACTCTTTAAGAGCACCGAAGGGGAAAGCCAAAATTTTGGTGAAACTCTCAGGTAAAAAGGACAGGGGATTTCATGTTTTAAGTTTCTATCTATTTTTTATGGATGCATACTTAAAATCTGTTTTCCAGAGACTAATTTTATTTTTAGTCTCATTTTATTTTTTCTGGGTAAATTATTAATACTATAATAACTATTAAGGAGATGTGGATAATGAAAGCATTCATAACTGTAATTGGCAAGGATAAAACAGGTATTATTTATAATGTAACCTCTGTTTTATATGAAAATAATATAAATATTTTAGACATAAACCAAACTCTCATAAAAGATTACTTCACTATGGTAATGTTTGTAGATCTATCACAAATGAAGATAACTTTTAGTAATTTAAAAACTGCCCTTGAAGATAAGGCAGAAAAAATTGATGTGGTTATCAAAATTCAACGAGAAGATATATTTACTTCCATGCATGAAATTTAAACTGAGGAGTTGAATAAAATGATCAATACTAAGAATATATTGGAAACAATTAATATGATTCATAGAGAAAATTTAGATATAAGAACTATAACCATGGGAATATCCCTTTTAGATTGCATAGATAGTGACGGTAAAAAAGCTCGTACAAAAATATATGATAAAATAACCACCTGCGCTGAAAATTTAGTTAAAACTGCCCAAGAAATCGAAGTAGAATATGGTATTCCTATAATAAATAAAAGAATATCTGTAACTCCTATTTCCCTCATTGCTCAGGCAAGTTCCGATAGAGATTATGTAGAATATGCAAAAATTTTAGATAAGGTAACTCAAACACTGGGTATTGATTTTATTGGAGGTTTCTCATGTCTTGTACATAAAGGCTATTCTAAAGGTGATAGGATATTAATTGAATCCCTGCCAGAGGCACTATCTGTTACTGAAAAAGTATGTTCTTCTGTAAATGTAGCTACTACAAAAGCAGGAATAAACATGGACGCTGTAAAAGATATGGGACGTATAATAAAACAAACTGCCTATCTTACAAGAAAAAAGGAAAGTATAGGCTGTGCTAAACTTGTAGTATTTTCAAATGCCATTGAAGATAACCCCTTCATGGCAGGGGCATTTCATGGAATAGGAGAAGCTGACTGCATAATAAATGTGGGAGTAAGCGGTCCCGGTGTTGTAAAATGTGCACTGGAAGAAATAAAAGGAGAAAATTTTAATGTAGTAGCAGAGACAATAAAGAAGACTGCTTTTAAAATAACAAGGATGGGTCAATTAGTTGCCGCAGAGGCTTCAAGAAGATTAAAAGTTCCCTTTGGTATAGTAGATTTATCCCTAGCACCTACTCCTGCGGTAGGAGACAGTGTGGCTAGAGTTTTAGAAGAAATGGGACTTGAAGGCTGTGGTTGTCCTGGAACTACTGCAGCTCTGGCACTTTTAAATGATGCAGTAAAAAAAGGTGGCATAATGGCTGCTTCTCAAGTGGGGGGATTAAGTGGTGCATTTATACCTGTAAGTGAAGATGAGGGAATGATAAATGCGGTAAATGCAGGTTCTTTAAACCTTGAAAAACTGGAAGCCATGACCTGCGTATGTTCCGTGGGACTGGATATGATAGGAATACCGGGTGATACTCCTGAATCCACCCTATCTGCCATAATTGCAGATGAAGCTGCCATTGGAATGATAAACAATAAAACTACTGCCATAAGGATAATTCCGGTATATGGTAAAAAAGTCGGAGAGGAAGCTAATTTTGGTGGACTTCTGGGTAAGGCTCCTATAATGTCTGTAAGTAAGTTTTCCAGTGAAGCTTTTGTAGCAAGGGGGGGAAGAATTCCTGCTCCTGTTCACAGCTTTAAAAACTAGTTTATACTATTATATTTAACTAAACAATGGGTCAGATATGCCGGTTATACTTTCACAAATACATTATTTCAATGAATTACTATTTAGAAAGTATTATGTAAAATCAGCTGGCATACTGACTGGTTATTACACTCTATGAAGTGGAAATGTCATACAGTGCGGCCCCCCTCCACTTTTAAGTATTTCACTTATATCCAGATCTATTACATTAATTCCATAAGATTTTAATTGTTCATTCACTTCTTTATTTGATTTAAGTGATATTACTCTCCCATTACCTAAAGATTGAAGATTTCCATAATGTTTAAAAACATCCCTCTGTGAAATATCAATTAAAGAAAATCCTTTTTGTTCCAACATTTTAATGAAGCTGTCAGGTAGAGCTTCCCTACACACTACTGCTAGCTTTTCTTCTACAATATTAAAACACATGTCTAAATGTAAATTATCCTCTTCACACTTTACGGGAATTATATTATATTCAAATTTATTAAGCTGCTGTTTAATCTCTCTTATGGCAGTTTCATTAGTTCTGTCAATAACTCCTATAGCTAATGTACTGTGATCCAAAAACCAAAAATCTCCGCCTTCAAAAAAACCTTCGGAAACTTTGGCAACACATGGAATGCCCAGCTCTTTCATCTTATTGCTATAAGCTTCTGTTTCTCCCTTTCTAATTACTTCCTTAAAATTTCCTAAAATATATCCTTCCCTTATACATGCGCCAAAATCTCTTGCAAACACTTCATTGGTGAGTTTTACATCCGGTTCCATTAAAACTACTTCTATACCATTTTCCTTATATGCCTGTATTAATTCTTCATGTTCCTTAATACAACGCTCTATATTTAGTTTAATACCTTTTCTAATCCACTCTTCAGATATAACATTAATAGAGTAAAGCTTTATATAATCAGCTGGGCAAAGTAATACTTTCTTTAAAACACCCGTTGAATTTTTTACAAAACAATTACCCATAAATATACTCCTTTCAACATAATAATATCCATTTTATTAATATGTACCTTTAATCTGTTTTTTATCCTACAGCTACCATTTTTAATGCTCTCTACTTTTATAAATAATGAAACAAAACACTAAAGATTGAATCTTAAACAACTAGAAAAAGCTCATTAAATTTTCATTCCTTAACAATTATAGATAAAAGATATATACTTAAATGTATGGAATATTGTCATTATTACTATATACATATTATATGAAATGATTAAAAGGACAGTTTTAACAAAGAAGGTAGGAGACATTTTCATGAATCATAAAAAAAATCTATTATATCTTCAATAACTTTAGGCTTAGTAGCTTTACTTTGGGGAACAAGCTATGCAATTATAAAGGATATACTAAGTGATATAAGACCATTTACATTAATGAGTTTAAGATTTGGTATTTCTACAATTTTTTTATGTGTCATATTTCCAACCAAACTGAAAAGCATAAGAAAAAAAGACATGTTACATGGGAGTATAATTGGTATATTTCTTTTTTTAGCATTTTTGAATTTAGTTACAGGCATATTTTACACTACTGCATCAAAACAATCCTTTTTGGTGGGAGCCTATGTACTTATAGTTCCTTTTTTAGGATGGATAGTATATAAAAAACCACCAAATATTCACTCCGTTTTTGGTGCAGTACTTGCAGTATTGGGCATAGGATTACTTACATTGAACGGCTCTTTTTATATTAATAAAGGAGACTTGATCTCCATATTGTGTTCACTCTCCTTTGCCTGTCATATGATTGCCATTGAGTATTTCAACAAAGATTCAGATCCAATTGTATCAACTATAATACAGTTTTTAGTTACCTCCATTTTATTTATTATACTTACAGGAATTTTTGAATCTTTTACCATACACTTAAGTCCAAAGGTATTAAAATCAATAGCTTATTTAACAATCTTTACAACAGTAATACCTTTTGTAGTTCAAAATATTGCCCAAAAGTATATATCCTCTACAAGTACCGCCCTTATATTAACTCTAGAATCAGCATTTGGAGGAATATTTGCAGTAATTCTTTTAAATGAAATTTTAAGTTTTCAGATGTTAATAGGATGCGTTCTTATTTTTGCTGGAATTGTTATACAAACTACTAAATTAGCTTTTCTTAAAAAGATAAGAGTCTTTTGTAAAAACTAGACTAAGTGAAATGAAAATAGCAAATATGACCGTGCCTTAAGATATTTCTTCTTTTTAGCACGGATATTTGTTCTAATTGGGACAGCAATTATTCGCTTAATATTTTCTTTGCTGCATCGTCGTCAACATCAGTCATAAACTTGATTCCCGTTTCTAATTCTGTTTCTCTATTTGCAGCAAATATGTCATTTCTTGATATTTCAGAAATATTGAATTTTCTAACTCCTGCCATTAATTGTTGAAGCCCTGCTTTTAGCTTATCTGCAAGAGTCCAAAATGCTATTGCACCTAATGGGATATTCTTCATATAATCTGCTCCAACTTTTTCTTTTACATCAAAATATCCAGCAAATATTTCTTCTGGTGAAGAACCAAATTCATCAACAATATGCTTGGGAAGTGCATTCCAGTTTCCATTTCTTAATTCTTTTCTGTCAGGATATAATACACCTTCAATATTAGCACCTAAGAATGCAGGAATCATTAATGCTCTACCCATACAGACAAGTTTTGTAAATGGTGCACCTAGTGATAATGCCTTAAATATATGATCTTCTCTTGCAAGACCACCGGCAAATGCCATATCAACAACATCATATCCTTTATCCTTTAATATTTTTGCATACTCATAAGCTTTAGAGTGTAGGAATATTGAAGGTATTCCCCAAGATTCCATCATGTTCCAGGGACTCATACCTGTTCCGCCGCCAGAACCGTCAATAGTTAATAAATCAAGCTTAGCTTCAGTAGCATATTTAATAGCCATAGCCAATGCTTCCATTCCATAAGAACCTGTCTTTAAAGTAATTCTCTTATATCCTAAATTTCTTAAGTACTCTATAGATTTCATGAAATCTTCTTTTACATCTGAAGCAGAATTTAAGTTTGTATATCCTAATCTACTATGTCTTGCAAAGGTTTTAATTGCACCAGCTTTGTAGGCTTCCTGCACTTCTGGCTTTGTTGGATCTGGATCTACAATGTACCCTCTATTTTTTAAGAAAATAGCATAATCTAATGAATCAACCTGTATTTCTCCACCTATATTTTTAGCACCTTGTCCCCATTTTAACTCTATAATTACATCATCACCATATTTATTAATTACATATTCCGCTACACCATTTCTTGTATCTTCTACATTCATCTGGATAATTATAGCTCCATATCCATTATGATGACTTAAGTATTGCTTTATTCTTCTATCCAATTCAGGTGCCTTTATGATTTTACCCTTTTCGATAACAGCATCTTTATCAACACCAACAACATTTTCACCAACAACTATAGGAATCCCGACTAAGGCCGCACCTATTGCAAAAGACTCCCAATATTTTTGTGCAATAAATGTTGACCCCAAAGCTCCTGTCATTATTGGCAGCTTGGATTTTGTTTTAACAGCTTTCCCAAACTCTAATTCAACGTTTACATTTGGAAAAATGCAGTCGTCAGCATCACATGTTAAATTGGATGGCATACCATTTGCACCATAATTATATCCTTGAACTCTTAGATTATTATAGCATACACCAACATGATTTATATTTGAACTTCCAGCGGTAACTGTACCAAAATCTCTTGGATAGAGTAATTTTCTCCCTTTCATACTTGACATCCATGTTTCACATTTCCCCTGGCAGTCCGCTCTACATAGAGTACAAAGACCTGATTCCGCAGGATTCCCCCTATTTACAGTACTTAAAACATCATTATTTTTTAGATATTGAGACATTTTTATACCTCCTACTTAAATAATTTTAATATATCTCGAATAATTAAATATAAATATATAAAACAGTTTATATAACTGTTTTATGATAAATTGATAAAGTGACATAGAAGATTTAATTATATAGCGGCAAGTTTAGATTAGAAAGTTATACCCCTTCCACTTTTGTTATTACACTATATATCTTCAATATGCCATTTCTTTAAATAATAGCTAATATATATATCTTATGCTATATTTTTTAATACAAATGTTAGTATAACATTAAAATATAAGTTATAAAAGTATTTTTAACAAAATTTTTATTATGCTGCATTATTTATGTAAAAATTTGCAATAGAAAAATCTGCACATAAAGTAGTGCAGATTTTTAAGTTTACATATAGCTGGATAGTATTCAATTTACTTATTTTTTAAAGCATTCTTAAATAATAAAACAATCATTGTCTTTGTATACAACTGCAGCACCACTGTCAAAGGAAGCGGGGTAATCATATATCAATAGATGACTTAATGAATTCAATAATATTATTTATTTACTTTTAACAGTTCAACTTTCAATAAAATCCATCAATTCCTTATTGAACTTATCACGCTGATCGTAGAATAGTCCATGTCTACTGTATGCAAAAGGTATAAGTATAGAACTTTTAATGCCCTTTTGTTGTGCTTCTGCCAGAGGAAATAAACAAACCTTATCATGAATGCCATGGAGAATCAAGGTAGGAACCGTTATTTTTTTCATATCGGAAAATAACTCCTCCTCACCCAGCCATGTCTTTGCTACAGCTGCAGTAGCCCAGCCTGCCCCCTGAAGCCCTAGCTGAAAAAACCAATCTGAAAAGGGCTTGGTAACATACTTGAAAAAAAACATATCACCAAATCCCATCAGCATTTTAGGACGGTCATTATATGTTTCTTTAATTATTTCCTCTACGGTTTGTTTTGTTAAACCATAGGGAAAATATGGCCTTCTGATGAGACTAGGCACAGCAGCTGCAAAAAGAGCAAGCTTTGCCACTCCATATTCATTATGTCTTGCCATATACCTAACAGCTATTGCCCCTCCTGTAGAATGACCTCCTAGAGTAAAATCTTTTAATTTAAGTGCTTCTACCACATTTCGGACATCATCTGATAATCTATCATAGTCATACCCTGTAAAAGGCCTATCCGATTGCCCAAAACCTCTTTGATCCACGCCAATACACCTATATCCTCTTTTGGGAAGTTCATCAAACTGATATTCAAATAGATCATGACTTCCAGGCCATCCATGGAGAAATAAAATAGTGTGCTTTCCCTTTGGATTAAGATCTTCTACATAAACTTTCACATTTGACTCTACTTTAATATAATATCCCATAAAATACCCTTCTATAATAAACTATTTCCATTAACCAGTTTATTATTTAAAATATAAAATAGAACAAATTGATACTTTACATTTTAAGTTTATTGAGTTTTATATATGCTCTCCAGTGCATTGATATTATGTGTAAGAGTTTCTTCATAACTAAAATCCCCATTGTAAATTTGAAGCTTTACAGCAGATATATTATATTTTTTCAATAATACTTCATTATTTTTAACAGCGGAGTCATCATTATAAAGAATTATCAAATTACCACTATTTGATTTCTGTTGTAGATTTTCCCGCTGTGATGAACTCAATGTAATTATATTATTTTCTCCCAACCCCACGTCCACCAGTTTTAAATTGTTATATTTCACAAAATAATTCAACTCATCTTCAACTATGATGAACTCATAATTACTTAGTTCATTATCCACTGATTTCAGCTTTTCTTTATAGGTTTCTAACACTTTTAAAGTTTCAGAAAAGTTTTTTTCATAAAAATCTCTATTTCTAGGATCCTTATCTTGAACTGCATTTCTTATATTCATAAGAGCTGTCATATAATTGTCGATGTTAGTAAAATAATAGGGATTATCCTTTAATGTGGTATCATTATATTTTACTATTTTATTATAGGATAATAATCCTACACCTCTTGAAACATTTATAACACCAACTTTATTTTTATCCAATTTGTCTACAAAAGCATCTATCCATGGTTCAAAACTTGCTCCCATATAAAAAAATAAGTCTTTTTTGGATATGTTATTTATACTATCCTCAGTAAATCTAAAATTTATCTCACTTTCTCTATTATTAAACATATATTCTACTATATGCCTATCCTTTACTATGGATTTCACCATATTGTATAAAAGTTTATCTGTAGCCATTATATTTAATTGAACATCTTTTCTTACTTCTAATTTATTAGTATAAGTTGAATCTTTATAATCTTTCTTATCTCCACAGGCAGTAAAAAATACTATGAAAGAAAGCATAACCAAAGTTAATATTTTCCTCAATTCTCTCGCCTCCATATGTAAAATAATACATAACTATCACATTATGTTTATACTTACTATATACTAATTCATAACACATATATTTTACATAATGTAATTTAACAATGCAAACACTGATCTATTTTATTTTTTACATATACTTAAAATATAATAGTTTATCAGTTCATTTTATTGTGTTAAAATTAGGTATAAAGCATAAATATAAGGTGTTTTTGAAATAATTAATAAATTTTTCTTTGAAAATGTACAACCACTATTAAAGGGAGGTTTAGCCATGAAAATTAGTATGGATAAAACCATAAGAGCTATGTCAATAGCATTAGACCTAGCCCAAACAAGCTCTAAATGCAGTAATTGGGATCACAATGTCGTAATTGAAGATATAACTAATGTAAATTATTCAGACCATAGATTTATGCATCATTCATTACGAACTACCTATATAGCATTAGAAATTTCCAATCAATTGAATTTAAATGAAGAAAGTAAAAAACAAGTCTATATATCAGCCCTACTACATGATATAGGCGCTGCGAATTGTCTCTGTGAAAGTCATTCTGCCAATTCATTTATAAAAAATCATTGTGAAACTGGTACTAATATAACTAAATCTTTTCCTTATTTTTGTGATTTATCAAATATAATATTATATCATCATGAAAATTTTGACGGCAGTGGTGCTATGAATTTAGAAAAAGATAATATTCCAATAGAAAGTCAAATAATAAGAATAGCTGATTTGATAGAGATACTATATGATGAAAATGTATCAAACTTTAGACAAAGAGATAGAATTATAAAATGGGTTAAAGATAATTGCAATAAAATATTCTCTGAAAAAATTGTAACTGCTTTTTTAAAAAATGCTTCCAGAGATATTTTCTGGCTTAATATTGAAAATATCTCTTTTGCTGAATTTATATTAGATAAAATTCAACCTGAATTAAATATATTTATGGATATAAGAGAATTTGAACAAATATCTGAAATATTTGCAAATATAATAGATAATAAAAGCAAATTTACTGCAATTCACTCTAAAGGCATAGCAAACCTGGCCTATACAGTTTCAAAATTCCGGGGATATACAGATGAAAAATGTTGTGAAATGAAAATTGCAGGATTATTACATGATATTGGGAAACTGGCTATTCCTCTTAATATACTTGATAAAAATGGCCCTTTAACTTCAAAGAAATTTGATATAATAAAATCTCATGCTTATTACACTAAGATTATCTTAGATAAAATAGAGGATATACCTAATATAAGCGAATGGGCATCCAATCATCATGAAAAATTAAATGGGCAAGGATATCCTCGAGGTTTAAAAGCAAACAAACTCTCCGAAGAATCTCGAATCATGGCAGTATGTGATATATATCAAGCACTTACAGAAAACAGACCCATATCGCAAAGGATTGAATATGGAGAATGTATTTAATATAATGGATGAGATGGTATCCGGTGGTTTTATATGTGACGTTGCACTAGGATATTTAAAACGAACCATATATTCTTTAAATTCTTCTAGACAATATACTACAGCTGCCAATACCATGAAAGTATAGTTTAATTTTATGCTTTAGACAAAATATTTCGAGGTGAATTAATGTGCAATTTACTTTAAACAGTGTTGAAGACACTATAGAACTAGGTGAAAAATTAGGTAATCTATTGAATCCTGGTGATATAATTTGTCTTACTGGTGACTTAGGTACAGGAAAAACCTATTTTACCAAAGGAATAGCCAAAGGACTTGGCATAAAGGGCCCTATAACAAGTCCTACTTTTACAATAGTAAATGAATACAAAGGAAGACTAAAACTCCACCATTTTGATGTATATAGAGTTAACGATATAGATGAATTGCTCTCCCTAGGATTTGAGGAGTATATTTATAGTGATGCTGTAAATATTATAGAATGGGCCAATTATATTGATGAACTAATACCTGAGGAACATATATACATAAATATCTATAAATTACCCGAAGAAAATCTCAATTGGAGAAAAATAACAATAAAATACCATGGCAGCAGATATAATTATATAAAGGAGTTAAAATAATAATATGAAAATACTGAGTTTAGATTCTTCTACTGAATCAGCAACTTGTGCTGTATTAGACGATTATAAATTATTAGGCGAAATTACTTTAAACTGTAAAAAACAACATTCAACAATTCTTATGCCTTCAATAGATATACTTTTAAAAAATTTAAATATAGATATTAATTCTCTGGATGGTTTTGTAGTGTCTAAAGGTCCCGGTTCTTTTACCGGTCTTAGAATTGGGGCATCTGTTATTAAAGGACTAAGCCAGGGTACCGGTAAACCCTTTGTGGGGGTTTCTTCTCTAGATGCTCTGGCATACAACTTATGCTATACTTCAGGTATTATATGCCCTATATTGGATGCATTAAGAGAAAATGTATATACTGCGCTCTATAGATTTGTCCATAACAAATTGGATATTATAACTGATTATATGGCTATATCCATTAATGATTTAATTGAACTTGTAAATCAACACCACCAGCCTGTATGCTTTATAGGAGATGCTGTTCCAAAATTCAAGAATACATTAATTTCAAAAATAGAAAATCTCAGCTTTGCCCCTATAAATTTAAACGTGGTAAGGGCTTCTTCATTGGGTGAATTAGGTTTACATCTACTAAACTCGGGTATAGAAGATAGCATATACGATTTTGCTCCTTTTTACTTAAGGAAGTCACAGGCTGAAAGAGAATACGAAAAAAAATTGGAGTCCTGTAAAAATGAATGACATAGAAATATCTTCTTTAAAATTAGAACATATTGATAGAATCCTTTTGATAGATAATTTATGTTTTCCCACACCCTGGAGCCGGGAATCCTTTAATAAAGAAATTGAAGGCAATACTCTGGCAAGATATATTATAGCTAAAAAATCCAAAACCATTATCGGTTATGCCGGTATGTGGATCATATTAGACGAAGGACATATAACCACTATAGCCGTTCACCCAAAATACAGAGGAATAGGTGCAGGAAATCTGCTCCTTGAATCCCTGGTAGAGATATGTAAAATTGAATCTATAAATAATATGACCTTAGAAGTTAGAAAATCCAATATAGTAGCCCAGAATCTTTATAAAAAGTATGGATTTGTAGAATCCGGTATAAGAAGATCCTATTATGCAGATAACAAAGAAGATGCCATAATAATGTGGAAATATTATATTTAAAATACAAGGCTGTTTTTATACCTTTTACCTTAATGCTACAATTAGATAATATACCAACTTCTCAAGGAAGGGTACGCACCTGCATGAGTTCCTCTAAGGTGCAAATAGGAAAAATAATTCCTTATGAACAAACTTCACCTAAACCTCTGAATCACTTGATTATAAAAACAGCCTTATGGATTTTTAAATATTCAATTATCTTATTTAATTATAATTCTATTATAATTTTTCTTACCTCTCCTTATAAGCAATTCTCCATTTTTAAAATGATCTCTTGTAACCTTTAGCTCTGAATCTGTTACCTTTTCACCATTTATAGTAAGCCCATTTTGCTTTATAAGTCTTCTTGCTTCACTTTTTGATGGTAATAAGTGATTATCAACCAATAATTCAACTATAGAACACCCTAAACTACTTTCACCTAATTCTATGGTTGGTACATTATTTAGATTTTCTCCTCCAGAGAATAAAGCCTCTGCAGCTTCTTTAGCCTTTTGTGCCTCTTCCTTCCCGTGTATAATTTTAGTAACCTCATACGCAAGCACTTTTTTAGCCTCATTTATTTTTTCTCCTGAAAGAGAGGATAGTCTCTTTACCTCATCCATAGGAAGAAAAGTTAAAAGCAACAGACATTTTTCCACATCTGCATCATCTACATTTCTCCAGTACTGGTAGAAATTATACGGGGATGTTTTTTTCTTATCCAGCCATATAGCTCCTCCTTCAGTTTTTCCCATCTTCTTGCCGTCACTCTTGGTTAAAAGTGTAAAAGTCATTCCGAAAGCAGGTTTTCTCTCCTTTTTTCTAATCAGATTTACCCCTGCTATTATATTTGCCCACTGGTCATCTCCTCCCATTTGTAATGTACATCCGTATCTTCTATTTAATTCTAAAAAGTCATACCCTTGCATTAACATATAATTAAATTCAAGAAAAGTTAATCCTTTTTCCATTCTTTGTTTAAAACATTCTGCTGTAAGCATCTTATTCACAGAAAAATGTACTCCTATTTCTCTCAGAAAGTTAACATAATTTAAATTCATAAGCCAATCTGCATTATTTGCCATTATAGCTTTTTCATCTTCAAAATCTATAAACTTAGAAAACTGTTTTTTAAAACAATCAGCATTGTGCCGTATCTGTTCTTGTGATAACATCTTTCTCATATCAGTCTTTCCTGTGGGGTCACCAATCATTGCAGTACCTCCCCCAAGCAAAGCTATAGGTCTATGTCCTGCTTTTTGCATATAAGACATAACCATCATCTGCAGGAAATGTCCTATATGCAAGCTATCTGCTGTAGGATCAAATCCTATATAAAATGTTACCTTTTCCTTCCCTAACAATTCTCTTACTTCATCTTCATGAGTAATTTGTTTTATGTAACCACGTTCTAATAATATGTCATAAACGTTAGCCAACTTGTATCCCTACCTTTCAATAACTAGCACAGTTGTTATAAGTTATAGTATATATTTAAACCTTCTTTTTATCAACCTATAATTGCCTTTACTAAAATTACATATGAAGCAAAATTTTAAGACTGGAAAGGTTTCCAGTCTTAAATATATAAAATCACCATTATTTTCTAATTGATACTATAATTAACTATGTCAGCATTAATTATGCTGCCACATACTTCATAATAAATTGAGGCATTTTTCCTTCATCCTCATTTACACTTATATAAAAATCCACATTATATTCCTCTGCTAATTTTTCAATATTATAAAATAAGTGTGACACATTTTCAAGATTTTCATCTATAATATTGAGTAATCCATCTACAAAAATTGTATCAATATCATAATCTTTTGAAAGTATGCCACACAAAAAACCATAAAAGCTTTCCATTTTTCTTAATTTGAAATCACTTGTCACTATAAACCTGATTTCCCTGTTCAATTGACACATAGGTCCTTTATCATCATCTATATATACAACATGCCCCCTTCCTATCATTGCCTTTTCATTGGCCAAATTAATCAATTCTTTAGTCTTTCCTGAACCTCTTTTGCTGCAGAATACATTAATCATTTTTACCACCCCTTTAATTTATATACTTAGGTGCCATTCTCATAATCAAATTATATTTAAATTATATAATGTTCAGAATATTTTTTCAACATATAAATCAGAAATTCTTTTTAAAAAAGCATTACATATTTTTACATTTTTCTCATAGAATAAACTTCCCCTATTTGAATTTCTTGATTCCAGGATAAATGATTTTAAAATCATTATTTTTTATAGAATTTATAAATTTAACTGTATTTTTATTTTTAAATGCCTTTTTCATCTTATTGAATCCCCCTGAAGCTTTTATAAGTCTTTTTTTTGTATCTAATGCAATTATTTTTTCATATATCCACATATTTCTTCTTGCATAGCTAAATTCATTTTTATTTTTCTTATGTGCCAAAATACCTGGACCTGTGACTACTATACTATTAAGATCTATAATAACCTCTATACCTCTATAAAAATCAGAATAATCTCTATATATTATTGCATCTCTTATTCCTTCATTCACAAATTCCAAAGGATAAGATTTTGCAGTCACAATTTTTCTTATCATATCTTCTGTTTTATCCATTATTGATATAAGGTCACCTTGAATTATACTCACTGGATTCAAATTATTATTAACCTTATTAATTATTTTTATCATATTATGGGGTATATATACATTATTGTTCTTAGAAAAAATTAATAGTCCTCCTAAAGTAGCCATATATTTTCCTGAATCCTTATCCATATATACTATTGAAGCACTTTCCATTAATTCTAATCTATTTTCATCTGTCACATTTATTCCTTGAGATGAAAAATATTTATTTACCAGTTTACTATCCAGGCAATTCAAATTACTACGGGGTATGGGACACAACTCTATACTTATGCTAAGATTTTCTTCAAGTGCAGAAACTATTTCTTGCTTGCGCATAGTATCATTTGTAGATCCCCTTCTTATGTAAAAAGATCCATTATCCCTCATTTGATAAGGTTTCTGAGGACCATCATATATAATTATAATAGCTATTTTTTTACCCTCATATTTTAAAATTTCCAAGGAAATCGGTATAGGAGGATCTATTCTAGAACTTATTATCTGCTGTATTTTTTCTTCATCAAAGTTTGCTTCACCTATGCCAAATATTTTTTTGGTCTTATCTTCAATTCCTATTATAAGATAGCCTCTTCCCCCTCTGGAATTAGCTATGGCACATACATCTTTAGCTAACTCTTTCTTTCCACTATCGTTATCTATATTTATACACTGCTTAAAGTCTAATTTAGGTCCTTCTATTTTTTTTAATAAATTAAGAAATTTCTTAGTATCCATAAAAATAACCTCAATATTTATTTTATATGTATGTATACTTTTAATTATACTCTATAAAAGTTAATTTAATTATACTCTATAAAAGTTAATTTAATTATGATCTATTGTTATTATTTAATAGATTTTTCATGATATTTTAATTTACATATGTAAAAAATAAGCCTATTTACTTTACTTATTATCCATTTTCAAAACATATTATTATGTAAATTTGGATATTCCACTTCATCCAGCTATATCAAGTTATTGCGAAAAACAATATTTTTCTAAAACATTGTTTTTTTATTAGAATATGGTATAATTAGCATAGAGTTTTACTCTAACTATAAACATTTTTTATATAATGTTAGGTCAAATTTTTTCAAGGTACTATATTCTCCTTAATCCTGGAGGTAGATTATCAAGAATAAAATTAGTCCTAGGTTTAAGGAGGTTTTTTTATGACAGACAAAACAATTGTATGCAAAGATTGTGGAAAAGAATTCATATTTACAGAAGGAGAGCAGCAGTTCTACAAAGAAAAAGGATTTGAAAATGATCCTGTAAGATGTATAGACTGCAGAAGAAAAAGAAAAGCTGAAAAGAATAGAATAAGACCTAGATAATAATCTTAGGAGGGAATCTATCCCTCCTAGTTATGTTTATGAACAAATTTCGTCTGAATCTAAGAATCATTTGATTTTTACATTGCTAAATTTTTCTTTTTAATATCTTACTTAAAGGAAGTGCTATAGCTATACCTACCAAGCTTTGAGCTATATTTCCTGGAATTTCTGCAGTAGATAACACAAATGCTTTAACTAAATCTATATTAGCTATAAAATGCATCATTAACGCACCTGCCACATAATATGCTAGTATCATCCAAATACATGCTATAATAAATGCGAATACATTATTTCCAAATTTTTCTCCATTATTTCCCTTTCTATAAGCAATGGCAGCAGCAATCCATGCCATGATTCCTTTTATAAAAAAGGTAAAGGGAGCCCAAATAGCATAGGGTGAAAGAACGTCAAATAAACACATTCCCACCGCAGCTGAAAAAAATCCCTTCCTTTTTCCTAGCAATATGGCTCCTAAGAGTACCATACTATCCCCAAGATGTACAACCCCTTTAAACATACCCCCCGTAGGTATATTAATTATAGCTGTAAAAATATAAACTATTGCAGCCATAAGTGATACTTGAACCATATCCCTCACTTTCAAATTGTTAAGTACTAATTTTTTTTGTTCTATCAAAATATAGTGCCTCCTTTTTATAGATTAATACTATTATATTTTTTTTCGCAAAAAAATCAAATGTACCCATACAATTTTTAAAATCAATTTTTATTTTAATAACTTTATAGATTAAAGGTAATACTATACTATATAACACTTCAGATATATTTAAATAACTCTCCATCAGACAGTTACTTTAAAATACATCTGAATTATAGGATAACCAAATACTAAACTATTAAGGAGACTTAATATGATATTTTTTAAATGGCTCTGCAGCCTTATACTAATATTCCTATTTGTAGGTATAATACTCAAAGTAGGAGCTATATTTATAGATATCCTACTTTTAATATGTACCTTCATTTTTATGATAGATATATTATTTATAAAAAAAAAGGAGCTCTAACTGTAAAATACACTTTTTTCATTTAAAATATTTTCATTATACTTTCCTTTTTGCTAATGATATAATTTATTCTGTGCATAAGGGAGGTATATTTTTATGTATCAAGTAATTCTTAGTTTCATGATTTTTCCCTGTAATAATAAATACGATTTATTGACAGATTATTTGTATGCAAGTAATATGTAAGTAAGGACGATTATATTTATGGAAGGATGATTAGAATGAGTAAGATTTTAGGCAATACTCTTCCTGCTGAAGTTATAGATCTATTTAATAAAGAACTAACTACAGCTATAATATCAACAGTTACAGAAGAGGGTTTCCCTCATGCTATGCCTGTACATTTAATGTTTGCACCAAATCATTCAACTATTAGACTGGCTTTGATGAGAATACATAAAACTGTAGCAAACATTAAAAATAATTCAAAGGCATTTATAACAATTTTAGAAGGACATGATATAGCGCTTGGAATAAAAGGAAGTGCTAAAGTAATAAGAGAACCTATGAACAATAATTCCGCTATGTGTATGGTTGAATTTAAAGTAGAAGAGATAAAAAGTGATACAACCCCTACAGTAATAGTTGTAGAAGGTATTCGTAATGTTCATAGAACTGAAAAGACTAAACCTTTCTTTAGAGGAATGTTTGACGAATTATATAAAGGTTAAAATTTAGTTATAGAGAAACACTGAGTATTAATAAAATTAGATAATACTTAGTGTTTTTTAATTGTATTTTAAAGTATTTAAAATTTATCTGGGTAAGTGATTCTCAGATTCAGATAAAGTTTACTATGCTGAAAAAAACATTGTAAGTTGACATTAACATATAATAAAGTTAAAATCAGTGATGAAACTAATAAAAGAAGGAGCGAAAAGGTAGTGGCAGACTTAAAAAAAGAGATAGAAAAAAGAAGAACATTTGCAATAATATCTCATCCTGATGCAGGTAAAACAACTCTTACTGAAAAATTACTATTATATGGAGGTGCCATAAGACTTGCAGGTTCAGTTAAGGCCAGGAGAGCATCCAAACATGCAGTATCCGATTGGATGGATATAGAAAAACAAAGAGGCATTTCTGTAACTTCATCAGTAATGCAGTTCAATTATAATAATTATTGTATAAATATATTAGATACACCAGGTCACCAAGACTTTAGTGAAGATACATATAGAACTTTAATGGCAGCAGATAGTGCTGTTATGGTAATAGATGGAGCAAAAGGAGTAGAATCACAAACAAAAAAACTTTTTAATGTGTGCAGCTTAAGAGGAATTCCCATATTTACATTTATAAATAAAATGGATAGAGAAAGTAAAGATCCTTTTGAATTAATGGAAGATTTAGAAGATGTATTAGGAATAAAATCTTATCCTATGAACTGGCCTATAGGATCTGGAAAAGATTTCAAAGGCGTATATGATAGAAAAAAAAGTTTGATAGAAATATTTAATGGGGGTAATCATGGTCAAACTGCAGTAGAATCCATGGAAGGTAATGTAGAAGACAGTATATTTAAAGACTTACTTGGAGAAAATTTGCACCAAAAGCTCCAAGAGGATATAGAACTTTTAGATATAGCTGGGGACCAATTTGATTTGGATAAAGTCAGAACAGGTTATCTTACACCTGTATTTTTTGGTAGTGCCCTTACTAATTTTGGAGTAGAACCTTTTTTAGAAGAATTTTTAAACTTGACTACATCTCCTCTGCCAAGAAAATCAGATGCTGGAGAAATCGATCCTTTTGATCCTAAATTTTCAGCTTTTGTATTTAAAATACAAGCCAATATGAATCCATCTCATAGAGATAGGATTGCATTTATGAGAATATGTTCTGGTAAATTTAAAAAAGGAATGGAAGTATATCACATGCAGGGGGGAAATAAAGTCAAACTTTCTCAACCCCAACAATTTCTAGCCCAGGATAGAGAAATTATTGAAGAAGCCTATGCAGGGGATATAATAGGCGTATTCGATCCAGGTATTTATAGTATAGGAGATAGTTTATGTTCTCCAAATAAAAAGTTTAAATTTGAAAGTATTCCTGCCTTTGCCCCTGAACATTTTGCAAGAGTCAAAACTGTAGATACCATGCGAAGAAAACAATTCATAAAAGGTATTAGTGAAATCTCTCAGGAAGGTGCCATTCAGGTATTTAAAGAGCTTCATATAGGTATTGAAGAAATTATCATAGGAGTAGTTGGTATACTTCAACTAGAAGTATTGGAATATAGAATGAAAAATGAATACAATACAGATATAAAAATAGACATATTGCCTTATAAGTTTATAAGATGGATAGAACATTCCGATATAAATTTGAAAAATCTAATTTTAACAAGCGATACTAAAAAAGTAATGGATTTAAAAGGTAGAAATATTTTGATATTTCAAAGCGAATGGTCCATTAGCTGGGCTTTAGAGCATAATAAAAATATAAAATTATCTGATATAGGCATAATGGAATAAAAAATTATTTTATACTCTCATCTAATAACCTTAAAAATTATCTTTTTATAATACTGCAATTTGTAATTTAAAATAAATATCAAACTTTTAAATACACAATAAATATTAAATATTATTTTTAAAACTACTTTTAGTATAAAATATTCACATTTTATATATAAATCACATATTATGAATTGCAGTTATAAAGAATCATTCCATAAATACGCTTTTTTACTTCACTAAATCTCTCTATAATCACCATATCTTTATTATTCCTTGAAAATAGATACTTATAGATTATTTTAATTCATAGAAGTAATAAAACAAAAAGGAGGTTAATACTATGACATCAAGGGATACTAATTACAATATACCTCTAATTGGAGATTATGCCCCAGAGTTTAAAGCAAAGACTACTCAGGGAGATATTATTTTCCCAGAAGATTTTAAAGGTAAGTGGGTGATTTTATTTTCTCATCCTGCAGATTTCACGCCCGTTTGTACAACTGAATTTATGACCCTTTCAACTATGATTAAGGAATTTAAAGATTTGAATACGGAATTAATAGGCCTTTCTGTAGACTCACTATACTCACATATAGCTTGGATTAGAAAAATTCAAGAACTGGAATATAAAAATATGAAAGATGTAGAGGTTACATTTCCTTTAATTGAAGACACCAGAATGGAAATATCACATAAATATGGAATGATCCAGCTAGGTCAATCAAGTACCCAGACAGTAAGATCTGTATTTATCATAGATACTGAATCAAAAATAAGATGTATACTTCATTATCCATTTTCCACAGGTAGAAACTTTTACGAAATTAAACGTATAATTTTAGCTCTTCAAAAAACTGATATAGAGGGCGTTGCTACTCCTGCAGATTGGAAACCAGGTGATGATGTTATTCTTCCCACTCCAAATTCTTATGATACTGCAAAAAGGAGAATAGAAAATCAAAATGAAGATACCTATTGTCTAGATTGGTTTATATGTTTTAAACGAGAAAAAAAAT
Organism: Clostridium sp. BJN0013; assembly: GCF_040939125.1. Classification (NCBI taxonomy): domain Bacteria; kingdom Bacillati; phylum Bacillota; class Clostridia; order Eubacteriales; family Clostridiaceae; genus Clostridium; species Clostridium sp. BJN0013. The sequence goes on from NZ_CP162495.1 coordinate 3,382,126, forward strand.
AATATTTTACATTGCGTAATTCCTATCTATTTTAAAACAGATAGGAATTATTAATTAATTATATTTTTAAGTATAATTTTCAATATAAATAAATTTTTTTTTAAAATAAAGGCTAAATTTTCTTTAAGTATATTTAGAAATATTAAAACAATACGATAAATTAACTAGAGTTTTATGAATTATTAATGCAATTAATTGTAATGAGGTGAAGTACGTGTTATGGAAGAAAAAGTTATTACAACTTAATGAATTGAAACCGGGAATGATATTAGCAAGTGATATAATTTTTGAAAATAAGGTTCTTCTGGGCAAAAATATGCCTATTACGGAATCATCTTTAACTCAGCTAAAACGTAATTATATTGTAGATAAAGTAGAGGTCTATCTAGAAGATAACTCTGTTGAACCTTTACATTTTAAAATAAAACCTATAGAAGAAGTGGAAAATACTTTCAATGAATTTTCTTCTAATTTAGAAGAGATATTTGACAAAATATCTCATTTAAAAGTTAACGAAATAGATGAGATAAGAGTTTTCTCAAAAAAAATACAAGAGGAATTTAACTCAACAGGTATAGTTATTAGGAATATAATCTTTTATGGCAGCGGAAAAAATAATATTTACAGACATAGTGTAAATGTAGCAGCTATTAGTTTTATATTGGGTAAATGGTTGGGACTTAATGAAAGAGAAATAAACCTTTTAACCTATTCTGCTGTGCTACATGATTTTGGCAAAATGAAACTAGATAAAGAAATATTAAATAAAGAAACCGAACTTACCTCTGAAGAGTATAAGATCTTTAAGACTCACCCCGTCATAGGTTATAATTTTGTTAAAGAAATACCTTATTTAGATAGTTCTGTATCAAAAGGTATATTGATGCATCACGAGCGAATAAATGGTTCTGGATATCCATTGGGTATTAAAGGAGATAAAATTCATAAATTTGCTAAAATAATAGCTATTGCAGATCTATTTGATAGAGTAAATTCTAATACCTACTCCAAAAAGATTAATGGTCCTTTTGAAGCATTAAAAGTTATTCAAGAAGAAAGTTTCGAAAAATTTGATCACGCATATTGTAGTATGTTTTTAAATCATGTAATAAATTACTTTATGGGAGAAAACGTTATGTTAAATAATAAACATCGTTGTAAAGTTATTCAAGTTCATATAAACGATTTGACAAAGCCTCTTTTACTTGGAGAAAATGGATTTCTTGACTTAAAAAAAGAAAAAGATTTATATGTTACCAAACTTACTATAGATAATAAATAGAGTTAAAGAATACATTTATCTTTAACTCTATATTTTTATCTAATAATGTGATTTACTGAAATTTTAAACTTATATCCAATGCTTTTACAGAGTGAGTAAGACTACCCATAGATATTATATCCACTCCAGTAGATGCAATATCTGCTACGTTGTTCTCATTCACATTTCCCGAAGCCTCCAAAATAACCCTTTTATCTACAAATTCCACTGCTTTTTTCATATGCTCTATATCCATATTGTCTAACATAATTACATCCACTTTTGCACTAAGCGCTTCCTTAAGCTGATCAAAGTTTTCTACTTCCACTTCAATTTTAGTAGTAAAAGGAATTTTGCTTTTTATTCTTTCTACTGCTTCTTTTATAGACCCTGCTGCCTTAATATGATTGTCTTTAATCATTACAAAATCCGATAAATTCATCCTATGATTATATCCCCCTCCCATTCTCACAGAATACTTATCTAAAAGTCTGAATCCAGGCAAGGTTTTTCTGGTATCTACTATTTTAACATCATAATCTTTTACAATTTGAACTATGTTAAAAGTTTTAGTAGCAATGCCACACATTCTCTGAAATATATTCAAGGCAACTCTTTCACCCTTTAGTATACTATTGGAACTACCTTCTATGTAGGCTATATTATCTCCACTTTTTACCTCATGTCCATCTTTTAGACATTTTTTAAATACTATATTACTATCTAAGATTTTAAATACCCTCTCTGCTACCTCAATACCAGCTATAATTCCCTGCTCTTTTGCAATAAACTTTCCCTTTGAAATCTCCCCACCCTGGAATAAATTATCTGTAGTCACATCTCCATAATTTATATCTTCTATAAGCCCATTTCTAATTAACTTATCAATTATCAAATAATTCAAATTATATCACCTCAAATTTGCTGTACTAGACTACGTTCAGAATATTCTTCTACATAATTACTCCCTATAGAAGCCTTGCTATTTAAAATTGATGTAATAATAACACCTGATACTTGATACATGTTATAAACTTCCATAGAATATATATCACTAAGATTATAATTCTCAATTTTACATAAAGCATCATTTATATAATTTGAAACCTTTTTAAGCTTATCTACACTTCTAATTATACCTGCAGTATCTTCCATCAAATTTTTTAAATTTTCTCTCAATAAGAAAAAATCATTATCAACGCACTCAGTTTTTAAGCCATTCAATGAACTTTTTCTATCTATTTCATATATATCTTTATAATTTAAATCCTTATCATAGTTCATTTTACAGGAGATATCCTCTGCAGCTCTTTTTCCAAAAACCAATGCTTCCATAAGAGAATTACTGGCCAGTCGATTAGCTCCATGGACTCCTGTACAGGCACATTCTCCTACTGCATAAAAACCTTCAATATTAGTCCTCCCATACAAGTCTACTTTTATTCCTCCCATAAAATAATGTTCTGCAGGAGTTACAGGAATATAGTCCTTATTCATTTCTATTCCTTTACTTTTACACTCAGAATAAATGGTATTAAATCTATTTTTTAGAAAATCCTTATCATACATGGTCACATCCAGGTAAACATAATCGGATTTAGTTTTATCCATTTGATCTTTAATAGCCCTTGCTACAATATCTCTAGGTGCCAATTCCATCCTGTTATCATACTCACCCATAAATCTTTCCTCATTTATGTTTCTAAGCACAGCTCCTTCCCCTCTTACTGCTTCTGATATTAAAAATAACTTATCTTTAACATCTTTAGAATAAAAAGCCGTTGGATGAAACTGTATATACTCCATATTGTCCAAATTTACACCTGCTCTAAATGCCATGGCAATGCCATCTCCTGTAAGTACGTCTACATTTGTAGTCTTGGAAAATAATTGTCCAATTCCTCCTGATGCCATTACACAAAATTTAGTCTTAAAATAAAGAAATTTGTTATTATAATAAGCAGTTATACCTTTATACTTTTCTTCACTATCAACTATATCCATAGCAAAAATATCAGTTATAACAGTTATATTTGAAGAATCTTTAACATGCTTTATAAGTATATCCATTATTCCTTTTCCTGTAGAATCTCCATTTACATGAAGTATTCTCGGTAAAGAATGATTTCCCTCTAGGGATCTATAGAAATTTCCCAAAGAATCTTTATCAAAATCTACTCCCAGTTCTATTAAACTGTCAATTGCCTCTTGTGACTCATTTATAAGCACATTAACCGCATCTAAATTGTTTACATAGCATCCCGCATTTATGGTATCTTTTACATGAAGCTCCCTATTATCATTTTTTATACTGGCAGCAATTCCTCCCTGAGCTAAATAAGAATCACAATCATGCATATCTTTTTTACTTAAAATTACTATTTTTAAATCCTGTGGTAACATTAATGCTGTATATAATCCTGCTATTCCTGCTCCAATTATGGCTACATCAAAATTTTCATTAATAACAAACTCTTCATTATAATCAACTAGATATCTTTTCAATTTATATCCCTACCTTATATAATATAAATTTATTCAATACTTATCATTTTTTCAAGAGAACCTAAAGCCTTTATTCTTGTGTCTTCTGGAACAAAAACTTCGTATTGCATATTCATTAAAGAATTATACACGTCCACAAGCCTTGTCATCTTCATATTTTCACATACAAGTCTTGGACTAAGTAAATAAAATTGTTTTTCAGGATTATCCTTCTTCATCTTGTGTAATACACCTATCTCAGTACCTATAACAAATTCTTTACTATCAGAATTTTTTGCATAATTGATTATAGCGGAAGTACTTCCCACAAAATCTGCATTTTCCCTTATTTCCTCAGAAACCTCAGGATGTACCAGCATTTCAGCTTCCGGATGTTCTTCTTGTGCTTTGATAACATCCTCTACAGTTATCCTTGCATGAGTAATACAATGTCCTGCCCAAGGTATAATCTCCTTGTCAGGAACCTGTTCTGCTACATATCCTGCCAAGTTTTCATCTGGCACAAATAATACTTGATTGGATTTTGAACTTTGCACTACCTTAACTGCATTGGAAGAAGTACAACTCACATCGCTTACTGCCTTAACCTCTGCCGAAGAATTTACATAGCATATAACTTCCGCTTCCGGATATTTTTTCTTTTCTACTTCTAGTTGTTCCTTAGTTATAGAATCTGCTAAAGGGCATCCCGCATATTTTGAAGGAAGCAAAACCATTTTATCCGGAGATAAAATTTTTGCACTTTCTGCCATAAATTTTACCCCACAGAAAACTATAACTTTATTAGTAGTTTGTGCTGCTGCCCTACTAAGTGCAAGAGAATCCCCCACAATATCTGCTACGTCTTGAACTTTTGGCAGCTGATAATTATGTGCCAATATACAGGCATCTCTTTCTATTTTTAGTCTATTTATTTCATTTACCAAAAATAAGTCATCCATTGTTTACACCTCTGAATCCATATTTTATACATATAATTAAGTAGTTAACCCTTAAAATAATTAAATATTTTAATTATAAGATTTACCGTTCTTCTGTATATACATCAGTATATACTATTTTTCCTTTTTTAACAATACATACAATGAACATAAAAATAATAATATTATTATCCCATCTATTTTGATATGTATACTGAAAAATTGTTCTTAATTTGATTAAGTAAATTATCAATAATTTGTCCACATTATCCACAATAACTAACTTTTAAACAAATAAAAATAAGTACCTGAAGATAAAGGTACTTATTTTTTAATATATACAATAATTTTTGGATTAGGTATTGTTCTAAAATTATACCATACTTTTGTAACATTTTCCATATACTTTAAAATTATGTCTATTTTTTTAATAATTGAGTCTATTTTTAAGTAATTTTGTAAAAAATAATAGGTGATTTTTAACATCTCATCCTATTGCTGAAATGAGTTTTCTATAACAAAATTAAATGGCTATTATTTATTTTTTCTTTTATATGTTATATTTCTTTTTAAAATTTCAAGGGCGTCAAAATACTTTGTAGATTTGACATGTGGAAATGCCTTAATAAGCCTTGTATAAAATCTATTACTTTTCTTTATAAGATTTGTGTATCTTTTCTTAAGCTCAATTGTTTCTTTCGAAAAATTTTCATATCTTTTCTTAAATTCAATAGCTTCCTCGGATATATCTTCACCTAATGCATCTGATTTTTCCTTTATTTTAGTACCTATTTCTTGAATCTTTTCTAATATTATATTAAGTTTTAGTATAATGTTAACTGAAGTTATTAAATCAATAATAAATAAAATTATAATAATTACAACACAAATCTGTATTAAAAGATATGGAATTAGATCAACAATACTTGAAATAACAGGATGAAAAATTTTAATAAGAAAAATACAGGCAATACCCCATGCAAGTGAAAACTTTAAACATATATAACCTTTAATATTAAAGGGCACATTGGAATAATCCCACCATTTATTATAAAATACTTTCTCAAGTATAAGCCCTGTTATGTACTCAAGTAATGAAGTTGCAAAAACAGAACCTACAAATAATAAAAATAAATTATTTTTAAAAGGATCAAAACAAACTACAATTATGATAGCTCCAAAACCATATATAGGACAAATAGGCCCATTAAAAAATCCTCTATTTATAAATCTTCCTGTATTAACAGCTGTATAAACTACTTCAAGGCACCATCCCAAAAATCCATATATAGCAATATAAAATACTATCTCATATAATGAAAACCCTAAAACCATTAAGTTCTGCATAAATACTCCTTTAAATATATAATCCTAAAATATACAACCTAAAATATACTATAGAAAAATTAATATTATCTATAGTATATTTTAGATTAATTTTTATAGATTATACGCACTTTCAAATCCTGTTTCCATAGCATTTCGTATTCTTCCAGGCTTTTTTGCATCTCCTATTACCCTTACTGTATAGAAGTTTGACTTTATTTCATCTATAAGCTCTTTATTAGGATTTGTCCCTAATGATATGATTATATAATTAAAATTATATTCTTTTATTTCTCCATAAAGAAGCATTTCAAATACAGCTGCATTATTTTTTATGCTGATTAATTTATGCTTTGTAATCATTTTTACATTATGATCTTTTAACCTTCCCTGAATATCTGTTAAATTTTGAAAAAACACATCAGGACCTATAGTATCTCCCATCTCAAATACGGTTACATCATTATCTTTCGATGCTAAAAATTCTGCAGTTTCAAGGCCTGTCATTCCAGAACCTATTACTGCTACTTTTTTATTATAAATTTCTGTTTTGCCGGACAATATATCTACAATAGTAAATACATTTTTCCCATGGATACCACTTATCGACTCTGGTACTATAGGACTTGAGCCTTCTGCCACAAATACTGCATAAGGATTTAATTGTTTAATTTCATCAATAGTAGGGGCCTTATTAAGCCTTATTTCCACTCCCAGCTTATGGACTTGTAGTTGCAAATAATTTATAAGCCATGATATTTTTGCTTTCTTAGGAGGCTTATTTGCCAAATTAAGTTGGCCCCCTATTTTATCTGATTTTTCAAATATTATAGGCTTAAATTTCCTCATAGCAAGTACTCTTGCAGCTTCAAGTCCTGATGGACCTGCTCCTAATATTATTACAACTCTTCCATCTCCATTTTTTTTCATATTGCAATATTGAAATTCTTTTCCTGCCTGAATATTTATACTACACTCTACAGGATTACCGGTGGCTACTCCACTAAATAAGGTTTCTATACAATGAAGGCAGGATATACATAATCTGGATTCATAAGCGCGATTTTCTCTTGCTTTATTAGACCACTCCGGATCTGCAAAATGAAGTCTTGCTGAACCTACAAAATCTGTACGGCCTTCTCCTATTATTTTATCTGCATAAGCTGCTTCTCTAATTACCGCTGCTGATATTACAGGAATATTAATTGATTTTTTTATTTCTTCTGCAAGGTATAACTTCCATCCTTGTGGAAAGGATATAGGTTCCCAGGATACATTCATGGTCTCATAAATACCAGCACTTACATCTATTGCATTAACCCCTATTTTCTCTAGATGTTTTGCAATCTTAATTCCATCTTTCAGAAGTATTCCATCTTCAACGCCGTTAGTTCTCAAAAATTCATCTACGGACAACCTTGCTATAACCGGATAATCTTGTCCACATTTTTCCCTTATTCCTATAACTATTTCTTCGATAAATCTCATTCTATTTTCAAAACTTCCACCGTATTTATCAGTTCTTTTATTTGTATAAGGACTTAAAAATTGATTAATCAAATATCCATGAGCGCCGTGTATTTCAACCCCGTCAATACCAGCTGCTTTAACTCTACAGGCTGCATTTATAAAATCCTGTACTAATCCCTCTGCTTCTTTTGTAGTCATTTCTCTAGTTTCCTGATGTACCACATTACACTGTATTTCACTTGGTGCCATCATCGGCTTGTTACCGTTTACTTCACAAAAGCCCTGTCTTCCCGGATGGTGAAGCTGAATAAATATTTTACCGCCATTTTCATGTACATTATCAGCCAGTTTTTTAAGTCCAGGTATATATTTATCATGAGCCGCAGATAATTGTTGTCTGTCAGCTACTCCATTTTCATCATTTACTCTTGTTACCTCTGTAATTATAAGCCCAATGCCACCTTTTGCCCTTTCAGCATAAAAAGCAATTATCTCGTCTGACACAGTAGCATCTTTATTATTTAAACAATTTTCCATAGGAGTCATTACTATTCTGTTTTTTAATTCTAAACTACCAATTTTACCTTTGGAAAATAAGTTTTTATATATACTTTGTTCCTCAGAATTTTGCATATCTTTCATTATGTTTTTTACTATATCTTGAATTTTATTCATATAAAAATCATCCATAAAATTATCTCCTTTATTAATTAAGTAATTTAACTAAAAAAATATTCTAACTAATCACATTTTACTATTTTGTCAAGTTCCTGTCTATGTATACATTTTTACATAAACAGTTCTTAAATGCCTATTACGCAATTAGTATTGAAACAAACTTATTTTCTTTAATTATATCACACTAAGTTTTTCTGTTAAATGTACAACTTTTATTATAAAAAAAATAAAAATTGTACATTTATAACCAAATTAAAAAAATGAAATACTATTTTAGCTAAAACAAGAATACTAATAAATAAAGAGTATATTTATTGAAGGGATTTTATGAAAAAAAATAATTTTTATAAGTTTCGATCTAATAAACACTTAAGATCTAAAATAATCACAATAATAATTATAATTATTTTAATAGGTGCTATAATAACGTTTTTTCCCCATTTTTTTAGAAATACTTATGTAGTAACTATTGCAAGTAAACAAATAAAAAATCAGGATAAAAAAGATATAAGATACATGATATATACACAAATGGAAGATGGTACCATTAGAGCCTTTCAAAATAATAACAGCATACTAGAATTTAAATTTAACTCTGAGGATCTATATAGAGGCCTAAGAATCAATAGAAAATATGAAATCAAAACTTATGGATTTAGAATAATACCTCTAGCATCTTATGAAAATATTATAACAGCTAAACAAATCAAGTAAATCCTAGAAAAAAGACGCCAAAACTAGCGTCTTTTTTCTTTGTCTAATCATTTAATACTTAAATACATATCATATATCATTAATAGGAGATTTATATTTTGATGGGTTTATCTTAAACCATTCCTTGTATATATCATATTACTATTTTAATAAAAAATCAACATGTTTCATAATAATTTTATAAAATTATTATGTTTTAATTGAAAAAAATGAATTATTCTCTACTTTCTAGTATAAGTCTCTATTTATTTTAACAATTAAGAGCAATTTCATTGGCGCTCCAGATTGCATTCATTATATTTGCAGTCTCATTTGCATCACCTACAAGATATAAATCTACTACCTTATCTCTCAGTTTATTATACAGTTCCCTATCCGCTTTAAATCCAACGGCAATTACAACGGTATCTGCATCTATATTCTGCTTTTTGAATTTATTATCAATAATAATAGCTCCCCTATCAGTTACCTCAAGTAAAAAAGTTTCTGTAATAATATTTACTCCACTATTTTTAAGGAGATCGATAAGCATAATTTTATTCATATGAGGAACTGGTTTACCAGCATTTAATATGGTATCCTTTGCCTCAATAATTGTAACTTTTTTACCCTGTTTTGCAAGATAAAGAGCTGTTTCACACCCTGCTAGTCCGCCACCTACCATAAGTACATTTTCTCCAGCTTGTTTATTGCCTTTTAAAATTTCAACTACCGTAGCAACCTTATCTTTCTCTATACCAGGTAAATTTAATTTAATCTCTTTGGCACCTGTAGCTATAATAACTATATCAGGTTTTTCTTTTTCTATAGTTTCTTCTGTTACCTTTGTATCTAAAACCAATTTAACTTTAAGTTCTTTTATCTCATTCCTGTACCAATCAAGCAATCTTCTGTCATCCACTTTAAAATCAGGAACTGAAGCTGGAATAACTTGACCTCCAAGTTCTTTTGTACCTTCATACATAGTAACCTTATGGCCTCTCATAGCCGTGATCCTAGCTGCCTCCATTCCTGCTACTCCTCCTCCTACAATCATAACCTTTTTGGATACGGCTGCAGGCTTCACTTCATAATATCTTTCTCTTCCTGCTGCAGGATTTACTGTACAACTCAAAGGTTTTCCCTCAAATCCTCTTCCCATACATCCAGTATGGCATCCAATACAAGGTCTAATTCTCTCAGTTTGATCCATGAGTACCTTTTTAGGCCAATATGCATCACAGAGAAGAGGTCTTCCCAATGTAATCATATCAGCTGATCCATCTTCAAGAGCTTTCTGTGCAATTTCCGGCATACCCATTTTTCCTGCAACCATAACAGGTACTTTTACAACTTTTTTAAGTTCTTTAGTATATGGAAGATATAATCCGTCTTTTTGATAAAGAGGTGGATGTGCCCAATACCAAGCATCATAAGTTCCTAAATCTGCATTAAATGCATCATAACCTGCTGCTTCGAGAATTTTTGCAGCTTCAAGACCTTCTTCCAGGTCACGCCCTTTTTCTACATAATCCTCTTCAGCAAGTCCTCCCTGTCCCCAATCTTTTATACAACTTTTCACGCTATATCTCAGTCCTACAGGAAAATCATTTCCAACTTCAGCCTTTATTGCCTGAACTATTTCTATAGGAAGTTGAAGCCTTCCCCTTAAGTCTCCGCCATATTTATCTGTTCTTCTATTAAATATTGACAATGTAAATTGATCAAGTAAATATCCTTCATGCACTGCATGTATTTCAACTCCATCAAACCCAGCCTTATGTGCAATTTTAGCACCTTCAGCAAATTTTTCAACTATCCATTCTACCTCTGAGGTAGTGAGTGCTCTACAGGTAACAGTTGGATCCCAGTAATTTGGAACAGCTGATGCCGAAACAGGTTGTGAGGTTAAAAGTCCTCCTGGTGCACCACTTCTCCCAAATCCCATTGACAATTGGAGAAATATTTTTGAACCATAAGCATGAATTCTTTCTGTCATCTCTGAGGATGTCATAATAAATTTTGCTGGATTTATTGAAGTGATTGGCAATACTCCTGTTAAAACCTTATCCAGTTCATTTTCTACTTTTACTACACTAGTTATAATAAGTCCTGTACCACCTTTAGCTCTTTCTACATAATAGTCAACAGCTCTTTGATTAAAACAGCATTCATTATCTACAAGTCCAAAAGCTCCCATAGGTGCCATTGATATTTTGTTTTTCACTTCCATTTTACCTATTTTAATAGGTTCAAATAAAGATTTGTTTTTCATAATAACTACCTCCTGTATATCTTAATTTTAAATACTTGTAAAGCTTTATAGATGTTAATTTACCTAAATCTAAGGATTACTTAGTATTTTTCCTCCATTTAGCTTAAATATACTCCAGCATATTATTTGTACAACTATTTATATTATTAATGAGAATTACTTGAGGAAGTTTTATCCTATTTTTAATTTTATTATACAATACATACTTATGTATGTCAATTATTTTTCTGAATATTTAAAACATACAATATATTTAAAATATATTGTATGTTTTAAATAGTCCAAATAATTCTTCTCACTTAAAAATTCAACATTAATATCTATTGTGTTTAAAACAAACCTTATAATATTGTAAATAAAAATACTCATAGATTACATCAATCCATGAGTCAAATAACTTACTTTATATTTAATTTACAAATATCCTGGGCCCATTTTTTAGCCTTCTCTACATTTTCTCCTCTGTCATTTTTAAGAGGCTCCTTAAATTCAATTTCACCTAAAAATTCATTTCCCCCAAGTTCTGCTTTCATATTTTCAAAAGTTTTTCCGTTAGCTCCTCCATTACAACTAAATAGTGCTATCTTTTTATCCTTCAAATTTGTGTTAGCAAAAAAACTTCTTATGGCAGGTGCAAAAGTCCACGCCCAAACCGGAGTTCCTATAAATAAAATATCATAATTTTCAACATTTACATCATAATGTACAAGTTCCGGTTTCTCTTTAGTTATAGATTGCTTTCCTCCTATAAGATATTTCATCTTACTTTCGGGATCTATATCCTTTTTAGGTTTTATCTCTAAAATATCTGATGACAACTCTTCTGAAACAGCCTCAGCTATCAGTTTTGTATTTCCTTCAAGAGAATAGTACACAACTAAAATTTTATTTTCCATAAACATATCACCTCATATTTTAAATTTTATTCTACATTTACATCTTTTACATAGGGTATTCTCAAAATATTTACCATAATATCTTTCCTTTGACTCTGATTTACACTATACATTCTAAACATAATTTTAACTTCAGAATCCTTATTATTTTTATTGTAATGTCTATTAACTTGAATGTTAGATATTCTTACTTTAGAATTTTTTAATATATCAAGTACCGGATTAATTCCGTCTAGAGATAAAATTACTTTTCCTAAACAATGAGTAGAACTTTTTTGTACTCTGTTAAATATCTCAAGTCCTATTACTATAAGTATAGTAGCCCCAACGCCAGGTATATACATACCTGCTCCAATTGCTATACCAATTCCTGCGGTAGCCCATAGTCCAGCAGCAGTAGTCAGTCCTCTTACAAATTGATGTTCCACAATTATAGTACCAGCCCCAAGAAAACCAACTCCACTTACCACCTGGGCCGCTATTCTACTTGGATCAATCGAAACGGAAGGGATCTCTAAAAAATCCTGAAAGCCATATTTAGATACCAGCATAATGAGTGCACTTCCCACTGCTACAACAAAGTGAGTTCTAAGTCCTGCTTGTTTAAAACGACTTCTTCTTTCAAATCCAATTAAAGCTCCAAGCACTCCAGAAAGTACCAATTTAAAAATCATTTCCCATTGATCCATAGTTATCCCTCCTGTCATGATGTTATAGATTTTATTATAATATATATCTTCACTAAAATACATATATTTGTGGAAATAACTTGAATATATATAATTTATCTTACAACTTGATTTAAAAGTCAAATTTCATATATCTTTTCTTTACTTGTAATAATTCAACCATTATATGAAAAAACATTAACGAATTATTATAACACATAATTTGATTGTATATATGGAAGAACCCACAATACAGTTTAAGATGAAAATAAAAGACATTTATAGGGATACCTTTATAGGTGTCTTTTTCTTTTTTATGCAAGTCTACACTGCTAACATTTTTCAAATACATACCAGTGCTTATACCCCGTTTTAAAAAATATGGGAGTATTAGCAATGGTAGCGTTCGGATAAAATACAAAATAGTCTAACTATGATTTTAACAGGGTTAGACTATTTTGTCTTATTTGTTTGCAGTATTTTATGGCACCTTTGACAGGGGAATTTATTTAATATGCAAATATCCATATTGCAGTTATTTACTTTTTCAATATATTCTGCACCCCATTCTATAATTTGAACCATTATCGGAATAAAGTTTTTTCCAATTTCTGTAAGGGAATATTCCACTTTTGGTGGTACCTCTCTATATACCTTTCTATTAACAAGTTTATCCCGTTCCAATTCTCTCAATTGTTGTGTAAGTACACCTCTCGAAATTGTAGTCATCAATTTCTGTAGTTCATTAAAACGTTTTGTCTTATCTTTAAGAATCCATAAAATTGATAATTTCCATTTTCCCATCAATATATTTTGAGCTACAGATACCGGACAAAATTTAATTTTATCATCCATCAATACCCTATCCTTTCTCAATAGTCTATTTTTTATGACTATGTAATATAAATATGCGTACTTGTACTATATAACATATGTATTATACTAATAATGAGTGAAAAAATCAAGGAGGTATATATAATGGAAGAGGTAATAAAAATTTTTAAAGAAAATGGCTATGGATTTCTGGCTACAGTAGAAGATGGAAAACCCAGGGTTAGGCCCTTTGGATTTATGTTTTATGAAGATGGCAAGCTCTATTTTTGCACTAGTAATACAAAAAGGTGTATAAACAATTAATTAAAACTCCTTATATAGAGTACAGCACCACCTCTAAAGATATGGTTACAGCAAGAATAAGTGGTGAAATTATATTTTCAGAAGATATAGATAAAAAACAAAAAGCATTGGATTCATCAGAACTTGTAAAAAGCTTATATAAATCAGCTGATAATCCTATCTTTAAAGTATTTTACATTGAACATGGCACAGCATCAATTTCATATTTAACAGGAGAGCCCCCTAAAGAAATAAAATTTTAAACCATATTATTTTTTAAATTCCAGACAACAGACCCTCTTAAACAATATAGTTAATTATTAAGAGGGTCAAAATCATTATAATTATCCATTTAACTCTGTTAATACAGCATATCCGTCTGTTATTTGAATTTTAGTTATACCACAATTGTCTATACGAAAACGCCAGGATCCTGTCCTGCCCATACCAAGCAAGTGTGCTACAATATTTCTTATTAAGCCTCCATGGGTAACAATCAAAACAGTACCCTTTTTTTGTTTTTTGATTATATTATCAATAATATTTGCCGCCCTTTCCTGCACATCCTTTATGCTTTCTCCCTGTGGAAAAATAAATTCCTCTCTGTCATCTTCCATCCATAGTTCATACTCTTTTGGATATTTTTTTTCAATTTCCTCTAAGGACAGGTTGTCCCATAATCCAAAATTAATTTCCTTAAGTCCTTCATCATAAATTATATTTTTACTGATAATCTCAGCAGTTTTTTTAGCCCTTTTAAGTGGACTAGCTACTACGAGATCAAAATTTATGTTTTTTAGTTTATCTCTCACCCTCTCCGCCTGACTAATTCCATATTTATTAAGTTCTACATCTGTCCACCCTGAATATGTTCCCTTTCTATTGCTGTCAGTTTCCCCATGTCTTACCAAAATCAACTCTAACATTTATAAATTTCCTCCATAACCTAAAATGATATAAAAGACTTTCATCATTTATTTAATCCTCACCGGTATGCCAGAAATACAAAAGTATACTTCCTCTGCTTCCTTTGCTATAATCTGATTTATACTGCCTGCCAGTTCTCTAAATATTCTCCCCAGTTTATATTCCGGCACCAGAGCCATTCCCACTTCATTGGTAACCACAATAAAAGGTATGGATATGTTCTTTGAAATATTTATAAACTCTTTTATCTCCTCTTTAATGTATTCTTCAATCTCTACTATTTGAGAAGCTTTAATCTTTTCAATATCCCCACATTTTTCTAACAGAAGATTGGAAACCAAATTCGTTATACAGTCTAAAATTACCCCGGACTTTCCAGAAAGCATAGGTATTAATTTACTGTGAAAATCCTTATAAGCTTCCAGTGTACTCCAATTAGAAGGTCTTTGCTCCATATGCCTCTTTACTTTGAACTTCATTTCATCATCAAAGGGGATAGAGGTGGCCACATATAAAATATCACCCTTAATTTCCTTCGCCAGTTTTTCTGCATAGGAACTCTTGCCGCTCTTTGCCCCGCCTGTTACAAGAATCAACTTTCCCATTAACTATCTCCTTTCCGACTGTAATTGTGCATTGTAAATTGTGAATTGTAAACTCCTACAATACATATCCCCTTGGAGTTATCATTTTATCCCCCCTTATAAAGGTATTGCTATTTCCAATAACAACTATAGACAACATATCAACTTTATCTTCACAAAAAGTATCCAAAGTACACAATTTTACCTTTTCATTATCCCTTAAGGCATTTCTAACTACACCTACTGGTGTAGTTCCATGTCTGTATTTTCTTATTAAGTCAGTACATTCTTTTAAATAATAGGGTCTTCCCTTACTTCTAGGGTTATAAAAGGATATTACAAAATCCCCACAGGCTGCAAGTTCAACTCTCTTTTTTATTAGATTATAGGGAGTCATTAAATCACTTAAGCTTATATAGCAGCTATCATGCATAAGGGGTGCTCCAAGTAATGCCGCCCCTGCCACAGCTGCAGTTACTCCAGGTACAATTTCTACAATGTGACTTTCCTCCTTCATCTCAAAAATCAATCCCGCCATACCATATATTCCTGCATCACCTGTACTTATTATAGAAACTATTTTATTTTGTGACAGTTCCAAAGCTTTCTTACATCTTTCTATTTCACCTTTCATTCTTGTTTGAAATACTTCCTTATCCACAATTAAATCTTCAACTAACTTAATATATTTAGTATAGCCCACAATAACTTCACTTTCCTCTATAACCTGTTTTGCCTTCAATGTCATATGCTCTATACCTCCAGGTCCTATACCTACTACATATAATTTACCCAAATTTTTTCACCTTCTCAATAAAGTTCCTTCCCTTTTATGTATTTAACTAGTTCTTCCTGATCATAAAAAACATTTTCATATATTTTCTTCTTTCTTTCAATTATAAAAATATATATTCCTTTATGTAAAGCTGCTTTAATCTTTTCTTCTGTACCCCCTTGAACTCCGCTGTCCTTTAACACTATTGCCCCTGCATTATACTGGTCTATAAATCCTAAATTAAGTTCATAGCCTACAGGCCCTTTTATGGCAATAATATCTTCTGTATTTATGCCTAACTCAAAACAATTTTTTATTGCCTCAAGTGAAGGCAAAACCCTATGGACAATTCTATTTGAAATACCCGAATAAATAAATTTATCTATATTTTTACTGCCTGTAGTATTTAAAATAGTACTATTTGTATTCTGAAGTTCTTTAATGCCTTTTATTTTATCTATTAATTCTTCATAATCATCAGCAAAAATTATTTTATCTTTGTTTCTATACTTATTACATACAGAAGGCCTCTCATATCTCAAATAGGGTATATGAAGCTCCCTGCATAATTTTTCGCAGTTACAGGATATATCCAGGGCATAGGGATGGGATGCATCTACCAGAACTTCTATATTATTTTTTAAAAACAGTTCTCTTAATTCATTAAGGGTCAATACCCTTGTATTTAAAACTTTATATTTATAATTAGTAAATAATTCCCCACCATAGGCTGTAGCTGTAGAAATTAAGATATTATCAGTAAATCTATTGAGCCCCTCCACTATATTTTTTCCTTCAGAAGTGCCTGATATAAGTCCAATCATTTATGCTCACCTTTTCTAAACATGTGGGTAAAATTTTTATCATAAAGTAAACTCTTTTTATATTTACAATCTATAAAATCTCCCACCAATATTTGTGCACATTTTGTGATATTGGCTTTTTTTACTTTTTCACATATATCATCTAAAGTTCCAATTATAGCCCTTTCATCTTCCCAGGAAGCTTTTTCAACTACAGCAATTGGAACATTCCTTCCATATCCTTTTCTTAATTTTTCTACTACTTTATCAATCATACCAACTGATAAAAATATAGCCATTGATGCCCCGATACCCGCCAATTTTTCTATATCTTCCCTATCAGGCACCGGTGTTTTTCCCTCTATTCTCGTAAGAATTACTGTCTGACTTACCTCTGGCAAAGTAAATTCTTTTTTTATAGCTGCAGCAGCTGCTGTAAAAGAACTTACCCCGGGAACAATATCATATTTGATATTTCTTTTATCTAATTCATCCATCTGTTCTTTAATGGCACCATAAATAGAAGGATCTCCCGTGTGAAGTCTTACTGTTAACTTATTCTCCTTTTCGGCTTTTTCTAATATCTGAATTATCTGCTCTAAATTCATAGAAGCTGAATTATACATACTTACCCCTTCCCTACAAAAATCCATATGGGTACTACTCACCAGTGAACCTGTATATATAACCACATCTGCTTTTTTTAAAAGTTTTCTTCCCTTTACTGTAATTAAATCCACATCACCGGGACCCGCTCCAATAAAATAAATCATATTAAAATATTCATCTCACTTTCTATGAGCTATTATTATAGACATATATTCTTTGTCCTTTAATATTTCATCTTTATTTCGTGTAACCTTCTGCCCTTCTCTGCCGGCTTTTTTTACACACACATAATTAAAGCCTCTTTCTTCCAGATAATTTACTATTTCTTCTTCTTTTTTATAGACCTTCATTATTACCACATTTTTTTCATCTCTTATAGCATCCAATCTGTTTCCAGGAACTATTAAAAGAGGTTCGTCACCTATAACTAAAGCCTCCTTTGCAACACTGGCACAAGCACAAAAAGATGTAATTCCAGGAACTGTTTCTGTGCTATATCCTTTTTCTTCAATATATTTTAACAAATAAATATAAGTACTATATATCAGTGGATCACCAATGGTCAAAAAGG
The DNA here is from genome assembly GCF_040939125.1 of Clostridium sp. BJN0013. Taxonomy (NCBI): domain Bacteria; kingdom Bacillati; phylum Bacillota; class Clostridia; order Eubacteriales; family Clostridiaceae; genus Clostridium; species Clostridium sp. BJN0013. The sequence continues at coordinate 3,400,203 of NZ_CP162495.1, forward strand.
CTACATTTTTTCCTTCTTGTATTTTTTGCTCTATAACCTGAAAAGCTTCATATATTTTTCCCTCTTGCTGCTCTCCCCCCATTGGAAAATGCTTTACTATTATCTCTGAGTCTTCTCTTATAAACTGTTTTGCCGTGTCTAATGCAATACTTCTGCCACCTGCCATAGAACTTGGTGCCACTACAACCTCACACTTTTCTATTACCTTTAATGCCTTTAATGTCAATAACTCACTATCCCCTGGTCCTACCCCTACTCCATACAATTTAGCCATGCTGCAACCTCCATTACTTTTTTCCACTTAATATGTAAATTGAATTGTTTGAAAATAACATATAACCCTTATTCTTTGTTTTACTTATGGCCACTTGAATACATTCTGTTTCAAATTCCAGTTCTTTTAGTGTTTTCATAGCCTTATAAAGATTATCAATAGTTATAAAATTCATTACAATTTTTCCGCCCTTTTTTAACTTTGAACAGTACTTGATAATTATATCTTTAATATCCCCTCCGCTTCCCCCTATAAAAATAGCATCAAATACTTTTTTTATAGAAGATTCTACCAAAAGTGCATCTCCTTCTACTATATTGAGATTAAAAGCTTTAAATTTTCCCTTGTTTTTCTCCAGTATTTCAAGGGCTTCCCTATCTCTTTCAACAGCCGTTACACTACCTAAGGGACTGCATTTGCTCATCTGTATACTGAGGGAACCTGTCCCTGCACCAATATCCAGTAATGTATCATCCTCTTTAATTTCCATTTTTGCTATACTCAATATTCTAATCTCTTCTTTTGTCATAGGACAATTTCCTCTTATAAATTCTTCATCTTTTATATATATCATCTAATATCCTCTCCATTTTCAACCACCACTACACATAAACTGCTGTAATCACCTCTATACATTTCTTCTTCAGTTCCCTTTGAGATTTTCTCATCTTCATAGGACAGGTTTTCACCTACATATACTAAAGCTCTGATATGATTTTTTATCAGTTCACCGCAAATGTAATTAGGTGTATTATTCTTATCTGTGAGCCATACAGACAGCTTATTATTTCTAACTTCTTCAATAAATTTTTCATTTCTGCCATGCAAACTGCATAACTTGGCATTTTGCCAGGGCTTACCTAATTTTGACATTAAATATTGAAAAGAACTTATGCCCGGTATTACCTGGAATTCTCCATTGAAATTTCTATTAAAATATTCTGTAATACCATAAAAGCAGGGATCCCCCGAAGCTGCCACAGAAATATTTTTATCTTTGTTATCATCTATAAATTCAAATATTTTCACAAAGGAATTAAATATAATTTTCTTCTGCTTTATATAGTTTAAACTTTTTATAGCCCTTTCAAAGCCAATTATCACATGGCAATTTTCCATAATTTTTTCTGCTTTAGGTAGAATATACTCTCGTGCCCCTGGTCCAATTCCAACAATATAAATCACAGCATCTTATCTCCTTTTAATTTTTTTACTTTAGTTGTTTTCACATATTTTACTTCTTCCATCCCACAAAACTCCACTTGCCATACAATACATGATCACCTCAGCTTTTAAAGCCCCATAAGTAAAATTTTCTATTCTTTTTTTTATTTTACAGCCTATTCTCCTGTATATATCTTTATATTCCTCACTTATAATTTTCACTGCACCTTCTGTGGTTTTCTCATTATATACAGCTTCCACAATCTTCTTATCTGCTCCCATAAGTGCAAGTTCAAGAGCCATAACCTCAAGTCGTACATCACATACCCTGCTGTGGGTATTAAAACATCCTGCAGCAATTTTAGAGAGCTTCCCTATATGTCCTACTATGAGTACTTTCTCTATTTTATTTTCTACACAACAATCTAAAGCAAACCCCACATAATTAGACATTATAACGGATTTTTTCATATCAAGCCCAAGTTTTCTAGCTTTATCCTCCCCCATATTTCCAAATAAAAGTATTAAATCCTTGTAGCCACTGGCAACTTTTTGAGAAATTTCAAGCTTTACAGACTCTTTCAATGCTTCTTCAGACATAGGTACTACTATTCCCGTAGTACCTAAAATAGATATGCCCCCTACTATATTTAATCGTGGATTAAAAGTTTTTTTTGCAATTTTCTCTCCTTCTGGAACGAATATGGTTATGGTAACCCCTTTTCCCTGGGGTAGAACATTTCTTACTTCTTTTTCTATCATAATCCTGGGAACCGGGTTTATTGCAAAGTCACCTTTTTTAACATATAATCCTTCACCCTTCACTATTCCTATGCCTATCCCTGCCTTTAATGTATATTCCTTTTCACTTTTTTCAGCCCTGGCCCATATCTCAATTCCATCTGTTACGTCCGGATCATCTCCACCATCTTTTATTATGCAGCACTCTACATAGTCTGAACCTTTTTTTACACTTTCAATATGCAAATCCAGTTCAACATTTTTGGGTGTGCTTATGCTTATATGCTCTAAATTTTCCTGTGAATAAAGCATTTTAGCGGCAGCCTTTGCTGCAGCTGCAGCACAAGAACCTGTAGTATAACCGCATCTTAACTTTTTTCCTCCACAATTTATATATAAATCAAACATATGTATACTCCTTATTTCCTATTTACCAACATATATAAAAGGGCATTTACAATTGCCGCCGCCACTGTACTGCCTCCTTTTCTTCCTCTTACCGTAATCATGGGCAGTGTAAGTTCTTCAAAATCTTTCTTTGATTGTGCCGCACCAACAAATCCTACAGGAACCGCTATTACAAAAGATGGATTGCACTTTCCCTCTTCAACTAATTCTTTTAATTTATATAAAGCAGTAGGAGCATTTCCAATTACAAAAAAGTTTATTCCCTCCTCTGAAGCTCTTTCTATGGCTGCCATAGAACGGGTTATTCCTCTGTCTTTTGCAATTTGGGCTATTTCATCTTCTGCCACATAGGATACTACACTGCAATTTAAAGTTTTCAGTGCTCTTTTATTTATTCCTGCCAAAATCATATTTGTATCTGTATAAATTGTAGTTCCTTCTTTCAAAAGTTTAAGTGCATCATCTATAGCTCCAGGTCTGATATATAATAAATCCTTATATTCAAAATCCGCAGTGGTATGTATTACTCTCTTTATTATAAGTAATTCTCTATATGTAAAATTATTAGCTCCTAGTTCTTTCTCGATAATTTGAAAACTTTTTTCTTCAATTACCCCTGGCTTTTTAATATAATCCATGAAACTTTCACTTCCTTTTTATAATAACTAGATACTTCAAAAAATCCATATTCCCCCAAAAATGCACATGGGCATAAGCTGCCAGGGTATTATTTTTCAAATAACCGCATCTCCATTTTTTTTGTTTTCCATCATAGGTATCTTTAATCAATGTATATATTGTATTTTCTTCCGTTTTTACATAGGATTTATGAAATTCATGACAACTTATTTTCATACCTTTGGGAAATATATAATTATCAGTTTCAACTTTGATTTGTGCATATCCAAAATTATAGAGCTTTGTACCCATATAGGCATTTCCTTTTAAAAATCCCACCATACTTCTATGCTCTATACTTTCCATTAAATACATAAGTCCCCCACACTCTGCATAACATCTTGTACCTTTACTTAATAAAGTATTTATACTTTCAATCAAAGTTTTATTGTCACTTAATTCTTCTTTAAATATCTCTGGATAGCCCCCTCCAAGATATAAAAAATCTATATCCTCCGGCAAATTTTTATCACTTAAAGGACTAAAGTATTGAACTTCTCCAAGCTCTTCTAATAACTCCAAATTTTCCTTGTAGTAAAAATTGAAAGCTTTATCCTTTGCTACTGCAATTTTTAAATGTTTCCTTTCTATATGATAAAGATCCTTAAATTGCTGTGTCTCTGAAAAATATTTTAGTAATTCATCAATATTCACATATTTTTCAAGCAATTCACTGCACTTTTCAATTTTCTTATCCAGATCTCTTACTTCACTGCTTTGGATAAGTCCTAAATGTCTGCTTTTCAACCCCAATGTATCATCTTTAGGAAGGTAACCAAATACTTTAATTTTTCCCTTAAAGTTTTTTTCAATTATGGTTCTTAAAAGTTTATAATAGTTTTCATTTATATTATTTAAAATAATTCCAGCTATATTTACTTGTTCAAAATTTATAAGTCCGCTTATCTCTGCACAGAAGGTAACACTTTGAGCTTTCGGTGTAAGTACCAATACTACAGGAATTTTTAAAAGTCTGCTTACCACGGCTGTAGAGTACTCTGAATTTATGCCTTTTCCATCGTAAAGACCCATTACCCCTTCAACTATGCCATAATCTCCACTGCCCCTTGCATAAGAAGCCTTAACCCCTTCTTCACCCATTAAATATAAATCTAGATTTCTGGAAGCCTTTCCCGTTATATGTTCATGAAATGCCGTATCTATGTAATCGGGACCTATTTTATATCCCTGGACCAAAAATCCTCTTTTTATAAGTGCTCTCATAAGCCCTAAAGTTACTGTAGTCTTTCCCCCTCCACTGCTGCTTGATGATATAATTATACTTTTCATATTTCTACTCCATAAATTTACTTTTTACATTCAGTATCTCATATACTTTTTTCATATCCAAACTACTTCTCACAATATGAGCTAATTTATCAATTTCCCCATCTCTTAAATTTTCATAGATTATTGAGTTCTTGTGTTTTATTCCCTTTTTATCCCTTAATGTATTCATTATGTACTGTCTAAACTCAGCTCCATCAAAAATTCCATGAATATATGTACCCATAACATTTCTCTCTAGATTAATGGCCCCTTCTTTAAAATTACAGCTGCAGCCATTTTTATCAATTATCTCTACTAAAGGTTTTGCATTTTTACCATAATTACATAACCCCATATGGATTTCATATCCATAAATATTAATGTTTTCAGTCATCCCGCAAACTTTGCCCTTGACTCTTGTAGTCACTTTTTCCTTTTCAAACACAGTACTCACATCCAAAATATTCATTCCTTCTACAGCTTTAACTTTTGTCTCCACCTCCAAGGGATCTTCTATATATGTGCCAAGCATCTGATATCCCCCGCATATTCCAAATATAAATCCATCTCTACTGGCATACTTTTTAATCTTATCTTCTATTCCTACTTCTCTTATATAGAGTAAATCTTCTATGGTATTTTTACTTCCCGGTATTATAAGCATGTCAGGATTCCCAAAATCATCTGCATTTGTTACATAACGCAGTGACACATCCTCTTCAATTTTTAATGGATCCACATCCGTAAAATTTGAAATGTGAGGCAGCTTTATAATGGCTATATCAATAGGCGCGTTAATTTTTGTATTAAAATCCACTGCACTGTCTTCATCCTCTAAAGCCAGCCTAAAATATGGTATCACACCTATACAAGGTACTTTTATCTTTTCTTCTATCATTGATAAGCCCGGCTTTAATATATCCACATCTCCTCTGAATTTATTGATAATAGTTCCCTTTACCCGGCTTCTCTCCTTTTCAGTCAGCAGCATTATGGTACCTAAAAGTGACGCAAATACTCCCCCTTTATCTATATCTCCTACTAAAATAACAGGTGAATCCACCATATCTGCCAAGCCCATATTGACAATATCATTATCTCTCAAGTTTATCTCCGCAGGACTTCCGGCACCTTCAATTACAACTATGTCAAATTTATCTTCCAATATTTTAAAGTCTTTTTTTAACATTGGTGCAAATTCCTTTTTCATATTATAATATTCCCTGGCACTGGAATTGCAATAAATTTCGCCCTTTATAATAACCTGGCAATTTTTATCTGTAGTAGGTTTTAAAAGTATAGGATTCATATATACTTCCGGTTCAAGTCCTGAGGCATAAGCCTGAAGCACCTGAGCTCTGCCCATCTCTCTGCCATCTAATGTAATATAGGAATTTAAGGACATATTTTGAGATTTGTAGGGACAAACTTTAAAGCCATCCTGTTTGAAAATCCTACATAAAGCTGCGGTAATTATACTTTTGCCCACAGAAGAAGCAGTGCCTTGAATCATAATTTTGGGCATTCATATTCCTTCTTTCTGTGAAGTTTATAATCATATTTTGAATTTATAACATCTTGTATATGAGATATATAAATATCCTGAAACTCTTCAATTTCCCCCAATCCATGAACATAAGCTTCTACTTGGAACCCAAGTCTTGTTAAAATATTTTTCCAGGAATCTTCTTCATCCCCGGCCATATCAACCAAGGCATGGTTTCCAGCTACCAACATAAGAGGAATCAATTTAATTTTTTTATGTTCTTTTTCGGTAAAAGTATAATTTTTAGTTATATGGTTAACTACATTGTTAAAATCAGGGTAACCTTCTACATTGGCAATAAAAGAATTATTAAATCCCCTTTCTCTTAAAACAAGCTGGAGACAGGAGTAACAGGCATTAGCCCAATGGGTACTGCCATGGCCCATTAATATGCTTAAATTATCCTTTGGGATTATGTTTTCAATTGCATCTGCCATGACACCATAATCATCTGGAACTTCTTCATCTATTCCCTTATAAAATAATACCGGCCTTCCAATTTTTATTTCTTTAAAACTTCCTTTATATCTTTGAACTTCTCTTACAATAAAATCGTACTCTCCTCCAGGTATTATATGAAGCGGCTGTACAATTACCTTTTCAAATCCTTCATTTTTTAACTTTTCCAGAGCATCCCCAGGGGTATCTATCATTATTTTATCTCTTGACTTTAATGTACTTATTATTTTATAGGCCGTAAAAGCTCTTCTTATTTCATAGTCACTAAATTTTTTTCTTATTTTATTTTCAATAATATCAATGGTAAGTCTCCTTGTGTTTTCATAAGTTGTTCCAAAACTGATTACCAAAATTGCCTTTTTCACATAATCACTTCCTAATCCTTATTTTGCTTAAATTGCAAAAGCTTTTTAATCATACCTTCAGTAGTAAATTCATCACTTATAAGGCTGGATATACTGTGCTTTTCCAGTTCTTTAAAGGTAATAGGCCCTATGGCTATATTGATTTTTCTACGAAGCTTATCTAATCCCACCATATTTATCATATTCCTTACCGTAGAAGGGCTGCTAAAAAACACCACATCTACTTCATCAAAAGCTTTCTCACCAGACATTTCTCCCTGTACCGGTTCATAAATATGTACTTCATCTACCTGACACCCAAAATCAATTAAACTTTGTGCCACTTTTCTTCGTGATAGTTTGGAACAGGGTATTAATATGCTGTCAGATTTTTTAACCTTTTCCATAAGCGCTTCCTTTAAATTTTTACTTGAAAATTCTTTAGCCCTTATATCCGCATATATACCCTTTTCCATTAAAGCCTTTTCCGTAGCAGAGCCAATTACTGCAAATTTTCCTTTTATATTTCTCACATCATATTTTTTCTCTTTTAAATAATTGAAAAATATATTTACACTATTTACACTGGTCATAACTATAAAGTCATACCTGTGAAGTTTATTTAAATAATCATCCATATTTTCTGAGGTATTTAAAATTTTTATTGCATTGATTTCCGTCACTTCTGCCCCCAATTTAATCAGTTTATTTTTAACTTCATAAGATTGTTCTTTGCTCCTTGTGATACACACATTAGTGCCATATAATTCCATATTGTTATACCAGTTTAAATATTTACTAAGAGAGACCACTTCTCCAACTACGATAATACAAGGTGCTTGAAGCTTTTCATATTCTACCTTTTGTATTATATTTGTCAAATTACCTGTCACCATCTTTTGTTTTGAGGTTGTTCCTCTCATTATTACTGCCGCAGGGGTATTTTTATTTTTCCCATTTTCCATAAGTTTTCTAAATATTTCTCCCACATGCTCCATTCCCATAAGGAAAACCAAGGTTCCCGATAACTTGGAAATATATTTCCATTGGAGACTTGTTCCTTCCCTGGTCATAACTGTAAACACATGAAAACTTCTTGAAATGTCCCTATGGGTAATAGGAATTCCAGCATAATTTAAAACAGCTATGGCAGATGTTATTCCAGGAACAGTTTCGAAGGGAATATTCTCTTTGCTTAATCTTATGCCTTCTTCTCCCCCTCTTCCAAATACATAAGGATCTCCTCCTTTTATTCTTCCCACTATATGACCTTCTTTTGCAAACTTAACAAGCATATTATTTATTTCCTCTTGAGATCTATAGTGGCAACCTGGTTCTTTTCCACAATAAAATATTTTGCAATCCTCATTTAAATACCTAAGCAAGCTTTCCCCTGAAAGCCTGTCGTATAGCACTACCGTACATTCCTTTAAAACTCTTACTGCCTTTAAAGTAACTAATTCTTCATTTCCAGGTCCTGCCCCTATCAAGTACACTTTTCCCATAGTAGATATTTACTTCCTTTCACTTTAATTAACCATTTATAATCTTTTCTCCCAAACTTTTCCCTAATGCAACATAATCCCATTTATTTCCATGAATATCTTTTTTTATAAGTTTATTGCCCATTTGAAAGATACCGGTTATATTAAGAATTTCACCCTCAATTACGGAATACGCTCCCACAGGAGTATGACAATCCCCTTGAAGCTTTTTTAAAAAGCTTCTTTCTGCTTCAACACTTATTCTTACATCTTCATTATCAATTTTCTCTAAAGTATTTGCATATTCACTATTTTTTAGAACTTCTACTCCTATAGCCCCCTGGGCCACTGCAGGAACAAATTGAAAAGGATTAAAATATTCTGTTATAATTTCTGACATACCCAACCTTTTAACTCCAGCTGCTGCAAGAACTATACCATCCAATTTTTCTTCCTTCATTTTTCTTACTCTTGTTTCTATATTTCCCCTTATAGGAACTATTTCTATATCATGTCTTAAATTTTTTATCTGAACTGCCCTTCTTATGCTGCTGGTACCTATTACCGCTCCCTTGGGAAGATCTAAAAATTTTATACCTTCAGGGGATATAAAAACATCCCTTACATCTTCTCTCACAGGCATTGCAATTATTTCAAACAAATTTAGTAATTCATTTGGCATATCCTTCATGCTGTGTACTGCTGCCTGGGCACGTTTTTCTATTAATGCCCTCTCAATATCCTTTACAAAAACGCCCTTTCCTCCAATTTTATCTAAGGATACATCAAGTTTTCTATCTCCTTCAGTTTTTATCAAAACTTTTTCACATTGCATCTTAAACTTCAAAGTCAATAAGTCTATTACATAATCCGTTTGTACTAATGCCAACTTGCTTTTCCTTGTAGCAATTTTAAGACTCAAAGTATTACCTCCATAAATTATTCTGCTTTTATCCTAGACAATCACTACTGATCGCCTGAACAAGCTCCTCTTTATCAATGGTTTCAAGTTTATATATCTTATAATTTAAAATACCTTCAATACTTTTTATGGCCTTATCCACAGTTTGTGAATTTTCATAGATTATGGCAAGGCAATCTCCCGTATGGGCACCTATAATACCAACTCCCCCTGTGAAATCTTTAATGCTCATAATCTGGGACAATATATTATATTTAAGCCTGCTTTCATTTCTCAATATACTTTCTGTAGATGCTAAAGCCATATCTTTTAATGCTCTTTTTCTTAAGCCGTTTTTAAATATTTTTATTAAATCATCTACAGCATTCAAAGACTTATCTACTCTATTATTAAATTCTACAGTATCTATTGTTTTAATTCCTTCAAATACTAAAAGATAAAACTTAAAATATTCTCCTATACTCTCTTTAAAAGCTCCTTTTTTATAGTCAAATATGGTCATGGTATGAAATATTATACTGTCTGTAGGTTCCACTTCAATACAGAAGTCTATTAATTCCCTTTCATTGAATGTTTTGTTGAAAAGTTTTAAAAGTGCATAATAAGTGGCGCAAAGATCTGCAGTACTGCTTGCAAACCCCTTTCCCTTTGGAATTTGAGAAGTTATAAGCATATCCATATTTTTTTCATAAACGTCATAATTCCATCTTTTTAAAATATTGTTCATAAACTGCATGCTTTTTGGATAATTATATTTAAATACCGGACAATTACTTTCAAATAAAGTTACTCTGGTAAAGAAATTCACAGGGCAAGATATTAATACATCTTTCCCTCTAAAATTTCCCTGTATCATTTCACCTATGCTGCCTGGATAACTGGCGGTAGCTTTCATAATTTTCCTCTTTTCTTATCTATCCAAACATCATCAATTGTGACTTGTGAATTGTGCATTGTATCTACTCCTATACATAAAGTCATTCCTGATAAATTAAGTTTGCTAACCAAAATTTTACCCCCTGAAAGCTCAACACAAGGTTCACATACTGCTTTTACGCCAATATGATCCTCTACAAATTTACTCCCTTTATATTTATACTCAATGGATTTTATATCTTCCCTGCTGAAAGTTTTAAACTGTGCCCCCAAAAATTTCCCCAATTCTATAATAGCCTTTTCTTCACTTTTAATGTTACAAGATGTAACTGTTTTAACAGCTCTTTCATCTATATTGTATTCTTTAAGTTTTTCTCTTACTGTCTTTTGCATAGCTTCAATTGAATAATCTTTTCTGCAGCCAATTCCAATAATTACATTTTTTCTTATAAGCTTAAGCACGGCCATTTTGCCATAAGTATTAAAATAGTTTAATTTATTTGTTACATATACAACTCCACTGGCAGTTTGTAAGTTGCCTCCATAGCCTTTTGGAGTATGAATAAGATTTTCCTCATCTTCAAAAACAATATTTTCACCATTTACCATAAGGGCTGAAATGCACTTTGCATCATCCATATTATCTATTATAAGATTATTTTCCTTTGCAATAATATCTGGTGCTTTTAAATTCAAATTATCCGTTGCAGTGGTAATTATAGCCTCTGCATTCATTATTTCAGCTATTTTTTCTGAAAATTCATTGGCACCGCCTAAATGCCCACTTAAAAGGCTTATGACATATTTGCCCAGTATATCCACTACAATAATGGCAGGATCTTCAGACTTACTTTTTATAAAAGGCGCAATAGTCCTAATTGCTATACCCGTAGAAGATACAAAAATTATGGCATCATAATTTTTCATAAGTTCCTCTACAAGTTTTACAATATTAAAATTTTTAATTTTGTTTTTAGAAAATATATGTATGGGAATGGAATCCCCTATCTTCTTGCCAATTATATCTCCATATTTATTTAAACTAATTAGTGCCACATTCATACTTAAGATCTCCTCTAAAAACCCCTTAATTTTTAATATTCTATGCCTTCTCTTGCTAGTATACCTTTATCCATATAGTGTTTTATATTTTTCATCTCTGTTACAAGATCTGCTTTTTGTAAAATTTCTTCCGGTACATCTCTTCCAGTCAATATAAGTTCCATATTATCTGGTTTGTTATCTATAAGCTTGATAATTTTTTCTACAGAAAGAAGTCCATTTGAAAGTATAGCCATGATTTCATCCATTATTAAAATATCACAGGTATTATTTTGAAGAGTTTCCAAACAAAATTTATAAGCTTTTTCTACTTCTTTCCTTAATTCCTCTTTTTCACAATCATTTAACGTCCAAAAAAAGCCTTTTTTCTTTTCAAATCTATATATTTTAAAATTATTTTCCAGCTTTTTTGCACTTTCAATTTCACCTGTTCTAGATGTCTTAAGGAACTGAACCATACATACGCTATAATTATTTCCTGCAGCTCTCAATGCCAATCCTAGAGCTGCTGTAGTCTTGCCCTTTCCATCCCCTGTATATATTTGGACAAAACCTTTTTTCAATTTACCCATATTTTATTCCATCTCCTTTTCAAATGGAAACTTTACTTGTATTGTTATATAAAAATCTAGCATACAGGATAACTGTTTCTCTGAAAATGTCTTAAAACAGTTAACAATTTTTCATTAGAAATTCTATCTTTTATTGCAAGTCTTATAAAGTTTTTATCAAGTCCCTTAAAATTGCCAGCTTTTCTTATGATTATTCCTCTGTTTATACAATAATCATATACCTGCTGTTCATTTACATTTCTTATTTTACATAATACAAAGTTTGCATAGGTTGGAAATACCCTTTCTATAAAATATAATTTTTTAAGTTCTTCTGTCATGAATTGTCTCTCCCTATTAATCAACACAACAGATTCACTAATATAATCTAAATCACTTAAACAATATTTGGCGGCTATTTCTGCAAAACAGTTAATATTCCATGGATTTTGTCTATTCTTTATTCCATCTACAATACTGCTGTTTTTAGTTATACCATATCCAAACCTTATACCCGGCATGGCGAAAAATTTAGTCATTGCTTTTATTATAAAAATACTCTTATATTGTTCTATTTTATCCATAAAACTAAATTCAGTTTTTCCTGTAAACTCAATAAAGGTTTCATCTAAAATAATTGCCTTATCATTCTTTTCGCAAAAATCTAATATGGGTTGAAATTTTTTCTTGTCAATCACCCCTCCATTTGGATTATTGGGATTTCCAATTATAATTGAATCTACTTCTACCATTTTATCCATTATATCATCATAATCAATTTCCATATTAGAAGACAAATAAGAAAATTTAATCTTGCAATTCCATCTTTTTGCATCTATCTCATACTCTATGTAAGAAGGAACAATAACAAGTATACTTTTAAACAAACTTATAGATAGATCAATAAGTTCAGAGGCACCATTGCCTAAAAGGATACTTGCATTTTCAAGTCCAATATATTTTTTTATATATTTTCTTAAATTCCTATATTGAATGTCAGGATAAACTGCCACATTTTCCAAGGCTTCTTTTATATTTTTCAAAAAAACTTTGGGAAGCCCAAGAGGATTAATATTAGAACTATAATCCAATAATTTTTTCCCTTTGAAAACTCCTTCAGTGTAAATATCCCCTCCATGAATCATCCTCATATTCTCCCTTTAACTGTAGTTAATTATCAAGTTCTTCTAATCCACTTTGCTGCATCCATTGCATGATAGGTTATTATTATATTCGCTCCTGCTCTTTTAATGGATGTAAGCGTCTCAAGTACTATAGATTTTTCATCTATATCTCCAAGAGCCACCGCCGCTTTAATCATAGCAAATTCTCCACTTACACTATAGGCTGCTATTGTATTATCAAATTTATCTCTTGCCATTTTTATTATATCCAGATAGGACAAGGCCGGCTTTATCATAATTATATCTGCTCCCTCATCAATATCCTCCTGAATTTCCAGCATGGCCTCTCTGCTATTTGCAGGATCCATCTGGTAGCTCTTTCTATCTCCAAATTCAGGACAAGAATCTGCAGCTTCCCTAAAAGGTCCATAAAAAGCAGAAGAATATTTGGCACTATAGGCCATAATACTTACATCCTTGTAATTATTCTCATCTAAAATGCTTCTGATTGCCCCTACCCTTCCATCCATCATATCAGAAGGTGCTACCATATCAGCTCCTGCCTGTGCATGGGAAAGTGCTATTTTAGCTATATATTTTAATGTTTCATCATTATCTACATCATTATCTACTACTATGCCGCAGTGTCCATGACTTGTATATTCACACATACAAACATCTGTAATAACCCACATATCCGGTGCAATTCTTTTTATTTCACGCACTGCTTTTTGAACTATACCTTCATCATCATAGGCTCCGCTGCCCAAATCATCTTTATAATTGGGAATTCCAAAAATCATTATTCCTTTAATCCCCGTTCTAATTATGTCATCCATTAATTCACAAAGCCTATCCACAGACCAGTGGAAATTTCCTGGCAGAGATCTTATTTCTTTCTTTATATTATTTCCTTCTACAACAAATAAAGGATAAATAAAATCTTCTTCATTCAATACTGTTTCTCTTACCATACTTCTTATTGCAGGATTTTTTCTAAGTCTTCTATATCTTCTAAACATTTTCTCATCCTCCATAGTTATTATTTAAACTAAGTTTCCACACCACAGAATTTTCAACTATTTTATTAGTACACTGCATACATTTATGACCTAATATCTTAACATCTTTTTCATCTAACAAACTACAAATAGCTTCTCCATATTTAATATGTTCTTTAATTTTTATAGGGCTTGAACTACAAAAGCCTAACTTTTCTAAAGGCAAAGATGTCCTTGCACAAAGATGCATTATAGAATTATCCATATAATCTTCTAAGGTCTTTATAAGATTATAGGTTAACTCTCCACTAAATTTTCTATAGATTTCAGGACCCAAAATATTTATATCACCGCTAGGATCTGAATAAGATATTATTCTAGCACCTTTTTCCAAAGCTTTAATAATATATTTTTTAATACTATTTTGTATAGTTAAAAGTGAATCATAAATAATATCACTTTGATTTTTTAATGCTTTATAAATACTCAAATTATCTATTAACAAGGTTAATATAGTAAAAGGCCCTTCTACATTTAATACTACTGTATTTCCTCTTTTGCTTAATATTTCAATGCAATCTAATATTTCTTTTATTCTACCCTTATCTATATCAAATTCAACAAGATTTGAAATCTCTTCAATTGTAGTGTATTTAAAGCCATCTATCAAAATTCCATTGCTGCATTCATCTAATCTTACCTTGGAGCCAAAAGCTTCTGCTTCTACAGTTACAGAAAAAGGTACATAGCAAATACAGTTTTTATCAATTTGTTTTATCTTTTCAGAGACAGTTGCCATACAGTCTTTCTTAAAATGTGCATCTGCAAAATATATGCCAGTTCGTTTTAAGGCCTCTGCTGGAATCTGTTCCATACTTTCCCCTTTACATATTGAATCAACATTAAAATTCATCATTTGTCCTCTCATTCCCCGAAGTTTCACTTGATTACAGGAATACTATCAAGAATATGTTTAATATGTGGAAATTCATCCTTGCTATGTGGAAAATTCATAGCATTATAAAATTCAGCTTCAAAATCTTTTTCCGCTGCAGATTCAACAAAATGCACATTTTTAGCCACTTCTTCAGCTTCAGCTCTTTTATCTGTATTTAAAAGAGTTATTTTAGCTCCTTCGCTTGCTGCATTTCCCACAACTACTACATCATTTAAATCACAATCTGGAAACAATCCTATAACAAGAGCATTTTCTTTATTAATATAACTGCCAAAGGCACCTGCCAATATAATCCTTTCTACAGAGTCCACATTCCTTTTTTTCATGAGTATCTTTGCCCCTGCATATAATGCTGATTTGGCAAGCTGGACAGCTCTTACATCTTTTTGTGTTATGGAAATATCTTTTCCTATAGATGTGTGTTGTTCCCATACAAGGACATATTCCTTTCTTCCTTCTTCATCCCTGCGTATTCTAGGACATACTATGTTTTTATTAAATGTTCCGTCTCGTCCAATTATGCCGCTTTTATACATCTCTGCAACAGCATCAATTATTCCCGAACCACATATTCCTTTTGCTCCTCCCACTTTAGCTGTATTATTCCATTTATCTTCTCCAATCACCTTAAAATCAGGTTCTAAAGACAAAGGATTTATCTTTACTCTCTCAATGGCTCCTAGAACTGCCCTCATTCCATATTTAATTTGTGCTCCCTCAAGTGCAGGACCCGTTGCACAGGAAGTGGAAAACAACTTCTCTCTATTTCCAAAATCTATTTCCCCATTTGTTCCAATATCAATTATCATAAGCAGCTTCTCTTGTTTGTAGGGTTCCTGAGAAATTAATACAGAGACATTATCTGAACCTACAAAACCACCTTCAATAGGCAGACTGTAAACATAAGCACTATCACATATATTTATACCTAATTCCCTTGCTTTAATATTCAGTCCCTGTGCTGTGACAGGTGAAAAGGGAGATTGTCCAAGATATTCAGGATTTATGTTTAAAGCTATATGATGCATAACAGTATTAAATACCAATACCATATCATAAATCTGATTCACACCTGCATTTACTGAAGCAGCCATTTCCTCTAATAGTTTATTTATCTCTTTAATAATTAAATTATGCATTTCTTCAAGCCCATTTTTATTTATACTGCAATGGGAAATTCTTGATAGTACATCCTCTCCATATATAATCTGTGGATTCAAACTTGAGGCCTGCTTTACCACTTCACCGGTAGATAAATCACATAAAGTAGCTGCAATAGTTGTGGTACCTATATCCACAGCAGCTCCATATACCTTCTCATTCAATCCTGACTCCACAGATATAATTTCTTTATCCATCCACAATGTCACAGTTATTTTATACTTTTCTTTCCTCAATAATAAAGATAAAGTTTGCAGCACTTTATAATCAATAGATATATGTTTTTTTAGATTTCTGTATTTATGTAACAATGCATCTTTAACCCGGGTAAAATCATCTCTACAGTCCTCCAGTGTAGGTCTCTTTAATTCTATATAATATTTTTTCACCCCAGGGTTTAGATGAAATGATTTTGATTGTGAAACTTCAAGAACTTTTTGCTTTCCCATCTTACTTTCCATAGGCACAGAAATCACTATATCTCCAGTTATTTTAGTACAGCAAGCCAATCTAAAATTCTGTAATTGTTCTTCTTTTGTCAATATTTCTCTCTCTTTTTCTGTAATCAGTGAAACATTACTGCCATTAGAATTGATTCCTTTCTCAAAAGATACCTTTTCCAGTTTAACTTTACATTTTCCACAAGTTCCATTCCCACCACAAGGTGATTCCAAATTAATACCAAATTTTTGACAGGCCTCTAAAATAGTTTTTCCTGAACATATTTTACCTTTATGGCCTGTAGGTTGAAAAATAACATTTACCTGCATTAGTTCCACCTCTTTTAATTTAAAAGTTAAAGAATATGGTGATTCATTTTTTCTTATTATAACATAATTATTATAATTCTCCGTACAAAAGCTTAAGTCTTCTCACTCAAACTATTAATTCCCCCCAAATATACAATATATAAAATCTATAATTAAAATATAATTCGTGTTTGTCAATATATGTATAAAATTGAACAACTGGAAAATACATGTTATAATTCACTTAAAGTATCTATAATAATCTTTAAAAAGCATATCAAAAATAGATTTTTAATATATTGAAATTTTTTCACCTTAAAAAATTATTAAATTTAATAAAAAGTCAAATAATATATATATATAAATATAAGGGGGACATATGCTATGAAAATATTTTTTAAAAAAATCACTGCTGTTATGGTAATATCTTTTGTGTTATTTTCTTCCTTCGGTATAGTATTTACCGACGAAACTGTTTATGCATCAGATACAAACATTACAGCCTGTAATGAAATAGGAAAAACCTATTATGGATTTAAACTTACTTCAATTAAAGAAATACCAAAGATTAACTCTTCTGTTATGCTTTTTACTCATGTAAAAACAGGTGCAAAGCTTATGTATGTTAGTAATGAAGATATTCAAAGAGTCTTTGATATAAGTTTCCGTACGCCTACTTTAGATAATACTGGAGTAAATCACGTTATTGAGCATTCAGTTTTAGACGGCTCTAAAAATTATCCTGTTAAATCTCCATTTACAGAACTTCTAAAAAGTTCTTTAGGTTCATTTATTAATGCCATGACAAGCAGTGACTATACTACATATCCTGTAGCAAGCACAAATGAAAAAGATCTTAAAAATTTAATGAGTGTATATTTAGATGGAGTATTTTATCCAAACTTTACTACTAATCCCACTATATTTAAACAAGAAGGCTGGAGATATGAACTTCCATCTACAGACTCTAATCTTTCAATTAACGGTGTAGTATATAATGAAATGAAAGGTAATTACTCAAATCCAGATTATATTTTACATAACGCAAAAATGCAGTCACTTTTTCCTGATACTTCTTACAGGTGGGATGCAGGAGGAGCCCCTGCAGAAATTCCAAACCTTACAATAGACCAATTAGTATCAACATACAAAAAAAATTATTCACCTTCCAACAGCTATATATATCTATATGGTAAATTAAATATATCAGAATATCTTGAATTTATTGACCAAAATTATTTAAGTAAATTTGACAAAGTTGAAGTAGATACCTCCATAAAATCACAGGAGCCTCTATCAAACATACCTGCAAAAACAGCTTATTACTCCATACCAGAAGATAGTGATACAAAAGATAAAACCTATCTTTCCTTGAATTTTGTTACAGGAACTATAGATAATAGAGAAGAAAATATAGCATTAAGCTTTTTAAGTTATCTGCTTATAGGTACAGATAATGCTCCACTAAAAAAAGCTCTTACAGATAAAGGCATTGCGGTAAATGTAACTTCTTCCTTTAATATGGAAGGTATTCAGCCTGTATTTTCCATTGATGCTTCTAATTCAAATGAATCTTCTAGTGAGATTTTTAAAGAAACCATTTTTAATACATTGCAGGATATTTATAAAAATGGATTTGATCAGGATTTTCTTAAATCCGCTCTAGCATCTTATGATATAAGCGCTAATTCTAAAGAACTTATACTACCTTCTCTAGGTGGAACAGGTCTTGTATTATCACAGACTGCATTAGCTACATGGATATATGATAAAGATCCTACTATGTATTTTGATACAGATGACATAATGGAAAAAATTAAAGAAACAGATGAAAATGAGTATTTTAAAAATCTGATTAACAAGTATTTTCTTTCAAACAATCATTATTCACTAGTTATGTTAAAACCTGAAGCAGGTCTTGAAAGTACAAATTCCAAAGCTCTGGCAGAAAAACTTACAGCTTATAAAAATAACTTGGATGAAGCAACCATTAATTCTTTGGTAAAGGATACAGAAGATTTTACCTCATGGCAAAAAAGTGAAGATTCTAAAGAAGCATCAGACACCTTGCCAAAACTTTCTTTAGATGACATTGAACTTGAACTTCCTAATTTAAGCTATAGAGTTGAAAATCAATCTGGTGTAAAAGTTCTCAGTCATGTTCAAAATTTAAATGGACTATCCACTTTGAATCTTTACTTTGATACATCCAAGGTTCCTCAAGATGAATTGCACTACTTAAGTTTATTATCCTCCTTACTTGGAAATGTAGACACCAAAAAACACACTTCCAAGGAACTTTCAAATGAAATGCTGGAAAGTGCAGGAGCACCTATAAGTTTTATTCCATCTGCAGTAACAAATAGTAAAAATCTTAATAACTATTCTCCTAAAATGATAGTATCCATACTAATACCAGAGGACAATATTGGTAAATCTCTGGATATAATTAAAGAGATTATAAATGAAAGTAGCTTTGAGAACAAAGAAAAAATAAAACAGACCATACAACAAAATAAATCGGCCCTTCAGTCAATTTTTACTTCTGGTTCTGGAAGTGCTGCACTTATGGCCATGAACTCCTATATGAGCGAAGGTGGAAAATATAATGAAGAGCTTTCCGGTCTGTCATATTACAAGTTTTTGCAGGATTTGGATAATAATTTTGACTCAAAATGGAACGACATCTATAAAAATTTAAATGATACCTATAAACTTGCCTTTAATAGAAATGGACTTATAGCAAGCTGCAGTGGAAGTGACTCCTTCATCAAAAAATTTAAACCTGAATTAAACCGTATAAGTTCAGAAATTACAGCTAAGAATATTCCAAAACAAAAGTATACTTTTGTCGAAACCAATAAAAATATAGCCTTTTCCTCTTCTGCCAAAGTACAAACAATATTACAGGGAGGAACTTTAAAAGGTACCAGCTATAGTTACAGTGGAAAAATGATGGTACTTCAGAATATATTAAATACAGAATATCTATGGAATGAATTAAGAACAACAGGAGGTGCCTATGGGGGGCAGATTTCCATTTCATCCGATGGAGAAGTTATTCTTGCATCTATAAGAGACCCCAATCTAAAAGAAACTTTACAGACCTTTAAAAATACAGCAAACTATCTTAAAAATTTTGAAGCTTCAGATGATGAAATGACAAAATACATTATAGGAGCTATTAAGGAATTTGTAAATTTAAAAATTAGTGGACCTCTTGTGGAAAGTGCCCTTTGTGATTCAATATACCTTACAGGTTTTTCCTCAAACGATCTTTTGAAATATGAAAAAGAAGCTCTTTCAACCACACCGGAAGACATACGGGATTATGGAAATATGCTAGATAAAGTTTTAAATCAAGATATATATTTCTTAGAAGGTTCTAGTGACAAAATCCAGGAAAATAAAGAATTATTTAACGAAATTGTAGATACAGGAAGATAAAGATTAGCCATTCCCTTAAAATAGGTTAAAGTATTTAACCATATTTTAAGGGATTTTTCTTTTTGATATATTTTTCTATGAATTACTACATTATCATTGTTGATATGATAATTTATTGGTTTACAAATTTAATACAGTAAATTATAATGTTTAGTGTAATTAAAATTCTACAAATAGGGGGATATATAAAATGAAGAAAAAATTTGGAATTTTAACTATGGTAATATTCTTAATGGGAATATTGTTTACAGGATGTGGACAAACTCAAAAGTCAGATGATACATCCTGGGATGATATAAAGTCAAAAGGTAAATTTGTAGTAGGACTGGACGACAGCTTCCCTCCAATGGGATTTAGGGATGAAAAAGGTCAAATAGTAGGATTTGACATAGATATGGCAAAAGCAGTAGCAAAAAAACTGGGGGTTAAAGTTGAATTTAAACCCGTTGAATGGGATGGAGTAATACTTAGTTTGAATAATAAAGATATAGATGTTATATGGAATGGTTTAACTATAACTGAAGAGAGACAAAAACAAATAGACTTTTCAAAGGTATATCTTCAAAATAAACAGATAATCGTAGTACAGAAGAATTCCAATATAAACAGTAAACAGGATCTATCAGGCAAGACAGTAGGACTACAAATGGGAAGCAGCAGTGAAAAAGCATTAAAAGCAGATACTACCGTTTCTAATTCCTTAAAAGATCTTAGAAAATACTCAAACAATACAGAAGCACTTTTAGATTTAAGTCAAGGACGTACAGATGCAGTAGTAGTAGATGAGGTTGTAGGAAGGTACTACATAGAAAAGAAACCTGATCTATACAAAATACTGGATGATAACTTTGGAGTAGAAGATTATGGTGTAGGTATAAGAAAAACAGACACCAGTTTTAAGGAAAAATTAGATGAAGCCTTGGATGCTATAAAAAGTGATGGAACCGCAGATAAAATATCTCAAAAGTGGTTTGGTAAAAATATAGTTACAAAATAATTGATTAGGATGTGATTTGCGTGTCTGAACTTATGGACATTACAGGATTTATACTAAAGGGAAGCTTAATAACTATAGAATTGTTTTTTATAACTGCTATTTTTTCTATACCCCTTGGCGGTATAGTTGCTGTAGGAAAAATATCCAAGATTAAGCCTTTAAAAGTTATATTAAGTTTATATACCTGGGCTTTTAGAGGGACTCCTTTGTTGTTACAACTATTTTTTACATACTTTGGTCTTCCTGTAATTGGCATAAGATTGTCACCATTAGCCGCTGCAAGTTTAGCCTTTACCATAAATTATGCTGCATATTTGGCGGAAATATTCCGGGCAGGCATTGAGTCCATAAATAGAGGCCAATTTGAGGCTGCAAAGGCTTTAGGAATGAATTATTATGAAACTATAACAAGAATAATCATTCCTCAAGCTATTAGAAATGTACTTCCTGCCGTGTGTAATGAAAGTATAAATTTAGTAAAAGATTCAGCTTTAGTAGCTACTATTGGAGTTGGTGATCTTTTAAGGGCGGCAAAAGAGGTGGTAACCCGTGATTTTACAATTACTCCTTTTTTTATAGCTGCTGCTTTATATCTTCTTATAACTTCAGTTTTAGTTATTGGTTTTAGGCAGTTAGAAAAAAAATATTCAGTAAAATAATTTTATTTATACTCATTATAGACTTTATATTAGAACTAAATTTTGAGAAGTCAAATTTTGCTATCTACTGCTAACAAAATTTGGCTTTTCTTTGTTCTTATATATATTGTCATTTTCAAGACATTCTTCTAGACACTCTTCTATTACTTCCATGGTTATTTTAAATTTTTTAGTATCCTTCATTTTATCCCTCCTTACTTATAACCTATGTTAATTCTTCTAAAATCTTAACCTATTAAATTCTAAATCACTGCTTTGGAAAACGTATACATGTTTCATCCAATGGCTACCTGCTAATCTCCAACTTCTCTAAAAGCATACGATAAACACACCCTTTTATAAGTTCTTCTAAGTTCCAAAAGGAAAAGCATTGTTCACGAACAAACTCCATATAAAACTTTGAATTACTTGATATATTTACTCAAGAATTTACTTATATAATTAAGTACACTATAAATAACTATTAACTTAAATGAAACATTTTGGCTCTATAATAAAATTCACTTATTATACAGCCATAAAAATTTGTATATATTAAAATCTTTTATATTTATATAATATTAAAAACAGATAAAAAGGTTACTAAAAATTGTACTTTAAGTCAAATTACTTTTCTAACTATAATCTAATATCTTTAAGACAAGTCTAGTACACAGTCCTTAGAAAATAAATACAAATATTTGTTTTTAACTTTCTTATCTGTTAATTTTTCCAGTGCTCTTTGATAATAATAGATTTGAACTTGGTATCTTTTTTTTATTAAATCTATATCTTCTACATAATCCGTTTTATAATCTACAAGTATTAATTCATTGTTTTCTTCAAAATAACAATCTATTATTCCCTGAATTAATACTTTCTCATCTTTATATATATGCTGTGGCAACTGCTTATATAATTCTGTACTCTCTACTTCCATATAAAATGGAACTTCTCTATATACATTATTTGACCTTTTCATCCTTATTCCAACTTCAGAATTAAAAAATTTTAATATTTTATATATGGATATGGACTGGGCTTCTACTTCAGTTATAAATTCTCTAAATACTAGTTTATCTACTTGCTCTTTTATCTGTCCATAAGAACTAACTCTATCAATATCAATATGCTGCATAACTAGATGCATAATAATTCCTCTTTCAGCCGGAGTAAGTCCCTTGCTCTCCTTTAAAAAAACTGGCTTTTTTAAATATATTGGCTCCATAAATTCTATACTATTTTCTGTATCCATTAACTTGAATCTCCTTTTTAACTCCGATACTGAAAATTTAGCAGCTATTTTAGAAGATTCTTCATATCTATAGGTCCAATTAAGTCTTCTATTCACTTCATCTTGGTATAATTCTTCATGATGATTTAATTCTAAGCTTTTAATTTGATTTATTATATCCTCATCTATATTTTCATCAAATGTATTTTTAAAATTATCTTTACTGTATATAAATACTTTCCATTTAGAGTCATCTTCTACTATGGAAGTTAAATTATATTCAAAAGGACACATTTTTCTAATAAGTTCCCCACAAGGATGTCTTGCTACTGCAGGCCCTATCCAGTCTAAAAAATTCCTTGAATTTACAAGTGAATATTCCGGAAGTTTATCACCTTCACAGCAGGCAACTTCACACCATTTTTGAAAAGTATTTTCAATATTATCTACCGTTCCTGTTATTATAAGTTTTTCTTTAGCTCTGGTAAAAGCTACATAAAGTATTCTCATCTCCTCAGAAAGAGTTTCCATTTTCAATTTTCTTTTTAATACCTGCTTAACAATAGTGGGATAGGAAATGTGCCTTTTAAAGTTTACATACTCTGGTCCAAGTCCTAATTCTTTATGAAATAATATATTTTTATTTATATCTGTCAAATTGAATCTCTTTCCTGCTCCAGAAAGTATTATTACAGGAAATTCCAGACCTTTACTCTTATGTATACTCATTATTCTAACTACATTTTCATTTTCTCCAAGTATTTTTGCATTTCCCATATCAGTACTGCTGCTTTTAAGTTTACTTATAAAATTTATAAAATTAAAGAGTCCTTTATAACTAATATTTTTGTACTGTTTAGCTCTTTCGAACAACATTCTTAAATTTGCCTGTCTTTGTATACCTCCAGGCATAGCACCTACAAAGCCATAATAACCTGTTTCTATATAAAGATGCCATATAAATTCATCTATAGGCATATGTATTACTTTCTTTCTCCAAAGGCAAAGTTTATTCAAAAATTCTTCCACCTTGTATTCCAATCTTTCATCTATATGCTCTAAAGAATATTTTAACTCCAGACTGTGTTCCTTTATGGCCTTTAGTATTTCATAAAAAGATACATCTCTATTAACTATTCTTAAGTCTATAAGATCCTCTGGAGAAAATCCTCCTATAGGAGAACGAAGTACTGCTATAAAGGGAATATCCTGCAGTGGATTATCTATTATTTCAAGAAGAGATATTATAGTTTTTATTTCAATAGTCTGAAAATACCCTACAGAAGTATCTGCAAATACAGGTATTCCTGAATTATTTAGTTCCTCTACAAACACAGGTGCCCAATTTTGTGTAGTACGCATCAATATCACTATATCTTTATACATTATAGACCTATAGCTATTGATTTCCTTGTCATATACTTTAAAGCCATACTGTTCTGATGACTGATTTACTAGTTCATTTATCTTTGATGCCACCAATCGTGCCTCCACGGAAATAGCATCTAGAAGCTCTTCCTCATTTTCATCCTTTTCTAATTTATTTTTACTTTCTTTCTTATCCACTATATGAAGTTCTACATACCCACCGCAATTTCCTTCATAAGGTTCATAGCTTGCTGAACTCTTTAAACATTCTTCTTCACCATAATCAAGTTCTCCCACTTCTCTACACATTATTTGTTTAAATATATAATTTATGGCATCTATTATTTCTTTTCTACTTCTGAAATTTTCAGACAACTTTATTTTTCTATTTTTACTACCCTCTTTCTCACTATAGCTATTGTATTTTTCTAAAAATAATTCTGGTCTTGCCTGTCTAAACCTATATATACTTTGTTTTACATCTCCTACCATGAATAAATTTGCGCGATTTTCTTTTCTGCTTATCATACTCATTATAAACTCTTGAACTTCATTACTATCTTGATATTCATCTATAAATATTTCTTCAAAATATTCCCTATATTCTAAAGCAGCTTCTGAGGGAATTATATCTCCATTTTTATCTCTACTGGTTAATATTTGAAGACAAAAATGCTCTATATCATTAAAATCTATCATACCTCTTTCACTTTTTTTATCATGGTATTTTTTATAAAAATCCATAACAAGGGAAACCAGAGATTTCATTAAAGGATATACTTCCCTCAAATTTTCACATATATTATCTGTACATGAAATTAGATCTTCTCTTATACTAATTAATTTCTTTTTTACTTCATCTCTTGTATTCCTAGCTTTATCCTTATAGGATTTCAACAGAGGATCTGTTTTTTTAGAAGGAAGTTTATCAAAACTTAATTTAATAAATTCATTTCTTATTTCATCCCAAGAAGCAATTTCTATGAATCTATCTATGTTTTCAATATCATTTTTAAATGGTTCTAAATAATATTCCAATCCTTCTATATTTTCAATTATACTCAGCATATTTTTCATCTTATTTTTACAACCTTTAAGTTCTACAGTTATACCATGCATCAGTACTTTAGCCCACTTAGTAGCTCCAAAATTAAAATCATTGCCTACATTGAAGTCTTTCAAGACATCCTGAAGCCATTTTTCAGGCCATGGGTTACCCTGGGAAAATTCATATAGAGAAAGTATAGTATCTTGGAGCTTACTATCATTTTTCCCTCCATATCCATCCACAAGATTTAAGAATTCCAGATCTTCTTCCTCATACTTTTCCTCAAAAAGTTCTAAAATGGCATCCTGCTTTAATAGTTTAGATTCCGTGCCATCACATATTCTGAAATTAGGATCTAAATCTATTCTATGAAAGTTATTTTTTATAACCTTAAGACAAAAAGAATGTATTGTCATTATATTAGATTGGTTTAATAAGGCAAGCTGTCTTTGAAGATTTTTAGAAGTACAATTTAACTCCAACAGTTTAGAAAGTGCCTCTCCCACTCTCTCCTTCATTTCAGAAGCCGCTGCATTCGTAAATGTAACCACCAATAATTTATCTATATCAACTTCTTCACTGTTATTTGTTATTTTCTGTAGTATTCTTTCTACTAATACCGCAGTTTTACCAGTTCCAGCTCCTGCTGCCACTAATAAGTTGCAGTTTGGGGTAAATATGGCACTTTTTTGAGTTTCCGTCCACCTTGTATTCACACTTATCACCTTATCCAATTCCATAATTATTATCATCCTATCAGCATACTACTTTATTTTTTCCCGTATTTTTTGCCTTGTACAAATTTACATCAGCCTTTCTTATCATGTCTTCAATACTTTCTGCATTATTAGAAGATATGCTTATTCCCATAGAAACTGTCACATGAGATGAATTCTCATTATATTCTATAAGTTCATCTTCTATACGCTTTCTTATTACAGTCATTCTGTTATAAACATCTAAAGTTCCTTTAATATCATACATATATATTATAATTTCTTCTCCACCATACCTAGCTACTAGATCTTCCTTTCTAAGACTATTTTTTATTATACCACTTACAGTTTTAAGCACTACATCACCATACTGGTGGCCAAAATTATCATTAAATCTTTTAAAGTTATCTACATCCACCATTATAATAGCAAATCCACAGCCACAATTCTTTATTTTTTCTTTTATAACAGAAAAAAAGTAATTTCTAGTAAAAAGACCTGTTAAAAAATCTTTTTGAGAGTTTTCTTTTATCTTATTATAAAGTCTGTTATTTTCTATACATATGGCAATTTGGTTACTAAGTGCCGTCAAAAGTTTAATATGATCTTCATTTAAGTAATTATATATTTTATGTTCCACTATAATTGCACCAAGAAGACTTTGTTTTAAATATATTGGCATGAATATTGAAGAATGGATTTGAATATTATCATCTTTACATATATTATCAAAAGAATTATTTAATTTAGTATCTAACTTGTGTACTACTTTACTGTTATATTCATTTATACTGTAATGATGTTTAGTACTGCTTAAATTAGTACACTTTAATTTCAGCTTTCTATTTTCTAAAATATATACGGTAGAATAAGTTACTCCTAAAATTCCTATCATTATATCATGTATTTTAGAAACTATTTCCACACTGCCAAGACATTTATTTATATACTGACTTATCTCAACTATTAGAGACAACATATCTAGCTTCTTATCTAACTCTACAATTTTCATATTTTGTCTTTGTATAGTTTCTTCAGCCATTTTTTGATAACCTTCATAATCAAGCTTTAGTTGATTATACTTCTCTAATAATGATGCTAACATAAAACTCTCCTCTATTTAAAACTATTGATAAATTAAACTATTGGATAATTAATATAGTCATAAAAATTATTATATTCTATAATTATACTTATAAAAGTATCTATTCACAAGAAAATTTTTCCTTATAAGTATATATAATATTATCTAAATTATTCTTAATAATTTATACCACTTAAACAGCTTATTTAAAATAATATATAATAAAATTAAAATTTATATTACAATTATACCTCTTAATTTCACATTATACTACTTATAATGGATACCTAATAGATTTTTTATATTAAATTAACAGAGTATTTACGACTTTATTCTCCAAAATTCTAGTAATTTCTACTTAAATCTTTATATTAAAGTTTATTGACAATACAACTATAACCGAGTAAAAATCATAACATAATTTTATAAATAATTGATTAAAAAAGAATTTACCAAATAAAAATATAGAATTATCTGGTAAATCAAATATTATTTCATTATACAATCAATTATAATAAAAATTTTCTAATTTCTTCCTTCATATCTTCTCTCTTACATACAGTATTATGAACAACTTTACTATCTTCCAATTTTCTTATAGGTGCTGGAATTTCAAGTGATGCAATTTTACTCATCACTTCCACAAGTTCCATATCTTCGTCGGCACTATACTTAGTGTCCAAAGCACTCATTACAGATTTGGTGAACTTAAATGGACTTGCTGTTGAAACCACTATAGTCTTTGTATTATCACAGGTATCCCTTAAATAATTTTTATAAACAGAATATGCAACAGAAGTATGGGTATCCATAAGATAATGGTATGTATTAAAAGTATCTTTTATACACTGCAAAGTTTCTTCTTCACCCGCAAATCCCCCATAAAATATCCCTAATTCATCTTTCATATTTTCACTAATTGTATACTTATTGTGTCCATTTAAATTTGTCATTAATTTATTTACAACTGAGGAATCCCTGCCACTTATATCATATATAAGCCTCTCGAGATTACTGGATATAAGTATATCCATAGAAGGGGATATGGTTAAAATAAATTCTCTTTCTGCATCATAAGTTCCACTTTTAAAGAAATCGTAAAGTACCTTATTTTCATTTGACGCACATATGAGTTTATTAATTGGAAGTCCCATATTTTTAGCATAATAAGCTGCAAGTATATTGCCAAAGTTTCCTGTAGGAACAGAAAAATTTATTTTATCTCCAAAGTCTATTTCTCCTCTTCTTAAAAGTTCCATATATCCATAAAAATAATAAACTATCTGAGGAACAAGCCTTCCAATATTTATAGAATTGGCAGAGGAAAACATATAGGAATTCTTATCTAGTTCTTCTTTTAATTCATGATCATTGAAAATTTTCTTTACTTCGCTTTGAGCATCATCAAAATTTCCTTTTATACCTATAACCTTTGTATTTTTTCCCTGCTGGGTAACCATCTGCTTTTTCTGAATCTTGCTTACTCCCTGTTCCGGGAAAAATACTACTATTTTAGTTCCCTCTATATTTGCAAACCCCTCCAAAGCAGCCTTTCCCGTATCTCCGGATGTAGCTGTAAGTATTACTATTTCTTTATGTAGTTTCTGTTTTTTAGCAGCAGTCTTCATCAAATGTGGTAGAAGACATAGTGCCATATCCTTAAAAGCTAAAGTGGGGCCATGAAATAATTCCAGACAAAATACATCCCCAACCTTTTCCAAAGAAACTATTTTCTCTGATTCAAATTTATTATCATAGGCTAAATCTATGCATTTTTCTAATTCTTCTTTACTAAAATCTGTAAAGAATTTTTCAATTATACACAAGGCCAATTCCTTGTAAGTCATATCCTTAAGTTTTTTTAATTCCTCTTCATCTATAAAAGGTATGGTATCTGGAACAAACAATCCCCCATCCTCTGATATTCCATTTAATATTGCGCTGGATGCAGTAAAATTTTTATTTAAACCTCTGGTACTAGTATAATAAATCTCCTTCAAAATATATCACTCCTCCTAAAATTATAACACCATGTAATTAACACATATTAATATATATAATAACATATGATATATAACTTGAAAATTATAATCGAAATATATTCTTACTACTATGAGCAAACTTCATCTGAATTTCTGGATCACTTAATAGTAATTACATGATTAATTAGAGCAATAAATAAGAAAGTCAGTCCTGATATACATACTCCCGTCCAGCCGTATAAATTCCAGCTATAAGTACCTATAAAAGAGCCCAATGCTCCCCCGATAAAATAAGCAACCATAAAAACCGTATTCAATCTATTTCTGGCTTCTGGAGAAAGACTATGTACACGGGTTTGATTTGAAACCTGACCTGATTGGGTACCAAGATCTAATAATATTAATCCAATTATAAGTCCTATAATCTTATGTCCAAATATAAAAAATATTACAAATCCTGCTGCAGCAAAAAAAATAGAAATACCTACAGTAAATTTAGTTCCTTTCTTATCACTAAAACTACCTATAATAGGAGCAGCAATTACCCCAGATATACCAATTAAACTAAATAACCCTGCAGCTTTACTTCCCATATTATAATTGGGTGATTCTAAAAAAAATATAATAGTTGTCCAAAATATACTGAAAGCTCCAAACATCATAGCGCCACTTAGAGATGCCTCTCTAAGCAGGGGTTCTTTCTTAATTATATCCTTTAAAGAAATAAGTATATTTTTATAAGATTCCTTGGATAGGGGCTGACTTTTAGGTAAAAATTTAATTACTGCTACATATAAAATAATCATAAGTATAGTGGCAATATAATACATACTTCTCCATCCTAAAAAAGTTCCTATAAATCCACTTATAGTGCGAGCTAATAAAATACCTGCTAAAAGCCCGCTTAAAACAGTTCCTAAAACCCGCCCCCTTTCTTCAGGTGATGAAAGTTCTGCTGCAAAAGGCACTATAAGTTGAGGAATTACTGTTGTAAATCCAACTAAAAAACTACAGCCAATAAGAACCTTCGCATCTTTACAAGAAGCAAATAAAAGTAAAGATATTGCAGAAGCCAATAATAATTTTAAAATCATTCCTTTTCTTTCTATGATATCACCCAAAGGTATTATAAAAAACATTCCCATTCCATAACCTATTTGAGTAAAAGTAGATACTAAACCTATATCCTTTGTAGGTACATTGAGGCTTCTAGATAAATCTCCAAGCAAAGGCTGATTGTAATATAGATTTGCTACCGTTACTCCACAAATTATAGCCATAATCCAAACAAGTCTGGAATCTATACTCTTATGATATATTTCTTTATGTTCCATGATAAATTCCTCCATAAATGCTGATAAAATTTATTTCGATTATATCATAAATCTAATGTATAATGTTTTTACTAAATACCAATAATAGAAATAAATACTTTAAAATATGTTGTTAATTTTATTTCTTTATGATATACTAATATAATCAATAATTAATAAACACCTATATACGAAATTAAGATATATCAATTATAAGTGTTTTATCTTAGGAGGATAATAAATGAAAACAGGAACAGTAAAATGGTTTAACTCTGAGAAAGGATTTGGATTTATTGAAGTCCCAGGTGAAAATGATGTATTCGTACACTTCACTGCAATTCAGAGTAATGAGTCAAGAAAGAACTTAGAAGAAGGTCAGAAAGTTCAATTTGATGTTGAAGAAGGACCAAAGGGTCTTCAAGCTGCTAATGTTGTAAAATTATAATATAATTTTATAGCATAATAAAACATCTTAACATAAATGAACGAATGTTTTAACCACCTTTATTTTAAAAGGTGGTTTTTCATTTTTAGAAATAGCTTTTAATTCTTATATATTATTCCCTAGAACTTTTTCCTTCAATTTAAGCCCTGTATCTGTAACTGCAACCCCTCCAAGAGCCGTTTCCCTTAATTCACAGGGTAATTGCTTTCCCACTTTATACATGGCCAAAACAGTATTATCAAAAGGAATGTTACTGCAGACTCCTGCCATAACCATATCTGCTGTAGTTAACGCACTCACTGTTCCACCCACATTTCGCTTGGCACAGGGAATTTCTACAAGCCCTGCCACCGGGTCACATACTAAACCCATTATATTTTTTATTACTATAGCAGCAGCATCTAATGCTTGTTTGGGAGTACCCCCCATAATTTCAACTATTCCTGCCGCTGCCATGGCTGCCGCAGAACCACATTCTGCCTGGCATCCACCTTCTGCCCCGGACATACTGGCATTTTTAGCTATTATTATACCTACTCCAGAAGCAGTAAACAATCCCCTAATCATATCCTCATCTTTTTTATCTAGTATTTCTCCTGCAGTTATTATTGCTCCTGGGATTATCCCGCAGGAACCGGCTGTAGGTGCCGCCACAACTTTCCCCATAGCAGCATTTACCTCTGAACAAGATAAAGCTCTTGCCATAGCCTTTACCATATACTTGCCTGTAAGAGTTTCTCCCCTTTCATAATATTTATTTAATTTATAGGCATCTCCTCCTGTAAGTCCACTTATAGATTTCATTTTATGAGTTAACCCATACTCTGCAGAATCTTTCATCACATAAAAATTTTTTGTCATGGCCTTAAAAACTTCTTCTCTACTTCTATTCTCTGATTTCATTTCTTCTCCAATTACATATTCCCATATTTTTATCTTCTTTTTACTGCATATATCTATTAATTCACTGCCGGTATCAACCATATTACTCCTCCTCATTTACAGGATTTATAGCCCTTACCTTATATATATTAGGTATATTTTCTATTTCATCCACTACATCTTGCACAATAAAATCATCCACTTCAAATACCATAACTGCTCTGGAGCCTTTTATACTTTTTCTATATACTTTCATAAAAGCTATATTTATTTTATGTATATAAAGTATTTCCGATACTCTGGCAACCATACCTGGCATATCTAAATGATTTATAAGTATAGTAGGATAAACTCCTGTAAATTCTATTTTATCCTTATCCACTTCATTTATTACTATATTACCCCCTCCTATAGAGGAGCCCATTATTTGTGATACTTCGCCATTTTTTTTAGTTATAATAAATTTAACTGTATTTGGATGTACATCTCCTAAATCCTTTTCTATAAATTCTATGGAAATACCTCTTTTCTCTGCTATTTTCATAGAATTCTTTAAATTTTCATCCCATGGACTCATACCTAATATTCCAGCAACTAGTGCTTTATCTGTACCGTGTCCTTTATAAATTTTGGCAAAAGAACCATGAAGTAAAAACTGAACTTTTGAAATGTTACCTCCTGCAATAACTTCTGCAACTTTGGCCAATTTTGCCGCCCCTGCTGTATGAGAACTTGAAGGACCTATCATAATAGGTCCTAAAATATCAAAAACACTATATTCCCTCATAATTTAAACCAACCCCTTCACTGGAAGCTTTATATTTAAAATTAGTATACTATATTAATTTACATAAAATAAGTCATATTATACTATTAATTTGGTAAGGGCATTTTATCTATACACATACATTTTAAATGTTCCTTTATTTCTTCTATACTTTTACCTATACTGGCATCTACTACAGCTATTAGTGCTGATTCTACCAGTGCCCCATTTATTATTTGAACCTTAGATTGCATACTCTTATCTAAAAATTCAATTGCCATCTCCGCATTCATATATGCACTGCCTAAATCAAATAATATTAGCACTCCATCTTCACTATAAACCTTTTCTATAGCACTTTTTATCTTACATGCATCAGTACCAAGTCTGCCATCTTTTGTACCTCCAGCAGATGCTACATTACTATCTGGAGAAATTTGCTCAACCAGATTTTTTACTCCTCTAGCAATTTCACTACTATGGGATACGATTACAACGCCAACCATTAAAATAACCTCCTAATAAATTTAGTTAACTAAATTAACTCTTTTCTACTGCACATAGTTTTTTAACTCCTTCATAAACAGCATTCAATATAAGATAACTGGATGTAGCTCCAGGGTCTGGATACCCTATGCTTTTTTCTCCCAGATAACTGGCTTTTCCATTTTTACAAATTATACTTTCAGTGCTCTTTGCCCCTTTAAAAGCAGCATTTTTTACATTCTCAAGAGATTGTATACTATCTAATCCTTTACTTATAGAATATCTTAAAGAGTTCACCGCTGGTTCTATGGCATCTATCATAGTCTTACCTCCAAGCCTTCCTCTCCCTCTCATTTTAATCCCAGATAAAGCTTGTTCAAGCATTTTTAAAAAATCATTTATATCCACAGTTTGTTTTCCCTCTACTGTCATACCTGCTCTTATAAAAGCAGTACCATAAAGAGAACCTGACGCTCCTCCTGTATTTGATACCAAAATCATGCCAACTTTTTTAAGAATATATCCCACATCGCTTAGATCCTTATCCCTTAGTTTTCTTATCACAGCCGTAAATCCCTTGTCCAAATTCAAGCCATGATCTCCATCTCCTATAGCTGCATCAAGTTCAGTTAAATAATCTACATTTTCATTTATCAATGTAGCCATTCTATTTATTATTCCTATTACCTGTACTCCATTTATGCTCATATATATGTATCTCCTTCTACATTTATATTTTATATAAATAGCCATTTTTAGCAGCTACGTTATCGTTTACAGCTATACTATCTCACCATCATAATATCCTCTTTATATTTGTTACATATAATATATAAGAAATATAAAAAATGTGCAATGTTTTATTCATAAAATAAAAAAATAATTTGGTACATTTATAATTACAGCTACATAATATAAATAGAAGTAAAAGTACGCCAACTATACTTTTTAAATACTTTTACTTATTATAATAAAGCTAACAGGAAGTGATTTCAATTGTCCTATGGTGAAATAAATTACGGCTACAGAGGACTTATAACGGGCGTAAATGCAAAAATTCCTTTAAAAAATAATAAATTTGTAACTGCCATAAATTTTGATAACGCAGCTACTACTCCACCTTTTAACTATGTTTTAAAAAAAATAAATGATTTTTCACCATATTATTCCTCAATTCATAGAGGAACTGGTTTTAAATCTCAATTTTCCTCTGAAGCTTATGAACTTTCAAGAAATACTATATGTAATTTTGTCCACTGCGACAGCAAAGAAAATACAGTGATTTATGTGAAAAATACTACAGAGGCTATAAATAAATTATCCTACATTTTCAACGACTTATATAAGGATTCAATTATATTGACCACTCGAATGGAACATCATTCTAATGATTTGCCCTGGAGACATAAATTTAAAGTAGATTATGTGGAATTGGACGAGCTTGGGAAATTAAATTTATCAGATTTAAAATATAAATTAAAAAAGCATAACGGTAAAATCAAACTAGTATGTATAGCAGGAGCTTCCAATGTAACAGGCTATAAAAATCCAATATATGAAATAGCAAAAATTGCCCACAGCTTTGGAGCAGAAATTCTTGTAGATGGTGCGCAAACTGTAGCTCATTATCCCATATATATGAATCGTCCATTAAAGGAAGAGTGTATTGACTATCTAGCTTTTTCTGCCCACAAAATGTATGCTCCTTTTGGCATAGGTGTACTGATAGGCCCCAAAAAAACCTTTCAGAATAATATAGATCCAGAATACAGTGGAGGTGGTACAATAAAACTGGTAACAGATGATTATGTACTTTGGGCTGACCCTCCTGAAAAAAATGAAGCCGGAACTCCTAATGTAATAGGAGTAATAGCCCTCACAGCTGCAATAAAAGTATTAAATAAACTAGGTATGGATGCCATAGATAATAAAGAAATGCAGCTTTATAATTATGCTTTAAACAAAATGATGAAACTTCCAGATATTATTTTTTATGGTGATATAAAGCCCAATTGTGATAAAGTTGCCATATTGCCTTTTAATATAAAAGGCATTCATCACGAAACCACTGCAAAGCTTCTTTCAAGCCTTAGTGGCATTGCAGTAAGAAGTGGATGTTTTTGTGCTCACCCCTATGTACAAAGACTTTTGAAACTTTCTCCGGATGAAATAAATTATTTTAAATATAACTATAATGATTTCCGTCCCGGTATGGTTAGATTAAGTTTTGGATTATATAATACTTATAATGAGGTGGATATTTTAATTAATACCTTAAAAAAGATAATTAAAAACAAAAGTACTATAATATAATAAATTTGTCTTTATAATACAACATATATTTCAACAGAATATGTTGTATTATAATTTTTTGCATTATTAAAAGATAATTAATGTGTAATTAAATTCACAAGTTCCATAGTATACCTTAGATCTTTAATACCTATCATTTACCAGAAAGTCCTGCAGACAATATAAATAACATAATTATTGGAGTACTGTCACATATAATCCACCCTAAAAATATAAATATAAGGTTCATTTTACCATATCTTCTGTAAAAGTATAGTATAAGATTATATATAAAAAATAAATTGGTCATAATAAATATAAGTATTATCGGAATTGGGTTTGATATTCCATAAACTACTACAATATGGAGCATAAAAATTAATGCTAAAACAGTAGTTATTATGAAAAATATTTTAAGTCCGTCCCTATTTTTAACTTTAAAAAATATATAATATCCATCATATATACATAGTGCCAGAGGAATCAAAGCAATAATTTCTAATTTATCCACATAAAAATATGCTGCAGTCAAAGCTGCTACAAAAAACAATATTTTAATATTAAAATTCAAACTTTTGTCATTCATTATAAACTATCCCTTACCTCCATATATTTTTGATACTTTCATGTTTTTAAATATACCAAGTACATATTCCTTGTTATAATAATACTTGAAAAATAAAATTTATTCAACATAGGAGATGATATATTGTCACTTTTAATATTACAGATTTTTATTATATCTATACTTGCAGGCATAGTTGGATCCATATTAGGCCTAGGTGGTGGAACTATAATTACTCCTGCTCTTACTATTTTGTTTGGTATAGATATAAAATACGCTATAGGTGCCAGCTTAATATCAGTAATCGCTACCTCCAGCGGTTCTGCTGTAGCCTACATAAGAGATAAATTAACCAATATAAGAATTGGAATGTTTCTTGAAATAGCTACTACCCTAGGTGCTACAACAGGTGCTTTTCTGGGTGGAATTATAAATCCATATTATCTCTATTTTTTATTTGGTATACTTCTTCTATATTCTGCCTTTGCCATGTTTAAAAAAGGTAGGATGGAATCCACTGAAATTATTCAGGCTCACCCTCTTGCAGAAAAACTTAAACTAAATGGACAATATCATGATAAATTTTTAAATGAGGATATATCATACAAAGTATCCGGAGTCCCTTCAGGATTTGGAGTAATGTATGGTGCTGGAATTATTTCAGGCCTCCTTGGAATTGGAAGTGGAAGTTTTAAAGTTATGGCTATGGATTTATTCATGAAATTACCTCTAAAAGTTTCCAGTGCCACCAGTAATTTTATGATGGGTGTTACTGCCACTGCCAGTGCAGGAATATATCTTTCAAGAGGAGAAATTGACCCTAAAATTTCTGCTCCAGTTGCCCTTGGAGTTTTATTAGGTGCCACAATAGGCGCTAGAATTATGGAAAATATGAAAAGCAAAACTATCAGAAAAATATTTGTGCCTTTTCTTATTTATATTTCAATACAAATGATATTAAAAGGATTAGGAGGTAAATGATGAAGGATCATACCAGTAATGAAAAAAATGTACATAATATAGAATTAATAATAGGAATATTTTTAAGAATAGGAATAATACTAAGTTCAATTATAATCCTTACAGGTCTTATAATGTTTTTGACATTAGGTTATACAGGATATTCACCAAATTATTATCCCACCTCTCCTTTGGAAATATTAAAAGACAGCATCTATTTAAAACCCTATGCCATTATAATGTTAGGGTTATTGTCCTTAATATTGATACCTATGCTGCGTGTGGCAATATCTATACTAGTATTTTTAAAAGAAAAAGACTTTTTATATGTAAAAATCACCACATTAGTACTTTTAATACTTATATTAAGTTTTTTTACAGCAAGATGAGTCAATTTATAGTTTTAAATGCTTATCCTCCAGCTAGAAAAGTTGGAGGATATCTTAAAATCTATTTAAGTTCTTTTAACACCTCTAATAAATACTTCCATATTCTCTGTGTAGAAGATATGCTTAAGTGTTCATCTGGACTATGAATATCCAAAATATTAGGTCCCATGGATATCATATCTAATTCATCATTAAATTTTTCTGAAAAAATTCCACATTCAAGTCCCGCATGAATTGCACTTATTACTGGTTTTTTCCCAAATAATCTCTCATATACTCCTACCATAACCTCTCTTATTTTAGAATCATCTCTATATTTCCATTCTGGATAACTTGATTCAGCTACCACTTTAGCCTTTGTAAAATTTCCTATAGTCAATATGACACTAAATATATTATCTCTTAAACTTCTCACAGAGCTCCTTATTGAACTTAGACACTCCACACTATTCTCCCTAGTTACAACTGTACCTAAATTTAGTGAGCTCTCTACAAGTCCTTCTATATCCATACTCATACTTTGGACTCCATTAGGAATTAAATACATAAAATTAATTACATTTTCTGTAGTATCATTAGACATAACCTTTTCCGGTAATATATCTATAGATTGTACTTCTATCTTCAAATCTGAATCTGAGGTTTTAAATTCATCTTTTAAAACTTTTTCTAACATTGTCACCTTATCTTTCACTATAGATTCGTATTTAGAACATAATACTATAATAGCTTCTGAATCAGAAGCTATAACATTATGTTTAGTTCCTCCCTCTATCTTATATATTTTAAAATCTGTATCCTCCTTCAGGTTTTTGAGTACACGTGCCATAATCTTATTTGCATTTGCCCTACCCTTGTGTATTTCTGCACCAGAATGGCCACCTTTTAAACCTTTAATTTTTATTGAAAAAACTTTATCACTTTTATCTGGATTATCCCAGTTTATGGGAATACTTGCTTTAGCTGAACATCCCCCAGCACAACTTACAAGTAATACCCCTTCTTCCTCTGAATCTATATTTATAAGAATTTTTCCTTTTATATTTTGGGGATCTAATGCTACAGCTCCATTCATACCAGTTTCTTCAGAGGTAGTAACCAATAATTCCATTGGAGGATGAGGTATATTCTTAGAAGCTAAAATAGCAAGCCCCATTGCAACCGCTATACCATCATCTCCTCCAAGAGTGGTACCTGTAGCATATATCATGTCATCTACTACCTTTAACTTTAGTGGATCCTTAGTAAAATCATGCTCTACTCCTGAATTTTTTTCACATACCATATCCATATGTCCCTGTAGTATTACACCTGGACTATTTTCAAATCCTTCAGTCCCTTTTTTCCTTATGACTACATTTAATTCTTTATCCTGTATAGCTTCTAAATTATACTGTTTTGCAAAAGAAACTAAATAATCACTTATTTCTTTTTCATTTCCTGATTCTCTGGGTATGCTGCTAATTTCCTCAAAGTATTTGAATACTTCAATTGGTTCAATATCCTGTAATACTCCACTCATATTAATCATCCTTTCCTAGGGTAATAATAATTTTATTAAGTTTTCCTTAAATTCAAATAAAGGTTTTTTCCATTTAAACCTCAGAAGAATTTATCCTTAGACACAACATCGCTTACCTCTACTTTAAAGAAAATGGAGGTTATTGCACTGGTAACCTTAGGATAAAATTGAAACATACAACAATATACTTAATAAAGTATACTTACATTATACCACTTAAAGAAAACCATTTTATAGTTATATAGCATATCAAGTAATTTTTAGGTCCAGGTGGAGTTTACTCATTAAGAATGCCTTTTTCCATCTAGCCTTAGAAAAACTTATAAAGAGGTGTTCTTTAGATAAATCCTTAATTGGAGCATTTGACATAAAATATAAATATATCTAAAATATAATTGTATAATATATGAAAAAACAATTTAAAATATCCAAACACTTTATTTAAATGAGGTATACAAATGAAAATGTCTAAAACCATAATAGCAGATTTATCTTTATTATTTGCAGCCATGTTATGGGGAGGAGGCTATACTGCCACTAAAAATGCTTTAAATAATATAACTCCTTTTTATATGATGGCTATAAGATTTAT
Source organism: Clostridium sp. BJN0013 (assembly GCF_040939125.1). NCBI lineage: Bacteria > Bacillati > Bacillota > Clostridia > Eubacteriales > Clostridiaceae > Clostridium > Clostridium sp. BJN0013. The sequence goes on from NZ_CP162495.1 coordinate 3,439,700, forward strand.
TTGTGCCGGAATTTTAATTTCGGCTATATTTTTTAAAATAATTATAAAAACATCTATAGAAGATATTGTTCGTGGTTTTGTAATAGGCATATTTTTATTTTTAGCCTTTGCCGCCCAAACTATAGGGCTTAATTATACTACTGCAAGCAAACAATCTTTTTTAACTTCAGTTTATGTAATTATACTTCCATTTATATACTGGAGAGTATTCAAGACAAAACCAAAATTAAATGCCTTAGTTTCTGCAATAGTTTCTCTTATAGGAATATTTATTCTAAGCTTAAAACCTGGCATGCATTTAGATATGAATATTGGTGACTGGCTTACCCTTTTAAGTGCAGTATTATTTGCATCCCATATAATTTCCATAGCCTGTTTTGCTAGAAAATCAAATCCTATAATACTATCTGTATTGCAGATGTTTTCGGCTGGCATTCTTTCCATTATATTTGCCGGTATATTCGAGCCTAATTTGAGTCAAATACCAAAAAATGCCTTATTCTCGCTTTTATATTTGATAGTTTTCAGTACCATGATAGCTTTTTTAATTCAAAATATAGCTCAAAAATATACTAATCCTAATCATGTAGGTATACTATTATCTCTTGAATCTGTATTTGGTGCTATTTTTTCAATAATATTTTTAAAAGAAGTATTTACTTTAAATATGATGTTGGGATCAAGTATAATATTTTTATCTGTAATAATTGCAGAAATGGATTTTAATATATCTGTAAATAAATAATAGTATTATACCATCTTAAGCATATTTTCCTAAATGATTCTTAGATTAAAGTGAAATTTTCTCATAAGGAATGATTTTCTTAGAAGAACTTATTTAGGCGCGTAACAACTCCTATACCTCACTTTGATTTTGTATCTGAAGATATGTTAATTTTATTTTTATCTACAAAACTAATCTCAACAGATTTTTACTTGTATTTATGTTCCAATTTATATATAAATTGGAACATAAACTTTTTACCCGAATTTTTATAAATTTTATCTACTATATCAAATTACACAAATTTCACATTACTATGTCATATCATAGTCATAATCCTTAATTATAATTTGTATTGAAAAGAAACTTAAATAAAAGAAAGACTTAAAAAACATTACTGTATAATAAAAAATTTTAGGAGGTATTAGAAATGTTAAAAACAAGATACAAATTACTTTCAGCTTTAGTACTTGCAGCACCACTGCTAGTAAATACAGGGGTTGCTACAACGGTACAAGCATCTTCTGTTAATAATGCAAAGGCCAGTATAGTTTACAAATCTTATTATTCTTTTGAAAACTTTGAAACTAAATTAGATGGATTAGTAGCATCAGGAACTATAAGTCCAAGTCAGGAAAATATAATATTGAACCTATATTATAATAATAAAATAACAACCAGAGAAACTTTTAAGGCTCAATTAGATGCTTTAGTTGCAGCAGGAACTATAACACAAAATCAAGCAGTGTCTATATTAAATGCATTTAGTGGTTGGGGGCCTAGTTGGCAAATACCGGCACATAATAATCAGACTCATAATATAAAACCACATAATCCCTCTAAATAAAGTTTATTAAATTTAAAAAATTTTAAGTAAATATATAAACTTTAGTCAAAGGAAAATTATGCTTTTAGTTAAAAATGCACTTTATGAATAGGTGCATTTTTAACTCTAATAATTCTTTATCTTTTTTGATCTCTAATCTTTCTTTAATTGACGTGACATCTTGACCACATTCTCAGTATTTTTTTGCCTGTAAATTTACCAATAATTTATTCATTTCTTAGTTTGTAACTTTATAACTTTTGTATTCTTGTACTATCCCAACCATTGTATCAATTTTATTTTTATATTCCTAGTCTAACGCTTTAATATTATCATATTTTAAAATTTCAATCTTAGTTTGTAAATCCTTTAATTGTTTTTTGATTTTTCTAGTATATTAATACCAAATGCCAAACCAGCTATTTTTATAACTCCCTTCACGTTTCACACCAAGTCAAATAAAGTGTTGTTTAAAAGAAGAAAAAAGAATCAAATTGGGAAAGGAATTGTAAAGAACGATTAAAATTATTATCTTCTTTGCTATAATAACAAATGACAAAAATAACTGCATATTCCGTATATATAATAAAAGAAGCAATTAACCTAACCAAAATGATATTTCCCAAAATACAAATGCGTATTAACATACGCATCTTGTGAATAAAATATCAGCACGCTGATAACTAACAATTTTAGTGTTTAACAAAAAACTTTTGAACACCTAGCTATTAATGATTTTGTCTTAAGTATCTTTAGGGTTAAAAACCAACTTATATCCATATCCATATACCGTTTCTATAGTTAATTTACTTAATTTTTTCCTGAGTCTTCTTATTGTATCATCTATAACTCTATCAGAACCAAAATAGTTAATACCCCAAACATTTGTCAAAATTTGTTCTCTTAAAATCAAACTATTCTTATTTTCAGCAAGATAGCTTAATAATTTAAATTCCTTATTAGTAAGTCTGAGTTCTTCACCTTTAAATAAAACCATTCTTTGTTTTTTATTAATGAAATATTCTCCAATTTGTATGTTTAAATTTTGTGTTTCATTATCAGTACCATAAATTTTTGCCATAAGGTTATTGATTCGTATAATTAACTCCCTGGGTAAAAATGGTTTTGGTAAATAGTCATCACTGCCAAGTTCCAACCCCACCACTCTATCAAATTCCTCATTTCTTGCGGACATAAATATAACAGGTGTATTTTTGTTATTTTGTTTTATACATTTAATTAATTCATATCCATTTATATCCGGAAGCATTATATCTAGTATCCAAAGATCTGGCATGTCTTTTATCCTGTTTTTCGCACAACTTCCATCAGAAAAGGTAGTTACATCATAGCCCTCATTTTTAATATATTTTTCAAGTAAAATATTTAAATTATATTCATCTTCAACTAAATATATTTTTTTAGCCAACTCTATCACCTCAACTTAAATCAGCATTATAGTTGAGTAAAATTCTAAGGTCTTTATTTTAATAAATTCATAAGATTTATAAAAAGTAATTTTTATTATTAAAATGTACAACTAGAATTTCTATATATTCAAATTTTTTACATTACGACAATCACGTGATTAATGATTGTATGGTCATCTATAAAAAGTTAGAGAGAAACCTTTGACTTCTCTCCGATTTTTCATAAAATATCATTTATCGAGATACTTATTTAGATACTTTGGTATTATTACTGCTATCACATACATGTACAGTTATGACAATCTTTGTATTTACTAACAGTGGTGATGCAAGTATTAAAGCTGAAATAATTTGCATTTCATTTTTAATATTTTTGATCCCTCTTAAATTTTTTATTGTTATTTAATATTATAACTAAAAATTATAGTTATAGTATCAAATAGTAATGTGAACTTTATGTGATCTATAAATCAAGAACATAGTTTCTATCTATATATAATAATTCATTCTCTTGTAAATATATCTTTTACAGTTGCAAGGTATAGCCAGCCTTCATGTGTACCAATATAACTGATGTCAGTCACCCACACAGAATTTGGACTTTTAACTTTAAAACCTTGATTTAAAAGATTTTCAGCTACCGGAAGTTTATAAGCGGAGTATGTAGTTGCCTTGAATTTTCTTTTCCTTTAAATCTTTACAAAGAAGATATACCAATGTGATGCCATGCGTTTTATTAAAAAACTTAAAGTATTGGATACAATAAAATCTACAATTGATACATTAAAACTTAGAAATATAATTATCAATCGTTTAAATTTTCCTGTAAATACTTACTATAATAAAATAATGAAATATGAAAGATTTCTAAAAGCATGCCCTAGAATAATGATTGTAAATTTAGAAATTATAAATCAAAATATTAGAGGTGTAGTAAATGATAAAATCTATAAAATCAAAATTGCATTTAAAAATATATTCTAAAATTGATCTTAATAAGGGTACTAAAAATTATATTAAAAAGATAGAAAAAATATATACCTAATAACAATATTAGAAAAGATAAGAAAGGATAACTATTATGTTTGATTTTATTGCATATCCTACAGGGCATATTTTAAGGTTCATGTATGAAGTATTATCATTTAAAAATTACGGAATTGCCATTATTCTGTTGACAGTTATTATAAGAACATTACTGCTTCCACTATATATAAAGCAGTATAGATCAACCTCAAAAATTAGCGAAATTCAGCCGAAAATAAAAAAGATTCAGGAAAAATATAAAAATGATAGTGAAAAGTTAAATCAGCATATGATTGAACTGTATAAGGAAAATAACATAAATCCGGCAGAAGGATGTCTTCCACTATTACTACAAATACCTATTTTATTTTCTCTTTATTACGTTGTATCCCAGCCTCTAAAATATATGTTTGAAATAAATTCATCCATAATTGACAAATTATTCAATACTATACCTCATAACATGATTACTATAAAGAATATGCTTAATACATCTGAAAATAAAATGCAAGATTCTATTCAGAAAAATATGCTTTTATTATCGCCAATCATGACTGGATTTATTTCATTTCAGGTACCTGCAGGCATGGGACTTTACTGGATAATAAGCAATATATATCAAATATTTCAGCAGATGTTTATGAACAAATTTATTATAAAAAAAGAGCCAAATTTAAATGTAAAATATAATAATAAAGTTAAAAGGAGGACTTTTTTATGAAATTTGATTTAGACAATTCTAAAAGAAAATTAAAAGAAACCGCAATAAGAACCGGCTTTCAAATAATTAATAAAAATCCAGAAAAAGATGTAAATAAATTATTTGAGCTTGCTGAAAAGACAAGTAGAGATGAATTCACAAAGAGCAAAATTATAAGTATAAAAAAATACTACAATGAAATGCCATCAGTAAAAGAATATATCGAAAATATATTAAAAAATACAAATTGGTGCTTCAGTGGCGGTATCAAATAAGAATATAAAAACTGTTACTTCAGATGAGTTTATAGATATGTCAGTTGAAAATGGGACGAATATGTCCGACGGTTAAAAGAGTATCCAACTTCAATTTAAAAAAAGGTACTACAGAAAGTGAAAGAACAGTATATTTAATAGAATATTTCAAAGAAATTCAGAATCCTTGAAAAAACTTCTTAAAAATCTCTTTGATGGGCTAACTAAATTAATTGAAAAGTATATATTAAATAATTTTATAAATCATGAAGAACTAAAGACATATTCTTCAATTTCATTATCTAAGTTGATATTGGGTACACTTTTTAGAACATCCGTTCAAATGATGTTAAGTGATGAAAAAAAAGATTACATGAATACACTGTCTACATTAAAATTAATACTTATTTAAAATCAATCTTAGGTGCAGATTTGTTTTTGACATAAAAGAAATGAATTTGTAGAAAAATAGAAGATCTTATTACTCTTTTGCAAATTTTAAATCTAAACTAGATGCTTTAGTTGCATCAGGGACTATAACACAAAGTCAAGCAGTGTCTATACTAAATACATTTAGTGGTTGGGGTTCTAGTTGGAAAATACCAGCTCCATCTAAAGACTCACATAATAACAAAAAAATACTTGATAAGACAAACAATACTACTTCGTCATCTAATGTAGCTGGACAAAATAATGTTCATTAAACAAATTAAAAATTGATTACATTTATAAAACAATACCACATCGGCAAAAATAAGATATTGTTGTGTTAAAAATTAAAGTATTTCTTAAATTGTAAATGAGCTGTTGCATAATTAAATTATGCAATAATTCATTTTTTATATAAATTCAGAAATAGAAGAAGATTACTATCAGATATCAGTCAATATTTTGGTGTATTTTTCTTTATTGAATTTATTCAGTTGTATGTTGGCTACTTCACAGAGGCAAGGAAGCTTCTTGATCCAACCTTAATTTTAGTATAAAAGAGTTGGAGAGCTACACATAAATTACGAATTACAGATAAAATATTTATAAATTAAAAATACTTACTTAAATCATAAGTGAAAAATTAAATAAACATTTTTATTCTTTTGTAAACTTACTCCAGATACAAGAATGCAAGTTTTTACGGGTTGAACTATAAATTACACAAACTTCACATAACTATTTGATACTATGCCCACAATCATTAGTTATAATTTTTTAAAAGAAACAATTAAATAAAACAATTCATCACATATTATGTGGTAAAAAATTAGGAGGTATTAGAAATGTTAAAAATGAAATACAAATTACTTTCAGCTTTAATACTTGCAGCGCCCCTACTAGTAAATACAGGGATTGCTACAACGGTACAAGCATCTTCTGTTAATAATGCAAAGACCAGTATAGTTTATAAATCTTATTATTCTTTTGAAAACTTTGAAACTAAATTAGATGGATTAGTAACATCAGGAACTATAAGTCCAAGCCAGGAAAATATAATATTGAACCTATATTATAATAATAAAATAACAACCAGAGAAACTTTTAAGGCTCAATTAGATGCTTTAGTTGCAGCAGGAACTATAACACAAAATCAAGCAGTGTCTATATTAAATGCATTTAGTGGTTGGGGGCCTAGTTGGCAAATACCGGCACATAATAATCAGACTCATAATATAAAACCACATAATCCCTCTAAATAAAGTTTATTAAATTTAAAAAATTTTAAGTAAATATATAAACTTTAGTCAAATAATATTTTGTTAAATATAACACATAAAAAATTAGGGGGAAGTTAATAAAAAAACTTTTCTCTAATTTTTATGTATAACCATATAATTCTAATTATGTGATTAATCCTACGTAAAAAAATTTGAGTATAGAGGAATATCTGTATGGTTTAATAAAAGTCACCTATTATAAGTATTATGAACCTATTAGAATAAAAGCCTTAGAATTTTGCTCAACTATAATACTAATTTAAGTTGAGGTGATGGAATTGTCTAAAAAGATATATTTGGTTGAGGATGAATATAACTTAAACATTTTACTTGAGAAGTACCTTAAAAATGAGGGCTATGATGTAACTACTTTTTCTGATGGAAGTTGTGCGAAAAACAGGATAAAAGATATGCCAGATCTTTGGATACTAGATATAATGCTTCCAGATATAAATGGATATGCATTAATTAAATGCATAAAACAAAACAACAAAAATACACCTGTTATATTTATATCCGCAAGAAATGAAGAATTTGACAGAGTGGTGGGGTTGGAGCTCGGCAGTGATGATTATTTACCAAAACCATTTTTGCCCAGGGAATTAGTTATACGGACCAATAACCTTATTGCAAAAATTTATGGTACTGATAATGAAACACAAAATTTAAACATACAAATTGGAGAATATTTCATTAACAAGAAACAAAGAATAGTTTTATTCAAAGGCAAAGAACTCAGACTCACCAATAAAGAATTTGAATTATTAAGCTATCTTGCTGAAAATAAGAATAGTTTGATCTTAAGAGAACAAATTTTGACAAATATTTGGGGTAATAACTATTTTGGTTCTAACCGGGTAGTAGATGATACTATAAGAAGGCTTAGAAAAAAAGTAGATAAGTTAACCATAGAGACAATATACGGATATGGTTATAAATTGGTTAGCAGCCATGAAAATATTTAAGGCAGAATCATTAATGATTAGAATATGGGTAGTATTTACAATCGTAACTCTTACAATAATTTGCTGCATTTCATTTCTATATTTAGTGACTTTTAGAGTTTTTGATGAAAATGCTAAGATTGAAGATTTAAAAACGGCTCATGAAATATTATTAAAAAATAATATTTTAAATCAACCCTTAAAGTTTGATAAATTAAGAAATCTCACTAACATGCAAAATTTGATTGTTGATATAGATAAAAATAAAGTAATAATGATAGATGTACATTTCCCTCATGATAAATCACATTTACCAGAAGACTATAGAAAAAATGAAGAAAAAAAATGGTTAGCAGGCTTTATTAAATATATAGAAAAAGATGAGAAACAGTTTAAAAAATACCATAATAATGTTAAATTCCTTTTTATAATAAGTCCAATAAAAAGTCAAAATTCCGAAAAAGCATATTTGATCACCTATATGCCATATTTTTTAGATAAAAGTATACTTTATAAAGCTACCCTTACAGGTATTATATTTATCTTTATAGCTTTTTTTACTTCAAAACTTGTTGCAGGATACATCTCAAAACCACTTAAAGAATTAGAAGATTATACTAAGAAAATAGCTAATAAACATTGGGGAGAGCCAATTAAAATAAGAAGTAATGATGAAATTGGAAGCCTTGCAAATTCTATGAATGTGATGCAAAAAAAATTAAAGTATGCTGAAGAAAGTGAAAAGCTATTTTTTCAAAGTATATCCCATGATTTAAAAACACCAGTTATGGTTATCATGAGTCATGCTGAAGCAATCATAGAAGGTATGTATATAGATTCTGTTGAAAAAACAGCTGAAATAATAAAAGATGAAGCTATAAGTCTTGAAGAAAAAATCAAACAAATATTATATTTAAATACCCTAGACTATATGTTAGAAAATAATACAGAAAATAAAAATATGAATTTAGAAGATGTTCTTAACAAAATAATACACAGGTTTGAAACATTTAACAACAACATTAAATGGGATCTAAATATTAAAAAAAGTATCATTTGGGGCAATAGAGAAAAAGTAATAATTTCTATAAAAAATATACTAGACAATGCACTAAGATATGCAAAAACTACTATAAAAATAACGCTAAAAGAGGAAAATAATTTTGCTGTTCTTGAAATTTATAACGATGGAAATACTATTAGAAATAGTGATATAGAACGCATATTTGATAGCATGTACAAAGATAAAAAAGGGAATTTCGGTCTTGGACTTGCTATATCAAAGAAAATAATTAACTTTTACAGAGGAGACATTAAAGCAGTAAATAGATCAAACGGTGTAAGCTTTATAATTAAATATCCAAATTTATGCTAAACATCAAGTGATTCTTGGGTTCAGGTAGAGCTTATGAGAAATGCTCTTCTCCATCTGAACGTTAGAAAAACTTATCCATGCGCGTTATCTGTGCTTATCTCCCACTTTGAAAAAAATGAGAGTATTAGCTAATTACCGCGTTCGGATAAATTGTAGGCATATATTTATCTTTATTCAAATACATGTCTACAATATTTTTTATAGTTCAACAAAACTATAGACATTATCAATATAGTCTTAAAATATAGTTTAGTTATAGTTATAGATTGGTTAATCATTAAAATCCGCTAAATTCCATCTAAAACTTCCTAGGTTGTCCAAACTATTTAGATACATTAAGAGATACATTTATTTTGAATGCTTGTATCCTGAACAATTATTGGATGACCCACTATTGTGTCCTGAATTATTAGATGCAGAATCATTATTTTTAAAATTATTAGATACATGTTTGTCATTTTTTGAATTATTATCTAATGTTGGTGACGGTATTTCAAAAGTAGGCTGCCAGATAGTAAATAAATTTAATATAGATACTGCTTGACTCTGTGTCATAGTTCCCACTGCAACTAAAGCATCTAATTGAGCTTCAAAAGTTTCAAGCGTGATTTTACCGTCATAATATAAATTTAATATTATTGTCTCCTGAGCTTGCGTTATAGTTCCTGCTGTTGCTAAAGTATCTAATTTAGCTTTAAAGTTTTCGAAAGAAACATATGATTTATAAATTATATTTGAGCTATTATGTTTAAAAGCATTTTCGTCAAATATATTAGACGAACCTGTATTACGGAATACTACATTAGATACTTTGGTATTATTACTGCTGTCACATGCATGTACTGTTGTGGCAATCCCTGTATTTACTAGTAGTGGCGCTGCAAGCACTAAAGCTGAAAGTAATTTGTATTTCATTTTTAACATTTTTGGTCCCCTTTAAATTTTTATTGATATTTGTTACTATTTGATATTATAACTAAAAATTATAGTTATAGTATCAAATAGCAATGTGAACTTTATGTGATTTATAAAGAAGTTTTGGAGCCACTTATTGTAAATGTGCTTCCAAAAAGGAAACCTATCTTGGCTACAAGCTGCACATGCTGACTACATTAAATGGATTTATAACCGATTTTGTTCTTACTCCTGCCAATATAGATGGCCGTGATGGCATTTGGTTAATTAATCCAAGTATATTTTATGCCAGGGATACTCTGAATATTTTTGTTACTATAATATTCCTGATGGCTAAAATTTTTATTTAGCACAACAGGTTAACTTATTCACTTTTTCCTTTATCTTTTCTTATTTTACTAATTATTTCAGGTACTAATTCTATAAACTTGTCAATATTGGCCTTATTCTTTATAGGGAGCATTTTAACTGTATCATCTTTTATTACAAGTACAGCATCCGGAGTTATCTTTGCACCTGCACCAAGTCCTGAACCTACCCCTTCTTGCTTGTTTCCAGAATCAGAACCTTCTCCTCCTCCAGTTCCACATCCAAAGGTCACAGTTATAAATGGTACTAAAATAATACCTTCTACATTTATAGGTTTACCTACAACAGTTTCTGTTTTAAAAAAATTTTCTAATTTTGAGAATAATACTTCTGCATTTTCTTTGATATCCACGATAATTACCTCTCCTCCATTAATTTATTTTATTTCATCTGCACTTTTAAATTTACTTTTTCTCATCTTTGATTTTCTTTTAAATTTTACTTTTAATTTAATTATTATATTTTCACATGCATTACATACAAGGAATTTAAGTATTAAAATAATTAAAAGTATGATTCTTGTTTTTCCACTAATCTTTACTTTTAAATTAAAAACTTTATTGAGAAAGTCAGGATTTAATTTTATGGAATGTGAAGGTAAAAGTAAAGAAATAGCTCCTACAAATCCACTTAGTATTCCTGTTATGTAAGGATCTTTAAATCCATAACTTCCTTCTATTTTCATATATTTAGGTTTAATTATGGAGATAAATTTAACTAAATAATCTTTATGTTTATGAACTATTTTAATTGTATCTGCTACGTTAAAGGATATACCTCCCATATCATATTTTATCTTATCTTTATTGCGTTTATCACGTTTAAAATCTGTTTTTAATTTCTTTTTATAAAATAATATTTTTATGAAAATTTCTATATTTTCATTAGTACCTTTTCCTATTATGGAAATGATATTCAAAAATGTACTTATTCTTATATCATAGTCTATTTTATGTTCTATATAAATTAATTGAACTTTATACTTTATATTATTAAATATTATAGCCATAAAAAAAATCATAAGGAGCAATATTATAATTCCTATTATTTTAAGAAAAACCAAATCAAATATCCCCTCCCTAATTTAATACAATTTGATCTTTTCATCCTTACTTTCTATTTTAAAACTAAACAAGTTTATATGGCAATAACTCTTAAAAAAATATTTAAATATATATATTTTTGATATAGTTTCTGCTAAACTTTATATAAAGTTTACTTTATAGGGGGGTAAATTGTGCTTTTCTTTTTATATTTATCAGGAATATTAAGTATTTTATTAGGCTCATTGTTATTTAGAAGACAAAACAGAAAATTAAAAAATAAAAAATTTAACAAAAAACAACTGTTAGAATATTGGATAAAAAGAATGTTTGTAAATATAATTGTAATGTGCATATTGTGTATATTTTTATTAGTTATTGTTCCACTTTTAATATGGCTTATATCCCCTAAAGAAGTAGGTATTATGGACAAGATCACTGAAACTAAAAATTTATCTCCAATTTCAGCTTCTAATAAGAATTATACAAAACAAATAATAAAAAATAATATTAAAATTTACACTGTAAATATAGGAAATGCTAAAGAGCCAAATCTTATAGATTTTGAAAAGGATTCTGTAGAAATAGTATCTACTAAAAAAGAAAGTCCTAAATACGAAAAAATAGCTAGATATAAAATGACAAAACTAAAAGGTGATAACATAATATCATCTGCTGTAAATGATATATATGCTAATATATACACTCAATATGATGAAGGAAAATTTATAGAAAATAAAGTGAAAATATTTATACCATCAAGTGGCTCTTAGCTTCAGGTGGAGTTTGCTTATAAGAAATGCTTTTCTCCATCTGCTGAACCTTAGAAGAACTTATCCGAGCACGTAGCAGTGCTTATCTTCCACTTTGGAGAGGCTGGGAGTATTTGCTAATTACCGTATTCGGATAAAATATTACAGCATTTGTATATTAAAGTCATTATAACATATAAACTTCAAGGAGGTACTAAATGTTCAATTACTATGGGTTTATTATAGGATTATTTATGTTACTTTTAACAGGTATTGGTCATATTGTCGTAATAAAGGGTGAATATCATTTAGGAGCACGCATATGGCCTATATTTCTGATTATAAGCATCAGCAGCATACTGCTTTCTACCATAGTAGAAAATAATATACTATCTGCATTCTTGGGAATTTTAGGATTCACTTTCCTTTGGGGAATACTAGAGTTATTCAAACAGAAAAGAAGAGTTGAAAAAGGTTGGTTTCCTAAAAAAATAATAAAAACATATTTTAAAAGATTCAGAGGTTAAACATGAACAAACACTTTTTTATAAAACTAATAGGGTTATTGGCAGTAGTTATATCCTTACTTTTAATTTTTATATATAGAAATTATATATTAAAAAATGAAATAACCTATATCTATAAATACAGTCAAATTCAAATTCCCTTGAATAATAAAACTAAATTAAATAATAATGACACAAAAAATATTTCCATAAAAGACGAAACTAATAATAGTATTTATGCCTATGTATTTCTAAGTGTTGATGGTAAAACCCTCATAATAAATCCTCCTATAGATGGATTTCATGAAAATAGCAAAATTTGTATTGAAATAAATAAAGATAAAACATTATATTTTAAAGTAAAAGAACATCCTCCCATTAAAGTATCTAAATTTATAGGAGAACCTAAATATGGCGATATAGTAGGAACTACTGATAAATTTATGGGGTACAAGTACGATCATCTGGGAATATATATAGGCAATAACAAAGTTATTCACTATTGCAGCAGTACAGGTAATGCCATAGACGCTAAAATACAAGAAACAAACATGGAGCCCTATTTTAGAAAGGGAAATTACTTTATTTTAAATATAGAAAACACTGTGCCATTTAACTCTCGAGAAACTGTAAGAAGGGCAAAGACAAGATTGGGAGAAAAAAATTATAATTTACTACAAAATAATTGTGAGCATTTTGTTATATGGTGTAAAACAAATAATTCAGAATGCTTCCAGCTAGAAAATTTATCTGAAAAAGAAATGGTTCAAATAAAAATATTTACATCACTAGGTATAAATTTACAATAAAAGGTTGAGAGTTATGGAAAAATATTTTCCACAACTCTTAGTTAAATCACCGCTTTAAACTTAATACACCTTTTATTGAATTGTATACAGTCCTTTGCTTTCCATATACTTATAAATGGATTCTCCATGCTTTTGTTCTTCCTTTTGTATATGATTTAATACATCCCTGACATTTGTATCTTTAAATTCAAATATGGAAGTATCATATGTACCTGAAATATACTTTTCTGTCATAAGCATATCCTTGCACATATCCGCATCAGAAACCTGATTACCTGCTGGTAAAGAAGAACTAGAAGAATTATTCATACTTGAATTCACATTAGTTGTACTTTGTTTGTTATTTGTATCAGGCACCTGACCCTGTAAAAGGCTGTTAATGCTGTTTAAATGTTCCTGCTCAATTGAAGCATTATTTAAAAATAGCTGTTTTAACTGAGAATCCCTTGCCTGATTAGCGTAATTTGTATACTTCTGTATACATACAGCTTCATGGCTTTTCTGATCTTCTAATAATGACCTTTCCTTATTACTTAAACTTACCGAATTAGCTAAATTCATTGACATAAAAAACACCTCCAAAATTATTATGTATCCCCATTAATAAATTTATACAAAAAAAACTTCAAATAAAATATATTTTCATTTGAAGCCATACTAGTTACTTAATCGTATAATATATAGAAAGATTTATGTAAACTCCCGGTAAATAATAAATATATAAATTGGAGGGTACACAAATTATATAGTGAAAAACATTTATGGGAGTTTACACAAACTTATTTATTAAATTAGTCATTATAATATATTCATTAACATGATTATATCATTAAACCAATATATTTAAAACCTCTATATTAATAAATTTTTCAAGATATATCTTTGAAATAATTTACGTTAACACAATTTACAGCTTTGAATATATTATCATTGTAGAGAGAATATACGAGGTGAAAATATTGTATTCAAGATTTATTCCCTATGTAAATCCCCAGTTTATGCGTAATTCTAATCTTCCTCCTTCTTCGGGTAGAAGGCTTGCAAGAGCATACGTTCCTATGCAGCCTTATATAGGCCTACTTCCTTTAAATATTGCATTAAAAAAAGGTACTATATTCCCAAACCTTGTTATGCCTTACCCTGAAAATGAAGATTGTGTAGGAGGAAAATAAATATGGATAACCGCGAAAATTTACTGAATAAAATTCGTCAATTGGAATTTGCTACACTAGATTTAAGTATATTTTTAGATAACTTTCCCGATAACAAAAAAGCATTATCAGACTTCAATACATTCTCAAAACAGCTTATGAAACTTATAAGAGAATATGAACTAAACTTTGGTGCTCTATTTAATTTTGGCTTCTCCCAAAGTCAGTACCCCTGGACATGGGTAAATGAACCCTGGCCTTGGGAATCTGACATGTAGGAGGTAGTATATATGTGGATTTATGAAAAAAAATTACAACATCCTGTAAATATTAGATGTAAAGACCTTCAAATGGCAAAATATCTGGTTGCCCAATACGGAGGTCCCGATGGGGAATTAAGTGCCGGTATTAGATACTTGAATCAACGTTATACTATGCCTACCGGTAAAACCCAAGGACTACTTACAGATATAGGTACTGAGGAATTAGCCCATGTTGAAATTATAGCTACAATGATATATCAACTATTAAAAGATGCTACTATAGATGAAATTAAAGAAGCAGGACTAGCTTCCCACTATACCCAGCATGGTAAAGCTACTTTTCCTGTAGATGCCAATGGCGTTCCATGGACAGCTGCATATATTCAAGCTTCAGGAGATCCTATAACAGATCTTCATGAAGATATGGCCGCTGAACAAAAAGCCAGGACAACTTATGAACATCTAATAAAGTTAACAGACGATGCCGACATAATAGATGTTTTGAAATTTCTATGGGCAAGAGAAATTGTCCATTTTCAACGTTTTGGAGAAGCTCTTGTACAAATACAGGACTTCATGGATACTAAAAAATGCTTTTAATAATGATTGATAATTAACAAATTGAGAGTTAAGGATTACAAATAAGTATTTCTTTAACTCTTAACTTGTTATTTGAGGACTATTATTTTTTAGGAGTACTTGATATTCTACCCTCCTATAAATTGTCCTCCATTTATATGTATAATTTCACCTGTAACATAAGAAGATTCCGGTGAAGCAAGAAATACATAAGCTGGTGCTATTTCCACTGGCTGTGCAGGTCTTTTTATAGGACTATTGGAACCAAACTTACCTACTTTTTCAGCACTAAAGGATGACGGAATAAGAGAAGTCCATACTGGTCCCGGTGCTACTGCATTTACCCTTATATTTCTGCCTATCAAAGATAAAGCCATAGAACGGGTGAAAGACACTATGGCACCTTTTGTGCAGGAATAATCTAAAAGTGTTTCATTACCACTATAAGCAGTTATAGATGAGGTATTAATTATAGAACTTCCAGGATTAAGATATGGCAATGCAGCCCTGGTAAGATAAAACATACTAAATATATTAGTTTTAAAAGTCCTTTCCAGCTGTTCATTTGTTATATCTTCAATACTATTTTGGGTAAATTGTACTCCAGCATTATTTACTAATATATCTATCTTATTAAACTTATCCATGGTATTTTTAACTGCAGTACTGCAAAAATTATCATCTGAAATATCCCCTGGTAATAACAAACACTGTCTCCCATTTTTTTCAACAATTTCTTTTGTGTATTTGGCATCATCATGTTCGTCATAATAAATTATTGCCACATTGCACCCTTCCTTTGCAAAAGCTACAGCAACTGCCCTTCCTATACCGCTGTCTCCTCCCGTAATTAATGCGACCTTGTCTTTTAACCTATTGTTTCCATTGTAATTTGGATCTTCAAATACAGGTCTGGGATTCATTTGAGATTCTATACCCGGATGTCTATTTTGTATCTGTTCAGGAACAGCTTTAGGAAAGTTTAAGTAAAATTCATTATTCATATTTTATAAATCCTCCTATACTATTTTAAAATCAATTAACAATAGTATTGGTAGATATAAAAATTATAATTCATAAAATATAATAAATTAAAAAAGAGCAGGTTAAACCTTACTCTACTATTAGAAACTACTTAAATCATTTATTTTGGTGCGAAGGATGGGACTTGAACCCACACGATGTTACTCGCTACCCCCTCAAAGTAGTGCGTCTGCCTATTCCGCCACCTTCGCATTCTTCACATTATTTACATTCTTAAAATAATAAAAGTATTATTTAATTCATACAACTTCAAACATACCATATCTCCCAGCCTAACATTACAATAGTATTATAATCACTTTTCATAGGGCTGTCAACTAAGATTTAATAATGTATAATTGTTAAATTACTCATTAAGGGGTCTTTATATAAAAATTTGTAAATCCTATAATTTACCTCAACCCTTTTAATATATTTATCTGTTTCCTTAAACGGTATGTAATCAAGATTTTTTCCATCTGTTGAATGCTCCGAATTACTTAACCACTTTTGTACATTTCCTCTCCCCCCATTATATGCTGCCAGTACAAGCTTCATATCATTGTTAAATTCTGCCTTCAAGTCATTTAAGTACCAACATCCCATTTTAATATTAAATTCCGGATCATATAGCATGTCTTCATTAAAATCAATTATATTCATTTTTTCTGCTGCCCATTTAGCTGTATCTGGAGTTATCTGCATGAGACCTATGGCATCTTTATTTGATTTTACATATCTTTTAAAATTACTCTCTGTTTTAATTACAGCAATTACAAAATAAACATCCAGATTATACTCTTTAGAATACTTTACTATATAATCTGAATATTTTAAAGGAAAATAATATTTTACCACACTTTTTGCACTGAATATTGCCATTATTATTAATAGTACTACTACTATTTTCATTTTAGATTTCAATGTTATTTATGCCTTAAATATTGTATTTTAAGGCACTCCACCCCCTACAATTTCATAGTTATCTTATTTAATATTTCTTTTAACTGTTTTTTGGTTTCATCTAAGGTATTTGAGTTATCCAATACAAAATCAGCATATTTTCTCTTTTCTTCTAAAGACATTTGAGAATTTATTCTATCAATTATCTGATTTTTTGTCAATTGATCTCTCTCTTTTACTCTAAATATTTGAGTTTTTTTATTTACCCACACCAGTATAATTATATCTATATATTTATAAAATCCGCTTTCTATAAGAGTTGCCCCATCTATTACACAGATCTTATCTCCCTTTTTATATAACTCATCTATTTTTTCAAATATTTCTTTTTTAATAAAAGGCATTATTATATCTTCATATATATTTTTTTTATCCTTATTTGAAAATATATAATCTCCAAATTCTCTTCTTTTTAGCTTTCCCGAATCATCAATAAATTTCTCTCCAAAAGTAGACTTTATTCTATCCGTTATTACAATATATTTTTCCATTACACCTCTAGCTATAATATCAGCATCTATTATAGCTAGACCCTGTTCCCGCAATATATTAGAAACAGTACTCTTTCCACTTCCTATACCTCCAGTAAGTCCTATTTTAATCATATCTTCCCCTCACCCTTAACTATTTTATTTAACCTGATACCAATTATCTCCTATACTTATATCCACTTCAAGAGGAACTTTTAGATTAAACACATTTTCCATTTCCCATTTTACGATGTCCTTTACATTCTTTAATTCATCTTTATACACATTTAAAACCAGTTCATCGTGAACTTGAAGTATTATTTTACTTTTAAAATTATTCTCTTCCAACCTATTATAAACATTTACCATGGCTATTTTTATAATATCCGCTGCACTTCCTTGAATAGGGGTATTCATGGCAAATCTTTCCCCTAGAGCTTTCACTATTTTATTAGAAGATTTTATTTCTGGTATAAATCTTCTTCTATTTAGAATTGTGGTAACATAAAAATCCCTTTCAGCCTGATTTACTATATTATTCATATATAGCTTTACCTTAGGATATTTCTCAAAATAAGCATCTATATAAGATTTTGCTTCCCTTCTTGATATATTTAAATTTCTGGCCAAACTAAAATCCCCAATACCGTATACTATGCCGAAATTTACAGCCTTTGCATTGCTTCTCTGTGTAGGTGTAACTTCCTCTAAAGGCACATTAAACACCTCTGATGCAGTTTTAGTATGAATATCACTATGATTTATAAATGCATTTATTAAATTTTCATCTTCTGATATATGAGCCAGTACCCTAAGTTCTATTTGTGAATAATCTGCAGAAAGTATAACACAATCTTTATTATCCGGTATAAATATTTTTCTTATTTCTTTTCCCATCTCATATTTTATAGGTATATTTTGAAGATTAGGCTCGGTGCTTGAAAGTCTTCCTGTAGTAGTTACAGTTTGATTAAAATTTGAATGAATTTTACCATCTTGCTCTATTACTCCTTTTAATCCTTCAATATACGTAGAATATAATTTAGTAAGTTGTCTATAATAAACTATTTTTTCAATTACAGGATGTTTACCATGTAATCTTTCCAACACATCTGCGTTAGTGGAATATCCCGTCTTAGTCTTTTTTATAACAGGTAAATCCAACTTTTCAAATAATATTTTACCAAGCTGCTTTGGAGAATTTATATTAAATTCTTCCTCAGAGAGAAAATATATTTCCTTTTGTATCCTATCTATTTCTATTTTAAATTTTTCCTCCATCTCAGTTAACTTATTCTTATCTACCTTAAATCCTTCACATTCCATAGATGCCAGTACAAAAGTAAGTGGCTGTTCTACTTCATACAACAGTTTATCCATAGAAGAATCTGATATTTTCTCTTTTAAAATAGAGTATAATCTGTTAAACAACAAGGTTTCTTTTATAAAACAATCTTCCATTTCCTTAGAGATTTCTATACCCAGATACTCCTTAATAATATCTGGTAGTTCATAGTTGGTTCTAGCCGGATCCATTAAATAAGCTGCTATCTTTATATCAAATTCTATGCCTAAAAGCTTTATTCCTATTTTATGCAATATACTGCAAGGTACTTTTACATCATAACTCACTTTACTTAAGCTAGGATTTTCAAACAACATTTTAGCTGTTTCCACTGTTTTAATTTTATTTTCATCATATATTTTTTTTATGTGTATTTCAAAATTTTTTTCTCCTATATTTACAAATATTTCATCTATATAGTTTTTAGAATAACTATTTTCATTTATAACTTTAAAATTAATGTAAAGCAAATTATCTCTTGCATCATTAGACTGTAAAGAATCTATAAAATTATGAAATTTATTTAAATTATCTATAATATCACATTCTACTTGAAAGCTTTCCACTTCTATTTTATCCTGTTCCTCCACTTTAGGTATTTTATCTATTAAGGATTTAAACTGAAGTTTTTCAAATAATTTTCTTAAGCCTTCAGCATTATACTGTTCTTTGGATTCAATAGATTGTAAATCCATTTCTATAGGAACATCTGTGACAATAGTAGCAAGTTTTTTACTAAATACAGCCTGTTTCATATAATTTTTTAAATTTTCTTGAACTTTTTTTCCTTTAATGTTATCTATATTCTGAAGTACGTTTTCTATGCTTTTATACTCTTTTATCAACTTAAGGGCAGTTTTCTCTCCTATACCAGGCACTCCTGGTATATTATCTGAAGCATCTCCCATAAGCCCTTTTACATCTATAAATTCTGTGGGAGTTATTCCATAATTATCTATAATGCTATTTCTATCGTATATTTCCTTTTGTGTTATACCTTTTTTGGTTATGACAATCTTTACTGAATCTGTAGCCAGCTGGAGGGCATCCCTATCTCCTGTAACTATATATACTTCCATCCCTTTCTTTTCTGCAAAAACAGATAATGTCCCCATAAGATCATCTGCTTCAAATCCATCTATTTCAAAAATACTTATGGATAAAAGCTCCAATATTTGCTTAAGTATAGGAAACTGCTCTGACAGTTCAGGGGGCATTCTTTTTCTTCCTGCTTTATATTCACTATATTTATCATGTCTAAAGGTAGGTGCACTTCTATCAAAAGTACATACTATATGACTGGGCTCAATTTCCTTTTTCATTTTTAACAGCATATTTACAAATCCATAAATTGCATTTGTATGAATTCCCTCTGAATTAGTTAAATCAGGCAGTGCATAAAAAGCTCTATTCATTAAACTATGTCCATCCAATATCAATAATTTTTCCTGAGACATAAAATTACCTCCAAAATTCTACTTAAGTATCTAAAAATTAAATTTTTCTAACTTCTCTATTATAACATCTTACTATATTTACTCTCTACTGTTATTTTTCCCCAATGTACTATTCGGGATTTGTAAAATTTCAAACAGTTTTCTATAATTTATATCTGTTTGAATACCACTTTTATGCCAGTGATTTTTACATCCACAATAATCAAGAATAACACATTGAGGTACCAAATTCAAATTTCTTGCCTTTAATCCTCCTTCTATTAAATTCAACACACAGGCAATACCTACAATACCTACATCTCCATATCTTATATGTTTTTTATTAGAAAAAGCATTACTTTCATGAGGAACTATATAAACTTTAAAATTATACTTTTTCCCTATTCTATCCAACATATTAACTTTACAGTTTTCAGAGCAGTTCATACATACAAAACCTTCATCTGATTTTTTTCTTCTGCATACTCCATAAGGTTTTAAACACATACATGCAGGAAGAAGCACTTTTTTATCATTTGTTTTTAAGAATGTCTTTCTAAAAGCCTTATTTAAAATTTCTGCTCCCACCATATTGAGATGATATTCAACTTCTCTTCGCCCACAAAAAATATTATCTTCTCTTGTTCCATAAAACTTATATTCATTGTTTAAAAAACTTTTTACATTCAAAGTATACCTTCCGAGACTTTCCATAGATTCTTTCTCGAACCAATCTGCTATTTCAACAATAAGTTTACCTGCATTAAGTACATATTCCTTATTATTATGCTTAAAAAATGAATTCCATATCTCCATTCTTCTAACTTGAAATTTAAATTCTCCTGTAGATTTAAGCCATATTATCAATTTTTGAAAGTCACTTTCTATATATACTGTATTATAAATCCTATCTTTATGAATCTCTCTGTTTAAAAGATATCTATATGCCATTTTTCCTCTTATGTTATCTATACACTTTTTAAAAATCCAGGAGCGTTGTCTCATAATTGAAAGTAAAGATAAAGTTTTACAAGGTATTTTAGGTAAATCTAAAGATTTTTCTGAATACACATTCCACAAAACTCCTATGATCAAGACTTCTAGTTGATATTCTTCCCTACTTCTCAATTGTTCTATATTAAAATCTATAATATATGCCCTAAAATCGTCTATTATATTATTTGCTTTAATTTTGATTTTTTGTAACACCTGTTCTGAAAAATCAGGTATAAATTTATAATACTCATCAGAATCTTTTAATTTATCTCTAAGATTATAAGTTATATAATTTTTCATATATTTTCTCTCCTAATTGTGATTAACACACATTTTTACTAGAATTGATAACAATAGTTTTTACTTTTATAATTATTTCATTACTTTTTATTTATCCAAACACAACAATTAGCTAATATTTCCATATTCTTCACAGTGGGAGAAAAGCATTCTCATAAGTAAACTCCACCTTAACCTAAGAATCACTTTATTTTACATAATGATCCACATGATCATTTTAAACCCAATATATCCATCAATTTAATAAGGATATATTATAAAAATGCTGTTAAAATAACAACTATAAAACAAGCCTAAACTTCCAAAACTGGAATGAAGTGCGGGGGATAACAATATTTGAGGTGAATCTTTTTATTAAAAAGTAGGACAATCCCTCTCCGAACCTGTCAACTAACCTCGTAGGCTAATTAGGGAGGATATCTATTTATGAATTTCAAAAAAATCAGAACACTACTATTTGCATTAACTTTTTCTATGTTGTCTTTTACACAGGTATATGCTGCTAATTATACAGTAAAGTCAGGAGATTCTCTATTTAAAATAAGTATACTATTTAAAACCGACGTAGACACCATTATAAAAAATAATAATCTAAAAGGCAGCGAGATATATCCAAATCAAGTTTTATATGTGGATTCTAAAACATATACTGTAAAACCTTCAGATACCCTTTATTTAATAGCAAAAAAATACGGCATATCTCTTAGCACACTAATTGCGGCTAACAGCAATGTGGACAAGTATATTTATCCAAGTGAAGTATTAAACATACCTGCAGGCCGAATTTTTAAAAGTACAAGCTCCTTAGATCCTATAGTACCCTACAGTGAAAGTGACTTAGATTTACTGGCCAGATTGGTAACTGCTGAAGCTGAAGGAGAAGTTTACAAGGCCAAAGTAGCTGTAGCTGCTGTAGTATTAAACAGAGTTCAAAGTTCAAAATTTCCATCTACTATAAAAGATGTAATATATGAAGTATCGGGAGGTTATTATCAATTTACTCCTGTATATAATGGCTGGATAAACAAGTCCGCTTCCGAAGATTCAAAAAATGCTGCTTATGAAGCACTCTATGGTTCCGATCCAACAAATGGTGCATTATATTACTTTGATGATAGTACAACAAATACCTGGCTCTGGTCAAAACCCATTGCTTTAAGAGTTGGTAAAATGGTATTTGTATATTAGTATGAATTTGATTACATAAGTTCAATTAATTTTTAAAAATTAAGGCATGAGTAAAACTATAGTTTAATTTACTCACGCCTTATATATTTTTATCTATTAAGTTTTTTATATATTATATCTCCAATAGTTTGAAGCAGTTGGACAATTATTACAAGTATTATTACTGTATATACCATTATGTCAGTCTGGAATCTGTAGTATCCGTAATTTACCGCTACATTTCCAAGTCCACCTCCCCCTACTGTACCTGCCATAGCAGAATATCCTACTACACTTATAACTGTAAGTGTTATTCCAAGTACTATAGATGGAAGAGCTTCTTTTAGCATAACTTTAAATATTATCTGAGTATTACTTGCCCCAAAAGATTTAGATGCCTCTATTACTCCAGGATCCACTTCTTTAAAAGAGGATTCAATTACCCTTGCTGCAAAAGGTGCTGCAGCTATAGTAAGTGGAACTATCGCTGCTGTAGTACCTATAGCTTTTCCCACTATAAACTTTGTAAAAGGAAAGATGGCTATCATAAGTATTATAAATGGAAAGGATCTAAGCAAATTTACCACTACATCTAAAACTTTATAAACTGCTTTATTAGGTCTAAGCCCCCCTGGCTGCGTTATTATTAATAAAACTGCAGGTATAAACCCTATAATTACGGCAAATACTGTAGAAACTATTACCATATAAAATGTTTCTCCTACAGCAGGAAATAGTACCTGCTTAAATATTTCACTAAAACTCATACTATTCCACCTCCCATGTTACATTTTTTGAAGAAAGATAATTACATATTTGTTCCTTATCTTCTTGGTTTATATTTATCACTAGGCTTCCCAGTACATTATCTCGAAATCTCTCAAGTTTTCCCCATACTATGGAAAATTTTATATTTAAATCTATAGCCATAGAAGTTATTAAATTATCCTGACTTATTTCCTTTGGGAAAAATATTCTTATGTTCATTCCTTTTTCCGGCAATAAATTTTCACTTCCCAACAATTTTTTCAAATATTCGCCTGGCCTTAGGAATACTTCTTCCACATCTCCTTCTACCTTTATCTCCCCGCTGTCAATAATTGCCACCTTGTTACATATTTCTTTTATCACTTCCATTTGATGTGTTACTACTACTATGGTTAGTTCAAATTCCTTATTTATTTTCTTTAAGAGTTCAAGTATAGATTTGGTAGTATTAGGATCTAAGGCTGAAGTAGCTTCATCGCAGAGTAATATACTGGGATTTAAAGCAAGTGCTCTTGCAATAGCCACTCTTTGTTTTTGCCCTCCACTTAATTGCCTTGGCATGCTCTCGGCCTTATCCTCAAGTGCTACTAATTTTAATAATTCCCCTACTCTAGCTTTTATTTTCTTTTTATCATATCCCCATACCTCCAGAGGAAGTGATATATTATCATATACACTTTTCCTATTTAGTAAATTGAAATTTTGAAATATCATACCTAAATTTTTCCTAAAAACTCTTATTTCTTTTCCTTTTAAATCTTTTACCTCTTTGTCCATTATCTTTATACTTCCAGTATCATAGGTTTCAAGGCCATTTAAACATCTGAGCAGTGTAGATTTCCCCGCTCCGCTCTGTCCTACTATTCCAAATATTTCACCTTTTTTTATATTAAGGTTTATATTTTTAATTACAACTTTATTATCAAAACTCTTACCAACATTATTAATATTTATCAATAATATTCACCTTCCCTCCATAAATCAAGTAATTCAGAGGTTCAATTGGAGTTTGCTATAGAAAAATGCTTTTCTCCATCTGAACCTTAGAATAACTTATCCAGACGCATAGCAGTACTTATCTCCCACTTTGAAAAGGATGGGAGTATTAGCTAATTCCAGCGTTGGGATAAAATTATACAGCACTAAAAAATCTGAGGAAAACCTCAGATTTAACATCCATAACATTTCTCTCATCTTTCAGCCTTCGCTGCAGGACTTGGCACCATTATACAACGTATTGGTTGCCGGGCTTCAATGGGCCTGTTCCCTCCACCTCTCTTGATAAGTTCAAGATTCATATTCAATTTACGGATTTAATTATATCAATTTAATCCCATAATGTCAATGGTTACATTGTACATATCCCAGCTAAAAGATGACGGAGGAATTTCACAGCTTCAACTTAAATTGCAATGATTGTTTCATCATTTCGAGTCCTTCCACATCAATTTTATCATATATTTTTATAGTTCTTAAAAATTCATCATAAGCCAGATTCATATATCCATTTTTATAATACAATTTTGCAAGATACAAAAGTACATTGTCATCTTCAATTAAATTTAACAGCTGAAGTCCTTTCTCAAATTCATCAAAATAATTTATTTTTAATAATATAGCCAACAAATTAAATATAGCTTCTGAAAATTCTGTGGAAGATTCTTTATCTTCAGCCAGAGGTGTACACTTCTTTTCTTCAAGTAAATCCTCAAATTTCATATATACTAAATACTTTCTATCGTTATGAATACCTTTGGAATTATCAACTAATAGATTTTTAGTTGAAATATTATTTCCAAATGTAATGCAAAGCATACTATAATAAAAAGCTTTATCGATAAAATCATATTCTGTAATCTTCTGAAATGATTCATAAGCCTCATTAAACTTTTTCTGATAAAATAAACAAACTCCTTTATAATAGTATATTTTAGATGTATAATAATTATCTTTACACACTTTCTCCGCTTTTTCAGCATAATCATAGGATATACCAAATCTATTTTGGCTGTAAAATACATCCGATAAAAACAAATACACCTCTTCATCTGTATTTACGTCAAGATAGCTGTCAAGCTTGGATTTCATTTCACCTATAGAAAATTTTTTAATGCCCATTATTTGGGGAAATTTAGAAAATGCTTTAATATATTTAGGATTTACTTTTAATGTTTTATCACAATAATATAAAGCCTTATCATAATCTCTAAGATCAAAGTATACATTGCATAGTGTATAATAAGTTCTATAAGATCCTACTCCAATTAATTCTCTTATTTCGATTGGAGATTCACCCATTTCAATACATTTATTAAGTGAGTTTATGGCTTCTAAATATTTGCCCTGACCTACTAAAGTATTTCCTCTCATAAATTCTAATTCCGTAAAATTAGGGTAATATTCTAATCCTTTATTAATAAATTTATACTCTTCTTCAAAATTTCTCAATATTTGATTGCAAGATACCAGTCTTAATATAAGCTTAGAACTGAACCCCTCCTGAGGGACGAAATTTTCATAACTTCTCATATAATACTTTAATGCCTTTTCATACTGTGCCATAGCATAGTATTCATTTCCCATATTAAATAACATAAAAGAGCTATCAGGTTTTTTATCCAGTTCTTTTTGTATTAAATCCATATTCCTATTTCTCTTGTTTTTAGCATCTATAACTTCATTTAAATATCCATAATGATAAAATCTTACATTTCCAATTTTTACTGCCTGTGGATTATTCATATGCTTTGGTGAAGGTATTATCTGTTCATGTATATTACCTACAAATTTATATCCCTCTTTATTTCTTATAAGTCTTATATTTAAATTCATGGTAACATCATTATGGATAGGCCTTTTTCCAGAATAACTCAAGGTCTGTAGAAAGTATACATTGGTGTTATTATCTTCATTATTAATTAGTCCAAGTAGTTTGTCCGTATCTTCTTTTTCGAACTCATCATCTGCATCCATTATAAGAATCCATTTCTTGGTGGCTTTCTCCAGAGAACAATTTCTAGCATTGCTAAAGCTTCCATCCCATTTATAATAAAAAATTCTGGCACCATATTTTTTTGCAATTTGCACTGTAGAATCTGTAGAGCCTGTATCTACAATTATAATTTCATCTACAAAATGTTTCACACTTTCAAGACATCTATCCAGTACATTTTCTTCGTTTTTAACTATCATGCATAAACTTAAGGACACATCATAACCTCCTAACAGTACTAATTATGATGCTGTCAAAAACAGCATCATAAATACTAAACACTTGCATTATAATATGCTTCAAAATTAGCGGTATTGTCTCCCGTATCATAATACAGTCTTGTATATTGCATATAATACTCCGTAACTAAAACTGTAGCAGTGCTTGTACC
The DNA here is from genome assembly GCF_040939125.1 of Clostridium sp. BJN0013. Taxonomy (NCBI): domain Bacteria; kingdom Bacillati; phylum Bacillota; class Clostridia; order Eubacteriales; family Clostridiaceae; genus Clostridium; species Clostridium sp. BJN0013. The sequence goes on from NZ_CP162495.1 coordinate 3,466,926, forward strand.
TAAAGTAACAAATCCTGCACCATCATTAATAAAATACTCTGAACTACTAGTTGGAGAAATTTGAAGTGCCACTGTAATGGTATTTGTATTGTCATTATTTCTAATATAATATGAATACATCTTTTGTTGTGAAGTATCCTCCTGTAGTACTGAGCCTTCACCTATACCTGTATTTACGATAATATTATCTGTAGTAAACAAAACTCCACTAGTTATTGAACTTATGTTTCCAGCTACTGTCACCGTATTTCCTATATCTACTGTACCTGCTACTGTCACCGTATTTCCTATATCTACTGTTCCTGTTACTGTCACTGTATTTCCTACATCCACCGTCCCTGCTACTGTCACTGTATTTCCTACATCCACCGTCCCTGCTACTGTCACTGTATTTCCTACATCCACCGTCCCTGCTACTGTCACTGTATTCCCTATATCCACCGTTCCTGTTACTGTCACTGTATTCCCTACATCCACTATCCCTGTCATCATTAAGTTTCCTGAATTATCCATTTGTAGTGCTTCAATCTGGTTTGTGCTGATATTATATGCATACATTTGAGTTTTCAATTGCTCTGTCACTCTATTAAATACTAAATTATTGGGCATAACCTTCATCTCCATTTTACTATTAGAATATATTTAAAATGTTCTAAACCTAATAATTATAGTATTCCTTATTTTAGTAATTGTGATTTTATATTAAGTATATTTACTTATACACCTGATATATAAATCTTAGTTTCACACAACCATACTTTGAACAATTGAATCTTACCCTATAATATTTTGCATAATATTTGGCTATGAGAACCTCAGACTTATTAACATTGACTTCTATTTTCACATCTTCAATCCAATTACACAAGTCGGAACTTACCTCAACAGCAGCTTCAATATCATTATTTCCAACATTATCAACAAAAAATGTTCCCTGAATAATACGTTCCACATTTATTGGAGGAGAATATTTTACACTGTAGAATTCTAAATCCCAACATTTTTCTATTACATCTAAAATTCCCTGAAAATTATTATGACTTAATTGTGATATGTGAATTTCCAATTTAGGAATAAATTCATAATCGTAAATAAAGTTAGAAATAAAACTTCCCATAACTTTCTTTTTCTCACCAGATTTTATAATTATCCCTTTATTTTTCACATAATCCCTATTCCATTCATAGAATAACGAAGTTATATCTATGCGGAGTAACCCTTTAAATTTTCTATTTACCTCAAATCTAACTTGTCTGTTATAATATTTAGGCTGATTTTTGAATGTAGTATATTCATTAAACTCTTCTTCAAGAGGCTGTATATAAAAAGTCTCTCTAGAATGTACTGCATCAATTCCACTTAAATATATACATAGGTAAACAAAATTTACAATTAGATTTTTAGGTATATCATCTATATTAAAATACATATAACTTCTATAAATATTTTCTCCATCAAAGCCAACCTTTAAAATATTATCTTTTATATTATTTTGGGGTTGAAAATCTGTTATAGTAAGACTTTTCATACATATACTCTGTATTTTTTCATGCTCCATATTTAATTTCACCTCCCCTATACTATATTAGAATATGTATGAAATGAAAAAATTCTTTTATAAATATAAATTTTTATATTTTATCCTTATAACATATTCCAACTGTTCCTGGACCGGAATATACCCCAACTATAGGACTTATTTGACCTATCATATGTATATCTTCCACATTAGGCAATTGTGAAACCATATCATAAATTCTATCTGCATCTTCTCTGGCATTACCATGTACTATATATACCTCACATGGACTTTTATCCGAAAAATATTTACCCATATCTACCATTCTATTTAAAGAACGTTTTCTTCCCCTAACCTTGTCATAAGTACAGCAAACACCATAATTATCATCAAAATAAACAATAGGCTTTATATCTAACATTTCTCCAATAGTACCAGATATTTTTCCTATACGACCACCCTTTCTAGCATATTCCAAAGTACCAAAAACAAAAAAGAAATGCATTTTACTTTTTATTTTTGGTATATTATCTACAATTTGCTGAAAATTTTTCCCTTGTTCAATGAGTTTGCCACACTCTTTTAAAATAATTCCTTCCCCTACAGATGTTGATTTTGAATCATATATATGCGTGATCAAATTTTTATGTTTTTCGCTTACTATTTTCAAAGCATTATATGTACCTGAAAGTCCACTTGAAATAACTATGGCAATTACGTGAGTATAATTTTCTTCCTCAAGCTTTTTATAAATTCTTTCCATATCCTCCATTGATGGCAAAGAAGATTTAGGAATTTCAACTTTCATATTATCGTATACTTCCTTTGGAGTAATTTCAATTTTATCTATATATTCTCTATCTTTATATATAATTCTAAAGGACAGAATATTTATATTATATTTAGTTATAGTTTCTTCATCTATATCACAGGCTGAATCCGTCAATAATGCAATTTTTTCCATAAAAATGCCTCCATATATTTCTATTTATTTAGATTATAATATATCACAAAATATTATTAAAACTATATTAACAGAATTTTGTATTACTTTTTAAGCTTATTTTAAGCTTTGTTTATGAAAATATATTTAAATGGTAAAAATATAATTCTAGAAAAGGAGATTTAATAAAATATGATAAAAATATTTTTTAGAAAAAATCTACTTAAAATCGGTCTAATTCTTTTAATATTATTATCTGCATTTTTATGTATTTATAATATAAAAAATTACTCAACCAACACTAATACATACCATGGCAGATTGGAACAATTCAATTCAAACAATGGACAGAGAATGCAAAGGGATAATAATCAAAAAACAAAAGCGGGAAACAATTCAAATACACCTGATCAGAAAGCTGGCAAAAACTTTTCATCAAATAATAACAGTGTACCCGGTAATAACACTCAAATTCCCGGAGGAGGAAATCAAAGAGGCGAACTCATGGCCTCAAATGACAAATATGCCCCACTACTCACTTTATATTTAATAATATTTTTTACACTATGTATTATAGCATTTTATTTTTTTGCCTATAAAAATTTAAAAATACATAGTAATAGTACAAAAATATTAATTTTTTCACTACTTTGCGTAGGCTTGTTTTTAAGAATTTCATTATCCACAGTTATGGAAGGATACGGTGGAGATATAAGTTTGTTTAAAAGTTGGGCTTCCTCTGCTGCAAACAGTTTATCTCAGTTTTATGTAAATTCTAAATCAGCTGACTATCCTCCACTATATATTTATGTACTATTTTTAATTGGTAAATTAGCAAAAATAAGTTCAATAACTCCTTACTATACATTACTTTTAAAATTGCCTTCTATAATAGCAGACATTGTAACAGCTTATATAATATATAAATTGGCTAAAAAGTATTTTTCTTTAGAAATGGGTATTCTTTTAAGTGCTTTTTATATTTTTAGTCCAGCTATTTTTATAAATTCATCCCTTTGGGGACAGGTAGATTCTTTTTTCACTCTTTTTTTAGTTCTGTCTTTATTCTTTTTGTCAGAAGGGAAATTTGTTTTTTCATCTATACTTTTTACCTCTTTAGTACTTATGAAACCCCAGGGAATTATATTTTTTCCTGTACTCTTATTTGAACTTATAGCCAGGAAAAATTTAAAGACCCTTATTAAATGTGCAGCTTCATGTATTGTGACTTCTTTAGTTATTATACTCCCATTTTCCTTTAATCAAAATGCACTGTGGATTTTTAAATTATATAAAAATACCATATCAGAATACCCTTACGCTTCTGTAAATGCTTTTAATTTTTTTAATTTACTTGGCGGAAATTATAAAGAAAGTTCCACTACATTTTTTATATTCAGTTATAAAATTTGGGGAATAATTGCAATTATAGCAATTGCAGCTTTTTCCTGGTATATTTATATTAAAAGTAAAAACAAAATATTTTCCTTTTCCTGTGCACTTGTTCAAATTTCAGGAGTTTTTACTTTTTCTACCGGAATGCATGAAAGATACTTATTTCCTGCTGCAGCACTATCCATCTTATCTTTTATATATTTAAAAGATAAAAGGCTGCTAATACTACTGGCAGGATACACCCTTACAATCTACAGTAATATTTATTCTATACTTTTTGGAGGCTTTGGAAATACTACTTCACATACTTTAGTAAGTGATGGAACTTGCATATTGAACATAATTCTATTTGCATATCTTGTAAAAATATTGCTTGATATAGTACTTAAGAAGAAAGAATTTAATCCTGAATCTTTTGATATAAAATTCTATTAATCCAAAAGAGATGTTTCAGAACAAACTCTGGAACATCTCTTTTTTTACATTAAAATAAGCTTTCTGGTGCTCTATACTCAAGTTTTAAACTATCTGCCACTGCTTTATAAGTCACAAACCCTTTATATACATTGAGACCTTTTAAAAGAGCCTTATCATCTTTCATTGCTTTCTCTGCTCCTTTGTTAGCTATATCCTCCAAATAAGGAAGAGTAGAACTAGTAAGTGCATAGGTAGATGTTCTCGATACAGCTCCAGGCATATTAGATACAGAATAATGAATTACTCCATATTTTTCGTAGCATGGATTATCGTGAGTGGTAGCCCTATCTATAGTTTCCACAGATCCTCCCTGGTCAATAGCTACATCAACTATTACAGATCCTTTTTTCATTGTTTTAACCATTTCCTCTTTAACAATTTTAGGTGCTTTTGAACCTATTACCAATACTGCCCCCACTAATAGATCTGCTTTCTTGACCATCTCAGCCACATTAAATTCATTACAAACTAATGTAGACAATCTACCGTTAAATATGTCATCTACATAGGCTAATCTATCCTTATTTATATCAAGTATTGTAACCTTTGCACCAAGTCCTAGAGCCATTTTAGCAGCATTTGTTCCCACACCGCCTGCTCCAATAATTACAACTTCTCCAGGCAGTACTCCCGGAACTCCTCCAAGTAATATACCGGCTCCTCCATTATATTCTTGAAGCAGGTTTGCTCCTATCTGTATAGACATTTTTCCTGCTACCTCACTCATAGGAGTAAGTAATGGAAGACTTCCATTATCAAGCTGTACTGTCTCATAGGCTATAGATATAATTTTCTTTTTAATTAGTAATTCTGTAAGAGGTACATTGGCAGCAAGATGAAGATAGGTGAATAAAATTTGATTTTCTCTAAAAAGTTCATATTCTTCTTCTATGGGTTCTTTTACTTTCACTATTATATCTGATTCTTTAAATATTTCTACATTTGTATCTATTATTTTACCACCTACATCCTGGTACTCTCTATCCTCTATTCCACTTCCAATTCCAGCAGATTTCTCTATTAACACCTGGTGTCCGCCTTTTACTAAAGCATGTACTCCTGCTGGTGTTATAGCTACTCTGTTTTCATTATTTTTTAATTCTTTAGGCACTCCTATAATCACTATATACTCCCCCTAATTATTTAATTTGCTCAGGTATTATTGAATGGTTATTTTTAATTGTAGAAAGTGTAACTATTGTCTTAGTCTTTTGAACTCCTTTAATACACTTTATTTTATTTAAAACTTTTTCAAGGGTTTCTGTATTTTCAGTAATAATTTTCAATGCATAATCAAACTCACCCGCTAAATAATGACATTCAACAATTTCATTTTCAACCTGGATGATCTCTATAAATTTATCAATAAATGTTGGGTTTTCAAGACTTACAAACATTATAACCATGAGATTCTTATTAAATTTTTTATTGTTGATAATTATTGTATATTTTTCAATTAAGCTTGAAGCATCTAATTTTTTCAACCTGTCACTTACTGCAGGTATTGACAGATTAATCTTGCTGCTCATTTCCGAAATAGAAATTCTAGCATTTTCTTGCAGCAATTTTAGTATTTTAATATCAATATTGTCCACACCGTCACCCTCTTAAATTTATTAAGCAAATTATAATACATATATTAAAAAAATTAAATATATTTTATATAATTACATAAAAAATAAGGTTAAAAATTTTTTAACCTTATTTTATTAATCAATGTATATAAAATTATACCTTCAAATTAAATATTTTAAGTATTTCTAAATAAAAGCTTAAAAAGTATTAACTGCCTGTAAGAATTTATCAATGTGTTCTTCTGTATGTTTCACATTTAAAAATATAGCTTCAAACTGGGAAGGTGCTATATAAATACCTTGCTCAAGCATATGCTGAAAAAATTTAGCAAAAACACTGGTATCACATTTTCTGGCATCCCTATAGTTTTTAACTTCTGAGTCATTTGTAAAAAATATGGAAAACATGGCTCCACATCTATTTATTACCATAGGTATGTTTTTATCCTTTGATATTTGTTTTATACCTTTGTCTAATTTTTTACCCAGCTTTTCAAGCTTAACATAATAATCAGGATTTTCATTCAGCTTCTTCAAAGTTGCAAGCCCAGCAGCCATTACAATTGGATTACCTGACATGGTTCCAGCTTGATACACAGGTCCTAATGGAGAAAGTTTTTCCATTATATCTTTTCTTCCACCGTAGGCACCACAAGGCAGTCCTCCCCCCATAATTTTTGCAATGGTAGTAATATCAGGTTTTATTCCATATAAACTTTGAGCACCTTTATAGGCAACTCTAAATCCACTCATTATCTCATCAAAAATAAGTAGACTTCCATATTCATCACAAAGTTTTCTCAATCCTTTTAAAAAATCTATTTTTCCTGGAATTACTCCCATATTTCCTGCTACAGGCTCTACTATAATAGCTGCAATATCCTCACCATACTCTTGAAAAATATTTTCTACATTTTCAAGATCATTATATTCAGCTATAATGGTATTTTTTATACTATCTTCAGGAACTCCTGCACTTCCCGGGATTCCTTCTGTCATAACACCTGAGCCTGCTTCTACAAGAAAATCATCAAAATGGCCATGATAACAACCTGCAAATTTTATTATCTTATTTCTCTTTGTATATCCTCTGGCAAGTCTTACTGCACTCATAGTAGCTTCAGTACCTGAATTAACCATCCTAATCATTTCCATATTGTCTATAGTAGTACATATATATTTAGAAAGTTCTAATTCAATTTCTGTAGTAGCTCCAAAAGATATAGCACTTTCACTGGTGTATTTTATAGCCTTCACTACATCCTCATCACAATGGCCTAAAATCATTGGTCCCCAGGAACAGACAAAGTCTATGTATTTATTACCATCTTCATCATATATATAAGCACCTTTGCCCTTTTTTATTATAGGTGGATTTAAAGGGACATCCTTAAAAGCCCTCACTGGACTGTTCACCCCACCGGGCATATATAGTTTTGATTCTTCGAATATTTTATCATTTCTCATTTCATACTCTCCTATACACAATATTATTTACAGAATATCTTGTTTATCAATCTAAGACACTCTTCCTCCGTACCCTTTAATTTTTCTTCCTTCATTACCTCTATGGCTCTGTTGATATAGAATCTAGCAGTACTTTCTATCATCGTCTTTACAAGAATATCATTATCTTTGGTATACTTTTTATTTTTAAATGTATTTATTCTTTTTTCACATATTTCATGACCATACTCTTTTACTTTTTGTATTTCAGGAGAAAGTTCATATAATTTTTCCCACTTCACAAATTCATCTATGTGTTTTTTAAGGATATACTTATATTTTTCCATGATTTGTTTTCTTTTAATCTTGTTTTTTTCATCTATGACACTTATATCGTCAATATCATAAAGGTTGACATTATCCAAAGTTAACACATTCTTATCTACATCTTCAGGTACTGCCAAATCAAATATGGTTAATTTTTTACAGGGAAGATCTACTTTAGAAATTATTTTACAAGGTGCAGAAGTGCAACTTACAATACAATCTACATCACCATAATAATCTTTTCTATCCTGAAAAGGTATAAATCTAGCCCACCCATACTTTTTATACAAATCATCAATCTTGCTTAAATCACGCACTGCAATATATATGATTTCAACATGTAAATTATTTAGATATTTAAATAATAATTGTCCCATTTTTCCAAAGCCAATTATCATATATTTTCTAATATTCATATTTAAAATTTCTTTTGCAACTATTGACGGAATTGATACAGGTGTCTTATAACTTTCACAAATATGTTTAAATTCTTTGCCGCAGGTTACTGCATTTTGAAAAAGTCTCTGAAGTTTACCTTTTATAGTTTTAGCTTTCAAGGCTGCCTCATAGGCTGTTTTAATTTGTCCTAAAATTTGATCCTCCCCTAAAATTTTAGAGTGAAAACCACAGCTAACTTCCATTAAATGCTTAATTGCATGCTTATCTTTTATGTAAAAAATATACTGTACAAGCTCATAATCCCAACCCATTCCACAAAATACGGTATTAATAAGTTCTTTTTCTTCTAAATTTGAATCTACATATATTTCTGTCCTATTACAGGTACTTAAAATTAATACATCTCCTACAAGTTCATTAATATATTTTAATTTGCTCTCCAATACTTTGGAAGTAATAGAAAATTTTTGTCTTATTACAATATCACACTGACTTCTTATGCCAATAAGTTGTATCATTTTATCAACTCCAACATTTACAACTACAAAATATTCAGTTTCATTTTTAAAGAAAAAATCCTCTTAACTAAAGATGTTAGAAGGAATTTTATAATGTAACATCAAATAATTCTTAGATTCAGATAGAGTTTGCTTATAAGAAATGCTTTTCTCCACCTGAACCTTATTAACAGTATTCTTAGTGTCTTTAGCACTTAGAATACGTTATCCTTTAGGGGAAGAACTTATCCAGAGACGTAGTGCTCATCCCCACTTTGAAAAAGATGAGGGTGATAGCCAGAATTGCCGCCTTAGGATAAAATTATTTTTATTATAACATTATTGTAAAGATAATCAACTAAAATTAATAAGTAAAATTTTTTATCTCAAGATAATTATCAAGAGATTATTTCACACTACCTTTTAGATCATACAATACCTGTGAAGTCATACCATCAAATCCACCAGGACTATTATTTCTCATGCTGTTACCCAGTTTATCATTTATATTACTGTACATATCATAGTAGTTTATACCTGCATTTTTACTATAATTATCTATTTTAGAATTTACATCTTCTTTATTACCAGATTCAGTAGAATCCTTCCACTGATTTTCTGACACTATCTTGCCATTTTTCTCTACCCAATTCATAATATCATCCATGGAACCTCTTCCCATTCCTCCTGTAAGTACATATCTAACTTCCCCATTTTTAACCATAGCTTTAAATTTATCTAATGTAAGTATCTTATCAGAGCCTGTAAAACCACCTAATGCCATTATCCCCTTACCAGTTTGTAGTATTATATCTTGGGCAGAAGTTGCACTGGAAACTACAAGAATATATTTCTCATCTGTAATATTACTCTCAAGGAATTTTATAAGTTTCTTATTATTACTGCCCTCGGAACCTCTTCCTCCCATCATAAAATTACCAGATTCACTATTTGATAGAAGCTCCAATCCTGCTGAAGGCATAGTACCGTTCATCTTATGATTTATAGTAGCCGCAGAGCCAATAGCAGGTGTTATTAAAATTCCTATAAAAGCAATGGCTGTCAATACCTTTCCAAACTTTATATTCCCCGGCTGCTCCAAGTTACCTTTCTTTATTACCTTATATATTATAAGCAATACAGATGCTGCAAAACACAGTATTAAAGAAGATACAATGACAGTTTTAATTGCAGAGGATATATTGCTGTAATAAGATAACATTAAAAGCTGTACTAATCCATTTGCAATAAGAGATGCAGGTAGTAAAAGCCACCTTATATTTATACTCTTTTCCTTATAAAGTTTCCACATAGAGGCAAGTCCTATTCCTGACAAAGCTGCAATAGGCGGAGCCATCATGGTTAAATAGTATTGATGGAATAGTCCTTTGGTATAGCTGAAATATAAAAATTCAGGAACAAGCCACAAAACCCATAACATTAAATCTAGTTTTTTTCTATTGTTAAAAGGAAACTTCAGCTTTTCCACTATTGCTGCTGCAATAAATCCAAATACAGCCAGAGGTAAAAACCACACTATCTGATCTGATAAAATATTTTTAGAGAACAATCTGGTAATGCCTGATTCTGTCTGACCTCCAAAGTTTCCTGCCATTCCTCCTTGACCGCCTCTTCCTCCAGGCATCTGACCTTCTGGTAATTTCATTTCCTCTGGAATGTTGTCATTTCCACCTAGAAAATTAGGCATACCTCTATTTTTACTGCCCTCTGCAGTCTTTTGTCTATTAGCCCAATTCCCATTTTGAGCATTTCCATTGCCTCTTTGATTTTGTGTACCGTATATATTACTATTTCTAAATTCTCCCGGTGCTTGTCTTCCTCCCATACCACTATTATTAAATCTCTCAAGTCCATTATGTCCTAATATAAGTTCCATAACAGTATTATTTGTACTACTTCCTACATAAGGTCTATACTGTGCCGGCACAAAATCTACTATTACTGCCCAAGACAGAGATACTACCACAAGTACAACTGTACCTAAAGCTAGATGTTTTATTCTCTTTTTTACAGGTATTGCTGATGAAATGAGATAAATTACATATGCTGCCGGTATAATCATATAGGCTTGGAGCATCTTTATATTAAAGCCTATGCCTATAAAAACCAAGCTTATTATAAGATATTTAAATCTACCCTTTTCTGCAGCCTTAGAGAGGAATACACAAGCAATAAGCAGTGTCATTACCAAAAGATTATCTATGGTATTATTTCTACTGGCAGCCACAAAAACAGGGGTAATTGCAAGGCAAAGAGCTGAAATAGTTCCAGCTGTATTTCCAAAGGACTTTTTCACCATACAATATACAAGCCCAACAGATATAACTCCTGCAAGAGCCTGTGGAAACAATATACTCCATCCACTGAATCCAAATATTTTAGCTGATATAGTTTGTATCCAAAAACCTAAAGGAGGTTTATCAATAGATACAAATCCTGAGGGATCAAAAGATACAAAGAAAAAATTTTTAAAATTTACAAGCATGCTCTTTACACCAGCAGCGTAATATTCATTTCCATAACCTTCTATACTTAAATTTGTAAAATTCAATATGGCAGATAAAATTAAAACCACTGCTATTGGAAATTTTTCTTTTTTTAATTTTATGCTTTTCACACATCTTCCTCCCATTAACTGAACACCCAGAATTTATATAATGAAAAATTTATAACTTGAGCTATTAAAGTAACCATTACTTTGGATATATAAACATTTATACTAAAAGTATTTACTAAGAATTTCATACACAATACTGTAGTTACAAGAGAACAAATATTAACTACAATAAATTGAATCAATTCACGATATACTTTCTTGTTAGAGGTTTCACTTTCAAATGTCCATTTTTTATTCAATATAAAACTATTTATTATTCCAAAACTATAGCCTAATACCTGACTTAAAGTATAATATATACCAAATAAACTTTCACATATAGTAAATACGCAAAAATCTACCAGAGTATTTATTACTCCTGTAGCAGAGAAGCGACTTAGGCATTTAAGTTTACCATTAAAAATACGATTAAATATAGAATACTTTGCTTTAGTTAACTGAGTCATGATTTTTATCAACCTTTCTATCATTTATAATACTTTCAATAATATAGTTAGGCCTTCTTTTACTTTCATCAAAAATTCTACCTATGTATTGGCCAATTATTGCTATACAGCTTAACATTATACCGAACATAATTAAATCAATAGATATGATAAAGTTAAAATTTATTATATTTATTCCTCTAGTTAAATGTTTTATAATATCTAACACCATAATTAGTATTCCTATAAAAAAAGATATTCCCCCCAAGTACCCGGAAATGACAAGAGGTTTATATGAAAATGAAGTTATGCCATCAAAAGCTAATTTTAGCATTTTTTTAATGGGATATTTACTATCCCCTGCAAATCTCTCCTGTCTTACAAACTCTACAAAAGTCTGTTTATATCCAATCCAGCTTACCAGTCCTCTTACATACCTATTCTTTTCCGGCAGTGAGTTCAAAGTATTACACACCTTTCTATCTATAAGCCTGAAGTCTCCTGTATCCACAGGTATATCAACATTAGTTATGTTTTTTAGTAACCTATAAAAAGTTTTAGCAGTAAATCTTTTAAAAAAAGATTCCCCTTCTCTTTTTATTCTTTTTCCATATACGACATCATAGCCTTCTTTCCATTTTTTAATCATTTCAAGAATAACTTCCGGAGGATCCTGAAGATCTGCATCTATTACAACTATTGCCTCTCCTACAGAAAATTCCATTCCTGCAGTTATGGCACATTGGTGTCCAAAATTTCTAGAGAAATTAACAAGCCTTATATTCATATCCTTAACACACATTTTCTCTACCTTTTTTCGTGTACTATCACTACTTCCATCATTTACAAATATGATCTCGTAATTTTCTAAAGTAGAATCCATTATTTTTTTTAATCTTTTATAAGTTTCATCAACAACTAGCTCCTCATTATATAGAGGTACTATTATAGAGTAAATAATACTTTTATACATTTAATTCACCTCATATATAGTTTAATATAATTTTTATATTAAAACCTTAAAAAACACTTAAAAACACCATTAATAAATGTAAACTAACTTTGAACATATAGTATATAATCCCATAATTTTACTTAAACATGTATTCAATGTTGTTTATATTGAGAATTTATCGTATATTGTTAATATATAATATATAGTATTGTTACTAAAAATTTTCAAAGATTTAAAATTTACCAATTATAATTTTTATGTAGATATACCTTATCATAAGGAGTGAATTACTATGAGACTACTTTTAATTGAAGACGAAGTAATGCTTTCAGAGGCCCTAGTTTACATATTTAAAAAAAACAATTACAATGTGGATGTTGCCTACGATGGAATTAAAGGCCAAGAAATGGCAGAAATAGATATATATGATGTTATAATACTAGATAGAATGCTTCCTGGAAAAGATGGCCTGGAGATTTTAAAGGATATTAGAAACAGGGGCATCAGAACTCCTGTAATTATATTAACAGCTATGGATTCCATAAGCAGTAGAGTGGAAGGTTTGGATCAAGGTGCAGATGACTATTTAATAAAACCTTTTTCCACGGAGGAACTTCTAGCAAGAATACGAGCTCTTGGAAGGAGACATATAGATTTTATTCAATATGGAACCATACAGTTGGCTTCTTTAACTTTTGATCCTTTAAGAGGAGAACTTCAGTATAAAGAAAATAAAGTTAAACTTACCTCTAAAGAGTCCCAGCTTTTGGAACTTTTAGCCCGTAATAAAAATCAAGTACTGACCAAAGATCAGATACTAGACAGGGTCTGGGGACCTGATTCGGATGTAGAAATGAACAACAATATTGAAGTGTACTTTTCCTATCTTAGAAAAAAACTTAGAAAATTAAATTGTAATATTATTATAGAAACCATAAGGGGTATAGGTTACTGTCTAAAAGAGGTTTAAATTATGTTTCGAAAATTAAAAATAGAATTGATTCTAATTAATTTAGTACTAACAGGCTTGGTTTTAATAATCATATTTTCAGGTATATATGTATTAATGGAAAGAAGTTTTGAGCGTTCCTCATATATGCATATGATTAAAACATCACAGATGGAAGATATTCCTCCACCTCATCAATATCCAGACAAAGAATTGATATCCTCGGAAAATTTTTTTATTAAGACAAGCAAATCTGGTAAAATCAAAGAAACTTCTACCAATTTTGCACTATCTGAAGAGGTATCTTATAACATAATAAAAAATGTTTTTGATAATAAAAATCCAAGAGGTACAATTATCTATGAAAATTTCAATTTGAGGTATCTTAAAGTTCCAAAACAATATGGATTTATCATAGTTTTTCAAGATAAATCCTTTGACAGTAAAGTATTAAGGCAATTAATTATTATATCTGTACTAGTATGTATAGCAAGTCTTATACTGGTATTTATAATAAGTTTATTTCTGGCTAATACATCTTTAAGACCTATTATAAGTGCATGGGAAAAACAACAATCTTTTGTTGCAGATGCTTCCCATGAACTTCGTACTCCCCTAGCAGTTATAACTACCAATCTGGACATAGTTTTAGATAATGAAGATGAAACTGTAAAAACTCAAAGTAAATGGCTTGGAAATATCAAACTGGAAACAACTAGAATGACTAAACTTATAGAAGAACTTCTTTTTCTGGCAAGATCAGATTCACATAACACTGCATTATCTAGTTCCACCTTTAATTTAAGTAATGCTGTTACTGAATCAATAATACCTTTTGAGGCACTTTATATAAAACACAAAATAGCTATTGTATATAACATACAACAAGAGGTAATTTTTTCAGGAAATGAAGGACGTATCAAACAACTTGTAGCTATTCTCATGGATAATGCTATAAAACATACTCAGGAAAAAGGTTCTATAGAAGTAAAGATGTATACCGTAAAAAATAAAATTGAACTTACTGTATCCGATACAGGAGAAGGTATTCCAGGAGAACACCTAGATAAAATTTTTGAAAGATTTTATAAGATTGATAAATCCCGTTCAAACAGAAATGGTAATTTTGGTTTAGGTCTGTCTATAGCAAAATCTATAGTTAATGAACATAGAGGAAATATAACTGTATCGAGTACTTTAGGCAAAGGTTCTACATTTAAAGTTATACTTCCTCTCAATTAAGTTTTTATTCTTATGGTGTTATTAATTCATAATTATAACACCATATTTATCCGAACGCTGGAATTGACTAATACTCCCATTTTCTTCAAAATGGGAGATAAGCACTGCTATACACCTGGATAGGTTCTTCCCCTAAAGGATAACGTATTCTAAGTGCTAAAGACACTAAGAATACTGTTAATAAGGTTCAGATGAAGAAAAGTATTTCTCATAAGCAAGCTTCACCTGAACCTAAGAATCACTTGATTTCAATTTAGAAAGTAATTTTAAAGCTGCATTGGACATAACTTCAACTCCATATAGCAATGCCAATTCATCTATATCATATTTAGGATGATGTTGAGGATAAACAATCCCTTTTTTAGGATTCCCTATACCTATAAAAATAAAACATCCTGGTACTTTTTGCAAGTAATAAGAGAAATCTTCACTACTCATACACGGCTTTACTTCATGAGCTCCTTCTCCCATTATTTCTTTTCCCGCCTCAAGTACAATATCTGTAATTTTAGAATCATTGTTAAGCACATAGGTACATGAACTTCTTTCAAGCCTGCAGTGCGCTCCTGCCATATCACATATGTGTTCTACAATTTTTTTAATATGCAGAAGTACTTCTTTTCGCACATCTTCATCAAGGGATCTAATGGTTCCTTTTAATATAGCTTTTCCTGATATAGCATTATAAATATGTCCCGACTGGAATACCCCCACTGATACTACAGCCTGTTTCATAGGATCTACATCTCTTCCTACAATTGTATTTAAGGCAACAACTATTTGAGAAGCTGTTAATATTGAATCTATAGTTTGATGGGGCATAGAAGCATGCCCTGCTTTTCCCTCAATAACTATTACAAATTCATCACTGGCAGCCATTACAGGTCCCTTTGATATTCCTACGGTTCCAATTCCAAGGGGCTGCCATAGATGAGCTCCTATAATGGCCTCCACACCTTCTAAGCCTCCATCCGCTATAATGGCTGCGGCTCCTGAACCATCGGCGACCTCTTCTTCACTAGGCTGAAATATAAATCTTAAAGTACCTTCAATTCTATGGCGAATATCATACAAAACTTTTATAACACCTATGAGCATAGCAGTGTGTCCATCATGACCACAAGCATGACATACACCTTTATTTTTAGATTTATAATCTTTGTTAATTTCATCATCTATAGCTAAAGCATCCATATCCGCACGAATTGCCACTATTTTTCCAGGCTTTTCACCCTTTAGTTCCGCAATAACACCAGTTCCAGCTGCCTTTCTAATATTTAAATCCAAACCATTCAATACCTCAATTATTTTCTTTTGAGTGTTAAACTCCTTCTTGCTAACTTCAGGATATGTGTGAAAATATCTTCTTAATTTTACTACCTCAGAATAGTATCTATTGGCCAGATGCTTTATTTCTTCAACTTCGCACAACTGTTCCATAGCATAAACCCTCCCCATTTTACATTATCTTTTGATTTTATCTATTTATACTCTGAAAATACTTCCAGTGCATTATCACTTATATCTTTCTTTTTTACATAAGTCATAGCTCTAAAAGTATCCAGTGATGTTATAACTTCTATGTTCCTCTCTACAGCCAATCTCCTTATATGAAATCCATCTCGCGTAGAATCATTTCCCTTGGTAGGTGTATTTATTACTAAATCCACTTCTTCATTTTTTATAACATCTATTATATTTGGACTCTCCTCTTTCATTTTTCTAATCTTTTTTACTTCAATTCCATTATCACGTAAGAGTTTTGCTGTATTTTCCGTAGCTATAAATTTAATACCTAGTTTATGTATTTCTCTTGCTATAGGCAAAAACTCCTGTTTATCATGATCTCCTATAGTTGCAAGTATTACTCCATTTTTCATATTAAAAACCATATCTGCAGCCAAAAGTCCTTTATAAAGTGCACCTTCAAGGTTACTAGATACTCCTAAAACCTCCCCTGTGGATCTCATTTCAGGTCCCAAGGAAACTTCTACATTAGGAAGTTTTTCTGTAGAAAACACTGGAACCTTTACTGCTACTATATTAGGTTCTCTGCATATTCCAATTCCATATCCAATATCTTTTAATTTTTCCCCCAGCATTACCCTGGTAGCAATATCAACTATAGGTACATTACTTACCTTGCTTATATAAGGAACAGTCCTTGAAGCCCTAGGATTTACTTCTATAACATAAAGATTGCTTTCATATTCTATAAACTGAATATTTATCATACCTTTTATTCCTATACCTAAGGATAATTTCACAGTATACTCTAAAACTTTTTCTCTTATATCATCATTTACGTTTTGAGCAGGATACATAGTTATGCTATCTCCAGAGTGTACACCTGCCCTCTCTAAATGTTCCATGATTCCAGGTATAAGTACATCCTCACCGTCACATATGGCATCTACTTCTATTTCCCTGCCCATTAAATATTTATCTATTAATATAGGATTTTTCTTATCTTTATTAAAAGCCACAGAAAGATAATATGCAAGTTCTTTTTCCGTGTAAGTTATTTCCATGCCTTGTCCTCCAAGTACATAAGAAGGTCTTACAAGCACAGGAAATCCCAGCTTTCTTCCTTCTTCAAGTCCCTCGTCTATAGTCCATACTCCTTTTCCTTTAGGTCTTTTAATGTTTAATTTTTCAAGAAGATCATCAAATTTTTCCCGATCTTCTGCCATATCTATCTGGTCCGCAGTGGTACCTAATGTAACTATATTTTTTTCTTTTAAGAATTCTGCCAGTTTTATAGCAGTTTCTCCCCCAAATTGCAATATAACACCGTAGGGCTTTTCCTTATCCAATATACTTAGAACATCTTCTTCCGTTATAGGTTCAAAATACAGTTTATCTGAAATATCAAAATCTGTGCTTACAGTTTCCGGGTTATTATTTATTATTATAGTCTCTATACCGAGCTTTCTAAGTATTTTTATGCAGTGTACGGAAGCATAATCAAATTCTATACCCTGTCCTATTCTGATAGGCCCCGATCCTATCACTATAACTTTTTTATTGTTTGAAACTTCCACCTCATCATATTCTTCGTAGGTAGAATAATAATAAGGAGAAAGTGCTTCAAATTCCCCTGCACAGGTATCTACCATTTTATAAGAGGGATTTATATTCCATATTTTTCTGAGTCTATAAACCTCATCTGGTGAAACCTTAAGCATGTCTGCTATTCCCTTATCAGAGAATCCTTTTTTCTTCAGCAGGACAAACCATTCTTTATTAATATCACTTATACTGCTGTTTTTCAATTTTTCCTCTTCATCTATAATCCCTTTAAATTTATTTATAAAAAATTTATCTATACCGGTGATTTCAGATAATTTTTCAATTTTGTACTTTCGCCTTAATAGTTCTGACAGGGCAAATATTCTTTCGTCATCTGGATATGCTATTCTATTTTTGAGTTCGTCCATACTTAAATCTTTAAACTTTTTGTAATCTAAAGAATAAGTTCCTATTTCAAGAGATCTTATTCCCTTTAAAAATGCAGCTTCAAAATTACTTCCTATGGCCATTATTTCCCCTGTAGCCATCATTTTGGTTCCAAGTTCCCTTTCAGCTCCTTGAAATTTATCAAAAGGCCATTTAGGAATTTTTATTACCACATAATCCAGAGAAGGCTCAAAACAAGCATAGGTTTTCTGGGTAACTGCATTTTTTATTTCATCCAAACCATAACCAAGAGCTATTTTAGCTGCCACTTTTGCAATAGGATATCCTGTGGCTTTTGATGCAAGAGCTGATGAACGGCTAACCCTAGGATTTATCTCTATAACTACATATTCAAAGGAATGCGGATTCAAGGCCAGCTGAACATTACATCCACCTTCTATTTCAACTTCATTTATTATGTCAATAGATGCAGTTCTAAGCATTTGATATTCTTTATCTGATAAAGTCTGACTTGGTGCTACAACTATACTGTCCCCTGTATGAATCCCCACAGGATCTATATTTTCCATATTACATACTGTTATGCAATTCCCAAAACTATCTCTCATAACTTCATATTCTATTTCTTTCCACCCTTTTATGCTCTTTTCAAGTAATACCTGGCCTATTGAACTAAGTTCTAATCCAGATTCCAGTATGCTTTTAAGCTCCTCTTCATTGTCTGCTATTCCCCCTCCTGTACCTCCAAGGGTATAGGCAGGTCTTACTATAACAGGATAACCTATTTTTTCTGCAAATCTTATGCCACTTTCCATATCTGTAACTATATCACTTTCTACAACTGGTTGATTTATTTTATTCATGGTATCTCTAAAAAGTTCTCTATCCTCACCTTTTTTTATAGACTTTATAGAAGTACCTATTATTTTTACATTATATTTTTCAAGTATTTTATTATCGTATAATTCAACAGTAAGATTTAGTGCTGTCTGCCCGCCCATTCCTGCTAAAAGGCTATCCGGTCTTTCCTTTTTTATAACTTTTTCTATGAACTCTACTGTAAGCGGTTCTATATAGACTTTATCTGCCACTTCCCTATCTGTCATTATAGTGGCAGGATTACTATTTACAAGTACAACTTCCACTCCTTCCTCCCGTAGTGATTCACAGGCCTGAGTTCCTGAATAATCAAATTCTGCTGCCTGTCCTATTATTATAGGTCCTGAACCTATTACCAAAACTTTTTTAATATTTTTATTTAAAGGCATATAATCTTGCTCCCTTCTTTTCAATTCACAATGTACAATTTATAGTTTTTAAAGTGAATATTTACTAAATTCATCAAATATATAGTTATTATCCGAAGGTCCTGGACATGCTTCTGGATGAAACTGTATTGAAAATATAGGTAACTTTTTATGCCTCATCCCCTCAATAGTTCCATCATTTAAGCTTATATGAGTTACTTCCATCTCGTCAGGTAATTTATCCACATAATAACCATGATTTTGAGAAGTTATGTGCACTTTGCCACTGCCTAAATCCCTTACAGGATGGTTACAGCCCCTGTGACCAAATTTAAGCTTTGCCGTACTTCCCCCAAGTGCCAGAGCTAAAAGCTGATGGCCCAAACATATACCTGTAATAGGCTTTTTTCCTATAATTTTTTTTATATTTTCTATTTCCCAATTTAAATCACAAGGATCTCCTGGTCCATTAGACAAAAATATTAAATCAGGATTTTGTTTAAGAATATCTTCTGCCTTATAAGTTGAAGGAAATACCGTTACTTTATAATCTCTATCTAAAAATTCCCCTATTATGCTTTTTTTTATGCCAAAATCCAGTATAGCTACATGCTTTTTACCTTTACCTAATGTATAATTTTTCTTTGTACTTACCCTCTTCACTGCATCCTCATTGGAAAAACACTGTATTGTATCCTTTACTGTAGAAAAATTTACATTTTTCACAGTTATAATTCCTCTCATGGTACCATTTACCCTTAACATCTTTGTTAGTGCCCTTGTATCAATCCCCGAAAGCCCTACGATTTTATTTATCTTAAGATAATCCTCAAGTTCTAATTCAGCTCTAAAATTACTGGAATAATTACAACTTTCTTTTACTATAAAACCTTTTACCTTGGGACTATCAGATTCCACATCTTCTAAATTTACTCCGTAATTTCCTATAAGAGGATAAGTCATAGTAACAATTTGTCCATAATAAGATGGATCAGTAAGTATTTCTTGATATCCTGTCATACCCGTATTAAAAACTACTTCACCTATACTATCATTTAAATAGCCAAAGGCTTCTCCTCGGAATATATGCCCATTTTCTAATATAAGTTTTGCTTTCATAAAATATACCTCCTGTATTTTTACCTGTAAAAATACACTTAACTGAACCTAAATTAATACACAAAAAAGGTAATAGAAAAATCTCACTTGAAAATTATTTTTCTATTACCTACATCTAATTTTTTAATATAAAACATTTCACTTTTTTTAACAAATAATAACACCCATACATTATAGATATATACCCCTTTCTGGCCTCACAGGACCAATTTAAAGTGTATTTTTTACTTGATTCTTACGTTTTATTCTAATTAAAATACATTTCCATGTCAAGTACTTATCAACTTTTTAAAATATAGTTTTTAAAATATATTTTAAAACTATAAATTCACTCTTATATTATTAATATACTAAAAAATTTTTATACTTTTAAGAATAACTGCAAGTTAATTTTCATTATATTATTAATTTATTAAAATTATATCAGAATATTAGCTTGCAAAAAAATATACCTTGATATATTATTAAGACTTAAAAATATTAATTAAATAAATAAAATGACATAAATATATTAATTATAAATTTAATATCAAATAAATATTTACATAATAAATTTCATTTGAAATACGAGAAAACATCTCCAAAATCAAGAAAAATACTAGTATTTTATTAATATATCTAATTACTTGTAAAATGATATTTAAATATTATAAATTTTAAATATAAAATCTATTAATTCAACATGTATTTAAATAATAGTTGTTAAAAAGAAAAAAATATGCTAGTATTTATTTAAAAATGTTCTTAATAATGCATAATAAATACGAAATTTGAATGAATAAAATTTAAGCTGAATAATTTTGAATTAATACTTGCAAAAATTGTTTGGCTAGTAAGGAGAGTACGATGAGTAAACAAGATGCATTAAAAAATGAAAACTTAGAACGTGGTCTGGAAGAACGTCACATCCAATTGATTGCTCTAGGTGGAGCAATTGGAGTAGGATTATTCTTAGGATCAGCTACTGCTATTCAAGCAGCTGGGCCAGCAATTTTATTAGTATATAGTATAGCTGGATTTGCCATGTTTATTATTATGAGAGCTTTAGGTGAACTTGCAACTTCATATCCAGTTTCTGGTTCCTTTAGTGCTTATGCCAATGAATTTATTGGACCTCTAGCAGGATACTTGACTGGATGGACTTATTGGCTTATGTGGGTTGTAACCTGTATGGCTGAAATTACTGCAGTAGGTGTATATGTAAAGTTTTGGATTCCAAATATGCCTCAATGGATACCAGCCTTGGCAGCACTAGTTATTATGACTTGTGTTAATTTAATTGCCGTAAAAGCTTATGGAGAATTTGAATTTTGGTTTGCACTTATTAAAGTAGTTACAATTATTGTAATGATAGGCTTAGGTTTGCTTATGATTATATTTGGCATAGGTAATGGTGGAAAACCTATTGGTATTTCAAACCTATGGTCTCATGGAGGCTTTTGGCCTAAAGGTTTGTGGGGACCAATGCTTTCAATAGTAATGGTTATGTTTGCATATCTTGGCACAGAGCTTATAGGTGTTACAGCCGGTGAAGCAAAAAATCCTGAAAAGACTATACCAGCTGCAATCAACAAGGTGTTTTGGAGAATACTTATATTTTATGTAGGAGCACTTTTCGTAATAATGTGTCTCTATCCCTGGAATAGCCTTGGTACAATAGGAAGCCCTTTTGTACTCACTTTTAATAAACTTGGTATTTCAGCAGCAGCAGGTATTATAAACTTTGTAGTATTAACCGCAGCACTATCTTCCTGCAACAGCGGTATATTTAGCACAGGACGTATGCTTTACAATCTTTCTCTGCAGGGATCAGCACCAAAAGTATTTAGCAAACTTAGTAAATCACATGTTCCAATAACAGGAATTGTAGTTTCAGCATTTTTCCTATTAATAGGAGTTGCCCTTAACTATCTTGTCCCTGGTAAGGTATTTACTTATGTTACTAGTGTTGCAACATTTGGAGCAATCTGGGTATGGGGAATAATTTTAGTGGCTCAAATTAAATTTAGAAAAAGGCTTAGTCCTGAAGAAGTAAAAAAATTGCATTTTCCTGTATTTGGTTACCCATATTTGAACTGGATTACTTTAGCATTTTTAGCCTTTGTAGTTATAATGATGTTTTTTAATAAAGATACACTAATTGCCCTTATAGTTGCACCTATTTGGTTTGCTATCTTAATAGTTTGCTACTATGTGTTTGGTGTTACCAAAGTAAAATCTGTAAAAAATACTTCCTCAGTTGAAATTATGGGTAAATAAAAAAACTGACATGGCTACATATTGCAGAAACTGCAAAATAGACAAGCAGTTTCTGCTTAATAGAAACTTTTATATTATTTCCTATCAATGTTTTTATTTTCTATTCTATTTACATCAAATCATCCTAGGCTTAGTTAGAGTTTGCACATAAATAATACTTTTCATTTAAACCTTAGAGGAACCAAATTTAAAATATATAACTTTCCTCTTAATATCTTTAAAATTAAAAATAATTCTTACCTTTTACTATTTTTTTAAATAAATTATTTTTTTATCTTCCAAAACTACTGATTACTGCAAAATAATCAAAAAATTTCATAGTAGATAATTTAGAATAATTTTGTTGAATATGTAACTAAATGATCATATAATAAATATTGTTAATATACGAACAGTATCTATACAAACAATATATGAGGAGGGATAAGAGTGAAATACTCTATTTTATCTTGTCTAGTTGCAGCAATACTTTTAAGTGGTTGTAGTTCTGTTACTAGTACAAGCACCATTACCAATAAAATTGTTAAACAAAGTACCAGTACCCAATTTTTAATGGGTGGTAAAATTGCGACAAATGAAGAAGCAGATGTAACTGCAAAGGTGTCAGCAAAAGTTTCCGAAATATCAGTAGATTTAGGTTCAAAGGTAAATGAAGGAGATATTATTATTAAGTTAGACACAACAGACCTACAAGGTCAGGTTGACCAGGCAGAAGCTGCCCTCAATACTGCAAAAGCTAACTTAACAAATGCACAAAATAGTACACGCCCTGAACAAATAGCACAAGCACAAGCTACCCTAGACAGTGCATCCCAATCCTATGAAACAGTTAAAAAGAATTATAATCGCGTGCAAGCTTTGCTTAATGAAGGAGCAGCAACTCAACAAGAACTAGATACAGCTAATCAACAGTTGTCTGCAGCTGAGGCACAATACAAAACTGCCCAGGAACAACTTATTATGTTAAATAATGGCCCTACCAAATCTTCTATAGATGTTTATCAGGCTCAAGTAACTCAAGCTGAAGTAGCCTTAAAAACTGCTCAGACATCACTTAATAATGCTATTATTACTGCACCTATTTCAGGGATAGTAAATACAAGAAATATCAATGTAGGAGACGTAGCCTCTGCAGATAAAGTACTTGTTTCTATAACTAATGTCAGCAATCTGTATGTAAATGCCTATGCACCAGCAGATATAATAAGTAAAATTTCTGAAGGACAAAATGTAATTATTAAAGTATCCGAAGTACCTGACAAAAAATTCCATGGTAAGATAGCTGTTATAAATTCCACCTTAAATTCCCAGAGTAGAGACATTCTGGTGAAAGTAACTTTAACAGACAAAGATCCAAATCTAAAACCTGGAATGTTTGCAGAAATTGGTCTGGATAAATAAATCAAGAAAGAGGGTACCTTAATTATGAAAGAAAAACGGAAAATATTGATTATAGGAATATTAATAGTAATTGTAGCAGCACTTGGTAGTATTGGATGCTACTATTGGTATCAAAATACCTATTACGTTTCCACTGACGATGCAACAGTAAGTGCAGATTTAGTTAATGTAACTCCACAAATTAGTGGAAAATTATTAGAACTTAATGTAGAAGAAGGAGATACTGTTATAAAAAATCAAATACTGGCACGCCAGGAAATGGTTAATCTTCCTGATTCAAGTGTAGATGAATCTTTAATAAGATCTCCTATTGACGGTATAGTCATTAAAAAGCAGGGAACCATCGGTGAAATTTGGTCATCGGGTCAAACCTTGGCTACATTAATAGATCCAGATAAGCTTTACATAACTGCTAATATCGAGGAAACAAAACTGGGCAAAGTAAGAATTGGACAATCTGTTACCATTACCATAGACCAATATGGCTCAAAGAAATTTACAGGGAAAGTAAAGTCTGTAGGGGAAGCATCACAATCTGCCTTATCTATACTACCTTCCTCAACTAGTGGTACATTTACAAAAGTAGTTCAAAGAATACCTGTAAAAATCTCCATTAATAAATTTAATAATAAAATACTTCCAGGCACCAATGCTGTTGTGAAAGTCCATGTTAAGTAATGAGGTGATACATAATGGAAGAAAATAATCATGATTCTCTATACAGCTGGCTGGCATTAATTGTAGTTGTAATTGGTACATTTATGTCTATACTAGATAGTAGTATAGTTAATATTGCAATTCCCAAGATGATGGCTGTTTTTGGAGTATCAATGGATGATTCAAAATGGATACTTACAGCATATACCCTGGCACTGGGAGCAATTATACCTCTTACTGGATATCTTCAAGATGTTTTTGGCTCTAAAAAAATATATATGTTTGCACTGGCAGTGTTTACTTTAGGCTCTATGTTGTGTGGATTTGCCTGGAACAACACATCAATGATATGTTTCCGTATTATTCAGGCCATTGGTGGAGGCATGATAATGCCTGTTGGGATGGCCATGATATATGAAATATTCCCAAGAGAAAAAATAGGCCTGGCCCTTGGCATCTGGGGAATAGCCGCTATGGCAGCCCCTTCCATAGGACCAACACTAGGTGGATATATTATTGAAAAAATGGATTGGAGACTTATTTTTAATATAAATGTACCTATAGGCATAATAGGTGTATTATTGGCTGCCATTTTATTAAAAGATTCAAAAAGAAAACAATTGAAATCCTTTGATATAATAGGGTTCTTATCTTCTACAATAGGTGTAGTCAGTCTACTATATGTACTAGGTGAATGGACCTCCATTGATTGGGGAGAAGTAAAATATCCTATACTTTTGACTCTGGGATGTTTAAGCATTGTATTATTTGTAGTAAATGAACTTACTCATCCGGATCCACTGCTTGATTTGCGGGTTTTTAAACTATTTGATTTTAGTGCAAGTCAAATTATAACTTGCATTTTAACACTGGCATTAATGGGGGGAGTATATGTATTGCCTCTATTTTTACAAAATATAAGAGGTTATACTGCTATGGAAACAGGCATAATTATGCTGCCAGCCGCCCTAGTCACGGGACTTTTAATGCCCATAAGCGGTAATTTATTTGACAGAGTTGGTGTAAAACCACTTGTAATACCTGGTATAATAATATTAGGACTAAGTTCCTATCATATTTCAACTTTAATAAACATGAATTCCAGTAGAGAAATGATAACTCTTGTTTTATGCTTGAGAGCAGTTGGAATAGGGCTGGCTATGATGCCAATTAATACTGTTGGAATGAATGCAGTGCCAAAAAATTTAATTGGAAGGGCATCCGCTCTTTCCAATACTATACGTCAAATATCAGGTTCACTCAGCGTAACTATAATGTCGACAATAATACAGAGTAAAACCAATTATAATTACTTGAAACTATCTGAACAAATAAATGTTTATAATGCAACTTCTAATAATACTATAAGCACATTAACACAAGCCTATATGTATGAGGGAGAATCTTTAAAAACAGCTAAGTCTTCTGCAATATCCACATTAGCAAAAATGCTTCAAGGTCAAGCTACAATAGATGCCATGGCCTATTCCCTGGCCATAATTTCTATTGTATTAGTTTTAGCTATAATTTTAACTTTAATGATGAGAAACAAAAAAATACCTAAAAAACAAAATAAGGAAGGTGAGCAGAACCATAATGAAGGAAGAACCGTCATGTTGGAATGATGAATTAATAACCAAACAATCTGATGAAATAATTAATCTTTTTAAAACTATCCATAGAACTTTTAGGTGCAAATTTAAAAAGATAGCACAACAATATGGATTCACAGCCCCTCAGCTTACTGTTATATTTCATTTATATAAAACACCGGATATAACTCTTAATGAATTAAGTGACCGTCTAATGCTCACTAAAAGCACAGTTTCAGGTATAGTGAACCGATTGGTCAGCCAGGGTGTAGTAATAAGAGAAATACCTGAAAACAACAGAAGAATCGTAAAACTCTCTGTTTCTGAGGATTTTAAAAGAAATAATGATATAGTCAGAATGAAAGAACATTTTATTACCTACTGCATATCTAATACTATAAAGAATATAGATCCAACCAGCGTAGAAAAAATTATTCATGCATTAGAAAGTTTTATTTTATTATTAAATGAAGAGAATTGTAATTAATCTACATTATCTAACTTTTTATATAACTGGGAATTAAATTTTCCAGTTATATTTTTATTTTTAAATATTTAATTATAAGTGCCAAAAAAATTTAATCTTCATATAATTTAGTAAACCTTTATTACGAAAATAATACTCAGTTAAAATTTACCTATGACAAATATATTGACAATAATAACGGAAAACCATATAATAGTTGCAATAAACCCCTCATTATAATAAATTAAATACTTAAATTATTAAAGTATAAATTTATCTAATTGCAATTATATAAAAATAACTATTTTTATTCTACTTTAAATCAACTCTTTGAAAATCTAATAATATATACTCCTTTTTAACATAACAACTACGTAAAGGATGATTTGAACATATTTACTTAATTAATTTGAATTGTACAGTTATCTATTATCATAATCATACATAATAAATATTCATCATGCGTAGTATGTAATAGATAAAGTAAAAAGGAGAGGAGAATATGAACTTTAAAGATATAATTGAAAAAGATAGAGAGCTAAGAAAAAAACATGAATTTGAAGGCACTTTTTTAGAATATCTACAAATCGTGAAGGATAATCCTCAAATAGTAAAATTAGCTCATAAGAGAATGTATGATATTATAATAGATAAAAAATACGAGGTATTAAACCCTGAAGAAAACCCTAAAATTAAAAAATTGCATGGAAATGAACCTATAAGAAGATATAACTTTTTTAAAAATGATTTTTTTGGTATTGATAAAGTGATAATGAAATTGGTTAATTACTTCCATTCAGCTGCAATGAAAGGAGAAGAATCAAGACAAGTACTCTACCTAGTAGGACCTGTAGGTGCTGGAAAATCTTCTTTAGTTGAATCCATAAAAAAAGCCCTTGAAACATCAGAACCAATATATGCACTTAAAGGTTGTCCTATGAGAGAAGAACCTCTTCATTTAATACCCAATCATTTAAAACATGATTTTGAAAAAATTTTGAATGTTGAAATCGAGGGAGATCTATGCCCTATTTGTAAATACAGACTTAAACATGACTATAATGGGCAATATGAAAAATTTCCTGTAATAACTACTGATTTTTCTATTCGTTCCAGAAAAGGAATCGGCGTAGTACCTCCTGTGGATCCTAATAATCAGGATACTTCTGTACTCACAGGTTCTATTGATATATCAAAGATGGACATTTACCCTGAAGATGACCCTAGAATATTTTCTCTTAATGGTGCATTCAACGTAGGAAATCGAGGATTGGTAGAATTTATAGAGGTATTCAAAAATGACGTTGAATATCTTCACACTATAATTACAGCTACCCAGGAAAAATCTGTTCCATCTCCTGGAAAAGGATCAATGATTTATTTTGACGGAATTATTTTAGCACATTCTAATGAATCAGAATGGAATAAATTTAAATCGGATCATACCAATGAAGCAATTCTTGACAGAATAGTAAAAATAGAAGTTCCATATTGTATGGAATTAAACGAAGAAGTTAAAATATATAAAAAAATACTTGGTAAAAGTCAATTTAACGCCCATATAGCACCACATACTATGGAAATTGCAGCAATGTTTGCCATTTTATCCAGGCTTTCGCCTTCGAACAAGGTGGATCCTATGACAAAATTAAAAATTTATAATGGAGAAGATATAGTAGAAAAGGGAAGTACTAAAAAAATTGATTTTTCAGAATTAAAGGAAGAAGCTGGCATGCGAGAAGGTATGACAGGAATATCCACAAGATTCATTATAAAAGCTTTAGATCAGGCACTTTCTAATTCAGAATATAATTGTATAAATCCCCTAAGTGTAATGGAAAGTTTAATAAAATCAGTTAAGGATTTAGATATTGCAGAAGACGACAAAAAGAAATATCTAACATTTTTAAAAGATACCATAAGAAAAGAATATAATAAACTGCTTGAAAAGGAAGTGACTAGAGCCTTTATACACAGTTTTAAAGAACAGGCAGAAAGTCTTTTTGATAATTATCTGGATCATGCCGAAGCTTATGTAAATAAAAATAAAATCAAAGATCATTCCACTGGAGAAGAACTTGAGCCTGACGAAACCTTTATGAGATCTATAGAACAGCATATAGGAGTTTCTGAAAGCTCCTCCAAAGGTTTTAGAACAGATGTCACCTCATATATGTTCTACATTATAAGAAATGGGGGTAAAATTGAATATACTTCCTATGAACCACTTAAAGAGGCTATTGAAAAAAAGCTTACGGCATCAGTAAAAGAATTATCTAGAATTATAACTAAATCCAGAGTTAGAGATAAAGACCAAGATGTAAAATACAATTCCATGGTAGAAGAACTAAAGGCAACAGGTTACTGCGATCACTGCTGCGATGTTATCTTAAAATATGCTGCCAACAATTTGTGGAAGGATTGATCTTATGGCTATTTTCAGAGAATTTGATGTTAATGATCATCATGACAGATCTTTAGAAGATAGAAGACGCCATAGACAATTGGTAGAAAAATCTATTAAAGATAATTTGGCGGACATAATATCTGAAGAAAGCATCATAGGTCAAAGTAAAAACAAAAAAGTTAAAATTCCCATAAAAGGTATAAAAGAATACCAATTTATATATGGAGACAATAATTCCGGAGTAGGCAGCGGAGATGGCTCCCAAAAAAAAGGGGATAGAATTGGAAAAGCCATAAAAGACAGAGATGGAAAGGGTAATCAAGGTGCAGGTAATCAAGAAGGAGAAGATATGTATGAAATAGAAGTTACCATAGAAGATGTTTTAGATTACCTGATGGAAGATCTGGAGCTTCCTCTAATGGATAAAAAGAAATTTTCACAGATTCTCTCTGAAAATTCTCCTAAAAAATCCGGTTATCAGAGAAGAGGAATAAACCCAAGACTTGCTAAAAAAAGAACCATGGTAGAAAAATTAAAAAGACAGCAGGGTACTAAAAGAGCTTTACGTGAAATTCATGGGGAATTGGAGTCTGAGCCTAAAAATAAACTGCCAGAAGATACAACTATAAAATCCAGATTTCCATTTAAACAAGATGATTTAAGATATTTCAGAGTAAAAAGGAAACCAAAACTAGAACTAAACGCTGCAATTATTTGCGTAATGGATACATCAGGTTCTATGGATAGTACTAGAAAATTTTTAGCTAGATCTTTTTTCTTTGTCTTATATAGATTTATAAAAATGAAATACAATAATGTAGAAGTAAAATTTATTTCTCATTCTACTTCTGCTAAAGTAGTTACAGAGAATGAATTTTTTCATAAGGTAGAATCTGGTGGAACTTATATATCCAGCGGCTTAAAAAAAGCTTTAGAAGTAATTGAAGAAAATTATAACCCTGCTTACTGGAATGTCTATACTTTTTATGTTAGTGATGGAGATAATTGGAGTGAAGATAATAGTCTGGCATTAAAATGTGCTAAGGACCTATGTAAAGTATGCAATCTTTTTAGCTACGCTGAAATTATTCCAAGCCCTTATGGAAGCAGCATAAAACACATTTTTCAGAATAAAATTACTGATAATAATTTTACCGTAGTGACTATTCATGAAAAACAAGACTTATGGAAATCCCTGAAAAAAATACTGAGTAAAGAATTGGAAGAGAGGTGATTTCCGTGGAATATACAAATAAGGACTTAGAAACCTGGGGGCATATCATAGAGTCCAAAGCTGAAGAATCAGGCCTTGACTTTTACCCTCAGGAATTTGAAATCATAAGTTATAAGGATATGATTGCCTATGAAGCTTATGTGGGCATGCCCTCTAGGTATCCCCATTGGAGCTTTGGAAAGGCCTACGACAGATCAGAATCACTATATAAATATAATCTTACAGGTCTTCCTTATGAAATGGTGATAAATTCAAATCCTTGCCTTGCCTATTTGATGAAAGACAATACACTGCTTCTACAAATTCTTACTATGGCCCATGTATATGGTCATAATGATTTTTTTAAGAATAATAGACTATTTAAAGAAGGTACTAATGCATCCTATGCTATCGAAATGTTTAAAAACCACGCAGATATGATAAGAGAATATGTAAATGATCCTAGCATTGGATATGAAGAAGTAGAAAAAATTTTAGATACCGCCCATGCCATAAGATTTCAAACAGTGAGAACTGTTGGAATTAAAAAAACAGAAGAAGAATGTAAAGATGATATTATTGCATTTATAATAAATCACGGTACTTT
Source organism: Clostridium sp. BJN0013 (assembly GCF_040939125.1). NCBI lineage: Bacteria > Bacillati > Bacillota > Clostridia > Eubacteriales > Clostridiaceae > Clostridium > Clostridium sp. BJN0013. The sequence goes on from NZ_CP162495.1 coordinate 3,498,100, forward strand.
AGAAGAATGGCAAAAAAATGTTTTAAATGTGGTTAGAAATGAAACCTTATACTTTATACCTCAGATTGAAACAAAAATTATGAATGAAGGCTGGGCAAGCTACTGGCATTACAAAATTTTAAATCAACTTAATCTCACAAGTTCCCTTTATGTAGAATTTATAAAAAGGCATAATGACGTCATAGCACCTACTATGGGAAGTGTAAATCCTTATTATGTTGGTTTTAAAATGTTTGAAGATCTAGAAAAAAAATATGGACTGGATAAGATATTTGAAGTACGGATGTTGGAACGGGATGAGTCCTTTATAAGAAGATACCTCACCGAAGAACTATGCTATGAATTAAACTTATTTGAATATGGCAAAAGAGGAGATGACTATGTAGTAAGAGAGATTCCAGATGGAGACGGCTGGCTTAAAATTAGAAATACCCTTTGCAATCTATGCGGTATGAATTTAATCCCTAATATTGTTGTTGACAGCATATCAAAAAAAGATACTGCCCTTGTTTTAAATCATATTTATGAAGGAAGGGAATTAAATTCAAGTTATATGGAAGCCACTTTAAAATACCTTTATGAACTTTGGGGATATCCAGTTAAATTAAATACAAAGTTGAAAGATGAAAGTGTACAGGTTTGCTGTAGTGAAAATAAAAAAATTTCATATACAACTTTGAGATAATTTTAAAAAAGTCTTTAATAAATTAAAGAGCATTTAGCATTTATTGAAGACTTTTTTAAATTCTAATTTTCATACCTAAATTAATTTACCTTTAAAATTTTTATATTTATGGTAAAGAAATTTAGCTACTCCATCCCTATCATTAGAGGGAATAATTCCAGTGGCAATATCCTTCAATGGTTTGTAAGCATTTTCAACTGCATACCTTTCATCCGCTAATTCAAAAAGAGATTTATCATTTAAGTTATCTCCAAAACAAATAAGTTCATTAATCTTTAAATAATCTTTCAAAAATTCTGCAGCAGATTTTTTATTAGCATAGGAATTCGTAACCTCCAGCCAGAAAAAACCTTTTGAATAAATTTCTTCTGTATAATGGCAGGTAGCATCTATAGTATTTTTAAATAATCTATAAGAATAATCTAATTGACTTCTTTTTTCTATGGCAAATATATTTATAATATTGTATTCTCCAATCTTTGAAAAATCCTTTACTATAGTGAGTCTCTTATCCTCTTGTCTTTTTCGCGAATTTATATATATTCTCTGACCTTCATTAAAAATACCTTTATAAAATATTTTTTTATTTCCATTAAAATCTATTCCAGATACAAAAGGAGAAATTTTCTTTAAACTATAATGCCTTAAAATAAACTCAACTATACTTTTATCTAAATAATTTTCTCTGATATTTTTATTCAAAGAAGGATCATATATAAAAGATCCATTATTTAAAATTATAGGTAAATTCAAATTCAGTGGCTTTAATATATTTTTTGAAGCCTCATAGGATCTGGCAGTAGCAACAGTGAATTTTATACCCAGTGCTATTAATTTATTTACAATTCTAATGGAATACTCACTTATAACCTGCTCTGAATTTAACAATGTTCCATCTAAATCTGAAATATATAAAGTCAAAATATTTTCCTCCAATTTAATTAAATCATCAATATTGAATTTAGGTACATTCTTTATTTCATTGTAATTTATCTTTATTATATTCTAGCATAAATAATTGCTCTACATACATTAGAGTATTTTATTGTATTAAAAAAGTGGATATCAAGAAATAAAATGCCATTTAAACATATTTAATCTTAATATCCTAAAATACATAAATATATTACACCTTTATGCTTTAAAAGTAAAATTATCTATAAGCCTAGTTATTCCTATATATACTGCAATTGCAACTAAAATAGAAGAATGTATACTCTGTACAGGTTTCAAGCTTAAACTATCCACAATTTCAATATAATCTATCCTGACTAAAGGCTCTAAGCTTAACTTTTCAGTAATTATATCCCTTATTTTATCCGCATTTCTTTCTCCTGAATTTAAAGCCTTTTTAGCTAAAACAAGACTTTTATTTAATATAGAAGCTGCCTTCCTTTCTTTTAAAGAGAGATAAGTATTTCTTGAACTTTTTGCAAGACCATCAAATTCTCTCACTATAGGACAGCCTACTATTTCTATATCAAAATTTAAATCTTCTACCATTTTCTTTATAACTGCAAGCTGCTGTGCATCTTTTTCACCAAAATAGGCCCTATCAGGAGTTACAATATTAAATAATTTTGAAACTACCAAACAAACTCCCCCAAAATGAACAGGTCTTTTTGCACCACATAACCCTTCTGTCAAACCATTTACATTTACAACAGTACTTGCATCTTTATAATACATCTCTGAAGGTTCTGGATTAAATATTAAATTAGCCCCAGCTTTTTTACACAAAATCTCATCTCTATTTATATCTCTAGGATAGGATCCTAAATCTTCATTTTTGCCAAATTGTGTAGGATTTACAAATACACTAACTACTACCTTGTCATTTTCTTCTGCCGCCCTTTTAATAAGACTTTCATGACCTTCATGCAAAAATCCCATAGTTGGTACAAGACCAATAGTAAAGCCTGCTTTTTTCCATTTTTTTATCTTCCTTCTCACTTCTTCTACTGTCTGTACTCTTTCTATATTACTATATTTTTTTAATACAACCGTTTCCATTTTATACACCTTCTTTAATACAACTTATCTATAATACTATCATCTATTTTAAAGCTGTGTTTTTCATCAGGAAAAATACCCTCTTTAACTTCAGTAATATAATCTTTAAATGCTTTTCTTATAACCTCTCCTGCATTTCCATAAGATTTCACAAACTTAGGTCTAAAATCGGAAAATAATCCCAACATATCCTGATATACCAGTATTTGTCCATCACAATACTTTCCTGCACCTATTCCTATAGTAGGTATAGACACTGTTTCTGTAATAATTTTAGCCAATTTATAAGGTATTCCTTCCAAAACAATAGAAAAAGCTCCTGCTTCTTCAAGTCTTTTTGCATCTTCAATTATATTTTTTGCCTTAGATTCATCCTTGCCCTGAACTTTAAAGCCACCAAATACATTAACAGACTGAGGGGTAAGACCTATATGTCCCATTACAGGAATTTGAGCTTTAACAATGGCTTTTACCTGTTCATACACTGAAACACCCCCTTCAAGTTTTACAGCTCCTGCCAATCCTTCCTGGATTATTCTTCCTGCATTTTTTACAGCATCATATACTGAGGTTTGATATGACATAAAGGGCATATCTCCAACTACAAGTGCATTCTCTGCCCCTCTTGTAACTGCTTTTATATGGTGAAGCATATCTTCCATAGTAACACTTAAAGTATCCTTATATCCCAGACATACCATTCCCAGAGAATCACCTACTAAAATACCATTGATGCCAGACTGATCCATGAGTTTAGCCATAGAATAATCATAGGCAGTAAGCATTGTAATCTTTTCATTATTAAGCTTTGCATTAACAAAAGTAGAAACATTATTTTTCATGACATTCCGTACCTCCAAGTTCATTTTTTATTTTATTCCATTTTGTTCCCCCATGTTTTTTTTCCGATAAATCTACTAGATTTAAAGATAATATTCTATATAAATTTTTATGTGCCTCTGGTATAACTTCAAGATGATGTCTAATAGTCTCTATATCCCCACGCTCCACAGGACCAGTTAATGCATTTATAAAACCCTTGTTCTTTATATTAGTTAAATTATTGTCAATCAAAGGCATAAGTGCAGTAATTGCATCATCTTTATTAATACCACAGTCTTCTAAATACGCACATCCTATATTCAATAGAGAAAGCACTAAATTAGAAACTGTCACATTAGCAAGGTGATATAAGGGTTTTTTGCTTTTATCCAGTACAATAATTTTATTGCCCATTTTTTCAAAAAGCCCTTTTAAAGCTGTAATATAAGTATTATGTCCTTCAATGGAAAAATAAATCTTATATAATGTTTTATAGGTATTAAACTTATCTGAAAAAGCACACATGGGATGGATAGAATATCCGAATGCTCCTAAAGTGTCAATATCTGAAAAGATTGAAGAGGACAAAGAACCACTTGAATGGCAGATTATTTTATCTTTTAGTTTGTATTTTTTTATTTTATTCCATATTTCTTTTATAATATCATCAGGGGTTGTTATAAAAATAACATTACAATCTTCTATTAAGGTTTCCAGTTCTTCATAATAATTGCTGGATGTAAAATCAGCGGCTTCTTTTGCTGAACCTTTACTTTTACTGTAATAACCTTTCAATTTTAATCCATTAACAGAAAAATATTTACCCAAGGTTACTCCTACTCTACCAGCTCCAACAAAACCAATATTAAATTCCATGGCATCACCATCTCTTTACAATACAAAAATACAAACAAAATTTTAAAATCAAATCGTAACCTGTCTCTTTCAAAAATTGATATGAGCAGAATATAAGTTATTAACACTTATGGTGCAGCTCAAAATGATACTACCCAAAGTTATTTTAGCACACATTAAATTTCTATTCAAGTACTTATATTTTGTTTAATTTCACGGTATAGTATGTTTAAAGTCCAGATAGAGAAAAGCATTTCTTATAGGGGTAATACCCCATAGCCATCAAGCTAAGCCATATTAGATAATAATGGACTCTCATTAGGGACTATATTTTACTAATATTGTTTGACTTCTATGAGTACCGATAATATATTATTAAGTATACATTAGTATTTAAACAATTTTATGGCATAACAAAAAAAGCCATGTATGGGGTGGGAAAAATTACAATTATATTCAGTTAATTTACGAAGATAATTTAAACTATGCCGATTTATGCTACGATTTTAGTCCTCTCTAATATTCGTTTACAACGAATTCCTAAAATATCAAAAACAGTTTTCTTGTCTTTCCTATGAGCTTTCACACCATTTTTAACTACATTTTCAAACACTAATTTTATAAGTTCAAAATATAGTCTTTCAATATATCCATAGACTATCTGAGAAACTTTCATTTCACTGACTTCAAGTCCTTTGTTTTCTACAGCCAGAGTCCTCATTTTAAACATCACAGTAGAACTCAAGAGCAGCAAAATGAGCTTCTCATAAAGCTGACATTGAAACCGTTCTATTTTAACTGGCCTTACAATCTGTACATGAAATATAGATTTCCATGTTTTAAATATTATTTCCACCTGCCAGCGTAATGAATAAAACTCATGAACTTGTTCTGTACTTAAAACTTGTCCATCAATATTCATTATATAAATAGATATACCCAACAATCCAATTGTTGTAGCACTCTTTTGAATACCTTTCTTTTTAGAATTTTTCTCGCATTTTTCTGTTCTTTTTTTCAATTGTTCTTTTGTTAGTTTATATAAAATAAGTCTGGTTTTTAACTTCTTTTCCTTGCTTATATAGGCATCCTTAATTTCATAGCGTTCCTCATCTTCCATCTGTTTCATAATGTCAGAAATATAAATTCTTTTAAAGAGGCCTGATTTTTTAGGGGTGCCATTCTTATAATACTCCATATCATTATTTTCTATATATACTGCTATATTAGGTTTGAGTCTTGATATATAAAAGGCTTTTTTCTTCTCCATATCCAAAAAATCTTCAAAGCTAAAATATCCAGATCTCTTAATATAAGCTCCCCTGCTTTGATGCTATCTCTTACCTTGCTTCCAAAAGTATTATCATTTTCTGAACCAGCGCCCTACTTCTAAATTAATAAAATTTCCTGATCTTAATTCATATTCAAGTCGTATTTTTACCCCTGAAGGTTGAGAGCACCCACCAGAACCCGGATAAGTATCTTTATATCTTTCTGGTACTTGGAAAGCAGTAGAATCAAGTATTCTTATCCGTTTAAAATGCTTATCCCATGCACTTTTTACACAAGTATTTTTTATTATTGTCTGACGTAATAGTTTTTCAAAAATCTTCTTTAAAAACTCCACACATGCTCTATTTAAACGTTGATCTAATGCCTGACTAGAAATAACTACACCTATTTTGGCACTAAGTTTTGTACATAAAATGACGGGTGTATTATGAGCAACCTCTACATCCATAAAACAGCATAGACAAACGAATTGCCATGCTTCAATTTTGCCTTTTCTTTTCACAAAACCTGTTTCTCTTGCTATTTCTTCAATTTCCTCTTTTGAAAAACATTCTTTGAGCTCATCTCCTAAATGTTTTATATTTTCATCCAATGTTAATTTCTCTTCTTCTATCATTTGTAAGTTTCTCCCTTATGATATAATATTTATAAGAAAATAAAAGATTTTTAGTTAGCCACCTTCCAGGTTTTATTTCTCACAAAGAGGTCATTGCGATTAATTGACAACAGAAGAGGTGGCACAATGAGTGATGATATTGTTATTACATCTATAGTACGGGTACAGCCGACATACATGTAAAAATAGGCCACATACTGGAATTAATCTCCACAATGTTGCCTATTTTTATTTCATTAGTAACTGGTGAACATTATTAGAATAATGAGAAATTAGCATAAATGAGTAAATCTTTTATAAATGCTTAAAACATTATTTGCTTTAAAATTGATTATCTATTCTACTTATGCTATAGTGAATGTATAATAGTTTAAGGAGTGATTTCATGTCATTATCATACACCCTATTAGGTTTGCTAAATTATGCTTCTATGACTGGTTATGATTTGAAAAAGATTTTCGATGATTCTATTAACTTTTTTTGGTCGGCTCAAACAAGTCAAATTTATCGTGAATTAAAAACATTAGAGGAAAAAGGTTACATAGTTTCTGTAGTAAAACCAAGTGATAAGGGTCCATCTAAGCGTATATATAGCATTACTGAACAAGGGTTATCTTACCTGAAAGAATGGCTTACTAATGTCCCTGATGAAATAAACGAGGATAACCGTAATGCTTTTTTATCGAGAGTTTTTTTATCCTCAAATGTAGGTTTTGAAGAATTATTTTTTCAGCTTCAAGAAAGATTAAAAAAGTATAAAAGAGATTATGAAAGCCTTAAATCAGTTGAAAATAAACTTGGAGAATATCTACAAATGTTTGATAGAAAGGATGAAGTTTATTATTGGAAAATAGCACTTAGTAGAGGTTTTCATGATGTTGAATCTCACATTCATTGGGCTGAAGAAAGTTTAGATTATATTCGAGAAATAATTAATAATAAGAAAAGTGAGGATAGTTAAATATAATGAAAAAAAAACGTTTAATTACAATAATATCTATACTTGTAATGATAATTTTAATTTGTTTAGGAAGTTTTATTTATAAAAGTGTTACGTCAATTTCAGAAATATTTCGTTTAAACAGCAAACTTCAAGCTGAAGGCTACTATATGGGGCAATTTGAATTTAAAATGCTTGGATGTGCTTATTATCTCGACAAGGGACATTACATAACAGCATTTTCTAAATTGAATCAAATACATAAGCAGTTAGAGACTAAAGAAGGTTTAATAAAAGTTCCGAAATTCACTAGCAAAAAAGAGGAATTTGAGTTTTATATTGGTCTACAAAATCCTAAAACGGGGGCGTTTATGGATAACTCTTACCCACTTTTTACATATATTGGCTCAACTTTAAACATGATTAAGCATCTTGAATCTTTATCAGATGATACAGGTCAGCCTATAAAACTTAAATATCCAATTAAATTTTTGGATGAAATCAATTCACCTGAAAAGCTAAAGCCCTTTTTAGATGACTTATCTACAATTGGGTTTATAGCATCTAAACTTCCAAGAACACCTTATGTTGAAATAGCTGAACTATGCTATTATAACGACTTTGAACATACTAATTTATACACTTTTTCTCCTGAGTGGAAACAAGCACTCTTACAATGGCTATACAATAATCAAGATAGTAAAACAGGCTTTTGGGGTCCAAGATTAAGGAGCAACGGAAAGCTTTTAGATTCTGGGGACTTAGGATCTACTTTCCATATTATCAAGTTGTTTGTAAATGAAAATGGAGACAACATACATAGTGAGTTTCCTTTACGCTATAATAATGAGATAATAACAACAGCCATTAATAAACTTTCTCAGCCTGCACCTAAAGATGCAAATTTGAGTGAACTACATGACTGGAACTTAACAAGGTATCAAGGAATAAGCTTGATTACAAATTATTTGTGGCAAGGCATTTCCACTGAAAATAAAAATAAATCTAAGGAATTCATGGAGAATATCGTAAGAAATAAATTCGAAAAATATTATATTGAAAGTGAAGGAGGTTTCAGTTACTATCCTGGATTAGCAGAGGCTACTTTAGATGGTACTGGAGATGCATTATCTTTACTTAGAATTGTTGGTGCATTATCTCTGAACAGGCAAAAGCAATTATGGACAACTCCAACGAATAACATCATAGACTTAGGCGTGTACAAAATTTCAGAGTTAAAGGAAAATGACTTTACTTCAATTAAAAAATTCCAAGACATAAATTCATTACGTTTATATAGTAGTGAACCAGGTCCAGATGATTATTTATCTAATGTTGTTGGTATTATTTATCCTAAAAAGACATCAGTCCTTGATATTATGGACTTGTTGCTAAGAGTAACTCAATGGGTTAGTACAACATCACAGAGCATGGGAAACTGGACAACAAAAGAACAGATTATACAAGACCTTTCTACTGTAAAAATATCATCTGTTCAAGTTTTAAATAGAAATAATTTTCTTAAACAAGCAAATGGACTGCTAAATAATAACGGGAAATTGATCGTAATTGGATTTGATATTCTCCAAGTACCAAAATACAAAATAACATTTTATATTAAATAAACATTTAATATCTCTTAATAATTTTAGTAAAAAATTAAATGAAGTTTTATACCATATAAATTTAATAGCCATTACTTAAATTAACCCGTTGAGCTAAAAGATGAATTTTCATAACCAGAATATATAATCCATAATAAAATAGTATAGTATTCCTAAAAATTCTAGAATATATATTTATATATTTAAGAAAATTTAATCAAATATCAATTCTTTGATTTTTGATATATTTGGATTAATATTTAGTGTTTTATTGATAAAATAGCACAGATTGTGAACTAAAATTTTATTTGTTATTCTGCTTATTAATCCCCAAATAGATTTGGCAAGTACTCTTTGTATACTTAGATGAATGGATAATTGAGAAAAAGTTGTTTCAATTCTCCGTCTTGCTTTAAATATTAATTGCCTGAATCCTTTTGGAAATTGATTTGTATCTTTCTTTCTCTTTATTGTAACAAGGTTGATATTTCTGTCAGATTGTAAATGTTGCTAGTCAATTTAACTAGCACAACGGGTTAATTTAATTATGAAATATCTATACCATTTTTTAATATAGCATTTTTCATACTAATACCTTTTGTATTTGAAGGTCAACCAAGGTATAACTTTCCTGTATTATTTTTACTTGCAATATGTACAACTAATTATATAGAAAAAATATTTAATTTTATAAAAAACAATCAACTTATAACAAATTTAATTGGAAGATTCCGTTTAAATTGATATACTCAGCAGAAACTTCATGGGGTAATGGAAGGGTATAACTGATGTGTACTGCAAAGTAAATGAAATTAATTTGTATAGTAAAAGCTATAAGGGATGTAGCCAACATTTCCGACATATCTATACTTCACCTTATGAAAGCAGCTTACTTAGCCAACTTCAACGTTACTAATATGTACTCAATGTAGTGTTAGAAATGCCTCCAAGATTTGAAGTTGGAGGCTAACTTTTATCATAAATTTTTCCCTGTAAATACATAACTACTTTGCCCCTGGTTACAGAGCTGCTGGTATTACCCCTTATAAGCAAACTCCACCTGAACTTTAGAATCACTTGATAAATATTCCTTAAGCAAATACATCAACTATATTATCAGAATTATTCCCAGTAGTATTTGTTTTATTAGTATTGTTATTTTCCATTATTTCTGACTTTATATTATTCATAGAAATTTCACTTTTTGATACTTTTTGTGATTGCATTTGCTGAATTTGTGATTCAATTTGCTGTAATTGCGCTTGTAACTGCTGAATTTTAGCCTGTTTTATCTGCTCATCATCATCACTTGCACTTTCTTCTTGTATTTGCTGCTTAATACTAGCTGCTTGCTTTTCTAACTGGCTTGTATCACTACCGCTATTATATGAAGTTATAGTTGTACTGGTTGACATAGAAGAAATTGATGAAATATTCATATTAATACCTCCTAAAAATTTCATTATTATATTCCTTTAGGTAAATTTACTATATTAATATTAATATTTCCTTAAAATTTATATCTTTGTCGAAGATACAAACTAAAATTTTTTAAAATTATAATGTTCTTAATATATTTATCAGAATTCTATCTTTACTAACATCCTCAGCTTCTTCGAAGTGGGAATGAGTAATGCTACGCCCTTTATAGATTCTCTAATTTTATAAGTTCTTTAAGGTTTAAATGGAAAAAACATTCCCTATGAGTAAATTCTATCTGAACCTATGAATTACTTGATTTAACACAGCCATCATACTGTCTATATTTATTACAAATACACTGACTGCAATTCTCTTTATTATTAAAATCACTGCAAAGTTTATAACTACCTCCCTCTATTTTTAATATTTTCCCATTTACTAGGCTTTTTGCTATCTTTCTACGGGCATCATCATATATTCTTTGTATAGTAGACCGTGCCACTCCCATTACACTTGCGCTTTCTTCTTGATTTAATCCTTCCAAATCCATAAGCCTTATAGCTTCGTATTCTTCTACAGTCATTACTATTGATTCATTTATACATTTTGATACATCTACAGGCCCAAATTTGCTGATTTGTGGCAATTTACAGACTTTTCTCCATTTTCTCGGCCTTGCCATTTTATCACCTCTTTAGTTTTATCATACCAGAATATTATAATGCAATTCTTGACTTTTTTACATACTAAAATAAGAGGTGAACAATCACCTCTTACAAAATTATCCGAACGCTAGAATTAGCTAACACCCCTAATTTCTTCAAAGATGGGGAATAAGCACTGCTATGCGCCTGGATAAGTTCTTCTAAGATTCACTTGATAAATTCTTTTTTAAAGCCTCAGTAAGTAGTGGTACAATTTCATATAAATCTCCTACGATACCATAATCTGCATTTGAAAATATAGGAGCATTTTCGTCTATGTTTATAGCAGTTATAATTCCAGCATTTTCAATACCTTTTAAATGTTGAACTTGTCCTGATATACCAATGGCAAGATAAAATGTCCCACTGAATTTCTGTCCCGATATACCTACATAATGATCAAGTGGCAGCCACTCTCTTTCCTCAGCCACAGGCCTGGAGCAGCCAAGTTCAGCACCAATCGTATCCGCTAGGGATTGTATTAAAGGCAAGTCCTTTTTATCCTTTAAGCCCATTCCTATACTGCATACTTTATCTGCATCTCTGATACTTCCTCCAGAAATTACAGTTCTACTAATATTTATATTTTCACTTTTAATATAATTTAAAAATGCATCTACCTTTTCTTTTGGAGAGCCTTCTTTTATAATAACCCTCCTACGGTTTCCCGTTATAGGTTTTGCTTTATTAACTTTATTCTCTTTATTTTCCTCAATGGGTTCTTTTTTAGGTTTGCCTAAAATATCACTGGAGATAATAAGTTTTTGAATCTCATTAGTTCCTTCATATATTGTACAGATCTTAGCATCACGGTACATACGCTCTACAGGGAAACCTTTAATAAAACCTGAACCACCATATATTTGTACTGCATCATTAACAACTTCCAGACAAATATCAGAAGCGTACAATTTCGCCATAGCAGATTCCATTCCATAATTTTTATGTTCCTGCTTTAATACAGCTGCACTATATACCATAAATCTAGCCGCCCGAATTTTAGTAGCCATATCCGCAAGTTTAAATGCTATGGATTGTTGTCTTGAAATAGGTTTTCCGAACTGAACCCTTTCCTTGGAGTAGCTTAGTGCTTTCTCATAAGCACCCTGGGCAATTCCAAGTGCCTGTGCCGCAATACCTATTCGCCCGCCTTCCAAAGTCTGCATGGCAATTTTAAAACCTTCATTTTCTTTTCCCAAGAGATTATGTTTTGGTACCTTCAAATTTTTAAATAAAAGTTCTGCAGTAGCGGAAGAACGTATACCCATTTTATTATAATGAGTACCAAAAGTAAATCCATCCATACCCTTTTCAATAATAAAGGCACTTATCCCTTTGGTTCCCAAACCCGGAGTTGTAACTGCAAATATTACATAAGTATCTGCATAATCCGCATTTGTTATAAATACCTTAGAGCCATTTATGACATAATGATCACCTTCTAAAACTGCTGTAGTTTCTGTCTTGCCGGCATCACTTCCAGCATTAGGTTCTGTAAGACCAAAAGCAGCAATTTTTTTGCCAGAAGCCAATGGAACCAGATATTTTTCTTTTTGTTCTTTCGTTCCAAATTCCATAATAGGCCATGTTCCAAGGGATGTATGTGCAGATAATATAACACCCACACCTGCATCTACTCTTGATAATTCTTCTACAGCAATAGCATAACTTAACACATCTTTGCCAGCTCCCCCATATTCCTGGGGATAGGGAAGACCCATAATAGATAGTTCCCCCATTTCATTAACTATTTTTTCGGGGAACATATTTTTTTCATCTAGTTGAAATGCAATAGGCTCAATTTTTGTTTCTGCAAATTTTCGAACAGTGTCTCTAATCAATTGCTGTTCTTTAGTAAGTTCAAAATCCATAAAATCATCTCCCTATAATATAATTTTCAACATACATGCAAATAAGAAAAGCACATTCACTAATTACAATAATAGTTACAAGTAAATTATATCATTATGTACCTGAATTTACTATATAGTATAACTCTTAGCCTCCATATTTTAAAGCATTTGATTTTTTATCCCTATGCAGATAATCTTCAATAGCACTTCTTAAGGCTTTAACACCAAGATTAGAACAGTGTTTTTTATGATCCGGCAATCCTCCTAGGGCATCTATTATATCATCTTCTCCAATGGATAATGCCTCTTCCAAGGTTTTCTTCTTTGCTAGTTCTGTTGTCATACTGCTTGTGGCTATAGATGCAGGACATCCATAAACTAAAAAACTGATATCTTCTATTATATTGTTTTCTACTCTAATATATATATTTAATGAATCTCCACAGGATGCACCTCCAGCTTTTCCCTCACCATTTGAATCATCTATGATACCTACATTTCTAGGACACATAAAGTGCTCAATAACAGTATCTGTATATTCACTTGTAAACATACTTTTCATCCCCCTAAAATATACTACTCACACTTATTATTCTTACACCATTTTGTGCAAAAATCTGCTTTTTTACTGCATAAAACCCTTTGTGAACCACAAACAGGACAAAGAAGTCTGTCCTGTTCATAATTCACTTCATATAGTTCACCACAATCAAAACACTTGAATTTACAAAAATTAGTTGTGTAATTTCCTCCACTTATTCTTATAGCATTTCCCTGTGTCAAAGCTACAGCCACCTTTTTTCTTGCACTATCAATTATATTTTGAAAAGTCTGTCTGGATACCTGCATCTTTTCGGCACATTCTTCCTGATTCAATTCCTCAATATCTTTTAACCTCATGGCCTCAAGCTCTTCCACTTTTAAGACTGTTTCACTAATTTTGCATTTAGCCTTTCCCCAAGGTACAAAATAGGTGCTTTTAGGGAAAAATTCTACTTTCCTAAATTTTATTGGTCTTGCCATGTCTTATCCTCCTTTGCATTTACTGCATAGTCCTGTTAACATGATATCTACATCGTATATTTCTAAATTATTTTTCTCTTCAATTTTTTTATTTAACTTGATATATGAAAGATCTAGATCAAAATTATCTACATCTATTATACTATTACACTTATTACATTTAAAATGTATATGGAGAGGTTTCCCGCTAAAAATTTTTATTTCATAGTAATTGATATCATCAATATTAATTTTTTTTACTATGCCCAATTCATTAAATATCTTTAGACTTCTGTATATTGTAGCAAGGCCAATATTTTTGTCTTTAATTCTTTCATAAATTTGCTTTACAGATAAATGAGTATTGGCATTTATCATCTCTAAAAGTAAAATTCTCTTTTGTATAGTGAACTCATATCCATTATTTTTAATTAACTTCTTGTATAACGAAAGATCCTTATCCATATTATAAAATATTACTCGCCGCAGTGACCTTCATGGGCATGTTCAGTACATACACTACCTGTGGATTTAAGTTCACCTTTTATAAATTTTTCTACGGCAGCACCGCATAAACCTTCAGCTCCTACCACAACCTCTATTCCATTTTCATTGAAAAGCTCTTGAGCAGTAACACCCATTCCTCCTGATATTACTACATTTACATCAAGTTCCTTTAAAAATACCGGTAAATATCCTGGCTTATGTCCTGGATTAGGTTTAAATTCCTCATTTTTTATTTTTTCATTGTCTATCTGATAAATTGTAAATCCATCACAATGTCCAAAATGTCCACTTATATATTTTCCCTCACTTGCAACTGCTATTTTCATAAAAATATCCTCCTTAAATAGTATGTTTTATTATTATAAAATTAATCTATATACTCTTTTAAAACACCATGGGTATATTCAATTATTTCAGCACAGGATACACCCTTTTTCTTTAATTCTGCACACTGGAATGTTCCATATTTCTCCTTTATTTTACCCATAATTTTTTTTGTATAATCTCTTGACTGATTAGGTTCCACTGCTTCTTTTCTTCCTTTTATTGCACCTAAAGCCATAAGTGCTCCTGTTATTGCCCCACAACTGCTTCCCACAGTCATACCCCTTCCAAAAGGACTTGCTATTGATACGGGAATATTTAAATTCTTTTCCTCATTTACCACCTTTATTATAGATTCTGCGCAATTATATCCTTCTTCATAAAAGTCCACTGCTTTTTTCATTTATATATTCCTCCATTCTAAAATTTTTAGTAAATATGTTTTTTATGTTAACCCACATTTCCTTAACGGATCTACAGGCCTCACTATCTTCATAGTATATAATTGATTTCAACTCATTTATTGATTTCATTACGGTATCATCATAAGGTATTTTTCCCACTAACACTAACTCTTTTTCTGCCACAAACTTTTCTATTTCTACGGTGATATTGTAATTTATATCATACTTATTTATACACACCATAATAAATACCCCAAAACTCATACATAATGCAGTTACTCTCATCAAATCCTCAAGTCCAGATTTTGTAGGTTCAGTAACAAGTAATACTGCATCACTGCCAGTTATAGATGAAATAACAGGACATCCTATTCCAGGGGAAGCATCAATAATTGTCAGTGTATCTTCTGCAGCAAATTTTTTTCCATTATTTCTTAAAAAAGTAACTAACTTTCCTGAACCATCGCTGCCTATATCTATCTGCGCTCTAGAAATTATACCCTTGTCTGTACTTGTAATAAAAGTTTCAGCTGACTTATTCTCCACCAGCTTAATTGCTTTTTCAGGACATATTAAAGTACATGCCCCACAGCCTTCACAGAGAAAATCATCTACCATATAATCTTTTATGACATTAAATTTACATGTGATTTCACATTTTCCACATCTATTACAATAATCCTCATTTATAACTGCCTTTTTACCACTATAAAAACTTTTTTTTTCTATATCCACACCCTTGTAAAAAAGATATAAATTAGGGGCATCTACATCACAATCTATTCTGACCACATCTTTGGCAAGTTCTGATAACGCTGTTGCAATTGTGGTCTTTCCGGTGCCTCCTTTTCCACTTAATATTACTAGTTCCATTTTAGCACCTCCAATACACTTTCTGCCATGTCGTCAAACGCCTTTTTATATTCTGCATTATTATATAGAATTTCTCCCTTTGAATAAATTTCAGCTATATTTTTGCTATAGGCAATACTGCCTATTAAAGGTATATCTTTTTCCCTGCAGTACTTTTTTATTATATTGTCTTCACCATTATCTTTATTTATGACTATTCCAAAAGGAATATTAAACACTTTTACCAGTTCTATAGCCATTTTAAGGTCATGAAATCCAAATTCAGTTGGTTCTGTAACGAGTATTGCCCCTTTTGCATATCTCATAATGTTTACTACATTACATGAGGTACCTGGACTGCAATCAACTACATTTACTCCCTGTGGAACATTTTCCAAGAGCTGTTTTATTACAGGTACTGCCATAGGTTCTCCTACATTAAGTACTCCTCTTAGACATTCTATATTTTGTGCGTAACCCTTTTCTATTTTACCGGTATTTCTATACCTATAACTTAAAGCATCCTGTTTACATATAATTTTACAGGCTCCACAACCATGACATAACTTCTGAAATAATATAATATCATCTTTAACCTTTGCAAGGGCATTAAATTCACAGACCTTTACACATAAGCCACAGGAAATACATTTTTCATCATCTATAAATGGATATTCTACCTTAACCTGTTCTGTCTCTTCAATATGTGGTTTCAAAAATAAAAATCCATTTGGTTCTTCTACATCACAATCTACATAATTGGCCTTTAATGCAAAGGCAATATTTGTAGACACAGTAGTTTTACCTGTACCTCCTTTTCCACTTAATACTGCTATATTCAAGTTACTTCCTCCTTAAAATTCTATTTTAAATTCCATGATGCGCCGTTCCTGACTGTGTTAGCTCTTTAAGTTCACCCTTTTGAAATTTTTCTAAGGCAGAACTCACAGCAATACTTTCGCACTTATAAACTTTAATTCCTGATTTATCAATAATTTTAAAAGCATTAGGTCCTAGACTTCCAGTGATTATAGCCTCCACATTTTCATCAAGCACTTGTTGTGCCGCCACAATACCGGCACCTCCCCCTGAAAATTGGCCTTTATTTTCCAGTATCTTAATTTCTCCTCCTTCAGTATTATGAATTTGAAAATACTTACACCTTCCAAATCTAACATCCAATAAACTGTCTACTTCTGCTCCATGTGCCGAAATTGCTATCTTCATTTTTTTTCCTCCAAACCATTTATAATATTAGTAACAATAGGACTAAAAATCTTTTTAAGACTTTCATCTATATTCTCATTTCCCTGCTCTGACAAATTGCTTACACTGTTTAGCATAGGAAGTTCTCCTAAAAACTTCAAATTCATCTCTTTTAAAAACTTCTCTGTATTTTTCCCATTGAAGAATTTTATCTTCTTTCCACAATCAGGACAAGTTATATAACTCATATTTTCAATAACTCCCAAAATATTAATATTCATAGCTTTAGCCATATTCACAGCCTTTGAAACTATCATAGAAACTAACTCCTGCGGTATAGATACCATGACCAAACCACTTATAGGAATAGACTGCATTACTGTAAGTGCAACATCTGCTGTTCCAGGCGGCATGTCAATTACCAGATAATCAAGTTCTCCCCATATTACATCTGTCCAAAATTGTTTTACTGCTCCAGATATTAGCGGTCCCCTCCATATAACCGGTTGGTTTTCATCTTGTAAAAGTAAATTTAATGATATCGTTTTTATTTCACTTTGTGTTTCCACAGGTAATATAAATTCTTCATTGGTTTCTGCTTTCTTCCCTCTTAAACCCATTAAATTAGGAATACTTGGTCCTGTC
This sequence comes from Clostridium sp. BJN0013, assembly GCF_040939125.1. Taxonomy (NCBI): domain Bacteria; kingdom Bacillati; phylum Bacillota; class Clostridia; order Eubacteriales; family Clostridiaceae; genus Clostridium; species Clostridium sp. BJN0013. The sequence continues at coordinate 3,515,847 of NZ_CP162495.1, forward strand.
ACATCTGCATCTAAAATTCCTACACTATAACCCATATCTTTCAAGTGTCTGGCTATAAGAACAGATATTGATGATTTTCCCACTCCCCCTTTGCCACTCATAACACCAATAATTTTCTTCACATTGTTATAGGGATTGTTTTTAACCATACAATTTTCCTTATCCTTGCTGCACCCATCATTTGACGGGCATGAATTGCACTCTGACACAAAATCATCTCCTATATCTATATTGGCATTTGCCATTTTCATAATATCACTATTTATCGTTATTGTCAAATGCTAATTTAAAAAAATTGAAAATAAATTATTCATATAGTATTATGAGAGAAGAAGCACTAAAAAATAAACTCATTAATAATATATTGGGAGGTGATTTTGTAACTTATGGCTCATAAATTTGATGCAAAAAACAAGCATAAATTGGATAATGCCACCAGGAGGAGATTACTTCCCCCTGAAGAAACCCTTATAAAACTTGGATTACAACAGGGCGATATAATGGCAGATATAGGCTGTGGAATTGGATATTTCTCAATACCAGCATGTAAAATTGTAGGAGAGAGGGGAAAAATATTTGCAATGGATATTCTGCCTGAAATGCTCCAAGAAGTTGAAATAAATAAAAAGAAACATAACATTGTTTCTAGTATAAAGACTTTATTAACAACAGAAAATAATTTAAAATTGGAAGACGGCACAATATCTTTTGCCTTTATAAGTAATGTACTTCACGAAGCATTAGATAAAGAAAAACTTCTAAATGAAATTAGAAGAATTCTCTCTCCTAAAGGACGACTAGCTATTGTAGAATGGGAAAAAATTCAAGGAGAATTTGGCCCTCCCCTAGAACATAGATTAGATAAATTTCACCTTATGAAGGTATTAGATAAAATTAAATTTTCAAATATATCCCTTGTAAGTATAGGTGAAAACTTTTATGGCTTAACGGCACAAAAATAATTTATTTAATTATGGAGGCGAAATATATGATTATAGAAAGTACTGATGTGGCAAAGGCTTCTATAGAAATGTCCATCTCCTCTAGGGAAAATGAAAAAAAATTAGAGGAGTTTTTTGAAAATAAAGGTATTTTAACTGCTGCTGTAGACATAGGTGGAAATATCAACAACAGTATACCAAAAATAATTGAAAGAGCCCTGGTAGCATCTAAAAAGAGAGGACTTATAAGAGAAAATTATCATGTACATGATGGTGCTATAGCAGGTGCTACAAGAGAGGCACTTTTTCAGATTATTCAAAAAGCAAATGGACTGAATGTAGGGGGTAAAATTGGTATAGCCAGAAATAAGGAACATATAAGTGTATGTATATTTATGAGCATAGGATTGTTGCATTTAAATGAAGTAGTGATTGGCCTGGGACATCGTTCTATTCCCATATAATCTTTTGCAAAATAATTTAAAAATGATGATAAAGGCCGCCAAGAAGTACATTTATGGTGTTTGACAAGCTATGATATATAAAGTATAATTATGTCGTGTATTTTATATATTGTAGTATTGTAGGCTAGTTTTATGTTAAAGGACATAATGTAGTATAACAAAATTTGTAGCATAGTAATTTTTTAATAAAAATACTATATTAAACTTAATTAAGTAGAATTGGTAGTTTATGTAGAACATAATATAGTCTAAAGATATAAAAATTTTAAGTTTCACAAAATTTTTTTGTTATCTAAGTTCTGCTAACACAGAACTTTTTTTATTTTTATTATATAACGTATACACTGCAACTAAAATTCATAGCAAAAGTATATGTTGTCAAGTAATTTTTAAATTCAGATGGAGTTTCCTATAAAAAATACTTTTCTCCATCTGAATCTTAAAAAAACTTATCCAGGGACACAACAGTGCTTATACCTCACTTTGGAGAAAATAGAGAATTAGTTACTTCTGGCCTTCGGATAAAGTTTTTTTCAGTATATATAAATATTATTTTTGGAGGATGAGTAGTATGGTAGGAAAGAAAAAACTTTCATTTCTTGCAGCATTTTTATTGGCTGCATCAATTTTAGGTGGATGTACTAGAACATCGTCAAGCAATTCTAAATCAACTCTTAAAGACAAAGAAGTAATTAAGATTGGTATTACCCAGGTTACAGAGCACCCGGCTCTTGATTCTGCTAGAAAAGGTTTTATAGCGGCATTAAAAGCTAAAGGATATGAAGATGGTAAAAATATTAAGATAAATTATCAGAATGCCCAAGGTGACATGCCTACAACCCAGAGCATAGCTCAAAACTTTGTATCCCAGAAAGAAGATTTAATCCTTGCAATAGCAACTCCTTCTGCCCAGGCAGCTTATAATGCTACCAAGGATATTCCTATACTTATAACTGCAGTAACAGACCCAGTTAAGGCAGGAATTGCAAAATCTCTTAAAAACTCTGGAACTAATGTAACAGGAACTTCAGATGATCTACCAATAGGAAAACAATTTGAGCTTTTAAAGAAATTAGCACCTAATGCTAAAAAAATAGGTATTGTATACAATACCAGTGAAACCAACTCACAAATTCAGGTGGAAAATGCTAAAAAAGCTGCTCCATCTTACGGAATGGAAATCGTAACAGCAGGAGTTACAAATGTAAGTGAAGTCCCTCAATCTTTAGATTCTATAGTCGGAAAAATTGATGCATTATATGTACCTACAGATAATGCAGTGGTTTCATCCATAGCTACAGTAGTAAACACATGCTACAAGAAAAATATACCTGTAATTGGTTCTGAAAAAGGACAGGTAACCAGCGGTGCTCTTGCCACTACAGGTATTGATTACACTAAATTAGGTTACCAAACAGGTCTTATGGCAGTAGAAATAATAAATGGTAAAAAACCTAGTGAACTTCCTATTACAACTTTAAAAGACATGCAGCTTGTTATAAATGAAGATGCAGCTAAAAAGCTCAACATAACTATCCCAAGTGATTTAAACTCCAAAGCTGAAAAAGTAAAGGGAGGAGTTAATTAGTGGATATACTAGTAAGTGTATTACAACAAGGACTTATATTCTCCATAGCAGCTTTTGGAATATATATAACATTTAGAATATTGGATTTTCCGGATTTATCCGTAGACGGTACATTTCCTTTAGGCGCCGCTGTAACTGCTATGTTCATAGTAAAAGGAATGAATCCCTTTGCAGCATCTATTTTATCCTTTGGAGCAGGATGTATTGGAGGACTTTTTACAGGAATTCTCCATGTTAGATTAAAGATAACTAATCTTTTATCAGGTATTTTAGTTATGATAGGCCTATATTCTATAAATTTAAGAATAATGACAAAATCCAATGTACCTTTATTTGGACAAAAAACTATATTCTCGAATAATATAAATCTTCTATTAATACTGTTTATTATTATGATTATAGTAAAAGTAATTTTGGATTTATTTTTAAAAACCAAAATGGGATTTGCATTAAAAGCCGTAGGAGACAATGAACAATTAGTAACTTCTCTTAGTCTTAATAAAGATACTATAAAATTAATCGGACTTGCCATCTCAAATGGACTGGTGGCTTTATCTGGTTCGATGATGGCTCAATATCAGGGCTTTTCCGATGTGGGAATGGGAACTGGAACTGTAGTAATGGGTCTTGCAGCAGTTATTTTAGGAGAATCTATATTTGGAAAGATAAAGTTATTGAAACCTACAACTACGGCATTATTGGGATCAATACTATATAAGGCTGCAATAGCATTAGCTCTACTATGTAACCTTCAGTCCAACGATTTAAAATTGGTAACTGCCTTAATAGTAATTTTGGCTTTATCTTTAAATGGAAAGAAATTGAGCTTTAAAACCAAGAATAATAATCTTGGAGGTGAGTCTTATGTTAAAAATACAAAGACTGCGTAAAGTATTCAACAAGAATACTTTAAATGAAAATATATTATATGATAATTTATCCTTAACTGTAGAAAAAGGCGATTTTGTTACCATAATAGGCAGTAACGGTGCTGGAAAATCAACCCTTCTCAATTTAATATGTGGCACTTTAAGTGCCGATGAAGGTTCTATAATATTAAATGGTGAAGACATAAGTAAACTGCCTGAATATAAAAGAACCAGACACATAGGAAGAGTATTTCAGGATCCTTCAAAGGGCGTTTTGCCCAATATGACTATACTAGAAAATATGTCTATAGCCTACAATAAAGGAAAGAGATATGGACTCACAATGTGTGTAAATAAAAATAATACTAAACTTTTTATTGAAATGCTGTCCCAAATCAATCTGGGATTGGAAGATAAACTCAATACAAAAGTAAATCTTTTATCCGGCGGACAAAGACAGGCTTTATCTTTAATAATGGCAGTAATGTGTAAACCAGAACTCTTACTTCTAGATGAGCATATAGCAGCTTTGGACCCCAAAACTTCAGAACGTATAATAGAAATTACAGATAAAATAATAATGGAAAATAAAATAACTACACTTATGGTTACCCACAACTTGAATCATGCCATAACCCTAGGAAATAGATTATTTATGATGCACGAAGGAAAAATAATTATGGATGTAAGAGGGGAAGAAAAAAGCAGACTAACTATAGATAAACTATTGAAATCCTTTGAAAGAGTTCAAGGAAAACAAGAAGGGTTAAGTGACAGAGTTTTATTTTCCTAAAATAGTAAGAAAAAAGGTCATGAGATAAAGGTTAAATCACCTTTAATCATGACCTTTTTAATTAAATGACTCTTAGGTTTAAATGGACTTTGTTCATAAGCACTGTTTTTTCCATTAATAATAAATGACTAACTTTGACATAATAAACACATAGGTAAATTGTTTCATCAAAATTTTTAAATAATTTAACTTAAAATATAATATGTATAATAGAAAAATTAGACAAAATATGATAACATAATATGTGAATTATGTAGAAGGTGGCAAGATAATGAAGAGTAAAATAGAAGGAACAAAAAGAGCAGAGATAAATATGCATTTTTCAGAATTTGAAATGCCTCCAATGCAGGATATATTAATAGTGGGCAAACATGCCCCAATTGGACCTGAAGCTGCAAGAAGAATGGTAGACGTATTATCTCCGGAACAATATGACATAATAAAAATTAAACATGATTATATCGAAGCAATTGTTGTTAGAAAATCTCTATTAAATATGCTTTCAGAAGATAAACTTATTCCCATAATAATGGAGGAAGGAGGAAAGATTGCTAACGAATCAATTATTGTAAAAGCACAGGTTAATATTATTTTACATGTTAGTAAATCTGTAGATTTATGAATAAAAAGGCTATTAACATAGCAGAAAAAAATTTTATGAAGGTAGACATTTTAGATGGGGTAAGGAGAACTCAAAATATTTTTTGTGAAAATGATATAGACTGCTTCATAGTCTATGAAAACAAAAAATTAGTAGGTATAGTTACTAAGAAGGAATTAGTCAGAGCACATCCAAATAGGATACTTGCAGATATTATGTCTGATAGATATATTTGCATCAATTGCTATGTACATATTTGGAGAATTAAAGAAACTTTTGATTTGAATAAAAATATTAACGTTATACTTTTAGAAAATGAACATGATATTATTGGTTACATATCAAGGACAAGCTTAAATGTTGAATTTAACAAACATATTGACTTACTTACAGGACTATATAAAAGTGACTATATATTTTACAATGCACATAAATTTATAGAAAATAAACAAAATACAACCATTATATTTTTAGATCTAAACAACTTTGGCTTTATAGATAAGAAATACGGTCACATAAATGGAGACATTATATTAAAAAATGTGGGTAAAATATTGAAAAAAAGCATTCCATCAGACTGTTATCTGTGTAGATATGCAGGAGATGAATTCGCCATATTAACCCCATATTGTATAGATAAAAGCAAATTAATTTGTCAAAACATATTAAGCACTATTAATTCATATAAATTTCCAAATAATATACAAGTTTCTGCATCTATTGGCATTGCAAGTTGTAATGTACATAATTGTAATAAAACAATTGATAGTTTAAACATAATAAATAAATTAATAAATACAGCAAGTTTATTATCTACAAAAGCAAAACAAAACACCAACACTCCAATTATTACTGGTAATTTAGATATAGATGCAATTGCTTAAATCATGATAAAAAGCTGCTAAAATTCAATTATTGGCAGCTTCCAAAATTATATAGTATTTAATTTAAATTCACATGCAGGTCATAATGTTTAATATTACATCATCTGCTTCTTTTAATCCCTTTGTACCAAGTTCACATAAATTTTTTATGGTCTTTGTGCAATGATTTAATCATTCCTTCATACATAGCAACATTCCTTTTTTAATTTTATTTAAATACCTGTATATGGTAGCCTTCTGATGAAATTTTATTCATAAGCCTGTAAATACTATCCTTACTATGAAATTTAACAACTTCCGTAGATGCACAATATTTATCCACGAGCATCACTATAAAAGATTCCTTATATTTAGGTAATTTCAACGTTAAAGGCCACATGTGTTTTACTATAATATCTTTTTCCATGTCATTTAACTGAAAAATCCTGCTTGCATTCTCTAGTGCAGTATAGGGATGGGTAAATCCATGCAATCCCTTATCATACCTTTTTACATGCCAGTCATATAGAAAGAAATCATGCAGTAATCCTCCTCTGGCAGCAGAATTATAGTCAAGACTTAAATCCTTACAAACTAAATAACTTATATATGATACATATATACTATGTTGAAGACAATTTATATCACTATGCTGTATGAAATTTCCCATGGAAATTACATCTTCATGTTGGATCAAATCACTAATACATTTCTTATATTCATCATAATTATCTGAATCTCCTTTTAATGTCCAAATTGATTTTATTAAATCTATCACTATAATCCTCCTCTGTATAGCGGAATAATGCTATAAAACTTAATTTAAATTAAAAATATATATCATTATTGATTTTACTTCATTTATAAAAAAATACAATTATATAAATGTTAATTTTCCCGAAACACTCTAATATAATACACAGGCTCATACCATCAGGTGTTAGCAATAATAGATTTCGAATAAAAAAAGATTGATAACCATGTATGTATAGGTTTATAATAATCTTATTATAAGAAGTAATTATAGCCCTAAATATAGAAAAGGGGGTGATAAAATATAATAGAAAAGATGTCATTTAACTCAAAAAATACTAAACACAACTTTTAATTTCATGTACTCTAAAGGTTTACGGTAATGTATCTTTGAAAAGTATATTAGTAAAGATTAATATTTATCTTCCACTTTGGGAAAGGTGGAAGTGTTAGGTAATTGCAACCTTCAAATAAAAAGCTAAAACCCAATATTATTCTGAAGTACTGTCTAAATGATACTGGAAACTTTTATAGGTACTGTAATTCAGGTTGTAGTTGACCATGAAAAGTATCCTTTAATTCATTAAATGCACTCATACTATATTTAAATGAAAACACTATATTAAATCGACAATTTATTAAGTAAGCTACAGTATAATTGGTAATACTTAAAATTGTTATGTTACAACTTTTTTAATCCAAGCATCTTAATTATTATTGCATAAATTAAAATATTTTATTTAAAATAAATAGGATTACTACTTCTGACTATTGCATTTTCAATAGGATGGTTCTTAGAATTTATCCATAAAAGTACCCTACATTTAAAAATTATAAATTTTCTGTGAGAAAGGGATGAATTTAAGGAATAACTTAATTATAAGGAGGAACTTTTATATGGAACTTAATTTAGATAATTTTAAAAGAAAATTAAAAGAAACCGTAATAAGAACTGGCTTTCAAATAATTGATAAGAATCCAGAAAAAAATATAAATAAATTATTTGAGCTTGCTGAAAAGGCAAGTGGAGATGAATTCACAAAAAGCAAAATTATAAGTATTAAAGAATACTACAACGAAATGCCATCGCTAAAAAGATATATTGAAAATATATTAAAGAATACAAATAAAAATTGCTTGAAAAAATTCTATTCCAATTTTATTGGCAATGCTATATGGTATGGGGTTGCTAAAAGAGAGACAATAGGTATAAAAAATGACACAAAGATTCCCTTTGTACTACTTATCAGCCCTTCAATGAGATGCAACCTAAGGTGCACTGGATGTTATGCTGCAAATTACAGTAAAAAAGATGATATTACTTACGAAGAAGTAGATAGACTTATTAAGGAAGCCAGAGATGCAGGGATATACTTTGTAATTATTTTAGGTGGGGAACCCTTTTTCAATGAATATATGTTAGATATTTATAAAAAATATAATGATATGTATTTTGCACCATTTACTAATGGTACTCTATTTAATGAAAAATTAGCTGATAAATTAGCTGAATTAGGTAATGTAATGCCAATGTTGTCAATTGAAGGATGGCAAAAAGAAACAGACTCAAGACGTGGAGGTGGAATTTTTAATTCTGTTATAAGAGGTATGGAGATGTTAAATGAAAGAGGCATACTCTTTGGGGCTTCTTCAGCCACATCTAATAGCAATGTTAATGTTGTTACTTCAGAAAAATTTATAGATATGCTTGTCGACAAGGGATGTAAAATGATCTGGTATTTTATGTTTATGCCTGTTGGAGATAATCCAGTGAAAGAAATGGATTATATGCTTTCTCCAAAGGAGAGGATAGAGCTTGGAAGAAGAAGTAGAAAAATCAGAACCACAAAGGAAATATTTACAATTGACTTTTTTAATGATGCTCCCTATGTAGGAGGATGCATCGCCGGTAAATATTATTGTCATATAAACTCAAAAGAAGATGTAGAACCATGCATATTTTCTCACTTCGCTACAATAAATGTTAAGGATAAACCTCTCATGGAGGCATTTAAATCACCTTATTTTAAGAACTTAAGGAACAGACAACCCTATAACAAAAACTTATTAATGCCGTGTCCTATGATTGATAATCCTCAGTGTATTCGGGATATTGTAAAAGAAACAGGAGCTTATCCTACTCATCCTAGTGCAGAGTTGATGATTAAAGATAAAGAATTTATGGAAAAATTAGATAAGCTAGCCGAAGAATTCAATCCTGTTGCAAAACAAGTATTTAAAGAAGATTTTGATAATAATGGTAACTACAATATGTCAAAAGGTTAGACATAATATTATAGAAAATAGGGTCTTGATATAATTTAACTTATTTTATCAAATTATTCATTTAAATGGATAAATATATTTTTTCTATAACTGAGTTATCTTCAATTTTAAAAAATCTTTTTCTATATCAAAAATATTTTTATAGGCACCACCTAATCTCAGTAACTTTTTTAAAAAATTTAGTTCTTCTAATGATAATTGAAGTTCATTATACCAGGGCCTTGATTTTCTACTAGTTCTCTTAAAAGAAGAATAGTATAGATAAATAAGCAAATGACCTAAATATGAAAAATCCTCATAACATACATATTCTTTGTTATCTATAGGTCTTGCAAGTCCAAAATCAATAAGATACACATTTTTTTCATTAATAATCACATTGGGCAATCTTATATCTCTATGCACAATATTCTTTTTATGAAGATATTTTATTATTTCTATAAGCTTAATTCCTATAGTATAAATTTGATACGATGTAAATTTATGATTATCACCAAAAATCATCTGCTCTAATGTACTACCTTCTTTATACTCTAAAATATAACCATACATATTATCTCTATTTATTATATCAATTATTTTAGGAATCAAAGGATGATGAACATCTGAAAGTATTTGTTGTTCAAATATAACTTTATTTTTATATTTTTTTATAATTTTAGGTTTAATTTCTTTAAATACATACTCTTTGTCATGGATATGAACTAGGTAGCATATACCAAACCGTCCTTCACCTATTAATTTTATAATTTTGTATTTGCCAACTAAATAGTCTGGTGGATATATTCTCTGCCTAAAAATAGGAATTAAGACCACGAGCTTTTATATCTTTTCCTATAATATCCTCTGGGTGGATACTTTCTTTCGTCATAATGGTATCTTTCACCTGGACTATAAGAATAATATTTTTTATATCTTCTACGTGAATTAGAACATGAATCAAACATCCTTAATATACGGCTAAAGAACCCCTCCCTTTTATAGTACCTGCTTCCCTGGTGATTATTTGCATATTTTCTTTTTCGTGATGATCTTGAAAAAAAACCCATTATATACACCTCTTTTTAGACTATTTTCAAATATACACTCAACTAATTATCAATTAAAAACATTTTTAATATTTTCATAATATGATATTCTTTTATATATGTCAACATTCATAACAATAAGTTAAATCAAAGTTAATTGTTAATTAATAAAGATAGATACCATTACTCATCATTCCCTTTAAAGAAACCGGTGATGTTAGATGATTACATCCTTGGGATAAAATAAAAGGAACCGGTAATAAAATATGCATTTACTGCCCTCATTCTAATTCCTTTTATTGAACCATATATTTATTTTGATACAGGTATACATCCTATTTTCTTTTGCATCTTTCTCAATATTTTGCTAGATACATAGTATGCTTTTTCTGCTCCTCTTTTATATATATTCTCTAAATACTCTTTATCCTTAAGTAAATCATTTACTCTTTCTTGAAGAGGTTTAAGTTCATTTATTATAGACTCTGCAGTATCATTTTTAAACTGTGCATATCCTTTTCCTACATATTTTTTTTCTATTTCTTCATGAGTTATTCCAGTTATTGCACTTAATATAGTTATGAGATTTTTTATTCCAGGCTGATCGTCACTATATCTTACTTTTCCAATACTATCCGTAACACATCTGTTAATCTTTTTTCTTATAATTTCAGGACTATCCATAATTAGTATATAGCTGTTCGGATTATCCGAGGATTTAGACATTTTTTTTGTAGGATTTTGCAAGTCCATTATTTTTGCACCATCTTCTGGTATATATCCTTCTGGTATATTAAATGTAGGGCTATAAAGATTATTGAACCTTTCTGCTATATCCCTTGTGAGTTCAATATGCTGCATTTGATCCTTTCCCACAGGAACAAGATCTGTATTATAAAGCAATATATCTGCGGCCATCAACACAGGATAATTAAGAAGTCCTGCACGTACAGAATCTCCTCCTCCAGAGTTTTGCGATTTACTTTTATATTGGGTCATCCTTTCAAGTTCCCCTACATAAGTAAAACAATTCAAAATCCAAGCTGCCTCACTATGTGTTGGCACATGGGATTGAATAAATATTGTATTCTTATCCGGATTTATCCCTGCCGCCAAATATATAGCCAATACTTCAAGGGTTCTTCTCCTTAGATCTTTTGGTTCTTGTTTTACAGTTATTGCATGTAAATCCACTACACAAAAATAACAATCATATTCATCCTGAAGTTTTACCCAATTTTTTAAAGCTCCTAAATAGTTACCTATGGTTAAATTTCCTGAAGGCTGAATACCACTAAATATTACTTTTTTTTTCTCTTCCATAATTTTCGCTACCTCCATATTTCAACGTCTAATGTATGAAAAATCCCTATGATACATAATCATAGGGTATTATTGGCACTGTATCACCTAAATCCCAAAAGATTTAAATTTCACTAAATATCATCATATATTGTACTATAAACATTTAAAAATTGCTATGTTAATTTCTACCATATAATATTATATAATATATACTCCTAATTATTAGATTTATCCGAACGCTGAAATTAGCTAATACTCCCATCTCTTTCAAATGGAGATAAAGCACTGCTACGCGCCTGGATAAGTTCTTCCCCTAAGGGATAATGTATTCTAAGTGCAAAGACACTAAGAATACTGTTAATAAGGTTTAGACGGAGAAAAGCATTTCTTATAATCAAACTCCATCTAAACCTTAGAATCACTTAATTTAAAATTATAACCTCCCAAATAAATTTAGGAGGTATAATTCTATATATTTACTTTTACTTCATGTTCTCCTCCATTTAGAAAGGGGACAACTTTATTGTGAATCATATTTCCATCAAGCCATATTCCTTTTTTGGAATCTCTCTCTACTTTTATATTATATATACATTCTCCTCTGGTATATTTTATAGTATATCCCTTCCAGCTAGTTGGTATACAAGGGGAAATTGTAAATCCATAATTTTCATTAAGCTTCAATCCCAGAATTGTCTCTATGCCAGTTCTATACATCCATCCCGCAGCACCTGTATACCAGCTCCAGCCCCCCCTTCCCATCTGGGAGTCTATTGCATATACATCTGCTGACATTACATAAGGTTCTACCTTATAAATCTCACAATTCAAATAGGTTTTAGTATGATTTATAGGATTTATCATGGAAAAAGCTTTATAAGCTCTATCATTGTGACATATCTTAGCAAGTGCCAAGACAGACCATATAGCGGCATGGGTATATTGACCTCCATTTTCTCTAACTCCAGGTATATATCCTTTAATGTATCCAGGTTCCAGGGAAGATTTATCAAAAGCTGGAGTAAGCAATAACATAACTCCTTTATCTTCTCTTATAAGATTTCTTTCCAGAGCATCTACAGCCTCTCTGGCCCTTGATTCCTTTGCAGCTCCTGATATAACTGCCCATGATTGTGAAATTGCATCAATCTGACATTCATCATTTTCAACAGAACCAAGTGGAGTCCCATTATCAAAATATGCCCTTCTATACCAGCTTCCATCCCATGCATTTCTTTCTATATTCTCTCTTATAAATTCTTTTAACTTAAAATACTCATCTGAATGTTTATCGTCTTTCTTAAATTTACATATGGATTGAAATCTATCCAATATACTATATAAGAACCACCCTAGCCATACACTTTCACCCTGACCTTTATTTCCCACGGTACTCATACCGTCATTCCAATCTCCTGATCCCATGAGAGGTATATTGTGAGGGCCAAATCTTAGAGATCTTTCAATAGCCTTTATACAGTGTTCATAAATTGTTCCTTTCTTATCAGAAACATTGGCTATCTTATATCTTTCATCCTCTCCCTCTTTCAACTGTTCATCTTCAAGATATAGAACTTCTTCATCCAATATACTGTAATCTCCCGTATTTTGTATATAATCTGCTACTACATAAGGCATCCACAACAGATCATCTGAAAACCTAGTTCTTATTCCACTCTCCACATAAGGATGCCACCAATGCTGCACATCTCCCTCTAAATACTGTCTGGAAGCACTATATACTATATGCTCTCTTGTTATATCAGGATTTAAATAACAGATAGCCATTACATCCTGAAGCTGATCTCTAAATCCATAAGCTCCACCAGACTGATAAAATGCAGTTCTTGCAAAGTATCTACATGCTACCACTTGATACATAAGCCAGCCATTTAACATAATATTCATAGAAGTATCCGGAGTAGTAACCTGTATAACATTAAATAGTTTTTCCCAATAATCTTTAACTTTACCTAATTCTTTAACACAGTTTTCTATATTACTGTATTTTTTAATAATTCTGCTTATTTCTTCAAAACTGTCTTCCTGTCCCAAAAGAATTAAAATCTCATTTTCACTATTCTCATCTAACTCTATTTTTATACTTTCAGCAAAGCAAGGGTCAAACCCGACTCCTATCTTACCAGAAAAATTTTCATATTTTAAACCTTTTGGAGTTGATACGTCTCCCCCTCTTCCTATAAACTCTTCTCTACTTGAAGTATAGGACAAGTCCCTTCCTCCTAAAATCTTCATATAACATATGCCTTTGTTGAAGCATTCACTATAAGGATTTATAGCATATATATATTCTTCTTTACTGTTGAATCCTGTGTATATATACTGAGCTGTTTGTTCATGGCAAACTCCCAGTACTAACTTTGCATAATAAGTCAATGAAAGTTTTCTCTTACCTGCTCCAATATTTTTTAGTTTCACCCGACAGATTTTCACACTTTCCTCCATATCTGCAAATACAGTCATTTCCCCCAATATTTCATTAGCCTCATGCTTGAATGTAGAAAATCCAAAACCATGCTCTATTATATATTCTCCCGAATCTCTCACTGGTTTAGGAGATACACTCCATATCTGTTCTGTAATATCATCTTTTATATATAGCGCTTCAGCTTCTCCATCCACAATTGGATCATTTGACCATGTGGTAAGTTTATTTTCTCTGCTGTTTTTATTCCATGTATAAGACACTCCATTTTCAGAAATATGGAATCCAAATTTTTTATTTGAGATTACATTTATCCAGGGAGCAGGGGTATTACTATAATTTTTCAGTATTATAAAATATGATTTTCCATCTTTAGAAAATCCCCCTATATCATTAAAGTACTGAAGTTCCGAAATTTTAAAACTATAATTTGAAGTATTCTTCTTATACCTCTTATTTGTATTTCCATAAAGCCCTACTTTTTTCTGTTCAGTATCTTTAATATGCTTTATTAGTTCTCCCCTTTCAGCATCTATTACAACTCTGGATACAGCCATAAAAAATTCTATATCCTTCTTATTCATAGTACTGTTGTTATATATAAATATTCCTCCATGTATATTCTTTTTACTTGCTCTTCTTGAATTTACTGTATCCCTTATCTTATCCTGAAGTAATTGTACATAGGAGGTACCCTGCAGGTTCAACAAAACCAGATCTACTGACAATCCTTTTAAACTCCAATATTCATGTGCACTTATAAGCTGCCTTACCAATTCCATATGTTTTTCATCTCTTATAATAAGAAGAACTATAGGTAGATCTCCTGAAATTCCATAAGGCCACAGTGCTGACTGGCCTTGTTCTATTTTAGTAATATATTCATATTTATCTTGAAACAAATTATTTATAAATAGAATCTTTGAAGCTATTTTTTGATACATATTTGCCTGATTTGATTTTATGCCCAAATATTTCATCTCCAATTGAGCTTCTGTCCAGGAAAGCTGGAATATTCTATCCACGTTGGACATATTCCTATACTTATTGGCAAGTTCAATTGCTTTTTCTCTGGAATTTGCAGTTATAGTGCTATAAGCCACTTTACAAGTCTTCCCAGGCTCTATAAGTACTCTAACTCTCATACTTATTATAGGATCAATTACTGCACCTACAGATTTAGTTAACTGTGCATCGGCATCCATAGCTCTGGGATTTGTAAGATTTCTATTCCTGCCTATAAAGTTAACTCTGCTGGTCTCATATTGAACAGAGCCTATCTGCTTTCCTTCTACTGCTATGGTTTGCATAAGCCACAATCTCTCCTCCTTCGATTTAGGCCTTCTGCTTGCAATAATGCACATTGGTTCTTGAACAAATTCAGTTTCTATAAACAGATTACCAAAAGCAGGATGAACTAAATCTGCATTATAGGGTGCAAGAGTTACTTCTAAATAGCTGGTAATTTCAACTTCTCTTTTATGACTACTGCTATTTGTAATTGAAATTCTTCTTACTTCTCCTTCATCCTCTTGAGATACGGTAACTTCAGTATAGGTTCTTAAATTGCCATCCTTTCTTTTAAATTCACACTTATCAGGAAGAAATACAACTTCATAATCTTCTCCCTCATATTTACAAGGTTCAAAAGTAGCACTCCAATACTCATTTGAATTTATATTTTTTATATAAAAGAACATTCCTGTATTATCGATGGTAACATCTTCGCGCCATCTATATACCATAATATCTTTTCTTTTACTATATCCGCTGCCGCTATTTGTCATCATTAAATAATAATTTCCATTTGAAATTATATTTGTCTCCGGAGCTTTAGTAACTGCAGTAGTATATTTTCTCCCCACCATATTTTCCTCTTTAAATAAAGGTTTGGCTTCTTTGCTATGCTCTTCTCTATTATAAATAATAGTTTTGGTAACTTTTTCTTGCAGAAGAAGTTCCACAGATTTCACCCTTGGAATTTTATGAAACCTTTCTTGTAAAATATTTTTCATAAGTACATTATCCAGAGACATAAAACTCATTCCCTGATGGTGTATCATAAAACAATTTACTATAGCACTTTTCCTACCTTTAGACAACCTTTCGGAAGTATAGTCTATAGCATCATAAAATCCATATATTCCTTCAGCTTTAAGTTCTATAAGTCTTTTTATATTATCCAGTGCATTTTTAAAATCAACCTGAAGTGCCATTACAGAAGCATAAGGAGAAACCACCAACTCATTAGTAAGGCCTCTTTTTAATCCTATGCCCGGAACTCCAAAAGCCTTATATTGATATATGGAATTTATATCAAAATCATAATATGCGGATTCTGATATACCCCAGGGTACATGTTTTTTATCTCCATAGTTTTTTTGTACCTCAACTATATATTCATAAGTTTCACTAAACAAAGTATCGGGAAATTTTTTCATAATTATAAGAGGCATCAAATATTCAAACATAGTTCCCGACCAAGAAACTAATCCTTTACCTCCGCCTACAGAAGTCATGGCCCTTCCCAGGTTAAACCAGTGGGCCTGCTCCACTTCACCTTTAGCTATAGCTACAAAACTGGCTTGCCTTGCTTCTGATGCAAGCAGATCATAATAATTTTTACCCTGAGTATCTTTTTCCACATCATATCCTATGGCAAAAAGCTGTCTCTTTTTATTATATAGCATACTGAAATTATGTTCTTTTCCCATATTGGATAAAGTATTTTTTATAGTTCTTATTTCAAATATAATCTTTTCTATATTTGACTTAGTCTGTAACAAACTCTCTTTCAAAGCATTTACATTATTATTTCCCTTTTGATGATCAAATTCATTAATTAATTTATCGACAGCTGCTGGAACTTTTTCTAAAGGTACTTTAACTGCTAAATCATTAAACCTATGTTTAAAATCCTCAAATTGTAAATTTTCATCTATGAATCCAATGCAGGGGAAAATATTATTTAATTCTTCTAAAAACTTTATAGCCATATTGTAGACTTTCATATTCCAATACAACTTTACAGATTTTTTATCGAATTCCATAGATTTTTTTATTAATTCATACAAAAATGACCTCAATAGGAATACATCGATTTTACCTTCTCCTCCAAATTTATTCAAATCATCACTAGAAAGCTTCTCTATAAAACTTTTGTATACCTGTTTAACTTTAAATTCTTTATAAATTTCATCTTCTGCTAATTTCAAAGTATCCTTTAAACCTAGAGGTAAATTTTTATTTATCAGTGGATATCCCATATATTCATCTAAACTTTCTTCTACAAGCCATATATATCCTACTAGATTGCCACTATCTACTGTAGATACATACCTAGGATAAAGAGGAGTTTTATTCTTTATATTATACCAATTATAAAAATGACCCTTATACTTTTCTAAGGATTCCATATTTAAAAGTATATTATGGAGTCTGTACTGCAGTTCTGATATGCCTATATATCCCAGGTCATAAGCCACTATATTTGAAGTAATACCCATAGCCATGTTAGTTGGAGAAGTCCTATAGGCTATTCCTTTATAGGGTTTTTCCTGATAATTATCCGGTGAAAGCCAATTGGTTTCTGAGGTTATAAAGTCTTCAAAATATGCCCAGGTTTTTCTGCTGAGTTTTCTTAATAAATCCCTATCTTGACTGCTTATTTGTTCATCTTTGTTATTATTTCTATCTGCACTTATATTAAACGCTATCCATGGTGAAAAGAACCAAACTAAGCAAAATGGCAATATTAAAAATGCTGTCTCTAAAGAATTCATGAATCCCAGAAAACCCACCATAACTGCAATAGCACTACCTATCCACATTGATTTCAAATAATGGCCAAATTCTTTTTTTGAAGTTGCTTCCACATCTGCGGCAGTTTGCCATTGAAGCAAATTTTTCTTGCTTATAAAAACCCTATAGAGTGTCCTTATTATAGCATCTAACATTAAATATGCCTGATAAGGCAAAAAACTCAATATAAGGAAAAACTGTTCTATAGCAACTTTAAAATTGCTTACTTTTCCTGAAAGACTTATACCTTTTACAGGAGAAACAACACTCTCTGATACGTCAAAAAATATAGGACAGAGTAGTGAAATAAGGGCTATTAAAAGCAAATTATCTGAATTAGAAAATAGAGTTAAAGTTGCTATAATAAGTATTATAACTGCTGGACTTACAGCACTTCTCCTCAAGTTATCTACTATTTTCCATTTAGATAGTTTATTTAAAGAACTTTTCTTGAACAGCCATGGTAGAAGCTGCCAATCTCCTCTAACCCATCTATGAAGCCTCTTACAACTGGAATCATAATAAGCAGGATATCCATCTATAAGTTCTATATCTGTTACCAGCCCTGCCCTTACATAAGATCCTTCCAGCAAATCATGACTCAACACAGTATTTTCAGGTATTTCATTTCCTAAAATATTATTGAATATATCCACATCATAAATACCTTTTCCTGTGAATATACCTTCATCAAATAAATCTTCATATACATCGGAAATAGCACAGGTATATATATCTATACCTGTTTCGCCGGAAAAAATATTAGAATAAACTGTTTTATTTGCACTTAATACACTTACACTTACCCTAGGCTGCATTAATCCATGCCCTCTTAATACCTTTTTACTGTCTTTATCAACATAAGGAACATTTAATGGATGGGCCATAGCTCCTATAAGCAATTTAGCCGTATCCTTTGGAAGTTTGGTGTCTGCATCTAATGTTATTATATATTTTGCACTGCATAAACTGGTTATATCTCCACTGATAACATTATAGCTGGTATTGTCGTTCCCCCTTATAAGGGAATTAAATTCCATAAGCTTTCCCCGTTTTCTTTCCCAGCCGATCCATTTTTCTTCTTTTTCATTATATTTTCTATATCTACTCAAAAAATAAAATTTATCTTTTTCGCCATTGCCATATTTTTTATTGAGATTTTTCATTTCCTTTAAGGCAGTTTCTACTATTAATTTATCTCCGCTTTCCTCTTCATAGAAGCTATCTTTAAAATCCCCCAATAATGCAAAGTACAAATTCTGTTCCTCATTAGCTAAATAATATACCTCCATATCATTTATAAGGCTTTTTAACCTATCTACATCGTTTATAAGAGCTGGAATTACAACTATAGTACTAAATTCCTGCGGTATACCCTGTTTAAATTCCATTTTAGGTATAAACCTGGGTTCTACAAGTTTATTTATACTCCAATTAAATAAGGATATAAATATTTCACTACTTGGTATTAAAAATACTATAAATGCAACTAAGTATTTCCATAAGGACAGATTCTGAGTATAGAAGTTCATCCCATTTATCAATAAATCCAAAAAAATGGTACCAAATATTATAGTCCCTATGTAGAGATCTACTGTTATATTATTTCCAATTTCAGAATTAACTTTTTGGTACTCTTCTCCACTGGATTTTATCTTTTTCTTAAGGCAGGATATACCTTTGTCAATGAGATAATATCCTACATGCTTTTCATATACCTCTCCCGATGCTTCCTTTGCACATTCTATAGCCTTCCTTGCTATGAAGGATTCAGGTACATTTATCTTCTTAGATAATTTCTCTACTTTATGTCTGTAGTAATCTCTGGAATTAAAGTCCATAAGTTCATACATCCCTGAAGGATCTTTCCTTAACACCTGTTCTACATAACTTAAGCGTTCAAAATTTTCCTTCCAGTTCAACGCACCTACTTCCCTTATTCCATTAATGGAATTTTCCATGGATACTTGATATATAGCCTGCTTTTGATGGTTGATATTTACCACTCTTGTAGCATTGCTATCTTCTTTGTCTAATTCTTCATCTATCCAATCATATATTTCAGCACTATCTATAAAATTATCTCTTAATATTTTTATAAATCTTTCTGTAAAGGGTGAAGTAAATTTTATTCTCTTTTTTCTGAACCGTTCAATTTCAAAATCTACATTACTGCCAGAATTTATAATACCTTCTGCTACAGATTCTGCTCTTTTTCTTTCCTTTTGCATAAACACTATATTTTCTGTTATATTACTTATATTCTGAATCAAGGCTATTCTAAGCATTATAGGCAATGCCCAGAGTTCACAGCTTTTTAATACTGTATTTTCCTCATAGGCATTTATAAAAGTCTCTATAGTCTCTTCACTTACTGTGCCATAACTGCACTGTAACATTTCCTTTGCTATGTAATATATTCTAGGGTATCCTTTCATAGCTCCTTTGGTGATTACAGGAAGATCCCTGTAATAATTTCCTGGCATATTGGTCTTTATATCTTTATACTCTTTTTTAATCAAATACAAATTATCTAAAAGCCATTCAGCACAAAATACTATATCCCCTCTGTTTTTAATTTCCATGTTAAAAAAATTATATCCATCTAAAATATTTTTATAACTTTTATCTAAACTATCAATTAATTTTTTCTTACAGCTTCTTTTCTTAACTTGTGCCGGTATAATTGATATTTCTCTAGCATAATTTTTTAATTCTTCCTTACCTAAATTAAGTGTAGGAATATCATCTACCATATTTTCATCCACATCACTACACTTATTTAAATTTTTATAAATTATTGCAAGGAATATAATTATAGTTATACCTATAATATAAAGCATAAAAAATCCATCCTTTCTTGTGAAAAAGAATTGTACTTTCATTATTGTTCCCAATAAAGGTGAAAATATAAATTCCCAAGCAGGATGGAATTAAATTACAACATTATTTGATTTTCTATCATATTATCAAAACTCTGTCTTTTAGAGATTAACTTTGCCTCTCCATCTTTTACTAAAACTACTGCTGGAATTGGAATCTTATTGTAATTACTCGCCATAGAATATCCATAAGCTCCCGTAGTAAATACAGCCAATATATCTCCTGACTGAATCTCCGGAAGTTGTATATCTTTTATCAATATATCTCCTGATTCACAGCACTTTCCAGCTATAGTCACCTTTTCTTTATTGCTATCCTCTACTCTATTTGCTATGGCACACTCATAGGGAGCATTATAGAGTGCAGGTCTTATATTATCTACCATCCCCCCATCTACAGACACATATTTTCTTATACCTGGAATTTCCTTTATTGCACCTATGGTATAAAGAGTTGTTCCTGCATTCCCTATTATAGATCTACCAGGTTCTATTACTAAGGATGGTAATCTTATATTTAATTCCTTTGATTTCAATTCCGCCCTTTCCAGTATAATACTACAGAAATCTTCCACGGTCTTAGGCTTATCCTCCGGAGTGTAATATATGCCAAATCCTCCACCAAGATCCAGCTCTTCTACTTCATATCCAGTTTCATCCTTTATCCTCCTTACCAGATCCAGCATAATTTCAACTTCATCTTCATAAGGCTTGGTTTCAAATATCTGTGAACCTATATGACAGTGAATACCTGTAAGTTTTATATTAGAAAGACCTATAGCTTTTTTTACTACATCCATGGTTTCACCGTTTACCATAGTAAACCCAAACTTTGAATCTATCTGTCCTGTTTTTATATACTCATGGGTATGAGCTTCTATTCCAGGAGTTACCCTTAAAAGTATCTTCTGTATTTTACCTTTTGCCTTTGCCAGAAAATTTATCTTATCCATTTCATAAAGATTATCTACTACAAATCTTCCCACTTCAAGATCTATTCCCATTTCTATTTCTTCTAATGTTTTATTATTTCCATGAAAATAAATTTTTTTCATAGGAAAACCACTTTTCAACGCAGTATAAAGTTCTCCCTCTGACACCACATCTAAATATAGTCCTTCACTATTTATTATCTGACACATAGCTAGATTTAAAAAGGCCTTACCAGCATAAGTGACTTTATTATTTTTATGTGCTTTAAAAGCTTTATAATATCTTTTGCATTTATCTCTAACTAGTTTTTCATCTATTACATAAAGTGGGGTTTTATAGTCTTTTACTAATTTTTCCGCACTTATTCCCCCAATGTATAAAACATTATCTTTAATTTCCATATTACCTATTAATCTCACACTGGTTTCCTCCTAAAAGTTTTGCTAAAGACATAATTAAACCACTATAAATTAAATTTTTCTGCTATGATGCTTATTGTTTTCATTTTATCTTCTTGCTTTATAGCACAGGTAATTCTTATTTCCGATGTAGTTATCATCTTTACAGTTATATTATTTTCTCTAAACAACTTAAACATTTTTGCAACTACTCCTGAAGTAGTTTTCATTCCTATACCTACTACTGAAAACTTGGTTATGTCTTCATCTATATCCACCTGATTATTATCAAAATAAGATTTTAAAATATTTAAACATTCCTTCATATCATCTTTTGGTATGGTAAAGGATACATTAACCTTACCATTTATAGGTGCAGTCTGGCTTATCATATCTACATTAATCTTTTTCTCTGCTACACTTTCAAATAAATTTGAAATAATATTTATATCATTTTTAATATCTTTTACTGTAATTGCAATATCCTCATCACTGGTAGCAAGCCCTGTTACTGGTTTACTTTCTAAATTCATTGTATCTACCCCCTTAATAACTGTTCCTCTTATATTACTATTGCTTAACCCTACATACACAGGTATATTATATTTTTGTGCAAGTTCTATAGATCTAGAATGCATAACCTGAGCCCCTAAACTTGAAAGCTCCAACATTTCTTCATAATCTATTTCGTCTAATTTTTTAGCATTTTTATATTTTCTAGGATCTACACTATATATTCCATCTACATCAGTGTATATTTCACACACTCCATTTAATTTTACAGCTATAGCCACTGCTGTGGTATCCGAACCTCCCCTGCCAAGGGTAGTTACATCTCCCTCATCATTTATGCCTTGAAAACCCGCTGCAATTATAATTTTGCCTTCATCTAAGCTTTTCTTCATTCTATCTGCATTTATATCATCTATAAGAGATTTACCATATTGACCACTGGTTTTTATTCCAATTTGATAAGCTGTATAACTTATAGCATCATATCCCAAATCTTTGATAGCCATTGCAAGCAGTGCACAGGACATCATTTCTCCTGTGGATAAAAGTGCATCCAGCTCTCTTTTATCCGGATTATCCGCAATTTGTCTTGCCAGAGCTATTAAATCATCCGTAGTATCTCCCATAGCTGACACTACAACTACCAGACTATTTCCGGCCTTTACTTTATTTACTACGGTATTTGCTACATTTTTTATTTTTTCTGGAGTGCCTACAGAACTTCCTCCATATTTTTGAACAATAATTGCCATAATACTCCTCCCTAATTTTTTAATCATCAAGTAATTTTAGGTTCAGGTGGAATTTGCTCATAGAGAATACTTTTCTCCATCCGAACCTTAGAAGAATTTATCCATGTGCACAGCATTGCATATCACTCAACCTTAAAAAAGCTGAGGTGTTAGCCAATTGCCGTCTCAGGATAAAAAATAAGTGCAGTAAAGGAACACAGACCTATACTGCACATTATGCACAGCTGTGTACCTTTGTAGCTCTCCACCAAGATATATCTCAGTGACAGCCTTACACATATTATATGCAAAGCCAAAGTTAGATTCGCCAAACTAACTTTTCGGCTGTAATTCCTTTCTTTATTCCTCAAACATCTGCCGATTAAAAATAAATACTATTAATTACAGCACCTCTACCCTAGGCAGCCAAATTATTAAATTGTCCTAAGTTTATCATAAACTTTTACTAATTTCAACTTTTTTAGTCAGAAAACTTTTTTCCATTATCTTCAGACAATTGTTTTGATTTACTAAACCACTGATTTTATTCTAAATCCTTTAGAGTCAGAAATACTTCTACCTATATTATTTATTTTTCCTGTAATGCAGCTTCTGCAATGAGCCGGTGTATCTCCGGTACAAATTTTACCTGGATAAAGAGCATAAAGTTTTCTATACACCCCTTCTGTTACATTGGGCATAACTACATTTGCCCCACTTTGAAGAGCTATTTCCCTACCATTTAACTCCAAACTTTCCATGGCTGTTGTAGCCGGAATATTTATATCCGGCATTAACAATCTAATTACAGCCATAACTTTTATGCTAGTTATAAAATTCCCTCCCATTTCATCTTTTAATGGAGTATCTTCATTTGGAATGAAAGGCCCTATTCCTATCATATCCGCATCTATTTCTTTAAAAAACAATATATCCTCTGCCAAAGATTCAACACTCTGATTTGGAAGTCCTATCAAGCATCCTGTACCTACTTCATATCCTAAAGTTTTAAGATCTTTTAAACATCTCTTTCTATTTTTATAACTCATACCCGGATGCATCTCCTTATATAACTTTTCATCTGTAGTTTCTATCCTTATTAAATATCTATCTGCACCCGCTTCTTTAAAAGATTTGTATTCTTCAAAGGTCTTTTCTCCT
The DNA here is from genome assembly GCF_040939125.1 of Clostridium sp. BJN0013. Lineage (NCBI taxonomy): Bacteria > Bacillati > Bacillota > Clostridia > Eubacteriales > Clostridiaceae > Clostridium > Clostridium sp. BJN0013. The sequence goes on from NZ_CP162495.1 coordinate 3,540,203, forward strand.
ATACTTAAAGTTAGTGCCATATCCATTTTCTTTATATTTGATATTATATATTTAAGCTTATCTACAGTATAGTAATCATCCTCTCCAGACTGCATAACTATTGTTTTATATCCATATCCCTCTGCCTTTCTAGCCAGTTCAATTATATCGTCTGGAGATATCCTATACCTTTCAATATTCTTATTATCACATCTCAGCCCACAATACATGCAATTTCTTTTACATATATTTGAAAACTCTATTAATCCTCTTAGATGAACCTTATCCCCCACATATGTTTTTCTTACCCTGTCTGCTGCCTTAAAAAGTTCTTCATTGCATCTATCATCCTCAATCAAATGAACTATTTCATTTTTGTACAATCTATGGCTATATTCTGCTTTTTCAATTAACTGCACTGATTTATCTATCATAATTTTATAAACTCCTTTATCAAGTGATTCAGAGGTTCAGGTGAAGTTTACTCATAGAGAATACTTTTCTCCATCTGAACCTTATTAACAGTATTCTTAGTGTCTTTAGCACTTAGAATACGTTATCCTTTAGGGCAAGAACTTATAAAGGGGCATAACATTGCTTATCCCCCACCTGAGGTGTTAGTCAATTCCAGCCTTCGGATAAAACACTAAGCTTCAGGATGATTTAACAAAACCTGAAGCTTAGAAATCTTTAATTAATCGAGGAAGTCTTATACACATATAACTCATGTAGAGCTCTTGTAGCCATTATATATTTTAATGTATCATTATTACTTTGAGAGGTATCTACCATTATAACAGCATCAAATTCCAGACCTTTAGCAAAATAAGATGGAAGTATAACTTCTCCACTAGAATAAACCATATTTTCTCTGTCTATAAGATTTATATGCATTCTTCTTTTAATTAAATTACTTAAAGCTTCTGTATTTTTTAAATCCCTACATATTATAGCAATACTTTCGTAACCTCTCTCCTTTAATTTTACAACATCATAGAGTATTTTGTCCACAAGTTCTTTATGATTATCTATTTGTTTTTCTATAACTTCCTTTCCATTCCTCACTAAAGATATTATTTTGTTATGTTTTAAATATTTATTTGCATAACTGATTATTTCATCAGTGGATCTATAACTTCTGTCCAATGAAAAATTCTTCACTTCTATATCAGTAAAAATATCTTTCAATCCCATCATGGCAGATTTGCCCTGTGAAGGTATAATTCTTTGATTTACATCCCCTACTATGGTAAATGACTTACAATCTGTAAGCTCTTTAATAATCCAAAACTGCAGGGGTGAATAGTCCTGAGCTTCATCTATCACTATATGCCTTATTTTATTGTTGTATTTGAATCCCTCTAATTTTATTTTTAGGTATAAAATAGCGGCTAAATCATCATAAATCAGCGGCTTATTTTTATTAAAGTAATTATATATATCAAGCACATTCGGTTCATTCATCCATTTTAATTTTTCCTTTTTAATGTTTATTATCTCATATATTACATTTCTTATTTTATTTCGCCTTTTATATTCTAAATCAGTTTGAAAATCATTAAGTTCTCCCTCTGTCATATTTTCAATTCTGTCTTTATAGTCTTTTTGAATAAGGTCCACTAAAATATTTCTTTCATCTCTTATTTTTGAATAAATAACCCTTTTTAATCTCCTAACTCTTTTAAATAAAGGCATACTTTTAAAATCATATGTTAACATTTTATTTATCTGTTCCTTAGACACTATTACTTTATTATAAAATAGTACATCCTCCATTTTAAAATAAGATTTTTCCATAACATCAATTAATTTGTTCATATCATCAATATAACTCAAAGAGCCTTTATATATAACTTCACTAATAAACTCACTATTCTTATTTACAATATTTTCTGTATACTCTCTGAAACTCATTATATATGGCAGGTTTATCATACTGCCAAAGAATTCTCTGAAAGTTGTTTGAATAACTTTTTCCTCTCCTAAACTAGGAAGTACTCTTGAAATATAGTCTATAAATATGCTATTAGGTCCTAGTATAAGTACCTTTTCCTGTAATATTTTTCTGTAATTATACAGAAGATATGCCACCCTATGTAAAGCTATGGTAGTTTTACCACTTCCAGCTACTCCATTTACCACAACTGCCCCTTTTCTAGGCTGTCTTATTATATTATCCTGTTCTTTTTGTATAGTCATTACTATATCTTTTAATTTTTCTCCGGCATTTTTACTTAGTACCATTTGTAATATTTCATCTTTTATATCCAGACTGGAATCAAACATTCCCAAAAGTCTGGATTTTTTTATAATAAACTGTCTTTTTGAAAGTACTTCTGCCTCTATTTCGCCTCCAGGAGATTGATATTTTATAGTTCCTAATCTTCCTTCATAAAATAGGGCACACACAGGAGATCTCCAATCTATTATAATGGGTTCATAGTCTTCCTTTCCTGTCATGCCAAATCTTCCTATGTATATACTCTCTTCTCCATAACTATCCTTAAACTCAATCTTCCCAAAATAAGGTGAAGACTTAAGTATGGAAAGTTCTCTTATATTTTTATTTACCAGTCTGTATTGTTCTTCTCTGGCATACATTTCATGGCTAAAATATTTTACATATTGGTCTTCATCATCTCTATATTGTTCTAAATTTTTTTCCCTCAAGTCAAGTATGGAACTGACGATTTCCTTTCTAAGATTTATATAGTTCAATATTTGAATTTTAATTTCCTTTAATACTTCTTCCAGCTTTTGCTTTTCTAAATTGAGCTCAAATTCTCTGTCTAAATCCTTTTTTGAATTCTCCTCATACATATTTATATCTCCATTTCATTGACTTTTAATTATTAAAGTCTGTCACTTTAACTATGATAAAGATCTATCTTCCCTTATCTCTGTACTCTCTTATTATGCCCATAAACTCATCTCCCATTAAAGTTTCCTTTTCCATAAGTTTTTCTGATATTTTTACAAGTAATTCTATATTATTTTGAAGAAGTTCTCTAGCTTTATTATGACATTGCTTTATTATATTTAAAGTTTCCTCATCAATAATCGAAGCTGTTTCTGCACTACAATTTTGTACTGGACTGCCATTTAAATATCTGTCTTGTATGGATTCCAGTGCCATCATGTCAAATCTTTCTGTCATCCCATAAATAGTAACCATGCTTCTGGCAGTTTCAGTTGCTCTTTCAATGTCATTTGCAGCTCCTGTGGATATACTATTGAAGTTAACCTCTTCTGCGGCCCTTCCAGCCAGCATAACACATATCTGATCTATCATCTCTTCCCTGGTAATTAGATATTTCTCTTCTATAGGAAGCTGCATTGTGTATCCAAGGGATCCCATAGTTCTTGGCACTATAGTTATTTTATGAACGGGATCTGTATGTTTTAATAGTGTTGCTACCAATGCATGCCCTACCTCGTGAAAAGCAACCTGTCGTTTTTCTTCTGGGGAAAGTATTCTGTCTTTTTTTTCCTTACCGGCTATAATTAGTTCTACAGCATTTTCCAGATCATCCTGAGTTACCTCACACCTGTGATTTTTAACAGTTTTAAGTGCTGCTTCATTTATTATATTGGCAAGGTCTGCTCCTACAGCCCCAGGGGTGGATTTTGCTATAGCATTTAAATCTACATCCTTTGAAACCCTAACTCCCTTTATATGAACCTTTAATATATCTTCTCTGCCCTTTAAATCCGGTCTATCAACTACTACTCTCCTATCAAATCTTCCTGGCCTTAAAAGTGCCTTATCTAAAACTTCCGGTCTATTTGTAGCAGCTAATATTACCACACCCTTTGAAGAATCAAATCCATCCATTTCCGCCAGAAGCTGATTCAAAGTCTGTTCTCTTTCATCATTTCCTGATATATTTCCTCCCCTGCTCTTACCTATTGCATCTATTTCATCTATAAAAACTATGCAAGGGGCTTTTTCCTGTGCCTGTTGAAATAAATCTCTTACCCTGGCAGCACCCATACCTACAAACATCTCTACAAAAGCAGAACCGGATATGGAGAAAAAAGGAACCTTTGCTTCTCCTGCCACCGCTTTTGCCAGTAAAGTTTTTCCTGTACCTGGAGGACCTACAAGAAGTGCACCCTTAGGTAACCTAGCTCCTATGGAGGCATATTTTTGAGAGTTATGCAGAAAATCTACTATTTCAATAAGAGATTCTTTGGCTTCTTCTTGACCTGCTACATCTTCAAAATTAACACCAGTCTCACTTTCGGCATATATCTTAGCAGTATTTCTACCAAAGGACATAACTCCGCTGCCCATCCTTTTACCTAATGCTCCCAAAATAACTTTTGCAAAAAACATAAGTATAATTACAGGTAAAATCCAACCTGTAAAAATGTTCTTCATTACAGCATTTTCCTGGGATGCCCCTTCAAATTTAATTTTGGCATTATTTAATCTCTGTACCAAATCAGGATCATCTAGTTTTTCCGTATAAAGTATTTTTTCTTCTTCTTCATTTTGCTTATTCTTAAGTGTTATGAACAATTTATCTCTTCCTATTTTAACTTGCGATATTTTATTCTGGTTAATATAATTGACAAAATCACTGTATTTTATATGCTCATATTTTAATTCGTTAAAATATTCATTAACTATAAATACAATTATAATAGCTAACAATGCATAACAAATAAAATATATAAATTTATTGTTTTTGAATTTTTTACCATTCAGCATAATTTGTATGAGCCTCCACATCACTATGACTTATAATTCTAGTTATATTATAACAATAAATGTTTTCTTTCTTAATACTTTATAATATATTTTCAAAGTTATTTATTGATATAAAAAAGAAATACTATGAAAATTCACAGTATCTCTTTTCATTATAACTATTTACCAAGTCATCTATATCTAGCAGTATTTTCTAAATAATTATTTTAATATGCCCTACCCCAATAAACCAATTTATCTGCTTTCTTTCCACAGCATACACAATTATCTGAAATATGCTCCTGATTAAACGGAATACACCTTGAAGTTGCACCAGTAAGTTCTTTAATTTTCTCTTCACACCTGGCATCCCCACACCACATAGCTCTAATAAAACCTTTCTTATTGGTCTGTATATCCTTAAACTCTTCTATATTTACAGCATCATGTGTATTTTCTTCTATAAATTTCTCTGCTCTTTCCAGCATGAAATTGTGGATATTATCCAATAATGCTGGTATTTCATTCTGAAGGTCACTCATAGGTACTACTATCTTTTCTCTGGTATCTCTTCTTACCAGTACAACCTGATTTTTTGCAATATCCTTAGGTCCCACCTCTAAACGAATAGGTACACCTTTCATTTCATGTTCACTAAACTTCCACCCTGGCATTTTATCACTATCATCAATTTTTACCCGTACAATTTTACTTAATTCTTCTTTTAATTCATTTGCCTTTTCAAGTACTCCTTCTTTATGCTGTGCTATAGGAACTATAATCACCTGCAGGGGAGCTATTCTTGGTGGAACTACCAACCCATTGTCATCTCCATGCACCATTATAACAGCACCTATAACACGGGTGGTAATTCCCCAAGAAGTTTGATATACATACTGTAGTTTACCATTTTTATCTAAATACTGTACTTCAAAAGGTTTTGCAAAATTCTGACCAAAATAATGTGATGTACCAGATTGCAGTGCTTTTCCATCGTACATTAATGATTCTATAGTATAGGTAGCTTCTCCACCTGCAAATTTCTCACTTTCAGTTTTCTGTCCTTTTAAAACGGGAATGGCCAACATTTCTCTGCAGAGATCTTCATATATATTAAGCATACTTATAGTTTCCTCTTCTGCCTCTTCTTTAGTAGCATGTATTGTATGACCCTCCTGCCACAAAAATTCTGTAGTCCTTAAAAATGGTCTTGTGGTCTTTTCCCATCTTACCACAGAACACCATTGATTATATAGTTTTGGAAGATCTTTGTAGGATTGAACTATTTTAGCATAATGCTCACAAAATAAAGTTTCTGAAGTAGGTCTCACACATAATTTCTCTGTAAGCTCTTCATTTCCTCCCTGAGTCACCCAGGCCACTTCAGGGGCAAATCCTTCTACATGATCTTTTTCCTTCTCAAGGAGTGACTCTGGAATAAAAAGGGGCATATATACATTTTCATGACCTGTCTCTTTAAATCTTTTATCTAGATAACCTTGGATATGTTCCCACATGGCATAAGCATAAGGTCTTATTATCATACATCCCCTTACACTTGAGTAGTCAGCCAGCTCTGCCTTTTTTACAATATCCGTATACCACTTAGCAAAATCCTCATCTCTTGATGTTATTTGCTCTACCAATTTTTTATCCAATTTAATTACCTCCAAATTTAATTATAATTTTTATCAATTATTTTAGATACAAAAAAGCCTCCAATCCCATAAAGGGACCGAGGTTATATCGGCGGTACCACCCTGATTAGTATATCTGCTGATACTAAATATACTTAATATACTCACTTAAAATTTTAACGGTCATCACCGCTGTATTCTAATAATTAAAATACAGAAACTCCAGGGCAGGTTCAAAATAATTCTTTAAAAACTTTCACCATATGTTTCCTCTCTCAAAAAGAATATAAAATTTACTAATCCCCTTCTTTGCATTTTTAATATTCAATTAAATGCAATAACATTTTATATAATAGGTTATAAAAAATTTATTGTCAATATATTTTTTCAACAATAATATATACACATAAATTATTTAAAAAATTTACATAATAAGCACTAAGGAGGTGTAATTTTTGAAATTAAAATATAAATTTAATAAAATTTTCACCATAGTTATTATTTTCACCCTGTGTATCAATATATTTAATTCAGGTGCAAGTGCTTCTTCTCTACACTCTTATTATATAAAAAATCCAAAAAAACCTACTCATCTTTATGCAATATATGAAAATAATTTAACTCCAGAAGAAAAAACCATGATAGCTACCCTGCAGGGAGTACTATCAAATAGTTCATATTCCCAGATATATATTTTAAGCAAAAGTCACCCTGATTACAATATATGGCTGGATGACTTAAAACAAAACTATGGGGTAACTTATGATATAGTAAAAGATCCCTGGTATTTGTTGGACAAATTTAAATCACATGTAAAAGGATATGTGCTTTACAGTAATTCTTCCTCTAAAGATCCTTCAATAAATAACGCCTGTTCTCTAGCTTCTTTAAAAAACTACTTAGCCATTGATGAATCTATAGAAAATAAGCTTAAAGATCATGGTATAAAAAAATTAAAAGGTGATTGCAGAAACACTGATAAATACTGGGCTTATAATAACCTATGGAATTCTAAATTAAGTCATTCTACTGCAATTGAACTATCTCCAAATAAAAGCATAGCTTTAAGAGATTATGCCATAATGAATAAGTGTCTTGTATTTTATGAAGATACCCCTAAAGAATTTCCCCTGCGGGATAAAATATTTAGTTCTATGGAAAAGGACTCTATTTGTTTAGGTTGGGGACCAGACGAATATGAAAATGTAAAAGAGGCCTCAAAACACGGTGTGAGCGTCGTTCCCGCAGACTGGTCCTATAATTTAACTGTACTTAGTGCATTTCCTTCCACACCTATAACCCAAAAAGGTACTTCTTTAAATAATTTTTCTTCAAAGAATAACCACTATGTAACATTTATTATGTCAGATGGTGATAACCAACAGTGGACCCTTGGAAGCAACTATAGTTCTGAAAAATGGTACGGTTCTTCCAGCCGCGGCAAATTCAACATGGGATTTACCATAAGTCCTTCCATATATGAATTAGCCCCTACTGCATTTAAGCTGTATTATAAAAGTGCCACTTCAAATACCTATAATGATAATTTTATTGTATCTCCTTCTGGAAGTGGGTATATGTATCCCAGTGAATTCAAAGAAGATGCTCTTAAACTAAATATTAAAAGATTGAACAATTATATGAAAAATGCAGATCAAAAATACGTGTCAATTTTAGATAACTGGTCTTTTGATAATATAGATCTATGGAATAAGTATACTATATATCCTAATATACAAGGTATATTTTATTTAAATTATCACAGACAGGATGATTATAAAGGAAAGATCCTTTGGAGCAATGGTAAACCAATAGTATCATGTAGAAATCTTCTATGGGCTAAACTAGAAGAAAACAACACTTTAATTGAAAAGATTAATTCTTATGTAGAGCAAGGATATACTGATATAGCCAACCCCAATGCCTATACTTTCGTATATGTGCATGCCTGGAGTAAAACTATGAAAGATGTTGAAAAAGTTATAGATGAATTAAATAAAAATCCTAAAATAAAAGTAGTTACACCGGATATTTTCATGAAACTTATAAAAACTAATATTAAACATTAGCACCATTATGAAAATAAAAATATAAAATTGCATAGTTAAAGCAAGACATATTATAATTTAATGTCTTGCCTTAATTTTTAATTTGTAAGTATTTTTTTGAAGAATCCTGAAGTTCTTTTAGTGGATATAGAAAAATATAACTCTTCCGTATCTTCCGTTATAACTTTAAATTCATATCCTTCATCTTTATAATAGTCTATTATCTTAGGAAGAGCAATACAAGTATTTTTATGCATATAATCACAGTGCATTAAAAGTATAATTGAATTAAGATTTTCTGGGTTAGTGGTAGTCTCTTTAAATAATTTATAAGGAGATGTCTTAGCATTAATCCCATCAGAAGCCTGTATGTTCCAATCATATATTTTAAAGTTCTTTTCATGCAACTTTTGTAAAAGCTTATTATTTAAATGCTTTCTGCTGCCACCTGGAAACCTTATTATGTGACTTTCCACTCCTGTGACCTCTTTAACCATATCACTTGTAATAGTCATCTCTTTAATAAAATTATCATTATTTTTATAAATACTATTATATTTATGAGTATATGTGTGAAGCCCTATACTATGTCCTTCACTTGCAATTCTCTTTATTATATTCTCGTTATCCGGTATTTGATTTCCTATAACAAAAAATGTGGCTTTTACATTATTTTCCTTCAACGCATTCAAAATATTACCGGTTATATTACTGGGACCATCATCAAAAGTTAGATAAATAACTTTTTTTTCATTGGCACTTATGGATTTCTGTGTATCTTGCTTTGCATTCTCTGCCATAACTGCATTTACTCTTAAATTAACTGCTGCAAAAACCATAATAAATATCATAACATTTATTATTATGCTGTTTTTATATTCCAATCCAATACGCCTACCTCTCTCTCATCCTTTATCCATTGAGACCAGCTGGTATTAAATCCATCATTATTTTCCTTTACATATTCATAAAAATCTTTTATAAACTCAGATCTTTCTGAAGAATGACTTCCTGGTTTATAGGAAGGCTTAAGAAGATTTTTTCCTCCAATTGACACCTGTCTTTCCATTATATCCTCTAAACTTACCTCTTTACCATTTTTCATAATATCATACATCACCATAAAAGTAGTAGTTCTTCCAATACCGGCTTTACAATGAAAGTGCATCCAACTGTCTCTGGGAAGTTTTTTCACTAATTTTATAAAATAGTCTACCATTTCATCTCTAGGTTTCTCATTGTCAGTGACAGATATTCTTATATAAAACATCTTATTCTTTTCTACTAATTCCTTTTCACTTTGCACTTCAGTAGGTATTATTTCCTTATTTTTGATGGTAATTGGTTTATTTAATTTAATGCTTTTCAATCTCCTTGCTTCATCCTTTAATACTTCTTCTTTTGTCAATCCCTTATTAGCTTTGTTTTTTCCATCTTCCCCTAGCCAGCTCACTGCAAAATGATTAATAAATCCATGGGATTCCTCTCTTAAATCTACTATAAATATAGGTACATTACCTATAGCCTTTTTCATAAGTCCTATATTTTTTGTAGTAAATTGTGCACTTCCCGACTCATTTAATGAAGAAAATCCTGTTAAATTCGGGAGATCATCTTCATCTTTAATAGTATCTGTTGTCTTTCTAAACCTTTTTGGCATCTCATCTTCCCTTTTAGAATCTATTCTAATCTGTACATCTTTATTTTGTGATTTAAAAATACCTTTAGAATATACTACAGACATTGATACAAATGATACTGCAAATATAATCAACATAAATATGCTAAGTTTTTTCTTCATAGATAGCACCTCTCTTAAAAATTAATAGTTAAATTTAACAGTATATCTTTTTAATAATTCATATATATCTTTTCAATTTTTCACAAATAATATTACTGAAAGGAATATAAAATATAAATTATATTTCAAATAAATTTTAAGGAGGATGTCTCTATGGCTAAAGCAGGTACTAGAAGACCTGATCCAAAAGACCCACATGGAACTGAAAGCAATAGAAAAACACACATTAAAAAGAACGCCTTAGAACCTGTTCCGGAAATTCAGGGAAAAGCTAAAACCGGAAATAAGAAAGCATATTAATTTAGGAGGTTTAAAATAATGCCAAAAGATAGTCAGCCTGACAATAAAAAAGCCAGGAAAAGAAAAAGCAAAGGACAGATACCTATTACGGAAGAAGCACAAAACCATAATAAAAATACAAAAAAACAATCAGCAAAGTAAAGTATTTTAGATGATCACCTAACTTTTTAATCACCAGGAAAATTTTCTCCGCATAAATTATTAGTATATTTATTTTATGCGGAGGATGAATATGAATGTTGTATTGACCAATTTGCACTATATATACCTCATTTTTATTTTAGTGATAATCATAGCTATGATTCTAAAAAAGGATATATCTCTCATATGTATAGTTGGTATTTTCACACTTGGAATATTCTCAACCCATTCTATATATATATCCATTATACAAATTTTCAATAGTCTTATTTATGCTACTAAAGAACTTATGCCTACCATCTTTATTATTTCCATAATAACCGCCATGAGCAATGTGCTAGTTGTAGCAGGAATAAATAGAGAATTAGTATCACCTTTTAAGAAAATAATTAAATCCTACTGGATGTGCTATTGGATCATAGGTATAGTTATGATGGCATTGTCCTGGTTTTTCTGGCCTTCTCCTGCAGTAGCCCTCATAGGTGCGTTATTTTTACCTATAGCCAAAAAAGTGGGTCTTCCACCTATAGGAGCTGCAGTAGCCATGAACTTGTTCGGCCACGGTATTGCCCTGTCCAGTGATTTTATAATACAGGGAGCCCCTAAACTTACGGCAGATGCAGCAGGAATAGGAGTCTCTAGTGTAATATCTGCAAGCATTCCATTAACTATAGTAATGGGAGTAGTAACTACAATGACAGCTTTTTATATGCTGAGAAAAGATATAAAAAATAACAAATTGGATACTAACTTTAATAAAGAAGAAGTTGAAGAAACATATGAAGAAAAAAATATCATATCATCCAATATATTTAGAAAAATATTAACTATATTAATTATAGCTATATTTTTGGGAGATATAATAATAATGTATATATATAAACTTCAAGGTGGAGATGCTACTGCTCTAATAGGAGGAACTTCCTTATTTATTTTAAGCTTTATTTCAATTATAGCTTATAGAAAAAAATCTTTGGAAAATATTACAACTCATATTGTAGAAGGGCTTCAATTTGGTTTCAAAGTATTTGGTGTGGTTATTCCTATAGCAGCATTCTTTTATCTAGGTGATTCAGCCTTTATTGAAATATTCGGTAAGGTATTACCTCAATCTTCCCACGGGATAGTTAACGACCTTGGAATGGCTCTTTCAAATATAGTACCTTTAAATCCACTGCTAGCTTCTGGAACTTTAACTGCTTTAGGTGCCATAACAGGATTGGACGGTTCCGGTTTTTCAGGAATATCCCTGGTAGGATCCGTATCCAAATTATTTTCTACTGCAATAGGCGGAGGAATAGCTACGTTAACCGCCCTAGGTCAAATAGCAGGTATATGGGTTGGCGGTGGAACTATAATACCCTGGGCAGTAATACCTGTGGCTGCTATATGCAAGGTAGATGCCTTTGAACTGGCCAGAAGAAATCTAAAACCTGTAATTATAGGTTTACTTGTAACTACTTTATTTGCAGCATTTTTGATATAATGTATAATAGATGAAATTGGTTTAAGAATTAATGTATTTACCATAAATATAACTTAATATACTTTTGTATACTATTGATAATTTTACGGTTATAGTGTAATATTGATACTGCATTTAGCCGAACATATTTCATTTATTATCTACTTTAAGATAATTAAATTATACTTTATATAAGTATAATGAAAGTGATTTTTTAAAATATGCTTGAATATCCATTTATCCAAACGCTAACATTGCTAATACTCCCATCTTTTTCAAAAGGAAGTAAATATTGTTACACGTTTGGATAAGTTTTTCTAAAGTTCAGATGGAGAAGAAGTATTCCTCATATACAAACTCTGCTGAACCTCTGAATTACTTGATATTAGAAATTTTCATATTTAAATAAGTTGACTTAATGTAACTTAGATGATATAATTTAATACTACATTGGCTTACTGCCATATGTAGTATTAAATTATCAACTTGGGGGCGTAATTGGTTTCGACGGGGGTAAGATGTGTTTGAGAAGCGAGTCGAGGGAATCCTGTGGGCCCGCGTTAAAAAACTATGGGGTTAAATATAAACGAAAACGATAATTTAGCATTAGCTGCCTAATATAGCAGCTCGTCAGCCTAAGATTCCCACGACTTAGGGTCTGGCGTCGACAGTGGGGAAACGAGTCCAGGAAAGCTTTGACCTGGAAACGGAATTTATGAAGCTACTGAACTTAGAAGCCTGTCCTTAGGCGTCTAAGAGAGGGAATTCTAAAATAAGGACTGCACTCGGAGATACTCAAATGTTTCTGCTTTCGGACAGGGGTTCGATTCCCCTCGCCTCCACCATACATACAGTATTTTCAACATGTTACAGCAACTCTACAGATTTATATTACAGTCCGATAGGGATTAAATTTTTCAGTGTCCGATAGTACTGTAATAAACTTTAGAGGTGTTGGAAATGGCTAAAAGACTACAATTAACAGAAAAAGTAACTCCGATAGGAGTTGAAACAGAAGTAAAAGAATTAAGAACAATCTATTTTACAATTCAAGATTTCATGAATAAACAGAATGAATTTCTTATCTACAAACGCTCTCAAAACCTTTCACCACGCAGTATGTACGATTATGACAGAAGCTTCCTGTATCTAAATAATTACATAAATGAAGTCTATTCGGATAAGCAAATTCGATATGATATAACTTTGATTAGAGGTTACATTTCATACATGTTGGAGAAGGTAAGTCCAAATACTGTTAATATCCGCATTAGGTATTTAAAGGTGTATTTGCAGTTCTTGGAACAGGAAGGATATGTTAAAGAGCGTATTAATGAACGAGTTAAAAAGGTAAGAGAAGTAAAGAATGAAAAGCAACCCTTAACCAATTCAGATATAAAGAAGCTATTAAAAGTAATAAATATGAAGTCCTACGCAGGATTAAGAGATTACACACTGGTACTTTTAATGTTGTCCGTGGGTACAAGAATAAACGAAACAATAAACATCAAAGTTAAAAACATAAATCTAAAAGAAAAGTACATTGTTATAAATGCTGAAACTGCCAAGAATAGGACACAGAGAGTAGTCCCATTAAATAGCAAGTTAATAGTATATTTAAAGAAGCTTATAGAGATTAGCAATGATGTCGGCAGTGAGTATGTATTTTTATCCAGCGTATCTCATGACAAGGTTAATCTATCACACATAAAAGGTCAGTTAATAGATTATGGTAAAAAGGCAGGATTAGACAAGAGTTCTTCTGCTCATAAACTACGACATACAGCAATAACTAATTTAATCAAAAATGGAAGTAATCCGCTAGATGTAAAATCAATAGCTGGACATAGTTCACTGGAAATTACTATGGGATATTATCATAACAACTTGAAGGATTTACAGAAATGTATTGCTAAAGATACGCTTTCAGATATTTAAAAATGTAGCAAAAATTTTTATGGCCAGCTTCAATTGCAGAACAAAAGTCACCTTCTATTGTGGGGGTGACTGTTATTTTTTTATGTTTATACATATTATATTTTTCTGGAAACATTGGTATTACTGACTTATACTATTTATATATCTAAAGTTTAGGCTATATTAAAAAATAATGCTGATAGTCTATTATTTTTTAAGAGAACTTTTCATATTTAAAGAACATTATAACTTTATTTATATTATGGTAATTTCTTCTTTATAATATTTTGATAGTATGATGGTAACTCATAATTCTTAATATGCTCAAACTTTTCAATTTTAACTTTATCTACTGGATTTATTTTAATAGTAATATAATCAAGTCCTACATCAAGGTGTGGACCAACATACGGATGGAGCTCTAACTTTAAACGGAAATCAAATGTCTCATTCTCACCTAGTCTATCCATTCTTAATACAGAAATATCATAAGGTGCTACCATAGGAGATACTGATAAATATTCTTTATAGTAATTATCAACTGTATTCTGTAAAATAGGCAATAATAGTGTCATAAGCATATCCCTATATAATTTCTCTTTTGAATTTTCAGGTGTAATATAATGTTCTTTTAATCCAAATTTAACATAATTATATGAAGCTGCCTTAATATTTAATGGAATATTAAAAGTTATTAATAACACTAAAAATAAAGCAAAAAGTGATTTTCTCAAACTTATCACCTCAATAGTAATTCTTTTTAGTAGGTTACCATTATTCCAAAGTAGTTATACAATAATCTAATATTCCATTAATACATCACAAATTATTTGTGACCAAGTTAAGAATGATACGACATAACTGAATATAAAATTATCTTACACCAACCCTACAAGCTAGAATTTGCAAGCAGAAGATTATTCTTGTAATCTCCACCAAAGAGTTTTTCCTTCTTTATCCTTTTTGAATCCACAACGCTCTAAAATCTTTTGAGAAGCCAAACCTTCTAAATCAGTTTCAGCAATTACACTTGTAACGCAATTTTGCTTCAATGCCCACTCACATATTGCTTTTGCAGCTTCTGTCATATAGCCGTTGTGTTCAAAATCTTTACCTAAGCCATAACCAATCTCAACTTCACCATTTTTATTAGGAATATCCTTAAAATCCGCTGAACCTACTACAATCCTATCATCCTTGCGAATTAATAAAAAAAAGCTATGCCACAAATAATTGTTAGGGTCTTTTCGAGTTATTTCGTACTGCCCTTTTACTATTTCAAGAAAAAAGCCTTCCATTAATTCTGCCTTATAGGTACAGCCTAATTCCTTTTCAAGTGCAGGAATATCTTCAATCCATAGTTCTAATTGATTAGGAGTTAACGGAATAAGCTCCAAACGTTCAGTCTGTATTATCATTTTATTACCCCCATTAAATAAAATCTTCCTGTAAAACAGCTCTACAAATTACTATTTAAGTTGTTTTACATCTTTCATATATAGCATCGGATTACTCTTGTGAAGTTTTATGAAAATGATACGAACTAACATTATTTAATTTTTCTATTTATATAGTGTATCATAGTCAATTTCCATATCCTCTATTCTTCTACAAAACCATATTTTCGCTTCATCCAAAGATTTATTGTAAATAAACGCACCTAAATTTTCTAGAAAGAATTCTAAAACCGTTCCAGCTGCAATGATACCTATTTCTTCATTCCTTTCCTGGAGAAAAAAAGTCTGAATCTCATTTATCAACTTGTTTTTTTCTTCTTTGGTTAGCTCCACTAAGTTTTTTCTATCCCGATTTCTAATATTAGGTTTGTCACCATTTGCCTTTATCATTTTCATGAACTCCTTTACTAACAACTTATTTTCTTGATGAGGTTTATCCACATTAGATGTACTTACAAAGATTAACTGCAAGTCAGGTATTACATAAAGATATTGACCTCCAAATCCTCCTGCATAAAAAGTTTTATGTTTTTCAATGTCATTTACCCACCACAGATAACCATACGGACTACTTTCAGGGAAGTTTCCATACACATGCTCTCTCGTTGATTCTTGTATATATTCTGATGAAATAAGTTGATGATTTACCCACAGACCATTATTTAAATATAAGTATCCTAATTTTGCAATATCTCTTGTTTTCATTAATAAACATTCATCTTCATGAAAATTGGTATTCCATAAGTAATCTTTTATACCTAATGGGGAAAACAGCTTCTTGTCAGCATAGGAAACAAAATCTATTCCTGATAGTTTTTCTATGACATAAAACAGAATATGTGGGTCAGGTTTATATTCAAATATGTTTCCTGGCTCATTTTTTACTGTTAATAAAAAAGGAAGCCTGATATCATTAAATCGCTTATTCTCTGGGAATCGATAGTTTTTAGGAGGCCACTTAATACCTGATGTTTTTGTCAAAAGATGTTTTAATGTTATCTTATTAAAGTTTTTATCAATATTTTCTGGAATATCATCTAAAAAGAAATCAACTACTTTTGTTTCAACGTTTTTTATAAGATTGTCTTGAAGTGCTGTACCAACTACGGCGGATAAAAAACTCTTAAATACACACCCTGTTTCATGAAGAGTATTTTGCGAGCAACCGTTTAGATATTTTTCATAGATAATTGAGCCATTTTTTACAATTAGGACGCTTGTTAAATGAGAAAAGTCCTCTTCAATCATATTGTTTAGGGTATTTACAATTTCTACATTAATATTATGTTTTTCAGGACTTTCTTTCTTCCAACATTTTGTAGGATAATATATTGTTTTCATTCTATTTCTCCTTATAACAACCTTGAAATTAGCTCATCTAAATTTACACTTGTGATACAAATTAAAAACATTTCTACAAGATGTTTAGTTTAATACACATAAATCAACCTGTTGTATTAGTTAATTTCTGAAACCATTGAAAAGACTAACTTAAATTTTTAAAGACAGAAGATTCTAGCTTAGAGAAGCAAATATTTTCAAAGGATAAATCAACTAGCACAACGCATTAAATTAATGTGTATCTATCAATCTTTGTATTGATATTAGTGCTTTATCTGTCTCTGAAGCTTTTATACCAATCATATCTATACTAATACTTTTCTTTTCTAACGCTTCTCTAAGTATTTCAATAAAAATACCTTCGCCATAGACTTCTTGATTGTTTTTTGAAGTTGTATTAACACCACAACTTGGCGAACGATTAATTCCTATAATCCCTAATACAATAAATCCATTTTGAATGTATTCTTCTATTTGAAATATAATTTGGTTTGCAAGATTATTAATTACTTCAATAGAGGTTGGATTCTCTAAATTATGCCTAATTCTTGTATTCTCTACAACAACTTCTCTTTCTCCACCATGGATATCACCTCTATCAAGTCCCAGACATATCATTTCAGGACATGGCATTTGTATTATGCCTACTTTAGATTGAATAAGCAGTTTTAAAACATTTTCATTTGTACTCGGATAGTCAGCGGTACCATCTGAAATTGAGTTTTGGTTTAAAATACAATGTGATACTAATATGATTTTTTTACTTCTAACATCAGAAAACATAAAATTTCTACTCCATTCTCTAACCATTAATTAAATTTTAATGAGCAATGATTTACAATTGTCTACTTGTTTAATTATATATCACATAAGTGCAAAATTACAAATATTTTACACAGATTACTTTCTATCATACCTGATTTAAAGGTTGTAGTGAATTTTGGACACCATTCTTTAGTAGAGTGGAAGTTTAGAAATGGTATACACATCTTCAATAGGCAGGATGTCAGGATATCTGTGGGTACTCCACCGTTGGTTGGGTAATATACTATAAATTTTATATATTGGTAAATAAAACTATTTAAATAGTTTAAGTGAATTTACAGGAATTAAATAGAAATGGAGTGTATTTATGAGGTAACACTGACAACAATCTATAACAAAATTATGTCAACAGTGCGTTAGCGAGAGATTATGTAATAATAATCTAATAATAGATATTATTTACAGCAATGTAGATTTAAAGCAGTAACATTATAATAATGACAAGAGTATATATCTGTTAACTCCTGCCAATATACACCATAGGGACAAGCGGATAGGGTATCCGATATGCTAAAATACAGGAAATGGTATAAAAAGTCCACGAAGTACAGGACACAGCACCTACATCGCACCTACATGATTTCTAATCAATATTCACTAAAAGATAGTATAATATTTTCCCTTTAGCTTATTGTATAATATGATTATGATAAAACTTGTAATACATAAATGGAGGAATTTAAAATGAATGAAGAAATTTTAGATATGTTAAAGGTTATATTAGAAAAGGTTGAGAGAACTGAAAAGGCCATTATTATCAAAGAACAAGCAACACCCTGTAATGAAGATACAATTATCTCCAATATAGTGAAAAGTAATACTGCTAAAACCGCTTGGGAAGAAGCTAAAGCTATAATTAAAGAAGAGTTAACTTCAATATCATATAAGCAATTCATTGAACCAATATCTTTAAGTACAGTTGAAGCAAGAGAGAAAATAATATTAAGTGTTCCTAATGAACATATAAAGGAAACGATAAATAAACACTACTATAATTTGATAATACATGCACTTAAATTAGTAAATAAAAATATTAAGAAAGTGGCTATTTCATGGAATTAGTTCCTAAATTATAGATAAATTCCAATTAAGTTTCAAAAATACCAATTTGAGGAGGTAATGACAATGGCAGAAGAAATCCAAGCGATTGGAAACAAAGATATAGAAGAAACAATAAATACATTGAAGAAAGATTATGGAATGAGTACAGAATGCTTATCATATTTGCTGAGAGTAAAAAGTGACGGAGATAAGATTGAAATACCAACAGGGTTTGAAGAAAAGCGTTCCTTTACTAATTTAATATTTATGTTAGACACTCTTTCAAAGGAAGAACCAGATTTCAAGTTTAAAGCATTTTTAGAAGTTCTAGTTGAAGTGCATAAGATTAGTGCCGATACCATTGCCAAACTTGCAAAAATTCCTACGCAGTATGTTTTAGATTTCATGATTGACAGTAGTACAGTTCCGATTGAGATAAAATATAGAGTTGCCTCAGTTATAATGGTATTAAGATTTATATTTAAAACCGTTGAGCCTAAAATATAGTAAATGTTATATTAAGAAATCTCAAATAAACTGAATATTATCTTATCAAGTGTTACAACGCTAACCTATTGTTCACAAAATTTCATATTAAAACTTCTAATTCATTAAAAGATTCTAAGAAAAAACTGTGCAAAAATATAAACACACAGTATTAATTTGTTAATTTTGAATAACAACCGATATTGTGTGCTTATGTTTTCATAGAAACTATTTATTTTGTATGTTCTTTAATGACGCAGCTAATACATTTACACCTTGTTGAATATCACTGTCACTAGAATTATCATTTCCAATCTCAATAAGGACAGTATTATTAGACAAATCCTCATTTAAATACGACAATGTATCTATATTAAATTCAACTATTTCTGACGTAACACCATTAGCCTTTTTTAGCTGTTCTAACAATTGGTTAGCGAATTTCTTATTTTCTTCATATCTTGGACTGGCCTGAGTAAGTATTAACTTTATTTTTTTTGTATCTGATGTACCACTATCAACTGTATCTCTAGATACATCTAATAAAGTTGTGTTAGCATAGTTCTTTACATTTTCTTTTATTATATTACGTGTATTTTCATATGATTTTGTATATTCTTTAGGTGCTGTAACTTTTATAAAGCTACTGTTTAATCCTAATTTAGTAAGTTCATCATTAATTAAAGCACCAACATCAGTTACATTCTTACCAGATAGATAAGTTTCATCTGGATGGGAATTGTAAATTACAATATCTGATGAAAATGGAACTATAGAATTTTCAGTATAACTATTTGATGAAGTTTTTGTATTGTTTGGTACTGTACTACTGGTTACTGCTTTATTAACAGTTAACTTATTCTGATACTTTGAATAAGTATATCCTCCAGCAGTTAAAGTAAGAAGGGCCACCACTACTACAACACTTTTGTAAATATTCTTCACTTCCGTATACACTCCTTTCTTTTAATTATATTTTTTTCCATATTTCATATACTTATTCATATAATTACAAAAATGTGTTGAATATACCTTGATATACTACATTAGGTCGTGACGTTCTCATATTGTTAAATAACAGCAAAATATTAACAAATAGAAAGTAGGGAAGAATATTGAAAATCCACTTGAAGTTTAAAAAAGTAGTAGAAAAACCTATAGCAGTTTTTTGCCTTTTTACTATAATAACTCGATAAATTTTTGCCTATAAACAAGAAAAAGAAGCCAATGTATAATACTGGCTTCCTCCGTTTTTAGCTTAACCAGCCTTTTAACAGACCCCTCATTCTTTCACTTGGAATATAAAGGTTGATTTCTTTGCCTTCTCTTATAGCACTTCTGAAAATCCATTGTACTAATTCGGACAAGGCTATCTTATCCTCATTGATTTCTATATCGTGAGCCTTAAAGAATTGCTTAATATGTGGCTGTGTAAATCTATTGGCTATATATGCCAATGCTGTTCTATCCTTAAATTCATTAGTGGCTCTAGAATTAACTGGAACAAAACCCTTAGTATATCCTTTACCTTTTAGAGAGTTCTGAGTGTCTTTAAATGTTGTCCACATATTCTCATTTGATTTGCTATTCAATATATGTTTAAAATAGTTTGACATATTATTCTGTACTAACCTTAATAGTACTGGCTTATTCTTTAGCCTTTTTAAATCTGTAGCAGAGAAAGTGTATTCGCCTTTACCACAATCATTTAATTTTCCCTCATAGATTTGAAGTAATTCGGCAATAGATATCAAATCAATATGTTTTTTGTATTCAGTTAGTTCGTATCTATCTCTTACTTTTGTAACGGATTTATACGTGTATTCAGTGCTAAAAATATCAAAGTAATATTTTTGTAAACTTCCTTCAAACATATATGTGAGTATGAATACATTATCAAAGGAATTAAATATCTGTATTGGAAATGTCCATATATAGAATTTTTTGCCATAGTGGTATACATTATTTAAAAAACAGGCTTCCATAGTATCTTTAAGTCCACCATTATAAGACCTGCCAGTTCCAACCCACTTAATCCACTTCTTATCATCTTCAATAATTGTCTGGCTTTTAAATAGTATGCTAATATCTTCCTCTACAATTTCAAACTGTTCCACAACATCAGCTACTTCGTCTAATATCAACGTATAGCCTGTTTTTTGTAATAACTCTATAACTTCTTCATCACATCTTTTAAACAGTGCATGGGTTGATACTATGTTTTCTCCTTTGGAAAGTAACTGCTTTAATCCTTCAAGTTTGCTCCCCTTTCTATTCTTAACGGAAGGCTCTTTAAAATTCATGTCAGATAAAGAAGTTTTAACTCTTTCTACCTCTGACAAAAATGGTGTTATATAGATGAACTTCTCTAACAAAGGTGCTTCGCCCATATATTGAATTGCCCAGCTTGTCTTGCCAGTTCCCATTATTGAGTCTATTACAGTGATTTTAGACATTTGCAATACCTCCCTCAAGCTGTTTAACAACTCTCAAAGTAAACACAGTACCCTCTATTAAATCTAATTCCGCTATTCCCTTAAAATCCAGTGTCTTCAATTGCTTGTTCACATTATTTATTTTTGTAGAAGTTAAAGCACACATTGTTTTCTTGTTTAGGACAACAGTACCGCCATTGCTTAGGGCATAAACAAATAATCTCAGCTCAAAATTTCCCAATTCAAAGCTAGCTCTCTCTAATAAGCTTTCCTTTCCCATAACAGATACCCCCGAATATTTAAAGTAAGCAGTATTTTCATGTCCTACTGCTCCTACCTTACTATCCATGTACCTTTATCTTTTACTACCTATACTTAGTAATCTTTTAACACTATCTAACTAAACCTTTTGCGGATTCTTCGCAGATTCATAGACATGATAAATATACCTTTGCCACTTTTCTGTAAAAAAAAGTTCCAAAACAATTTTAAAATGGCTCTATCGCTGGGTTTCACAAGTAATCCCTTAAAGAAAGGTATATATCAACATAACCACTAATAACTGTTAACTAACGCCCTTCGCTACGCTTCGGTTGTTGGATTCACCTCGTTATCACTCGGCTCTCCTACTCATCTTTGTAAATCTATAAAAAACTCCTTATTTAATTACAAAAATAGGTAGTAGGACTGGTACGTAGTAACAGGACTACGAGGATTGTTAAGGATACCTCCTAACCAGTTTGTAACACTAGTGGCAGGATAATAGTTCTCATAGCAATATCTATGGTTACTTGAAAAATAGAAGAAGCCACGGAAATTAATCTGTGGCTTATCTTGTCCTTATAACTTGTTGTTAACTTTAGAACTAGCCTTATTTTGTTTTAATATTTGTTTTTGAAAATTTAACTCATCTTTTAAATATTGTATTTGATGGTTTGTTTTTTCTATCTGGATTTTATTGTAAACATCTTCAGGCATAGTATAATAAAGTGTCTTTATACAATACTTATATTTATACAACTGTGCCTCTTTATCTTTAACTTCTCTACTTAGTAAAGCTATCTTTCTAGCGTATGACAATAGAGTATCCTGACATAAGTTTTCGTGTTCCGCCAAGTAAGTAGTGGCAGTTTTCAATTTCTTTTTTGTTGCTTTTAAAACTTTTTTTGTTGGATTGAAAAGTTGGTCATAAATTTGCTGAATAACAAGATAGTTAATATCGTGTGGTAACTTTTTAGAAAATATATCTTTAATGTATATAAAATCCATACGTTCATAACAATCTTCTTCATAGTCATACTCGTGAGCTGTAACACATATAAATTTTTCTTTATCCTCTGGTCTTATTTCTCTTTCTAATTTAATTTTATACATCATCATTTTATTTCCTCCTGCGTTCCTACCCGCCGGTATTTTATTTTGTTTCTCATTAATCATGTAGGTAAAAACTTTATTTTGTGACATGGAATATTGTTGAATTTAAGTATTTTTATTAACCCATGCTCATACCTCCTTGTTTTTCGCTCGTCAACTTCACTTTGTTTAACACTAACCATGTAGGAGAAAAATTAATTTTGTGACAAAAAAATAAGAGGAAAGTTATACCTCCCTCCTGTTTTTACTGTTTATTTCCTTGGGAATGATTGTCTGAGTATTCAAACAATAGTGAGACTGGCGTGTGACTCCATATCTTAGTTTTTTTAATGTGTGTTTCACGGAACTAGCTGTAATGACTTAGTATTTTAGTCCCTATTTTTATAAATTTTTCATATAACTGGATTTACACCGTATGAACACGAATTACGGAAATATTGGCAATATTGTGAGAAATATGTGTCTCGTGTGTGAGAAGTGTGATTTGGGCAGTTTATGAAGTTATCTGAAAAGAGGTACACCCTTTTGAAATACATTTTTGGTATTCCATATAAATACAATGCTTAAACACATTGCCAGAAGATAAAAATTGTTTTTGGGGATAATAAGTAGTAAGAATATTTATGAGAGTGATGATAATGAAAAAAAATTATAAGAGTATCCCAATCTTGATAGCTTTAATTTTATGCTTACAACTTCCATGTTTTACTTTTGTGTCAGCTAATAAAATATATGGTGATAACATACTATATAAGTCACCAGAACAATCAAGAGAAGAACTATATCAAGATATTTCATTCTCGCTACTTTCGCCATATATACAGAAATCGGTAGAGGATTATTATACAAAATTTCTAACTGATATACCCACAGTTGACCCTTGGGCAATTGATATTTTAAGTGCTGAGAGACCTAATGGTTATCGTACATTTGTTTTTGTTCTTAAAATACAGGTAAAACCATATGTTGGGCCACATCTTGGGGTAGGTGTTGACCGTATTACAATTACAGTAAATGGAGCGGGTGATGTTGAAGTCAATAGTTTTGAGCATATCAAAAATTACGATTTACCATCGCATTATCAAAATATTATTAAGAAAAATGATATCTTGAATAATAAATCTTTATATTTTGAAAAAGCGATAAAACAAGGAAACTTTGTAGAAATTACTTCTTCCAACTTATCATCAGATACGACACAATATCATACTGAAATTTATAATATTGATAAACTAGAGGACTTTATTAAGAATATTAAAGATAGAAAACCAGTTAAAATTCGCATTGTTAAATACGCTAGTGAGCATGGAGTTATATGGGCTAATAAATTATATGATTTAGAGTATAATGGCGAGAAAATAATAGATACTGTATATGATGTGTATTCTAATCCCAATGCCTTTCTCCCATCAACAATATACTATTTTGACCAAATAATAAAAAAGGATTACCCAAATGATATATGGTATGGAATTTGTGCAAAAACCGATAAAGGAGATAACTGCACTACTCTTACCAGCTTTAAAAAGAGTAGTATAATTAATTAGAGAATAGGTAATATTCTTTTATTGTTCCATCATATTGTATTTGATGACCTGAGTTCCAGCGGAAAATTCCGCCCATCTAATTTTTTTATATTGAGTTTCTATACTTACCAACTTCATCCTGTTTTATAGGTACTTGATATGAAAAAAATCCCAAAAACGGGACTTTCCATTTTCTAAATGTTGAATATAGACTTTGGTTTTGACTGCCCAAACTTGAGCCGTACTCTAAAACTTTTATATTCCCTTAGAAGAAATCAGATGAGTTCAAAATTGCACCTATGTATTAATATCCTGCTTTATCTAGCTCGTCTACAGCCTGTAGGCGACCCTTTTATTTCTCCGAGTTTTTCTTTCTCTAGTGTAGGAACTCCATCCATCAATCATTATTCCTGTTTGAATGATTTTCACAGTCTCGTCATCTTGACTATACTGTTCATGAAACTCTTTACCCTTAATTTTTACTGCTCCATCTGGAACAAGTTCGTCTTCATGTCTTTGAATGATTTTGACAATTGCTAGCTTATCAACTTCATAGTAATCAGCACCACTCATATTTATATTGGAGTATCCTCTTGCTTTTTTGTGGAGACATCTTGCCCCAACGAGGAAGGTACCTATACCATCTACCTTTACACCTGTTTTTACTACCCTCTCGGTACTATCATCTTGATAGCACTGTTCACATCTCTTCTTGCTATCCCACAGTTCCAACCGAAAAAAGATTATCTTTCTATCGTTCTATAAACCCTTCTCCTGTAATCTTAAAAGCACCATCTAAAACAAACAATGACTTCGTTACACTTACCTATGTCATATCATTTATCTGTTTTTGTTTCCAAGGAACTCAATGAGATTCCATATATCATATAGGCTTTTTTATTTATTTGTGTTTGTGATTTGTGAATTGGTGGATGTATTGGGGGTGTTTTACATAGAATGGCTTAATTTTGTCTTCCCTCTTTAAAACTCATTTTAAAGCCCCTCAAGAACAGTGGCTTTCACAGGTAACTTATATCCAGAGGTCATAACAAGGTTTAGGATTGATTATTCGCAGTCTTACAGAGAGAATATTGTGAAATTGAAGAATAGGCAATGTGGGAAGAACCCCTTGTAAACTGGATATAGTTCAGATAAAAGAGGTAAAAACATCCTGCAACGTGAAAGATAATTTATAACGTGAAAAGTAGTATTATCAATAGATTATCAATTGGTATGTTTTATTTTGGTTACATTTGGTTGCATTGTAACTATCTTCGGTATAACCAATATTTTCTGGTATGTTACTTTCAACTCTCTTATGCTATAATGTAAATAGCAGTAAAAATCAGACACTCCGATAAGGACTTTTAATATAAAACTGTGAAACACATTGATAATGCTGGGTTGAGAACTGCAATGGCGGTCTTTCGGACAGGGGTTCGACTCCCCTCGCCTCCACCAATCAAGTCCACAATTAACATAAAAAATTATAGGCATGAAATATTACATAAATGAAAAATATACTCCAGCTAAAATAAAGCTGGAGTTCCTACATTAATATATATATATATATACTATTTATCCCACTGTAAATTATTTATAGACTGTCTAACTCAAAACAAAACCTCCAGCTTTATTTTACCTGGAGGTTTTAATACTAATATTATTATAAGTGCTTATTAATTTTGTGGCGCTAAATCAACTTGATTCAATGACATTACTGTAATTACATCCCCATCATCCAAATTTATAGTTACTTGTTGCACTCCACCATCACCTAAAATTTCATTTACCTTAGGTATTCCCATTTTATCATAAACTATAAAATTTCCAGCTCCACTTGTAGGCGTTGCTATATACCTGCCGTTACCAACATCTTCTCCTACTACCCATCTCCCACTATAGAGTGATATTGCTTTATGCTCTGTTACAAAGGCTGCTGTGACAGGCTCAAAATGTGTGTTATTTATACTAGCTAACTGTATTTGTTCATCTTTTACAAGTTTAACTCTCACTTTAGAAATACCCATGTTGTTCGCATCACCCAAAATCTCATTAACAGATAAATCTGGTTGAGTTGCATTTTGAATTATAAAATTCCCAGCTCCATCAGTTGGAGTTGCGTCATACAATCCTTCTTCTATGTCCTTACCTACTGTAAATGTACCTGCTCCTAAGTCGGTGGCCTTCCCTAGGACTTGCCTTTGTTTAACTTCAGTGGTTGATTTATCCGTATTGCTATCAGTTGAAGTCCTTGTGCTAGCAGTATTGCTACTTGTATTTTTATTTGCTGTATTAGTAGGCTTACTATCTCCTGAACTTGCGGCTTTTACTAATCCTATAACTATAATTATTAATATTACACTTAATATCTTATGTCGAATGAAAAAGTTTCTCTGGTCTTCTCCACAATGCGGACACTTTTTAACACTCTTCGCAATATCTGCACCACAGGCTTTACATTTTGTCATATTCTTATTTTCCAATATATACTCCTCCCCTATTTATGTATATTGTAATTATATTGTAACAATATAGTAACAGTTTGTCCATATTTAGACGTAAAAGTAAAGCCTACCAGAAAGATCTCTAGTAGACTTTAAATAAATTTACTATTTGGAGTGTAAATTTGGAAGAATTAAGCTTATGTTAGGTTATAACGAATTAATTAGGAATGTTAACCTCATAAATATATAATATAATATACTATTTTACATATATTGTAAATAATTTTTATTGTTTTAAATATAGTAAATTGGATATAATAATACTATTCCTATAAATGTTTTATTATCTCACTCAATATGTTTTTACCATAATTCATAAAAGCTCTGGTGCTGCCAGGGCTTTTATTATAGAAATTTACTTTTAAGGTTAAGAGATGTATCAAGAAAAATCGAAACGTAAACATTCCAAATAACAGTTTTTTGAATAGTATACTATTGTGAGAAAAATTTTATTGGAGGCTTTTCATGTATAAATACCTGTATCCACCATTAGAAACAACACCACCAATGTGTTGTTACTGTATGATGGCTAACAGAACTATGTATCCGCCTGTGATGCGCAAAGAACCTAAACCTTTATTCAAGGGGGAAGAAAAATTTAAAGAAAACAAAATTAATAAAGGAAGTACAATGCCCTCTATGGAGAAGAAATCAGGCATGAAACAAGAAATGCCGGATATGATGGATATGTCAAAAAAAGATATGGAAAAAATGAAATTAGATGTACAAGAGATTGTAATGATGTTCGAGCAGCACCATCCTGATATGTTAAAGACATTAACAAACTGCGGCATGTCAATAAATCAAGCAAGGGAATATTTAAGTAAAATTGTTGAAATGTCCCTCATGCATCATATGATGCATCAAGTATAAATTATATACTAAAGAAATTATAAAGAGTGCTCAATTGCACTCTTTATAAAATATAGTGGTCTTAACAGGCCGCTAGAGTTAACTTACACTGTTTTATTTACCACATCTGCACTATCTGTATTAGGATTAAACGCAGGAGCCAATAACTTATTTTCCTTAACTTCTGTATTAATTTTACCGCAAATAGCCTCTCTAAAATGGTCAAGTTCCTCTTGAGATATTCCTGGAATCTTCTCAATTAAAAGCTTGTCAAATTCCTTCCTTTTCTGTTCCCCTGCTGCTGGAATGAATTTGAATTGTTGCTCTACTCCATAATAAATATCCTGTGCAAGTTTATAATCTTCATTATACTGATCCACTCCTATTTGCTTTATAAGAGCCTCTCTTTTCTTCTTTAAATATGCTACACCAATTGTAATAAAATAAGAGGCTAAAGCCCCTAGAATACTTAAAACTCCACTTGTAATTATACTTGTTATATTTTCCATTTTTATTTACCTCCTAAAATTAAAATAATCTCTTAGATCCACCAGCCCCCTGGTTATTATTCCAATATACCTCTGGCGCTCCACCCTTACGAATAACAATATAATTTCCTCTATCTAAGTGAATGGCCATATCTCCGTCTGCCCTTAATTCAATATAAAAAGGCATACCTGGTACCTGCCAAATATTTGGCCCTGTAGGTACAGTTTCCTCATAGGTTGGAGCTGTTTGTACTATTGGTTGGGTAGATGCATTAGTCTGTGTAGATGTATCTATTCCAGTGATTCCTTTTACAATAGCTGTTGCCAGTTTTTCGACATTGTATTTGTCGCAATCCGCCTTATTATCACAGAAAAATGGCTCTATAAGAATTGCTACCATGTTTGTATATTTCAATACATACAGACCTGGTTGACTTTTAGCTCCTCTGTTAGTTAATCCCAAAGCTGTAGAAATTTCAGATGACACTCTATCTGCATAAGCCTGTCCTGCGGCACTGGCATATTCTACTTCACATCCTGTAGCTTTGTCAGTCTGGAAAGCATTAACGTGCATACACAAGTGTAATTGAGAGCCTATAGAATTAGCCTTATTTACCCTATAGGCAAGGCTCTGTCCTAAAGTTAAGGCTGGACTAGATGCTGGTGTACAATCATAACAAGTATGTCCTAGAGACTGTAATTTCTTTATGGCCAATGCTCCATATTCTCTGCAATCTTTCTCCTCATTCCTATAACCAGATGCGCCCCTGTCTTGCCCGGTGCCATGACCAAAATCGTAAGTGATTATCATGTTATTACTCCCTTTCATTTTTATTTACCAGTGAAATACCTTAAATGCTTGCAATAAAAAAGCAGCTATAACCGTAACGGCTACGCCACTTGCTATTCCTGTGATGAATTTATTTTTTGACTTATTAATTTCATCTACACTTTTTTCTATTTTAGTAAGCATATTAAATATTGTTTTAACCTGTTCTTTTGTTTCCCCTGCCCCTACCTCCATCTCCACTACCCTTCTATCCACATCTTTAACATCACTTTTTAATTCATCAACTCCTTGCTTTAGATTCGTTACATATACACAGTCCTTGCAGCTATTTTCCATGTTGCACCTCCGGTTTTAAGTATTAAAAAGAGCCTTGAATTTCTTCAAAGTCCTTAATTTCTTGTTGTATCAAAATGGCAATTTGATATAACAGAATTTTTATTTGCTACTATTTTATTTTTATCAATAAAAATATTTTTTAATACAAATCCCTTATTTCCTTTAGTTGGAGTTATTTTCAATTTAATCACCTCTTTTCTTGATTATATTTCTACCAATTAAGTCAAAGCAGATACTTTCCATTCGCTATTGACATATATATAAAAAGTATTTGTATCTGTATCGAAGTATGTTACACTCTCTCTTGCACTGATTGGTCTTAGTGATGTACCACCTTTTTTCCTATAAACTGACGATTGGCACACATTTTTAAAATCTCTTGGAAAATATAAACCATACGTTGATAAATCCGGATAAGCGGAACTATCTTTAAGGCTGCAGTTAATAGCATTAAAACTTAAGAGCATTACCGGTGCTGTGGCATCGTACATATTTAGAAAACTGTATGATATTTTGTAATTATTAAACGATACAGTTTGCGCACTAGGTAACGAAAATACACAACCATAAAATGTTCCATTCTTAATAGTTCCAGAAACTATCACGAAAGAACTTGTAAGAGTATCATTCTGAAATATGGATCTATAAATTTCATAGTTACAATAAGACGAACAATTAAATTCTCTTATTGTACTATCTTCAATTGTAAGTTTACATGGAACATTAGCGAAATATAAGGACAAATCCTTACAATTTTTTATTTTAAAAAATGGCAATTTCCTTTTATTGTAACGAATAGCATCACTCGTATAAGACGATTGAGAAACCGTTGAATACCCACCAGCTGCAAATAAATTAACTTGTTGTAATAAGTTATCATATTTTACTAATTCAACATTGTCTATGTTTATATCTAAATTAGTTTTCATTGCAGATATATCATTATCTGATTCTCCAAGCATTATATTAGTTGCTGTTCCTAAAATAGAAACCCCATATCCCGAATCAGTTGTAATATTTTTATAAGTAAGAGAATCAGGAAATAAGTAAGGATATTCAACTGAAGAAATTGAACCTATATTGGATGAATAGTTAAGTAATAATGAAATTGGTTCAGATGAATATGTTATATTAGCATCATGTATAGCAAGACCATCGATCGTAACTTCTGGATAATGACAATCATACCCAAAGTCATGATCTCCCGTATTCACGGCAGAAATAACCGATGAAGCTGGTTCTAATAAATACCAATCTATATTGGATAATTTTAAATACCCTTCAAAATTACTACCATAATCCGACCGTAAATTCACAATAGGAGAGGAATAGATTTTACAATTACGTATTTCTGCATTTTTTCCAATAAGATTAACTCCTTGATGACCTATTTTACAATTATCTATTATTAAGCCATATACTCCCATATGACTATCAAATCTATTAATTTTAGAATTACTTACAATTACATCTTTTATACAATTTGTATCAATCCAACCCCATTTTGTTGTATTATTAATATCTGAAATAATAACATTATCGATTTTTAAATTGCAACAATAGGATATTAATAATTCATAACTTCCTAAACTATTGAAGTATTTATGGGGTTGCAGTTTACAACCCTTGATATCTAAATTTACGCATTTATTTACAATAAAAAGCCCACTGCTTGAATAACCATAAACTAAATCATCATCATTAAAATAATGTTCAATGTTTTCAATGGTAATATTACCGCCAGTCACTGTGATATTCATATTGTTATATTCATCGACATTTGTAGTAGGCTCCCTTAATAGAGTTTCTATTACAAAATTTTTAAATGTAATAGATGTAGGTTTAAGTAATGTAAATGATGCACTACCTACACTTGAAATATCAAATCTTAAATCGTCTATTATATTTCCATTTTCAACACGAAAGATATCAGTTTTATATTGTCCAGTATCTTCATGCACACCTTTACGAATAAATACTTTTTCAGAATCACTATCACCTTGGACATAAACATATCCATTGCCTGGGGGGCATTGTATTGTCATATCTTTTTTTAATAAACTTGTTAGTGAAAATTGTTCAATAGATTGATAATTTTCAATCGAAAATACAGTTGTACTACTTGAAATAGATGTTTCATCAAATATAAATTTTGCACCACAACCATCAGTATTCGTTTTTACTACAATACCTCCAGATTTTAGTGTGTAAATTCTTTCAGGATTAGCTTTTACTGGTAAATTATTTGCATTTGCATAGTCGTGTGCTTTTTTTATCCCTATTGCATCATCATTATCAGATTCTTTTATATAATCATCATAATATACAAAATTTTTTTCTGCTTTATCTGTCAATTGTAATGCATGAATATCTAATCTTTCTTGCAAAGTACCATAGGTTACATTGTTTACAGTATCTGTTCTAGCTGCCACTGTTTCCATATTGGAGGGGTCTTCTACACTTTGATTTGCAATTTCTTGATTGAAGGTATTCTCCAAATTTGTTTGTCTTGTTTCTACATTGCCTTGTCTTCCAGTTATCTCTTGTTCATAACTATTCTGCCTATTAATCAAACTCTGTTCGTATGAATCTTGCTGATCACTTATAGCTTCAATTCCTGAAGCTATGCTTTCTCTAACGTCTTTACCAAACACAGCTTGCCTTATGGATTGAACTATAGTGCTTATACTCGCCACATCATCACTCCCTCTACATATTAATGTAATAATTAATAAGCAAAGGATAGGAATTAATATATACTTTCTCTTATAAAACATAAAACCACCCGTTAAATAATTACTTAAAGGTAGTTTTCCCTAATTTTGCTTATTAAATTCTTTTAACTTGAAGGCATGTTATCTGCTATATATTCAGCCACATATTGTTCTACCCAACTTTGAGTAGCAATAGTTTCGCTATTAATTTTCCCCGAATCTTGTCTTATAAAAGTTTGGGTATGACCACTTTCATCCAAAACAAAAAAGCCAGGGCCATTATTACTATCGGCATATACTGCCGCCCTAACTTTACCGTTGCTATCTAAAAGATTTATAACTCCACAATCTTTTTCCTTATCTATTCCTAATTGAAACCTTGGTTTGCCATCACCTTTATTATATCCAATTAAGGTAGCTCCAACATTATCAGAAGTACCTGCCTCCACACCGAGCTTAAGGACTAAATTACCGTCTATATCACGGATATTAGTAAGTCCCCCATACTCGTTAAATGTGTTTTCTATAATTACATTGCCATTCTTAGTTATCTGTTGTATACCATCCATTACTAGATTTCCCTGTAAATCTACATAGAATATTTTAGTATTGCTTTTTTTAATCTCTATCCCAACTTGTGGGTCTATATTTATGGTAATATCTCCCCTAGTTAACTTTATATAGCCATCTACAATATTTACATTACCGTCTACATCTAAGTAAAATACTTGCTTGCTATCTTTAGTTATCTTTAATCCTTCCTGCCCGTTTATAAGTATTTCTACAGACTTGTCGTGGCTTACAACCCTAAGACCATATCTATAACCTAGTTGTACACCCCCGTAGGTAGCCATCCTTGTAATGTTATTGGATTGTATATCATTTATAGCGCTCTCTAATTTCTCTGGTTTATTCGATAATGTAAGGGTTGGATTCCATGGTTGGGATAAATCCACTTCCATTTCAGCTACTTTATATATATCATCTACACCAAGTAAAGGACATATAGCATGTATAGATGTTGTAATGTCTATATTATCTGCCGGAATACCAGTTAAGGTACTTAAATCAAGCACGGATATATCTAAAGAACCGGCAGGCTGCGTATATTGACTTAGGTCTGCCTGACACTCTGTTTTTAGCTGTTGGTCGTCCTCGATATCACTGTAATCAGCCTTTTGATAAATAATTCCATACTTAGCTACTGCAACAGAGTCTTCCAGATAGTTTTTACCATCATTCACATTTTCTATTGTAAGACCATTTGCCCCCACCGGAATAATCCTGGTGCCAAAAACAGAGCTATCATCTACACTCAAGCTCTTTAAGTTCTCTCCTAAATTAACCTCTACAATTTTATCAACAGGGGCATTACTCAAATAGTCCAAATAATTAACTCCATTTTCTGTTCTAAACTGGAGTACCCCTTTATTTTCATTGACCACATATTTCTGTATTGCTTCTAGCGTTGTTTCAAAGTCAGATGTAAAAAAGAGCCAGTCCTCAACATTTATAATGCCTGGATAGACTTTTTTATAATTTTCAATACCAGAATTGTTATGTGCATTTAAAAATTCCGTTATAACCTCCTGCGGGGTTTTGTCCTCATATATTACGCTTTCCACCCTGGTGTCATGCAGGTAATTCATTTCCCCCTCACATATTACATCTTTAGATAAAAGTCCATCATTACTCATACCTTTTGTACTTGCATATACCCTACCCCTGAATATCTCTCTACTATCTCTTACGTCTGTTACAATTACTTTGGTTACAAATCTAGTTATTAAATTATAACCTGGGTTATTCGGATATAAAGTAAAACTAGCACTTCCCGCTTGACTTCGTTTAGGATTAAGTTTTGGATTTATTACTTTAGGAGCTTCCGGGTCTGGATAATGCACAACTATTTCCTGCCCGTTGTTATAAATAGATATCTTATACATTATAAAGCTTCCCATCTAAATAAAATCCTTACCGTACCATTACCAGAAAACACTAAATCATTTCTACCATTCTGCAATTTTAATCCCCAGGGTTTATTGTCTCCGGCATTTAGGCTATAGGTTTTACCACCATAAGTTAAAGTCATGGCAGCACTGCAATTTATAACCGGTGTTATTATTCTTCCGTTGTTATACATAATTATTGTTGTTTCTCCATCTATCTCAAAAGTATTGGCATATTGCGTGTAATCGGTCAAGAAACAGAATGTATCCCAAATATCGTCTCCCATGTAAGAAGTAGAATACTTAAATGGGTCGCATACAAAATCCACAGTTAATAGTCCATATCTTAAAAATTTATCCCAGTCCGGAACATCTTGTACCTCTCCCATAAAATAAAATTCTGGCATAAAATCGAACTGTAACTTCTGTTTGCCGGAATCCATTAGCCAATCTAAAGTCTGCCTATATATTATGTGTAATTCTTCTACGCTATAGGCTATTATTCTCAATGTAACTGTTACCGCCCTAGCATCAAATACCTGTTCCCCGTTACTTCCTACGGTGCTAAAATCATATTGGCCTTGCATAAAGGGCACACTATCGGTTATTTTCTTTTTAGAAGGGGCGTTTATAATTTTATCTTCTGCGTATAACCCAAAATCTCTAAGGCTGTGTTTGCCATTAAATGTTATGCTATACATATTATAATCCCCTCCCATTCAAGGCTATATTTTTACCCTGTATTCTGCTTGTGTATGGTGTTGTAATTTTTGCTACTTGTTCACCTTCTAAATACACAGGAGTTATTATTGTAGTTGGCTGGGATGCTTCCAAATTAATACTCTGTACCCCGGTGGTAACTGCACCTGCCAAATTCAAAGAACTTGCGGCATTTTGGAAACTTGCAGATGTAGGCACAATTCCTGAATTTTGTACCTCGGATATAGCAGCCTTAAGATTATCAAACATGGCCTGTAGCTGTGTCAGTGGTCCTTGGAATCCTTCCACTAATCTTGTACCTAAGTCTTGCTCTTCCAGTTTATAATCTTCACCATAACTATGTAGTAAAGATACAAGTTCCTGCTGGCTGCTGTTCATAAGAGTTTTTTCTGCTTCTGCCTCTAAACTTGCATCAGATAATTTCGGATTAACCCCTTCGTTTTGGACAGAATCTAATAAATTCTTCATTTCTCTTAAATTTAGGCCCTTATTTGAATATTTGTTAGGTTTTCTCCAAAATAAAGGTTATAAAATTCATGTGGAGCCATAAATCTTAAACTTGAATGTAATCTCCTATTATTGTAGAATTCCATAAATTCATTTACTATTTTGTATGCTTTCACATAGCTTTGAAATTCATTAATTTTTAAACACTCATCCTCAAGTATTCTGTGAAATGATTCTACATGTGCGTTTTTATTTGGCGTCTTCACTGGTATTCTCTCATGTTCAATTTTAAGTTCTTCACAGCATTCATCAAATTTATGACTTATAAACTGAGGTCCGTTGTCTGTTCTTATTACTGGCTTTTTAGAGCCTTCCTCAAACAAGTTTCTTTTTATTAAGCACTTTCTAAGTAGGGGAACGTACCTAGGTTTGTGTAAAAGAAATCAAGGTACGTTATTTTAATGTATGGGTAACTGGTAATGATGGTAATAATAAGTATGAAATATTACTAGAGAGGAGAAAGAAAATCATGAATGTATTGGAAATACCTGATATAGACTTAAAAAAAGAATTAAAAAAATGCAGCAGTATGGAAGATTTAGTTGGAAAAAATGGGCTGATGCAAAGATTGTTCGGAGGCATAATACAGCAATTCTTAGAGGCAGAAATGGAAGAACATCTTGGAAGAGAAAAATATGATAAACTGTCAGGAGAAGATAAAAATTATAGAAACGGATATAGTTCTAAAAATATTAGAACCAGCTTTGGCGGCGTTAAGGTGGATGTGCCAAGGGATAGGAAAGCTGAATTTGAGCCTAAAATAGTGAAAAAATATGAAACAGTCTGCAATGAGCTTGATAAAAAGATTATAGGGTTATATGCCAGGGAAATGTCTGTAGATGATATCAAATCAGAGATAGATGAACTTTATGGTATAGATATATCTCCTTCAATGATATCTAAAATTACTGATAAGGTTATGGATACAGCTGTAGCATGGCAGAATAGATCCCTGGATGAGATCTATCCAATAGTATATATGGATGCTATACATTTTAAAGTAAGAGAAGAACATAGAATCGTTAGTAAAGCTGCATATATATGCATGGCACTTGATGTAAAAGGTCATAAAGATATACTTGGTATATGGATTGGTGGGGCCGAAGGTGCAAAGTACTGGCTCTCTGTATGCAATGACCTTAAAAATAGGGGAGTTAAAGATATACTAATAGCATGTATGGATGGACTCAAAGGACTTCCACAGGCCATAAAAGCAGTCTTTCCTGAAGTAAATATACAAAATTGTATAATACATCAGATAAGAAATTCTATGAAGTATATACCCTCAAAAAATATTAAAGCTTTTATGAAGGATTTAAAAAATGTATACAAAGCAGTTAATGAGACAATGGCTATGCAGGCACTTGAAGTATTAGAAACTACATGGGGAGACAAATATCCTGTAGCTGTACAATCATGGAAGAACAACTGGGAAAATCTATCTACTTATTTTGATTTTCCACCAGAAATAAGAAAAATAATATATACTACTAACGCTTTAGAAGGTTTCAACAGGCAGCTTAGGAAATTCACTAAGGTAAGAACCGTATTTCCTACTGACGATTCCCTTATTAAGGCCCTTTATCTGGCTACGGAGCAAATAATGGTCAAATGGACATCAACATCTCCAAACTGGGCTAATACCTTGGCTCAACTGACTATAATGTTTCAAGAGAGGATTGAACCCTATATATAAAAATAAAGCCTGTACTATTTTGTATAAAAATGAATAATAATAGTATTATTGCAAACAATACTATTATTACAAACCTACACTATCTTATTATTTAGTTATTCCCTAAAAAATAAAAATTACTACAGAAACGTATTCTATAGTAATTTCCAATTAGTTTTATCATTTCTATTTTATTTTACACAAATCTGTGTATGTTCTCGCAATATGGGAGGGGAAAAGGATGAATTGCTTTAAACTTTCCTATAAGCTTTTTAAAGACAATATAAAATTATATAAGATCTATTTGCTTATTACCATCGTATCGGTTGCAGCTTTTTATAACTTTTTATCAATAGAAAATAATGAAGCATTTATGTCAATAAGTGAAAGATTTCAGGCAGCAAGCACAGCTAGCATTTCCTGTGGATTTATCTTAGTATGTACAGTACTATATTTTATATTTAATGCGGACAAATTTTTTATGTTAAATAGACAGAAAGAGACAGCCTTGTATATGCTAATGGGAATTACACAATTAAAAATCAGTCAGGTATTTGTCATAGAAAGCTTGTTTATCGGAATCTTATCAATATCCAGCGGTCTTGTATTTGGAATAATATTATCTAAACTATTTTTTATGCTTTTAACCAAATCAATTCATTTAAATGTGGCAGTGCCTTTCCAAATATCATTAAATTCCATAGTTACAGTAATTTTAGTATTTTTATGTATTTTTACAGCAGTAGCTTACAGAAAGTATAGAATAATAAAAAAGAGTAAGTTAATAGATATGATCAATGCTTTAAAGGAAAAAGAGGAACTTCCAAGCTTAAGATATTTTAAAGGAATTTTAGGATTAATGTTAATTTTAGCTGGGTACTTAGTTGCCATAATGATCAAAAAGTGGGAGATAGACTTGATGCTTTCCTCTATGACAGCTTTATTATGTGTTTCAATTGGAACTTACCTTTTCTTTGGAAGCTTTATGTCCATAGTTTGTGATAAGATAATGAAAAATAAAAAATTAGTATACAAAAATGTTAGATTAGTAAGCATTTCTAATGTGTATTTTAGACTCAAAGATAATTATAGGAATCTGGCAATGACAGCAATACTATGTGCAGCAGCACTAACGGCCTTTGGATTAAGCCTATCCTTTAAGGAGATTGCAGCAAGAGAGGCTATAAAGGAAGCTCCATATAGTTTTTGCTATGAAACTTATGATGAAAAGTCAAAGGAGAAAGGGGCAGAAATAATTAAAGGAGCTAGAATTAATGAAAATAAATTTATATTAGGAAAAGTTAATTATAAAAACTATCCTAAAAAAATAGATTACAATCATGAAGCCATAATAACAAGCTATTCAACTTTAAAAAAGAACTTAGAATTTTTAAATTATAAAGTACAGGATAATATTGAACCTAAGGGAAAAGAGGTTCTCTTTATATCAAGCGCTACAACTTTAGCATCTCCCCTTAACCTTGTGGGAAAGGAAGTAGAAATAAATAATAAGGATTATTCTATAAAAGTGCAAAAGGATATTCCTTTTACCGGGGTTATAGATAAATTAGGATATAAAAATATATATGTATTAGAAGATAGTGAATATGAAAAGATACAGGAAGGTTTTAAGGAGAAAACTTTAAACTGTGTTCAAACAATTAGGGATGAAGATTTAAATCAATTAATATTCAATATAAGACAAGCCTTATCTGAAGGAACGGTATATCCCTATATTAATGAGCGTACCTGGGATTACTATGTAATTGAAATATTTCATTTTCTCGGTATGGTAATGTCTATAATATTTATGCTTTCAACCTTTAGTACAATATATTTTAAAATATTAAAGGATGCCTTTATGGATAAAAAGCACTACATAACCTTGAAAAATATAGGTATGAGTAAAAAGGAAGTAAGAAAATCTGCGTACATGCAGGTGGCAATATCCTTCATTTTACCAGGCGGTATAGCAATATTACACAGCATAGCTGCAATGAAGATGTTAGAACAAATAATGAATTTTTCTTTTAACCTCCAGCTGATCATCTCTTTAGGATTATATCTAGCAGCAATGATTTTATTCTATATTTTCATAAGTAATACTTATGTCAATATGGTATATGAAGAAGGTAAAAATAATGATTAGGAAGACAGGAAAGATATTAAAAAAGTTTGGGCTGTTATACTAGCATTGTTAATAGTTATGTGTATAGTGGGTCAGGTCCGAAAATACATGGAAGGAGGATGTTAAACCTTTAGGCATATTGGTAGAGGTTGAAAATAAAAAGATGCATGTATATTCTGATAAGGAACGGAGTGTAAAAAGGCCCTAGTTAAAATGGGAGTTCAAAATCCCTTTAACAAAACTATGGAAAATGAATTTAGCATGGTTTTAAGGAATTGTGAAACTGTGAATAAAACTAAAATGTCAAAGGACTTGCCCATACTTAGATTTATTTCCATTAAATCTATGAAAGATATAAATAATGGGAAATACACGAATGTAATAAATAAAAATTTAGAGGAATTCAAGGGATATGATAAGTTCAATTATTGTCTTTTAGAAGGAGGGCATTATATCTACTATGCAAAATCGAAGGAGATTGGGAAAAAACTATGGAGTTTTTAAGTAGATATGATATTTAATTATGGTAGTCCAAATTGGAAGCTATGGATAGTAAATTGCCATTTAAAATTGAACCATTGAAGTAGGGAGTGATAATATGTATTTATCGGTTAAGGAAGTTAAAACATTGGATGAATATAAATTATTGTTGACTTTTGAGAATGGCGAGATAAGGTTGTTTGATATAAATCCATATTTAGGGGCTTGAGAGAAAGTAACTGGTACTAAAAAATCAAAAAGTAGAACTGGATATGTAAGTGAGAAAACTTGTTATACCTGCGAAGACTGCAGTGGATGCTAATTAAAATTAAAGTGTATCAAAAGCAGAAATAGTAAAATTCCACTGGAAGAACGTACTAAATATTTAGAAATCTCTAAGTTATTCCAAGAAAAACGAGAAAAATCATTAGAAAGAATACTTAGCGATAAAGGAATAGAACTGAGAATGAACAGAAGTATTCAATCTGAAGGAGCTTTTGCTGAAATAAAACAAGATATGGGATTCCGTCGTTTCCTAATTTTCTATACCCTTTTTCAAAATATAGAATTTGAGAAAATAATTTTGTCTCCAAAATTATTCTTTTGAGTTACAAAGGTGCTGTTCATAGCAATCTAAAAAATTGCTAATGCAACAGCACCTTAAAATAAATTTACTATTTGGAGTGTGAATTTGGATAAATCAAACTTACATTAGGTTATAACGAATTAATTAGGAATGTTGACCTCATAAATATATAATATACTATTTTACAATATATGTAAATAGATTTTAGACATAAAGCTCCCTTTTTGTTTTAAATATAATAAATTGGATATAATGACTAACATCATAAAAATCCTTTAATATCACTAAATTAGTTTTATCATGGATAAAAGCCCTGGTGCTACCAGGGCTTTTATTATAAAAATTTTTATTTAAAGAAGACCTTGCATTTTAATTAAAATTATTTTCTATATATTGTATGCAATTTTAAAATTTTGAACATACTATTAACTACAGTTATCCTTTCAAATTTTTTTAGCTGGCCTTTGGTCAGCTTTTTATGTGAAATAAAGATTCCAGCTTAAAACTAAGCTGGAGTTTTCATTATATTAAATACCAAGAGTATGTTAAATAATATTAAAGATATCTCTTTTAATTATGAATATAGTTAATATGGTTAAAGGTGTAAAAAATAATTTATAAAATAAGAAAAATTAAATATGAAACCTTTTTTTATATAAACATATTATGAAATATAAGAATTGTATAAGAATATTGTAAATATATCTATTTCTTATGTATGACAAACCCATAGTGATAAGGTGGTAAGTTAATATAGTTATATCCTATTTGTTTAAATCCAGCCTCTAACGCCCATTCTTTCATTTCAATAGGCTTTGGGCGAATATCCATACTTGGACCTCTTGGAGTAGTGGGATCATAATTCCAATGAATAAGACCAGCTTTTCCTCCTGCCTTAAGTATTCTGTATGCCTCGTCCAAAAGTTCTAATGGCTTGATATGATGTAGTATGTTGAACAACATAACATAATCAACCGAATTGTTAGGTATCCCTGTACCATTAGCTATAAAATCACGCTTTACGAAAGTTATATTATTTTTAGAAACAGTTCTTGATGAAGCTATATTAAGCATTTCATCTTCGATATCTATCGCAATAATATTACCACTAATCCTTTCAGCACTCGGCAATGTAAATGTTCCATAGCCACATCCAAATTCTACAAGAGAAT
This sequence comes from Clostridium sp. BJN0013, assembly GCF_040939125.1. Classification (NCBI taxonomy): domain Bacteria; kingdom Bacillati; phylum Bacillota; class Clostridia; order Eubacteriales; family Clostridiaceae; genus Clostridium; species Clostridium sp. BJN0013. The sequence goes on from NZ_CP162495.1 coordinate 3,581,576, forward strand.
TTACATCTTGATTTATTTCCATCTTATCAAGAATAAGTTCTACGTTAAATAAACTTTCCCAATATTTTTGTTCAGGCATTCCACTGTCACGAACCTTCACTTTTTACACCTTCTCTCATTAATTATAAATATAACCAAAAGGTGAGCATTCCTATAAAGAAAAGCTCGCCTTCAGTTTTCTGATTAGCAAGTGAAAATCGAAATATATAATTGTGCCCAAAAATCCTGATATACATATAATGTTGCTTCCTGTAACACTTTCGAACTTCATTTTATTTTTGAGAGTATGATACTTTTTTTCAATTTCCCATCTCTTAAAATATAGAGTCTCTATTTCTTTTCCACTAAATTCAATCGGAAGTTCACTTTCACTTGTTTTGATAGAGTCTATTTGCAAATCCAAAAAAAATGATTAAATACATCAAAAATGCCACTTACTAAAGCTCTTATTTCAGTCTTGGCACGATTATTAAGCACATTCACCAAAAAATGCTCTATTTTCATCGGAGTTTGGAACTTCCGCTTTACTTCCATCAACCGCAAACACTAATCTGCAAGTGGCATTTTTCTTTTTCTAATAAAACTATTTTGCTTATCTAGACGTGCATATGTTTTCATAATATCTAAATTAATAGAGTTAAACATTTTTTTAAATCTATTAATATAGATATTAAACATATAACCACCCCTACTTATATTTTAATGCATATATAGAAATAAGGAAACCTGATAAATCAAAATATTAAATCAAGTTTCCTTAAGTTTATGATGTTAAGCTTAGCTGGTGGATATTTATTATATTCTTTGATATTTGTTTATTAATTACCCTAAAAACAGTTTTAAATCTTCATCAACAGTTCCAATTCCTGCTATTCCAAAATTCTCTACTAGAACTTTAGTCACATTTGGTGAAAGGAAGGCTGGAAGTGTTGGTCCTAGGTGAATGTTCTTAACCCCAAGATGTAATAATGCTAATAATACTATTACAGCTTTTTGCTCATACCATGCTATATTATAGGATATTGGAAGTTTATTAACATCATCCAATCCGAACACTTCCTGAAGCTTTAATGCAATTACAACTAGTGAATATGAATCATTACACTGTCCTGCATCAAGTACTCTTGGTATTCCACCGATATCTCCAAGTTCCAATTTGTTATATTTGTATTTTGCACATCCTGCAGTTAATATAACTGTATCCTTGGGCAGCTTTTCTGCAAATTCAGTATAGTAGCTTCTTGATTTTGCTCTACCATCACAGCCAGCCATTACAAAAAATCTCTTTATTGCACCAGTTTTAACAGCATCTACAACCTTATCAGCAAGAGCCAATACTTGATTATGAGCAAATCCGCCCACAATTTCTCCCTTTTCTATTTCAGTTGGAGCACTGCATTTTTTAGCCATAGCAATTAATTCTGTAAAATCCTTGTTTCCAATTTCGTCTGCTTCAATGTGCTTGCAACCTGGTACACCAGTTGCCCCTGTTGTGAATAATCTATTCTTATATGAATCTTTTGGAGGAATTACACAGTTTGTAGTCATTAAAATTACTCCATTGAATTTTTCAAACTCTTCTCCCTGCTTCCACCATGCGTTTCCATAGTTTCCTGCAAAGTGAGCATACTTCTTGAAGGCTGGGTAATACTGTCCTGCAAGCATTTCACCATGAGTATAAACATCTACTCCTGTTCCTTCTGTCTGCTCTAATAACATCTGAAGGTCCTTTAAATCGTGACCAGAAATTAGTATTCCTGGGTTATTTCTAACTCCAATATTGACCTTTGTAATTTCAGGATTTCCATAGGTTTCTGTATTAGCTTTATCAAGTAAAGCCATAGCAGTGACACCGTATTTTCCTGCTTCTAATGAAAGTGCAACTAAATCATCTGCTGATAATGAATCATCTAACGTAGCAGCTAGAGCTTTAGCCATAAATCCATGAACCTCTACATCATTATATCCTAAGTTCATAGCATGCTTCGTATATGCTGCCAAACCTTTAAGACCATATACTATAAGTTCTCTTAAGCTCCTTATATCCTCATTTTTAGTTGCCAATACTCCAACTTGCTCAGCCTTAGCATCAAATCCACTAACATTATCATCTGACCATACTGCTGCATCAGGAATAGTGATTCCACTTGATGCCGTTTTTAATAACTTTTTAAATATTCCACTACCTTTAGTTTCTCCAAGTTGTCCACCAGCTTTTACAACTTTAGCTTTTAATTTTTCTCTTAATTTTAAAGTTTCTTTTACTCTATCTAAAAGTGCTTGTCTATCAAAGTTAGCATTAGTAATTGTAGAGAATAAGTTTTCAGTTATATACTTGTCCACATTAGCATCAATCACCCCAACTTTTCTTCCTTCATTACTTACTACTGCCAATCCCTTTGTTACATAAACTAATAAGTCCTGAGCTTTTGCTACATCTCCAGTTTTTCCGCATACACCTTTTACAGTACATCCCTTTCCTCCTGCAGCTTCCTGGCATTGAAAACAAAACATATTTGACATAATATATACCTCCTAGTTCGTTATTTACTATTTTTCCCTTGTCATTTCTATAAGATTATTATATTATATCTATTAAAACAATTCGGTAACCGAGGATACAAAAAGGATGGTAATTAAATGATAGAAGAATATATTGAAATAATAAAAAAATCACCTTTATTTTACGGTATAAAAGAAGAAGAAATCCTTTGCATGTTACAATGCTTAACTCCCAAAATACATAGCTTTAGTAAAAATGAATGCATAGTAAATTCAGGTGAGTCAATTGACAGGTTTGGTATAGTTTTAGAAGGGGAAGCAACTATTCTCAAAGAAAACTCTGAAGGAAATAGAGTAATTATTTCTGTAGTAAAAAAAGGAGATTTATTTGGGGAAATGTTGGTATTTTCAAGTCGTAAAATATGGCCTGCAACAGTTAGAGTACAAAACACTTGCAAAGTTTTATTTCTTACGAACTCAGACCTTATAGCTAGATGTGGAAAGATGTGTCCATGGCATACTGCAATGCTGCAAAATTTTATGAATGTAATATCAGATAAGGCATTATTATTGAATAAGAAAGTTGAATACCTTTCAATTAAAAGTATACGTGGTAAAATATGTTCATATTTGTTGGAACAATATCAAAATACCAAAAACAACACTATAATTTTACCCTTAAAGCGGAACGAACTCGCTGATTTTTTAAATGTATCAAGACCATCTATGTCAAGGGAAATGTGTCGGATGAGAGATGAGGGTATAATCGATTTTCACTTGTCTACGTTTAAAATAAAGGACATTCAAGCCTTGCAGAGCTTTTGCGAATATTAAAAAATATTATTATTATATATAATACCAATTTAGTTAATAACAACAATAGTCAATATCACAAAAATAGTCAATATCACAAACTATAGTTAAAAAACGGGCACCAATGCCCGTCCCCTAAATTAGCTATTACCAATTAATATTTTTTTGTATCTCAACCCTATTTCCTAGTTTTACATCTTTTAATGCCCATTTTTTAAATTCATGATACCCGGTTCTATCTACAATATATCCAATATGTTCTTTTCCTAATGGTGCATCTTTATCAATATACTCTTCTATATAATCATAAGTATTTAATATAATTTTTATTATACTTTCTTCATCTATCCATTTGGCAAAGTCCTGGGCAAGTCTTGGATTTTTCTTCCCCGTTCTTCCCATTATGACCAGCTTAAAGTATTTTTCATCACTTCTTGTCCATGCACCTGTTGGACATTTCCCAACACATTCTCCACAGCCAATACACTTGTCATGGTCTCTTATAACCTTAAAATTTTCAAATGTTAGTGCTCCTGTAGATCTTTTCTTACAGTTCTTAACACAGGCTTGACAGCCTATACACCTATAGCTGTCATATTGTGGTTCAGTCATTCCTATAATTCCAAAGTCCTGCATTCTAGTTTTTATACAATCATTTGGACATCCAGTTAATGCAATTTTAACATGACGGTCGTTAGGGAAAATAGCCTTTTCTATCTTCTTTGCAAATGCAGAAGTGTCATAATTAGCAAAAGGACACACCCTATTTCCTATACATGCAGATACATTTCTTGTACCGGAGGAGGCATATCCTGTATTTGGATCTACCTGATTTATCTCTAATCCTTCTATTACAGGCTGAATAAGTTCATTTATCCTAGGAATATCCTTCATATCTATTCCAGGTATTTCAAATCCTTGTCTGATAGTTATATGAACAGTTCCATTACCATATTCTTCAGCAACCTTTTGTAGTATTTCAAAGTATTTTGCTTCCATATGACCACCTGGAACTCTTATTCTTATTGCAGTTTTTCCTCTTTCTTTAGTTACTCTAAATGCATTCTTTTTAAGGCCTTTTGTATTAATATCTATAGACATTATCTCTCCCCCCTAATCCACTAAGTTCTTAGCCTTAGTATAATTGAAAACCGGACCTTCTAGGCAGATATAGGTATCATCAATCTTGCAGTGCCCGCATTTACCAAGTCCACAACACATCTTTCTTTCATAAGAAACCCAAATATTTTCTTCTTTAATTCCTCTTTTAATAAACTCAGCTAATGTGAATTTCAGCATTATTGGAGGACCAACAGCCACCACTTGTGCTTTCTCCACATTTTCAATTTTTAAATCTTTAATATAATTAGTAATTAACCCTACATTACCACTATATCCTTCTTCAGCTTTATCTACAGTTATTGTGACCTGTAAATTGCCACTCCATTTTTTGATAGATTCTTTAAACAATATGTCATTTGGTGACTTGAATCCAGCTAAAAGATTAAAGTTCTTAACTTCATTTCTGTTAGCTGAAAAATAATCTACAATTCCCTTAACCGGAGCTAGGCCAGTTCCACCTGCTGCTACAATAACTTCTTTTCCTTTATATATATTTACATCAAATCCATTGCCATAAGGTCCCCTCATGAAAAGTGTATCTCCTTTGAAGAAGGTATGAATAACATCTGTAACTACTCCCACACGTCTGATTGTTAAGTCTATATATCCCTCTCCTATTTCACAGACAGAAATGGGAGCTTCTCCGTATTTAGGTATAGAAACCTCAAAGAATTGACCAGGCTTCACATCACCTGTAAATTCCATTCTAAAGGTGTAATCAATATCTGTATGTGGAGTAATACTAATTATCTTACTAGACCTTGGTAAATATATATTCTCCATTTACTTCACCTCTTCCATTGCTTTGTTCAACTTATTTACGCAGTTTGAAAATGAGATATATTCAGGACAAGCATCATCACATCTTCCACAGCTTACGCACATATGGTAGCCAAATCTCTTTTTAAAATCATAAACCTTATGCATAACCTTAAACCTCATTCTATCACCTTGCTCTTTTCTAAAACTATGTCCACCGGCCATATCCGTAAACCCATCTATTTGACAAGAAGCCCAAACCCTTCTTCTTTCCCCAACATTTCTATTATCTTTATAGAATATATCCTGCATTGTAAAGCAAGCACAGGTCCCACACAGTATTACATCTGCCACAAGCTATACACCTTTGTGAATACTCTTTCCATCCACTCCAACTAAATATATTTGTATCTAAGTTTCTAGGAACTTTTACTTCTTTTTCGTTAGCTTCTATAAATTTTGGACTTACTTCATACTGCTCACAAGTGTGAAAATATGACTTAAAACTTTCATCTTTACATTCAACAAAAACTTGTCCATCTTTTACTTTTACAAATAAATCATATTCCTCTGTTTTATTAGTTCCCATACTTACACAGAAACAATTCTCAAAGCTGTCTTCACACTCCATAAGTATGAATTTGACTTTTTCTCTTAATTTCTTGTAATATGGATCTTCAGCACCATTGTCTAAATATATTTGATCCAATCTCTTAACAGCACATATATCACAGCTTCTTAAAAATATTAAAATCTTCTTGTCCTCTGTTTTAGGTTCTGTTACACTGTCTTCTGTAAAATAGAACAAAGTTTGCGTAATTGGAAGTATCACTTCCTTTGGCGAGAAATTAGATTTTTTATCAAAAACTATTTCCTTAACATGGTTAACTTGTCCATACCTAACAGTATCCGTATCTGAGAAAGTGCCTTTGCCTTTTAAAAGTATAGGAGCATAAATCTTATATTCATCTCCTATTTCAGTTAAAAAATCATTAAACTTTTCTGTGGTTAACTTATATCCCATCTTCGTCCTCCTTATACCACTTTATTTATTATTTAATTCTTCAAGCTTTCTTATTAGATATATGATGCTTTTAAAATAAATTGTGCCATTGCGCCCTTTCAAAGTCCAGATTGTACAAATAACCCTGCCAATACTATAGAAACTAAAACGTTTCCAATATAGCTAAAAATCCAGCAGAAAATCCTATGAAAATTGATTATTTTTCCCCTATAAACCTTACAGTATCCTTTGAAACTACAAGTCACTTATATTTTTGTTCAAGCGATTCCAATATTTGAATATATTTATTTTGAACACCAGCTCTATTCATTTCCTCTTCAAATTCATGGCATTCCATATTGAATTTATTTAATATTTCTTCACTGAGAGTTCTTTTGGCAAAAGAATATACAACATTGTCTTCTTTATCTATATGCCTATTTAATAGATGTGTATAAGATACAGCATTGGCTATTACATCAAGTTTTGACTCATCATTACCAGCCTTAACTCTGGCAAGTGCTTCTTCAAGCTCGTTAATATATAACCTTCCAAAATCATGCTCCACAAGCATTCCAAACTTAACTAATTTCTCAGCTATACCTCCAATTTCATCCACCATTTTATTAAATAACAATTTTTCTTCCTTTCCATGATGATGGTTATCTGCATAATTTCTTACGAAGTCAATCATCATTTCAAAATCCATATAATCAATTTCCCTGCCATTCATTATACTTAAACATGCTTTTCTTATAATTTGCAGCATCCTTTTTATATTTTTATGTTCTTCAATCATTAAGACAATTCCATCCATAAACTCACACCTCTCTTATGGTATTTATTCCATTTTCTTTTCTAGTATACTTATACCCTGTACCGCTTGCACTTAAGAATCCGTTAATCCATATATCTCTAAAATAATAATAATTATTAATATCCCCGCTAGCTTCATCCCAGTAAACTTTATGAATATCTCTTGTAGTTTCCCATGTAATCATAGTTTTGCTATTTTCAATGATTTCATTTACTCTATCGCATGGCATTCCTTCAAGCATATAATCAAAAATCAGCTTAAAGAAATCTTCTGGCGAGTCTTCATTGATTCCAAGTTTCTTCAATGAATTTTTCCTAAAAATGCACTCATATAAGTTTACCTCCTCGTTTTGTTGCTTCATTCAATGCTTTAATAAGTTTTTCAACATCCATATTATGAACTTTACACGCTTCTTCTATTGTTTCTGCTTGTGCTGATGGACATCCTACACAACCCATACCAAAACTAAAGAGAACTTCTACACTCTCTGGATAATTTCTAACAACTTCACTAATAGTCATATCTTTTATAATTTTCATAAGCTTTGTCCTCCATCATTCATTTATTTTTTATTATAATAACACATGAAATATTAAAATTCCGTAGCCTATGTTACGAGTATTAATAATTTCCATATATAATTTATAGCTATAAATGAGCGAACTTGATTGAATAAATTCCCAGTGAATAAAAAAAGAAAAACATTTATGTAATTTCCTGTTATAATTAAGTTGCCACACAAAACATAACTAAGGAAAAAACCATAAACGTTTACCAACTCAGTAGTATCTCATTAAAGCAGGATTAAACAGTAGCTTTATAAAAGTTACAGCACCTAAAGAATATACAAGATCATATGAAAATACACGTAACATAATAACAAAAAATGTAAAGAACTATGCTAACACAACTCTCTTAGATGTATCTCGCGATGAAAGTAATAATACTACATCAGATACAAAAAAAATAAAGTTAATACTTACTCAGGCCAGTCCGAGATATAAAGAAAATAAGAAATTTGCTAACCAATTGTTAGAACAGTTAAAAAAGGCTAGTGGTGTTACGTCAGAAATAGTTCAATTCAAGACAGGTACATTGTCATATTTTAATGAAGATTTGTCTAATAATACTGTTCTTATTGAGATTGGAAATGATAAATCTAGTGACAGTGACATTCAAGAAAGTGTAGGTGCATTAGCCAGGTCATTAAAGAACATACAAAATAAATAGTTTGCAATATTTGTATAAAAGCATAAACACATAGCATTCAATTGTTATCTAAAGTTAACAAATTACTGTGTGTTTGTATTTTTGTACAGTTTTTTTGGAACATAGAAAACATGACAACATACACAGAACTGTGCAAAACAAAGGAGCGTATCTAGGTTTGTGTAAAACAAATCAAGGTACACTCTCTTTCCACAAATTACCCATAATTAGAAGAATACAAATTACATTCTTATGGCAAATACTTAATAATTTATAATACCCTTGTTATTAAATTTCTTTAATAATTTTAGAAAAACTCCCTATAGTATTACAAATAATTTTAATTATAAGTACAATAGATACTCCTATAATCCTATAAGAACTATACTAAACAGCAAATGACTTATATATAATAAGCCAAAACTAAACATTAATACAATATGTTTTATACAGAAAATTGCTAATACAATTGCAATTATTTTAGGGTTAAATGTTAATATTGCTATTCCCATAGAGTTTCCCATATCATACCAATAAATTAAGCATTGCTAGGTCAATTATTCGCTAGTTTCTTTCTTTAAATATAGTGTTTTATTAACAAACTCCATACCCTCTTCTTGATGAGAGATAATCATTAAAATGTTACATATATTTCTTTCTTGAAGTATTTTAAGAATAATTTTTCTAGTTTCTACATCCATATTACTTACTCCCTCATCTAGAATAATTACATCTTTTTTTGCAATAGTTGCCCTTAAAAAGGCAATAATTTGAGCTTGTCCTCCTGATATTCCAACACCATTTTGATTAATTTCAGTTTCCAGACCATTTTCAAATCCCTGAATATATCTTTCTAAATTGTATTTTTTGATCAAAGATACTACATCTTCCTTACATTTATCAGATTGCCCATATAAAATATTATCTAAAACACTCCCCCTAAATAAAAATACATTTTGAGATACAACTCCTATTTTATTCCTCACACTTCTTTTATCAATAAGTGAATACCTCTTATCATTTATAAAAATTTCACCTTCTGTTGGAGAATATAACCCTAAAAGATTTTTAATTAATGTGGACTTGCCTGTACCATTTTCTCCTTTTATAAGAACTTTATCCCCTTTATTCATTTTAAAATTTAATTTATTTATTACATTTTCACTATTTTCGTCATATTTAAAGCTTAAATTTTTACCTGAAATACTAATTATATGTTCATTCATTATTTCATGCTCTCCTGTATTTTCATCCTCCATTTCTAAAAATTCTTGTATTCTTTCAATGCTTACACATACAGGTTTTACAGTCATACCTAAACTTGCAAAACTTGACGTTGTTGAAAATATTTTACTCATATATGCAATAAAAGCAGTATATATACCAACAGTTAATTGATTATCTAAAATTAATATTCCTGAAAATAACAATATTAAAACCGATGCTAAATTATTTACTAAAAGTATATTCTCCATAAAAAATAAGATTTGTTTACTTTGCTTTATACTGTTTTTTACCATCTTATTCAATTTGTCTTTAAACTTTTTAAGTTGAACTTTTTTGCCATTTAATATTTTTATCTCCTCTATACCATTTAATACTTCATAAGTCTCCCCATTTAAAACAGCCCCTGTTTCCAACATTAATTTTGTACTTTCTGACAATTGATTAGATGAATGTTTTACAGTTAAAAAATATATTGGAACTATAATCAAAACTATAATACTTAGCTTATAACTTAAAGTAATCATCATAATTAGTGCAAATATAAAGTCAAAGATACTTAAAAATGTATTTACAAACATAGGCGAGAATAAACTTCCTATATTTCCACATTCAGATATCCTGCTAAGTATATATCCTTTTTCCTTTTTGCCTAAAAAACTCATAGGCAGATCTATTATTTTATCCATCATTGATACCCTAACTTCATTAACTACAAAGTTTTGAACTTTTATAAAAAGACTTTTTGAAACAATACTTATGCAATACCTTAACATATGTAATAAAATTAATACAGAAATAATCTTATATAATTCCATATAACTTTTATGTGGTATCAGAACCTTGTCTATTACATACCCCATTAAATATGGTACGGGAGTATACATAATTGAACAAATAATCATTCCTGCTATGCCGGCAAAAAAGTTAAATTTACATCTTTTAATATATGTATTTAGTTTTAGTAAGTTACTATATCCACCCATATTATTCATTTCTCCCATCATTGTTATCCTGTTAATACTGAAGTTTAATTTAAAATTTTCCAAATTCATTAAAACTAAATTAGAGTATTTGCCCAATCATATAAAGATGGAAGTAGTTATCCAACCTTTATTTTTTCCTATATACGAAATTAAACGAGTTTGTAAATATTTCCTAGACATAAATTCTTCACAAAATCCAACAGTGGAAAAGTATACTGATCTCCAAAAATAACTAATGTTTAACTTGGCCATTACTCTAATAATATTGACATTCATGTAAATCAAAGATAATATTAAGTATATAATACCTGCAATTATACCAATGGTAACTGATTTTTTAAATTATGTTTTGATACTCCTGTACTAGCCCATGACTGTTTCAAAAATTTTTTTGTTAACAATACAGGACTTATAATTATTAAATACAAAATTATATTTGACAAAACAACAGAAAAATTATAAGTTACATTAGTTTCAATTCCTGGAGTTGAATTACTAATACTTCTTGAATGAATTAAAATTATAATTAAAATTAAAAAAATACTTGTACAAGTTGCAGCAAGAGCATATATTGCATTTTTCCTGGGATTATTTAAATTCCATCCATTGTACTTAAATTTTAATTTTAAAATTAAAATATATACAATGACCCCTAAAATTAAAAAATATATGCCTCTAATGATGAGTTCTTTTATACAAAATATCCTTTCTAAATAAAAATATTAAAGTAATTTAATATAATACTTTTTTAGAATTATAAGAAACAACCTCCATAATTCTTCCAACATCATTTCCGACAGTTCTTTTCCCATATTTATATTCCTTCCACCCCAAAAACATAAAAAATTTTTACTTCACAATAATTTACTGTTTTGTCACAACTTATTTGAAGTACGACGTAAAAAACACCGCAAAATTTCAAACTTGAATAATACAGTGTTTAGGTAAATTATTCGTTTTTTAATTGTTACACTAAATAAGAGATTTGTAACACAAAAATGTCAATCTAACAGTTAATTATTTCAACCAATAGGTTGGGCGAACTATCATAATAGGTAACCTTGTATGTGAATTCCCCTTAGCCGTATTGATTTGAGCTTGAGTAAGAAAAATACTATTTGTTAGATTAGCCCCACTAAGATCGGCATCTCTTAAATCAGCTCCAATTAGATCGGCCCAACTTAAATCGACTCCTCTAATGTTTGCCGCAATAAGACAGGCTCCCCTCAAATCTGAACCTCTAAGGTCGATTTTTCTCAAATCTGAACCAAAATAATCTAATCTAAGAGAGGTGGCATTACGATTTCTTAAAGCAATATTCTTTTCTCTGTGGAACTTAGTACGTACTAAGTCGCTGGTATTTTTAAGCAGTACGTTAACTTTAGTTCGATGAGCTACTATATCCAATGTTAATAGAGAATCAACATCAAGAAGAGTAAATTGTTCAGTATTGTCTATTAATGAAATTATCTTCTCTTTAATATAAGGGTCTTTTTGCAGAATAAATGCTTGAGTAAGATACCATAGCATTTCATGAAGCTGCCGCATAATCAAAAATGCTTCAAACATTTCATTAGCACATTCTGGGTTTTTAAGCCAGTCATGTCCACTAAAAGTAACTTGTGATACCTTCTGACCAGCACCAAAACAATCATAAGCAGTACATCCCTTAAGCCCATTATTTCTCAGATTTTTGTGAACAGAGCAAATAAAGTTAGGCTGTAAGTTTATGCAAGGTTTACCAGCCTCTTTATTCGCTGGAAAGCCTTCTGAAGCTGAAAAATACAGTGCTACACAACACAGACCGAAACATTTTTTACAATCAACCCTTAATTCTCTAGTATACTTATCTTTGTGTATATATATCATAGTTATTTACCTCATTTTAGAAAAATAGGAATGATTTTTTCTCTTAAATAATTATATCATATACAGCCTGTACTTCAATGCCTGTATAATACTTTCGTCATAATTATTTACAATCATGATTCAATCTTTATAAAAATCATACCATAATATCCATGTATTTTCACTGTCTTATAGAAAACATAAAAGTTTTTAACACGGCATATCTGATTTTCAAAGAGCATTATTTGCATTTTCAATCTTATTAGTTACATCGTAAAGAATTCAGAATGTGTCCTAAACTATTTATAAAATCATTTAGACATACAACTGTAATAGCCTTAACAGCTGTTATTAATTGTTAATAGCAAAGAATATTAATGACAGTATTCCAATAACTATAATACTAATAATAATCCTTGTAAATAAATTTCCCTTTGTTAATTGACTTAAATCACCTATCTGTGAACGATTTACTGAATCAGCAAAGTTAGCCATTGGATTTTTTTTACATTCTTTCATTTTACGTCTATCTTCTTTATCCATAATTTTACCCCCATGGTATTAATGAGTTAATGAACATTTTTATACATTTATATACCCTTACAAATAAGAAATAGCTTGGCCTGATATTTCTATATTTTCTCCTTTATCAATGCAATATAATTTCCCTCCTCTATCAGATAACTGATATGCTACAAATTCATTCTTATTTAAAACTCTCTTCCAATACGGAACTAATGTACAATGTGCTGAACCTGTCACAGGGTCTTCATTTATTCCTGACTTTGGGGCAAAATATCTTGATACAAAATCTACTTCATTACCTTTAGCTGTTACTATTATTCCAAATACATCTAATTTCTTTAATTCCTCCATATTTAGTCTAAGACTTTTTATATTTTCTTCTTTTTCGAACACTGCCATGTAGTCTCTAGACCTATATAATTCTTTAGGTTTCTTTCCTAGTCCTCTTATTAATTCTTCTGGTATTTCACTTTTTTCTCCTTCTCTTGATGGGAATATCATTGTAATTAACTTATCTTTTTTTAGTACCTCCAAAATTCCACTCTTTGTATTAAAACTTATCTTATTTGAATTTTTATCTAAATACTCAAATATAGTGTAAGCAGCTGCTAATGTGGCATGCCCACATAAGTCAATCTCTTCTTCTGGAGTAAACCATCTTAACTCATATATATCATTCTTTTTGGTAAAAAAAGCAGTTTCAGATAAATTATTTTCTTTAGCAATCTTTTGCATTAAACCATCTTCAAGCCATTTTTCTAATGGACATACTGCTGCCGGATTCCCTTTAAATTCTTCCTCTGTGAATGCATCAATCTGATAAATTGGTATTCTCATTTCCATCGCTCCCTCATTATTAACAGTTATTCTATATTTACATTACCATGAAAAATACTAATATTAAGCCCATTTTGCCTTGCCAAATCAATCGCTGTTTTTGAAATCTCAATGCCCGTTATATTTATTCCATTGTCAATAAAAAACTTTGCATTTCTACCATATCCAATACCTGGTATCAATATGTCCTTAACATTCTTTTCAAGGAAAAAGTCCTTATTTTATAATTTGTGGTATGGTAACTCTCAATTTATATGCTTTCAAGTTATATTTTATATTTCTCCCGCTAAGATTAAATCTATCTCAAAATTAAAAAAGAACTAATTGATGTTGGATAGGTAAGAATATCCATCTATTAAGTATATATTAAATCATCGAATAAGAGCCAAGAATTTTAACTATATTGTTTTCACTTATTTTATCAATTGCTTGCTTAATATTTTTTTCTTCTGGATAATGTCCCTCAATATCAATAAAAAAATAATACTTGCCAAGTGCTCTTTTAGTTGGACGTGATATTATTGAAGTTAAATTAATATTTCTTTCAGAAAATTCATTTAAAATTTTCGAAAGCATCCCAGGTTTATCGTCTGCAGCATCCATAATAATTACTGAAGTTTTATAACTTTTATTAATATCATACTTTATAATATTTTTTGAAATCACAATAAATCTTGTTTCATTATTTTCTGAATCAGTTACATTTTCAATACTGAAAGGAAATCTATTTTCTGCGTTTAGTATATGTCTTGGAATTATAGCAGACTCTTCTAAAATACCTTTCTTTACCTTTTCAAAGGATTCCCCATTACTTGCAGTTGTTATAATTTTAGCTTCAATAAATTGATCTAGAAAACTATAACATTGCCCTTGAGTTTTAAACTGAACATATATTTTTTTAATATCAGATACATTCAAATTATTACTGACAAAGGAAAATTGAACCTGAATAACAAATTCATGTATTATGTATAAATTCACCTGTGAAAGTAAATCCAACGTAATCTGCACATATCCATCAAGAGTATTTTCAATAGGTACAATTCCTAATTCACATTCCTTGCCAATGGCATCAAAAACTTTTTTTATAGTAGGATAAAAAACTACTTTTATATTTTTATTAAATTTCTCAATGTATTTCTTTGCTGCGAATTCACTAAAAGTGCCTGATGGTCCAAGTACAGCAATTTCATTCATTTATTTAGCCTCCAGAACTTATTTCTTAAATATACGCTTATATTACCACACATCGCAATTTTATTGTATATTAAATATTTTATATAAATTAATTATTCATACATCTTACAAAATGAGTTATATTTCATATTTTCATTCCAGATGATATTCATGAGCAAACACATATGGAATCCATCCCAAATAATTTTCAGCAGAAGAATTAACCTGAATTAAAACATTACCAAATACATTAACTCCTTGTACACCATTCTGCCATCCTTTAGTCGTAGTATTTTCATCATCTAATTGATAAACTGCGATATCACTATTGTATCATCATCATAATATAGACATGAAATAATACATAAAGCAAACATATAAGTACTAGTTTAATCGTTTAATATGTCTTGTAAATATAAAGACCAGCTAGTAAAAGTCAATAGTTAATTTAAAAAATTTATTTACTAAATTTAAGAGCAAAAAAGAGCATGGCAAACAAACCATAAAAAAATACGAACTATGGCAAATTTTTACTAAAACTAAATTGGAAATAATTTATCCAATTTGGACCATAATTAATTTGTCTAAGTGGTTAAGAAACTGATCTTGAAAAATTAGTAACATACATTTGGTTGTGCAGTTTTGGTTCACGAATTTCATAAGGCTTTTGATCTCTAAGAACTGCAAATATGTACTTTACAAGTTTGTGCATAATTGCACAAAGAGCAACTTTCTTCTTCTTACCATTTAAGTTTTTATTGCGATACTGGTAAAGAACACTGTTAATTGGTTTACCAGTTTTGGATTTTCTTATTGATGCAAGAGCAGCAGCATAAAGTGCTCTTCTACCAAAGCGTGTACCACGCTTGGACATTTTATTTTGGTCACTATTAAATTTCCCGGATTGACTAACTGAAGGGTCAATTCCAAAGAAAGCAACCATTTCTTTTGGATGCTTGAACCTTGTAGGATCGCCTATTTCACTCATTATGGTTACAGCTGTAATAAAGCCTATACCTTTGAAAGAAAGAAGCAATGCTATGTTGTTCTTAAATGAAGCAGGTGTTGAGTCATTTTTAACTGCTGATTCTATTTCATTTACTAGAGTTTCAATTTGTTCATTAATGATGTTTAAAAGCTTTATATTTATGCCTATAGTTACTTTAAAGGAATTATTGGTTATTCCTATTTGTACAGCACTTAGTGCAGCGTTTAAAAGTTTGTTATATGTGTTTGTACACCAGTCAATTGATTTACAAGAATTTTCCTTTAGTAAAGCAATTAAATCATCTTTTGGTGCATCAACAATTGCTTTAGGGGATGAAAATTTACTTAAAACTGCTAATGAAGTAACACCAGCTACGTCAGAAAAAACATTATGATATCCAGGAAAAAACGTTCTAAGATCAGAAGATAACTTTTTCTTGAACTGGGAACGGTTATCTATAAGGCTGTAGTAATCACGACAAAGTGATCTTACAGCAAATATTGGGATATCTAAATAATCAGACATTTTTATATTTTGAAATTTTGCTATGTTTGCAATAGTTAAGGCATCCATTTTATCATTTTTCACTTTTCTTATTCCTAAATTTTTGTTACTATTAGTAATAAGAGGATTTATAACGAAAGTTTCTAATTCGTTATTCTTTAGGAAGTGGAAAAGAGTTAAATGGTAAACACCAGTTGATTCCATGAAAAGTGATGGTTTCATGGAGAACTCTTTTTCCACTTTTCTCATTTCTTTGAGAAGATAAGAGAAACCATCAGAAGTGTGCATTATCTTGAAAGCCTTTCTATAAACTGCTCCATCAGGGGCTAGTATTGCAACCATAGAATAATCAGCAGAAACATCGATACCTACTACAGGTAAATTAAAAAATTTTGACATTGTAAATATCTCCTTTTCATATATTTTTGAAGATAGAACAGAGTATCCATACCTAACAGTGAGCTAACAACCTCGTTTGTGACACGAGTAATTCTTCCGCAAGGGAAGAAACTCAACCAGCTAAACATCTAATCTCACTGATGGAATGATACGCTTTTTCACGGGTATAGGAACTCCGAAGGAGTCCTCCCAGGAGGAATACATCTAACCTCTATTCAGAAGATATTATACAATGATTTAACTATTAATCAAGTTACCCTTGTGGAAGATACACTCTTATTATTTTTAGACTTACTAAAGGATATTGCAATTTCCAGAACGGAACTTGAGATGTACGAACAATAATTAATTTATATTTATAAATATCCGTTAGTAGAGATGATCTAATCTCTATTGATTGGTACAACTATATTATACGAGAGAGGAATATTATACTCCTCTCTTTGCTATAGCTTGTTTATTTTATGTACTAATGTCCTTATTGATTTAAGCTGATTTAAATAATGTAAAAGTCTATCAATTTCAAAAATTTTTATCCCATATGACAATTTCATCTAGCTATATTATTTTTTCTAGATTTATATTCTATTAATGTTAACACTATCATTACAGTATCAAAGATAGTCAATATCATAAGCCATATTGAATGATTAATCATATAATGATACACCTGATAAAAAATAAATAACAGAAGAGAAACAGCGGTAAGAGGATAAGTCCAAGTTTTTCTTTTCCAAAGCATAGTAACAAAAAACATTTTTATTATTCCATGTGATATTAAATAAAAAATGCCAAAGTGTTGACTACTAACAGAAAAATTTAAGCCTAATTTTATAGCAAAATTTGCAACAACATCTTTAGGATCTTCTAATAATTCATGTTGTGTTAATAAAACAACTAATTTATTCAGTCTGCTAGGATTTAAAAATACTAATAGTATGCCACCCATTATTTCCAACACACCATCAATTCCTTTTACCAATATCCCAATCTTAAAACTTTTATGAAATATGTTATTTCCTTTGTGGAATATATTCATTCTTAATAAAGTATTATTAAATTTTTTATAAAATATCATTCGCTTTTCTCCTTAATATTAATATTGCAATATTTGAAGCTTTTGACTTTATTCTTTATTATTATATCATTTTAATATTTATACTTTATTAAATATCTATTAGAATTAAATAGTTCCTAATTTTTTAAATATAAATAAAAAGCCTGCACCCCGATAAAGGTACAGACTCTCTTATCACATCATTATTTTAAGCCCTGCTCATAAGCTTCAATCATTTTCTTAACCATATTTCCACCTATGGATCCAGCTTCTCTAGCAGTTAAATCTCCATTGTAGCTATTCTTTAAATTTACTCCAACTTCTTGAGCCGATTCCATTTTAAATCTATTGAAAGCTTCTCTAGCCTGTGGAACTACTAAATTATTACTGTTACGTGCCATAACTAACACTCCTTTACATAGTAATCTTTACTGCTTATACTTAAAGTTTGTACATTTCTATAAAAAATACTCTAGGTAATTGGATGAATATGTGGAAGATAAATATAAAACATGGTAAATTGGGTATAATGATTAATGCTCATAATAATACTCATGTTAGTTCCTTAATATTATCTTAATATGTTTTAATTAGTAAAAGCTCTGGCATTGCCGGGGCTTTTACTATAAAAATTTTTATTTAAAGAATACCTTGCATTTTAATTAAAATTGTTTTCTATATATTGTATGCAATTTAAAAATTTTGAATATACTATTAACTATAGTTATCCTTTCAAATTTTTTTAGCTGGCCTTTGGTCAGCTTTTTACGTGAAATAAAAAAGAAACCTGTACCTCATCAGGATGCAGGTTTTCATAATACTTTACTTTAGATTCTGTCCATAATTCAATCATTCTCATTTTCGACAACTCTCTTTACAGCCTTACTGTACATTTTCTCGTGTTGTTCATCTGCTATAGAAGCAGCTTTACAAAGTTTCAAAATCACTAACATAACACAAAAATATACTATAGTTAATATAATTATCCACATAAAAACTCTCCTAAAATTTTACTTGTATAACACCATCATCCAAACGTTCTTTTTAATTAAACTTTTCTGTATTAAAATAATACTTGAGAATTATGGCTTTTATATGACATGGTAATGTGAACTTAATGTTATGAATCGTATAATAGATTAAAAAATATAAGTGGTCTGTTAAGAACATTAAAATTGCTTTATGCTGTTTTATTTACCACATCTACACTATCTATATTAGGGTCAAATCTCTATGATTTTAAATAGCGTGATATTCTTTATTTTTACTATCCCATTTTTGATTATCATTTAAGCTAAAATGTGCTAATATTTTTAAAAGGATATACCCTCAAAATTACATGCCCCTTTACATCTTTTATATTTATCAAACCAAGTATCCTGCTATCAGTACTATTTCCTCTATTATCTCCTAGCACAAAAATATATCCTTTAGGTACAACATATTCTGTAGTAGAAGAATTAGCTTCAGTAGTAGTACCTTGTGGAAGATAACTTTCCGCAAGTATTTGCCCGTTTAAATAGACTTTTCCGTCTTTTATATTAATTTTATCGCCAGCTATGCCTATTACCCTTTTTATATAGATATCATTATTTTCATTATTAGAATCAAAAATAATAATTTCCCCTCTATTTATATTTCCTATTTCGGTGCTAATCTTCTCTACGAATAGTACATTCTTATCATTGAGTGTGGGTTGCATAGATGGTCCTGTCACAGTTACTCTGGCAAAAACATAATTATGAAATAAAAATGCAAATCCAACAACTAATGAAATAATTAACACGTATTTTTTTATCATCTTAAATATTGTCCTATTATGCAATTGTTATCCTCCTCTCTTATTTAACAAACTTACCCTATTAATTTATAATGAGATTTCTCCATAAAAATTTTATATATTTGCTCAATTTTATAAAAATAAGCCTACCGAGAAAATCCCAATAGGCTTATTCACATTGTAATACTACTATCTATGAGCATTTACTGCTGAATGTACTACTTTTGGTGCTGGTTTAGCTTGTGGTGCCTTAACTTTATGCTTGTTTACTACCTTTTGTACTGGTCTGGCAGGTGCTTTGTATTTAGATTTACAAACTACACCTGGTTTGTTATTGGGAGAACATGCGCTAACTGTCGTAGCAATTCCCGTATTAAGTAACAATGGTGTTGCAAGCATTACAGCTGAGAGTACCTTATATTTCATTTTTAACATTTTTATTACCTCCTGAATTTTTAAATTATTTATTGCAGCTGCTATATTTAATATTCTAGTTATCCTTTATGACAATTTAATGCAACACCCATGTTATTCCAATGTTATCTTAATGTTTTTCTATGTGAAATATTAAGAGATATTGAATATTTCTTGAACTGTTGCTACTCAGTTTGAGCAATAGAAGTATCCTGTGTTGTTTTATCTTCCGCATTTACAACAACTGTAGAGATATTCGTATTCTGCACAACATCAGTTGGTCTTTCCCAGTTCTTCTGGAGTTCTGCTACTGTCTGAAAAATTAGTTCGTCATATACCATCTCTTTATAATCTCCAACTTTTAAATATCCATATTGAACTAATTTCTGTTGCAACCATAAAACTAATAGTATAATTATAATATTAAGTATGCAAGAAAGAGGCTTATTTAAAGAAGTTTTCAGGATTTGCCTATACAAGGAAAGAGGGTAAAAATAATTATTAGAAACAGAAAGACGTTTTGCAATAACCCTGAGTGTAGCCATACAACTTTTGCTGAAAGATTTGATTGGCTTGCCAATAAATCCAAAAAAACCAAGCGCCTTGAAGATGAGATAGTGCATATGTCGCTTAACTGTAGTTCTACAGCTGCAGCAAATTTTTTAAGTAAAAATACAGCTGCTGTCGGTAAAAATACCATCTGTAATCCTTTAAAAAAAGGAAAATTGATAATAAATAAGGATGAAGTTACTGCTGTATGTATAGATGATTTTGTGGTCGTGAAAATAATTATGTGTATTCTTTCTCTTTAGACAAATAATTATTTTCACGGCCAAATAAGAATATTCCGTAGCATTAAATATTTTTAATAATCCTGCATGGATTTCCAGCCGCAATTACATTATCAGGTATATCTTTAGTCACGACACTACCTGCTCCTATGATTACGTTATCTCCAATTTTTACTCCTGGACATATTATTGCTCCACCACCAATCCAGACATTATTTCCTATAGCAATTGGCTTAGCAAACTCTTTACCATTGAGTCTTTCAATAGGGTCAATAGGGTGAGTAGCGGTATAGATTTGAACATTTGGTGCTAAAAGTACATTATCTCCGATTCTAACCTTATTCACGTCGAGTATTATGCAACTATAATTAGCATAAAAATTTTCACCAACTTCAATGTTATAACCATAATCACAATTAAAGGGTGCTTCAATATAAAAAGAGCCTTTAGCATTAATCAATTGCTTTATAATTTCCCTTCTTTTATCTTTTTCACTTGGTCTTGTATGATTAAACTCAAAAACTAAGTTTCTTGCGTATTCTCTTTCTTTGCTCAACTCTTCATCACCAGCGTTATAATAAACACCTGCTAACATTTTTTCCTTTTCGCTTTTCATAATCTTTTCTCCTATCTTCAGTTCAATGATAATATTATCTTTACCCAAAAACATAAATTAAGACATAATAAATTACACTCGTGACGTAAATTAAAAAGATTACGAATAAGTAACATTAATGTTTCTTATTAATTATGTGATTTGGATAATTACTCTTGAGCCCCTAAACCAGTTTAGAGGCTTAAGGAATATTAATCTTCACTTAGATTACTATTTACTATTTTTTATCCGAAGGCTACCATTGCTAATACCCTCATCTTCTTCAAAGTGGGTGATAAGCACTGCTACGCTCCTGGATAAGTTCTTCTAAGGTTCAGATGGAGAAAAGTACTCCTCATAAGCAAATTCCACCTGAACCTAAGAATCACTTGATTTCAATACTACTATACGATTTGTAAAAATCATTTCCATTGTTTATATCATCTATTAATTGTAATCTCTTAAGCCCCTAAATAGGTTTGGACGATTACATCTATATTTATTATAATGTAGAAAGTGATTGGAGGTAAACTATGAAAGGAAAAAGTTATACGAAAGAATTAAAAGAAGAGGTATTAAGAGAAGTGAAAGAAGTAGGAAATGTTTCACTGGTATCAAGAAGACATGGGATCTCAAAATCAACTATATTTACGTGGATAAAGAATTCTAAGGATGAGATTAAAGTTAAGCCTGGTAGAAAAGCTTTAGTTGAGGGAGAAAAAGAACTTGAAAATGAGTTAACAGAGGTAACAAAAGAGAATGATCAGCTAAAAAAATTGTTAGGAGAAAAAGATTTAGAAATAGCAATTCTTAGAGACTTAATAAAAAAATCAAACCCTCAATTAAAGAAAAAGTAGAAATAGCCAAAAAGTATATAGATCAAGGATATAATTCGGTATTTGTACTTAAAGTAGTTAAACTTGGAAGGTCAACATATTACTATAATTTAAGCGTAGAAGGCAGAGAAAAGGCTAGACCTAAGGGTGGAAAGCCAAAAGGATACAGCATAAACGGAGATGGTGAAAAAGTATGCGATGATCAGATTAAGGAATTTATTCTGGAGGCCATTGACGGGGATGCTATTAACTATGGATATAGAAAAATAACTTATCATTTAAAAAAATATTATAATCTTGTGATTAATCATAAGAAGGTTTATCGGCTTTGCAAGGAGCTTAGAATACTTAAAGACCAGAGAATAATTAAAGCTAAAATAAAGAGAAATATTGCGGTTAACAGAACTATAACAGGCTCAAATCAACTATGGGAAATGGATATAAAATATGGCTACATAGAAGGTGAAGATAAATTCTTCTACTTACTAAATTTAATTGATATCTTTGATAGGAGCATTATAGATTACCACATGGGTTTACACTGTGAGGCTAAAAATGCTACAGCACTACTTAGAAAGTGCTTAATAAAAAGAAACTTGTTTGAGGAAGGCTCTAAAAAGCCAGTAATAAGAACAGACAACGGACCTCAGTTTATAAGTCATAAATTTGATGAATGCTGTGAAGAACTTAAAATTGAACATGAGAGAATACCAGTGAAGACGCCAAATAAAAACGCACATGTAGAATCATTTCACAGAATACTTGAGGATGAGTGTTTAAAAATTAATGAATTTCAAAGCTATGTGAAAGCATACAAAATAGTAAATGAATTTATGGAATTCTACAATAATAGGAGATTACATTCAAGTTTAAGATTTATGGCTCCACATGAATTTTATAACCTTTATTTTGGAGAAAACCTAACAAATATTCAAATAAGGGCCTAAATTTAAGAGAAATGAAGAATTTATTAGATTCTGTCCAAAACGAAGGGGTTAATCCGTAATAAACCTTTCTGACCTACAGTAGATAGCCATTTATGTACTTCATGTTTTGCTAAGGTATAATTTAACACTCTTATATCTAAATCATTTGCATAGAATTGCGTATATGAATCTAATTCAGTCATATTAGGTACTTTCACACCATTCTCAGTTTTCCTTATCCACTGCTCTTCAGAATATTGGGGTCTATTATCTACTTGCATTGCCATTCCCTCATCAAACCACACTGGAATCTTTGAACATTTGATCTTATCAATTCTATATGCTAATTCGCTGTGAGTAAGTTCATGGGAAATTACGTTAGTATTTAACCCGTCTGGTCCTAAAATTATATAAGTTTCTACTATAGTTTTTTGTGTAGCACTTGTCCTATTTTCAACGCCAAATTTTTTTAGAGCTGTTGTATCTTTACTAATTATAAAGATAGGGTTAGCATTAAAGCTTCCATATAATTGAGCCACAATATCTTTAGATTTAGAAATATCATTCAATATATTACTTATATCTCCATCAGTAATATCACGTTGTATATAAATATTTTTAGTTACCTCCTTAAAATTTGACAAACTTACCGTATAACAGTTTAATGCATAGACAACTGATCGATTTGATAATATAAAAAATAGAGAAAGAATTGTCATAAGCACTATAGAACTCATAATAACAATTTTCCTCTTTTTCACAAGTAAGTACCTCCCTATAGTTTATTTTAACCATATTCTACTATTTACTAAAAATAGTTAACAAAAATGTTCTCTTTAAATTTACCCCTTTGATTACTATATAAAACATTTATAGTGATCAAATTTGCTGGTATTCCACCTCTAACTCCCCAATTTTCTAAAGGTGGTTCGTTAATAACTATTGATATAGCATTGCCATCTATGCAGCGGTTTATTTTCAAATTATTTACGATTTCCTTTAATGGGTAAATTGCAATTACTATTGTATCATCGTCATAATTAGGAAGTACATTCAATGCCCTTATAAATTCACCTTTAATTATATTAAGATTTATTTCTTTCATTAACTTAATTTGCTGTTTCAATTTACCTGTATCCTTCATTGGTTTTGGTTTTCGGTCAGACATATCAAATGATGCCCATTGACTAATTTTCTCCCAGTAAGGCTGAATAGCATATTTATCCCATAATACCTCATAATCTGCACGTTTTTTTTCCATTTCTAAAATATAGCCCTCCAAATTTTCATAAACTGCTATTATTTCTAACTCCATTCTTTTCTCCTTCTAATAAATTTATAATTAGTTCGCGATTACTTACAACTGTATCTTGTTCTATATTCAAATACTATTAAACACCCTAGACTTATCACTAGTATCTATAACAAGTTCCACATGTTACTATAATAACGCTATATGTCTACATAATGCCACAAATACCTTAATTGCTATTAACTACATGGTATATAATTATATGTATTAAGTAAGGCACTAAAAATACCTTGAAACTATTTTAGATAGATCTGCGTTTTAATATATTTATATCAACTTCATGTTTTCCTGTTATTTCCTTTAAAACTTCTATACTTTCGCCAATATTCTCTGTATCCTTTGAAACAATTGATATTATATATTATTATTTTATTTCTAACAATTATTTTTAAAGCCATAATCTTTTGGTTTAAAATTATTAAATAAAAATATTTTTACTCTAATTACCAATATGTGAATCAACATATACTTGTTTTACCAGCTTTCATAATATATTAGTTCTTGAGGTATATTCATCATATATATGATATATGAAAATTGTTTATCTACATCTATTATGTA
Organism: Clostridium sp. BJN0013; assembly: GCF_040939125.1. NCBI lineage: Bacteria > Bacillati > Bacillota > Clostridia > Eubacteriales > Clostridiaceae > Clostridium > Clostridium sp. BJN0013. The sequence continues at coordinate 3,606,560 of NZ_CP162495.1, forward strand.
AGTTATTTCTGTAATTTTTTATTACTTTATTAATAATAACTCCGGTAAGAATTATCACTGGATATAATATAGCCCAACCTGAAAAAATAAATATAAAAGCTGTTGTAACTAATGAAATAAGACTAATCATAAATTTTTTCTTGTTATCTTTAAATAATGCAACTCCAGCAGCACATCCAGTTAGATATGTCAATATGAAAGTTGCATTAGGAATCTGTATTAGTTGAGTAAATGATACAATCTTAAAATAGTATAGTGTGATTACTACAACAAAACATAGAAATAAAAATACAAGTCCACCTATTGGTGTGTGATACTTTTTTGAAACATATCCAAGAATTTCAGGTGCATCTTTATTTTTAGATAATGAAAAAGCTAATCTTGATGCAGTCCCAATATAAGATATTACGGTGGCAATACATATAAGTAAACTTGTAATTCCTATTATGATAGCTCCAGATGAACCAAAAATTTTGCGTGTTACAATAACTAAAGATGCTTGTGTTTCAATCCCGTAGCTATCAGTCCCTACAGTAACTAGAGACGTCATAAAATAGAGAACCCCTATAATTATAGCAGAAATCACAGTTGCTTTAATAATATCTTTCTCAGGATTGATAAATTCTTCAGACAAATGAGAAACTGCTTCCCAACCAATGAAGCACCAAAATAAAATTGGAGATGCTTTTCCAATACCTGCAATACCATTAGGCATAAAAGGGGTAAAATTTACTGCTTTTATATTTGGAATAGAACCAATTATGGCAAGAATAAGAATAGATATAATACTTATTACAACCGCCACTTGAATTCTTCCGGCTATATTCATACCCATGACATTAATAACTAGAGCGAAAATAAGGATTATGCAGGCAACAATGATTCTTGAATTTTGTGGCAAACCAAGAGCAAAACCTAAATAACCTCCGCCAGTTAAAGCTGCTACTGGAGCTCCTATAGGCACGGACATAAGAAAAAACCAACCAATAATTGTTCCTAATTTATCTCCAAATGCTTTAGTTACAAAATAAGACACACCACCTACATTTGGATACTTTTGTGATAAAAAAGCCATACAAAGTGCAAGTGGAAGTACTAAAATCATCATTACTCCCCAATCTAATATAGATGCTGGGCCTGCAATCTCTGCTGCAATACCAGGGACTATAAGTACACCGGCCCCTAATACTGCTCCTATATAAAGTGCTATTGCTTGAGGCAGATTTATAGTTGCTTTAAAATTGCTATTCATATAAAAACCTCTTTTTCCTGACTCAAATAGTTCGCCATCGAACTATTTTTGCAAAAATTATTGGGTAAAATTGTGTATTACCCGATCTAATAATAAAAGTAATATTTCAACTTCCTCTTCAGTAAAATTTTTAAAAAATTCTTTAATTACATTTTGTGAAATATCTTTGAAGTCTTTTTTTATATTTAATCCCTTTTCAGTTAAATCTATATAAGAGTATCTTTTATCTTCTAAATTTGATTCTTTAGTAACATATCCAGCTTTTAATAATCTGTCCACTAATTTAGTAACTGTAGACTTTGAACGATCAATTCCTTCACTTATTTCTTTCATAGTTAATTTCCCATTGTTCTCATAGAGTATATCTAATATATTACCATGTGATACCATAAGCCCTTCAATACCACGTTTTTTTAGTTCGCACTCAATATAATTAGAAACCTCATTTCTTATCTTTGAGATTTTAGATATGGCTAAATATTTATTCATCATAAACAATACCTTCACTTTTGTAATTTAATTGTTACTATAAATATAGTTCACCATCGAACTATTGTCAAGTTACTTCCTTATTTTTTTAAAATTTTTTAAAAAATCATAATTTATTTAATATTACTGCAATACAAAAAGTTCCATTCGATTTATTTGTTAAAGGCATTAATTCATCAAGCTTTTTTTATTATTAATTTCATTACGAAAAAGCGTATATGAAACCTCGTTCGGCTCGCCTCCACCACTCAAATCCACAATACATATAACCGTACTGAAACCCGAGGCCACTGAAAAAGTATTAATTTCTTAAAAATCACATCCTTCAAACCCGCATTGCTACGTTGTGATTTTGTTGAAAAAAGGACTTTTTCAGTGGCCTCCTGAAACCCAGTACGGTTTTTTACTTTTTTATAATAAAATGAAGATATGATTACCAAACATGGTGGCAGTGTAAATCTACCAAATTAATACTTTGCCTAATAAGAATGTTCCGACGTAACTGTTATTCTAAATCAATTTCATTATATATATTAAAAATACTCTTCATCTAACCCTTTATCTGTCATAGAATGAGGAAGTAAAAATACAAGAACAAGTGCCACTACTAAAATAAGAATTCCAAAATAATAAGTATCCCTCTGTGCAAGGAGGTAAATACTCTTCACACCCAGATGTGTGTTTTTATTATAAACTAACTGACGAGATGTTAAGATAACGCTACTAGATGCAACTCCCATTGTTTGTCCAAAATTACGCATGGTTGCTAGCATTCCGGAAGCGACACCAGCATGTTTCCTAGGGGCTGAATTTAAAATAGCTGTATTAATGGAAGAAACACTTAGGCCATTTCCAATTCCCATAGCAATCAATGTAAGAATCACCATAGCATAATTGGAGGATTCTTTTAATGAACTCATAATTAGACAACTGGCACAGATGAAAATCAATCCAATACCCGATGGTAAACGTGTTCCATGTTTATCAGTCATACTTCCTCCAACAGGAGACATTACCATCATAGCAATTGGTGATGACAACATTATTAATCCTGACTCATCCGATTGTAATGATAGTATATTTATTAAATAGAATGGCACCAAGTAGGTAATTAATTGTTGTACTAGATACGAAAGCATACAAACCACATTTGCCATAGAAAATGTTTTGTTTTCAAACAACTTCAAAGACATCAACGGTGATTCTATACGTTTTTCACGCATGATGAATGCATTCAATCCTGACATGCTTAAAAGCATACATCCTAAAAAATAAACTGATTTCCATCCCCAGTTATTGCTAAAATTAAGTCCTACTGAAAAAGCACCTACTGATATTGCAAATAAATCCGCACCAAGCCAGTCCATACTTTTACCTTCAGAAGTCTCCGTGCTGTCATCTGACATAACAAAACAGGTTGAAACAAAGCCAAAAATACAGAATGGTACATTAAAATAGAAAATGGCATGCCACGAAAAATGAGTTAACAAAAAGCCGCCAATTGTAGGCCCTGCAGCCAACCCTATGGAAATAAATACAGAATTCATACCGAGAGCTTTACCGCGTTCCCTTGAATCAAAAGTTCGACTAACAATTGCCTGTGTAATAGAAACCATAATGCTATACCCAACTCCCTGTAAACATCTAAAAAAAATCAATACTCCTAAATTTACTGACAATAATGGTGCTGCAATACACACTACTCCAAAAAATAAAAAACCAGTTTTAAACTGTCGTTTGTATCCATAAAGTTCTGCCGTGCGCCCCAAAATCAGCAGGGTACAGCATGGTATCAATGAGTATACTAGTGCTAGCCAGCTGACGTTGTTCTGACTCACACCAAATTCTTTTGCCAATGTTGGAAGCGCAAGATTCAAACTGTTTATAGAAAATGATACAACTAGATTGGCCATGCCAGTCACTGCAAAGATCATCCATCTTTTATATTTGTTTTCATGAGTTTCATTCATTTCAACACATCTCCTTTCACTCTGTTTCCCTGGCACTATCTTGACTTATTATAATACGTGTGTTAGTATTTGTTAAATGAATTTTATAAATACTATTAATTCGTTTATCGAATAATAAAAGGAGTTTTAAAATGAACACACAGAACTTAAAGACTTTTCTTATACTCTCAAAGTTAAGAAATTTTTCACTTACAGCCGAAAAATTATTTGTAGCACAATCAACTGTCACAAACCGCATTGCCGAATTAGAAAAAGAAATAGGTAAGAAATTATTCATTCGAGATAAAAAACATATAAAACTGACTTCCGAAGGTATTCTATTCAAAAAATATGCAAAAAGAATTCTGGAATTAGAGAAAAACGCCATACAAGAAATGACTCAAGCAGATTTTTATAAAAACACACTTCGAATTGGAAGTACCAATACTATTTATGAATGTCATTTATATCCCATTATCCATTCTTTTCTACTCTCTAGTCGCGACACATCAGTCAAAGTAATACTTGATCATTCGCAGGACCTACTGCAAATCGGATTAACCCCTTCGTTTTGGACAGAATCTAATAAATTCTTCATTTCTCTTAAATTTAGGCCCTTATTTGAATATTTGTTAGGTTTTCTCCAAAATAAAGGTTATAAAATTCATGTGGAGCCATAAATCTTAAACTTGAATGTAATCTCCTATTATTGTAGAATTCCATAAATTCATTTACTATTTTGTATGCTTTCACATAGCTTTGAAATTCATTAATTTTTAAACACTCATCCTCAAGTATTCTGTGAAATGATTCTACATGTGCGTTTTTATTTGGCGTCTTCACTGGTATTCTCTCATGTTCAATTTTAAGTTCTTCACAGCATTCATCAAATTTATGACTTATAAACTGAGGTCCGTTGTCTGTTCTTATTACTGGCTTTTTAGAGCCTTCCTCAAACAAGTTTCTTTTTATTAAGCACTTTCTAAGTAGTGCTGTAGCATTTTTAGCCTCACAGTGTAAACCCATGTGGTAATCTATAATGCTCCTATCAAAGATATCAATTAAATTTAGTAAGTAGAAGAATTTATCTTCACCTTCTATGTAGCCATATTTTATATCCATTTCCCATAGTTGATTTGAGCCTGTTATAGTTCTGTTAACCGCAATATTTCTCTTTATTTTAGCTTTAATTATTCTCTGGTCTTTAAGTATTCTAAGCTCCTTGCAAAGCCGATAAACCTTCTTATGATTAATCACAAGATTATAATATTTTTTTAAATGATAAGTTATTTTTCTATATCCATAGTTAATAGCATCCCCGTCAATGGCCTCCAGAATAAATTCCTTAATCTGATCATCGCATACTTTTTCACCATCTCCGTTTATGCTGTATCCTTTTGGCTTTCCACCCTTAGGTCTAGCCTTTTCTCTGCCTTCTACGCTTAAATTATAGTAATATGTTGACCTTCCAAGTTTAACTACTTTAAGTACAAATACCGAATTATATCCTTGATCTATATACTTTTTGGCTATTTCTACTTTTTCTTTAATTGAGGGTTTGATTTTTTTATTAAGTCTCTAAGAATTGCTATTTCTAAATCTTTTTCTCCTAACAATTTTTTTAGCTGATCATTCTCTTTTGTTACCTCTGTTAACTCATTTTCAAGTTCTTTTTCTCCCTCAACTAAAGCTTTTCTACCAGGCTTAACTTTAATCTCATCCTTAGAATTCTTTATCCACGTAAATATAGTTGATTTTGAGATCCCATGTCTTCTTGATACCAGTGAAACATTTCCTACTTCTTTCACTTCTCTTAATACCTCTTCTTTTAATTCTTTCGTATAACTTTTTCCTTTCATAGTTTACCTCCAATCACTTTCTACATTATAATAAATATAGATGTAATCGTCCAAACCTATTTAGGGGCTTAAGAGAAATGTTAGAAGACCAACTACTGGATGTAGTTTTTTCCTACATATTTTATAAAAAGGCTGGATATCAATGTATTCCTTTTGTTTCAGATAAGCTGCTTCTCGTTACCAGTCCTAAAAATAATTCCTTTGTAAATGGCATCTATAAGAATGATTTGTTAAAAATAGATTATCTCATGTGTGATCTTATATTACAAGAAACAGGACAATTTATACGTACACTATTTCCACCTTATTATCAATTTCTATTTGAGATTGATAACAGCACAAAGCTCGTGCAGTATTTACTTGACGGTATAGGTTATAGTTTTTTGCCCAAAAGCATCGTTAAATCCCATATAGAAAATAATTCCCTGATTTACATACCCTTAATTGATTTTGACGCACCTCAAATAAACAGTTATTTTATTTATAGGACTAATAACCACCCGGTACAAAAATTTTTATCTCAGCTTTGTTAGCACCTTTCAAAATATAAAATGAGACTGAATCATGTGGGTTCGTAACTTCACATAATTCTTATTTGAACTATAATCTACTTTTCTTTATTCAATATTTTTTCATAGCAATAAAATGGTTTCTCCCTTTCTAAGAAGCTCATTTCTCCAACAAATTCATAACCACATTTTTTGAACAGTGCATTCATTTTCATATTTATTGAATAGGTATCTGTTTTTAAATATCCTATATTATTCTCCAAAGCCAATTTATCAGCAAATTTCATTAATTTAGTACCAATTCCACTTCTTCTATAGATAGAATTAACCGCCATTCTATGAACAACTATACAATGTTTGTTTAATGACCAGTTTAATCCATTATACTCAGCTGGTTCTACTTTATTAATACATATGAAACCAGCCAACTTTCCTTCTTGCTCTGTCACAAATAAGTCACCTCTTTGGATATCATTCATAAAGTCCTTTTCATGAGGGTAACTTTCATCCCATTGAGTGTTGTTATAGGTTGCCATTTCCACAATAGCTTGCTTTATTATTTCCATAATATCTCTTAAATCTTCCATAACTGCTTTTCTTACCATAATAACATTCATTCCTTTCGCTGTGCTCAAGGCACAAAAATTAATGAAAGAGTGATTAAAATTACCAATTACTGTGAATAATATAGACAAGTATACAGGTGTACTACAGAGCACGGCGGGGTGAGTGTGATTGCACTTCACTGTAATCCGTATAATAACATGTGCCGATTACTCTTTTAAGTACAAATAAGTGTGCCCTAGGGCACGTAAGTTAATCTTTGTTTAAACAAAGACCGTTTAAAAGTATGAGTATTCAGTCAACACCTGTGTACTTTATTTTTTTATTTGTAGGTGATATAAATGTTAAAAATCGTTTATCCTATTTGTTGCGGTATTGATGTTCACAAAAAATTTGTAGTTGCAACTGTAACATCAACCAATGAGAATAACATCACTACCTATGCAACCAAACAATTCAGTACTTACTCAAAGAATCTTTTCCATTTAAAAGAGTGGTTATCTGAGCATAACTGTAAAGAAGTTTGTATGGAAAGCACCGGAAAGTACTGGATACCTATCTATAACATACTTGAAGATTCCTGTAATATTACTCTGGCTAACCCAAAGTACGTTAAAAACATTCCCGGCAAAAAAACTGATAAAAAAGATTCTCTATGGCTTGCAGACTTACATAAGCATGGATTAGTTAAAGGAAGTTTTATTCCTCCAAAGGCCATAAGAGAACTACGAGACCTTATGCGCTATCGCTTTAAACTTACAAATTTCCGTTCAAGTGAGAAAAACAGATTCCAAAATTCATTAACAGTTTCAAATATCATGATTTCAAGCGTAGTATCAGATACCTTTGGTAAATCATCATCAGCTATAATTAAATATGCCATGGAGCATCCTGATAAATTAGATATAGACTATACTCAATTTCTACACAAGAGTATGTTATCTAAGGCTGACGAAATTAAGATTGCTATGCAAGGAAGCATCTCTAAAAATCAAACAGCAAAGATGTCTGTATGCTTGAATCATTATGATTATATTAACAATTGTATTTCTCAACTTGATACTGCCATTTCATTAATTTCAAGTGAATTTAAGTCACAAATTGAGCTTATTGCTTCTGCCCCTGGGATAACTACACAATCTGCTACAACTATAATTTCTGAAATTGGAGTGGATATGTCAGTCTTTCCAGATGCTAAACATCTGTGTTCTTGGGCAGGTCTTACACCACAAAATAATGAAAGTGCTGGCAAAAAGAAAAGTGTTCGTATAAGCCGTGCCGGAGCTTATTTAAAGCCAATACTTATTCAGTGTGCTAATGCAGCAATAAAAAACAAGTCCTGCCCATACTTTAAATATCGTTATGAAAGTATAAAGAAAAGACGTGGGCACAAAAGAGCAATTATTGCTATAGCAAGAATGCTTTTAACCTGTATTTATAATATGCTTTTAAAAAATGAAGCCTTTGATAATTCTATTTATGAAAAATATCTAAAAAGAGAAAACACTTCTCGACATTTTCAACCTGATATAGATAGAATTATTTTATTTCTTCAAGCTCAAGGCTTTGAAGTAACAAAAGTAAGTCAAGAGATATCACCGAAAATAAGTTGATTTTTAATTATAAATAATATAAGTCTCTTTTTTTGACCTCATTTTAATAGGTCTTTTTGTCATGTTCAAAAACACCTGAATTTCTTTCAAGTTATCACCTCTAGAAACTTTTTATTTCTTTCCAATCATTTTCAATATTCTTTCTCATTTTCTTAACTAATTTACTGACCAATTCCTTTTCCTCCACGCTGAAACTATTAAAACAAACCTCAATATTTTTATTTTCTTCTTCAATAATAAATGTATATATCTCCAATGCTTTTTCCTTGGAATAAAGTCTCCACATTCTTTTATCAATATCATCTCTTTTTTTATATATATATCCTGCTTCAATAAGTTTTTGTATAGCCTTTGTGGTTGTGGTTTTGTCAACTTTTAAAAGGTTCGATAAATCAATTTGGTTAATTCCTTGATTTTCACATATTCTTGTTAAAAATGTAAATTGACCTTTTTGCAGATTTAACTCTTTAAATTTAAGGTCACTTATAGAATGAATACAGCGTGATAGAGTTCCTATTTCCCTTAATACATCGCTATCTAGAGTTTTCATTAATCCTCGCCTCCTATAGAATAGTTGAACTTTCAACTATATCATATTTATAATAGCATACATTGGTTGAAAGTTCAACCTATATATGCTGTATCTTCTCACTAGAGATAAATAAGCAGTTTTAAAAATTTGTCCACCTAAATTAATTGCACATGTATTAAATCAAATGTTCTCACAAACATGAAAGATATATATTTTCATATTTATGCCTGTGTAAAGTAATATAATTTTATATTCACTTATGTTGATTACACTACATTTGTGACACAAATAATTCAAACTGTAAATTACTTATAGAACCGATATAGAAAAAGGACTGCCAAGCCGCAATCCTATTTCTATTTTTTATTTTTCAAATTTTATACTGTCGTTATTTTTTTCACGGGTTTCAAGCATAATTTTTATGCTTAATTTAAATCTATAAGTAAAACATTCGTAGCAATTTATTGATAGCAGTCTGTAATGTATATTATACTGCCTAATTTTTAAACCGTTTTCAAATGTCAATTAATTATGATTTAATAAGTCTGACTCCTAAATCAAATGCTTTTTGCAAATCCTCAGCTGATATTTTTTCGACACGATTAGATTTTTCTTCTTTATCCGGCATCAGATAAACGTACTTTGAATAATCATCAAATTGAACGGTATTTGTTAAAGTTAGTAGTTCACAACTACCCAATGTGCGGCCCATAATTCCCGCAAAACTAGTTAAAGTATCCTCAAACCCTCTTTCAACATAAATTTCATCACTGACATTCATTGTTGCAATCAAAGCTGTTTTAAAGTTTTTTGGTTTAGGGCCTGTAGACGTACCACCATAATCAAGATATTGAAAAAGCAATCTATCTGTAAATGAACGCATTTGCCCTGATAGATTTCCATAATAAATAGGCGAACCAAGCACAATAACATCTGACTCCTCAATACTTCCCAGTAAGGGTTTAAGATCATCATCTACCACACAATGTCCATAAGATTTACTATTTTTCAATTTACAAGAACAACAACCGATACAGTCCTTATAATTTAAATCAAAGAGATTTATAAATTCAGTCTCAGCACCCACTGATTTTGCTCCTTCAATGACTTGGTGTAACATTTTTGAGGTATTGCCATGTTTTCTTGCACTACCACACACAGCTATGAGTTTCATAAATTATCCTCTTCTTTCTATCATTTAGTTGAAAATAATTTGTCAGCCAATCTTAAATTTACACATCTGCCCCATACATGCCAAATACCCTCGGCATCTTCCAATCTCATGTGGGAGAAGAATGGATACGCTATGCTTATGACCTCCCCGATACATCGGCCCCGTATTTCACCCCTTCCAATTAATTATACAATATCACATTTATAAAGTATATAAAAATACATCTTAACTAAAAGTACTACTTAAAAATACCTATAAATAAACTATTTTTAATACTTCGAAGAGAATCCCAAAAACCAACATTTATAGGACATTAATAAAAAATAGCAACAAGAGCTTTATCACTCTTGTTGATGAACAATAATTTACTCTTGTGACGCAAGCTAAGAAATATTCCGAATTAACTTTAATGATGAATTATATTCTTCCTTTACAATTACCTTCCAAAAATGTTCATAAAGCTATGTATTAATATTGTAGCATAACAATTCTTTAATTTATAACGAATAAAACCGATAATAATACCAAAACAAAGACCTGTGATAACTTTCATAAACATTACAAAAGGCAATCCTGAATTACTTCCCATAAGTATTGTTTTAGATAAAATACTATCAAAAATCTATAGTCATATAATCCCTATGGAAATTTCGACTTATATATGAAACAGAGAATACCTATTGACACATATACAATTATAAAAGTACAAAATCGTTGTTAGTTCAATTATAGTAACATTTGTATTTTTATCCATCTATTTATAGATACTTTGCAGTTCTAGCAGCAATGCTGGTACTATCCCTTGTCTTGAAATACTATAAGTATCTAAATGATATCCAAGTTTTACGTAGACTATAACAGCCAATATGTTCTTTTATTCCAACTGCTTTAGAGGTCCCCTTTATTGTTTCTATAGCCATATAATGGGTGATTGGTCTATTTTGTCCCTCTCTGCTCTTAAAAATGTATTGTAAAATTTTTTAATTTTACTAGTTTTCTTTTCCTTAACATAAACATGAATTTTAAAATACAATTTCACATTTTAAAATATAAAAAACAGGTATAAAACCTTATATATCAAGGTTTCATACCTATCTTATCAGTTCCACACAATATAAATTCTGTGGAATTGGTACTCTAATTATAATTTACCACTTAGTTAATATTATGGTATATCTTATATGTGTATTTATATCGTAATTGTAAATAAGAACGAAACCACTATTAAGTGGTGGCTGCGTTGTAAGTAATTTAAACTTCTGTGGTAAAATCTAAAGATATGTATTTTAAAAGTGGTATTTATTTTTATCTAAATACCACTTTATTATCATGAACACTTCAATTATTATTATTTTAGGACAAAAATCAAAATAATTGAGGAGTGTTATCATGTCAGAATTAAGAAAACAAATGAAAATCTATATGGATTTGAAAGGGTACAGTCCAATTACTACAAAATATTATATTAATCACGTTGGCAATTTTGCAAAATACCATAAAAAATCACCTAATTTATTGGGTGAAAAAGAAATACAAGAGTATTTACACTATTGTATCACAAAAAGATGTTTGACAGAAGGATCTGTAGGTTCAATTTATACAGCCCTTAAAATTTTATATACAAAAGTTTTAAACCGGACCTGGGATATTAATAAAATCCCGAGAATAAAAGAACGTAGAAGGTTACCTGTTGTATTATCGCCTGAAGAGATAAAAGCTATTTTTGATGCTGCCCCAAATATTAAACACAAGGCAATTTTTATGACAATTTATTCTGCAGGATTAAGAGTAAGTGAGGTTTGCAATCTCAAAGTAACAGATATAGACAGTAAAAATATGCAAATATTTATAAGGCAGGGTAAATGTAAAAAAGATCGATATTCACTTTTATCAGAATTAAATCTTCAAGTTCTAAGGGAGTACTGGAAAGAATATAAACCTAAAGAATATTTGTTTTCAGGAAGATATAGGACTGATGCCATAACACCACGCAGCGTTGAAAGGGTATTTCAGAAGTCAAAGGAAAAAGCAGAGATTACTAAACCTGCAACAGTACATACACTGAGACATAGTTTTGCAACACATCTTTTGGATACCGGAACGGATATTTGCTATATTCAGAGACTTTTAGGACATACAAGGATAACTACTACCACCATATATCTACACCTCAGAAGAATGGATTTATTAAATATAAAGAGTCCACTGGATATACTTATAGGTATAGAAAATGATTGAGCTGCAGGATATTTTTATTAAGCATGGAGACGAGTATTGCCAAAAACATAAACTGCCATTCCACATTAAAAAGGTAATTTGGAATATTATCTCATGCAGGACGTCAAAGTTAGGCGGTCACATGGATGAATGTGAAGAATGCGGACATATTAGAATTTCTTATAATTCTTGTAGAGATAGACACTGTCCTAAATGCCAGACATTAAAAAAAGAAAAATGGATTGAAGATAGAAAAAATGACTTATTACCAGTACCATATTTTCATGTTGTATTTACTATACCTGAAGAACTAAATTTTTTGGTACTTACAAATCAGAAAGAGATGTATTCTATTTTGTTTAAGTCTGTATCAGAAACTCTTCTGGAACTTTCAAAGGATGCAAAGTATCTTGGTGCAGAAATAGGTTTTACAACAATACTGCATACTTGGGGACAAAATCTTATGAATCATCCCCATATTCATTGTATAGTTACCGGTGGCGGAATATCTTTTGATGGGGTAAGGTGGATTAATTCCAAGGAAGATTTTTTTATACCTGTTAAGGTCCTGTCTGCAAAATTTCGCGGAAAATTTTTATACTATCTTAAAAAAGAATACTACAGCAATACCAAATTAAAATTTACTGTCGGTATTGAAGATTTAAAATACAAGGATGTTTTTCACTGCTTTTTAGACAAGTTGTATAAAAAAGAATGGGTGGTTTATTGTAAAGCTCCATTTAAGAGCAGTGAACATGTATTTGAATATTTAGGAAGATATACACACAGGGTTGCAATTTCAAACAACAGAATTCTTGCTCTTGAAAATGGACTTGTGAGTTTTAAATGGAGAGATTACCGGGATAATAATAAAGAAAAAGTTATGACAGTTACAGCTGAAGAATTCATACGTAGATTTTTAATGCATGTGCTGCCACCTAAATTTGTTAAGATAAGACATTATGGAATCTTAAGTAATCGCAACCGTAGAACAAAACTTAAAAAATGTAAGATGATTCTTAAAGCTCCGGTGAGTGAAAGCAAAGCTAAATTAAATTTAACAACAGCAGAGTTTATTTTAAAAGTTGCAGGAATAGATATAAATAAATGTCCATGCTGTAGTGGCAAAATGGTAACCATGAGGAAAATAGAACCGAGGATTTCGGGACCACCAGATAAAAATTCTAAAACGGCATAGATTATGGAAATTGTTATTAGTTTATTAACTATGGGGAGGGGGAAAGTATGTATGTGGTTAAGTGAAAATTCAACAATTGTAGGGGTATCTTACAGTTTTACTCTAAATTCTGTGCTAAAATATAAGAAAATATTAAACTTAAGGATATGTGAGGGATATTGAAACCCCATAGTAACTGCCCCGTGGCTTCGTCCTATAATTCGTTTCGGAAATTGAGCAACTTTAGCATCTAACACCATTTAAGGTATACATTTTATGGTGTTAGTTTTTATAAGCTCAAAATCCGAATACGAATCTATTCATTCCATGACATAAATACTGAAATAAAATAAACAACCAAACCATATATATTTAATTTCAAAAGTAAAATTTATTTTCTTATTTTATACCTCTCATCTATTCTCATGTATAAAAATAAGTACTGGTTAACTACCAATACTTACATAAACATAAAAAATCCTATATAAATTATTCCCATTATAATTCCCAATACTCCAGCTGACCCTGTATCTCCTTTACAAGGTTTTACAAGACTTAAAACAGCAAAAACAATAGTATTGATAGGAATAACTATAAATATACTTCCTAAAACCGTATGCAATAATCCTGCAAAAGCAAATAAGGAAGTAGCTAATATTAAAGAAATTATAGCAAACTTATTCATTTTGTTTTGTCTTATGGCTTCTGGCATAATTATTACCCCCTAAACTAATCTTATTAATTATAACATTTAGTTCATTCGTTATCAATATTTACCTTTTAATTAAATTATAATGTCCACGACAAATTAAATCCATATTTCATTAATAGTTACTGAACAATATTCATATGCTGACATGTACTGCAAAGTAAGCGTGATATGTTAAATCAAAAATATTGAAAAGTTCGAGTGAACACTTACCGCAAACAAAGGTTTTTTGTTTGTGGTTTTTTATTTTAGGAGGTATATTATGATTGATTTATTTTGGCCTATTATAATTGTTGTAGCAGCAAATACTCTATATAATATCAGTGCGAAATTAACACCTAGTGAAGTACACCCTTGCGCATCACTTTCTATAACCTATTTTACAGCTGCTTTATTATCTATACTATTATTTTTTATTACAAAGGTAAAATAATAAGATATTATCTATTTTATTCCTTAGCCTGGGTTTTGTCGGAAATGTTGGCGATACCCCAATCATACTGAATTTTAAATTAATGTTAAATAATTATTATAATTATTGATAACTAATATAATCTATCATATGATTATGAATAATTATATAAAAAAATTAGGAAGTGATATTGTGCAAAAGAAGGTATTGTTTTTATGTACTCAAAATTCTGCAAGAAGCCAAATGGCAGAGGCCATACTAAATGATAAGGGTAAAGACAAATTTATTGCTTTTAGTGCAGGAAGTCAGCCAGCCGATGATATTAATATTTATGCTAAAATTGTTATGAAAGAAATGGGTATAGATATTAGTAATTACAAACCTAAGTCAATAGAGCAATTTTTAAATGAGGAGTTTGATTTTGTTATTACACTATGTGATAAGGCTAAAAATGAATGTCCTATTTTACCAAAGGATGCTATTTATGTACACTGGGGAATAACTGACCCAAGAGACTTTAAAGGCAACGAGGAAGAAACAGTTACTCACTTTAAAAAAATAAGAAATGAGTTAAATACAAGAATTAATTTACTTATTGATCTACCAGTAGATAAATTAGACAAAGCAACTCTGAGGAAAAGATTAGATGAAATAATTTCAAAATAATCTTTTAGTACATGGTTATAATAAAAGATTAATGTACTTTATTTAAGAAATGTTCAGCTGATGATGTTCATGAACTCATGTAAAATGAGAAAAATGTTACAGTGATATTATCTTAAAGTTATTTATTAAAAATTGATAAATATAGGTAACAAATAAATATTCACTACATAGACTATTATATATATAATAGTCTATTATTTTTTATTATTTCAATAATTATATTGACACTATATAGATAATAGTCTATATTATCTATATAAGGAGTGACTTTATGAATTTGGATTATAAATTAAACGCAAAAATATTCAAGGCACTGTCTGATCAAAACAGGTTAAAAATTATTGATATACTTTCCTGTGGTGAAAAATGTGCATGTGATTTATTGGAAAATTTTAATTTTACACAGCCTACTCTATCCCACCACATGAAGGTGTTGATGGATTGTAACCTTATTAAATGTAGAAAAGAAGGGATCTGGAATTACTATTCATTAGACAATGCTAATGCAAACAAGCTGATGCTGTTCTTGATGAATATTATAACAGATACCGAAGAATGTATATGCAAAGGTCAGAGTACTGGTTTATGTAAAACTGATAATGAAAAATAAATTTATAAACAGGAGGAATATATATGAAAGGTAAATCATCTAGATTATCGTTACTTGATCGTTATTTGACACTTTGGATATTTCTTGCCATGTTTATAGGAATTCTATTTGGGTGGGGAATACCAGGAATATCAAAAGGTTTATCTAATCTATCTATAGGTACTACATCCATACCTATAGCCATTGGACTTATTGTAATGATGTATCCACCCCTTGCCAAAGTAAACTATAAAGAATTCCATAAGGTTTTTAGGAATCCTAAAGTTTTGGGGTTATCACTTTTACAAAACTGGATTATAGGACCAATTTTAATGTTTATACTTGCATTTGTTTTTTTAAAGTCATATCCAGCATTTATGACTGGACTTATATTAATTGGTCTTGCAAGATGTATTGCTATGGTTATCGTTTGGAATAGTTTAGCTGATGGTGATACAGAATATGCAGCTGCTCTTGTAGCTTTCAACTCAATTTTTCAAGTTATATTTTATTCAATGTATTGTTATATATTTATAACTGTTTTACCAACATGGTTTGGACTTACCGGTTACAGGGTGGATATTTCTATAGTTAAAGTAGCAGAATCCGTAGCAATTTATCTTGGGATACCATTTGCGGCTGGTTTATTTACAAGACTATTACTAGAACCTAAAATGGGAACAGAGTGGTATACAAAAAAATTCATACCTAAGGTAAGTCCACTGGCATTAATTGCTTTACTATTTACTATAATAATCATGTTTACTTATAAGGGAAAATATATAGTTGAACTTCCTTTTGATGTTATAAGAATAGCTGTTCCACTTTTAATATACTTTGTAATAATGTTCTCAGTCTCATTCTTTATAAGTTATAAATCTGGAATAGATTATAAAAAAACAACTACACTGTCATTTACCGCAGCAAGTAATAACTTTGAACTTGCAATAGCAGTTGCAGTTGCAGTATTTGGAATAGAATCAAAAGAAGCTTTTACAGCTGTTATAGGTCCATTAGTTGAAGTGCCCGTTATGATAGGTCTTGTAAATGTAGCACTACATTGGAGAAAAAAATATTTTAAGATACCTACAAAATTAGGTTAAATATGGAGGAATACAATTATGAAACCAAAGGTAGCATTTATATGCGTACACAATTCTTGTAGATCACAAATGGCAGAAGCTTTAGGAAAATTATTTGCAAATGATATATTTGAATCCTATTCTGCTGGGACAGAATTAAGACCAACTATAAATCAAGATGCAGTAAGAATTATAAAGGATTTATATAATATTGATATGAATAAAACACAGAAGTCAAAATTGCTAAAGGATCTTCTCAAAATTGATATAGTAGTAAAAATGGGATGTAATGTAGTATGTCCTTTCTTACCTTCAAAGTATACAGAGGATTGGGATTTGGAAGATCCTTCTGGGAAAAGTAATGATGAGTTTATAAAAACAGCTAAAGCCATTGAAGAAAAAATTAAAGACTTAGCTAAAAGAATTGAAAATAAAGAAATTAAATTATAAGATGTAACAAAGATAAAATACTCTCTAAACTTGTTCAAATTTGGAGCATTGGAGAAGTCTGTGAAGGATATCAGTGAAAATACTGAGATTGATATGTAGGAATTACTATAACAATCTAAAAAAATGCTCTAATGATTCTGAGTGCAAATAAGTTTTATAGGAAATTAGAGGTTTGGGAGGTTAGAAAATTGGATAACATTAATTGCTGTAATTCTGGAAAAAAGCTTGAGAAGAATACAAAAGTTAAAATAGTAAGAATAAAGCAAAAACCTACCGATGGATCTATTTCTTCTAAGTGTGAGACAACTCAAAATTCATATTGTTGTGGAAATGGAAGTAAGGAATCATGTGAACCCATTACTAAATATGATACAAAGCAGAAATGGATAATTGGAGAGATAAGTACCTCACAAGGCTGTATACCACGTATTTCTACTAAATTGGCATTTACTGATACATTGGGTACATGGAAAGTACGCTTCGGAATAAACAGGATGAATTATAAAATCAATCCAGGACTCTATGCAGTAGGAACACCTGATGACACAGCTCCTGTTCTGGTAACAGCAAACTATAAACTGACCTTTGATACTTTGAGAAAAGAGCTGGGTGGACTTAATGCATGGATAGTGGTGTTGGATACGAAAGGGATAAATGTATGGTGTGCAGCAGGTAAAGGAACATTTGGAACTAAGGAACTTGTGAGCAGAATTTCAAAAGTAAGGCTTTCTCAAATTGTATCACACAAAACGTTGGTACTCCCTCAGCTTGGGGCACCTGGAATAAGTGCTCACGAGGTTACAAAGAAGTCTGGTTTTAAAGTGGTATATGGTCCTGTAAGAGCTGAAGATATAAAAAAGTTTTTAGAAGCAGAAATGAAAGCCACAGAAGAAATGCGTGAAGTGAGGTTTAATATAATTGACAGGGTGGTTCTGACACCAGTTGAATTTGTAAGTACTTTTAAAATTGCCATGTTAGTTTTTGGAGTAATGTTTCTTATAAATTTATTTGCCGTTAATCCTTTTGGAGTAATTGATTTTTATGCATTTATAGGTGCATTGCTGGTAGGCTGTGTTATAACCCCTGTATTACTGCCATGGATTCCAGTAAGGGCTTTTGCTGCAAAAGGCTGGATTATGGGACTTATTTGGGCAGTCACTGTAAATATACTTAATGGTTGGTCTGCAATACCGGAATATGGTGTATTAAAAACTGTTGCATATTTATTGATTTTACCATCTATAGCCTCATATTATGCTATGAACTTTACAGGATCTTCTACTTATACATCTTTCTCAGGTGTAATAAAGGAGATGAAGATAGCAGTTCCTGCAATTGCTGTTTCAATAGGACTTGGGGTGGGGTTACTTTTGATAAACAGCCTTATTCATATTTAAGGAGGGTGCTATGAAAAATAAGTATTTGAAAAATGTCTGTACACTTGAGGTTGATTCAGATAAATGTGTTGGCTGTGGAAGATGTATTGAGGTTTGTCCACATAAAGTATTTAATCTAAATAAAGGTAAGGTTGAACTTATCAATAAGGATAGTTGTATGGAATGCGGCGCATGTGCAAAAAACTGTTCCTTTAATGCCATTGAGGTAAAATCAGGTGTTGGATGTGCCTACGCAGTTATAATGGGATGGCTTTTAGGTACTGAGCCTACATGTGATTGTTCAAGTGATAATAGCAACGGGTGCTGTTAAATAAGATTGAAGGAAAAATTAAAGACCTAGCTAAAAGAATTAAAAATAAAGAAATTAAATTATAAGGGCCAATAAAAGTGAGTAAGATAGAAATTTTTATTTCGGCCATGTGCTATTGCTTTATTTTAATAATTTTATTGATACCATATAGAATATGATCTATTCTATAATAAAAAATATACAAATGAGAGGTGTTCCTATGAGTATACAAATTTTTGAAGCATCTAAAGAAATACATGATAAGTTCAAAGAGAAATTTAAATACACTTGCTGTCGTGCACTTACTGAAGATGTTGAATGGGGAAAATCAGAACATCACGAAAACTGTGAAAAATATGTTGTTTACACATCTGAAGTTACTGAAAATATATTAAAAATAATAGACAAAAGTATATATATTTAACATAATAACTCTAAGCTTAAATTTTAAATTATTAAAAAAGGAAGAGTTGTTTTGGCTAACTTAATAATTGAATTAAGTGTATTAGTACAATTAGGCATGAAAAACATAACTAGTTTAATATTCAAGCTATTGATTTTTCTATGATTAAATCATTCTGCGTAAGTACTGTTTAGAATAAAAACTATACTTTTTCAAGATCTTTTAAACCTCTTGTTTTTATAAATAAAAATAATTACGAGTTAACTTGGAATATACGTCCGCACTCCATTTTGTAACACCCTATATCCCTTCTCCCTATAACAAGTAAAGTATGATAAATCTCTAGCTACCTCCCAAGGATGATTTAAAAGATGATTTTACTAATGCATTTGAATCAAGAGCAACTCAAGTTTCAACCTATCCTTTTATTGATTTTTCCTATGCCAACAACAAAAGTAAGCCTTTAGGGAAAAAGATAAAAAAGCTTTTTGAATATCTTGAGACAGTAGGTGAAGAACTTCAGTGTACTAGAACTGCTGTATGGACTTTTGGCAAGAAAGATGTTCCTAAATATTCTTCTGTTACAAGAGATAATTTTATAGGCTTTGGCCCAAGCGCTACTACTGTTTTAAGAGAACCTATAAATATCATTTAGTTGAACAGGCCTGTATTCATCAATACATAGATAAAACTTGATATTTAAACTCAAGAACTCATCTATGTCAATTGATTAGATTGTCATATTTAGGGAAATCAGTTCTATGCACAAAAATTATTGGACTCATCTCACAGAACTTAGATAATAAGGAGGTTGCCGTAATTATAGTACCATATCAAATTTATCTATTGTTGTTTGAATGCTGTTAATCAACTTACTTACGTGATATCCATCAGCCACTGCATGTGATATTGTCACAGAAAATGGCATTACCCATTTTCCATTTTCTTTATTGTACTTTCCATATGTTATAATGGGCATTAATGGTGGATTAGAATCACTAGTGTATGTTGAATATCCTGTAAAACTAAGCCATGGAACACAAGATATGCAGTAAAAATTTTCAGGCTGATTTGGCTTAGTCTTCATGCCTTTAGTATTTGAGTACTTTTGAATATCACATTTATAATTATCATAG
The DNA here is from genome assembly GCF_040939125.1 of Clostridium sp. BJN0013. Lineage (NCBI taxonomy): Bacteria > Bacillati > Bacillota > Clostridia > Eubacteriales > Clostridiaceae > Clostridium > Clostridium sp. BJN0013. Next base: position 3,627,028 of record NZ_CP162495.1, read on the forward strand.
AATTTGTAAAAGTCATCTGTATATTCTGACCAAATATCTGAGAAGGTATGATCATCTTCATGAAAAATTGTATAATTAGGATGAACAATATCATATAAAATTAGCGTATTATTTTTTCTCCAACTCATTCGAAACTCTGGCATTAAGTTAATGTTATAAGTAACGCAATAAATGAAGGAAGGATAAAATTTTAGATTATTATTTTTTAACGACTTTTTAAACAAAGTAACATCAATCTTTGCAGTAATACTATAACCACATTTAAGCTTTTCTGTATAATATTTAAAATGTTCTTTTCTTTCCCATTTTTCGAAATCAATTATATGAAACATAATCTAGGTCCCCCTTGATAATTGTATTTAATATAAGCTATAAATTATCTATATGACTTATATCTTCTTTATTATGTTATACAATATTTTGAAACAACTTTTTAATTTATAAGAATTTAATCTATATAAATTAAAATCCCAAATACAATAATTAAAATTATTAAAATAAGTAAACATTTTAATCAGGAAATTTCTTGTTCATGGTCATTAAGCTAAGAAGAGTATATAAAAATACTACAAGGATTAAAATCACTAGAATTTTTCATATAATTCATATTATTTATATTATTTATACAAGTATATCTAACATTTTTTAGGATTATTAATTAATAATTTTATAATTTGATAATTTTCGGTATCCTCATAGTTAACTTTTTTTATAGTATTATCCAACTCATAGATTATTGAATCTGGATAGGTCGTTACTATTGGAGAATGGGTAGCAATTATAAACTGAGAATCATTTTGAATTAAATCCATATACTATGGCAATAGCTTCAAGTATTTATGAATCAAAATAACATAGCTTTTTAACTATTATTTTTGTAGATTGCCGTAATTACTCCAGGACTTATTTAATACTACAACCGTAAATAAAAAAACTTCAACTTAGAACTCTAAGTTGAAGTCAAATTAAAATTTTTTATGTCTTCTTCTTTTTTAAATACTGACATATAATCTCTAAAATTTCCCGCTGAAAAATTGTTTGTTTTCTATAGATATTGTAAATTGAGAATTTGTAACTAAATTCAAATCTGTATAAAATGAATTATCTTTCGTCCAAAAAAATACTAACATTAATTTATCATCATTTTTAGGATTTTTAATAGTAAAAGCTCCATTTATGTCCTCACTTTTAAAAGAAAAGCTGTTACAAGAAATAGTATGTTTAGTTACAAGTATTGGAAGATCATTTTTCATAGAATCAAAGACTTTATTGTTCCATGGGTTTCCAAGAAGTATTATATTATTATTTTTTATATCATTATCTGTTAAATCTTTATCTTCTTTTACTGATATATTGCTGTTAAGTGTCATAGTTTTTATAATACCATCTAAAGACTCTTTTTCATCTGTAGTTAAGTTAGATGGTTTTACTAATAGGGCTTTCTCACCATTTAGTACCCTAAGCTGAAGACTACCAAGGATTAATCCGTTGTTTTTTTCCAAATTTTTAAGCATATTTTTATATTGTTCATTTGCCAGTTTTTCTATTTGTTCGTCTGTAAGCTTTAAGTTTTCCGCAGTGTAATTATCGGAATTCAGAGAAGCTTTAATGGTATCACTTACATTTTTACCTGCTTTTTTTTCAACGACACTTAAAAATCCTTCTATGGATGAATTTTTAAATTTATATTCTTTGAAGTAAGTTTGCATTATATCTAAGAATACAGTATCTCCCACCCTTTTTCTTAAATCTTCAATTAAAAGAGGACCTTTGCCATATATAACCAGAACATATCCAGCTCCATTACTATCATCGTCAAATTTGTCTACCCCTGACCCTATACTTGGAAATTTATATTGGGATGAAAGTGTCCCCATATTTTCATTACTATATGTAGGTATCATATTCAATATACCATTTTGGGAATATTCACCTTCAGTTTTTTCAAAATAATAGGCTGTGGAAAAAGTAGCTAAGGATTCATCTAAAAAGGGTTCTTTAAATTCATTGTTGCCTACAGTTACATACCACCACTGATGACCTACTTCATGTACTGCAGCTTGTGATATAAATGAATTTTCATATAAACCAGATATATATTGATCATTACTTTTAGAACTTAGTATTTTTTCAGGGTATATTGGCATTTGAATTATTTGAGGATATTCCATTGCTCCTCCAGATAAGTGACTTTCCATCAAATCTAACTCATCGTAGGGATATTTACCAAATTGCTGGCTGAAAAATTGAACTGCACTTACGGCCGAATCTAGGACATCCTGAGCTGTACTATTATCGTTATCATCTTCTTTAGTTAAATAATAAATGTTTACTTTTATTCCATCTATTTCTTTGGACAGAACCTTGTAATTAGGACTCATTATAATAACAAAATCTCTTACATTATTAGCGTTCAAGTTCATTATTTTACTATTCTCGTCAGAAGATTTTTCATTTTCCTCTCCAGTAGATGCCACTACATAATCTTTAGGAACTTTTAAGTTTACATTATAATCTGCTATATCGCTGTAATTGGATTCTCCTACTACATTGAAAGTATTTTCATCCCATTTATTTTCTTTATTATCGTACATTGATAGTATAGGATACCAGTTGGTTAATGAATAATCATTATCCATATAGCCCAATCTTGAAGTTCCCATAGGTAATTTTAATTTAAAGCTAATGAAGATTTTTATATTTCCATTGCGTTTAAAAGCCTCATCTAAGCTGATTTTAAGGATTTGATCATCTTGAGTAAACTTCACATTTTTTTCATTTACAAGGACTTTATTTATATATATATCCCCTTTTTGTGCTTCAGTTAAGTCCTTAGTGCCGATGATACCAACTTGAGAAGGCATAGTTTCCTTTTTATTATAGGAGTCTGGATAAAGGTGAAATACTATATCCTTTAAGCTTGTACCAGTGCTGTTTTTAATAGTAACTTCTTCACTTCCTGTTAAAGTTTTGGTATTTGCATTAAAGTCTAGATCCATACTGTACTTTGCAGGAAGAGTTGAAGCCTTAACAATTCCAGTGTCAAATAAACACAGAGTAAGTAAACTTAGAAAAAAAATGAAAATAACATTCTTTGTTTTTTTTAAGTTCATTTTTATACCACATCCTTTACAATACATTTGTTCCATTCACTAAAATAATTATAACATATATTTTAGGGGAAATTAATATGAAAAGGAAAGGGATGTCAAAAATGGTAAGTATGGAACTACCTACTGGCAAGTGGTAATTCCTCTTCTACTTTAGAAGTGAAAGTATCCTTCCTTGTCATTTACCATATTAGAGCGTAAAACGGCTATTTTTACTCATAGTTGGATCAAGCCCTGTTGGAAAATCACCATCGGAAAGAATTAGCTTCGGTTTCTGTTGCTCCTTTTCCACAATCGGGTATGCTTCATTTTTATATGTACTAACCTTGGGTTTGCTATGCTTCATAGTATCAGTTATTTCTCCAATACATGTGCCAAGCCTTGTCTGAACAATGGCTCTATATGCTTGTCATCCAGGGAATAATAGACAATTTTGCCCTGGCGCCTATATTTAATGAGCTGAGTTTGACGCAGCACCTTCAAATGATGAGAAATGACGGGCTGATTCATATCCAGCAATGCAGTAATGTCACACACACACATTTCAGACAGAATTAGAGCATTTACGATTTTGAGTCGGGTGGGGTCATTGAGAGCCTTAAAGAGTTCGGAAATTCTACATAGATAATAATCATCTGTCATTTTATCTTTAACTTTATTTAATATGTCTTGGTGTATTATGGTACAACTGCAAAGAGCATCCTCTTCTGGTCTCACTGCCATATTATTATCCTCCTCATAAGTAAACATATAAGCATTTGTTCATATTATAATGTGCCTATGTAATACTGTCAAGCAATCTGACTATGGGTCATAGTAAAACAATATTAAATATTAGACAAAAAACCTAGAATCTTGTCTACATTAAAATTTGAATAATAATTTTGTACTATGGTGATACTAATTTTTAATAGATATTAAATCAAAAAAGGAGATATAAAATTATGGAAAACAAACCAGATGATAGAAGAGATAATGTAGATAGAATTCAACATAATATTAATAATAATATTGAAAATATCGGGCATGCAGAAGAAATGATTGAAAAAACAGATGATGAAAAAATGAAAAAAACACTCATAGAAAAAAATAAAAGAAGAAAAGAATCTCTTAATGCTATGAGAACAGAAATTAAAGATGAGGCAATAGACAAACGGAACGGATATAATTAAATAAAAACTGCTTAAGGAAATATAAGATACTATTAATTCTATTTAAAAAATAGTAGATTTTATCCACTATGCCTTTTCTATGTCAATCAAGCCTACAATGACCATAAAAGAATCTAACCCCAACTTGGTTTTAGCTGGGGTTTTAATATACAGTATTACTCCTCCAATTGCTGCAATAGTCATAAATATTCCTCATAATTTTCCTTTAATTCTAATGATACCCACCTAATATTAACTTATATAATGTTAAAAAGAATAGAATCCAAATAATTGATTGAAATACTTGGAATTAAGTGTTATATTTACAATAAATGTGCCCTAAAGAATGTTTTGGGTTAATATCTCCATATTCAAGGCGTATACAAATGAATCAATAAGAAAGAAAAAATTTTAAAAGAAAATCGTCTCTTATGAGCAAAACTTCATTTAAACATCCAAATTACTTAACAGGAGTTGGCTAATATGACCTATAAAATATTTGATCTGCTTCAAAGTCTTATTGACATTGAAGATATGTCATTAAAACTATACTTAAAAATAGAAGAAACCTTTAAAAACAAATCCCAGGAAATCAGTATACTTGCTAAAACTATTGCAAAACAAGAACAGAAACACATTGAATATTATGAAAATCTATCATCTAGTTTAAAGGATAAATTAGATGATTCTATCGATTTTTACTTTTACGATAAAATTTCAGGACTTTTATTTGAATTTAAAAAAAATATCAAAGTACCTGAAGTAAATACTCCCAGAGAATTGATTGAATTTGCCGTAAAATTCGAAAAAAACAACGTAGCACTTCTTTTAAACATTCAGGGTAGATTACTACAGAATATAAATGATATGAATAATAGAATTTATAAAGTTATATCCATTATCATAAAAGAAGAAGAAGAACATGAAAATATGTTCATAAAACTGCTAAATTATAAATAAAGCAAAAATTTTTTAATTATATATAATCATTAAAAATAATTTCTAAAAAAATTCATCACATAATAGTATAAATTGTATCTATAGAAATAAATATGTATGGATAGATATATTAAGGAGATATAGAATATCCATGTATAATTTAGATCCAGATACCTTAAGCTTTCTAGATAAAATTAGAATTGACAAGGGAATAGATGACTTAAAAAACTTTTTCTTTCAGCTATCTAAAAAAAATTTAAAAAAAGCACTAAATTTTATTAACGATAAGCATTTACGGTTTAATATTTTATTTATTCTTAAAGAAATGCTTCAGCAAAACAACTTATTTAACAGTTTAACAGAAAAAAATAAAGTAGCACTATTGATCATCAAAGAAATACTAACAGATAAAAAATATGATTTGGCATCAGAACAAATATCTTTTGATTATATACAAATAATTCATTCAGTTTTAAAGTGGATATTGGAAACCGGGTCTCATGATGATGGTATAAATGATGAATATGATCAAGTTTTAGATATTACATCCATACTTCTAACAAAAGTTTATAGAGATACCACTCTGCTACCTATTATGGCAGATATGATTTTTGATAGATATAAAAAAGGATTTTTAATCCATGATTTAGTATGGGGTTTTTTTGAATCTGCAGATCCCAATAGTTTAAATATTATTGGAGAACACTTATTATCCTCCAATATAGAAGATGTTAAAATAGCATCCAGATTATTAAACTTTATACCGGAAATAGATAAAGCTATTAGCAAAGAAAGAAAATATACAATCTTTTCAAATTGGATGAAAGAAAATAGTGCATTTTTAGAATATACTGGTGAAAGTTTTCAACAGACTACGAATCCTAAACCCTATAGAATAGTTCTTGAAGGTAAATATTTATGTAAAAGCATTTGCCCTAATACCGGAAAAGCTTTATGCTCCCCATCAAAAAAAGAGCACAGCTTATTAAATGAATTTAAAAAGTTAGATTATAATAATAAAATACTGCTTGCAAATTTTTCATTTAGAATACATCATAAAAATATATATTTATGGCATATATGGCGTGAATACTCCTTAGAAAAACAGATAAAAATTGCTAGAATAGGAGTATTACAATGATTAAAATTTCAAATAGTAATTTTGATATAAATTCAATAATAGCTCAATATAAAGATAACAGCATAGAAAAATACATTCTTAATGAACTTTCTTCAAGCAGCCAAACTTATTATTATAATTCTCTGGAAGAATTGAAATTTGAACTAAATTTAAGAAAAAATATTGTAGATGCATCCATAAAATTAAGTATGAGTCAATTTCGTTTTCGTACTTTTCGTAAGTCCATGTGCAACCCGGAATACTGGGAAAGAACAAAACAAGGTGGTTTTTTATTGAAGGAAGGTGTAAGGTCCTCTACTGCCATTAATGACATCTATAAAAACAGCAGCAAATATGGTACAGAATGTGCTACAGCAATAGTCATAGTATATTACAAGGGCTGTCTTAGCTCTTTTCAAGAAAAAATTTTTGACTCTACTTTTAAAAAGATATATTTAATGGATTGGCAAAATATAGATGAAAATTTTTCTTTAAATGTTATTAGTGATATAGAAGATTATCTGCCGGGAGATTGCAGATACTTTAGAAATCCTGAAGTGAATCCTTTAACTCCGGAATGGCAAGGTGAAAATGTAATTGTATTGGGAAATGGAAAATATTATGGTCATGGAGTAGGTATAAGAACTGCAGATGAAATAGTTGGAGCATTAAACAAACGTCGAATCATAGGAGCTACACAATCAGCATATTTATTAGATTCTGTTACAAGGCCAGATTTTAAACAATTATCAGATATTTATTTTCATGCAACTTCAAGATTTGATAAGATATCCTTCATCAAATAAAAAGTCAGAGATAATAAAACCATTTTACAAGAAAAAAGATTCCCATGATAGCAGTCATAGGAATCTTTTAATGTTGCAAAAAACCAATTAGACATTGAATCTAAGAAAAACTCAGCTATCCCTCAATTAAGTCCCCTTCTATATTTCTAATAATAGCAGTTTCATCTGGCAAATCTCCAATTTCAATTTTTATTTCTGTACAAATATCTATTAAATCTTCATTATAATTTTTAAGATATTCAAACAGATTATTGGAATTAATACAACTGCGTTTATTTACAATAACAGACATACTATTTACTTTTGAAATTCTTTCTTTTTTGCAACATTCATCTAACCCTCTTGATATTTTACTCAATAACATGGTATCCTGCATAAAAATCCTCATCTCCCCCAATTAATTTTTTATTATGAACAAACTCCACCTGAATCTAAGGATCACGTGATATTTGGCTAGTTTGCCACCTTCATACTTAATTTATAGTAGTTAATTCTCCATAAATCCAGCTTATAATTAATAATATATATTCGATATTATTTATATATTCAAATTTATTATATTTATGTATAATAAAAATTTATTGGAGAAATATTTTTAAGCAGTTAACCTTTTAATATATTACATGAAAAAATGTCCAATTAATTAGAGATTCCCTCACTTTTTTAATATTCATTAGCAATAACTTCCAATTTTCCTGTCTCGGGATCCATTATTAAACCATGAATTTTTATATCTCCTAGAATTATTAGTAAAATATAGGCTTTTCTTTTAAAGATAGAAATAACTCTACAATAGGCTGTTAAAAACATTTGTGTTCTTATATTAGAATTTCCAATACACATACACTCATTTTATAAATAACTAAATATTAAACTATGTATTACTTTAATAAGGATGAACAATTCTATGTCTAGTTAAGATATACACTAAAAAATAAAACTAAAGCATTTTTTACTCTAGTTAATAAACAAGGTAAGGAAATTATAATCCAAGAAGCATATCAGATTATACTTTATTACTTATTAGCTGTCGAGCAAATGATTTGGAATGCTCAATTTTATCATCCGTTATAAAGATAGATTTATACCCAAAATCTCTTTCAACAAGCATTCCAACATATTTTAATTGAGAGTGCTTACAATACCGTTTGATGCCTTCTTCAAATAAATCAGCTCCTTTTTCTGGTCTATACCCGCAGGTAGTTATGACAGCTAACTTTTTACCCTTCCAAAGAGAAGGACCTTTTTCATCACCATAATACTTATTCATTCCATACACCAAACGGTCCAACAGTGCTTTCATAGGCGGTGTACAGTACCATGAATAAATAGGTGTAGCTAAAATAATGACATCACAATCATATACTTTATCAAAAATTTCCTGCATGTCATCGGAATATCCACATCCAAAAATTGTCCAGTCTTTTTGACAGTTCCGACAAGCAATACAAGGTTCAATATGTTTATCATAAAGCCAAATTAAATCATACTGAATTTGATGGAGTTCAAGTTCTTCAGTAAACGGCTTTAATAATTTAAATGTATTTCCATTTTTACGTGGGCTTCCCATAAGAATACAATACCTCATTTTATTACCTCCAATATATATCTCGTGTACAAGGTATTATAAGCCCCTTGTCATAGCTATTTATATATTGACTACATATAATTTATGTAGTCATACTTTTTCATATAATTTACCTCTTAATATTTCTAATTCCCTTTTTAATTTCTTATTTTCATATTCTAATTCTTTAATCTTTTTATCTTTTGCCATTATAATAATATCCTTTGATTTATCTGTCTTATCATATTTGAGTTTTTGTTTTATAGTTTTTTCAATTTGTTTATCTCTAAGTTCCTCAATCCTTCTTTTTACCTCTTCATTCTTATACATAAATGTCTTAGATACTCCACTTAAAGCTGATACACTATTAAAATTAATCTTTCTACCATTCAAGGAAAGTTCTCTAATAGCCTTATCTACTTTCTCTAAGGTTAATTGTGTTTTTTGCTTTGCATATTCTTTAAGTCCTTTAGTATGATCTGCCATTATATTTCCTCCCTTGACTTACCGTTTTTATGAACAATCTTCTGTTCTTTTATTTTTTCAAGTGTTCTTTCTAAAACATCTAAATACTGCTTATTTTTCTCTGCCCATAATTCCCTACCACACCTATTACTTATCTCTATCTGAGATTTTACTTTCTGTATTTCTTCTTCATATTCAGATATATTTTCAGTAGTAGTACAAAAACTACCGCAATTCAAACAATGGTTCATTTGTTGTCTACATGGCGATTTAGTTGGTTTAAAACATATTCCAAAAGGAACCCTAACAGCATCTAAGTTCTTTTTAACATACTCATATCTGATTAAATTTTCTCCATCATCAGAATTTAAATTTACATGCTCAAGTTTATTAGTTTCAATATTAACCCTAAACAAATTTAAATTCTCTGTATTCTTCCATTTCTCGTAGAGAGTATTTTCTGTAACTGTTGCATAATGAACAGTCATTTGAAGACTCTGATGTCCTAATATTTGTTGTATTATACTAATTCCCATGCCTTGCTCAACATATTCTTTTGCTCTTGTATGACGTAGCGAATGTACTTTAAAATGATATAACTTACCATTAACATCCCTAATATCTTTTTGATTAATAAGCCTTTTTATAGTATTTAATAAAGTATGTTTTGGTAAAGAGCTTCCTTTTAACTTGCCTCCATAAGTATTAAACAAATATTTCTTTGGATTATTTTCTTCTGTACTCAATTTTTTAGCTTTATCGATAGCCTTTTGAACCATTTCAGCAACTTTATTTCTTATTGAAATTCTAAGTAATGCTATATCCGTTTTAGTTATTTCACCACAAAGATAATAATTATATTTCTGTTCTTTACTGTTCCAAATTTGTTCTAAACAATTATGATATTTAAGATTTAATATATCAGTACCTCGCCATCCCGTTTCTCTAAGTAGAATGTAAATGGGTATATATTGTGGTCTATCTAAATCCATAATATTATTGTCTAATTGTTTTAAAATAGGTTCTGGAATAAATTTAGCAGTTTTGACCTGCGTAGTCATTGAATCTCTCTTAGGAATGTCATCTTGAAATATTAAAAATGATACTTCTTTTTCAGGTGATTTTTCATATTGAGCCATTTGGATATACTCTAAAAATGTCCTTATATATGAAACAAACTTGCTTCTGTAATGATTATTTTTATCTTTGTAGTCATTATTTACCCAATATAAATAGTTTTCTATGTCTTGCCTTGATAGTTTTTTTATAAATCCATCACTATATCCATTGAAATAAAATATACTAAAAAAATAGTTTATATGTTTTAAAGTTTCATAGCAATGACTCCATGATTTTTTAGTTATAAATGTTTTAAAATACCTTTTAACTGTTTCATTATAATAAACAGGAATATTGCTAAAGTTTAGTGATGCTATACCGCCTTTAGCTCCACTTGCAGGAATTTTAGCACCTTTAATATTTTTTGAATACCATATATCTTTTTCTGTTTCTTCTCTGTCGTCATAAAAATCTTTGATAAAATCTGTTAAATAATTTGAAAACCAAAAATAACTTTTTTCATTTATATCAAATTTAATATTTTTGTTTATTAAAAACATTTTCCACTTTTGAAATGTTTTTTCTCTATCTAACTCTAACAAAGACTTTCCATTATAAAATTCAGAAAAATGTTTTAATGGAGCATTTAGTCTTATTAATCCTTTATTTGTTAGTAATTTTTCTTTAAATTTATATAGAAAAAATACTTAATTTCATTTTTTAGAACATCATTTTTAATATAAGAGAAGTCAATGTATCTACATCCATTTACAACTTTTCCTATAAAAAACTCCTTAGTTAAATCCCATATATCATTTTCCAACCAATATCCATCGTCTTGTTTTAAATATTCAATAATTTCATCATATTTATTTTGTTGATTATCTTTTATCAGTTGTAAATTATCCACTTACTTTTCCCCCTCATCATATATAGCTAAATCCAAATTAGGTTGAGTTCTTTCAAACTCTTTTGTTATATCTTCTTCTGAGGGGTGAATATAAGTATTCATAGTTGCATAAATATTTTTATGTCCTGCTCTTACTCTAAGCAATTCAGGCTTCCATCCTGCCACTCTAAGTACTGTTAGAGAACTATGTCTAAACATATATGGTGTTACATATATACCTGTTTTCTTTTTAAAACTTCTAAATAGATTATCTACATCTACATAGTCCATTGCTTTGTATTTGTTATTACCACTTATCTTTATGAAAATATGATTTGTTTCTACTTCTTCTGTATGATATTCAGCTATATATTCCATAAACATATCAGCTAAATTCTGTGATATATCTATTCTACGAGGACTTGATACAGTTTTAATCTCTGCATTATTTTCAAGTTGCCCTCTATCTTGTAAATCAATAGCCATACCACTTATATCAATATCTTCAACCCATAGTGATAATACTTCACCTATTCTCATTCCTGTTTCATATAGCAATGACAATAAAAATTTATCTCTTAGATTATTGCAAGCTTTGACAAGTATTTCTATTTCATTCTTAGAAAGTGTCTTAGGTTTATTCTTAGGTACTTTTAATTTAAGAATGTTACTGGTTACTTTTTTCTTATCATAAGCTATTCCATACAAAAATCCTTTAAAATTTCTGCTTGGAGCAGATACAAACTTTTTAAGTCTATCTGATATATTATTGCTATACTCTTCATGCCTTAAAATATAATCATAGAACATCAATACTGTATTAACTATAATATTTACTGTTCTTGGACTTCTTGCTATTTCTACTTGATGTACAGGTGTCACTTTTAAACTCTTATATGGATTCTGTAACCAATTAACAAATAATGATAAATCATCAATAGTAACCTTCTGAAAATCTAATCTTCTCTGCTCCAAATACTCAAAATATAGTTTTAAATGTTGACAATACATCCTTAACGTATTTCTTGCATAATTAGTATTATCCTTAAATTTAATAAACTTTAATATTGATTCTACAGGCAGCCCATTGTCATCTGCAACATAATATCTTTCTTTATTATCTTCTGTTTTTACCTTCACCACTTCCATACACATACACACTCCTACAGTTCGATTATCTTCTACATATAATTTACTATATAGACTATAATATTACAAACTATATTTTTAGTAATCACTGTGTAATATCTATATAAAAGCAGTACATAAAATACTATAATTACTATTTAATTATCTACACTATATTTCATTCGTTTATAAATACTCATGTAAAATGTATCCCTCTTAAAATAAAACAATACATTAAAAATAAGAAGAATACGTCTTAATTTAGAGAGTTTTTTAATCAATTCTTAAATAAAAACAGCTTGAACAAGCACCATGTAGATAACCGTACCTACCCCAATACTTAAAAGTGTATTACCTTTCCAATAATGAAGCACAGTAATGCAAATGATAGCTACTGCCTCCGGAATCCCATATGTAGGATTTTTAAAATTAACGCTTTTAAGACAATATACCACCAACAGACCTATAGCAGAATAGGGTAAAACTTTGCCAAGGTAACCGATATATGAATTATTTGATTTAGTATCTTGAAATAAAATAAAAGGCAAAACCCTTGTTATAATTGTGCCAGCAGTTACCATGCAAATAATAATGAAAGTTTGAACAGGTACTAAAATCATTGTACGTCCTCCTCTGCAAGTTCTTTCTCCTCTAAATATTTTTTTCGAAATACTGTCAATACTATCAATATAACAATCATGGAAGGAATAATGAAATTATCTTGTCCAAAAACAATCAAACAGATAACAGAACATAAAACTCCGATTATTGCAGGTTTATGCTTTTTCTGAGTCTTCCATTGTCCGACAAATATTACCACAAAAAGAGCAGTTAAAACAAAATCAAGACCCTTTGTATTAAATGAAACCATAGAACCCAGTATCCCGCCGAGAGCTGTGCCTAATACCCAATAGCTGTGATCAAGGAATGTAATAAAAAAATTAAACCAGTTTTGATTTACACCCTCTGGAGGCTCCGCCGAGCAGACAATAGAAAATGTTTCATCACACAAGCCAAAAATAAGATATGGTTTTAATTTACCAGTATTTCCATATTTATCCAGCATTGATATTCCATAAAATAAATGACGAGCATTTACCATTAATGTCATTAACAATGCATAAATAGGATTAAAAACTGATGTAAGAAAAGTAATTGCTACATATTGTGCTGATCCTGCAAATGCCATAAAGCTCATCAAAACCGCCCAACCAACACCATAACCCTTACTGTTCATTAAGATGCCATAGGCAATACCCAAGAAAGTAAATCCAGTTAATACAGGGATAGTACAGGGGAAGGCGGCCTTTAATGCTCTAGTTTTTTCTTTCAAGTTTTTCACCTCACTAAACTTAATCAATGGGTACGTTGACAGTTCTTTTTTCTATCCCCATAACCATACTCGTTTCAACACTGCTGATTGTAGTATTCTGCATTAATGAATCAATTATAAAGTCTCTATAGCTCTCCATATCTTTTGCTATAATTTTAAGAAGATAATCGTGGCTTCCCGTAAGTGTGTAACACTCTTGAATCTGTGGAAATCTATTTACATCCTCTAAAAATGAATGTATTGTTTGTCTATTAAGAGGTGTTATATTGACGAGAACAAATGCAAGGACTTCCATTCCCAATTTTTTCTCGTCTATAATAGTAGCGAATTTTTTGATAGTACCAGTTTCTACTAAATTTTTTGTTCTTGCCAGGCAAGCTGATGGTGAAAGTCCAATTTTTTTTGATAAATCTAAATTTGAGATTGAACCATCTTCCTGCAATTCTCTTAAGATTGCTTTATCGATATTATCAAGAATAACCTCCATATTATATTCTCCTTTTAATGCTTTTTAATAAATTATATTTTGTATATAAGATATATTACCACATTATATATGTAGCGTAAATAAAAAATTGTATTTAATACTTTAATATAAAGAAATAGAGAATGTACTTTACATTTATTACTTAATTGTATGTAAATAATGGATCATTGAAAATTGAATACTGCGATAGTTTAAAGAAAAATATCGATACTCAGGTGTTAAAATATGGTATAATTTCCGTATATAAAGAAACTGAATTGCAATCTACAAATTCATAATCGGTAGGAGGAAAAAGCATGACAAGAAAATATAACTTATATCAAATAGACTCATTCACTAAGGATAAATTTGTTGGAAATCCAGCTGGAGTTATAACAAATGCTGATGGATTAACTTCGGATGAAATGCAGAAAATAGCCAGGGAGCTTAATAATTCTGAAACAGCTTTTATCTTTTCTTCAAATAGTAATGAGTATGATGTTCATATAAGGTTCTTCACGCCAACAAATGAAGTGCCAATTTGTGGACATGCTACTATTGCTGCGCACTATGCCCGCGCTATTGAAAATACGCTTAACACTTCAAGAGTTTATCATAAGACAGGTGCAGGGATTCTGCCTGTTGATATAGTGAAAGAAAATAAAGATTACAAAATTACTATGACGCAAGGGAAAATTGAATTTGGCGATATTATTGAAAGGATAAATAGAAAAAAGCTTTTATCAGCACTAAATATAAGTGATGACGACTTATTAGAAAGTTATCCAATTCAGATTGTTTCGACAGGCCATTCTAAGGTTATGATTGGTATAAAAAACATTGCAACCTTAAATGAAATGAAGCCTAATTATGATACCCTTTCTAAATTGAGCCATATTATTAAATGTAATGGATATTACGTTTTTACAGTTGATTCTCAGGATAGTGATGTTTTGGTTCACGGTAGAATGTTTGCTCCTGCTATAGGTATTAATGAAGATCCTGTAACTGGTAATGCAAACGGTCCTTTGGGTGCATATTTGGTTCACCATAAATTGATCAATCATAATAATTCTTTACTTAAATTTAAAGCTAAACAAGGCGAAGCTATAAAACGTTCAGGTACTATTGAGGTGGAAGTAGTTATAGAAAATAATAAACCTGTAGAAGTTAAAATTTCAGGAAATGCTGTAATAGCATTTAAATCCGAGTTGTTGTTGCAATAATTATTCAAAGTGGAAGTCACAGTATTACTATTTGGGTTAGCTCACTATCTTCTTATTTAATGTCATCACTGAAAAGACGAACGATTTGCTAGAACATTGATGAAGAATTACAGGAGCCATTTGTGGGATATGGGGATATTATAAATGCACAGATGGAATTATATACAGAGAAATTTATATATGTGCTCTTAAAGATACTTTGAAGTCTATTGGAATTATTGAAACTATAAAAAGATAAGTAGAATGTTTTCAATGGATATATGTGGTAATATTGTTTAGAAATGAATTACAACTGCAATTTGATGTGAAATAACTATAAATACTGAAGAAAAAATTAAAACAAAATAATTAACATTTAAAACGCAATAGGAATTAAAATTATTTCTGAACTGGAATATTATTCACTTCCAACACACTACCTCTTATTATGTTATAAATCTTATTAATATACCTATCTACTATTCAATTATTTAATATTAAACTATATTGACAAAAGAATTTGTGTGTAGTATAGTGTACTTATTGAATAAGTACACTATAAATGATAGGAGGGTCACTTTGAATATTATAATAAGCAGCAATACAAGTAAGCCCATCTATGAACAGATTACCTCACAAATGAAAGCTATGGTGATGAGTGGTGAATTAAAAACAGGAGACCAAATTCCATCTATGAGGGCTCTTGCAAAATCACTCCACGTGAGTGTGATAACTGTACAAAAGGCATATGAGGATTTACAGCGTGACGGGTTTATTGAGACAACAGTTGGACGCGGTAGCTTTATATCAGCTCAAAATAAGGATTTTGTTCAAGAGGAACAGCAACGAATAGCTGAAGAACATCTACAGGAAGCTGCTGATATCGGCCGTACCAACGGCATCAAACTCGAAAAACTTATTGAACTTTTAACAATGTTTTATCAAGGAGAGGAATAGGCACTATGGATAGTATTTTACAAGTTAGAAACTTAACTAAACAGTATCCGGGTTTTAAACTTGACCATGTTTCATTTGACATTTTCAAAGGAACGATAATGGGTCTAATTGGTGAAAATGGAGCTGGTAAAAGCACTACAATAAATGCAATTTTAGACTTAGTAAAAAAAGATGATGGCGAGGTGATCTTTTGGGGAAAGAAATTATCCGATGATCCCAAACATCTCAAAGAGGACATAGGTGTTGTTTTTGATGATATCAATTTTTATGAAACACTGACACCTGCAAAAATAGAGAATATTTCTCGAGCTGCTTATATTAAATGGGATAGAAGAGTGTTTAATAAATATATAAGAAAATTCAATTTGCCACTTAACAAAGAAATTAAGACTTTTTCCAAAGGCATGAAAGTAAAACTTTGTATTGCGGCTGCCCTTTCCCATCATCCTAAGTTCCTTATTTTAGATGAAGCAACCAGTGGTCTTGATCCAATTATGCGGGATGACATGCTTGATGTGTTTTTAGATTTTGTTCAGAATGAAAATCATTCTATTCTCATTTCTTCTCACATTACCAGTGATTTAGAAAAGATTGCTGATTATATTGCTTTTATTCATCAAGGAAGACTTGTTTTTACTAAACCCAAAGATGAACTAATTTATAATTATGGCATTATCCGTTGCGATACTTCTACATTTGAAAAAATCGATAAATCTGAAATCCTTGCTTATCGAAAAAAAGACTACGAATGGGAGGTTCTAGTTTCCAATAAAAAAAAGGCGCAAGAGAAATATAAAAAATCGGTGATAGATAACGCCTCTATTGATGATATTTTGCTTCTTTTCATAAAGGGGGCGAAAAAATGAGAAGCTTAATCTTGAAAGATATTTATAACATCATGCACGGAGCAAAGTCCATGTTGTTACTAACAATTGTTTTAACCGTTGCAATTATTCCACTCGCTGGCTTGCCCTCTTATGTTGTTGCCAATATTGTTATATACAGTATGATGGTAGTTACAACATTTGCTTTTGATGATAACTCAAAATGGACGAGATATGCTATGGTTATGCCCATTACTAAAAAAGAAGTTGTGCGTAGTAAATTTTGCATGCTAATGATTTTTTGTTTGTTGGGAATTCTATCTGGTATCTGCTTTGGTATTGTGGGTGGAATCATTACCCAAAAATTTAGTATCTCAAATACGGATAATATTAGTGATTTAATATTTTCGGGAATAATTGGAGTAATCATTTCAGCTATTTGTGGAAGCATAAACATACCTCTTATTTTTAAATATGGCTCAGAATCAGCGCGTCAATTAATAATAGTTGCGTTTGTCATGCCTACAGCTTTAGCTTTTACCATTTATAAAATCGGTATGCTCTTGAACATTACTATTCCATCTGAAGTCGTTTCTATGTTAAAATATATCGCACCCATTTTAATCATGTTGTTTATGTATTTTATGTACAAGTTAAGTTGTAATATTTTTATAAATAAAGATCTTTAAAATTATATTTTAAAGTCATAGAGGTCGTTTAAGTTGTGTAAATTGAACTCTTCATCAAAATAATGTCCGTCACAGTAAAATATTATTAGGCAGAAAAAAAGGAAAGGCCGCCAGCAATTACCTAGCTGAAAGGCCTTTTATTCATACTAAAGACTTTTTATAATTAATTTTGAGAAAACAAATATAGAAAGGAGCTTTAGTATGAATAATATAATTTTAAAGGAACAGTTAAAAGAATCTAAAAGAGCCATAAATGTTGAAGTGAAGGCACTTATAAAAGAACAGAAAAAGACCAGAAAATATAATGAAAATATGCAAAGCAGCATAATATATGGACAAGGCAAAGTTACAAGAACTAAACAAATATTAAAGGGTCTATCAGGTTTTTGATTTTATGTTAATGATATTACGATAAATTTTTAAAATGCATTATAAAATATAATAGATTATTTCTGTCCAAAATTAAAAAGGAAAAATATTGATGTTAAAGAAAAATTTGTGACATATAAAGTTTTACTGTCTCGTTTATTAATAGAATTCCTATTTTATAAGGGTTCAATTCTTAATAAGTTTACATCTCCATTCTTAAGATTCAGAGCCTTTTGAAGAAGTTCTGTTAATCTAGTATCCATACATGACAAAATCACCAATTTTTTATCCGGGTGTTAGAGGTAACATATTTATTATACCTTTTATTCTCTACAAAACAACGATTATAATCCAATATTTGCTATAATTTATTCATAATATTCCTCCAAAATTTTTGAATAACTTCACATTTTCTATAATTTCATTTCATTTAATATATCCCTTAGTTTTTTTAATTCCTCATTGGTTAAAGTAATACCTTTACCCATTTTTGTATGTTCAGGTGACCAATCTCTAATATCAAATTTAGGTGCATTATTATTCCAGCTCATTAGGTTTAATTCTTTTTTCCATCCCTTTGGTGATTCTGAAATGATCCCTATAGTTTCCTTTATTTCATATTTTATATCCGCCATAATATACCTTCCTCTCATATTGATTAAATTAGATTATCAAGTGATTCTTAGGTTCAGGTGGAGTTTGCTATAGAGAAATGCTTTTTTACATCTGAACCTTAGAAGAACTTATCCAAGCGCATATCAGTGCTTATCTGTCACTTTGAAAAAGATAGGAATATTGTTAATTCCAGTGCTCGGATAAGTATATTATACTAAATATCAATATTCCAATACACTATATAAAAAATTCAGCTTAATCAAAATACATTTAAGCTGTAATTTATGAAAAATTATTCTTTCAAATATATCTAAAAATTTCTCTAAATTCTTTCTTCAATCCATTGATGTATATCTTCTATAATACTTTCTTTTTCATCTTTTTCACTTAATATTTCATGATAACATTCAGGATATATTTCTATGGATTTATCTCTTGAACTTATGTTGTCAAACAACCATTTAGCTTCCTCTTTTTTAACTATTTTATCCTTTTCTCCATTAAGTATAAGACATGGATACTCGTAACCTTTGATATTCTCACCAATCCATTTAGAACCTTTTATAAATGATTCTCCCAAAAGTTTTATATTGATTTCTCTTAGTACAAGAGGATCATTATTATAATCTTCAATCACTGCTGTATCTCTACACATAAATTTAACTAAAAGATTAGGAGATTTCTCTCTTGGATTTTTTTCAAAATAATTATTTTCTTTTAAACTTTTAAAAGCTGGAGGTTCTAAAACTGCAGCTCCTGACAGTATTTGACCTTTTAATTTATCTCTATATTTTATTCCATAGCCTACGGTAATAAATCCTCCCATACTGTGGCCAAACATAAATACAGGTAAACCTTTATTTTCTTCCAGAGCCATATTCACCACTCTATCCGTATCCTTGAAAAAATACTGAAAATCTTCCACATAGCCTCTTTCTCCTCCAGATTTTCCATGTCCTCTATTATCGAATCTATAAACTGTATATTTAAAATGATTTAACTGTTCTGTAAAATACTCATATCTACCTGAATGTTCACAAAGTCCATGTACTATTACAACTACTGCCCTGGCAGAATCTACTATATCTTTAGTATAAAATAATTCAGTATCATCAAATGTATTGAATTTACCTTCTAAATGATTTAACATATACACCACTCTCCTTTATTAAATTATTCTACAAAAGATTTGGTTTTCCTTCAAACTACTTTTGTGAACTACCATCACTTAGTTAAAGAAAATAACGCAAAATTTAACCCAGTAATTTTATTTATAAATCTATAAATCACCGGGTTGAATTAAAAATTAATTTAATCATTGTTTATCTTTAGCTGGCATAGTAAAAACTATACTTAAATATCCAAAAATAGGTCCTAATGCATTACCAATTAATGCCCATACTAAAGCCATCAAAATATCATAACTCTGTACTCCCATCTTTGGGAAAAATCCTCCATAGAACACTGCAAAGGTTGTGGAATAGGCATTAAATGCAGATAAAGAACAATTAGTATAGGGAATCCTTAAACAAATCATAAGTAGAAAAACAGTTATAAGTACTGCTATCATCATTGCCGGCATTGATGGCATAATCTTTCCAAAGTCATTAATAAGGAATATGCAAAGTACTGCCAGCAAAGCCCCAGGTAACATTGAAGGATATATACTCTTCATAGTAGAAGGAGTTGCACCTAAAGCAAAATACCAGGCCCATCCTATAAACAGTGCCCATACTGGAAATCCTAGTCCAGGCAATGAAACTAAACAGGAAAGAGCAGCAAGTACAGCAACTACAATTTCTATAGGAATTTTTGCCTTCATATACTTCCTCCTTTAAACATATATATTTGATATACTACTTAATTCTACGCCATTTGATATCAACACTTCTTTAATTTCCTTTACTACTTCAACAGCATTGGGAGAATCTCCGTGGACACATACTGTGATTGCATCAGCCTTTATAAGCTTGCCAGTTACGGTTTCAATTTTCTTATCTTTAGCTACCATAAGTGCCCTCTCTGCAACTTCTTTAGGAGAGCGAGCTTTTTTGGTTCTCTCAAGTACCCAATTGCCAGAATCATCATAATCTAAATCGACCAGCATTTCCGAAACCATTTTAAGTTCTTTTTGCTTTCCCCTCTCAAAGGCAATGGTATTTTCGGGAAGTACAACATAAAGCTCTGGATTATATTCTTTAACTGTATCTAAAAAACAATCCACATATATCTCATATTCAGAAACCATACGATACAATATTCCATGAGGCTTAATATGCTGCATCTTTAAATTATTTACTTTTAGAAAACCATCTAAAGCTCCAAGTTGGTAGATGACATCTGCCCTCAATTCTTCTGAAGTTAAATTAATTTCTCTTCTGCCAAAGCCCTGTTTGTCGTTAAGCCCCACATGTGCACCAATTGCAACATTATATTTTTTAGCAAATTGTATTGTCTTTTCCATTACTAAAGAATCTCCTGCATGAAATCCCGCAGCTATATTAGCAGAGGTTATATACTTCATGACTTCCTCATCATTGCCTAATGTGTATCTACCAAAACTTTCTCCCATGTCAACATTTATATCTATTTTCATAATCACACCTCCACCGTAGATTTAACCGCATTCATACTAAATATGAATGAAGTATCAAAATCACCTGAAATATACTTCTGATTTTTTAATATATTTAAATTTATAGATATATTTGTTTTAATACCTTTAATTTTAAAATCATTTAAAGCTTGTATCAATATTTTAATAGCCTCATCTCTATTTTGTCCCCATGAAATTACCTTAGCCAGCATTGGATCATAATAAGGTGGAACTACACTTCCTTTTTCAAGTGCATGCTCAATTCTTAAATACTTAGAATCAATAGTTGGAAAACTTATGTCCTGAATTGTTCCTGGAGAAGGTATAAATTTTACGGGATCTTCTGCATATACTCTACATTCAATAGAATGACCATTAAGCTTTATATCATCTTGGGTAAAATCAATCCTTTCTCCACAGGCAATCCTGATTTGATTTTCTACTATATCCACCCCTGTTACAAATTCGCTTACAGGATGTTCTACTTGAAGCCTTGCATTTACCTCAATAAAATAGAACTTTCCACTTTCATCCCTTATAAATTCCATTGTACCTGCGCCTTTGTATTGCATTTTAGATGCTAATTTTTTAGTATAATCATATAGTCTTTCTCTATCTTCTTGTGTCACAACAGGCGAAGGAGATTCTTCAATAATTTTTTGATATCTTCTTTGAATAGAACATTCTCTTTCACCTAGACACACACACTTTCCAAATTGGTCCATGATAAATTGTATTTCAATATGCCTTGGATTTTTTATAGCTTTTTCTACATAACAGTCAGAAGATGCAAAGGCAAGAGTTCCAACTCGACAAAGACGTTCAAATATATTTTTTATGTCATTACCATTTTCAGCAATTTCTATTCCCTTTCCTCCGCCGCCCTTATCCAATTTTAAAAGAATAGGATACCCTATGGAATTTGCTATATCTAATATTTCATCAACGCTACTTACAAGCTTATCAGAACCTGGAACTACAGGTACCCCCACATCATTGGCAATTTCTCTGCAATAACATTTGGATTCTATTTCTTCAAGTATTTTAGGAGATGGTCCAATCCAGCTTGCACCAAGTTCTGAAATAACATTTGCAAAGGAACTGTTCTCAGACAGAAAACCATACCCGGGATGAACTGCATCTGCATTTGATATTTTCATCACTTTAACTATTTCATCAATATTTAGATAACTTTTCATTGGATTAGCCGGTCCAATATTATAAGCTTCATCTGCCCTCTTTATATACGTGGCATTTTTATCCGCTTCGGAATATATAACTACAGTTTTTATACCCATTTTTTCGCAAGTATTTATTATTCTATTTACAATTTCTCCTCTATTTGCTATAAGAAGTTTCTTAAACATAAATCTCCCCCCATTAAACCTCCAATATGACCATAGGAGTTCCTATTTCCATTTCATCCCACTCTTTTGCCAGAATACTTTTTACTACACCATCATCATTGGCACATACAGGTATTTCTACTTTCATGCAATTTAACACGGCAACTTCCTGATTTTTTGTAACCTTATCTCCTTCATTAACCACTACACGGGCAACAAGTCCAGGCATATGTGCACATACTTTCTTTTCCATATATATTCCTCCTAAAAACATCTATTTTTTTATTTTATAATAGTGAATCTTCTGTAAGCATCTTATTTCTGTCTATTCTTGCTTGCACAGCTTCATCTCTAGTACAATAAACTAATTTTATGTAATCTCTAGATGGAGTGCCCTGTCCTATCTTCCACAAATCTGCATTAATTATATTTGCAACACATATATATCCTCCAAGGGTTGGACCATCTGCAATTAAAATAATTGGAGTATTTCCACATATGTTTATATCACCCCGCATATTATATCCATGATCAACAATATTTGAAGGATGACTTCCACCTTTTCCACCATCCTCTCTTGAGAAAAAGTAAGATGGTATCTCTGAAATTCTATATGCAGAACGATTCGAACTATAGGAAATTTTAAATTCATTACTGAATAAATAGTTCATACCTTCTTCTGTTACATAATCCGGGACTGAATTCATTCCTGGAATAGCTCTTAATTCCCATGTTCTTGAATACTCTGGTATTATTTCTGATTTTAGCTTTCGTCCTTCCAGGCTGCTAAGTTCACCCAGTGGTTTTCCAACTTTAATTTTGTCCCCAGGGACTAGCCGTCTACCTTCAAAGCCTCCATAAGAACCAAAAACACAGGTAGATTTGCTTCCTAAATATTCTGGAACGTCAACTCCTCCGGCAACACATATATAACATCTGAATCCAAATTCTCCAAAGTGAGAAAATTTTAATACATCACCTTTATTTACTTTAAAAGATTCCCATAACTTAATTTTTTCATCATTTATAATAGGATTCATATCCGTACCGGTAACAGCTATAACCATATCCTCTTCAAACTGCGCTTGAAAGTACCCTCCTGCAACTTCTATTCCTGCTTCACCTATTTTATTTCCCACAATTAAATTTCCTAGTTGAAGTGCCAAATTATCCATAGCACCTGCCGCTGCCATTCCAAGTCCCATATAGCCTAATCTTCCCGGTCAATCCTCAACAATAGCTTCTATTCCTCCATTTTGTATTTTTATCATTTTTACTCACCTCACTTTATAATATTTAAAGCCTAGGGGCTTTTTTTGTACCTTCTTCTTGTTTCTTTTGAAATTCTTCAGTGCCTTTTACAACATCGTCTCTTTTTAAAAATTCAAGGTAATCCTTAACAATTATTTCACCATCTTCAATTTCGTATTTATAATCGGTTTTATCGTGGACGTGATCATATATGTTCAACAATTCTTTCTCTGTAATTTCATAAAATTTAATTCTGTCTCCCGAAGGCCTATATAAGAATGGACTTTCCTTAAATTGAGGATGCTTCATGCTGAGCTGAAATGTAGGTATAGTTCTTCCAAAGAGTTGATACCCTCCTCCAGTAGGAGTAGTATAGGTAAATACACATGGTCCCCCAATTCCCACTGCTCCTTCCGGTGTCCAAATTCTAGGTGGGTTATACTTTGGAACTACAATGGCACACCTTGGATCCATGGGCCAGAAAAATCCACCTCCAGGCCAGAATCCGCAACCGCTGTTATACCAATAGGTGTTTAGTAATGTTTTCTTAATCTCATCCACTGAAATCCCATTACACATAGCCATGTACTCAAGATTATAGCCATTAATTACATTTGGAGCTTTAGGTCTAACCTCCTTTTCATACTTTTCCACTGCTTTTTTTGTTTCACTATCCTCAAATGCAATAGGCAGGTGTATAATCCTTGAATCAATTACCATATCCTCTATACTTGTTATGGAATCCTCTGCATCTTTTATTTCATCGATTATTTTTTCCGCTGAAATTTCTACAGGATCAAAATGTATCATATTTGTTCTGATACCAGGAAGGGTTTCAATAAGCCCCTTTATATTTTTCTCTTTTATCAATTCATCTACAGCAAGCATTCTAAAAGAATCCAATATATCTGCCCGTTGTTCCCTGCCGTATTCAATTTGGATAAAACCATCACCCGCCTGCCTAAAAAGTACCTCTACTCTATTTTTTGCCTCAGGCAGGGTGGATAAAATTACTTCATATTTACTTTTTGCCATTTGTTTATCCTCCTTTTACATAATTTTTTATAATTCTTTATGTACACATTTTACGTTACGATCCGCAAAATCGGATTAACCCCTTCGTTTTGGACAGAATCTAATAAATTCTTCATTTCTCTTAAATTTAGGCCCTTATTTGAATATTTGTTAGGTTTTCTCCAAAATAAAGGTTATAAAATTCATGTGGAGCCATAAATCTTAAACTTGAATGTAATCTCCTATTATTGTAGAATTCCATAAATTCATTTACTATTTTGTATGCTTTCACATAGCTTTGAAATTCATTAATTTTTAAACACTCATCCTCAAGTATTCTGTGAAATGATTCTACATGTGCGTTTTTATTTGGCGTCTTCACTGGTATTCTCTCATGTTCAATTTTAAGTTCTTCACAGCATTCATCAAATTTATGACTTATAAACTGAGGTCCGTTGTCTGTTCTTATTACTGGCTTTTTAGAGCCTTCCTCAAACAAGTTTCTTTTTATTAAGCACTTTCTAAGTAGTGCTGTAGCATTTTTAGCCTCACAGTGTAAACCCATGTGGTAATCTATAATGCTCCTATCAAAGATATCAATTAAATTTAGTAAGTAGAAGAATTTATCTTCACCTTCTATGTAGCCATATTTTATATCCATTTCCCATAGTTGATTTGAGCCTGTTATAGTTCTGTTAACTGCAATATTTCTCTTTATTTTAGCTTTAATTATTCTCTGGTCTTTAAGTATTCTAAGCTCCTTGCAGAGCCGATAAACCTTCTTATGATTAATCACAAGATTATAATATTTTCTTAAATGATAAGTTATTTTTCTATATCCATAGTTAATAGCATCCCCGTCAATGGCCTCCAGAATAAATTCCTTAATCTGATCATCGCATACTTTTTCACCATCTCCGTTTATGCTGTATCCTTTTGGCTTTCCACCCTTAGGTCTAGCCTTTTCTCTGCCTTCTACGCTTAAATTATAGTAATATGTTGACCTTCCAAGTTTAACTACTTTAAGTACAAATACCGAATTATATCCTTGATCTATATACTTTTTGGCTATTTCTACTTTTTCTTTAATTGAGGGTTTGATTTTTTTATTAAGTCTCTAAGAATTGCTATTTCTAAATCTTTTTCTCCTAACAATTTTTTTAGCTGATCATTCTCTTTTGTTACCTCTGTTAACTCATTTTCAAGTTCTTTTTCTCCCTCAACTAAAGCTTTTCTACCAGGCTTAACTTTAATCTCATCCTTAGAATTCTTTATCCACGTAAATATAGTTGATTTTGAGATCCCATGTCTTCTTGATACCAGTGAAACATTTCCTACTTCTTTCACTTCTCTTAATACCTCTTCTTTTAATTCTTTCGTATAACTTTTTCCTTTCATAGTTTACCTTCAATCACTTTCTACATTATAATAAATATAGATGTAATCGTCCAAACCTATTTAGGGGCTTAAGAGATATAATATTATTAATATTACCACATCATAATTACTACTTTTGTTAATAATTATGTTATTTATTATTGATTTAATAATAAATTTAGATACATAATATCACATTGTCAATTTAGTGTATATGTTCAAATTGAACAATTGTATGCGAATTTATTTATCCTATTATTACAAATGAGCATCCTAATTCATCCATTAATGCATCTTATCCATTAAATATTGCATGTTAAAAGAAATCTATAGTTTTAATTTGGGTAATTCAATAAAATAAAATTATCAAGTGATTCTTAGGTTCAGGTGGAGTTTGCTCATGAGGAATGCTTTTCTCTATCTAGACCTTATTAACAGTATTCTTAGTGTCTTTAGCACTTAGAATACG
Source organism: Clostridium sp. BJN0013 (assembly GCF_040939125.1). Classification (NCBI taxonomy): domain Bacteria; kingdom Bacillati; phylum Bacillota; class Clostridia; order Eubacteriales; family Clostridiaceae; genus Clostridium; species Clostridium sp. BJN0013. The sequence goes on from NZ_CP162495.1 coordinate 3,653,773, forward strand.
TTATCCTTTAGGGGAAGAACTTATCCAGACGCGTAGCAGTGCTTATCACCCACTTTGAGGGAGCAGGGGTGTTAGCAATGGTAGCGTTCGGATAAAGAGCAGGAGGTGTTGTTTTTGAAGATAATTGTCTTAAATGGAAGTCCAAAATCACAAAAAAGCGTTACAATGCAATCAATGAAATATCTGGAACAGAATTATGAAAATCATCAATTTGAGTATATCCACACTATAAAAGATATAAAAAAATGTGAGCAATCCAAGGAAGGATTAGAAACTTTATGTAAAAAAATTGGAGAAGCAGATGCTGTCATATGGGCTTTTCCACTATATTATGCCCTGGTACCTTCTCATTATAAAAGGTTTATTGAATTAATATTTGAAAATAATTTAACAGGTTATTTTTCAGCAAAATATACCAGTGTATTCTCTACTTCTATTCATTATGCAGATATTCATGCACATAATTACATGAGGGCAATATGTGAGGATCTGGGCATGAACTATGTAGAATATCTATCCCATGAAATGCAGGATTTAACAAAAGAAAATAGAAGGCAGGAACTTAAGTTATTCTTTGAAAATTTACTTATCTACGTTGATGAAGGTTTAATTACTAATAAGTTATTTAACACCTTAAGTGAAAGCACATTTAAATATAATGCAGGAAAAACAGATAAGTTTATTCATACTACTAAAAAAATAATTATTTTAACAGACGCCCAAGAAAAAGACAGTAATCTTAATGAAATGATTAATAAATATAAAAGCTATTTACAAAATTCAGTAGAAGTATTTAATCTTTATCAAATAGATATAAAAGGTCCTTGTTTAGGCTGCTGCAACTGCGCCCAAGAAAATATATGTGTTTACCATAACAGGGATGGTTACCGAAAATTTTTAGATTATATTATTAAAAATGGAGATATAATTATTTTTGCCGGCACTATAAAAGATAGATTTTTATCCTCACGCTTTAAACTCTATTATGACAGAAGTTTTTGTTACACCCATATTCCTTTCTTAAAAGGTAAACAAATAGGCTATATTATTTCAGGAAAATTAAGTGAGCACCAAAATTTAAGACAAATATTAGAGTTATATACTGGAGAAGACAGAAATTTAATCGGATTTGTCACTGATGAAAGTGAAAACAATGATATTATAGATAAGCAAATATATACTTTTGCTAAAATTAGTGTAAACTATTGTGAAAAAAATTATTTTAAATCCGAAACTTTTTTAGGCGTAGCTTCAAGAAAATTGTTTTCCGATGCCATAGAAGGGCACTTAGGAGCCATATTTACAGCTGATTATAAGTACTATAAGAAAAATGGACTGATAAAAAAAATATCCTTTAAGCAAAAAATGCAGGTGAAAGTTATGAGATACTTTATGGGAAAAGAAAAATTCAGAAAAGAAGTTCAGAGAAATATGGTTGATCATATGATTGCGGGCCATAAAAAAGTTCTTCAAAAAATAGGTACTAAGTAATGGTTAATAGTTTAAAAGCAAGTTTGAATGTAACACTGGGCTTTGTGCCTTTAATATTTCTCTGGAGCATCTCAAATAAACTAGGACTTATTTTAGGTTTAGGCTCTATTGTAATATTATTTATAAAAAATGTAATAAATAAGAATATGGGAATTATGTCTTGTGTGTTACTAGTATACTTTATCACATCTAATATATTATATTTTTATTTTCAAATGGACTTTATTGTTGAGTATAGATACTTAACTTCTTATATAACATTGGGTTTAATGGGATTTATTTCTACTATAATAAAAAAACCCTATACTATGTATAAAGCTAAAAGTGGATACAAAAAAGACTTTGGAGAATCTCCCTTATTTATAGAAGTTAATGTTTTGATAACAAAGATATGGACGACTATCTACTTAATCAATGCTATTATAGAATTAACAACTCATAATACTATTACTGTTATAGTTATAAATATATTAATAGTCTTGGGAATTGCATTGTCTATTATAATCCCGGGATTACTTCCAGAAGCTTAAAATAGAAGAGGGTTTTATATGGAGATGGATTTAATTTGCTCAGAAAACATAAAAAGAATATTAGAGGAAGTTCTTACTAACCGAAAAATAACAATTAGTAAAGATGCCAGAGTGTGCATTATCGAAAAAGGATTTGATTTGGGACCAGGGAAAATAGGCATATATTTTGATATGAGCACCCTAAACCTTTTAATGGACTATTTAGATCAGAGCACCGCCAGTAAGGAAGAAATTAAAAATATAATAACAGGAAAATGTGAAGAAGATGAACTTAAAGTACTCACTTATGATAGCATTTATTATTTTGAATCTGTAGGAAACAATGTATTTTGTAAGACAAAAGATAAAAAATATAAGGTAAAGGAAAAACTCTACGAATTGGAAAAAAAGTTGGAAAATAAGGAATTCATAAGAGTGAGCAAATGTTTTATTGTAAACATAGTGAAAGTAGATCGTATTATTTCATGGTTTAATAGTAAGCTTATATTAAGAATCATGGATATAGATGAGGAGATTTATGTTACACGAAAATATTTAAATGATTTCAAAAAATTTCTTGGATTCTGAGGTGAGCTAAACATGAAAGGAAATTTAAAAGATTTTTTATTTAATTTATCAATATCCATGTTTATAGGATTATTTGTAGGTATGGTTCAAGTAACCGCTGTAAACATAAACAGTGAAACTATAACTATATTAATTATATCTTCCATAATTGGGGGAGCTATTGGAACAATTTCTATGTTTGTTTTCATATATATATTTGCCATAAAACAAAAAGATGTAAAACTGGCATTTATATCAGTATTTATAATAATAGGAGCTATTTCCTATATGCCATCTTTTTACTATTATTTAGCTTATAATAATACTATATCCATGATACAATTAATATCAATTTTAATATCAGCAGAACTTCTTGGAATGAGTTTTTGTTACTATTCCTATAGAAAATGTTTGGATTTAAATTCAAAACTAAAAAATAAAAAACAGCAATTGAAAAGAAAATCCTAATTACATTAAAATTTTTTACTATATAAATATGTTACATATAAGGGGTATTTTTATTGTAATACCCCCTACTTTTTACACTATTTTTTATTTTCAATTCACTTTATTTATACTCTCCATTTCTCATTTTTTTTAATCTTCTTTTATATAGGTAAATGGATCCTTATCATACCATTCTCTTCTATAAGGAAGTGATCTATTTTTTGAAATATTTTTATTGAATTGATTGTTTTTGATTTTTCTATTGAGTCTACAGGCAATTTCAAATACACCTGCATATCCCATATAAATATTGGTGGGTCCAAACAGAGGCAATATAGGTAAGCCTTGTTTAGCAGTAATATTATTAACTCCACTATGAATTACAATTACATCTGGTTTTAGCTTATTCACAATATTTACCTGTTCAAAAGGTTGTTGAGTTGCTACATTAAATACAACATCATCTATATTTTCCAGGGCCTCAAAGATTGGCTCTATGAATTTATCTATATGATGTCCTTTAAATCCTACAATCTCCATTCCCAAATCCTGTAATACTTCTGCAGTAGCAACTATTCTGATAGCCCCTCCCCCCAAATACACTCTTTTACCTTTAAGATTCTTTCTATATGGTTCAAGACTTTCATTAAGTAATTCATCTTCTTTTTTCAGAAAACCTTCTGCTTCTTTTTCTAGATTAAAGTACTCTGCAATTTTTAAAACCCAACGTGCCGTATTCTTTCTTCCAATTGGAATTGTATCGATTATAAAAGGAATTCCATATTCTTGTTCTACATATTTAATATAATAATCATCATGTGTTCCACAGATGCTTACATTTAGAGAACTTTCCAAAGAATATGCAAAATCTTTTGGCGCAGAGTAACAAGGCAGAAAAGTTACAGTTAACCCTATGGCATTTAACAACCTTTCTAGTTCAAGTTCATCAGCTCTACTCATAGAGCCAACATTAAAAATATTAACATGTCTGGTAAGTAAATATTTTCTTTTTATTTCTTCAAAATCATCTTGAACTGAATTTTCTTCCCTGACTATGTCTTTTAAAAGTTTTTTCATTATACCATTATAAGCTGCATCATATGCCGTAGCCATTACTTTTGTTTTAAATCCTTCACAAGTAACAGGTATTAAAGCAGCGGCAACTTCTGATTGCAGATCAGAGATTATTCCATCTATATCATCTCCAATTAATGCCGGAACACATCCACTCACTGCAATAATCACTTCTGGTCTGAATTCCTTATCAGCATATATAATTGTATCTCTCAGCTTTTTTTCTCCTCCACTTATTACATCTGATTCATCCAGATTAGTACTCAGCCATATTGTTCCTTCAGCTTTAGGATCTCTTAAACGCTTAAAACTAGAACCTTGTCCTACAGAACTATTAGTAGAGGCTCCACATCCTAGTGGAGAATGCATTACAACAACAGCATTTCTTAATGTATTTAAAATCCCAAGACTTAACCCATGTTGGCATCCATAAGTTTGAGAAAAGCTGCGATTTGCATTATTTAAACATGCTTTATTCAAGCAATCTTTTAAATTGGCACATGTTCCTCCAAAAGCAATACCAGCTTTCAATCTTTCTTCACGTGCTGGTGCAGTTGTACTTAATTCCATTTTCATATATTACCCTCCTTATCTACCTGTAATCAATGAGCTCAGTATGTCTTCAGTAAGAGTTAATCCTCCATTAAATCCAACATAGGATCTATTAAGAACAATTCTGTTTGTAATGGGAAATGAAACTGTAACTAAAGGTACATTTATACTGGCTGCCAATTCCTTTTCAAATATACTTCCTATAACCACAAGAGGTACCATAGCCTCGTAATACCTTTGATTTTTGTTAGGCTCCCATACTTCTCGTAAATATCTTTTAATAGAACTTGTATCAGTATCAAATTTAACTGTTGTCTTCAATCCCGATTCAAATCCTTTAAATTGTTCTTCTACTTTATCTTTTTCATTTAATATATCAGTAATCACAGCAAGCTCTGGCAGCCATCCCAATTCATCCGATACAAAACGTGATAAAGAAGGTGCATAATTGGAATCTCCAACTACAAGAGCATATCTTTGCAAATCTGCATCAGTATAAATATCTAAAAATCTTTCAAAATAATCGTAATAAATATTTCTTTCCTTCTCCAGTGCTTTGTCTATTGTGCTTTCTGGTATATCAAAATACCTTCCTACTTTTCTTATGAATTTTTCTGTTTGAATATATCCAATAGGAACTTGAGCTGTTATATATGGTATATTATGAGCTTCTTTATACTCTTCTGCTGTTTCCTTTCCAAATACTTTTGAAAGTACAATATTTAAGCTTGCATTAGCTGAATTTTTAATATCTTCAATATCTTCACCTTCCCCAAATAATGTATTAGCTTTTATACCTATAAGACCAAGAATACGTTTCATTTCTTTCAAATTACCTTTCCAAAATATATCTTGTCCAGGCACAATACCCAATATATTTACTTGTTTTTCAGTTTTTTTCTCCTTTGGTTCAACATATTGTTTCACCAAGCCCTGTAAAAGAAAATCATAACCATAATAGGAATTTCCTTTAAAGCTAGGTGTTGGAACTGCTATAACTGGTTTTTCAGTACCAGTAAAATCTTTAACAACTGCTTCTATATCATCACCAATCATTTCTACCATACATCCTGTTACAACAACATATATATCTCCATCCATTATCTCTAATGTACTTTTTATTTGTTCCTTCAATCTTTTTTCTCCACCAAAAACAATATCCCTTTCCGTCACATTTGTGCTAGGCAGGGATGTTGCTCCACAATAACCTCCTCCTAGATAAGCTGAACCAGAATTAGTTGCATTGTGTAAATTATAGCCACAACCTGAAGCTGCATGTATAATGGGTATTGCTCTAGAAATAGCTCTTAATGTAGACAGTGCACCTCCTAGTGCACATGAGTATCGTGGTCTGTCAACAAACTTGCTCATCTTTCCTCCAATCTGCCATCCGGCTGACTAATATTTTATAATTTAAAATTGTATTTTATCTATTCTATCAAAGAGATCTGTAGACAGATATCTCTCTCCTGTATCAGGCAATAGAACTACCACATTTTTTCCTTTAAATTCTAGACGTTTTGCAATTTGTGTGGCAGCAAAAGCTGCTGCACCTGACGAAAAACCTACTAATAACCCTTCTGTCCTAGCCAAATCTTGTGCAGTTTCAATTGCTTCTTCATTTCTAACCTTGTATATTTCATCAATATTTTCAAATTTAACTAATTCTGGCACAAAATTTGCCCCTATCCCTTGCAGTTTGTGGGGACCAGGTACTCCTCCAGATAAAACTGGCGAATCATATGGCTCTACTGCAATTATCTTTATATTAGGATTTTTTTCTTTTAATCCTTCACTAACCCCTGTAATTGTCCCTCCTGTCCCAATTCCAGCAACAAAAGCTGCAATCTCTCCCTCTAAATCATTCCAAATTTCAACTGCTGTTGTTTCTTTGTGTATTTTAGGATTCACTTCATTAAAAAATTGCTGAGGTTGAAATGAATTTTCAATTTGAAAAGAAAGTTCTTCTGCCCTTCTTATTGCGCCCTTCATTCCATCTTTTGCGGGTGTTAGTATTAGTTCAACATTTAATGCTTTCAATAGCTTTTTACGTTCATCACTCATACTTTCAGGCATGGTTATGATAATATGATATCCTTTTGCAGCAGCTACAAACGCTAGGCCAATTCCTGTATTACCACTTGTAGGTTCAATAATTACAGTATCTTTATTTATTAATCCCTTTTCTTCAGCATCTTCTATCATAGCTAGAGCAATACGATCTTTAACTGAACTTAGAGGATTAAAATATTCTAGTTTTGCAATTAAATTACCCCTTATTTTTTTTTCTCTGTTATAATCAGTCAACTGTAACAATGGTGTATTTCCCACCAATTCAGTTAACTTTGTAGAAACTCTGTCCATGTAATCACTCCCTATTTAATACCTTCTTTCTTAAAAAGAATTCATTTTCTGCCTTTTTACACCTTTTAATGATTTATGTTCATCACTTCTCTTGTAATATCTTATTATTGTTTTTAAGGTCTCATCAAGTTTCATATTAATACCAAATACAGAAATGTTATTTTTCCCTAATTGCTTTTCTGAACCAGGTCCGCATCTACTACATAATAAACATCTGCAATCAGAAATAGTTTCTATTTTTCTTTGAATCTTGGGATTAATGTTACCACAAGAATGTTTAGATAAATATGAACTACAATTTCCATTACTCTTTTGATTCTTCTCAACTAATCTTTCTCCTAAATTCTCATAGGTTTCATCATCATTTACTTTTATTATAAAAAAAGAATTTGAAGCTCCGAAATGTTTATCAATGTTGACTCCATCTGTTGAAGCAACTGCAATATTATATCCCATTAATACCATCTCCTTATCTAAAATACTTATCATATCTAAATTTTTAAAGTATCTCGTCTGAAACTTAACATATCTTCTTTCCTGCTCTAATGTATTTAACACTCTTAAATTAAATATGTTAAAGATTAACTATATAATACATATAGAAACTCTAAAAATAGAAAAGGCTATATTTTTCAGTAAGAAAAACATAGCCTCCAGTTTCCTAGTCAACCATTTTTTAATATTTTATCCGATCGCTACCATTGCTAACACGCCCATCTTCTATCAAAGTAGGGGATAAGCACTGCTACGCGCCTGGATAAGTTCTTCTAAGGTTCAGATGGAGAGAGTCATCCTTATAAGCAAACTCCATCTGAACCTTAGAATCACTTGATTATATTTAGAGTTCTCAAAATAAAAAAGGCCTTATTCTTCAATAAGAAAAATAGCCTCTATTAACAAAAATAATTCAATAAAATTTCTACTTTTCTTATCTCTCAGAGTATTAAATATACTCTGTAGGAATTAACACCGATACATAAAATGTCGGTTGTCGGGTTTCACAGGACCTATCCCTCCACCACTCTTGATAAGAGTAACTGTATTAACTTAAATTAATTTTTTAAATATTTATAACAATCATTATGTAATTAATATTATATTAATTATGCTTTACTATGTCAATACTAAATTTGTAAAAACTCACAGTATTTGTTCAAATAAAAGCCCCGATTTAAATCAGGGCCTTTTATCTAAAAGTTTATCACAAGTATAAAACATACTTTATATTCTCATTAAGTTTAAATTGCTTTCTATATATTATATACGACGTCTTCATAAATAGTTACAGATTTTATTATTTTAAAAAAAACAAGTTTTTATAATTCTTTATAAGCCCTTCTGGTTTTTTTTCTCCAAAAAACTTATACCTTAAATAATCATCAACATATATGTTAAATGGAACTAATAAAAACCATATTATAGCATAGAAAATACATATCTGTCCCAAAATATTTCCCCAAATATTAGAATAATCCCATATTTCAAGCTGAAGCCATATATTTAAAATAATCCCTGCTGCAAATTCCAACACTAAAATTATAAGGGTGCCTATCAAACACTGTTTCCACATCTTACGATTAGAAAAAGCATTGCTTTCATTTAATTTTCCAATAAAGAAAGCCGCTATACCTCCCACTATCAGCATAGATATATGTGTCCATCCACGCCATAAGCCTTCTAAAATCATATAAATGCTACCCATTATAAATATTAAGATTAAATCCTTTTTTAAATTTTTATACTTATATGTCATAATATATCCTCCAAATTATTTTGACCTAAAATTTATTCTTTAAATCATATTTATAATTTATCAATATTATCAAGTATGTGATAAATACTCCTTTATTATGAATAATTTATACACCAAAACAATTTTTTATGTTGTGAATGCATTTATCCGAACACGGAAATCAGCTAATACTTCCATCTTTTTGAAAAAGATTTATCTTGATTTCCATAAACAATTGTTTTAAAATTTAATAAATCATGATAATTACCATAGAGGTGTTACAATCAATGTTTTCAGACAATGTACAAAAATTATTTTATATATTGGATAATTTAAAAATTGAATATAAACTATATAATCATGTAGAAATGAATACTGTTGATGACATCAACAAATTAGATATACGATTCCATGGACAGTATTGTAAAAATCTTTTTTTAAAAAACAGCAAAGGTGATATCCACTATCTTGTAATTTTGATGGATTGCAAACGGGCGGATTTAAAAAAATTGGCACAGACTATACATAGTACAAGGCTGTCATTTGATACAGAAGAGAACCTGTACAAGTATCTTAAACTGAAACCAGGCTCTGTTACTCCTTTTGGATTAATAAATGACTTTCAAAGAGAGATTGTGGTATTAATAGATAGTGATTTAATCGATATGAATGCAATTAATTTTCATCCTAATATAAACACATCGACAATTACTGTATCCTATATGGGATTAAAAAAATTTTTAGATTGGCATGGAAATAAAGTATATAATGTTTGTATATGATTAAACAATTAAAAGAAATTGCATTTTTGAAGAAATCTTTATGTACATCACAGTAAATATTAATTGATCATAAGGATATATAATCTACAAATTCATCATTTCTCAATAAATCTCTCAATGATGATATTTTATTATTCTATCAATGACAGGCTTATACATTAATAAAACTATTTAATACATCTTAATTTTCTATTACTGATTATATAATGTATCAGTAGTAACTATAGCATATTCATTATCACTTTGATTAAGTATTTTTATAAAATTGGCAAATATACCCGAACCAATAATCTTTCCATTAGTCTCATAATCTAATACAGGTGATGATTTCAAATCTGTATATATTTTAATATAGGTGGTATTGATTTCAACATATAATCCTGAAGATTTCACTAATTCCTTTGAACTTGATCCAATATCACAACATAATAATTGATTTAAATTTTCAATATTATCCAGAGACGAGCTATTTCTATCGTATGAAAATAACTTTATTGTATTATCTTTAATACCTAAAAGTAATCCTGAATTTATTCTATCTACAATAGGGATAAATACATCTGTTGAATCAGATATATTAGTGTCTAATTTAAGCTTAAATAATACTTTATGTTCAAAATAATTTTGTAATTTATATGGAGCTAAAAACTGTTTTGTAACAGTACTATTATTTTGAGATATAGATATTTTAGAAGTATAATTTTTAAAATCTTGTGAGATGTAAAAACCAACTGCTGCTATTCTATTAAATTGTCCAGAGTATAATTTTATTTCATTCAGACCAAATTTTAATTTATCAACTAAAAATAATTTATACATATTTGCCAGAGAGAAATAGCTATCTATAAAAGTATCATTTAAAATATAATTTTTATCATTGAATGTAACATATGGCTTTTGAATATCTGATGAAGGTAAACTGTACCCTGGATTTTCAGGTATCTGAATCTGTATACTATATAAATTCAAATTATTCGACAAGTTTAAAATTATAAAATCTTGAAGTAAAACATCAGACATATCTTCTTTATCACAATAAATGAAATTATTAAATAAATAATTTGTATACCAAAGATTAATCTGATTGTCCTCCAATGACACCTTATCACTTGATATGTTACTTTTTATGTACTGTGAAGTAAAATCTAATTTCATTTGTTTCTTGCCATCTAATATAATTACTCTTGGATTAAAGTATGCAAACAATACTTCAGATTCAAATTTATGGCCCTTATCAACAAAATGGAGATGATCGGTACTAATTATATCTTTCAAAGTATCGCTTTCATTATTTGCCAGAAGTTTTGAAGTATAATAATTCATATCTATTAATTCAATATTATACTTTTTAGATAACTCTTTTTTTACTGTATTTGCTATAGAGTTTATATTTTCACTTGTACGATATGGATAATTTAAGTTATCAATACTTCCAGGTTCCACTGTAGCCTGAGTAGTAATTAAAAATGGTTGTATATTATTTTTAAGACACCATATTATAATATTTTCTATGTTTTTCTTGAACTGCTCCTTATAATCTTTAGTTGAAGTTTTATTAAGCCTATCATTGATGCCAAAACCTATACCAATCATTTTCACATCTGAATAAGTTCCTGAAAAAATATCACTGATATTTGAATATCCCCAGTCAGCAGTTTGTCCAGAAAATCCAGCATTATATATTCTGGCCACAGTAGAACCTGTATATTTTCTAATTAAATCTTGTAAATATGTCGTAAAGGCATTAGGTGGCTGATGATCTTGTCCTATTTCATTTTTAATCCATCCTGATGTTTGATTGCCATCAAATGTACTATCTCCAAAAAATGCAACAGGAAATTTCTCATTATTTTCCCAAGATACCCAAGCATCGTGAAGTGTTATTCTGTTGAAATTATTAATATTTTCCACTTGTGATTCATCTCTTCCTATTGAATTAGTATTATCTGCAGCTAACACTATTTTAGCTGATACTATAATAATAACGAGCATAGTCAAAAGGAATATCTTATTTAATATCTTCATCATAAGTAAAATCCCACCTAATCAAGTGATTCTTAGGTTCAGGTGGAGTTTGCTATAGAGAAATGCTTATCTCCATCTAAACCTTAGAAGAACTTATCCAGAGGCATAGCAGTACTTATTCTCCCACTTTAAAGAAGATGGGAGTATTAGCTAATTCTAAGCGTTCGGATAAATTAAATAAATCTAATATCATATTACCTAACTCTTCTCTAAATAATTATACTTAACAATTATAGTAATAATGTTAAATAAAAATGTGAATTTTATATTATTTACAATATTAATAGGAATCTTGTATCAACATTTTATCCACATCAAATAGATAAAGAGATAGTTCTACACTACCCCTAAATCATTTGAAGTAGTCTTGTCCTTTAAATATCCCGGTAATTCTATATAATCCGTAACATTGCCATTTAACCTCTTATCATATTTCCAGGTAACGTAGGCCATTTCATAAGCCCTTTCCTGTGCTTCTCGCCGTGAAATAGAAGAAGCAGCCTTAGCACTGAATGTAATAGGTGCTGTAAGCATAGTACATGTGATTAAAAATGTTAATAATTTCTTTATCTTCACCAAAAGCCTCCAATTATTAAAAAATATCTAATTATATACAAAAATTGTACTTTAAGAAATGGCACAACTCAATACAAAAATAATGACAGGATCGCCATTAAAAACATAAACTAAATATTTAGAGATTACTCCATAATCCTATAGGGACTATCTTTAGTTCCCTCACCATTAATTGGAGTTACTTCACTTTTTAAATATAGGACAGGTGCCACTCCACCCGTACCATCATTTGCATTATCACCATATATACCATCTTCTCCTACGGCCCGTACAATATCAGAATAATCTGCAGAAGGAGTGCGTAACCAGTACCAGGAAATACTGTTATCTTCTATGGAACTTTTTTTATATTGCCATGTTCTATCATAAACAAAATTTTTCACTTCTTTTGTTGAAAGTAAAAAAACTTTATCTGTAACGTTCTTATAATAGCTGGAATCATAATTTTTTATACAATCTGTAATTTTTGTATTGTATTTATATAATTCTCTACCTCCCTCCATTATCTCCTTATCTATGTGGGCCAGTATGCACCTATGGGTTACTTCCCTTATACTATTCCTCTCTTCATATGTAAAATTATACAGAAATCCTGGTTGCTTATCATAAGAATTATAAGATACATGATCCCTATCTGGTAATTGACTGCTGTATTTCACTTCTCTATCATGGGAATTAAGCCACTGCCTTAAATTGGATTTCTCCCAATAATTACTTCCAAAACCTATCCTGTCATCATCCCCTCTGCCATCCGTTTTATCCCCACTGGCATCAAAAGCTTTAAAACAGATTATTTTTTCTGAAAAAATCATATATCCATTTACATCTTTATTTATTACTCTCCATAATATAGGACTGCCATTATATTTTCCAAATTCAATATAATCTCCTATATTTATTGATAAATGTACATTCTTAACCTGAGTAGGAGTAAAAAAAATTCCTGCATACCAAACAGCTGTTCCAATAATAAAACAGATAAAAACATACTTTATTTTTATAGTTATTTTTGACTTAACCCTCTTATTTTTTTGTAATTTCAATACACCATTATTTTTTGCAGTTTGTTGGTACTTAAAATCTATGGATTTTAACCAGGTGTCTATAGCCCATAGAGCATCTTCCTTTGTGAAATCAAAATTATTATGGAGCTCATTTACTAATTGGTTATAATCATATTCATCTATTTCCTTTTTAGTGCCATTCAAAATTTTAGACATAATATATGTATCTAAAACTTTAATCAAAATTCTAACTTCTCTTTCATATTGGCTGCATAAATCCATCAATAGTCCCTTTAGTCTTATTTTGTCATTACAAAGCTCCTTACCATATTCCTCAATTAAATTTTTCAATACTATTTCCACATCTTTTTTCATTTAAGGTTCACCTCTTACCTGTGAAGCGACTAAAAATTATTTTGAAAGAATACTGTCTATTTGTCTAATCGATTCTTCGTCTTTTAATCTAAACTTGAATATTACTCTTCTTGATTTTTCCTGATTCACGCTTCCATCAGAATTTTTAATAAGCTGACTTTTAGATTTTCCATTTGCAGTAATAATATTTTTTAAGATCTCCTTGCTGTAGCTGTCTAAATTTTTAAAATTATTATTTAATATATAGTTTACTATACTATTTGCTCTTTTCTGTGATAGGTCCATATTGTAATCATAGTCTCCTACATCATCAGTATGTCCTTCAATGACTATTTCTGAAACTGAACTTATATACTTAGGGGAAGTAAGCACATTAACATACTGAGGTATAAATTTGTCAAGACTGGATTTAAACTCCGGTCTTATATCTGATTTATTGAATTCAAAAAGCACATCACTGCTAAACACAATATCTCCTGTATTCTTATCTATATTAATATCCAATCCCGCACTTTGAAAAGATTTTCTTATATCCTCAATGATACTTTGCCTTACTCCTATTATTTTTTCCACTTGCAGCCTGAGATTTTTCAATTGTTCCTGTTTCAAATTTAATTGGGCATGTTTTACAGCATTAGTATAGATAAAAAATAATAATATAAATAACAATATGGTACTTAAAAGATCCGTAAATATGCGCCATATATTGCCATCATCCTTTGATGTTCTTATTATTCTACTATACCTGCCAAACATTCTATCAAATCCTCTCATATCCAAGTTTTTATCTCGTTTTAACCAATATATGGTACTACTTTTTATAATCTTTATTGAAATATTCCATCTTATCAACTATAGTATTTAAAATGGCTTCATGATTACTCTGATATTCTTTCATATCTTTATATATCTGGGCAAACATTTCACTTTTTTGTTCATTATATGCAACCATATAAATTTTAAATTCATCTATATATTTTACTTTCACACTATTATAAAAATCCTTCACTTCTTCTAAAAGTTTTTTCTGGTTACTTTCTAAATTATCAAGAGAAGAATAAAAATTATCAGTCAAATTATCTAATTTCTCGTATATATCCACATAACTTTTTTCCACCTTTTTTTGACCTTTATTAATATCTCTAACACAACCCTCTAAAATATCAAATTTTTTATCCAAATTATTTATACTTTTATTAAAAGTACCTGTAAGTCTACTAAAGCCTTTAAAAATCAAATCAAATCCTTCTACAGATTCTTCTAATCTTTTATTAAAACTTGTCATATATTCAATAGATTTTTGGAATTCCTTTGGAAAGTCAGAAAACTTTTTCACAAATTCATGAGTTTTCTCCATAGTATCTAAAGATTTATTCATAATTTCCCTGGAGATTTTGCCGAATTCATTTATAGTTTCATTATTTGATGCAGACAATTTTTCAATGGCTGTTTCTATTCTTTGAAAGGACTTCCTAAAATTATTTTTACGCAGTTTATTATCCATATAGTCCTGAAGCTTGACCATAATATTCATCAATAATTGTTCTGCATCAAATACTCTGGTAATAAATGTGAGTATTAACGAAAATGCAATACCTACTATGCTGGCATAAAAAGCTACTCCCATGCCTGACAATATAGGGCTTATATTGTCTACAGTAAATTCTCCTGTTCTAAGAGAATTTAAAGATATGGTAAGCCCTGTAAATGTTCCTAAAACCCCCAGAGAATAAATACAGATATGGTCATATTAATTACACTTATAATATTTATTACAGGAATGTTCAATTTATTGAATATCTTGTTATTTGATAAATATCTATAATTTGAAAAGTAAGCTTCTATATAAGATCGGGTATTGATATAATCGGATTTATTCACCATATTGCTATATCCTTCTATTAGATCTTCCACCCCATAAAAGGATTTTTTACAGATGCCTTCATCTATACTCTTTAGCCCCCTATAAACTATTCTGTAAAGAAATATATCAACTAAAAACATTATAACTTCTATAAAAAAAATTGCACTACTAACATCACTGCTGAATATACCCTTTATAAAATTGGCCAGACCTGTCATTAAAATTCCTCCCTTGAAGCCCTATTATTTATTTTCAGATGCTTTAAGTAAAAGTCCTCCTTTTATTTTCTTCTCTGGAAATTTGCCCGGAGATTCTATATTTTTATTATATTCTTTTATAAATTTATCCTTCACACATTCTACATCATTTATGGCTCGAGAACATATACTCTCAATTATATGTTCTTTTTGTAGTACCCTTTTAGGTACTCTTGATATATCATCAATAAATTTACACATATACTCTTCACAAACATCCTCACCAAGGGCAATAACATCCTTATAAGCATTTTTCGCCATAAAATTACCTGGTAATTGTTCCACTGCTTCGTCATAATGATCCGTGGGCATTCCATCAGTTATGAGAAATATTACAGGTAGTAAAGTTTTGTCATTTATCTTTAACTGATTTAATCCACTGGAAACCATCTCTATGGCACTACCC
Source organism: Clostridium sp. BJN0013 (assembly GCF_040939125.1). NCBI lineage: Bacteria > Bacillati > Bacillota > Clostridia > Eubacteriales > Clostridiaceae > Clostridium > Clostridium sp. BJN0013. The sequence goes on from NZ_CP162495.1 coordinate 3,669,798, forward strand.
AGAGATGTTATACCCTCTGGTTTTATATCCTCATAAATACTATCATTTATTTTTTCTCCTATTTTTACGCTCCACACAGCAGTATCAGAAAATTTTATAATACCAAAATTCACAATAATATTATCCAACCTGCATTTTTCTTCTATTTCTGGTATTACAAGCTTCATTCCTTCTTTCACATAGGTTAACCTATTATCAATATTCATAGATCCTGAACAATCTACCAGCCACATAAAATAAAGAGATTTTTTCATATTATCCATGGAAATAGAAATTTTCCTATTTAATGTCAGTATATTTGTTTTATAAGCCGCATAAATGGCTGCTCCATTTGATACAACTTCCTTGTAGTCTATATATTCATAAGTTTCTATTTTTCCCAGGGTACCTTCTAGAATATTATCTATTATTTTAATTTTGCTGGAACCCCCTGCCTTAATTATTTTATGGATATCCTTTTTGGAGATTTTTGATAAGTCAATAGTATATTCAAGCATATTTTTTATGGATAATATATAGTGTTCAATACATCTATTTAGTTCCTTCAATGTAAGGGTTGTATCTAAAAAGTTTCCTGGAGGTATATTATAGAGCTTTATATATGCCACTTCACTATCATAAGAAAGTATCTCCTTTGCTCTAACTATCTGCTCCATCAAATTTCTTCTACACAGATTAGCGGTTTTATGGTCATAATTACTAAAATCAAGGTGTTCTTTTTTAAGTATATAATCATAAAGTTCCTCATCAAAATCCAGTCCCCCTAAATTGCTATACCCTTCTGAAGCTAATATATTGAACTGAATTTCATCTTTTGTCTCTATAATCTTAAGAACAGTTATATCAAGACTTCCTCCCCCAAAATCAAACACAAGTATATTTTCTTCCCTTTTTTTATTTACAGGTATGTGCATTCCATAAGCTAGGGCCGCTGCTACAGGCTCTTTAATTGTTCCAACAAGTTCAATATCTGCTAATTTTGCCGCTTCCTCTATGATATTACATTGCTTATCCTTAAAATAACAAGGTACTGCGATCACTGCTCCCTGACATCTAAACTTACCTTCTGGTACAGTAGTCTTGATATTATTATAAATATATTTCAATATGGCAGAACATATATCTGTTGTTGTAAATTCCTTATTATCCAAAAATACAGTTTTTTGTCCATGCGCTATCATTCTTTTAATACTTAAAATATAATTTTCAGGATGAAATACTCCTTTTGCCAAAGCCCCATTACCCACATCAAATTTTCCCTGTTTGAAATAAACTGCAGAAGGTACTGTATATTCCCCCATTGCACCATATATTTCTGCCTTTTTTCCATCCCATTTTGACACAGAGCTGTATGTGGTTCCAAAATCAATACCTACAACTGGATGATGCTGACAGTCATAATACAAAACTTACATCCCCTTCATTCATGATTTTACAATTTTAATATAACTTTAAGATCTCGGTTTTTTTTATTTTACTTTCCTTTTGCTCTACAATTACAATAACAATTTGATCTTCCTTAACTTCAAAGGTTATATTTATCTCAAGAGTACGCTTAGGTGATGGAATAAGGCCTGAAACGTGTACTGTACCTATATGGGCATTTTCTTTTGCAATTTTATGGTTTCCCTGATAAACTTGTATATCTACTTCTGTACAATTATCCTGATCTGTATAAAAAGTAAGAGTTTTTTTTGCAGGAGTTCTTCTATTTTCATGAATCAACACTACAAATTTCCCTTTGGCATCTTCAACCCCCAGGGCATGTGCAGTCACAGGAATAATTGCTATTTTCTTTCTGGTATTTAAATTTCCAGTAAGATATGCCGCATATATGGCCGCCCCTTGAGAAACACATAAACTGGGATCAATGTCTGAATAAACCTTACCTTTTCCAACTATATCATTTAACAGATTGTCAAACATGGGAATTTTACTGGAGCCACCAACCTTGATAACCTTATCTATATCCTCTGGTGTTGTATTAGCCTTATTTAATGTATTTTTAATTATATTTTTTATCTTTTCATAGTAACTTTCTATAACTTCTTCAAATTCATCTCTGCTAAAATTTCTATCCACATTTACTCCTGGTATAACATTGAGAACTGCCATATATGCATTATCTGTAAAGCTCAATGTCTCCTTGGTTTTTATAGCTTCTGCCATAAGTGCCTGTTTTCCTCTCTTTCTCAATCTTTCATTAGTTTCAGATTGAAAATCAATACCTTCAACTTCTATAATATGTTTTAAAAGGGCTCTATCAAAGTCCATACCTCCCAGCCTATCATCTCCTCCAATTCCAAGTACTTCAAAAATCAAATTTTCATTGTCCTCTTTCAATCTAAAGATTGTAAGGTCAAAAGTTCCTCCCCCTAAATCAAAAACAAGTATTGTTTCTTCTCTTTTAATATTATCTCTGCTGTGAAGACATCCATAGGCCAGTGCAGCAGCTATGGGTTCCTGAATTATACCTACAAGATTCAATCCTGCTTTTTTAGCTGCCTGTGAAGTATTTTCCAGCTGATTGGCTTTAAAATAATAAGGCACAGTAACTACAACTCCAGAGGCATTGTACACTCCTTCTGGAAACATATCCTGTACACTTTTATATATATATTTGAGTATCATAGCAGAAACATCTATAGGTGAAAATTGTCTATCCCCGAATTTTATTTTTATATCTTTATTATCCATTAACCTTTTTACACCAATACAAACATTTGAAGGTTCAAAAATTCCGCTGTCAAAAGCCACAGTATCATAAATGAATTCCTTGCTTCTTTCATCAAAATAAACTACTGATTGAAAAACATTACTTCCTCTTGGAGAATATGTCTGAACCCCCTGCCCTGTCCAGAATGAAATAGAACTAAAAGTTGTTCCCAGATCAATTCCAATGACTGGTCTATTTTGACTGTCATAAGGCATGTTATTACCTCCCTCCTAAATATGAAATCTATATTCACATCAATGATCCTGAGCCATGTACTTATACACTATTACTTCTGCAGGCCTTACTATATGCCTATACTCTTCCGTATATATCATATCTTTGTAAATATATCCGTACCTGGCAACCTCATAAATCCTTCCATGAAAATCACTATTGTCAGTTTCCTGAACATCAAACACTTTATGAGTTGTATAATTATACATTTCAAATTTTTCTACTTTGATTCTAGTTATATCCAGAGACTTTAACAACTCTTCCATTTTTTCAAGTAATTTTTCATAGACGGTTTTTATAAGTTCAATAATTTTGTTAACCTCTCCATTTAAATCAGTATAGTCAATTCCTGCCTTTATACCGTCTATAATATTTAGTAAATACATATTTATAAACTTAAAATAATCCTCACTTAGTTTATCTCTATTACCTCTTACGGTACACATATTATTATAGTTTTCATTTGCAACGGCTTGAATTTGTAATAAATCTTTTTCCTGTACTTCACAAAACTCTATTAAATCAGGTATATCCAGTAATGAACTACCATGAAACATTTTTCCATTAACCTCTAATACGTTATTTAACATCCTTGGCACCATATAAATACCCTTGCTCTTGTCCTTATATAAATTTTTGATATTTTCTTTCACAAGTATTTTTTCTAAATTGTTGTATTGAATATTGAATTCGTTTATAATACCGGAAATTTCCCCTATATACTTTTCCATATTTTTCGAGAATTTCTCCCACCTTTGGATCCAGTCATAATATTGTTCTTTTAATATATTAAATTGTTTCAAATCATATTGAAACTGATGCTTAAATTTTATAACATCCTGATTTATATCCTCCAATTCATCTCACCTCCAACTATTACTATATCTATTTCACTGTATGTTAAGCATTTCTATTCCTTAATTACATTTAACGTTATTTCTTCCTGAGATCCTGTACCTAGTGCAGCAGCAGTTACCTTTACAATATTTTCCTCATTTACTTCAAACTTAACAGTTATTTTTTCGGCTCCTTTTGGTGCAGGAGGAATATTACTTAATTTGAACTCTCCTATAAATGTTGCTTTGTCCCTGCCTTCATCATCTTTTTCATTTACAAAAGCTATATCTTCTGATGATTGATATACGTATATAGTAACTTCTGTCTGTGCATCCTTTTGGGTTTTATATTCCTTTTCTCTAATTACAGAAGCCTTTTTGGGTATTTCTGTGCCCTTTTCTATTATATTAGAAAATTCCATACCTTCTGTCATAATACCTAGATTATGAGTTACAATATTAAAAACATCTCCTTCACGAGGAGTTCCCATAGAAGCTGCAAATATTGCCGCCCCTTCTGCTACTATAGTAATAGGATTAAAATCACTATAAGGTTCTACTTTAAAAACTTCTTTAATTCTACTTTTAACTAAAGGAACTAAAGAGGAACCCCCTACTAAGATCACCTTGTCAATATCCTCCATAGAAAGTTTTGCATTATCAAGGGCTAATTTTACACTTTCATCAGTCTTATCAATTAGAGGAGAAATAGCCTGTTCAAAAGTATCTCTGGTAATTTCCATATCCAAATGCAACAGCTCCCCTTCTCCTGTCTGAATTATATTAGGTAAAAGTACATTGGCGCTATTGTTAAAACTCAATTCAATTTTTACATTTTCAGCAATTTCTTTTAATTTTTGCTGTGCAGCTTTCATTTTTTTCTTGCTGATGCCTTGATCTCTTTCCATATCCAATAGGTCGATACCCTTATTTTTCAGTTTAAAATCCTCATTTATAATTTCCATAATACTTCTGTCAAAATCATCTCCCCCCAGCTTTGATATACCTTCTTTGGATAAAATCTCATACTTATCTCTATCTAAATTATTTTTTTTAGTCTGTATCTTTAGTATACAAACATCAAAAGTTCCCCCTCCTAAATCATATACTAAAACATTCTGATCTTTATTGGAATCAAATCCATACATAATGGCTGCAGCCACAGGTTCTTCCAAAAGAGCCAACACATTTAAGCCTGCCATTTCCGCTGCCTTTCTAGTAGCTAATTTTGCATTGTCTGTAAAATTGGCCGGCACACATATTACCACATCATATAAACTTCCTTCTGATTCAAAGTCTTTCTGCTCATAGGCTGCATCTACAAGTTTTGAAAGAATTTCAGAAGCTATTTGTTCCGGACTATAGGTTTTTTCAAAAATAGACAGTTCATATCCTTCCTCCCCCATATGTCTTTTAATTGAACTAACAGTATTCATAGGATCAAGCATAGCCCTGCCTTTAGCTTCTTCTCCTACAAGTTTTGTATTCTTATCAATAAATGATACCACCGATGGCATGTACTCTTTTCCATTTATTTTAAACACTCTAGTTCTACCATTTTCATACACTGAAACTACTGAAGTTGAAGTACCCAGATCTATACCTAATTTATATTTACTATACTTTATTTCTAAGCCTGCCATTTCTATTCCCCTCCTAAAAAATTATCATTTTGTCTTTATATCAATTTTTTTAGACTTAATCTTTTCACTTCTAATTAACTCTTCTACTAAATTCAAATCCAATTGTCCATCATTTTCAAAAGCCTTACGGATAATAGGCATTGTATAACTATTTTCCATTAATTCTACCCCTGTAAAATGGATTATATTATCATCATCCATCTCAAAAATGGCTCCTACAGCTACTTCTTCTTTTTCAGGTTTGGTAATAGAAATTTTCAACTGTCCTACCTCCTCATCTTTTTCCAGTTCTTTATGTTCTCCCCTAAAAACTCTGAATGTAACAACTTCTTGGTATTCATCCACAGTATAGGCAATCAAGCCTGCCCTACATGGTAATAGTGTATTTTTATAAACAACCGGACAAAATTCCAGTACATTTTCGTTATTTAACAAAGCTACTCCATAACTGAAATTAACTTTTTCATCCAACATAAGATCTTCCTTAAATATATCTGTAATAGCACTGCTTTCTTCACTGGCTATAGAATTTGAAAGACTTACTGCTAATATGGCAGCTCCATTTGATACTACTTCATCTACATTAGGTGCAGTAAATGGGTCTCTTACTTCTTTTTTTAATATTTCTCTAATTATTGGAGTCTTAGTGGCTCCCCCCACTAAAATCAATCTGTCAATATCTTCTGAGGTCATATTGGCATCTTTTAATACACTTTTCACCTTCTGTATGGTTTTATCAATGAGAGGTTTTATCAAATCATAATATTCATCCTTTGATAATTCAAAATCCAGATGATAATCCTTTAAAATATTAGGAATAATAATTGAGGTATTCTCCTTCGAAGACAGTTCAATTTTGGCATTTTCAGCAGCCTCTTTAATTTTCTGTCTAGCGGCTGCATATTCTCTTTCTTTTCCCATTTCAATATCAATTTTAGTATCTTCCTTTATTCTTTTATATACAACACTACATATTCTCTCATCAAAATCATCTCCTCCAAGCCTTGAATCTCCATCAAGGGCAATGGCTTCAAATCTATTTCCCTTTACCTTCATTATGGAGACATCAAAGGTTCCTCCCCCTAAATCGTATACCATTATAATTTGGTCTTTATTTTGATTTATCCCATAACTCACTGCAGCAGCAGATGGTTCTGCCATCAACCTAAGTACATTGAATCCAGCTTTCCTGGCTGCATTTTTTGTTGCTTTTCTCTGTTCCGATGTAAAATATGCCGGTGTAGTTATTACTGCATCGGTGATTTTTTCACCTAGTGTAAATTCTGCTTTCTCCTTAATGGCCTTTAATATTTCACAGGCTATATCCTGTGAAGTCATTTTTTGCTTTCCTATAATGTAGGTAGTGTCCTTTCCCATATCCCTTTTTGTTGAACTTATGGTATTTGAAGGATCCATTATAAGCTTAGCCTTTGCTGGATATCCTGTAATAATTTTGCCATTACTGATTGATACTACGGAAGGAAAAGTATTTTTTCCATCTAAAAGTATAGTTTTTACTTTTCCCCTCTTTACATAAGAAATAACTGAATTAGTAGTACCTAAATCAATACCTACAACTACTGACATATTCAATGTCTCCTTTCTATTAGAAAAATAATGACAATATTATCAATAACAAACTGTTAAGGACTATATTGTCACGTTAATACCTACTGTATATTTTTATTAAAAATATTATAAATGAAACATTTTTGTAATTAAAGGTAAATAAACCTGATTTATAAAAAGAAAAACAATAAAACCAAAAATTGCTCCAATTATACATCCATTGATGCGTATCCAATTTAATTCATTGCCAACCTTTAACTGGATAAAATTATTCAATGATTCATCTGTCATATTATTCAATACTTTTTTTATAATAGCGCCAATAACACCATAGCTTGATTTAACCACATTATAAATTAATTCCTTTATACATTCATTAACTGTGTTTTTAAATTTATTGTCAGTTTTAAGGTGATTCCAATAATTATGCAGTTCATCTTTTACCCATGCAATTAAAGGCTGTATGTTATCTACATGAGATTGAATTTTTTCATCAGGTTCACTTTTAAAAATATAAGAAATACTTGTTATGATTTTTTCCAATTCATCCTGTATTTCAATTTTTGCTATAGTTTTCTGCTTCCATTTTTCAATATTATTTATTAATTCTTCATCCTCCTTAAGTTTTTCTATTAAAATTTCAATTTTATTTAAGAATTCAGTATGAATTAACTGTTCTTCATCCTTTAAACTATGAAGCGTTTCTATTATCTGTTCCTGAATTGAAGAAGCAATATCATTTACATTTATAGTATTGGTCCCCTTGCCTACCCCTAAAGCAAATTCCATTAGAATTTTTTTAAATCCCTTTACCTTGTTTACATTATCTTTTATAAGTTTATCTATAATTTTACTAATTTCTTTATTGACTTTTTCTTCATCTGTTTTAATAATTAATTCTTCCAATATAGATTTAAATAATATTTTGCAATGTTTATCTCCTATAGCAAATTTAAGTATCTCACTAAGCCATAAAGATAAATTAAATTCTTTTAATTTATGTCTAAGATTTTTTTCAATAAATAAGGCTACATTACTTGAATCAATGCATCCAATAATATTTTCAGCAAGATCTTTTAATTGATCATAAAAAACAGTTTTATCTTTAGCACTATCTTCAATAAATTCAATTATATTATCTGTAATATTTAATGCATCTATTTTTTCTTTCAATATTTTCCTACTTAAAAGTTCATTTTCTACTACATTAACTATTTGCTCTACAACTTTAACCCTGTTTCTAGGTATTACAGCAGTATGCCATGAAAATCCCAATGGTTTTTTAAACAGTGCAGTTACGGCAAACCAATCAGCTATGCTTCCTACTAAAGCTGCTTCTATAATAAAGCCTGCCATTCTCACATAAAAATTATTATCAAAATGTATTTTTAACAGAATACTTATACCAAAAGCAATAAATAGAATTATTAAAAGCATATCTGCTATTTTCTTGTTTTTCATCTCATTTCTCCCATTTAAGATATGTAAAATATACTATTTAAAAGAAAAAACAGAATCCCTACCAGGCCACCCACTACAGAACCATTGATTCTAATCAGCTGCAGATCATTGCCTGCTTTTGATTCAATTAATTCTATGAGCATATCATTTGAATATTTATTTAAATTCTCCTTTATAACCTCACCTATGCTATTATGGAAATTATCAATAAATTTATTTAGCAATGTTTTTAAATAAATATCTACTTTTTTCTGCACATCTATATTATACCTAAATCTACAAATAAAACTATAAATTTCATTTTCTATTTCACCCACAAAACTTTTTACTATTTTATTTTCTTTGAATTGTTTCCCTGTATAATGGTCAATACTAATATCTTTAAATCCGCTTATTTTCCAGGCTTTAAATTTTTCTTCCATATCCTCATCTGAAACTATATTATTTAGTTTAATGACAATCCATTTCTTAAATTTAATTCTTTCCTGATTATCCAAATCCTTAATATTATTTAAATATTGAACCAGATCTTTTTGAATTATTACAGCAATTTTATCTGGAGATAAATTAAGTATAAAGTCTAATACCACTGTATTCACTATTGCCCTTCTTCTAGCACCTCTTTCATAAGACACCTTTGTTTTACTAACAAGTTCCTCAAGTATTTTACTGGCCTTTTCCGTCTTTATAATTGTTTGTATTTCTTCAATTATAAAATTAATAACTTTATCTCCACTTCCTTTTATAAGAGAAATCTGCAAAGAAGAAATTATGACTTTCCATAAATTAAACTCCATCAATCTATTTATAAGTGAATTGGAATTTATACCTCCATTACCTGAATTATCTCCAGTTAAACTTTCTTCTACTATTAATCCAACTATTTTTTTGATATCCTTATCCCCATTATCTTCAAATAAAAATTTTAAAATAGGTTTAGAAGTATCATATTCCAATAAAAATTTCTTTAAATATTCCTTAGACAATAATTCTTCCGTAACCATATTAACTAGACCCTCAAGTATTTTTTCCCTATTTCTCGGTATTATCTCTGTTTTAAAAGGAATTCCAAGAGGTTTTTTAAATAATGCAGTAATACCATACCAGTCAGCAAAGCCTCCAATCATGGAAGCACAAAAAGCACTGCTTATTAATCCGCCCCAAAAAGTCTTATAAAAAGGACAAGTTATTAAATATCCAAGGGTAACTATAATCAATATTATTGTTGCCTTATAGCGATTCATCTTACAATAACCCACTTTCATAGCTTTATAGTTTTATCCGATATCTTTTAATATATGATTTCTAGAATTATACGGCATATTTACTATTATCCTATGTCCCTGCCAATTTGTAAAAAGCTTCCTTTTTATTTTTTCCTATTTACTCAAATATGGATCACAAATTAAACTCTAAACTGAGATTTTTGAGGAAATATTCCAAATATTCCTCCAGTATGGATAAATAATAAATTTTTATATTCACTGAATTTCCCCTTTTTAATTTCCTGGGTCAATCCATACATTGCTTTACCTGTATATACAGGATCCAATATTATCCCTTCTAACTTTGCAAGTTCCTTAATAAATTCCAGTTCCTCTTCACGGCTCAAGGCATATCCTCTACCTACATATCCATCTATGATATTTATTTCATCCTTTGAAAAATTAAGGTTCACATCAATATATTTCATGCTATCATGTAATATTTCATAAATCCTATCCTTAAAATATTTCTCATTCTGGCATACATTAACTCCATAAATTTTAGCATCATAATTTAATATTCTGCTGCCTAATAACAGTCCTGAATAGGTTCCCCCAGAACCTGTAGCAATAACAATTCCATCAAAATGTACTTTCATTTCTTTTTCCTGGAGCATTATTTCCTCTATAGCTCTATAATAACCAAAACCTCCTATTCCATTTGATGCACCCTCTGGAATAATATAAGGTTTCAGCCCCTTATTTTCCATATTGGTTTTAATTTCTTTCATAACTTCCATTCTTCTATTTTCATATTCCTCTTGAGAAACAAAATAAATTTCGGCTCCTAAAAGCTTATCCAATAAAAGGTTTCCGTCGACTTCTGTATCTTTACTGCCATTTAGAACCAGACAACACTTAAAACCGAGCTTTACAGCCACTGCTGCAGTAGCCCTACAATGATTTGACTGAATTCCACCACAAGTAATTAATGTATCATATCCTTTATCCGCAGCTTCTGCTGCAGAAAATTCTAACTTTCTTATCTTATTCCCAGAAATCTCTGTTCCAGTCTGATCATCCCGTTTTATGTATATATCTGGTCCACCTAGTTTTTTCGATAGTTTTTCCATTTTCTCTATTTTAGTTGGCAAATTAGCCATATTTATTTTTTCTGGAATTTTAATCATTTAATTATCTCCACCTTTAAAAAATCTTTCCTACATTGTAATTATAACAAATAAATCAATACAATATAATACTAAATCCATATCTAATAGTTTTTATAGAAATTACTGCAATTATTTTTTATAACATTTATATATAAAATAACTATTCAAGAAGTGATGATATCACTGCCCAAATAGTTATCCACAATTAATAATTCCATACTTTGCACACAGCAGCTGCTCATATGTAACGCTTCAATTCAATTTAGCCATTCTTTTATGAGAAAAAGATAATTTGAGTAGAATAGGTGTTATAATCGTAGTCAATATCACAACAATCAAAGTTGGAAGAAATATTTCCTCTGAAATTATCCCCTTTTGAAGGCCTATATTAGCAGTAATAATTGCTACTTCCCCCCTTGAGATCATACCAGCTCCAATCTGTACGGATTCACTTTTACTCATCTTCATAAGTCTGGCAGCAGCACCACATCCTATTACCTTGCCAATAACTGCTATGACAAACATAACTAGGGTAATAAGAACTACTTCTAAAGTTAATCCCTTCAAGTTTGCTTCAATTCCAACACTTGCAAAAAATATAAGAGATAAAAAACCTGATGAGATTGCTTTTACATTTCTCTCTAAATATTCTCTATGAACAAATGATGAAAGTATGAGTCCAGCTATATACGCCCCGGTAATAGCTGCTATACCTAAAATTTCAGCAATATATGCTATGAGTACGGCAAATGCTATAGAAAATGTAAGAAATTCTCTTCCCGGTTTTATATAATTCTTAAATTTATTCATATATTTTGGCATATATACCAGTGCAATTATAGAAGTTATACAGAACAACATTACTTTTACAAATACATATACAATTGACAATGTACCTGAAACCTCAGTATTTGAACCGGAAGTTTGTGCTACTGCAAGAACTATAGATATAAGTATAAGCCCGAGAATATCATCTATTACTGCTGCTCCAAGAATATTTATGCCTGCCCTTGTATTTAGTTTTCCAAGTTCTTTAAGAGTTTCTGCTGTAATACTCACGCTGGTGGCAGTCAATATAACTCCTACAAATATATTCTCCCAAAAATCACTAAAAAACATATACGCCCCTAAAGTCCCCAAAACAAGAGGAAGTATTATGCCGCCTAATGCAATTATAAATGATGACAATCCAGCTTTTTTAAACTCTTCTACATTAGTCTCCAGTCCCGCAAGAAACATAAGCAAAATTACTCCAAGATTTGAAAGCAATTTTATATTATCATCATATTGTACAATATTTAATACAACCGGTCCAAGTATTACACCTGCAATCAATGCCCCCAACACTTCCGGCATTTTCATCTTTCTGCTTATTATTCCTCCTGTTTTTGTAAATACAAGTATCAATACAATATTTAACAATGCCTTTTCCATAGCTACCTCCTAAATTTAAAAAAATAATGGAAAGTCCTATAAAGGACTTTCCACCCTAAAAGCCATATTTATCTTGAAATCAAATTAAAATTTGTTCAACCGAAATTATATAGTCAGTATTCTATTATGCACATATGTTATGCCTACAATAATAACATATTCAAAAATATTCCGCAAACATATAATAATCTAAAGGATATCTACATATGCAATCCAATATCATATTACAGTTTATTTTAAATTTTTATAAAAATAATTAGTTTTCCTAAATCACTTCCAAATCAAGATACCTTTTCCTTATCTTCTGAAGGTAAATCAAGATTGTTAACATACTTCTTGGTTTCAGCTGCAATAACTCCACTGAGAAGAAACATTGCTACTACATTTGGAATTACCATCAATGCATTCAATATATCTGCAATTGTCCATACAAGATCAAGACTCACAAGTGTACCTATCAAGGCTACTATTACCCATGCGACTCTGTAAGGTCTAATAACCTTCTTACCAAATAAATATTCAGCAGCTCTCTCTCCGTAATAAGACCATCCTAATACTGTAGAAAGTGCAAATATAGCTAAGGCAATGGCTATTATAATCGGGCCTATTACAGGAATTTGATCCCAAGCAGCACTTGTAAGTAGGGAAGAAGTGTTTGTATCAATAGCAGGATTCTTAATTACGCTGCTTACAATTACAAGTCCTGTCATTAAGCATATTACTACTGTATCCCAAAAAGTACCTGTCATAGACACAAGGGCCTGTCTCACAGGATTTTTAGTTTTAGCAGCAGCTGCTACAATAGGAGCAGAACCCATACCTGACTCATTGGAAAACAAACCTCTTGCAGCACCATAACGGCAAGCAATGGCAACAGTAGATCCTATAAACCCACCTCCTGCAGCCTGTGGAGAAAACGCTGCTTTAACTATAGTAACAACTGTTTGTCCCAAAACGTCTGCATTCATTACTAAAATAATTAAACATCCTAGTACATAAAATATAGCCATAAAGGGTACTAACTTTTCACATACTTTAGTAATAGATTGTACCCCCCCAATAACAACAGCACCTACAAAAATAGCAATTACAATTCCTGAAATCCATGTAGGAATTCCAAAGCTGTTATGTAAAGTTGCTGCAACTGCATTTGTTTGAGTAGAACACCCTATTCCAAAAGCAGCCAAAGCAGTAAATATACAAAAAATTATTCCAAGCCATTTCATTTTAAGTCCTCTTTCAAGGGCATACATAGCTCCCCCAAGCATAGTTCCATCTTCAGTTTTCACTCTATATTTTACAGATATAAGAGCTTCGGCATATTTCGTAGCTATACCAAACACACCTGTAAACCACATCCAAAGCACAGCACCAGGTCCCCCTAAAGTTACTGCTGTTGCAACACCAATTATGTTACCTGTACCTATAGTGGCTGCTAAAGCAGTACTAAGGGCACCAAATTGAGATACATCTCCTTCACCATCAGGATCTTTAGTAACAGATAATTTAATTCCTGTAAATACTTTTTTTTGGATAAATCCAGTTCTGAAAGTAAAGAAAATATGTGTCCCAAAAAGTACGACAATCATGGGCACACCCCATAAAACGCTGTCTATACTGTTCAAAGCATTAATAAGTCCTTCCATTAAAACAACACTCCTCTCATAATAATATTGATAAAAACATAAAAATCAATCGTAAAAATTAATTATATTGTTAATATTGTATCAAATAAACTCATATTTATCAATAATACACAAGTCCCCACTGTTCACAATTATTTGATATTTCTTAAAAATACTTTTATTTTCTTGCAGTATGGGCATTCTTTATAATACAAAATTGATGAAGGATTTTTATATATTAACATTGCTTACTTTTAATATGATGATCATATGTATTCTATCGCTTATAAAGTATATCCATATCCTTACTGGGTCAACACACCATGGTATAATTTTTCTAATGAGTTTACTGATCAATATATTCCTTTTACTGATGAAATGGATTATAACTTAAGATTTGATATTTGGCAATCTGGAAAGGATGATAGTTTAATTGAGTTAAAGGAAAATCTATAATGACTTTGCAATCTTGATACCTATTGGTAAATGATGGCACAATATAATCAATACCGATAATAGACCTCTTAAATTGTACTCTATCTACCCTCCACCTCAGCATCTGCATGATACTAGAGCTAAAGCAATTGCACAAGCTGCTGAAGAAAACCACCACCTGTAATATAAAAAGGGATTGTGAAAAAAATCTGTAAAATAGCTTTTTATAAGTAAAATCAACTTAATTATAAAAGGCTGTTTTTTATAGCAAAATGCGTTAGTTAAATATTTTCTACCTTCTTAAACCAATCTTTTTAATAAATACACATTATCATCTATATTAATTAAGCATCTTTTTAATTTCTTTTATTTCATAAATTCTTCTCTTTCTATTGTGAAAATTACAATCAATTAGTTCAAATAACACAGAATGGAAATATGTCCTATATGGTGGTAAAATATTCTTATGTAATTATAAACATAAATTACCATGCTTTGGAATCCTGGGAGGTATTATTATGCATGATGAAAATTTCCTTAACACCTTGAATAGAGTTGCAGTTATATTCGTAAAGGGTGGAGGAATCATAACAGTTAGTAAACAATTCATTGAAATGACTGAATATACTTATGATGAACTGCTAAATAGAAATATAGCAGATGTATTTAGAACTTTAAAAGTCGGTCCAAATATTAATATTGACAACATTGACGAATATAATAACTATTTTTTGTTTACCAAATCACTTCAAGTTAGATTTGTTAGTATTGAGGTAGTAAAAGAAAAAAATGAACAAATATATATTTTAACAGAAAAATCAAATTTACGATTTGAGCATAGATTTAGTTTTCTTTCTCAAATATCTTCGGAGAATATATATGGAGTAGCAATATATAGCATTCCAGATTATATTTTACTTAAAACTAATCAAATGTACCTTAATTTTCTTGACGCTCCGTATAATACTCCGGAAAATGCATTGGGTAGATTTATAGGCGAAATTATCAAAGGATGGTCATACAGTGGTGCCGATGCTATATTTAATATAGTTACAAATGGTAAATCAGAACATTTAAAAGAGTTTGAACTCCATAAATTTTCAAGGGGTACAACATACTGGGATATTACTTTTATGCCTTTATATGAAAACCAAAATGTTAGATATATTTTAATTTTCTGTGATGAAGTAACTGAAAGAGTTCTTTATAGAAGGCAACTGGAAAAAAAGAATAGAGTAATAGAAAAACAAAAAAAACTGCTGGAACTATTTGTTGAAAATATGGCTGATGGATTGCTTTTATTGGACAAGAATAATAAATTAACTATGCTTAATAAAGCAGCTGAAGATTTATTATACAAGTCAGAGAATATCATTAATAATAGAGATAGTTGTACTCAAACTAGATACTACAATCAAGATGGAAATGAGATTGACATAAGTAATTCTCTAGGTTTAAGAATATTAAAAGGTGAAAAGATAAATGAATTCTTTGTAACAGCAAAAAAGCCTGATAAAACTGTTTATTATAGTATCACTGGAACTCCTATTTATAATGTAAAAGGAAGAATAGACTACGCTGCCCTGTGTGTACATAATATTTCAGAAAAAGTTAAATATGGTCAAAAGAAACGTGAAGCACTTGAAAATACTATAAAAATGAAAGACGAATTTCTCTCAATAATATCACATGAACTTAGGACACCACTTAATGTTATTAGTAGTGCTACTCAAGCAATGAACTCTATTTGTCATGAGGAATTATCGGATAAAGCTAAAAAGTATATAGGTATGATAAGACAGAATACCTTTAGACAACTAAGATTAGTAAATAACCTTCTTGATATTACCCGTGCTAATGCAGAACATATCAAGATTAATAAAAAAAATATTGACATTGTATTTCTGACAAAAACCATCATTGATTCTGTACGCAGTTATGCTTCAAATAAACAAATCGAGATAAAACTTACATCTTCATTTAAAGAGAAGGTAATAGCAATTGATGATGAAAAATATGAGAGAATACTTTTAAACTTACTTTCTAACTCTATTAAATTCACACCAGAAGGTAAATTTATTGTTGTAAATTTGTGTTCTATAAAAGGAAATATATGTGTTAAAGTCAAAGATAATGGAATCGGTATACCACCGGATAAAGTAGATATAATCTTTGAAAGATTTGGACAAGTGGATAGCTCACTATCAAGACAAGCAGAAGGTACAGGTATCGGTTTATCACTGGTGAAAAAGCTGATTGAAGCATTAGGAGGTAGTATATCTGTTAAAAGTAAAGTTGGTATAGGTAGTACTTTTTCGCTCTTACTTCCCGATGAAAAAATAAATCAGAAATGCAAAGAAAAAGAAATGATAAATTTATTAGATAATCATCTTATAGAAAGTATCAATATAGAGTTTTCTGATATTTATTTATAGTTATTTACAATCAACTGATTCCTAAGTTTAGATAGAATTTGATCATGCGAAATGCTTTTTTCCATATGAATTGAAAATTATAAACAGCCAAAACCAAAGAAAGAGGAAGGCAAATTAAATTATCCTCCTCTTTTTATTTATCCTATCTTTCTATATCGGCAAAGACAGCCCTGCCTCTTTGAGGGTCCGAGAAAGTGCCTCTATATACTGATTGCTACCATGAAATGAACCACACACGCCAAGTGCAACTTCAACGACTAATTTTAAACTCTACTGGTTCCCAATCAGGAAATTTGAGTGAGTATGCTTTTGCTTCCATAAAACAATTTTAGGGGATTATATTCAATGCAAGAAATATAAAAAATTGGAAACTCAATTATTAGAGGTACAAGATAAGTTAATAAACACGATTGATGAAAAACTACAAGAGCCATTTGTGGAATATGGAGATATTATAAATTCACAAATAGCAATTATATACAGATAAATTTATATATGTGCTTTGAAGTCTATTGGAATGATTGAAACTATAAAAAAATAAGTAGAATGTTTTTAATAGATACATCTGGTAATACTGTATTATTCAATTTTCAAAGAGCATCACTCATATTTTTTATGATAATTTTTTTCTATACTATTAATATAATTGTATGTAAATTCAATTGCTTTTTTAGTAATTTCTTCACAAACATGAGGAGGGTCATCTGATCTAAAGCCTTGGACACGTAAATCCCTGCAAACTATACTTCCAAAGCTATTTTCAAATTTGCTTGCAAAATTATAACAATAACTCACAATACTTTGATTTCCATACCCAAGTTTTCTTCCAAAGATACCTATAAACATAAGAGAACCCTCTACTAATCCACATTGAGCACCAAATTTCCCTGCACCATGCATTCCAATTGCAGAATCTATGACTTGAGAAGTTAAATCTATCTTGCATATTTCTGCTAAAGTTTTTAAAACTGTAGTTGCACAATTTATATCATCTTCCCAGTAATACTTATGTACTCTATCATTAATCATGGCTCTGTAATTTCCCATTACTTCCCCTCCTACCTCAATTACAGTACTGTTGCAAACATAAAAATATTTCTTAATAAGTCTAAATACTTAAATTATAAAGTAATAAAACTAATTATAGTTTTACTCAAATACTGGACGCATAAAACTTCTTTCAAAACTAATAATGCATCTTGTTTCTTCTGCGTATGCCAATACTGCTTGACATTCCTTATCTGTATTAATTTCTTTTCGATACTTCTCATATTTAGCGAGATTGGGAAAGCTAAATAAATCATAAGCAATATTATTAGCACCTTCATGTGGCATAAAATATCCATGATGAATACCACCCATATGATTTACAAGTTGTATCCACAATTTTGCGTATTTCTCAAATTCATTCAATTTATATGGGTCAATTACATATTTTAAGTAACTTGTAACCATTATTTCACCTCATTTATTAATAATTTTTTTATTGTACATTTCTTAATTAAAATAATTTCTATATGATATTATTCGATAGAGGATAAGATAAAAGTTGTTGATGTCCCTACCATTCCATTTATCTTTAATAGTTCGTCAATATAATCAGTTATATTATGTGGTGAAATACTTCTTACTTTTAGCACTATGCACCATTCACCTGCTAACCTATGACATTCTTCTAAAAATGTACCATTAACATTGATCTTCTTAATTTTCTTAATAATATCTTTAATAATTACTGCATTTATTTTTAAATGTATAAAGACATGTATATTTTGCCCCAACTTATCCCAATCAACTATTGCTTTATATCTTTTAATTACCCCGCAGTCTTCAAGTTTTTTTACTCTTTGGCGAACAGCAGGTCTGGACAAATTTAGATTTTTGCTTATACTTTCATGTGATTCTCTACCATTATCAATAAGTGCTTTAAGGATTTTTTTATCTATATCATCCATGAGCTCACGTCCTTTATAATATATAGTAACATATTTCTTAAATAATATAACTAATAGTAATTAAATAAATCTATTAGTAACTTATAGTTATATAAATAAGTATAAATTATTATTACTTATAACATTAAATTTTTATATTTTGTGTTTTATTATTACGATTAGTAAAACAGGATATAATTAACAAAAAAATTTTATATTAAATATAGAAAGGGCTGACCTACAGACAACGAATTTACATAAAATTCTATTAAAGTATAATAATCAGTACTACTGCTTATATTTAAGAATTCAATCATATTTCTAATTGATTATTATTGAATAAATTAATTAAAGTGTAAATATAAATTTATACTTATGATAGTGTTTTATGTCAATATAAATATAAAGGAACTAAGATTCATATAATGTAAAAGCAACTTTTAAATAATATTTACTTTTTAAAGAATAATAACATCTTTTAAACCATTTAACACCAGATTTAAAGTCCCTAAACATTTCTTCTATATCAAATCTCTTTTTATATTCTCTAATTGCAAAGGGCTGTTTTAAATTATTGGTTATGAACCAGATATCATCGGAATCCTTTGCTCTGTGGACTGCCATGCTACATACATAATTTTTAGATGTTAATTTTATATTGTAAAAGTGTTTTGTCTTTCCTTTTAAAGGAATTATATCTCCTGGCTTTTTTATATCATTTTTGTAACATATTGATATTTTTAAATTTTTTATACTTCTAATACAATATTTAGATTTTAAAGTCTCATCTATAAACTTAAACAAATCAACACTTTTAAATCCTCTGTCTGCTAAAATTGTAACATCAAAATCATAGGGAACTATATTTTATGTATAAAATTAAGTCCCTTGTTTAATATACTTGAAACGTTTATTTCCATCATCTTCATATAAGAACACCTTATACCACAGGGGAACTGCCCTTTTTCCTATTTTCAAAGAAAATTGTAATATGACAAATTTATCTATAATAGTTGTATGATCAAAAATTATATATATTTTTTTGAATGATTTTTATAGTTTTGTAGTAGCCTATATGAAAAAACTCATATATTTTCTCACAATTAATAGCTTTGTTACTTAAAAATCTCCTCAATCCTTTAATTTTACTTTCTTCTGTACCTGAAGAATAAGAATCTTTTAGTTCTTGAGATATTTTAGATAATATAACTGACTGTGCAACTATTACTCCCACTCGATAGTACAAAATATTGTTGTGTTACTTTGGCTCATTTTTATTATTAAAATTATTTATATTATCGGTTCTATTTCTCTCTTGGGATTTTTCGGGTACGTTTTTGGAACACTTTTCTGATTCCTTTTCTTCCTATGTCATCCTGCCGAGCGTCTTCAGGTAGGCGACAGCCAGCTCGTTATAAAAATATGATAATCATTGATATGTATATAACTAATGTGTTAAAAATGTGTTAAATGTACTATTTGTAACAATTCTTGAACTGTATATGTCTAAGCATATATAAGAACAAATGTAACTATGGTGTAAAAAAGGTGTAAATTTTATAGAGTAAAAAGTTCCTAATTACTTTAAATATATTTTATAGTTAAATACTGCAGTCGAAAATAATAACCTGCTTCCTGAAGCTGCTCAGGAGCTAGAAGAATTTGTAAAGAACATAAAACAAAAATATAAGTGCTAGTTTAATTGTTTAATATGTCCTGTAAATATAAAGAGGGGAATATCGAAATTCCCCCCTTTACTACATCTCATTTATTCTATATAATTCAAAAACCCCTTAGATATATTTCTAAGGGATAAATTATTCACTAATTAAAGAACAGTAATATTTTCTGCTTGTGGTCCTTTTTGTCCATTCACTTTATCAAAGGAAACTTTTTGACCTTCATCAAGTGTTTTATAGCCTTCTGAATTTATTTGAGAAAAGTGTACAAAAACATCTTTTCCATCTTCTCCTGTAATAAATCCAAATCCTTTGTTCTCATTAAACCATTTAACCGTACCTGTCATAATAAGTACCTCCAAAATTTTATTTCTTAAACTCTTTGTAATAACCATAATACACTAAATAAAATTTCGATAATAATAAATATATATATTATTTAAGTACTTATTGAAATATACCTGTGTTTAAATTAATTACGATTCATTTAAGTATTTGCTAAGTATATCACACATTATTAAAGAAAGCAAATTATTTTTGTTCAGTTATTAGATTCCAATATCTCTAACATTACATTTCTATTTATAGAATGTATATGTCTCTAAAAAAGAAAAAATTCCTCCTTTTAAAGAGAAATATTTAGTAATTATTTAATGTACTTTTATATTTTAATTAAACTTGCATAATTTATTATCCCATTCAGATATTGCAACATATTCAAGAGAATTATCATAGAAAAACCATTTAGATATAGGATGTTTTAACTCGAATGCTTCATTATGTTTTTGAAGTAAATCATTAAATTTATCGTCAGGATGCAGATGAGGATTATTTTTATTCAGTTTTATACTATATCTATATCGAAAAAAATTACTGCCATCATCATTTTCAAGAAACATTTCAGGATTAGTAGTTAAAAACAATACTTTTTTACCCGTAATATTTTCTTTTCCAAATCGCCTTTTTTCTCCTAGTTTTGGAACCAGTTTGCCATGTTTTTCATTTGAGAAATGATAAAGTATCATTCTTTTACACCTCGTTTCACTTATAATATTATCACTAATTAGTACATATGTATAATGCAAATAATGTATATTTAATATTATTCTATATAAAGTATAGCAAAATAAAAAATAAGTTCCGGGGAATTACATGGCTTTACAAGGGTTTTAGATTAGATATAATTAAAATAAAAATGGGGTACAGTTTTATGCATACGGGTATGGATATGTTTTAAAAATATTCTGAAATAATTGAGTGTAAATAGTCTATATAACAACCTTCTATTTAACATATCGTTTAACCAGATAATCTAAATTCTTCTTTAATTTATTTCTTTGTTTTTGTTGAAACATATAAAATTCCTGCAGCATTTACGCCAGCATAGAAAACTTCTTTCACATCACAAATATTATGAGTCTTGAGCTGTTCTCTAATCCATTCCTCATCATGATTAGTTGATTTTAAATTATCATACATTATTTTGCCATCGATAATTATATCACTCGTCAAACCAGTATAGTTTATTGAAATATTTAAATCACCAGCTGTTATTGGTTGCTTATTTGTTTTAGGAAGTACAGTTAGTTCTCCATCATTTTCTATAACTGCAAATTCTACATCTTCTATATTAAATATATCTTTTTCTCTTAACTGCATCATTAGTTCATTTATTGCAATTTTCACTTTTTTTAAATTATAATCCAATACTTTCCCATTACTTATTAATACTACAGGCTTTCCATCTACTAAAGTTCTAAATTTAAAACTTTTAATACTTAAATAATCTGTAATAACAACTAATATAGTAATAACAATTACTGAAATTGTAGCTAAAAATGGTGATTCTTGTGAACCTAATGCTATTCTTACTGCAATAGACCCAAGTGCAACTCCAACTATAAAATCATAAAATGTTATCCTTGATATCAATTTTCTTCCAATTATTCTTCCTAAGGTTAATAGAATAATGTAAGTAGAAACACTCCTAAGAATTATTTCTATAATTTTTCTTGTCATAATATACTCCTTATATTAAATATTTTCATATTTATATATTCACCTCGACCTTAAGAAATATTCATCTCCTATTAGAGATTCTCTTATATAGAGGAAAGACAGCAATTC
This sequence comes from Clostridium sp. BJN0013, assembly GCF_040939125.1. Classification (NCBI taxonomy): domain Bacteria; kingdom Bacillati; phylum Bacillota; class Clostridia; order Eubacteriales; family Clostridiaceae; genus Clostridium; species Clostridium sp. BJN0013. The sequence goes on from NZ_CP162495.1 coordinate 3,692,303, forward strand.
ATACAAATATGCAGTCTAGCTCTAACATCAAAACTAAAAAACCTAGTAGGATTTTTCCGAGGCCACTGAAAAAGCTTCGCTTTTTTCCTAAAGATTGATTTAAGCAGTAAAAAGAGCACGGAGTATTTCATTTCTTTCTGAAATATTTCGTGCTCTTCTCTCATTAATGTGTTACTTAAAGCTTATTGCTCCGTTAGGAGCTTTATGATTCTCTTGATATTAACAGTGAATATTGTAAGTGCACCTTGCATTTGCATGTTAATTAAGCCCGACGATAATGCCATATCATAGCCGTGCTGGTGTTTAAGTTCACTGTTCTTAGCTTCAATCATATATCGTTGTCTTGCTCGTTCCTTAAAGTATTCTGTTTCTTGAAAAGCCATTTGATCTTTATGAATATCAGACTTTATAGATACAGAATAGGTCTTGGACTTGCAACCTTCTTTGTAACATCCTTCTCCTCGAGAACAGCATTTGCATTTATTAACATCAAAATAGTATGTAGTAACTTGATTTTTATTATGATTTTTCTTACCCTGACGGGCTTTTCTTATGGCTATATGACCGGCAGGGCAAATAAACATTCCAGCATCCTTGTTGAATTGGAATTCTTCCTCTTTCGTACGAGATCCACATGAAATTATTGGATTAAGTTTTGAAATCAACTTGATTTGATTTTCTTTGGCATACTCTAAATTTCCTTTTTCCGAATAAGCAGTATCACCAATTATCTCATCAACTGTCATGCCTGTGTTTTGACTTTTTTCAATTAACTCTTGAAGTTCTTTACCATCGGATTTTTCTCCGGTAGTAATAGTAGCTCCTGTAATTATGCGTTCTTCACTCATTGCAATGTGTGTTTTGTACCCAAAAAATGAAGAATCGGCTGTCTTATGCCCTACTCGGGCATCTTCATCCTTTGAAAGCGCTAACTGCTCCAGGTCATCTTCGATGGCCTCGTTTAAATAATTGAGTCGTTCTTTAATCTTCTCATATATCACAAGCTCAGGTGTAGGTTCAACAACATTGATTAAATCTTGGCAGTATCTTATAATATCTTTAATCTTATCACCTGTAACCTTTTGAGGAAACTTTTCTTTTATCTCACTGTTAACTGCGTAGATTTCCTTCCTCAAAGACTTTGCCCGTTCCAATAGCACTTCCTGAGCAGACTTCTGGTTATATCTTGCTTTGGTATGTGTGGAATCAACTATAAGAGTTCTACTGGCTAAAACTCCCTTAGCAATTGCAATTTCAACTGTTTTCTTGATTAATAAATCAAGCATATTCGTATCTTTCAAGCGCAGCTTTCTAAATTTTGTTAATGTACTTGGATGAATCAGATCAGCTTCCTCAGGTGCAAGATTCAGAAAGTATTTAAATGACATGTCATAAAGTGTTCTTTCAACTACGTCTTCATCGGAAAGTTCATAGGTTGTCTTCAATATAAGGTATTTAAACAGCATGATGGGATCCTTGGCACCACGCCCCATGTCAACACTGTAATTATTGAGTAGTTCATCGTATATGAATGAGAAATCAACCAAATCATTGAGTTGTCTTAGAAAATGGTCCTTTGGAATAATCAATTCATATAGTCCTTGATACTTACTCATTACAAATTGTTGCTGCACCTTTATCATATAGTTCATTCCTTCCAATCAATAAATCATTATCTTCTTAGTTATATTATTCGCCATGACGTTTCAAAATCCTTTTTGTTTGAACAACTTAACATAAAAGAAATATCATTTATTGGTAAAAAAGGCAAAACCGCCATCACTTTTGTGATGACGGTCAATATTCTTAGTTTTTCAGTGGCCTCGATTTTTCCCACTAGGTTTTTATTATCATACTTTATTTTAAATCCTGCTCATAAGCTTCAACCATTTTCTTAAGCATATTTCCAGTTATTTTGTTAAGGTTGAACATTTAGGAATGTAGATGCAACGAAAGATCAATTAGAATTAAATACAAATCCTGTTACAGTTCAATAATGATGGAATTAGAAAGTATTTCAACATTACAGAATTTAAATACAACACTTGTTAAGGTTCAACGTAATTCCATGTAAGCACTTTTATTTTATTCAAACACATTCCATGTTACGGTTCATTATTGATGATGCTTGCAGGAGGGCATTTGAATATGGTGCATTCAGCTACAAAACAATAAAGAATATTTGTGAGAAGAACTCGATTTCCCTACCGGCAAGCTATCATGAAAACTATATTAATCCTAATGGTACTAATGTGTCAAGAGATCTATCGGAATCTGACCTACGGACAGTAAAAAGGTGTTATTAGGATAGAAAAAGAAGATTATGCAAAAGTTAAATAAGTTACCAATGGAAAAGTGTAAAAAAATATAGCCAAGCTCTAAAATATAAGTTAAATTTATAGCAACTTATAAAAAAGGAGAGCTGGCTATGATAAACAACCAAGAATATATTACATCAGAATTAGAAAAAATACTATACAAAATATTGCCCATAACTGCTAAAAGATTGAAGAACCTAGTTTATATAATCATAGGGATTATATTATCAAAATCAGTTGTAATCTCAGATATTTCTGAAAAGTTAAAAGATGATTTCACGGGAGCAACTGAAGAAAGTAAAATAAAAAGAATATATAGATTTTTTACAAGTTCATCAATAGACCCTGAGTATTTATACAGCCTTTTTATTGAAGAAGTACTGAAAAAATATATAAAATTAAGCAGCAGCAATAAAGTAATTATAATATTTGACCATACAACTATTGATAACAGATTTTTAATATTAAAATTTTCATTAAAAGTAGGTAAAAGATCAATTCCCATATGGTATAAAATATTTAGGTATGGTGAAAAGGCAATAAGAGTTTTGACCACATAAAACAAGGATTAAGTGAACTCAAGGAGATATTTGCCCCTTATGATTATGAGATTATAGTCCTTGCAGACAGGGGTTTTAAAAGTATAGATTTATTTAAATTCATAGACTCACTTGGTTTTAAATATTATATTAGATGTACTAATGATATGCTTGTAAAAATAGAGGGTAAAAAGGAAATTAAGTATTTAAGAGATATAACCCCTATGAAAAAAGTCGTAAGGAAATTTAACGGATTTTTTTTGAGTGCTGAAGAATATGAATGTAATATAGCAGTATGTAAGGCAGAAGGGTCAGAAGATACCTGGTATCTGGCAACTAATATGGACAGTAAAAAAGCCTTGAGAGAATATAAAAAGAGATTCATAATGGAATTCCAGATTCCTGAATCTATAAAAATTTTAATAAAGGCATTTAAAAATGCAGGAAGTAAGTGGAAGAATGAATTTATTGATACTTTTAAACAAATATAAGAGTATTCTTTAAAAAATAAAAATTTTTTACACCAAAAGCCCTGGCGATACAAGAGCTTTTATAAATTATGGTAAAAAACTTGAGTGAGATATTAAAGTATTCTTATGACATTAACCATTATATCCAACTTTAAATATTTTATATTTATCTCCCAAAAGTTCTGTGATATAATAACGCTAATGAATTGTAACATGGAATGTGTTTGAATAAAATAAAAGTATTTACATGGAATTACGTTGAACCTTAACAGAATAACTGGAAATATGCTTAAGAAAATGGTTGAAGCTTATGAGCAGGATTTAAAATAAAGTATGATAATAAAAACCTAGTGGGAAAATCCGAGGCCACTGAAAAACTAAGAATATTGACCGTCATCACAAAAGTGATGGCGGTTTTGCTTTTTTTACCAATAAATGATATTTCTTTTATGTTAAGTTGTTCAAACAAAAAGGATTTTGAAACGTCATGTCGAATAATATAACTAAGAAGATAATGATTTATTGATTGGAAGAAATGAACTATATGATAAAGGTGCAGCAACAATTTGTAATGAGTAAGTATCAAGGACTATATGACTTGATTATTCCAAAGGACCATTTTCTAAGACAACTCAATGATTTAGTTGATTTCTCATTCATATACGATGAACTACTCAATAATTACAGTGTTGACATGGGGCGTGGTGCCAAGGATCCCATCATGTTGTTTAAATACCTTATATTGAAGACAACCTACGAACTTTCCGATGAAGACGTAGTTGAAAGAACACTTTATGACATGTCATTTAAATACTTTCTGAATCTTGCACCTGAGGAAGCTGATCTGATTCATCCAAGTACATTAATAAAATTTAGAAAGCTGCGCTTGAAAGATACGAATATGCTTGATTTATTAATCAAGAAAACAGTTGAAATTGCAATTGCTAAGGGAGTTTTAGCCAGTAGAACTCTTATAGTTGATTCCACACATACCAAAGCAAGATATAACCAGAAGTCTGCTCAGGAAGTGCTATTGGAACGGGCAAAGTCTTTGAGGAAGGAAATCTACGCAGTTAACAGTGAGATAAAAGAAAAGTTTCCTCAAAAGGTTACAGGTGATAAGATTGAAGATATTATAAGATACTGCCAAGATTTAATCAATGTTGTTGAACCTACACCTGAGCTTGTGATATATGAGAAGATTAAAGAACGACTCAATTATTTAAACGAGGCCATCGAAGATGACCTGGAGCAGTTAGCGCTTTCAAAGGATGAAGATGCCCGAGTAGGGCATAAGACAGCCGATTCTTCATTTTTTGGGTACAAAACACACATTGCAATGAGTGAAGAACGCATAATTACAGGAGCTACTATTACTACCGGAGAAAAATCCGATGGTAAAGAACTTCAAGAGTTAATTGAAAAAAGTCAAAACGCAGGCATGACAGTTGATGAGATAATTGGTGATACTGCTTATTCGGAAAAAGGAAATTTAGAGTATGCCAAAGAAAATCAAATCAAGTTGATTTCAAAACTTAATCCAATAATTTCATGTGGATCTCGTACGAAAGAGGAAGAATTCCAATTCAACAAGGATGCTGGAATGTTTATTTGCCCTGCCGGTCATATAGCCATAAGAAAAGCCCGTCAGGGTAAGAAAAATCATAATAAAAATCAAGTTACTACATACTATTTTGATGTTAATAAATGCAAATGCTGTTCTCGAGGAGAAGGATGTTACAAAGAAGGTTGCAAGTCCAAGACCTATTCTGTATCTATAAAGTCTGATATTCATAAAGATCAAATGGCTTTTCAAGAAACAGAATACTTTAAGGAACGAGCAAGACAACGATATATGATTGAAGCTAAGAACAGTGAACTTAAACACCAGCACGGCTATGATATGGCATTATCGTCGGGCTTAATTAACATGCAAATGCAAGGTGCACTTACAATATTTACTGTTAATATCAAGAGAATCATAAAGCTCCTAACGGAGCAATAAGCTTTAAGTAACACATTAATGAGAGAAGAGCACGAAATATTTCAGAAAGAAATGAAATACTCCGTGCTCTTTTTACTGCTTAAATCAATCTTTAGGAAAAAAGCGAAGCTTTTTCAGTGGCCTCGTAAAATCCTACTAGGTTTTTGAATTTTGATGTTCAATAAATCACGCATTCAAGTAAAAAAATGAGTTGAAATAACTACTCGAAATCTTCATCTAAATGTCGACCTCCGCCCTGAGGTGGCCTTCCTCCTTGAGGTGGAGGTACATGAATTGGAGTAATACGTAATATGTCACGACGGTGAACACGAACAGGTTGACTACCAGAATGTGTAAATATGGTTAAAGATACTATGTCTGTACGCCGATTGTAACCATTTATATGCGCTGTGACTGTGCCACGCCCCCTAATATCAACAAGTGCAGTTTGACCAACATGTGATTGTATTACTTCAGGAGTAATACGTTGTCTAAAATAGTCATAGTAGTTATCATAGTAATCATCATAATAATCAAAAGGACAATAATAATTTTCCAATGTCTATTTTCTCCTTATATTTATCATTTCAATATTTATATTATGTTAGTATAATATTTTTGGGAATTGATTATTAATAAAGTTTGGTAATAAGAATTATTGAAATAATTACTAAAAGCCATGGGGCATCTCTAAAACTTTTATTCATGATAAAATTATTTAGTAGATATTAAAGTATTTTTATGATGTTAAGCATTATATCCATTTAATTCATACTTATACACAACGTGTAAATCCATGTAATTCCCCAAAATCCCCACATACCTGTGTTTTATGTTAAAATTTACTCTATATTAGAGGGGATAGTGTATGACTGTTAGATGAGTATAATATGAATATTGTTCATTAATTTAATCATGTGTTTTTAGCTTTAAATCTAATATTATATTCACTATTTAGTTGTTTCTATGACTACTTCAAATCTAGTGGATTTCGCTTCTATTGTATTATGATTTCAAATTATAAATAAAAATGCTGTAAATAAAATGGATGAGATTACTATTTCGGTTTTTACATATTTGTTTGCCAATTTAGGAAAGTCTTTTATTTCACCTGATAATTTCATAATCTCACTAAAGGCTCCAAATAGCTTACACAAGATGGATGAAATAGAAGCTGCTATGGATAATATACGCAGAAAGTATGGTACTTTTATAATTAATCGAGGAATATTGATGAAAAAAAATAGTGAGAATTAATTACATTGAGTTAATATAACGTGAGTTTGAAAATTTGAGCTTATATATGGTTAAGATTACCACATATAAATACAAAAAAGTAGCCTCACTAATGTGTTACATTTTATTCCAATACATTTTCAGGGGTTAAGTAGAAGGATAAAATTTCACCTTTATGATTTACAACTAGATGAAGATTAAACCCATAAAACCATCAGGGCTAAATCATGAGTTAACAAATTGTAAACAAACAAAAAAAGTGAGTGGATAATTCTAAATATAGGAGTTTAATCCACTCTTTGTTTCTTGATTTTGTATAAAATAATATATAATCGGTTTATATGTAACTTTTATATAAATACAAAGAAGAGAAGGATAAACTTATGAGCAACAAAGAGTCTCTATTTTTTAATTATTTTAAAATAATCAAAGACGTAAGGCAGCAAGCCAAAGTATGTCATTTACTAATAGATATACTTTTTATTGCAGTAGCTGCAACCATTGCTAATGCAAGTGGTTGGGAGGAAGTTGAAATATTTGCAAAGAAGTGAGAAGATTGGTTTGGCAAGTTTCTTGAACTTCCAAATGGTATACCATCTCATGATACTTTTGAGAGGGTTTTTAGATGGATAGATCCAAAACAATTTGAAAAGTGTTTTGTTCATTGGCAGTAAGAAAACATTGGGGAATAGAATCAACTCATTGGATTCTTGATATTGTATTTAAAGAAGATGGTCGTAGAGTAAGGAAAGATTATGGTCCGCAAAATTTAGCCATGCTAAAACGATTGGCTCTAAATATAATAAAAAAATACACTACTGAACCTAAGTATAGTTTAAAATCTAAAAGGTTTGCTGCTTCTGTAGACAATAATTATCTAGAACAGGTACTTATTAAAAACTTCATATAAGACAATACAGGGAAAATTTGTATAACAAGTACTAGGCATATCCGAAAAAGACTGTCTGGTTTTCTATGCAAAAAATCTTGACTAAATTAATGAAGTTCCCTGAAACGCTTCAACTCCATATCATTGTAATTTCAGGGTTGCCACAAAAAAATATTATCATACCACATATATAGATGCAATGGTTATTTTTTAAAAATTTTCTATTGGGGATGTGATTAAGAAAAATATTCATGCGTAACCCCTGACGAATTCTTTAATACTACTTTACATGAATTTTAAAATATGATATCATAAAAAATATATAAATATATCTAATTGTTTAAATTTATATTATATCAAAAAGTTATCAATCATTTTATGGCCATCTATATTTAAAAATAAGTATTTGATTTTTCAAGTACTTATTTTTGCTTTTTGAAATAGTTATCAACAGCATTATGTTGATAATGTGGACAACTAATGTAAAAATCATAGGGAAATGAAATTATAGTGGAAAATTATATACTGAATAAATACTTCATATTGAAGAACTATATTTGATGTGGGCTTAATTATGAATGATATAAAGCAAAATGTGATTTCAGTAAATGTAGATGGAAAAGATATAAAAGCGATAAATATGAGTAATGGTATGTTTAGCTGTGCAATGTGTGGTGGAAATGGAAAGACATAATGGACAATTGTTCATAGACCGGATTGTCCTTATCTCAAAAAATAAAATAAGAAAACTGTCTTAAAGTGGTTGGGAATATGAGTAAATCATTTGAAAGACATCTTCTTAAATTTTTTTGGGTTTTTAGTATTCTGTTGATTATAAAATTCTTGATTATAAAATTTTGATAAAATAAAGTTATTACATGGTATTTAAAATAATATGATGAAATTTGTAAAAAATACTTTATTTTTTTTTAAATATATTGAAAAAATACGGAAAGGAGGAAATGAAACATGTTTTAGTAGAATTCGGAGGAATATCAGGAATAGAATTTTGTAATAATGTACTAGACAGTATGCTGCTATATGGAAATCTTTAAAGATTTATACGAGAAGGCAATTTGTGGCTAAGGAAACTAAGTGCTGGGGTGTAGAGGATTGCACATGTAAATTTAATGTAGTTTCCGTATAATATTATATAGGAGTAATGTATGGCAGAATATATTACTATATTATGATATATGTGAAATAAACAATTAATTTTTTGGAGGGTTTACTGTGAAAATTAATAGTATATCAAGTAAGATATCTTTGTTAAAAAAGTTATCTATTAATCGAATAGGTTTGATAATTCCCCTAGTATTTATAATGATTTTAGGTATCATTTTCATTTAAGATCTCTAATTGTAAAAAAGTAAAGGATATTACTGCTATGTTGAAAGATATTGCTGAGGGACAGGGATTTGATAAAGCGAGTTGTTATCTCTTCGGAGGATGAAATTGGAGAAATGTCAAACTATTTTAATTTATTTATTGAAAATATCCATAGTATAGTAAAAAGGTTATTTGTGAAATTGATAATATGAATAAGGTAGTAATTGAAGCTAATGCAGACAAAACTCGTAAAGATATTAAAAAAACTATAGATGAAATTTTGGACAAGATCAAAGAAGTAGAGAAAATAAAAGCTTTATCAGATGTTATTTTAAATATATTTTCTCATACAAATTTTCTAGCTTTAAATGCTTCAATAGAAGCTGCCAGAGCAGGAGAGGCAGGAAAAGGTTTTTTGTAGTAGCAGGGGAAATACAAAAATTAACTGAAGACTCTAAAAATACTGTAAGTAAGATACAAAGTACATTAGATGGTATATTTAAAAGCAGTAGATAATTTTGTAGCTATTGCAAATAGTACTTTAGAATATATTGAGACAAAAGTTATGAATAGTTATAAAGAATCTGTGAGCATAGGTGAAAACTATGATAAGGATGCAATGTATATTAGGGTGTGTCTGAAAACTAAATATTGCGAAAGAACCGAGTTTTAGGTAAAATAAGATAAAAAACTTGGAGGGTGCAAATATGTCACAGAAGCGTTATGAAATATCAGATGAACAATGGGATCAAATAAAAAACTTAATTCCAATAGCAAAAACAGGACGACCTCCAAAAGACAACCGACTTATATTTAATGCCATACTATGGATTGCAAGAAGTGGTGCAGCATGGCGTGATTTACCAGAACGCTTCGGTTCATGGAAAACTGTATACAGTCGTTTTTGTAAGTGGCGTAACGATGGTACTTTATTAACAATTTTTAAAGAGTTAACCTCAGATGCAGATTATGAAAATTTAAGCATTGATTCAACATGTATAAAAGCCCACCAGCACAGTGCTGGTGCTAAAAAGGGGCTGTAAACAGCGAAACAAAACAGCATATTGGACTGAGTCGCGGCGGACATACAACAAAAATTCATGCAGTTGTTGATGGACTTGGCAATCCAATCTATTTTCAATTATCATCTGGCAATCTACACGACAGTACACAGGCCGTAGATGTTCTTTCCAACGTTGATATAGAAGGCAGCAATATCCTGGCAGATAAGGCATATGGCACAAATGAAATTAGAGAATATATTACTTCAAAGAAATCCTCATATACTATTCCACCAAAATCAAATGTAAGAGAACCATGGAATTGTGACTGGTGGCTGTACAAGGAACGTCATTTAGTTGAATGTTTCTTTAACAAAATCAAACATTTTAGAAGAATTGCAACTCGTTATGACAAGCTTGCTGATTCTTTCCTTGCTTTTGTTTATATTGCTGCTATTTTTATTTTATCTAAGTAATTTATTGTTGCATTGTTTTGAGACACACTCTAATAGATGGGCAACAGATTTAAGTGCTACTTCTGAACAGCTTCTTACATCTATAAAATCAGTATTTGAAGCAATGAATGAAGTTTCAAAAGCAAATAATTCTGGATCTGAAGGGACTAATCACATTGTACAGCAGATTTTAAAAATAAAGGATAAAGGAAATAAAATTCAGAATGAATCAGACCATGTAAAACAAAGTGCTGATAATTTGAAAGATTTGGTTGTGAAATTTAAAGTATAAGGTTAATTTGTATATTTAACCTTATTGGGAACAAGAAAGGGTATTGGCTCTACTGAGTTTTAGGAGAACTTGTTCAGGGGCATAGTAGTGCTGATACCCTATTTTGAAAGAGCCGAAATGTTAGCTAATTGCTGCCTTTGGATAAATTTTATATTGTTTACAAATAGTTAATTAATATGGCATTAAATTGTAACAAATATCATATATAATAATACAAAGAAATTAATTTTAAAGGAAAATAAGGTGTGTTTACATAAGAAAAGTAGCGGAAATTACTGAATTAGTGTCTGTAGTTGTAGGACACTTTAAACTCAAATGCAATTGCTAGGATTAGTATACATAGTAAAGCAATAATCGATTTATAATTGTCTCCTTTAAAATAATATTGTATAAAAGTAAGTGCCCTTTATTTAGGGTGCTTATTTTTATATTTTTTAACACAAGCATAATAACATCATAACAATTAGTGAATATAATAATGTTCAAATACCAATCATAACAACACTAAAGACAATACTCGTAATTAAATATGTCTTGTTATTCATATGAATATAATTTCTTAATAGTATAATTATGCCTATTAATTTTACTAATTAGAAACCGTAGAAAGTACCAACATTATTTTGGTACTTATTTTTTTATTTCAAGAAGTTAATGGAATATTGTAGATAATGTGTATAACCTGTGGATAAGTTGTTGATAATCTGTGGATTAATAGAAGGTGAGAGGTATGAAGATAAGAGAAATCTTGAAAGAAAAGCTTAACCAAGATAAAAAATTAAATAAAGATAAATCCAGGAGAGGCCAATACCTCTCCTTTTCTGATATAGAAAAATTGATGGTTCATGACTGCTATAGGAGGGTCAAGGGTGCTGTTAGGAGGGTGAGATAAGCAATAATGTTAAGGAATATATTAAGTTTTTATTTAGTAAAAGTCAAAGGAGGGCTGAGATATTGCTGGCTATTGCTATAATTATGCTATTTATAAATGGTAAGGTGAAACAAGGAATAGCTGCGTTACTAGGTGGTGGCCTGATAATTGCTTTAATAGAGATATATTTGAAAATATAAATTTAAAATGAATGGACTGGAGTGAGGGAGATGAATGAAATATGTTGAAGGAGGAAATTATAATGCTTGGAATAATATTAGGTTTAGCTGCGTGGTTAGCAGTAGTAAATGGTGTACTAAACGCTATAAGTAAAGTACATTCAAATGGATTTACTAATAAATATGTAATACAGGAAATGGATAAGGAAGGACAGGTTGTAATATATAAGAATATTAAAACAAAGAATATTAAAACAGGAGAAATAAAAAAGGAACCATTTAGTGAATTTAGATTAGATATGAGATCAAGGTATATAGATATATAAGTAAAGAGGTATACATTAGATATTGAAACATACTCGAAAATTTAGAACTAAGAAGAAATTATTCAATTGCAATTATGATAACCACTTCATTATCAAATCGTTTTTTTATGTTTATTAGAGGATTTATAATTGTAGGGCTTGTCATGAGAGACACGTGTAGTATTTTTTCAGGAATTGAAAGATATGAATGAGAAATCAACCAAATCATTGAGTTGTCTTAGAAAATGGTCCTTTGGAATAATCAATTCATATAGTCCTTGATACTTACTCATTACAAATTGTTGCTGCACCTTTATCATATAGTTCATTCCTTCCAATCAATAAATCATTATCTTCTTAGTTATATTATTCGCCATGACGTTTCAAAATCCTTTTTGTTTGAACAACTTAACATAAAAGAAATATCATTTATTGGTAAAAAAGGCAAAACCGCCATCACTTTTGTGATGACGGTCAATATTCTTAGTTTTTCAGTGGCCTCGGTATTACAGAGCTTTGGAAAAAGGATATTAAACTTAAATTGTGGCCATTGCCGGTACAATTTATGCATGGAGTAGGAAAGCAAACTGCGCAAAAACTGCAAAAAATGGGGATAAAGACTATTGGAGAACTTGCACTTTTTGACAGAAAGTATCTCGTAAGAAAACTTGGCAAATTAGGTGACGAGCTTCATCAACTTGCTAATGGAATTGATATTTCCACAGTAAAACCTCATTCACGAAAAGATGTAAAGTCTATTGGTAAGTCAACTACATTAGCCCATGATATTTCAGATATAAACAGTGCAAAAATTATTCTTATGAAACTTTCGGATGAAGTTGGAATGACCGCTCGTAAGTATAATAAAAAGGGGCGTACAGTACAAATTAATATTAAATATTCCAATTTTCAATCCATTACCAGACAAACGACTATACCTGCAACTTATCTTGTGAAAGAAATTTATTCTGCGGGAATTGAAATGCTTAAGAAAAACTGGAATAAACAGCTATCAGTACGTCTATTGGGAATAAGTCTTAGTGGATTTTCAAAAGATAATGAAAATGAACAGATATCTATGTTTAATATGCTACAAATGGAGCATGAAAAAAATAGAAGAAATGTTTAGAGATTTAAAATCTAATGGATTTCATGTGGAAGATACATGGACAGAAAATATTGTTTATTTAAAGACACGAGTGTTGATTATCCAAAATACGTAAATAAAAAGGTATGAAAATGAGGTCATCCTATGGTAATATTAATTTGCTGAGAAAAAATACTACTGTTTAGGAGAGTGACCTCATGAGAAATAATACCACTATATTTGATATATTTCAAACACTTTTAAAAAAAGAAGAAGTAATTACAGTATGTGCGGTTTTAGGCTATAAGGATACATCAAGAAAATTCACAGTATATGATTTGTTTCAATTTTTTATAGCGACAGCAACTAATGAATACAAAAGTTTTAGAGCTGGTTCAGATTTTATGAATGAAGCTGGATTAAGAGCAGTTGATTATTCCACAATTTCGAAGAAAGCAGCAAATGTAGATTATAAAATAGCTAAGAAATTATTTGAGATTCTTATAACTAAATGCAATCGTTCAACTCGAAGAATACTTAAATTACCAAAAGATTTATTAGCAGTAGATTCCACTACTATAACTGTTGGTGAAGGCAGATTGAAATGGGCAAAGTTCAAAGGTAATAAGTCAGGAATAAAGCTGCATGTGGCTCTTAATGTAAATACTTTAATGCCTCAAAAAGTCATTGAAACTACTGCAAACAAACATGATGGTCCAATAGGTGAAAAACTTATTAATACAGATTGTATCTTGGTAGAAGATAGAGCTTATGGGAAACATAAGAGATATGATATGTTTAAATCTATAAAACAAGCATTTGTCATAAGAATCAAAGACAATATAACTCTAAGTTATCCAAAAAACATAAAAAGTTTAAGAACTGAAAATTCTAATATAATCAAGGATGTTACTTGTTATCTTGGAGAAGGCTCTTCTAAAACTGAAAATAGATTTAGAGTTGTTCAATTTAGTGACTTCTATGGAAAATCCATAAGGGTATGTACTAACTTAATGGCCATTACACCTGAAAAAATTGCAGATATCTATAAAGAAAGATGGAAAGTTGAAAGCTTTTTTAGATTTATAAAGCAAAATTTGAATGTTAAAAGATTGTTTGGAACAAGTGAAAATGCAGTTTACAATCAACTTTTTATAGCTTTAATTGCGTATGTATTACTTCATTTTTCTTATGTTAATGTGTCTCAAAATTTGAAATTTGTTAAGTTATCATTTTGTGAGTTTGTTAGAAAACTTCTTAATTCTACACTTCAAGACGAAGTTCAAGTATGCATTGACTTATTATTTAAAAATATCAATAATTATCAAATTTGTTTATGGTGAAAAATGGTTAATCAACATGTGTGATTTAAAGAATCTATATTTATGCTTAAGTATAGCATATACGTGGATAATAATATTAGGGGCAGATTGTTCTAAAAATAAGAAAAGCAGAATTATAGGTGCAACCAAGAAAATAAAGAATAAAGTAACTAGAATATACAGTCTGTTTAGAAGTGGATTGACATGGTTTAACAGATGTTATGATTCTAGTAGAAAAAAGTATAGACTTAAATTTAATTTTGTGCTTTATGATATATAGTATGGAGAAGCAGTATATTCTATGGTTAAAAATGAAATATTTACCTTGAATTAAAGGACAAGTATACCTATACTAATTTACATAAATTTCATTTATATTAATATATACACTTTTTAGGTTATTAATGAAATTATACTATATGTATTTATATTCCTAAATATAATTTCTGTGTAAATTATTTATTATTTATCCAAATAACTGTCCGTAAGTCAGCTAAGACACCTCTTTTTTTTAGAAAAATATATAAAAAAAGAGTTCAAGATTACTTCAATTTAAGAAATAACCTTGAACTCTTTAAGTTCACATATTCATTTATATATCTATGTTTGGTCATTCCCACTCGATAGTAGCTGGAGGTTTTGAGGTTATATCATAAACAATTCTGTTTACTCCTTTAACTTCATTAACAATTCTCCTTGAAACTTTATCTAAAACTTCATAAGGTATCCTAGCCCAGTCAGAAGTCATAGCATCCGTAGATATAACTGCCCTTAGTGCAATAGTATCTTCGACACGTTTTATTAATACCTTCAAAACTACTTTTAAAATCCCTTTGATACATCATAAAAAGCATTTATGACGTTTTTCTAAATTTATTATAAATTTAACTATTTATTTAGTCAATATTTTTACGGAAATTTAGAGATTTCACACCTAAACTCCAGTAAAAAATTTACTTTTACTGAAACTATATTTTATTACACTTAATTAAATAAAATGGTATTACCACACCCCTGCTAATCGTATAGTAATACTACCTACAACACTACTATCTACATCTGAAGTTGCTGTAATCGTCAAATATTCACTACCATCTCCATTGATATTTGTTACACTAAAATTATTACCATCTATAATGGTTCTTATGTAATAACTTATGTCCACACCACTAAAACTGAATGTAAATGTATCAGACTGTTGTGAACTATTACACGCATATACAGAAATATTAGCAGTACGACCTTTTAATAAGCTTAATTGGATTTTAATTTCTCCAATATTCTGATAAGTTGTTGAAAATTTAATTGTTTTTGCTACTACAGCATTAATTGTCGTAGGTATTGTTTTTGTATATGTAATGCTATCCCCATCAATAAATAATACTGTTATATTACAAGTACCCTGAGAAACAGCATTTACGATTCCAGTTGAATCCACAGTTGCTATATTTTCATTATCACTCGAATATATCAAAGTTGGATTACTTACAATATTTCCATTATGTGTTATTGTGGTTGTTATTTGTTGTGTAGCTCCAACATCTATGTTTATTTCTGTAAGATTTACAGTCATAGAATAATTATAAAAATGACCTCCTTCTGGTATCTCATTTATTAAGTCATCAGTTGGGAGTATGGAATCCTTTTCTGCAGTAAACTTAACTAATCCTTCTAAACTAAGATCAACTCCTATGATTTTCCATGCACTTTTCAGCTTTATATATTTATTTTGATCTGCTCCGTAATAGAATTTAAAGGGACTGTAACTATGATGATTCCTTTTGGTAAAATCATAAACTGATTTGTTTGAGTATCCAATGTTATTATTTCTATATACCCAGGGATTACATTCATGGATGTATTAATGTTAAAATTAATGTTATATGGACACTTTCTCACAGTATATGTATTATAGCACCCATTAACATTCTCACTTTTTGTAATAATCAGATAATTCATATCGTTATACTTTATCATATCACCCTGTCTAAGATTATTTATAGCAAAGAAATACTTTGTATCTATAGAATTGAATTTATCATCTATCTTTTTAAATACACCAGTGATATTAGTAGTATTATTTAATACACATATCTTTCCAACTCTTTTTAATGCTTGATTAAAGTGATTTAATAATGTATTCATTCTACCACCTACCTATTCTTAGTGAATAACATAAATACATTGGAATATTCCTCTGTATCACTATCAGGAATTGAAGCAATTCTATCTTTTATTTTTTGAATTCTTACCTCTAGCAATTTATAACATTCAGCTACACTTAAATTAGTTGTACCATCTTCTATTTTACGCATTAAATCAACATCATTACTTAAAGCTTCCAGTATATCAATTATAGTAAGTAATAAATCACGCTGCATTGCTTCCTTATTATATGTATCTGTAGAAGTTAAATTATTCTCCTCTAAATACATTGTATATACATCATCCGTAAAGTAATCTTTATTGTTTAATTCTACTTTTAACCTTTCTAATACCGTCATTTTATATCTACTTCCTTTCCTATTTTTAAATATAAAAAAGGTATCCTCTAATTGGATACCCCTTTTAAATCTTTCATTTCATATAATTATGTTTAACATTTTAAAATTTTCATTACTTCTTTTAGTTTATAATGCTGATAGAACTCTTCCCCTTTTTCATCAATTGTTTTTAAATGCTTGTTAATCATAAATTTAATTATAGACGTATCTTCTAAATACTTTCTATACGAGCAAGTACACTCTACTAAAGTATTTTTGTATTTACATTTTACTCTTAAAGTATCATCCCACCTAAAAACATGACATTGAATTTCTTCATTATTGTGCATTACATAATATGGGAAATCATCATATTTCATAAAATCACCTCTTAATTATTAATGATTGATATGTTTCTCATCATATATCAATATAAATTTATTGTGATTATTTAAGATTTTTCTTTAAGTGTATATTTTCACTTTATCTATTATGTAATATTCTACAAGATAACTAAATATCCTTCTATTTACATAAATAATTTAGTATCATCTGCACTATTAAAATTAACTACTCCATTGCTGGATTTTATTATACTATATTTTACATTTCTTATCAAAATATCATTTCTTTCTTATTTTCAGATATAAAAAAGCAAGCCATTTTTATAACCTGCTTAATGATTAAATCTCATTCTAAGAGGTACTGAGTATGTATACTTAAAAAAATAAATCTTATATAAAAATTTCTATGCTACTGTTTTAGGCAGTACCTTATGTTAGTTGCTTATAATAATATGATACTTATAAGCTTTATCCCAGTCATATTCATTAGGAATAATATTTATATCTCCACCACCTACAGATATCGCTTTCATGGCTATTGGTGATACTGATTCCATAACATTAGCATCAAATAAAACTCTTTGCGAGGATTTCGGAGAAACATCTCCTACTAAATTAATTAATTGTCCTTTTTTTACTTGTATACTTGATCCATCTGGATAATTAGTATTCATTATATATCCATATTCATCTATTGAATATTTTATTACAATAGAATTGTTTATTGCTTGTTGCTGCTCTTTAGCTTCTTCCTCTTCTTTAGATTTTTCTTGTGCTTGTGTAATTGTATTCTTTAACTGCGTTGTATCATTATTATTAGCATCCACCTCCAATATATTTTCAATATATTTATTTGCGCTATCATAATCTCCATTTTTTATTGCATTATTAGTAGCTTGAATATTATCATTTATAATATTCTTCTTACATTGTAATATTTTATTTTGTGCATTATTATATATTTGTAGTGCATCCTGATTTATTGTATTAAGTTTTTGTATCGCATCTGAATATTTTTTATCATTTATTAGCTTTAAACCCTCATTATATATATTTTGATATTGTTTATACTTTTGTGCTAATGTAAGCTCTTTTTGAACATTGCTATCATTTCTATATGTTAATGCTTTACTATATAATTGTATTGCTTCATCACAGTTCCCTGCATTTAATTTTTGACTAGCTATTTTAACTAAATTATTAAATTCTTTAGCTTGTACATATTTATATCCACCAAACCATGAACTACATATAAGTATTAATGAAATTAAATCTATAATTACCTTTTTAACACTTAATTTTTTGAGATCAGGTATCTTTATTTGTGTTATTTTTTCTACCAATGTAGAACCATCTTTATTTTCAACTAAGGTTGCTTTATTATTATTTATTTTTGTTCCACTTAAAACAATTGCAACTATTATAGCTAAAACACTAACACCTAAGCCCCTAACAAACATAGCAAAACCCTTTAAAGCTTTTCCGACATCTTGATAATATACTTCTGCTAGTGATATACCAGCTTGGGATTGAAGCGTTGTCATATCATCCCCAACTTTACTTATTTGCTCTGCTGAAATGAAAAATAATATACATCCCGCAAATGCTGTAATAATATAAATTACGAATAAACTAGATTTATTTCTAATATTAGTGTTCGTATTATTTAATGGTATTTGCCTAACTCCTGTTCTTAAACCACTTCCACACACACTACAAAATAAACTATCATCTTCAATTTTATGTAAACAATTTGGACAAATCATAATTATCCTCCTAAATATTTGATTAATCTAAAACATATTGAACTTGTTCTTTATCCAATGTTGCAGTTGTCCCATCCATATGAGTTATATTAATATCAGTTATTTCAGCACAATCATCATATGAGTACTGTGTATTATCACATAATTTCATTTCTTTCTAACATCATTATCTTCCCTACATTTTTTAAGGCATCTTCATAATATTCTTTTGCCTTAGTAAATTTATCTGATTTATTACATTTTTCAGCTTGAACAATATCGTCAGTAAAATTTTTATCATTTGCATATACTTTATACTTATAAATTTCAAAGACACCAACCACAATTATTATAAATATTATTATAATTGTTAGCTAGTGTCTTTTCATGAATAATATATCATTTTTACTACGCAATTGAATCTTTTCCATTTGCAACACCTCCATATCATTTAGATATTCATTAACATTTTATTTATGCAATATTAATATTCTACAAATTATAGTAAAATCCTTCTAAAATATTCTATTATATTAATTCTTTTCTCTAAATATCCATAATAAGATAATAATATCAAGTACATTAAAATACCCTCAAACGGATTAATGGGGTACATTTGAAGGTATTTTGGTATATAAAAACTCAAATTTTGCTGTGGGTAAAAAAGTTACTAACTAAAACGATTTTTTAAGAAAAGGGGTAATTTATTCCTTTTGATGCCATAAGAACATAATTTTATAAAAACATTCTTCTGTAATTTTATGCATTTTTACCAGGAACTCTAAATGATAATTTAATTCAACTGAAATAACAACTTCGCTAAATAAGATAATTTAGCGAACTTGTTATATATACATAAATTCTCTTTAAGCCATTGATATTAATGGATTTATACAACTTTGCACTTTTATTATCCAAAAATTACTATTGAGAATAGATTGTATTCAGTATATTAATACATTATTTTATGTATATAATTGTATATTATACGTTAATTTCCATTATTTATATATGTATATTATTGCGTAAATAATGTATATTATGCATAATATATATCGTTATCTCTTGTAATTATTTTTAAAAAATTAATTGGAATTTTTTGTTTTTTTCATTTTTTTATAACACAGGTGTTTTTAATTTTATACTGACCAGTCAGTTTATATTTTGTTATGTTAACTATATTCAATCTGCAAGTTGACAATGCTAATATTAATTATATCCCTCCTATATTACTGTTTTGATTAATGGTAGTATCATTACTATTTTCATTTTCCTCTTTCAATCTATTCAATTCCTGAGTAACATCTGTGGTTATTGGCGACTTCTCAATGATTGTTTTCTTGCTAATAGCATCCATATTATATTGAGTATTAAGTTCCTGTAATAGTTCTTGTGCATTCACAGGTCTACTATAATTGAATTCTACATCAATATAATCTGTATCACTGAATTGGTGCTAGTATAAAAATGTAGACACAAAAATTCGAACAATATAGAATAAAAGAAAAGGAGTGTCTACAAAGATGTCAAATAAATCCAAAAGATATACAGAAGATTTTAAAAATACAATAGTAGAACTTTATAAATCAGGTAAATCTTTAAGTGAGTTAAACAGCGAATATGGCGCATCTAAATCAACAATAATCATGGGTTAAAAAATCAACACCTATACAGATAGATAATAACAAAACTATTACGACAGCTGATTATCAGGTATTGATGAAAAAAATGGCCAGGTTGGAGGAAGAAAATGAGATATTAAAAAAAGCTATGGCCATATTTGCAAAGAAAAATTAAATGTATTATACAAGTTTATTAAAGATAACAAAAATAATTATAGTATTAAGTTAATGTGTGAGGTTTTTAATGTACCAAGAAGTTCTTTTTATAAAAATTCCAGGTGCAGCCAGAGTACACGAAGTATTCAAAATGAACAGATTAAATCCTCTATTCTAGATATTTATAGAGATAGTAAGGGACGTTATAGTGCAATAAAAATAAATCATAAGCTTAGGCAGCTCAATATAAATATAAGCATTAAAAGAACCCAGCGACTTATGAGAGAATTAGGTATACGGGCTATTGTATGTAAAAAATTCAGGCCGGTTCAATCCAGTTCCACGATACATGGAAAAGAAAATATCTTAAAAAGAGACTTCAATTCAAGTACTATTAACGAAAAATGGTGTACAGATATAACTTATATACATACTGTAAAAGATGGATGGTGTTATCTTGCATCTGTCATGGATCTCTACAGCAGGAAGATAATTGGTTACAGTTTCTCTAGAACTATGGATTCCAAACTGGGAAATCACATATAATTTTACCTTATGATTAGTTCCATTATAATTATTAAATATTATCTCTCTACCATTATTAATATTAATTGATTTTATATATTTGAGCTTTTCTCGAAAAAGTGGACACTTTATAGTTAGAAATTCTCTCAATATCGCATAATTACTATTGTTATTATTGACTATAGTATTTTCCCTAAAATCAACTATGATGCCATTAAAATATTAAATTCTTTTCTGAACTGAGATGGTACCTTATAGCCAATTGCCTGGTTTCTCCTCTGGTTATTGTAATATATTTCAATATACCAGAATATATCACGCCTTGCCTCTTCCCGTGTTTTATATTCCCTCTGGTAGAGCAGTTCGCACTTTATGGTGCTGAAGAATGTTTCAGCACATGCATTATCATAACAGTTACCTTTGCGGCTCATACTGCATATTATTTTATTTTCCCTTAAAAATTTCTGATATTCACTGCTGCAGTACTGTACCCCCTGTCCGAGTGGTGTATCAATCCCGGTGCAGGCCTGTATCTTTTTATAGCATTTTCAAGTGCTTTTATACACAGCGATGTTTTCATATTATCTGCTGTTGACCAGCCTACTATTTCCTTTGTACATATATCTTTTACAGTCGCAAGGTATAACCAACCCTCATGTGTACTAACATAACTGATATCGGTCACCCATACAGAATTTGGAGTTTCAACTTTAAAATTTTGATTCAAAAGATTTTCAGCTGTTGGAAGTTTGTGAGCAGAGTATGTAGTTGCCTTGAATTTCCTTTTCCTTATGGAGTAAAGTCTATTTTCTCTTTGTATCCTGTAAAGCCTTTGCCTGCTGCAGTGTGGAAATTTCTCTCTTACATCACTAAGAAGCTTGTCAAGTCCGCAAATTCCATGATTTCTATGATAACTGTCCTGTGCTATCTTCCGTATCTGCTCATTTTCAGCTTTTGTTTTGCTCTTTGTTGGACTATTCCACAGATAATATCCACTGCATGACACATTGAATAGCCTGCACATCTTTGTAACCGAATGTTTGTCACACTGACTTCTTATAAACTTATAGATTACCTTCGGTTGTCTTTGACAAAGAGTGCAGCAGCTTTTTTTAGTATATCAACTGATTCCTCAAGTTCATCTATTCTTTTCTGCTTTTCTTTAAGTTTCCTCTCAAGCTCATCCATTCTTGAGCTCGAAGGATCCTCTATCCTCTTTTTGTTTTTTATCCAGTTTCTTAAGGTTTGAGCATTTACTCCTAAATCTTTTGATACACTTAT
The DNA here is from genome assembly GCF_040939125.1 of Clostridium sp. BJN0013. Lineage (NCBI taxonomy): Bacteria > Bacillati > Bacillota > Clostridia > Eubacteriales > Clostridiaceae > Clostridium > Clostridium sp. BJN0013. The sequence continues at coordinate 3,714,736 of NZ_CP162495.1, forward strand.
GACAGATCTTCCTTCTTCCAGTACAAGTCTTACTGCATCTTTTTTGAATTCTGCATTATACCTATTACCGTTACCTGACATTTCTTATCTCCTCCATATGATTATTATAGCTAACTCATATGTGTTCATCAATTCGAGTACAGGTCAGTTCGAGAATTTTTTTAAATACTTTTCTGATGCACTTCTGATTTGTCTTTCATTAATATCCCAACAAAGTATATAATCTATATTATTACTGTTATGTGAATGAATGAAAAAATCATTTAATGTTTGTTCAAATTCTAAAAAAGCAATCTCACCATCTATAATAATAACAGCATCAGGTGAATCACTTGAAGTTACTTGCATTATATCAAAATCTATTAAATTTTTTTGCCACATTTGAGATATTATGATAATTAATTCTATTTCTGATTCTGGTGTATAACAAAATTTTATCCCTAAATTTTCTAAGTATTTGTTAGTAGTTCTTGATCTTATATGTGCTTTTTCTCTTCTTTTTTCTTTATTATAATATTCTTTATTTTGTACAGAAATACTTTCTGTTTTTCTCTGTACTAGTTGAATTTTTTCTATTTTTTCATTATCATTACTTGATTTAGTATCTTCTTTATTTGCAGATGTAATCTGATTTTCATAATAACATTCATTCCTTTCGCTGTGCTCAAGGCACAAAAATTAATGAAAGAGTGATTAAAATTACCAATTACTGTGAATAATATAGACAAGTATACAGGTGTACTACAGAGCACGGCGGGGTGAGTGTGATTGCACTTCACTGTAATCCGTATAATAACATGTGCCGATTACTCTTTTAAGTACAAATAAGTGTGCCCTAGGGCACGTAAGTTAATCTTTGTTTAAACAAAGACCGTTTAAAAGTATGAGTATTCAGTCAACACCTGTGTACTTTATTTTTTTATTTGTAGGTGATATAAATGTTAAAAATCGTTTATCCTATTTGTTGCGGTATTGATGTTCACAAAAAATTTGTAGTTGCAACTGTAACATCAACCAATGAGAATAACATCACTACCTATGCAACCAAACAATTCAGTACTTACTCAAAGAATCTTTTCCATTTAAAAGAGTGGTTATCTGAGCATAACTGTAAAGAAGTTTGTATGGAAAGCACCGGAAAGTACTGGATACCTATCTATAACATACTTGAAGATTCCTGTAATATTACTCTGGCTAACCCAAAGTACGTTAAAAACATTCCCGGCAAAAAAACTGATAAAAAAGATTCTCTATGGCTTGCAGACTTACATAAGCATGGATTAGTTAAAGGAAGTTTTATTCCTCCAAAGGCCATAAGAGAACTACGAGACCTTATGCGCTATCGCTTTAAACTTACAAATTTCCGTTCAAGTGAGAAAAACAGATTCCAAAATTCATTAACAGTTTCAAATATCATGATTTCAAGCGTAGTATCAGATACCTTTGGTAAATCATCATCAGCTATAATTAAATATGCCATGGAGCATCCTGATAAATTAGATATAGACTATACTCAATTTCTACACAAGAGTATGTTATCTAAGGCTGACGAAATTAAGATTGCTATGCAAGGAAGCATCTCTAAAAATCAAACAGCAAAGATGTCTGTATGCTTGAATCATTATGATTATATTAACAATTGTATTTCTCAACTTGATACTGCCATTTCATTAATTTCAAGTGAATTTAAGTCACAAATTGAGCTTATTGCTTCTGCCCCTGGGATAACTACACAATCTGCTACAACTATAATTTCTGAAATTGGAGTGGATATGTCAGTCTTTCCAGATGCTAAACATCTGTGTTCTTGGGCAGGTCTTACACCACAAAATAATGAAAGTGCTGGCAAAAAGAAAAGTGTTCGTATAAGCCGTGCCGGAGCTTATTTAAAGCCAATACTTATTCAGTGTGCTAATGCAGCAATAAAAAACAAGTCCTGCCCATACTTTAAATATCGTTATGAAAGTATAAAGAAAAGACGTGGGCACAAAAGAGCAATTATTGCTATAGCAAGAATGCTTTTAACCTGTATTTATAATATGCTTTTAAAAAATGAAGCCTTTGATAATTCTATTTATGAAAAATATCTAAAAAGAGAAAACACTTCTCGACATTTTCAACCTGATATAGATAGAATTATTTTATTTCTTCAAGCTCAAGGCTTTGAAGTAACAAAAGTAAGTCAAGAGATATCACCGAAAATAAGTTGATTTTTAATTATAAATAATATAAGTCTCTTTTTTTGACCTCATTTTAATAGGTCTTTTTGTCATGTTCAAAAACACCTGAATTTCTTTCAAGTTAACTCTTAGCTTCTTTATATATATTTGATATATACTTTTTTAATTCATTACAAATTCTCAATGATAAATTATTATCCGTAAGCCCTTTCCTAGAAGCATCTATTTTATCCCTAAGTTTATTAGCAGTTATAATTCCATTTATCCTAGAATCTACAGATCCAGCGGTACTTATAAAACTTCTTATGTCATTATATATATTCCAATCAATTATTCTATCATCTACTTTTAAAAATATACCTCTATAATAATAATTATCAATTGGGAAAGAAGAGTAGCATATAAAGCATCGAAAATCTATTCCATCTATATCAAAATTGAAACTTTTCTTATAACAATTATTATTAATAGTATATCTTTTTATCGTTTCACCGCATAAATTTATTCTAAAATTATCACTTATAGGAAGGTATGACAATTTATTTTTAAGTAAATCCATATTAGTTTTTTTATTTCTATAATCCATAAAAATAGAATGTAAAATTTTGCAATTTCTAATTATTAGTTTACTTCCAGATTCATATGGAATTACATTATAATTATTCAAATATTCTGTCTCTCTAAATTGTGTATTATTATTAGTAGTTACTATCGATTTATGAAGAAGTTTTTTATTATGTATTTTACTATAAATATCTACATGGTTTCCTAACCTTTGAAAGGAACTAAATGCAATACCGTAACATCCTAATTTAACTCGTTTAAATTTTTTAGTATATATATCTTTCTTTTTTGTGCTATTTGCTAACTCTCTAAGATTCTCCAAATCATTTTCTGAAAATCCATCTCCATCTCCCCAAATTATTATTTCAATAATATATCTTTCCTCATTTTCTTTTTTTTCTTTAAATTCGATATTTACTTCATTAGCATCTACATTATAAAAATTAGCTACATTTTCAACAAGTGAACTTACAGAATCATAAATATGTTTAGAAAATAAAATTGCTGCATTATTTCCATCTATAATATATCCATTATTTTGCATATAATCATCCCTTTATCTAATTGATCAGTTACTATTATACTATTTTTTATAATTTTATACAATATATGTAATTTAATATTATTAGATTCAGTTCTAATTTTAAAATTATTTTTATTCATTAAAGGTATATGCTATTTAGGCAAATATTAATTTTTATAAAATTCAATAGATAATATGTATGTCCAATTTTTTATAAAAATTTTACAAATAAGTCCAAAATACTTTTTATAATCCTACAAATTCTTTGATGTGGTTTAATTATTAAAGACAATTTTTCTCCATATTGATAATACAGTTTTATAAATGATCGTCCTACAACACTTTTCTTTAATCGTGTATCTCTCCAAATTCTTAATTTATTAACTTCAATACAATCGTTATCATTATAAACAACCGTAGCTACAAAACAAGCACTATTTTTTTAGCTTCTCGAATAATTTGTAGCAATTCTTCATCAGTTTTATTCTTGTACTCTGGATGTTTTTTGCTATTTCGAAAGATCCTTACCATTTGTTTCTCGCTTTCTGTAGGTTTCATTGGTGCAATAGCATAAGTTTCATTATCTGGCACAATGCTACTTATGTAATTATTTCGTTCCTTATAAATCCTTTCTATAAACCTGAGCGATGTTATTGGACATGCAATAGAAATAGTTTCAGGAACTCTTGTAGCTACATCCCAATAATTAATTATAAGTATATATGATTTTACATATTTATCTCCTATTCCAGACACCCCACCTACTAAAACTCCCAATGATCAAACACTTTGTTGGTATATTGATTACTACCATTACCACCTGCACTACCTTATCTAATTCCATAAATCCTCTCAAGCTCCAGGATACATTCACCAATTTTTATTGGATTTATATTACCTATTCCTCTTTGCATAATGTTAGTTGATTAACTTACATATTATGGTATAATTTTATCAATGACTAATATATGTAAAAGGAGTGTTGCATATGTCACTAGAGACAGAAATTTTTGCAGAACTAGAAAAACTGATTAATTCTCATCATAATGACCTACCTAAAAATGGTTTTAAAATCACTTATAAAGAATCAAATGTTGAAATAAGCTTAGAATTATCTGTTACACCTATAGTTAAAAGGAAAGTAATGAAGAGACAGCTCTTTGACGATATATGAATTCCTAAAAAATAAAAGAGTTTATTAGTAATAACATCTTACTAATAACTCTTTTAACTTTTTTCTATTAACATTCAATTGTTATTCTCTTTTTCAACATTATCTTCTAAATCCCACCTAATATTTATTATCTTAGCACCATTAAATTCCAGCAGTTTGGTTCTAAATCCCAAATTCTGAAGTTCTTGAATCACATTATCTACAATATTAGATTCAACTTTATCGCATATACAACTTGTGGAATAATCTCCTTTTCGAGCCATTATTTCAACCGTATATAACACTTTTCTTAGTGTTTTTTCAGTTTCTTTTTTAATATCTAACAATTTAGTATTCTCTTGGTCTGCTAACCCTTTCATTTGTTTAGCTGTTTTATATTCATATCCTTCTTTTTTATCCATATATTATCATCTCCTCCTACTATTTTAACGCACTTAAATCTCACTTTATCCTAATAATTTTCTCATACACTAAAGTATGCTTATCATCTATATTAATGTCTTCATGGAAATGTCCAAAATAATGATGTTGATATCTAGAATTTTTCTGTATCACGTCCAGATATTTATTAACGGAATCATCCGGTTTGGGTTGAAATCCAAAAATTTTAGATATCCAGTTAAGAATATCACTAGAACAAGTATGAGTTATTATATAATCAACTTGCCAATTATTCCTCTCTAAATTGCTTAGTCCTTCTTCATATTCAGTATAATTTGGTACTTCTGCTTCCCACCAAGATATACCCCTAATTCGACTTTCCTTATCTACTGATACAGCACCACCCATAGTAAAAAACTTTAAACCATCTATAGTAAATACCTGCCCTCGCATTAAATGGATTATACTATTCGAAATTTTATGTATCTTTCCACCATTCCATTCTGTTACTGGATACTGATTTAATAATTCGAAATTTTCATGATTACCATCGCAAAATAAAGTTCTGAAATTCTTATTATCAAGCCATTTTCGCCAATATAATTCTTGTTTACTGTTATTCCAAACTAAACCAAAATCACCGCATATAATTACATAATCTTTCTTAGTTAAATTTCTTTGCTCAGGAAAATTTTTGGTATTCAATTTAGATTTATCTATGTGACCATGTAGATCACCAGTTACATATATCATATGTATGTCTACCTTTCTGTATATTTATTTTTAGTAAAAGGGTAATTATAAATTTTAATATCACTATCAATAAATCCTCTTCTTTGTGCCCCTATTAATGTATGATACATATTTAATCTGCCACAGGGGTTATCAGTATGAATATATCTTATCAGCTCTCAGTCCTTGTTTACATATATATTTAACTAAATCATACCCTGTTGACAATAAATTACCTTTTTCATCTTCTCCTAAATCATGGTTAAGAGAAAGAATTTCAACGTTATAATTTTCCAAATAATATATTGCTTCTTCCACTGTTCTTGCTAATATAAAACTTTCAGGACAATCACGTAGGTCATCTAAGTAGAGGTTTATTTTTTCCTTCATATTTTTACTTCAATCCTTTTTTAATATAATATGGGGCATCACTTTAAGCAGCCACTTCAGAATAATTGAGTACCAATATTTCAGCTTTATTCTTTTTCGCTTCTTCCACTATTTTTTCTATTTTTAAGGCAATATCATTTTCAAGAAAATATTCCCCACATTGTTTACAAACATTGGCCGGAACACCTTTAATTATAATAATATTTCCGTTTAAATCTACAATATAATTAACTTTATCTTTTACTAAATTCCCTTTACATAAAATGCAATTCATATATAATTACTTCCTTCTTGTTTTTAAATAATTATATCATTCATACATATTCCTGACCAATAGCAATTAATATTAAAAATATAGATATAGATAGTATATATATTTCTGTAATTTCATATTAACATCTTAATTTAAATCCTTGTTCACTTTTGGATGTAAACTGACATTATCATTGTCCAAAACTACAGCTTACATCCAGAAATGAATAAGGTCAATTTTGAGAATTTTAATAATAGAATTGTCAATTTGAGGTATAAAGATAGTATTATATTTTAGAGTTGATATTATTTAAGAATTATTATTTGGAATTCCATAATATATATTTAGATATGTATATTTTTACGAATAGTAAATAAAACCTTTTAAATTTTTTTTAAAAAAAGTTGACTTTAATAAACCTAAATTTTTTAAAATTTTTTGATGAAATCTTTAAAAAATAGTGATATAATATATTTAATGATATATTATATTGTATTTGTTGAGATTATATGAGGGTATAACTTATATAATCTCTTTGACTTTTTGTATTTTTATTCTGTATCATCCGATCCCAATAATTGCTTTTCTAATTTCTCAAAATCATATGTTCGCTGTTTAAAATTAGTACCATTATTATAGTTTTTATATTTTTCCCTCTGCTTGTCCTGCTTTTCTTTACCTTTAACTTTTGATTCTTCTTGTTGTGCCTGAAATATTTGTTTAAGCAGCTCTACCATTTCTTTTTTCTTTCCCATAATATAGTAGTTGCTTTTGTTAAGACCTTGTCTAATTTTTGTAAAAATACAATTTTCTTTTTCACTCATTCTATTTATACAATTAGATACCCATTCCCTACTTAGCCCTAATTCATCAGCTATTTGTTGTTGGCTCGCATAACAAATCATGTAGTTATCTTTAGTATCATCAGTATTAACCCTAGCTTCAAAGAAATCTAATATCCTACTACAAGTACCCCTTATACCTTTTGAGAGGGATTTTAAGAAGGATATTTTGAGATTTAAGGCATCTGCATTACTAAAAATTTTAAGGTTTTTTAGGGGCATGAATTCATTTCTTAATCTCTCTTTTAACTGTTCACTTAATAACATAATTCTCTACCCCCTAACCTGCAATCTCATTTTTTTAAATCTAATTTTCCACTTAGGTTTAATATAGATTGTCTCTATCCATTGCCAATGCTTGTTTATGGCAACAATATATTTATTAAAAGCTTTATCTGTCTTAATTTCTAAGTATTCTTTTAATTTGTCATAACTTGGTATTTCTCCGAAATTCCAAACATGATATTGAAAGTACATAGTAAATAAATAACATTTCTTTTTGTCGTGTTTCTCGTAACTCCCACCATTTGTTAATATTGAATGTCTATAATTTTCGGTATAAGGGGTAGAACCTGGGTCAATGAAACCATTTAACACCTTAAATATAATTTTGTCTATATTTATTTGTTCTCTTTTTTCAGCCATTATATTCTACCCCCTCTCTTTTTAAAATAATTTTCTTTTCTCTTTAATTTAGGGGCAATATTATCTATAACTTCAACCATACTTGACATTCTTGAATTATAATAATTGTTTAATTGTTTAAAAGTTGCGTGACCTGTAATATTTTTCAATATAAGTGGGGAGACATTCTTTTCAACTGAACGAGTAATAAAGGTATGTCTATATATATGGATTCCACTTTTTTTAATACCTCTTTTATGTGAATACTCAACTATGCCTTTTTGTAGAAAAGTTCGGCTTAACATATCTCCATAGACAGTAGGAAATAAATAATCCTCACCATCACCTTTTCTTAAATTTAAGTAATTGTCTAAAACTTCATAAAGAGAACTACTTATTGGAAGATATCTAGCTTTTTTGTTTTTAGTATAATTACAAGTTATTATTCTATCTATCATATTTACATTATTGACTTTTAAGTGCCTTAATTCACTAGCTCTTAATCCCATACTAGCTAATAACCAAACACAAGTATATACCCTAATACTTACAAAATCTTTACTTTTAGGAGGTTGTAAAAGTGTGTTAAGTTCATCTTCTGTAAAAATTTCTTTATGTTCTTGTTGTACTTTAACATAAGGTATATTCAAATATTCAAATATATATCCTTTTTTCATACAATATTTTAAAACTGGCGATATGTTTTGTAAATAACTGTTAATAGTAGTCCCCTTCATACCTTTTTCCTGTAAAAAAAGTACGTATGATTCTATTGTTTTGACATCTAAGCCACCGCAATTTTTATTTTTTCCCAGAAATTTACAGAAATATTTATTATGATAATAATAAGTTTTTATTGTATCTTGCGATAATCCTCTAACCTTAGACATAGCAATGTATTCCTTAAATGCTTCTTGGTATGTTTTTTTAATAATTTGATTTTCATTTTTAAATAATTGCTTTCCTTTTGATATACCTTTTTTCAATTTCATGACCACCCTCATTTTTTATTAAAAAACATCAAAAAAGCGCTTATGAAAAACTAATTTAACAACACTTTTCATAAACACTTTTATTAACTTATTTTATTGATATATCTAGGGTTTAAGCCATTCGTATCCTATTCCCACTCGATAGTAGCTGGAGGTTTTGAGGTTATATCATAAACAATTCTGTTTACTCCTTTAACTTCATTAACAATTCTCCTTGAAACTTTATCTAAAACTTCATAAGGTATCCTAGCCCAGTCAGAAGTCATAGCATCCGTAGATATAACTGCCCTTAGTGCAATAGTATAGCAATAAGTTCTTTCATCCCCCATTACTCCTACAGAACGTATGTTGGGAAGACAGGCAAAATACTGCCATATAGTTTCATCTAAATTAGCTTTTGCTATTTCTTCTCTAAATATTGCATCTGCATCTCTGGTTATTTGAAGCTTTTCCTCTGTAATATCTCCTAAAACTCTTATAGCAAGTCCCGGTCCCGGAAACGGTTGTCTCCATACTAATTTATGAGGTATACCAAGTTCTTCACCTACTGCCCTAACCTCATCTTTAAATAGTTCCCTTAGAGGCTCTACGAGTTCAAAATCCATATTTTCAGGTAGTCCGCCTACATTATGATGACTTTTTATAGTAGCAGATGTTCCAAGTCCACTTTCTACCACATCAGGATATATGGTTCCCTGAACTAAAAAACCTATTTCTCCTAACTTCTTAGCTTCTTCTTCAAATACCCTTATAAATTCTTCTCCTATTATTTTTCTTTTCTTTTCAGGATCCGATACATCTTTTAACTTTTGTAAAAATCTTTTCTCTGCATTTACTCTTATAAAATTCATATTAAACTGTTTTTTAAATATATCTTCAACCTGATCTCCTTCATCTTTTCTTAGAAGACCATGATCTACAAATATACAAGTAAGCTGCTTTCCTACAGCCTTATGTACAATCATTGCTGCTACTGAAGAATCTACTCCACCGGACATGGCACATATTACCTTTTTATCTCCAACTTCTTCTTTTATTGATTTTATCTTTTCATCCACAAAAGAAGACATAGACCAATCTCCTTTTAAATTGCATATGTCAAATAAAAAATTAGAAAGCATTTTTTTGCCAAAAGGCGTGTGTTCAACTTCAGGATGAAACTGAACTCCATATATTTTTTTATTAATATTCTCTACGGCAGCTACAGGACTTTCTCCTGACTTTCCTATTATTTTAAATCCTTCCGGAGGTTGTGATACAAAATCTGTATGACTCATCCAACAACTTTCATTTTTATCTATACCAGAAAATAAATCACTGCTATTATTGAGAACCACATCCGTTTTTCCATATTCCCTTACCTCTGCACTTTCAACTTTTCCCCCCAATGTAGTACATATAAGCTGATGACCATAACATATACCTAAAACTGGCACACCTATTTCAAATATGTCCTCACTTATTTTAGGAGCATTATTATCATATACACTATTAGGCCCTCCTGTAAATATTATTCCCTTGGGGTTTTTTTCTTGTATTTTATCTACAGAATAAGTATAAGGGACTATTTCACAGTATACATTATTTTCTCTAACCCTTCTTGCTATAAGTTGATTATATTGTCCCCCAAAATCAACTACAATAACTAATTCTCTTCCCATTAGTGTCCTCCCAATGTAAAATTTACTTAACTGCTTTTGTTCAAATTCATCCTTATATTTTGTGAAAATTAATTATAGTTTATTCCTATATTCTACAACTATTAATATCCACCATCAATACTCAAAGATAATTCTCCATTTCATTATAATAATATCTAATATTAATACACTCTTATTATTGTGCAATACTATAATTAGGAGCTTCTCTAGTCATAGATATATCATGAGGATGACTTTCTCTAAGACCTGCGGAAGACTGAACTACAAAAGTAGCTTTTTCATATAAGTCCTTTAGAGTAGGCGCTCCTAATAATCCCATACCTGAGCGTATTCCTCCTAAAAGCTGAAATATAGTGTCTGCTAGAGGTCCTTTATAAGGTACCCTTCCTTCAACACCTTCTGGGACTAATTTTTTATTTCCTTCTTGAAAATATCTATCTTTACTTCCACAAGCCATGGCAGCTAAAGAACCCATTCCTCTATATACCTTATAACTTCTTCCCTTATATATCTCCGTTTCACCTGGGGCTTCTTCACAACCTGCAAACATAGACCCCATCATAACTACCTTGGCTCCTGCTGCCAATGCCTTTACTATATCTCCTGAATATTTTATTCCTCCATCTGCAATAATTGGAACATCATACTTATTAGCTTCTTCCACACAATCCATTACTGCCGTAAGCTGTGGTACCCCCACTCCCGATATTATCCTTGTGGTACATATGGAACCTGGTCCTATTCCTACTTTAATTGAATCTGCACCTGCCTCAATTAAATCTCTGGTAGCTTCTGCAGTTGCAACATTTCCTGCAATAATTTCTATGTCAGGATACTTCTCTTTTATAATTTTCACTGCATTTAACACTCCCTGTGAATGTCCATGGGATGTATCTACAGTTATTACATCTACTCCTACTCTAACTAAGGCATTTACCCTGTCCATCATATCTTTGGTTACTCCTACCGCAGCACCACATAAAAGTCTTCCCTTTATATCTTTTGCTCCATTAGGGAATTTTTTCACTTTTTCTATATCTTTTATAGTTATAAGTCCTCGTAAATTATTTTTGCTATCTACCAATGGAAGTTTCTCTATTTTATGGGCTTTCAATATTTCCTTAGCTTCTTCAATAGTAGTATTTTCTGGGGCCGTTATAAGATTTTTATAGGTCATAACTTCTGAAATCTTTCTATCATAATCTGTTTCAAAAATTATATCTCTATTAGTAATTATACCTACTAATTTGTAATTTACAGTAATTGGAATACCTGATATTCTATATTTACTCATAAGTGCTAATGCATCATTTATACTATTATCCGGTGAAAGATAAAATGGATCTGTAATTACACCATTTTCCTGCCTTTTTACCTTGTCCACTTCCATAGCCTGATGTTCTATAGACATATTTTTATGTATAATTCCTATACCACCTTCTCTTGCCATAGCAATAGCCATTTTTGAATCTGTAACTGTATCCATGCTAGCACTTACAAGAGGTATATTTAATTTTATATTTTTAGTCAAATTAGTATTTAATAGAACCTCCCCAGGCAAAACTTCAGATTTATTTGGTATTAGAAGTACATCATCAAAAGTATAAGCCTCCTTTAAAATCTTTGCCAATTAAAACCACTCCAATTCTAAATTATTTTATAAAATATTCTTAAAATACAATCTAATAAAAAAACCATATTAAATTCACTTAAAGAAAATTAATATGGCTTTACGATAATAATTCCAATGATAGTCAGAAATTTATGGTTTCCTGAAGACATTTCCTTACCATATTCAGGATATATGAATTGAATAAAAACCCTATTTAATTTTTTACGAATTTTAATATATTTCCCTCTATCCTATTAACTATTTACACTATTTTATTCAATTTTTTAGTTTTTGTCAACGTGATTTTATAATATTCTTAAAACAAAAACTAACCCAATATCTACTTAGATACTGGGTTAGTTTTAAGTTATACATCTTTTTTAGTACATTCCTTCCATTCCGCCCATTCCTGGTGCTCCTGGTGCTCCTGGCATTCCTGTATTATTCTTTTCTGGTATATCTACCACTGCTGCTTCTGTAGTTAAGAATATAGCTGCTACAGATGCTGCATTTTGAAGTGCTGATCTTGTTACTTTAGTAGGATCTACAATTCCCTTCTCTATCATATTTACATACTTATCAGTTAGCACATCATATCCTATACCTGGTTCACTATTTTTAACTTTTTCAATTATCACAGAACCTTCTACTCCTGCATTAGCTGCTATCTGTCTAACTGGTTCTTCTAATGCTTTTGTTATTATGTCTATACCAACTTTTACATCAGCCACATCTGAAGTAAGTTTTGAAACCTCTGGGATTGCATTTACATATGCAGTTCCTCCTCCTGGTCCCATACCCTCTTCAACACCAGCCTTTGTAGCTGCAAGGGCATCTTCTATTCTCATTTTCTTTTCTTTCAATTCAGTTTCTGTTGCTGCTCCAACTTTTATTACAGCTACTCCGCCTGAAAGTTTTGCAAGCCTTTCCTGTAACTTTTCTTTATCGAATTCAGAAGTAGTTTCTTCTATCTGTGCTTTAATCTGGGATACTCTATCTTGTATAGATTTTTTATCCCCTCTTCCATTTACTATGGTAGTATTTTCTTTATCAATTTTTACTGATTCTGCTCTTCCGAGATCCTCTAATGAAACTTCCTTTAAGTCTCTTCCCAACTCTTCTGATATTACCTTACCATCAGTAAGTATTGCTATGTCCTGGAGCATTTCCTTTCTTCTATCACCAAAACCTGGTGCCTTTACTGCCACACAAGTAAATGTTCCCCTTAATTTGTTAACAACTAAAGTTGTAAGTGCTTCTCCTTCAACATCTTCAGCTATTATAAGTAATTTCTTCCCCTGTTGTACTATTTTTTCTAGCAATGGAAGTATATCTTGAATAGTAGATATTTTCTTATCTGTGATTAAAATATAAGGATCATCTAATACAGCTTCCATCTTTTCTGTATCAGTTACCATGTATGCACTTAAATAACCTCTGTCAAATTCCATACCTTCAACTACATCTAACTCTGTTCCCATAGTCTTTGACTCTTCAACAGTTATAACTCCTTCATTACCTACTTTTTCCATAGCATCAGCTATTAATTTACCAATTTCCTCGTCAGAAGCTGATATAGCCGCAATCCTTGCTATATCTTCTTTACCTTTCACACTTCTTGAAACTTTCTTTATTTCTTCTACGGCCTTATCTACTGCTATTTTTATACCCTGTCTTATAAGCATAGGATTTGCTCCAGCTGTAACATTTTTTAATCCTTCTCTTATTATAGCCTGAGCAAGTAATGTAGCTGTAGTTGTTCCATCTCCTGCTACATCATTAGTTTTTGTAGCAACTTCTTTTACAAGCTGCGCTCCCATGTTTTCATAAGGTTCCTCTAATTCTATTTCCTTTGCTATTGTAACTCCATCATTTGTTATAAGTGGAGAACCAAACTTCTTGTCAAGTACTACATTTCTCCCCTTAGGTCCAAGGGTAACTTTTACTGTATTAGCTAATTTATCTACACCTTCTTGCATCTTTTTTCTAGCATCTTCACTGAACAAAACACTTTTTGCCATAAAAAACCCTCCTTACAACTTCCGTTATATATACTTATTTGTTTTTAACATTACACTTTAATTTACTACTCAATTATAGCAAGTATGTCATCCTGTCTTAGAATAGTATATTCCACTCCATCTATTTTTACTTCATTTCCAGCATATTTAGAGAACAATACTCTATCCCCTACTTTAACTTCCATTTTAATTTCTTTTCCATCTATCACTCCACCAGGTCCTACTGCCACAATTTCTGCTTCTTGTGGTTTCTCCTTAGCACTTCCTGGCAAAACGATACCACTTTTTGTAGTTTCCTCTGCCTCAATTTTTTTAATTACAACTCTGTCTCCAAGTGGTCTAATTTTCATCTAAACCCCTCCTTAAAAATACTTTGAATTTATTTTAAATTATTTTTAGTCTTATTGTTAGCACTCATTAATTATGAGTGCTAATACAATTATTATAATAATGAATAGCATTTATATTTTCAAATTTGAATTTTCCACTTATTGAACTATTTAGGCTAAAAAATATGGGTTATACTTTAATTATATCCCTATTTCACCTTATTACTAATAATTTCACATATATCATATATTATTAGTATTTTCTAATTACATCTATATATATACAAAATTGGTATAATTTAACTCATAAAATAAAAATATATATTAAAATTGAAATGATGGTAACATTTAACTAAAAAGGAACATATATTAGACCACTAAAGTTGTTCATTGCTTTGAGATGCTTTATTTTTGAAGAACTTGATTAATATTTTTTCTCCTTTAAAAATTCCTACAATAAATAAAAATACAGTTATAACAACTATACTTATTATTACTATTTTATTGCCAGAATATATTTCAGCTCCAAAATAAGCAGATAATACTATTGCCGGTAATCTTCCCAATAAAGAACAAATTATAAAATTTTTAAATTTAATTTTAGATATACCACATATATAGGCTAAAATATCCTTAGGTATTCCAGGAATTAAATATAGTATAAACACTATAATATTAATACTACCTAAATCTAATATTTTCTGAAAGGATGTTAAATTTTTATTGGATATTATTTTATTTACAAAAGGTCTTCCATAGTACCTAGACATACTATAGGCAATTATATTGCCTATAATTATGCCTATAATGGATACTACACTTCCTAAAAATGCTCCATATATATATCCTCCTGCAATTTGAATAATCTCTCCCGGTATGAAAAAAGCCACCACCTGTAAAATTTGAATAACTATAAATGCCAATACACTATACTTGCCATAAGACATTACTAAACCTTTTAGTTTAGTAGGTTCTGAAAATAGATATCTATATTCATGATAATATGTATAGGCTAAAATAATAAATATGGAAAATACAATCAACAACACAAAATAAAGTTTATAATATTTAAAATTTTTCTCAACATGTTTTAACATATAACTTATCCTCTGATCCATCTTATATTTTAATATGAACTATATTCAATTTACTATCTTGAATTAAAAGCTTACTTTATATATTTTAACCTAATACAAAATACTTATTTGTAAAAATTATTTTAACTAGGGTGTGTCTGAAAACTAAATATTGCGAAAGAACCGAGTTTTAGGTAAAATAAGATAAAAAACTTGGAGGGTGCAAATATGTCACAGAAGCGTTATGAAATATCAGATGAACAATGGGATCAAATAAAAAACTTAATTCCAATAGCAAAAACAGGACGACCTCCAAAAGACAACCGACTTATATTTAATGCCATACTATGGATTGCAAGAAGTGGTGCAGCATGGCGTGATTTACCAGAACGCTTCGGTTCATGGAAAACTGTATACAGTCGTTTTTGTAAGTGGCGTAACGATGGTACTTTATTAACAATTTTTAAAGAGTTAACCTCAGATGCAGATTATGAAAATTTAAGCATTGATTCAACATGTATAAAAGCCCACCAGCACAGTGCTGGTGCTAAAAAGGGGCTGTAAACAGCGAAACAAAACAGCATATTGGACTGAGTCGCGGCGGACATACAACAAAAATTCATGCAGTTGTTGATGGACTTGGCAATCCAATCCATTTTCAATTATCATCTGGCAATCTACACGACAGTACACAGGCCGTAGATGTTCTTTCCAACGTTGATATAGAAGGCAGCAATATCCTGGCAGATAAGGCATATGGCACAAATGAAATTAGAGAATATATTACTTCAAAGAAATCCTCATATACTATTCCACCAAAATCAAATGTAAGAGAACCATGGAATTGTGACTGGTGGCTGTACAAGGAACGTCATTTAGTTGAATGTTTCTTTAACAAAATCAAACATTTTAGAAGAATTGCAACTCGTTATGACAAGCTTGCTGATTCTTTCCTTGCTTTTGTTTATATTGCTGCTATTTTTATTTTATCTAAGTAATTTATTGTTGCATTGTTTTCAGACACACTCTAACTAAACTGTTATATTATTTTCCCTGGCATAATAAAATAGATATTGCTGGGCAAATCCTGATAATTTGCCAAATTTGTTTATTCCGAAATCTCTTACCTTTTTTAAAGATACATCTGGTGCCAGATAAAAATGATTCATAGCTCTTTTAACCCATACATCTACAGGAAATGCAGAATATTTTTGCATAGAGAACAACATAATACAGTCTGCTACCTTAGGACCTATCCCCATAAATTTTTGTAGTTCCTTATGACAAGCTTCATCTTCCTGCATCTTAATCCAATCAATATCATATACCTCATCATAATTTTCTTTAGATTTTGTACCATTATTATAAATTTTTGATATAGTATCTATAATATATTTAGCTCTAAAGCCTGTTCCACAAGATTCTATTTCCTTTAATGTAGCCCTATTTAACTTATCTAATTTAGGAAAACTATAGTAAACTTTATTTTTAAATTCTAAAGCTTCTCCCCATTTTTTACTTATATTCTCTATGGCTTTCTTTATCATGGGAATTCTGTTGTTAGCAGATATTATAAAAGAAACAATTAATTCGAAAGGCTCCTGTCTTAAAAGTCTAATACCTCCTCCAAATTCTACAGCTTTTTTTAAAATAGGATCCTTACCTAATATATGCTTTATTTCCCCATAATCCCGGTACAAATCAAAATACTTACACCATATTTCTTTAAAGTCTTTTTCACATGTATTATATATGAATACATCATTACCCTTTTTTTCTACTTCTATAACCTTACCAAAAGCTATCCCTATATAGCTTCCATTTTTTTGTCTATTCCATCTAAAGCATTGACCACAATCAAATATATGGGCTAATTCAAAATTCCTCACATCTTTTACTATAACTCCATTTTGAAAATTTTCTATATAATTAAAATCCATACAATTACTCCTTATCAATTTATTCTCAAATTTAGTGATAAATTTTTAATATCATTATACACTAACTAGCATATGATTTCATTAAATGATTCTTAAATTTAGATGAAGTTTAGTATTCAATTAATTAGTATATATTTCACCAATATTAAAAGGCTGTACTAGGTTAGCCCCCAATACAGCCTTTTTAAATAAACTATTTCTTGCTTAAATATTCATCTATAGCTTTTGCAGCTTTTTTACCTGCTCCCATAGCAAGTATAACAGTAGCAGCTCCAGTTACGGAATCTCCTCCTGCATATACTCCTTCTCTTGTAGTTAGTCCAGTTTCTTCTTCTGCTACTAAACATTTACGTTTATTCATTTCAAGTCCTTTTGTTGTAGATGCTATAAGTGGATTTGGTGATGTTCCAAGTGCCATTATTACTGTATCTACATCTAATTCAAATTCTGAATCCTTTATTGGAACTGGTCTTCTTCTTCCAGATGCATCTGGTTCTCCAAGTTCCATCTTTATACAACGCATACCTTTAACCCAACCCTTTTCATCACCTAATATTTCTACAGGGTTAGTTAAAAGATGAAATTGAACTCCTTCTTCTTTAGCATGATGAACCTCTTCTGCCCTTGCTGGAACTTCTTCTGCTGATCTTCTGTATACTATATATACTTCTGCTCCTAGTCTTAATGCAGTTCTAGCTGAATCCATAGCAACATTTCCTCCACCAATTACTGCAACTTTCTTTCCAACCTTTATTGGTGTAGCATAATCACCTCTAAATGCTTTCATAAGATTACTTCTAGTTAAGAATTCATTAGCTGAAAATACACCATTAAAATTTTCCCCTGGTATATTCATAAACATTGGAAGTCCTGCACCAGAACCTATAAATACAGCATCAAAGCCTTCATTCTCTACAAGCTCGTCTATAGTAATAGTTCTTCCTATTATTACATCTGTTTCTATTTTAACACCTAATTTTTTTACATTTTCTACTTCATGTTTTACTACACTATCTTTTGGAAGTCTGAATTCCGGAATTCCATAAACTAAAACTCCGCCTGCTTCATGAAGTGCTTCAAATATGGTAACATCATATCCAAGCTTTGCTAAATCTCCTGCACAGGTAAGTCCTGAAGGACCACTACCTATAACTGCTACCTTTTTACCATTTGCTGGCTTTCTGTCTGAAAGATCTATATTATTTTCTCTAGACCAGTCAGCTACAAATCTCTCAAGTTTTCCTATAGCAACAGCTTCTCCTTTTATTCCAAGTACACATTTTGATTCACACTGACTTTCCTGTGGACATACCCTTCCACAGACTGCAGGAAGTGCACTGGATTTTGCTATAACTTTGGCTGCTGCTTCAAAGTCTTTATTTTTGATCTGTTCAATAAACTGTGGTATTGTTATTGAAACAGGACATTTTGTAACACATCCTGGTTTCTTACAATTTAAACATCTAGATGCTTCTTTTACTGCTTCCTCTTCAGTATACCCAAGACATACTTCGTCAAAGTTAGTTGCCCTAACTTTTGGATCCTGTTCCTTTATTGGTACTCTTTTCTTTTTATCTACAGCCATTACTTGTCACCTCCGCACTTACATCCTTTAGCATGATGGGTGTCTCCTTCTTCTGCTTGAAGAATTTTCTTTCCTTCTTCAGTTTTGTACATAGCTTGCCTTCTCATAGCTTCATCAAAATCAACTAAATGTCCATCAAATTCTGGTCCGTCTACACATCCAAATTTAACTTCCCCACCTACTGTAACCCTACAAGCTCCACACATACCTGTTCCATCTACCATTATTGGATTTAAGCTTACTATAGTCCTTAATCCATATTCTTTTGTAAGTTTGCATAAAAACTTCATCATAATCATTGGTCCTATAGCAACTGCACAATCATATTTTTTCCCATTCTTATCATCTAAAAGCTCTTTAAGTTTATCTGAAACAAACCCTTTATATCCATAACTTCCATCATCAGTAGCTATATATAAATTATCTGTTACAGCTTTCATTTCCTCCTCTAAAAGTAAATGATCTTTAGATTTACATCCCACTATAGCATCAGCCTTTACTCCATGTTGACTCAACCATTTTACCTGTGGATAAACTGGAGCCGTTCCCACTCCTCCTGCTATAAATATAATATTTTTTTTCTTAAGTTCTTCTAGATCCTCGTCCACAAATTCTGAATGCTTACCTAAAGGTCCTACAAAATCTCTGATATAATCTCCTGTTTCATATTTTGCCAATTGTTTTGTTGATACACCCATTGTCTGAAACACTATTTTTACTGTTCCCTTTTCTGCATCATAGTCACAGATAGTAAGAGGTACTCTTTCACCCTTATCATCTGTTATAACTATGATGAATTGTCCTGGAAGGCAGGACTTAGCTACTCTTGGTGCCTCGATATCCATTGAGAATATGTTAGGTGCAAGAGCCTGTTTGTCTACAATTTTATACATTCCATTCACCCCATCTGAAAAAACTAATAACAATTATAAAACGTTTAACCTTAAGACTTAAATTTCATTTCAAACATAAGCCCTTTATTATATTATATCACACTACTAAAATAATTGCACTACTATAAAAAACTATATAATTAAAAAAAGATTTTAGACTAATCATTAATTAGCCCAAAATTCTTTTTAATTATTATAATTTAAATATTACTTAAAATAGTTTTAAATTTATCTAAATCACATAATCTTAATAAGCAAAAAATCCTTTTCCTGATTTTCTTCCTAACCAACCTGCTCTTACATATTTTCTGAGTAATGAATGAGCTCTGTACTTTGAATCTCCAGTTTCATTATAAAGCACATCCATAATTGCAAGACATACATCTAATCCAATAAGATCTCCTAATGCTAAAGGACCCATTGGATGGTTAGCACCTAATTTCATAGCTGTATCAATATCTTCTGCTGAAGCTATCCCCTCTGCTAAAATTCCTACTGCTTCATTGATCATTGGTATTAATATTCTATTTACAACAAATCCTGGAGCTTCTGCAACTTCTACAGGCGTTTTTCCTATTTTAATAGAAAGATCTTTTATAATATCAAAAGTTTCCTGAGAAGTATTCATTCCTCTTATAATTTCAACTAATTTCATGACATTTGCTGGATTAAAAAAATGCATCCCTATAAACTTATCCTGTCTTTTTGTAGCTGTACCTACTTCAGTTATAGATAATGAAGAAGTATTAGTAGCAAAAATTGTTTCAGGTTTGCATATTTCCTCTAATTTTCCAAAATAGTCTTTCTTTATATTCATATCTTCTGATGCTGCTTCTATTATAAGATCGCAATCAGCCAATTTTTCAAGTTCAGTTGTTGTACTTACTCTTCCAACTATTTTATCAGCGTCTTCCTGAGATATTTTTCCCTTTGATACTTTTTTGTCATAAGCTTTTTTTACTGCTGCTAAACCTTTTCCAATACTGCCTTCAGTTCTTCCACGGATAATTACATCTATCCCTGCTTCTGCAAGAGCTTGCACAATTCCACGAGACATAGTTCCACTACCTAAAACTGCTACACTTTTAATACTCATATATGTCACTCCTCCTCAAAAATTTAATATAATTGAATTTTAGTAATAAATTAATTAAGTCTAGTATGCTTAAAATATAAGCATTTATTTATATAGTTTCCTCCGCTGCAATACCCAAAATATTTGATATTACAGAGGAGGTTTCTAACATATAAAAAATACTATTTATAGATTATAAATATTTACAAATTAATTAAATATTTAAAGCTTTAATCTGAGCTACAAATTCTGGAACAACTTTATATAAATCTCCTACAATAGCAAGATCCGCTACTTGCATTATTGGAGCACCTTCATCCTTATTTACAGCTACAATAAATCCACTTTCCTGCATACCTGCTAAATGCTGTATTGCTCCTGATATTCCGCATGCAACATAAAGTCCTGGTCTTACTGTCTTACCTGTCTGTCCAACCTGATAACTCTTATCTATCCAGCCAGCATCTATAGTTGCACGGGAACCACCTATAGTTCCGCCTAACAAATCTGCTAATTCTTTAAGAACTTTGAATCCATCTGGACCACCAAGTCCTCTTCCTCCTGATACAATTACGTCTGCTTCTGAAATATCTACTGTATCTTTAGCAGACTTAACTACTTCAACTACGTCAACTCTGATGTCGCTCTTAGTAACGTTTGCAGCAATCTTTTCTATCTTTCCAGTTCTTGATGCATCTCTTGGAAGCTTGTCGAAAACTCCTGGCCTTACTGTTGACATTTGAGGTCTTGTCTTCTCACATGCTATAGTTGCCATTAAATTTCCACCAAACGCTGGTCTTGTCATCATCAAGTTCTTTGTTGACTCTTCTATATCAAGTCCTGTACAGTCTGCTGTAAGACCTGTACCAACTCTACCTGCAATTCTTGGGCCTAAATCTCTTCCTATAAATGTAGCTCCTATAAGTAATATTTCTGGCTTTCTTTCTTGTATTAATTCATAAATTACTTTAGCGTAAGCATCTGTAGTAAAATGTTTTAAGAGAGGGCTGTCTGCATATAAAACTTTATCTGCTCCATGTGCAACAAGCTCTTTTGCTACATCATCTATATCACTACCAAGTAATACAGCAGTTAACTCTACTCCTAAAGTGTCTGCTAATTCTCTTCCTTTTCCAACTAATTGAAGTGCTACTTTTTGTAGTTCTCCATCTCTTTGTTCAGCAAATACCCATACACCTTTGTAATCTGCTATGTTCATTCTAAACCCCTCCTATATATTAAATGACATGTTTTTCTCTTAATTTTGAAATTGCATATGTTACTGCTTCTTTTACTGGTTTATTAACGATTTCCCCTGCGCCTTTGGCTTCTTTTGTATGTG
This sequence comes from Clostridium sp. BJN0013, assembly GCF_040939125.1. Taxonomy (NCBI): domain Bacteria; kingdom Bacillati; phylum Bacillota; class Clostridia; order Eubacteriales; family Clostridiaceae; genus Clostridium; species Clostridium sp. BJN0013. The sequence continues at coordinate 3,736,925 of NZ_CP162495.1, forward strand.
ATCTCTTAACTTTTGTTGGAGAACCTTTAAGGCCAAGTTTTTCCTTATCTACAGCTAAATCATCAGCACTCCATACTTTAACTTCTTTGTTAAAAACTTCAAATATGTTCTTCATGCTCATATATCTTGGTACATTTAATTCTTTTATAGCAGTTAATAACACTGGAGTCTTAACTTTTGCTATTTCATAGCCATCTTCCCAAGCTCTTCTAACTGTTAAAGTATCTCCTTCTGCATCAACTTTTTCTACATATGTTATCTGAGGTATTCCTAATTTTTCAGCTATTTGAGGTCCAACCTGCGCAGTATCTCCATCTATTGCCTGTCTTCCTGCAAATATTAAATCATAGTCTAAATTTTTAAGTGCTCCTGCTAATGCATATGAAGTAGCTTGAGTATCTGCTCCTGCAAAAGCTCTATCTGAAACTAATATTGCTTCGTCAGCTCCCATAGCTAGAGCTTCTCTAAGCGCATCCTGTGCCTGTGGAGGTCCCATGCTTACTACTGTAACTTTGCCGCCTACTTTTTCTTTTAAAACAATTGATTCTTCAAGTGCATTTTTATCATCTGGGTTTATTATTGATGGAACGCCTTCTCTTATTAATGTTCCTGTTTTTGGATCTATTTTAACTTCGTTCGTATCTGGTACTTGTTTTAAGCAAACTACTATATTCATTATGAACTCCTCCTATTTATTTAAATAAACTTCCTGAAATAACCATTTTTTGTACTTCTGAAGTTCCTTCATATATTTCAGTTATCTTAGCATCTCTCATCATTCTCTCTACTGGATAATCTTTAGTGTATCCGTATCCTCCAAAGAGTTGTACAACTTTAGTTGTAGTTTCCATAGCTACAGTAGCTGCAGCTAATTTAGCTCTTGCAGCATCCACTGTATAAGGAACACCTTTGTCCTTATTTACTGCTGCTTTGTAAACAAGATATTTCGCAGCTTGTATTTTAGTATCTAATTCAGCTGTATACCATGCTAATCCCTGGAATTTATTAAGAGATTTCCCAAATTGCTTTCTTTCTTTCATATATGCAATCGCTTCAGCTAAAGCACCTTCTGCTATACCCAATGCTTGTGATGCTATACCAATTCTTCCTCCATCAAGAGTCTTCATTGCTATACCAAAACCTTTTCCTTCTTTTCCTAACATATTTTCTTTTGGAACTCTACAATCTTCAAATATAAGCTCTGTAGTTGATGATCCTCTTATTCCCATTTTGTCTTCAAGTTTTCCTATTGAAAAACCAGGCATTCCTTTTTCAACTATGAATGCTGTTATTCCATGGTTTCCTTTGCTTTTATCTGTCATTGCAAATATTACAAAAGTATCTGCTGCTCCACCATTTGTAATGAATATTTTTTGTCCATTTAATATATAACTATCTCCATCTAAAACAGCTGTTGTCTGTTGTCCAGAAGCATCAGTACCTGCATTAGGTTCAGTTAAACCAAATGCTCCGAGTTTCTCTCCTTTTGCAAGTGGAATTAAATATTTCTGTTTTTGCTCCTCTGTACCAAATTGGTAAATAGGTGTTGCACAAAGTGAAGTATGTGCTGAGAGTATAACGCCTGTTGTAGCGCAAACCTTTGAAAGTCCTTCTACAGCTAATATATAAGATAGAGTATCTCCACCTGCTCCACCATATTCAACTGGAAATGGTATACCCAACATCCCATACCTAGCCATTTTATCTACTGTTTCTTGAGGAAACCTTTCTGTTTCATCTACTTCAGCAGCTAGAGGTTTAACTTCATTTTCTGCAAATTCACTTACCATTTGTTCTACAAATTGTTGTTCCCTTGTTAATGTAAAATCCATTTATTTTTACCTCCTAAATAGTTTTCATACTAAATATAGCATATAGCTTTTATTTGTCATTTTTTGCAATCTTTATTTGTAAACCTTTAAGCAAAATAAAGATTGCAGCTTATTGAATATGAGTTATCATTATAACCTTAAATTTTATTTAAGCTATTTATCTGATCTATTATAATACTAAATTACTTATTTTTAAAAGTCTTGTCTCTTTTCTCTACGAATGCCGTCATTCCTTCTTTTTGATCCTCTGTAGCAAAACATTCCCCAAATACTTCTGCTTCATAGGCTACAGCTGTATCTATGTCACACTGAATTCCTTGATTTATAGCAGCTTTACACAATCTAACAGCTACAGGTGCATTAGCAGCTATAGTATTTGCCAAATTTTTAACTTCCTCTAATAACTTATCTGGTTCAACTACTTTATTTACCAACCCTATTCTTAGAGCTTCTTCTGCATTTATTATTTGAGCAGTATATATAAGCTGTTTAGCCATACCTACACCTACTACTCTTGCAAGCCTTTGAGTACCCCCAAAACCTGGAGTAATCCCAAGACCTACCTCTGGTTGGCCAAATTTAGCCTTTGATGAAGCTATTCTTATATCACAAGATAAAGACAATTCACAGCCACCACCCAGAGCAAATCCATTTACAGCTGCTATGACTGGTTTATCTAATTTTTCTAGTTTCCTAAATACTTTATTACCAAGCACTCCAAATTTTCTTCCTTCAACTGTATTCAAGTCTTTCATTTCAGTTATATCTGCTCCTGCCACAAAAGCTTTACCTGCACCAGTAAGTATTACAGCATACACATTTTCATCTTCAGCAATATTATCTATTGCCATATCTATTTCTTTTAAAGTTTCTGAATTCAACGCATTCATTGCCTTAGGCCTATTTATTGTCAACAAAGCCACATTTCCATCTTTCTCAAGAATGATATTTTTAAATTCCATATTACTCCTCCCTCCTAAACCTTTTAAAAGCAACATTAACAAAGTATTGTTAATAATATCACAAATACACTTAAAAATAATTGAAGTTTTCACTTCATTTCTTATTATATACCTTAACATTATATATTTCAATATAAATTAATATAAAATATAAATAAATTTTATATTAATATTGCATTTTAACATTTACAGTAAAAATATATACCTTTAGGGTTTATTCTGCATCATTCAAAAGACAACTTAACGTCAATAAACTATCACTTAAATGAACATTCTCTACTTTTACATCTTCTGGTACAATAAGGTCTACTGGAGCAAAATTCCATATACCCTTCACTCCGTTTTTCACCAGAATATTGCAAACTTTTTGGCCATTATTACTAGGTACACATATTATACCTATGTCTATAACATTTTCCTTAAGATAATCAGCTAAATAATCTATATCCCTTATTTCAATATCTCTAATACTGATACCTATAAGTTTAGGGTTTATATCAAATATGGCCCTTAATTCAAAACCTAATTTTTCAAAACCAATGTAATTAGATATAGCTTGCCCTATATTCCCTGCACCTATTATAACTGTTCTATATACTTTCGTAAGGCCAAGTATATTGCACATCTGACTATATAACTCACTTACATTATACCCATATCCCTGTTGACCAAAATCTCCAAAACAATTTAAATCTTGCCTTATTTGAGAAGCTGTAAATCCTATTTTTTCGCTTAACTCCTTTGAAGATATCCTATCTACATCATTTCTCATTAAGTTGCCTAAATACCTATGATATTTAGGCAATCTCTTTATAACAGACATTGATATATCTTTTTTCTTATCCATACTGCACCTCATATCTATAACTATATCTTTTAATTATATATTATATATTAAAATTTATATATTAAAATAAATTATACTATAGTTTATAATTCAATTTTATTGCTATATAGTATTATCTTCAATTATAACATATGTTAATCCCCTGTTTTTTATTATTTTATATTTTTATTAAGGTTTTTCAATTTTTTTGATATTTGTATTATATCTATTATATCAATGATTTCTATTATATCAATAAATAATTTCTATATTTTAAATAAAATCTATAAAAAAATCATTTTACATAGTAAAATATTAAATTAAGGAAGGTGTTATCACTATGATCATTTTAAGCTGTAAAAATATTCATAAGAGCTATGGAGTAGATGTCATATTAGAAAATGTAACTTTCAATATAAACGAAGGAGATCGTGTAGCACTAATAGGTCCAAATGGAGCTGGTAAGTCCACCCTATTTGAAATTTTAACTAATAAGATAGCTCCAGACAGTGGAGATATGTTTATAGATAAGACTAAAACAATAGGATATTTGACCCAACATCTATCATTGAATTCTTCAAATACTATATACGATGAAATGCTCACTGTATTTCAGGATATAACTAACTTAGAGAACAAATTAAGTAAATTGGAAATTTTAATGAACGAACCCTATAATTCCAAAGATGAGAACTATCAAAGCAAATTGATTAATGATTATACTACCTATTCAGAACTTTATAAAAATAGAGGGGGGTATACTTACAAAGCAGAAATAAATAAAGTTTTAACGGGCCTAGGTTTTTCTATGGATGAATTCCATAATTCCATAAACATAATAAGTGGAGGTAAAAAAACAAGAGTTGCCCTTTGTAAACTGCTTTTAACAAAGCCGGACATACTTTTATTAGATGAACCTACCAACCATTTAGATTTAGAGGCTGTAGAATGGCTTGAAGAGTACTTAAAATCCTATAAAGGAACCGTAATTATAATCTCCCACGATAGATACTTTTTAGATATCATAACACAGTCAACTATGGAGCTTATAAATGGCCATGTAAATTTTTACAATGGAAATTATACCACTTCTTTGGAACTTAAAAAGAAGAACTATGAGATTCAATTAAAAGCATATAATATACAGCAGATGGAAATAAAAAAGCAAGAAGAAATTATTGAAAAATATAGATCCTTTAATAGAGAAAAAAGTATAAGGGCAGCAGAAAGCCGGCAAAAAATGTTAGATAAAATGGATAAACTGCCTCCTCCAGATAAAGATATAAAACTTAAAAATATAATGTTTAAAACTCAAATAAATAGTGGTAATGATGTACTCCATGTAGAAAATCTAAGCAAAGGATTTAATGAGAAGTTATTATTCCAAAATTTAAATTTTCAAGTAAAGAAAGGAGATAAAACAGCAATTGTTGGTAAAAATGGCTGTGGCAAAACTACTCTCTTTAAAATAATTATGGGACAAATAAAAGCTAATACTGGAATTTGCAAATTAGGTAAAAATGTTATAATAGGCTACTATGATCAGGAACAGTCTGATCTAGACACTGAAAAAACCACAATAGATGAGGTGTGGGATAAATTTCCAAAGCTCACTACTACCGAGATTAGAAATGCATTAGCCAGCTTTTTATTTACAGGAGATGATGTATTTAAAAAAATTTCTTCCCTAAGTGGTGGGGAAAAATGCAGGATAAATTTATTAAAACTAATGCTATCTAAATCTAATTTTTTGCTATTAGATGAACCTACAAATCATTTAGATATAGCTTCTCGAGAAGCTTTGGAAGAAGCTTTACTAGATTATGACGGCACTGTACTTGTAATATCTCACGATAGATACTTTTTAAATAAATCAATAAATAGAATATATGAATTAAGTGAAAATGGAATAAAAGAATATTTAGGTAATTATACTTATTATACAGAAAAGAAAAAAAATCCATTAAGATTTCAAGAAAAAGTGAGTATTTCTAAGACTAAAACTCAAATACAGCATAATAAAAAGAGAAAAAAAGATTACGAAAAAGATCAGCGTAAAAAAAATCTTATGATAAAAACTACAGAAGAACAAATATCAAAATTAGAAGACTATATATTAGAATTACAACAGAAACTATGCCTAGAAGAAGTTTACTCAGATTCTAATAAAAGCAGTGAAATACACACAGAAATTTTAACTATACAAAATAAATTAGATGACTTATACGACATCTGGGAAAAAATGTTTTAAGGTATAAATCATGCAGGGGAATTAGGCATATATCTAATTTCCCTATACAACTTTTATCTGAAGGCGGCAATTAGCTAAACCTCCATGTTATTCAAAGTGGGGGTAAGTACTGATACGCCTCTGGATAAGTTCTTTGAAGGTTCAGATAAAAAAAGTAATCCTTATGAGCAAACTCCACCTAAATCTAAGAATTACTTGATTATAGTTTTTCACCACAGTATGGACAAAATGTAAAAGAATTATTTACATTATTTAATTCCCCCCTACAGTATGGACAAAACAAAATTGCTTTTTTGAGTATAGAGCCTACATTGTTATGTTCAATATTATCATTTTTTTCATGTTCAATCCCATTATTTTCAGACTCATCATATTTATTTTTGATCTGATATTTTGATATAGCTTTATCTACCAATATAGAAAGTTCCTTTTCTTCTATAGGTGTATTTATAATCTCATCTACGCCTTTTTCTTTAAAATCTTCTGAATTTATCTTATCACAGGATGAAAGTATACAAACAATATTAGGCATTTTAATCTTTATTTTTTCTATAAGCTTATCTCCAGTAATTTCCTTCATTACAAAATTTACTATAACAACTTCTGGATTAAACTTATTAATTCTCGAAAAGGCACCATATTCATTGGAAATTTCTACCTGATAGCCTATATTTATCAATTTATCTTTCATAATAATACTTTCAAGCTTACAATCGTTTACTAATAATATTTTCCTCATGGCTTCACCACCATATCCTTTAATATACTCTATATATTAAATCATAAACTACTATTTTTCAACTAAATTTTAGTATTAATCATACAGTGAATTATACAATGTATATTCCCCTAAATTTAGAAATCTCTTGGATCATTATCTATATTTTTTAATTTTTTCTTCCATAGTAACTCCTTTTGGTTTATAATCTATTTTTATCATGGATACCACCCTAGACGCACCCCATTTTATGCATATTTCCTGTGCGGCTTCTACTATTTTTAAAAGCTCACTTAACTCACCTTCCATTGTAGTTTCCATAGGTCCTACTTCATACTTAACTCCACAAGAGTCTATATATTCTATGACCTTATCCACCACTTTATATAAATTTATCTCATCAACTACAGGCAAGACCTGTATACTAACATTTGCTAACGCCATAATGCCCTCCTGATTATTTAAAATACCTTATAATAAATAATACTATACTAGAATACAAAAGCTTACTCCACAGTATAACATAATAAAATTATTACACTGTGGAATTTCACACCTACACTAAAATATATAGTGATTTTAACTTTTCATAACTTTATATTCTCTAAATATTCTCTAAAATGATGATTTACTCAAATAAGCTTACTAAATTTTTGAATATGTCTTTATTCTCTCTTATCTTCTCTTCATTTCCCATAACACATATATTATCTTTACTCATAATATGAGAAATCAAATCTGCAAAAGCAACTATATCTTCTTCTTTAGTATTCAATATTTCTTCTCTTTCCTTTTGTAAATCCTCATAGGTTATATGCTTTATCTTATATTCTGTAGCACGTTCCCCCTTCATGGAAGGTGATAGTGGAAAGTCTAAATCAGATATGGTTCCTATTATATATTTAGTCATTTGTCTGCTATCTGCCCTGAAATTTTTAAAATATTCTGCTGCATTATTATAAACTTCAACAGTACGTTTTAAATTAGGATCCCTATAGGAGGTAAAAAATGCATTACCATTTTTTTGGAAAGAAGCAAAGCTTCCATAAGCTCCTCCCTGAACTCTTATTTGATTCCATAGGTATTCATAATTAGCTATGGCCTTTAAAACTAAAAGCTTTCCAGTGTAAGGATAGCCAAGTTCCATATAATTATAAGCTTTAGCTATATATTGAACTTTTGAAGAAGTCATAAGTCCTTCATTTTTAGCCTCTAAGTCAAATTTGTATTTTACCTTAGTTACTTCTTCATCTTTTAATTCAGAAATTAAATCACTTACCTTATTCTCAAAAATGCTATAATCTTTCTCTTCACAGGTCAGATTTATAATTAAATTTTTCTTATTAAATATTTCACTAGAAACTTCTTTTAATTTTTTACTTATATCCTCTACTTTATCTTCAAAATTCTTTTCTAACTGGCATACAAAATTATAAAACTCTAGTCCACCTAATATGTCTTCATATCTACTCATAGGTGAAAAATAGGAACAAACATGGTTTGCAACCACTATATGACCCCTTTGAAACATAGTCATTTCCATTCTGGATTTGGTTTCTTGGATTATTTCCTTCAATCTTTTTTTCTCATCAAATTTAGTATAATTTATTATATCTTTTAATAGTAAGATTAATTTTTCTAGGTTATTGGTCAAAACCTTCGATTTCACTATAAACTTAGGATAAAATTCTTTATTGCTTTTATTTTCTCCAAATATCTGTGGTGAATAACCTATACCTCCTGTATATATATTTATTTCTTTTGTCAAATCCTCATAATCATAATTTTTTGTACTGACCTTTCCAAGTACTGTACTTAAAAGTGATATATAAGGAATTAACTCTTCTTTTATTCCCTGCGTATCAAAATATAGATTTACATAATATATGCTATTGGTAAAGATGGGGTAAAACAATATTTTTACTTTATCTTTATTTTTCTCTACAAGTTCCAATTTTTTAGGTTTCGGATCTATATCTGATATAGACAAAAGGGGTATTTTCATTAAGTCTTCTTTACTGTCTCTGATATTTTGCCTTTCTTTTAATTTTAAAGTATCTTTAATTATATTATCTATATCATTATCTGAAATGCTCTCCTTAAAATCCTTCAACTTCTTTTTTAATTCTACTTCCCTTTTCTCTGTCAATCCTTTTTCTGGCTTAACTATTAATATGGAACTGTGATTATTTTTTAAAATATATTTATCTATAATATTTTCAAAATAATTATTATCCACCTGTGATTTTATTTTATTTAATACTGATTCATAGGAGAGATGCATCCAAGGTTCTCCATCATACAGCCAACTATCCATACACTTCATTCCATATATTAATCCCTTAGGATATCCTTTATAATCTGCCTCCCTAAGCTGAAATTCCTTTATATTTATGGAAGATTCTATTAATTTTCTATCTATACCTTTATTCACAATATCTATTAAAGTTTTTTTTACCAATTCTTTAAAGCTATTCTTTTTATCTTCATTGGAATTTTTAACTATTATGCTGAATATAGGTTGAAGCATACTAGCTTCAAATATCCCAAATACATCTTTTCCTATATTAGCATCAATTAAAGCTTTTTTAAGAGGAGAAGAAGGGGTTTCTAAAAGTAAATGTTCAAGTATATCGAAAGCTAGATATAATTCATTATCTATAACTTTTCCCACTGAATAATTCATACTCAGAAAAGTTTTATCTTCTTCTTTTTCCCCACTTGAAATAGGATATTTTATTATCATTTCCTTCTGGGAATCAAAAGGAGCCTGTTCTAATATAGTAGAATCTATTTGTCTTTTGTTAAAATTACTTAAATACTCTCTATCTATGAATTCTAACTTTTCCAATATATCCATATCCCCATATAAATATATATAACTATTAGAAGGATGGTAATATTTACTGTGGAAAGCCAAAAACTGTTGTTGAGTTAATTCTGGTATTACATCCGGATCTCCCCCTGATTCTACTCCATACTGGGTGTCTGGATATAATGATTCTGATATCTTTCTAAACAATATAGATTCCGGAGATGAAAAAGCTCCCTTCATCTCATTATAGACTACCCCTTTATAAGTTATTTCCTTGTCTTTATCATCCAATTCATAATGCCATCCTTCCTGCATCATAATTTCCGGATATTTATATATATTAGGATAAAAAGTTGCATCTAAGTATACGTCCATAAGATTTAAGAAATCTTTATTATTTACACTGGCTACAGGATACATAGTTTTATCTGGAAAGGTCATTGCATTTAAAAAAGTATTTAGAGAACCTTTTACCAATTCTACAAAAGGTTCTTTTACTGGAAATTTTCTAGAACCGCACAGCACAGAATGTTCAAGTATATGAGGTACTCCTGTACTATCATCTGGAGGAGTTCTAAAGCTTATGGAAAATACTTTATTGTCATCCTCATTTTTTAAAAAAAATAACCTTGCGCCACTTTTCTCATGTTCAAAAAGCATTCCTATGGAGTTTATTTCTTCTATATTTTTTTTCTCTAATAGTTTAAAACCATTATATATTTTTCCTAAATCCATATTATCAATTCTCTCCTATAATTTTATATATTTTACTAATATCATTAACTAAAATTAAAACTTATATTTATAATATAATTTATTTTGATTGTTTAATCCATTCCTTTAATTTATCATAACACTGTGATGCTTCTTTATACCCCTGATTATATAATTCTATAAGTTTATTTTTATCTTTTTCTATTCTTTTAACTTTTAAATTCTCCCTGGGTCTCATGACAAAAGCTTTACCTTCTCTTTCCAGTTTCTCTATATAGGCCAAAGTACTATTATATTTTTTATATCTATAAAGTATAGCATTTGTTAAACCTTTATACTCTGAATATATCCTTCGCGTCAAAAATTTCATTTTAAAGGGTTTTTTCACATAACCTTTATTTCTGGTTAAAATAATCACATTTTTATTATTTCCATCTTTTATAGATTTTTTTATAGGTATGGGATCTGCCACTCCTCCATCTAATAGGTTTAATCCCCTAAATTTTACAACAGGTGCCATAAAAGGCAAACTACTTGAAGCCTTCACCACATCGTATACCTCTTTATTTTTACACTCACTTTTTTCAAAATATATAGGTTCACCTTTATCACAATCTGTAACAGCGACTACAAATTTCTCTTTTGCTTTAGTAAAAGTATCTATATCGAATATTTCCAATTTATTGGGCAATTCATTAAATATAAAATCTGCTCCAAATAAACTCCTTTTTAATATTAGATTTTTATAGCTTAAATATCTTGGATCATTCACATAATTAATATTTATATTTTTATTTCTACCTTTCTGTTTGGATATATATGACAATCCATTACAAGCTCCCATAGATACACCTATAACATACGGAAAATACAAATTTTTTTCCATGAAAAAATCCAATACCCCTGTAGTATATAAACCTCGCATACCTCCTCCTTCTAAAACTAAACCTATATTTTCCATGTGTTTTGCACCTCGCTTATCAATAGCTTCATATTTTAACATTTGAAATTTTACCTTATATTACACAAAAATCCACATTATTGTCAAAATAAATACTAAATTACAACAATAAGCTTCTATATTAAATTAGATATACTTTCATTATGAAACTTTTATTGTTAATATATTTTAACATAAGTGGTTAAGTTAGTGAAGTTATCTATTATTAAATAATCAAGTTAAAAAATACGGAGGTATTCGCTAATTACAACTTTCAGATCAAGTGATTCTAAAAAAAGAACACTATTTAAAATCTCTTATTTAAAAAATTTTAAATAGTGCCTACTTATATAATTAAATATTACAGTTATTTTAGAATAAACATTGTTCTTTGGTTAAATCATGAAACTTTTATTTTGAAACCAGCTTACTTTAACTTAACTAAAAGTTCACCAGTTTTAACCCTCTGACCCTCTTTTACAAAAACTCCCTCAACAACACCTGAAACATTAGCAGTAACGTTAGTTTCCATTTTCATTGCCTCTATGACAATTAAAGTCTGTCCTTCTTCAATTTCATCTCCTGCTTTTACAAGTACCTTGATAACACTTCCTGGTATACTTGCTCCTATCTCTTTTTCATTGTCCTTATCAGCCATAACTGCTTCACTTTGCTGAACTGCAGAACCTCCTGCAAAAGCTAATTTATCCTTTATTTGTATATCTCTCTTGTTTCCATTAACTTCAAATACCAGGAACCTACATCCTTCAGCATTAACTTTAGTAATGTCAAGAAGCTGCATAAACAAACTCTTTCCATCGCCTATTTCAACTTCACACATTTCTCCTTCTGTAAGCCCGTAGAAGAATACATCACTGTCCATACGGCTAAGATCTCCGTATTCATCTATAAATTTCAAATAATTTTCAAATACATCAGAATAGAGAGCATAACTTAAAAGTTCCTGTTTATTAAACTTCCTCTTAAACTTTTTAGTTAGATATTTCTCTATTTTTTCAAAATCTTCTGGTGGAAGAAATTCTCCTGGTCTTCCATCTAAAGGTTTTTCCCCTTTTAATACCAATTTTTGTAATTTCTCAGGTAGTCCTCCCATAGGTTGACCCATCATACCCTGAAAATATGATACCGTAGAATCAGGGAAATTCAAATTCTTTCCTTTTTCATATATATTATTTTCATCTAAGTTATTTTGCACCATGAATATAGCTAAATCTCCTACCATTTTAGAAGAAGGAGTAACCTTAACTATATCTCCTACCAAAGTATTTACCTTTTTGTACATTTCTTTTATATCTTCAAATCTATCTCCCAATCCAAAACTTTCAACCTGAGGTTTTAAGTTAGAATATTGTCCTCCTGGAATTTCATATTTATATATTTCTGCAGTACTTGATTTAAGTCCTGACTCAAACTGACTGTATACAGGTCTTACATCTTCCCAATAATTGGCTATTTTCTGAAGATCATCTAGGTTAAATCCAGTATCTCTTTCTGTATTTTGTAGTGCCGCTACTACAGAATTTAATGCAGGCTGACTTGTAAGTCCTGACATACTGTTAAATGCCAGATCCACTACATCTACCCCTGCCTGAGCTGCCATAAGCACAGTAGCTACTCCATTGCCCGTAGTATCATGAGTATGAAGATGTATTGGTATGGATATCTCATCTTTAAGTGCCTTTATAAGCTCATATGCTGCATAAGGTTTCAATAATGCAGACATATCCTTTATACCTAAAATATGAGTTCCAGTCTTTTCTATTTCCTTGGCTAAGTTTACATAATATTTTAAAGTATATTTACCTCTGCTGCTATCAAGTATATCTCCTGTATAGCACATACACGCTTCTGCTATCTTACCTTCCTTCAATACCTGATCTATAGCAACTTCCATTCCCTTTAACCAGTTTAATGAGTCAAATATTCTAAATACATCAATACCGCATTTTGCAGATTCTGTTATATAATCTCTTATAACATTGTCTGGATAATTCTTATACCCTACTGCATTAGCTCCTCTTAAAAGCATTTGGAACAGTATATTAGGTATTTTTTCTCTTAATTTTTCAACCCTTTCCCAAGGACATTCTTTTAGGAATCTATATGCTACATCAAAAGTTGCTCCACCCCACATTTCCATAGAAAATAAATCCTTAGCCAAAACTGATTGAGCATCTGCTATTTTAAGCATATCTCTAGTTCTAACCCTAGTTGCCATAAGAGATTGGTGGGCATCCCTCATAGTAGTATCTGTAATCAAAAGCTTCTTTTGGGATTTTATCCAGTTAACCAGACCTTCTGGTCCTTGTTCATCCAATATCTGTTTTGTACCGCTTAACTTTAGATTTTCATCTACCTTAGGAACTACCGGCACATTAAAGGATGGTTTTTTCCCACGAGTCTCATTTACTACCTTTTCCCCTATATATTTCATTATACTAAACTCTGGATCAAGTTTTGGAGTTATATTAAACAGCTCTGGAGTATCTGCAATAAAGTTAGTATCACATTCTCCTTTAATAAATCTTTCATGTTTTAAAACATTAATTAGGAAATCACTGTTAGTTTTTACTCCAGATATAATGGTCTCCTTTATAGAACGTATTGACTTTCTTATGGCATCTTCAAAGGTTCTTGCCCAAGATATATTTTTTACTAGTAAACTGTCATAATAAGGACTTATGACGGCTCCCGTAAATCCGTTACCTCCGTCAAGTCTTATACCAAAACCAGAACCGGTCCTATACATATCAATTCTTCCAGTGTCTGGAGCAAAATTATTTAATGGATCTTCTGTAGTAATTCTGCACTGTATAGCATATCCATTCAGCTTTATGTCATCTTGAGATTTTATTCCTATTTCTTTAGAACCAAGCTCATACCCCTCAGCAACAAGTATTTGACCTTGAACTAAATCTATTCCTGTAACCATTTCAGTTACTGTATGTTCTACCTGAATTCTGGTATTCATCTCTATAAAATAGTGATTTCCATGTTTATCTACTAAAAATTCCAAAGTGCCCGCACTTCTATACCCTACACTTCTTGCAATTTTTAATGCATCTTCACATATCTCTTTTCTTTTTTCGTCTGATAATGCTATAGATGGTGTAAATTCTATTACTTTCTGATGCCTTCTTTGTATAGAGCAATCTCTTTCATATAAATGAACTACATTTCCATGTTTGTCTCCAAGAATCTGAACTTCTATATGCTTTGGACTTTCAATATATTTTTCAATAAATATATCTTCTGATCCAAAAGCTTTTTTAGATTCACTTTTAGCACTATTGTAGGATTCTAAAAGATCCTTTTCTTCCCTTACTATTCTCATCCCTCTGCCGCCACCGCCAGCAGCTGCTTTAACCATAACAGGATATCCGCAATACCTTGCAAATTCCAAAGCCTGTTCTTCTGTTCTTATAGGCTCCTGTATACCCGGTATTGTAGGAACATCTGCCTTTTTAGCAACAATTTTGGATTTTATTTTATCTCCAAGCATTTCCATCATAGATGAAGTAGGTCCTATAAATTCAATACCTGCTTGTTCACATTTTTTTGCCAACTCAGGATTTTCTGCCAGGAATCCATAGCCTGGATGTATTGCGTCGATTTTTTTCTTTAAAGCTATATTTATTATTTCATCAATATCTAAATATGCCTCAATAGGCCCTTTATCGCTACTTAATAGATAGGATTCATCCGCTTTAGTTCTAAAGAGGGCTCTTTTATCTTCCTTTGAATATATAGCAACGGTAGTTATTCCTAATTCTTCACATGCCCTAAATATTCTTATGGCGATTTCTCCTCTATTAGCTACTAGAACTCTTTTAAATTTATTTACCAAATCAACCATCCCCTTTTATAAAAAATATATATTTTGCATATTTATTAACAACTAGCATTAAATTTAGACAATATAATACTATTATATATAAGTATTAAAATTATTTCAATTGAATTTTATTTTTTTTATCCTTGCATATATTAATTATAACTAATTGCCTTAAAATATCCCTATGCTATCTATATGGTAGCACATGTAAACAGACTTATAGATTTATTTCTTATGAACTAAAGCTATAGATTAAAGTAATATTTGCAACTTCTTTTTATACAAAAAATCAATCTCAACACAAATTATTATATATCTTAAAATTGCTTTTGTAAATAGTGTATTATATATAATAATTATGCTACTCTATATTATATGTAAATATAATAATAATAATAACATATATGAACTTTAATTTAGTGTCATATATGTCACATTTTTTTGAATTGTTTTGATCAAGTTATTCTTAGATTCAGGTGGAGTTTAATAATAAGGAATTATTATCTTTCTCCTATCTTTAAATTTGGAATTGCATTTAAATTTAAAGAACTTGTATTTCCCCTCATGTATTCAAAATAAGCAGCACTACCTATCATAGCTGCATTATCCGTACAAAGCATGGGTTCAGGGAATAAAACATCTATTTTATTTTTACTTCCCTGGCTTTTAAATGTATCTCTAAGACAAGTATTGGAAGCTACACCACCTGCTATGGCTATTTTATTGACATTTTTTAATTTGCATGCCCTCAATGAATTATCTACCAAAAAACTAACTACAGCTTTTTGAAAAGAAGCAGCTATATCTGCCTTATTTACATCTTCTTTTTTCATACTTTTTTGATTTAAATAATTAAGTACTGAAGATTTTAAGCCACTAAAGGAGAAATCCAGAGATTTATTATCATGAAAATTCGCTCTTGGAAATTTAATGGCATCTGGGTTTCCTTCTCTCGCTATTTTATCAACCTTAGGTCCTCCTGGATATCCAAGGCCAATAGCTCTTGCAATTTTATCGTATGCCTCTCCTGCAGCATCATCTCTGGTTTGACCTAGCACCTCAAATTTCCCATAATCTTTCATATACACCAAATAGGTATGGCCTCCAGATACTACCAGACATACAAAAGGAGGTTTTAAATTTTTATATTGTATAAAATTTGCACTTATATGGCCCTCTATATGATTTACCCCTATTAAAGGTTTATTTAAAGCATAGGCCAATGCTTTTGCATATTGAAGTCCTACAAGAAGTGCCCCTACAAGTCCAGGACCATAAGTAACTCCTATAGCATCTATATCTTTAAATGTTACTTTAGCTTCTTCTAAAGCCTGTTCTACTACTACACTTATAACCTCTATATGTTTTCTGGAGGCTACCTCCGGTACTACTCCTCCAAATTTTTTATGAATATCTATCTGGGAAGATATTATATTAGACAATACACTTCTCCCATTAACTACTACAGCTGCAGAAGTTTCATCGCAGCTGCTTTCAATGGCAAGTATTTTTAAATCTTTATCCATGATTTTATACCTTTCTTAATGTTATTTAACTGTACTTATTTTATTATTAGTTTCTTAAAAATACAAGTTAATACATTAAAATACCCTATAGAAGCTAAAATTATGATATATTTAAATAACACAAGCAATAATAATCTATAATACTGGAGATAGAAAAATGAATAAACCCTATGCAAAAATAATTATTAATGGTTCCCCTATATCAAAATCAAATTTTAAATTATTCAACATGCAGGGTAGAGCTATATTACCTTACAATTCAGGCAAATATCATGATAGATATGCCTTATACGAAGAACAGATAGCTTATGAATGTCGAAATCAAAATCCCGGACTAATTATATCTGAATCCTTGATAGCCTTATTGAAGGTATACTATAAAAGTAAAAAAAGACATCCTGATACAAATAATATAACCAAAAGTATATTTGATGGAATTGAAAAAAGTGGATTAATAGTAAATGATGCTCAAATACGAAAAATAATTATAGAAGAATTTTATGATAAGAATAATCCTAGATTTGAATTAGAACTATTTGGAGAAAGTTTATATAATGTAGAATATAAAATTTCAGAAAATCCTGTAATAAAAGAACCTATAAATTATTCACCTCCACCTAATAAAAAAAATAAACTTAAAAAAGCAGAAAAAATATTAAACTATAGTGAAGAATACATAAAATGTCACTGTGAAATCTGTGGAAAAAAGGTATCTAAGGATAATATAATATCTGGAAACAGAGGTAAAACCATACTTTGTAAAAATTGCTTTAATAAATTATTTAAATGATCAAATAAAATATACATAAATTTATTTATAATCTCTTAAAATAAATTTATGTATATTTTTATTCTGTAAAAAAATTATCAATTATCTTTTCAGCCATTCTCTTTTCCATATTAGCTTTTACAATTAACATAATTACAATTAATATGAGATCAATTATATCCTGCTCTTCTTTTAATTGGGTCTTATTCTCCATACTTAATTTTTCATTATTTCCTTCAATTTTCAGAATATTTTCAGTTCCAATCTTATGTTCAAAATCCTTTATAAAATTTTTTATTTCACTTTCCTCTACTTTCAGAAAACTTTTATAGATACCATTTAATTCTTCCCTGCAATCTTTTCCTTTCATTATAGATGTTACTATAGGAGAAAATAGTTTTTGTATATCACCTATAGATAGAATTTGCTTTAAATAGTATGTCAAAACTATCAATATAATATGTTGTTTAGAATACTTTTTCTTTTTAGGAGGCATAAGTATTCCTGATTTAGTATAATTATTTATCATAGTCTTAGTAAGAGTACTTTCTCCTTCTTTTCTTTTTAAATATCCTAATTTTTCTTCAATAAGAGTAGTAACCTGATCCATGTATAAATCTATGTCTGGTATATTTTCAAGCTTTAACTGTGTAAAATCTCCAAACTCCTGTATTAATTTTTCCAATGCATTTTTGTCCATAAATATCCTCCTAATATCAAGTGATTATATAGTTCAGGTGGAGTTTGCTTATGAGAAATGTTTTCTCCACTTGAACCTTAGAAGAACTTATCCAGGCGCGCAGCAGTGCTTATTTCCCACTTTGAAGAAGATGGGAGTATTAGCTACTGGTAGCGTTCGGATAAAAGTATATCAATTTCTTTGTACATTTATAGTTATTTGTTTACATCCAGGATATTTTTCTAATAACTCTTTAGTAAATTTAACTTCTTCCATTTCTGACGGGGTAAGTATTTTCTTTTTAACGTGCATTTCCCTAACACCATCAAAATATACGGATATAAATCTATCTTTAAATACATCTGTAACCCTGAACATAATATTTACTATCTTCTCTACATTTTCTATATTTATATACTGGGGGACCGTATATTTAACACCATAAAGAGACAAAATTTTTATTTTACTGCCATTAAATTTTTTACCTTGTATATATGCTGCCGCATTTTTTCCAGCATTTATACTTTCCAAGGTAACATTGTCAACTAAATCATGAATATGAAGTACATTGCCACAGGCAAATATCCCTTCTATACTTGTAGCTAAACTCTCATTTATCAGAGGGCCGCCAGTTATATTTGATATTTTTACTCCAGCACTTCTTAAAAGCTCATTTTCTGGAAATAATCCTACAGATAGGATTAATGTATCACAAGGTATATATTCTTCACTTTTTGTAATAACTTTTTTATTTCTATCTATTGCAGCAATAGTTACCCCTTCTACTCTGTCCTTTCCTTTTATATCTACTATGGTATGATTTAACTTTAAAGGAATTTTAAAATCATAAAGACACTGTATTATGTTTTTTTTGATCCCACTGCAATAAGGCAAGCGTTCCACAACTGCCTTAACTTTTCCACCTTCTAACATAATTCTCCTTGCAACTATAAGGGCTACATTTCCAGAACCCAATATTACAACTTCTTTCCCCGGCATATAGCCTTCTATATTTATAAATCTCTGGGCAGAACCTGCTGTAAGTATGCCTGCACATTTACTACCAAGTATATTCATAATACCCCAGGGCCTTTCCCTACACCCTGTGGATAAAATTATAGATTTAGCCTTTATCTGAATTATACCCTCTTCTTCATTTACAGCAGTTATGATTTTATTCCTGGTTAAATTAAATACAGTGGTATTTAATTTATATGAAACTTTCATATCTTTTATTTTATCTATAAATTCCCCCGCATATTCCGGACCTGTAAGTTCTTTCTTAAAGGCACGAAGTCCAAAGCCGCTATGTATACATTGATTTAATATTCCTCCCATCTGATTTTCCCTTTCAAGTATCAATATATCATCTATACCTTCTTCTTTTGCAGTTATAGCTGCTGCCAATCCTGCTGGTCCTCCCCCTATTATCACCAAATCATATTTTTCCATATGTAAAACCTCCAATCACCCTAAATTTATCCCAAAGCCGCCATTACTAATATTCTCAGCTTCTTCAAAGTGAAATAAGTGATTCTTAGAATTATTTGACCAGATGATTTATTAGAATGATTTTTAAATTTAATTATCATTAAATACAACTACTTCATATCTATATATTACTTTACCATATTCTTCATTAAAAGAATAATATTATAGAAAAAGGAGTCTATTTAAGATTATTATATCTTAAAATATGACTCTCTTTATCATGTAGTATTTAATTAATCCTTATAAGTTATTGTGGTATTTACATGCTCTTACAATATGTTGTGTCAATATAGAAGAAGTAACTGCCCCCACTCCTCCTGGAACTGGCGTTACAATAACATTTTTTGATTCACAGCTTTTTATATCTACATCTCCACACAGTTTCCCATATTCATCTAAATTTATCCCTACATCTATAACCACAGCCTCTTCTTTAATATACCTCGAATTTATAAATTTAGCCTTTCCTATACCTACCACCAATATATCAGCTTGGGAACAAATTTTATCCAAATTAACAGTTTTTGAATGACATGTTGTAACCGTGGAATTTTCATTTAAAAGTAACATTGACATAGGCTTTCCAACTATCATGCTTCTTCCAATTACTACAGAAAGCTTACCCTCTATAGGAATATTATAATACTTTAATATTGCCATAACTGCACAGGGTGTACAAGGTGCAAAGCCCGTATTATCCCCTGTCATTACTTTAGCCAAATTTATGGGATTAAAACAATCTATATCTTTTTCAGGTGTGATTACATATTTTATAATATTTTCATCTAATTGCTTGGGTAACGGCCTAAATATCATTATTGCATCTACATTTCTATTTTCATTGAAATTTCTTAATTCCCTGATAAATTCTTTTTGTGATATATTTTCAGGAAATTCTTTAACACATGTTTCTATTCCAACTTCATCACATCTCTTTAATATTCCCTTTTCATAAGCAAGGTCACTTGCCTTTGCTCCAACTCTTACTATAACCAGTTCAGGAATAATACCTTGTATCTTTAAATTATCCACTTTTTCAATCAAAGTTTCACTTATAGCATCTGCCACGGGTTTACCTTTAATTATCAGACCCATACTTATGTTCTCCTTTATATTTAAAATTTAATGCAAAGTAAATTACAATAATTATGTATAAATGTACTACTATATAGAAAGTAGATCTATTACTTCGCCATATACTTTATCTGCAATTTCAATGCCTTCCTTAATTAAAGGTTCTATTTCTGATTTTACTTTACTAACATATTCTACATCTTTTATACAATTTATATTGATTATTACATTAAGTTGTGCCCCGATAATTGAAGCTTTTAAACACTGAACTCCTACCCCTACATCACTTATTACAAGTTTTGAACAATTGTCCACTAAAGCTTCATGAAGTTTAATTGCACTATAAGCCTGTTTAATAATATTTACAGGAACTTCACAGGCATCTTTTGAATATTTTTCCAAAGTCTTCTCTTTCATTATTTTTTCTTCTTCTGTATCTTTTGGCATTCCGTAAGCTTTGGAAAGAGGGAGAAAACATTTTGCATCTTCATCTACCATATTTAAAAGTTCTCTCTGCAGCTTATAAGTCTTTTGTAATATAAATTCTAATTTTCCCTCATATTCTGCATATTTTTTCTTCCCTACTGTAAGATTACAAACCATACTGCCAAGTGCCACTCCTACAGCCCCTATAAGAGCAGATGCACTGCCTCCACCTGGAATTGCATTTTTAGATCCCAAGACTTTTACAAAATCTATACAACTTTCATCTGCTAATTTCATAATATTTCCTCCTGAATTATTTAAAACAATCCACTTATTACTCCATTTTCATCTACATCTATTTTTTCAGCGGCAGGAACTTTCGGAAGCCCTGGCATTTTCATTATGGAACCAGTTATTGCCACTACAAAACCTGCTCCCGCGGAAATTGTAACCTGCCTTACTGTGATTTTAAATCCTGTTGGTCTTCCAAGCTTATTTTGATCATCTGTCAGGGAATATTGAGTTTTAGCTATACAAACCGGTGTTTCCCCAAAACCTAACTTTTCAAGCTCATCTATTTCCTTTTCCGCCTGATTTGTAAAGGTAACGTCATCAGCACCATATATTCTTTGAGCTATAGTTCTTATCTTATCCCTAATTGGCAATTTTTCGTCATAGGCAAATTGAAAATCATCTTTACCCTCATCTATAAGTCTCAGTACCTCTTTTGCAACTTCTATTCCACCTTCGCCGCCTTTTGCCCAAACTTCTGATAATTTTACACTTACTCCAAATTCTCTACACTTCTCTTCTACCAATTTAAGTTCAGCTTCTGTATCTGTAGGAAACACATTCACTGCTACCACTGCAGGTAACTTAAATACTTTAGTTATATTTTCTACATGCTTTAACAGATTTGGAATACCTTTTTCAAGAGTTTCTAAATTTTCATTATTTAATTCTGCCTTCGGCGTTCCTCCATTATATTTAAGTGCCCTTACCGTAGCAACTATTATTACTGCATCTGGTTTCAATCCTGCCATTCTACATTTAATATCCAGGAATTTTTCTGCACCAAGATCAGCACCAAATCCTGCCTCTGTAACTACATAATCTCCAAAATGCATTGCCATTTTAGTAGCCATTATGGAATTACATCCGTGGGCTATATTGGCAAAAGGTCCACCATGTACAAATGCCGGCGTTCCTTCAAGTGTCTGAACTAAATTTGGTTTCAAAGCATCCTTAAGAAGTGCTGCCATAGCTCCTTCAGCCTTTAAGTCATGGGCAGTTACAAGATTCCCCTCTGTAGTATATCCCACAACTATTCTAGAAATTCTTTCTTTTAAATCATTTATGTCCGTTGATAAACAAAATATAGCCATTATTTCTGAAGCAACAGTTATATCAAAGCCATCTTCTCTGGGTATTCCATTCACCTTTCCACCTAATCCATCAATTACAAATCTAAGTTGTCTGTCATTCATATCTACACATCTTTTCCAAACAACCCTTCTAGGATCTATGTTCAGTTTATTCCCCTGATATATATGATTGTCTATAAGAGCCGCCAATAAATTATTAACAGCAGTCATGGCATGTATATCGCCTGTAAAATGTAAATTTATATCTTCCATAGGTACTACTTGAGCATATCCCCCTCCAGCAGCTCCTCCTTTTATTCCAAATACAGGTCCCATGGAAGGTTCTCTTAGTGCAACAACTACAGATTTATGAAGTCTCGCCAGGGCATCCGCCACTCCAATTGAAGTAGTAGTTTTTCCCTCTCCGGCAGGTGTTGGATTTATAGCTGTACACAATATAAGCTTTCCATTTTTACTTTTAGTAGTTTTTAAAAGATTGTAATCAATCTTAGCCTTATATTTCCCATATAATTCAATGTCATCTTCAGAAATATTCAATTTTTTTGCAATATCCTTTATGTTTTCCATGCTGCATTCCTGTGCTATTTGTATATCTGATTTAAAATTCATTCAAAGTACCCCCCGTCTCTATTTTTATCATTTAATTCACTTTAAAATGTTAAAATCTTAACGATATCATAAGTAAAATATATAAAAGACATTTTTTATCCAAAATATATTTTATATATTAACATATTAACAAAGGGCTTGCAAAGAAATATACTTTAATATAAAGTTCCATTCTCTTGTTTTATTTTTTGCTTATACCCATATAATAAAACATTCTGATAAAATTTTTTATAGCTGCAATTTCTTTCTTATAATTTTTCGAACTCAGGTGTTTTTGGTAATAAACAGAACTTACACAAGAAATTAA
This sequence comes from Clostridium sp. BJN0013, assembly GCF_040939125.1. Taxonomy (NCBI): domain Bacteria; kingdom Bacillati; phylum Bacillota; class Clostridia; order Eubacteriales; family Clostridiaceae; genus Clostridium; species Clostridium sp. BJN0013. The sequence continues at coordinate 3,760,105 of NZ_CP162495.1, forward strand.
AATTAAGATATATCGGTACTTTTACAACTCAAGATCTTCCAAGAGGTTACCGATTGATAAATTCCCCCAATACTTCACCAATACATTTTATTCCCTTAACAATTTTATCCTCTGGCATATTTGAGTAGTTAATTCTAAAATTATTTTCTTTTCCGCCATTGGGGAAGAAAGAACCACCTGGAACAAACGCAACATTCCTTTCAAGACATTTTTCAAGCACATCCCTTGCATTTATATTTTCTGGCAGTTGAACCCACATAAATAATCCACCATGAGGTCTTGTAAACGTAACTTCTTTTGGGAATTCTGCTTCCATTGTTTTTATAGCTAAATCACGCCTTTTTTTATAAACCTTAAGAATTTCCGCTATATGTTTATCAATATCATATAATTCAAGATACTTTGCAATATCTCTTTGAGCAATTGTATTGCACTGAAGATCAGTAGACTGTTTTACCAATACATACTTTTTTATAATCTCTTTTTCTCCTGCAATCCATCCAATTCTATATCCTGGACAAAATATTTTTGAAAAAGTGCCCAGACATAAAACATTTCCACTTTTGTCAAATGATTTTGCAGAGGGTAATTGCTCACCTTCATAGCAAAGTTCACCATAGGGATTATCTTCAATAACAATTATATTATACTTTGCAGCAAGTTCTGATAATTCCTTACGTTTTTTAATACTCCAGGTTCTTCCTGTAGGATTTTGAAAATTAGGAATAACGTATATTAGTTTAACTCTTTCAGTAGTTTTAAGTATCTTTTCAAGCTCACTTATGACCATACCATCTTCATCTGTAGGTACTTCAATAAACTCACAACCATATGCTTTAAAAGCACTAATTGCTGCAAGATATGTAGGGCTTTCACATAGTACAATATCTCCTTCATCTAAAAAGACTTTTCCTGAAAGATCAAGGGCTTGTTGTGAACCATGTGTAATTAATATATTTTCATAATCAAAGGAAGTACCTAGCATTCTATTCATTCTATCTGCAGCCCATTTTCTCAAGGGATCATATCCCTCCGTGGTTGAATATTGAAGTGCACCTTTTCCATCCTCTTCAAGTACAAGTCTGTTTGCCTCTTTTATCTCATCAATTGGGAAAAGTTCCGGTGCTGGAAGTCCTCCTGCAAATGATATAACTTCCGGTTGTTGAGTAATCTTTAACAGCTCTCTGATTTCAGAAGCATTTAAACCCTTCATTCTATGGGCATATTTAAAATTCATGTTTATCTCTCCTTTTTTAATAATATATAAAAATAAAAAATCCTGTCCTTTGTATAAATACAAAGGACAGGATTTAAATTCATCTTCCTGCGGTACCACCCTAATTGATGTAAAACATCCACTCATTAAAGAATGCAAACACATTCCGGATTTATAACATAATCCCAATGTTGTGAATTACTCAGAACTCTATGAAATCCTTTTGACCCACACTCTCAAAGGCTACTTTTCTATACTGCGTTCTGTCAGCTTTCCACCACCGCCAACTCTCTTTAAGTAGCATATATAGTTTTATCTCCTTATCAACGATTTACTATATTTAACTGTTACTAACATATTTGTAACTTCCACATCATTAGTAATTTATTACCTATCCATAATAGTTTTTATTTAAATAGAATATCACTTTATCCTCAGCTTGTCAACGTAGAAAATAAAGTTAAATATATTATTTCAGCCCACTCTATTACAAATCCACTCTTTCCCCTCTACAAGCCGTGATATCATCATACTACATACTGTGTTTCCCGTTGAATTTAAAACAGTAGCCGGTGCATCTATAATGACACTTATAACCATAATTATAGGAAGTAATCCTTGAGAAAAACCATATATACTAAGTATGAGCATTTCACCAATCATGCCTCCACTAGGAATAGCAGCCATTACAGCCCCTACTAAAAAAGATATAAAAATTATAGAAAATACTGATGACATACTAGTCATATTCTTATTAAGCAATCCAAATAGAAAAGCAATTTTCATAACTCCCCCAATTACAGAACCATCCTTATGAATATTTGCCCCAAGTGGGATCACTGTTTCTGCCACATCCCTTGGAACGCCCATCTTTTTTGTGAATTCCAGGTTAACAGGAATAGTGGCAGCACTGGAACAGGTGGCAAGAGCTGTTATAGTAGGGATTGCAGCATTTTTCCAGAATATTTTAATTGCATTTTCCCCCCCTGCTAAAAAGGCATATAAAGTAAAGAAACCAAAATAATAAATAACAGATATAATTATATAAAGGATAAAAACTTTTAAATAACCCTGCAATATTTGAGGTCCAAGCTCCCCTATTACTGAAGCAAAATAACATCCAAGTCCTATAGGCGCATAATACATTATTATTCTTACCATCTCCATCATTACACGGGAAGCTGCAGTAAAAAATTTGGTAACAGTTTCTGCTTTTTCTCCAAGTGCTGCTGTTGAAATGCCAAAGAGCACTGAAAACACGATTAATTGAAGCATATTACTTTTAGAAAACAAAGATGTAAAATCTGAGACTGTAATAGTATTTACAATCTGCTGGAAAACTCCTACGTGCTTAACTTGCTGCAGTGAATCATTACTTCCAGATACAATTTGTTTTAATGCCATATAGTCTATACCTTTTGCAGGCTCTACTATAAAAACACCTATTATCCCTATTATAGAAGCTGCCAGCGCTGTACATAGAAACACTATAAATGTACTTCCAATAATTTTACCGAATCTTTTCATGCCTTTCATATTAGCTATGGCTGAAGTAACACTAAAAAATACCAGTGGTATTATTATCATAAACATTAGATTTAGAAATAAATCACCGAAAGGTTTTAATACGGATGCCTTATGTCCTAAAAAAATACCTAAAATTGCACCTATGATTATTGAGCCCAACAGTACTATGGAAAATTTATATCCCCCAAGAAACTTGTTCATTGTAAATTTCCTCCTAATTATATTATCTAATAATTATTATATTCTAATTTTTTACTATTTTTATTGCTAAAAGTGCTTGAAATATGGGAAAAAATGCCCTACTATATAACTATATTTATGCTATAACTTCTATAATAAATATTTATTGAGGTAAATTATCTATGGAAGAAAATAAAGGTTTAAAGATAAAAAGAGGTTATTTAAAAACTGATTTTCAAATATTTTATTTAAAAGACCAAAAGGATATTTCCTTTGAATTCCACTATCATAATTTTGATAAAATAGTAATATTTATAGGTGGAAATGTAACTTATTTGATAGAAGGTAAATCCTATAAATTAAAGCCCTGGGATATACTTTTAATAAATAACAATGACATACACAAGGCAATTATAGATCCTGATAAAACTTATGAACGCATAATTATGTGGATAAATTTAGATTTTTTAATAAGATATAATAACAATTGTAATCTACTAAGCTGTTTTGAATTAGCTTCAAAACAAGGATTCAATCTTTTGAGGCTAGAAGATAACTGGATTGACATAATAAAAAAAATACTTTTTGATATTAAAGATACTTTTAAAAACAAAGATCTTGGTTATGAAACACTGAGAATTTCTTTACTTTTACAATTTATAGTGTACATTAACAGATTATTTTTAAAACAAAAAAATATTAAAGAATTATATGACATTAAATATGACGAAGGCATAAATGATATTTTAAATTACATAAATGGACATTTAGATCAAAACCTATCTATAGATTTTCTTTCCTCTGAGTTTTATGTAAGTAAATATTATCTGATGCACAAGTTTAAAAAACAAACAGGTTATACAATACATGCATACATACTTCAAAAAAGACTGATCATGTCAAATTTATTAATAAAAAATGGTAAAAGCATAACAGATGCCTGTGTGCAATCGGGATTTGGTGATTATTCTAATTTTATAAGAGCTTTTAAAAAAATGTTTGGAGTTTCTCCAAATAAATATTATAAGACTTATAAGCAGTAGCTTTCCTGTAAATTTGGGGGAATATATCCGAATTTAATTTATAAAAATCCAAGTACATTCCATTTGCTTATTATAGATTATTTTTGATATTTACAGGCCAGGAAGGCTTATTCCCACTTAAGACCTCATATATGCCAATAGCTGCATGAACAGACATTCTTTTCATGGCTTCTATGGTATGGGCCGCACTATGAGGGGTTACAATTACATTTTCCATCTTAAAAATGGGATTATCCTTTGAAGGTATCTCTCCATCAAATACATCAGTTGCCGCCCCTGCAATTTGTTTATTTAAAAGAGCATTACAAAGGGCATCATTATCTACCACTTCTCCACGAGCTGTATTTATAAGAAATGCATCCTTTTTCATAAGAGACAATTCTCTTTTTCCTATAATTCTTGTAGTAGCTTTAGTAAGTGGAACAGTTAAACTTACAAAATCGGAATTTTCAAGCACATAATCCAGGCTATCTGTAAGTTCAACATAATCCAGTGATTTCGACTCTTCATCAATATGACGTTTAAAGCCTATAACTTTCATCCCAAAACCTTTTGAAGCTTTTAAGGCCAGAAGTTTTCCTATACTTCCAAGTCCCACAATTCCAAGTACCTTTCCTTCAAGATCAATGCCTAGAATATCTCTTATATTGAAATTTCCCTTTCTTAACTCTCTATCATAGAGAAAAAACTTTTTGGCTAATGCTATAATAAGGCCCATGGTATACTCCGCTACTGTATTTCTATTTGACTCTGGAGCATTGGTAATTTGTATGGAAAGCTCCGATGCTGTTTTAATGTCTACATTATTTACACCTACACCAAACCTTGAGATAACCTTTAACTTTTTGCCTGCCCTTATTACCTTTTCCGTGATATTTGCCATTCTAACAAGTATGGCATCACAATCTTTAACTTCCTCTATAAGAACATCCTCGGAGGTACCCTTAGGGCTTTTTATTTCATACCCGAACTTTTTTAGATATTCTACCCCTTCTTCTTCTATACTTTCTGTAATTAAAATTTTGTAACTCATATTAAAACCTCCCTGCACAATCTTTGTTTTCTATTCTATCTTAAATCAATTTACAATTCTACCTTTCACAAACTACATTAATGTAAAAATAACTTTTACTATACTTTATCAGTACATAATAGTATTATAGTGTTATTAAAAACATATGAGGTAAAACTATGGATAAATTAAATTTTAAAGATTTTCAATTAAGTAATACTATATTAGAATCATTACAAAAACTTGGATATAATTCTCCCTCTGAAGTTCAAGAAAAAGTTATACCCCTAATTTTAAAAAATAAAGACATTATAGTGAAATCGCAAACAGGCAGTGGAAAAACCGCAGCTTTTGCAATACCAATCTGTGAAAAAATAGAAATAGAAGAGAAAAATCCACAGGCATTGGTGCTTACTCCTACAAGAGAACTTGCCCTTCAGATTAAAGAAGATTTTTCATACATTGGAAGGTTAAAAAAGATAAACTGTACTGCTGTATTCGGCAAGGAACCTATAAGCCTTCAAATAAAAAAACTAAAACAGAGAGTTCATGTGGTAACTGGAACCCCAGGAAGAATTTTGGATCATATAGAAAGAAATACTTTAGTCCTTGAAAAAATAAAATATTTAGTTATAGATGAAGCAGATGAAATGCTAAGTAGAGGATTTATGGAACAGGTGGAATCCGTTATAGGCAGTCTTCCTAAGAATAGAACTACTCTTCTCTTTTCTGCAACTATCCCTGATGAAATACTAAAATTATGCAATGTGTATATGGAAAATCCACTCAACATAGAGGTTCAGTGTGAAAGCTCAGTAAAAGACAGAATAACACAAGTTTATTACAAGACAGAAGCTCCTTGTAAATTTTCTCTGTTAAATAAAATAATATACACTGAAAGACCTGAAAGTTCCATGATATTCTGCAGAACTAAGAAGAATGTAGATGATTTAGTTCTACAGATGAAAGCTAAAAAGTATTCCTGTGAGGCTCTTCATGGAGGAATGCTTCAAAATGAAAGAATTGATAAAATCCAGAGCTTTAAAAGAGGGGAATTTACTTTTCTTATATGTACAGATATAGCTGCCAGAGGAATTGATGTGGAAAATATAACCCATATAATAAATTATGATATACCTGTAGAAAGAGAAAACTATATTCATAGAATAGGACGGACAGGACGTTTTACAAGTGATGGAACTGCCATAACTTTTGTTACCCCTAAAGAATATCCCTATTTTAAAAAATTAGAAGAATATTTTCATATTACTATTAAAGAAGGCAGGATTCCCTCTTTAGAAGAAGTTGAAACAGGAAAAAAGCTATTTTATGAAAAACTTAAATCTACACCTAAACGGAAAGAAGACAAAGCAACAAAATTAAACAGAGATATTACAAAAATATATATAAGTGCAGGTAAAAAGAAAAAAATACGACCTGGAGATGTAGTAGGTACTATTTCAAATATTCCCGGGGTAAATCCCGAAGACATTGGAATAATAGACATAAAAGATAATTTCTCCTACGTGGATATACTTTTTGGCAAGGCCGATATAGTTCTTGAAGGACTTCAACATAAAACCATAAAGGGTAAAACAATACGAGCTGAAAAGGCTCAAAAGTAGAAAAAATCAGGTGTATTTGGTATACCTGATTTTTACCTTTTATCTCTTTCTCCAAAATACTGGTAATAATAGCATTTTAACCTTCCATTATAAAGTTTTCTATTCTTATGAGATTTCCTTCCAAAGTATTTTTCAAATTCAGTGTGAGCTGTTATTATAAAGTAAGACCAATTTCCAAGTCTTGAAAATACCTCTCCCATATCTTTATATAAATTTTCCACTTCTTTTTTTTCTCCAAGTCTCTCTCCATAGGGAGGATTGCTTATTATAAACCCATACTTCTTACTAGAACTAAACTTTTGTAGGGGCATTTTTTGAAAAGCAATATAATCTTCCACTCCTGCTTTTTTTGCATTGGCTCTGGCAGTTTTAACCACCCTTCCATCTATATCTGAAGCAAGAATTCTAAAATTATTACTGTTAATAGAATTCTGGGCGTGTTTTCTCAAATCTTGCCATAAACTATGAGGAATTATACCCCATTTTTCCGAAACAAAACTTCTATTTAATCCTGGAGCCATATTTTTTGCTATTAATGCAGCCTCAATGGCAATGGTACCTGAACCGCACATGGGATCTGCAAGTATTTGTGAAGGCTTCCATTTGCTTAAAAGCACCAGAGCCGCAGCCAGTGTTTCCTTTATAGGTGCTCCCCCAGAATTTTCTCTATATCCTCTTTTATGAAGTGCTTCCCCTGAAGTATCTAAAGTCAAAGTTACTCTATCTTTAAGTATACCCACTTCTATTTTATATTCCACTCCAGTTTCATGAAATCTTTCTCTGTGATATTTTCTTTTCATAGCTTCAACAACAGCTTTTTTAACTATGGATTGACAATCTGGCACACTATGTAATTTAGATTTTATAGATTTACCTGTTACATGCATAAATGCATCTTCAGGCATGATATTTCCCCACTCTACAGAAAGTGTGCCTTGAAAAAGTTCTTCGAAACTTTCTGCCTTAAATTCTGCCATTTTTATAAGTACTCTATCTGCCGTCCTAAGCCATAAATTACAAGTAACTATATCCATTTCATCTCCACGAAAAGTAACCTTTCCATTTTCAAGTCTCAAATTATCATATCCAAGTTCTTTAAGTTCTCCAGCCACCACAGCTTCCAATCCAAAAGTGGAGGTGGCAATCAATGTATATTCCATATTTTTCTCCTTAAATCATTCAGTTTTACTTGATACTTATAATATAATTAAATTATAAAATATAGTATAAATATATTAACATTTTTTAAAACATCCAACAAATTATTTTTAAATTAAGTTATTGACTATTACATCATTATATTGTAATATATAAATATAACGATGAATAAATTCCATGGAAAAGAGGTACGTTATGGACAGTAATTATATGAAATATACGGAAGTATCAGAAATCCTTAAAGTGATGGCTCATCCCATTAGATTATGTATAATTAAGGGATTACTTGAAACAGGAAGCTGCAACGTAAGTCATATGCAGCAGTGCCTGAATATACCTCAATCTACACTATCCCAGCATCTTCAGAAATTAAAAGCTGCTGGAATTATAAAAGGTATGAGAAATGGGGTAGAAATTAATTATAAAGTCTGCAATGAACTAGTTATTGACTTAATTAATGCTTTGTTTAAATAACTTATAATTAATCGCCAAGATTATGGAGGGAGGAATTTTCATGAGAAAAAAAATATTGATTGTAGGTGGAGTAGCAGGCGGAGCTTCCACAGCCACAAGACTTAGAAGACTAGATGAAAATGCAGAAATAATTATGTTTGAAATGGATGAATATATATCCTTTGCAAATTGCGGTCTTCCCTACTACATAGGAAATACTATTAAAGATAGAGAAAGACTGCTGGTTGAAACACCGGAAGGTATGAAAGGTAAGTTTAATATAGATGCCAGAATCAATAGTGAAGTCATCGGTATAGATGTCAACAAAAACACAGTAAAGGTAAAAAGCAAAGACCTTAGAACCTATGAAGAAAGTTATGATTACCTGGTATTATCCCCTGGTGGAAAAGCCATCAGACCAAATATTGAAGGGATAAACAGTAAAAGGATTTTAACCTTGAGAAATATACCAGATACAGATAACATAAAATCCCTTGTAGATAGGGAAAATATTCAAAATGCAGCCATTATAGGCGGCGGTTTTATTGGCATTGAAATGGCAGAAAATTTAAAAGAAAGAGGTCTTGACGTAACTTTAATTGAAGCTGCACCTCATATTTTAGCACCTTTTGATTCAGATATGGTGACTGCTCTTGAAAAAGAGTTGGAGGACAATGGCGTAAATATAATTTTAAATGATGGAGTTAAATCTTTTAAAGACAATGAAGGAAATGTGGAAATAACCCTTGGCAGCAATACAAAGGTTACTACGGATTTAGTTATACTCGCCATAGGTGTGGCACCTAATACAAATTTTATAAAAGACAGTGGAATAAACCTGGGAATTAAAGGACATATATTGGTCAACAATAAAATGCAGACAAATATTAAAAATATTTATGCTGTGGGAGATGCCATAGAAGTAGTAGATTTCATAAATGGTAATAATACTGCAATTGCACTGGCAGGTCCTGCCAATAAGCAGGGAAGAATAGCAGCAGACAATATATGTGGAGTAGATTCTACCTACGATGGAACCCAAGGTACTGCAATAATTAAAGTATTCAGTTTAGCTGGGGCAAGTACAGGAAATAATGAAAGAACTTTAAAAAAATTTAACATTCCATATAAAGTTATATATGTTCACCCAACATCCCACGCATCCTATTACCCTGATGCACTTCCGTTATCTTTAAAACTCATCTTTAATCAGGAAGGTAAAATTTTAGGTGCACAAAGTACAGGTTATGATGGTGTGGATAAAAGAATTGACATTATTGCCACAGCCATTCGCCTTGGGGGTACAGTAAAGGATTTGACCAAACTTGAACTAAGTTATTCTCCTCCATTTTCATCCGCAAAAGATCCTGTGAATATGGCAGGCTTTGTGGCAGAAAATGTTTTATCCGGGAAAGTAGAAATTATAACTCCAGAAGAATTTTTAAATTATAACAAAGAAAATATCCTTATTTTAGATGTACATGCAAAAATAGAATTTGACAACCAGCACATTGAAGGTGCCTTAAATATTCCTTTAGATGAACTAAGAAACAGACTGGAAGAACTAGATAAAAATAAAGAAATCATAGCCTATTGTAAGGTGGGTTTAAGAAGTTATACTGCAGCTAGAATACTTTCTCAACATGGATACAAAGTTAAAATTCTAACAGGGGGATATAAAAGTTATGAATTATTAAATTTCAAACCTAAAAAATTTGATGATACCAAAGTTTCACCAGAAAAAAAATCAAATTTCAATAATCAGACTATAGGTTTAAAATTTGATTCAGAGGAACCTTCTTATAACAAAAGTGTAAATGCCTGCGGTCTTTCCTGCCCGGGACCTCTTATGCAGACAAAATCCTCTATTGATGATTTAGAACAGGGAGAAATTCTTAAAGTAACTGCTTCTGATCCAGGCTTTTATGAAGATATTAAGGCATGGTGCAGGAGAACTGATAATGACCTTATTAGTTTGAGCAAAAATAATTGCAATGTAACGGCTTTTATAAAAAAAAACAATGAACTAAATTCGAAAAATGCTAAAATCCGTAAAATATCATATAATGATAATAAAACTATTGTGGTATTCAGCGGTGATTTAGATAAGGCACTAGCCTCTTTTATAATTGCCAATGGAGCTGCTTCAATGGGTAAAAAAGTTACAATGTTTTTTACCTTCTGGGGACTAAATATATTAAGAAAACCTGAAAAAGTACCTGTAAAAAAACAATTCATGGATTCTATGTTTGGAAAAATGATGCCCCGTGGAAGCAAAAAATTGAAATTGTCCAATATGAATATGTTAGGAATGGGTACAAAAATGATGAGAAAAGTTATGAAGAATAAAAATATAAGTTCCCTGGAAGATTTAATAAAATCTGCCATAGACGGTGGTATTGAAATAGTAGCCTGTCAAATGTCCATGGATGTCATGGGACTTAAAAAGGAAGAACTCATTGAGGGAGTTAAACTAGGCGGAGTAGGCTACTATCTGGGTGAAGCAGAAGACTCAAATGTAAACTTGTTTATTTAAAATTGTGTAAAAAATTCAAGTATTGAATTTAAAATTCAATACTTGAATTTTTTTAAGATCTAAGATTTTTTATACTGCAGAGCCGCTCTGCCTTCATCACCGGTACTTATACGTATAACATTTTCCACGTTATATACAAATATCTTTCCATCACCTATTTCTCCAGTATGAAGTACTTTTTTGGCAGTTTCAACCACAAGATCCACTGGTACTTCGCAAACAACTACCTCTACTTTTACTTTAGGTATAAGATTAATATCCATAGCCAAACCTCGATAGTATTCCTTATGACCTTTCTGCATACCGCAGCCTGAAACATTGGTAACAGTCATACCTGTGATGCCGATATCATCTAGTGCTTTTTTTAATTCCTCAAATCTGTCTTTAGAAGTAATAATATCTACTTTAGTAAGCTTATCACTCATTATTTTACCTCCTTATTAAACACATATTTCAATATCCTGAAATGACGTAAAAATATCCTATACAAATTTATATTATTCTATTCATCAATAAATATACAGATAGGGTCTATCTTTAAACTCCTATTCCTCCATAAGCCTCTTCACCGTGTTCTGTAACATCAAGACCTGTCTGTTCGTCTTTTTCAGTTGCTCTCATACTGCTTACTGCATTAATTACTTTAATTATAATAAATGTAACTACTGCTGCGTATATAACTGTAGCTAAAATAGCTATAAGCTGAATTCCAACCAACTTTGGATTTCCATGTATCAATCCATTTGATCCAGCTGAATTTATCGCTGTCCATGCAAATATTCCCGTAGCGATTCCTCCCCATATTCCTCCTACGCCGTGGCATCCAAAAGCATCTAGTGCATCATCATATCCTAATTTGGATTTAACAAAAGTAATTGAAATATAACATATGGCTCCGCCTATTAGACCAATAATCAATGAAGCCAAAGGACTTACAAATCCTGCACCTGGAGTTATAGCTACAAGACCTGCTACTATTCCACTGGCAACTCCAAGAGAAGTTACTTTCTTTCTATATATATATTCACAAATAGCCCAACTTACAGCTGAAGCCGCTGCGGAGGTATTTGTAGTAACAAACGCATTTACTGCTACACCATTTACGCCAAGACCACTTCCAGCATTAAATCCATACCAGCCAAACCAGAGAAGTGCAGCTCCAAGACAAGTTAAAGGAAGATTACTAGGTTTGCCTACATTCTTTCTTTTACCCAGCATCAATGCTGCCACAAGTCCTGATACACCTGAACTTATATGAACTACATTACCACCTGCAAAATCTAAAGCTCCAAGGTTCTTAAGCCAGCCGCCTGTTCCCCATACCCAATGGGCAATAGGATCATAAACAAAAGTTGTCCAAAGCAAAAGAAACGCGATCCAGTGCATAAATTTCATTCTCTCTGCAATAGATCCAGATATAAGTGCAGGAGTTATTATTGCAAACATAAGCTGAAACATCATAAATACTTGTTGAGGAATTGTACCTGCATAATCTGCATTTGGTGCAAATCCCACTCCTTTTAAACCTGCAAAATTAAAACCACCTATGAATCCACCAATATTGTTTCCAAAACACAGTGTATATCCTATAAGTATCCACTGTATGGATATTACTACCAGGGCTGAATAACTATGAAGAGTACTATTTAATGTATTCTTGCCTCTAACCATTCCTCCATAAAATAAAGCTAGTCCCGGAGTCATTATCATTACTAAAGCTGCACTAATAATGACAAATACAGTATCTGCTGCATTCACTCCACTCATAAAAATACCTCCTTAAAAATAAATTAATAAAAAAATTATAAGTTTTTTAAATATATTTTTTCTGCAACCTTTAAAAAACTTATTTATATAATACTAACTTTTATACAAATTATCAATAGAAATATTGAAATTTTATTAATTTATTATTTTATATATATGTATATTAATAATTGCAAATTTTAATGCATATATAGAAATTTAAGGGAGTATATTAAAATTGTTGTATTATACTTTAAATGATGAAATAAAAATACAATTTTATAATTTTGAATTTTTTGTGTTCATATTCCATAAGGTGAATACTGGATAAATAATGATTTGAAATATACTGTATTTAAAATTACCCTAATAAAATCATTTTCATAGTAATATATTCTATATTTTCATATATAAATAATTACTTTATTTTTCCATATATTGATTTCATTTAAAATAATATAGTTAAAAACACTTTTATACAATTTTTTGTAATGCAATAATATATTCACCATTTGACATATATATATATTAAAATATCAATTTTCTGCAATTTATATTATGATTTTATTATTATTTTTACGTATATATATGATAATTATCATATATATATTAACTTTTTATAAAAATATTTTTTTATTATAGTTAATATAAAATAAAATTTTTTTATAACCTATTTGTATTAAGAATGTTTATTTTCTTTTACGCACCATTTATCACAAAAATTTGCTTTTTTATTACACACAATTTTCCTGGAACCACAGGATGGGCAAATATTTCTATCCTGTTCATAATTTACTTCATATATATTACCACAATTAAAACATTTAAATTTACATAAATTAGTGGTATAGTTTCCTCCTTCTATTTTTATAGCATTTCCTTGAATTAAAGCAAGAGCCACTTTCTTTCGTGCACTGTCTATAATATTTTGAAAAGTTTGCCTTGACACTTTCATTCTTTCAGCACATTCTTGTTGATTTAATGATTCTATATCTTTAAGTCTTATTGCTTCAAGTTCCTCTAATTTTAAAGAAACTTCCTTTATTTCGCATTTAGGTCTTCCAATCGGTGTGAAACACGTATATTTTGGGAAAAATTCTATTCTTCTAAACTTTATAGGTCTTGGCATATTTTCTCTCCTTTATATTTAATACATAGTATTATCTCATTAAATAAGCATTTTACAAGGGATACAATTGAAATACTACAATAAATTTATTATAGTATTAAATTCATTAATAAATATCCTCCCACTACTATATTGGATAATGTTTGTTTATAGTAAAAAATAATACTACACCACAATATTTAATATTAAAAATAATAATTTATCAATGAGATGCTATTATATTAATTAATTCAGTTTATAATAAATAATATAATAAAAATAACTCTGATTTTCTGCAATCAAAAGCAGGACAACTATACCTGCCCTGCCATAAAACTCTATATTTTTAAAATTAAATGCTGTAACTACCTTAAGTTACTATGTACTCATATACATTTATACTTATAACATTTTACTTGTGAATGTGAAACTCCATCAATTATTTCTTTAAAGATATATCCTTTAAACTATCAATTATATTTTGAACGATAGGTTTAAAAATGTTCTCAAGACTTTCACTTATACTCTCATCTCCCTGTTCTGACAAACTGCTTATATCGCTTAACATAGGAAGTTCCCCTAAAAGTTTTAAATCCATATCTTTTAAAAATTTATCTGTACTTTCACCGTTAAAAAGTTTTATCTGTTTACCACAGTCTGGACAGGTTATATAACTCATGTTTTCAATAACCCCCAGTATGTTAATATTCATAGTTCTTACCATATTTACAGCTTTTGAAACTATCATAGATACTAAATCCTGTGGTACGGATATCATAACTATACCATCTATAGGCATAGATTGCATTACAGTAAGTGCTACATCTCCTGTTCCTGGAGGCATATCAATTATTAAATAATCCAGCTCCCCCCATATTACATCTGTCCATAATTGTTTAACTGCACCACCTATTACCGGCCCTCTCCATATGACCGGCTGGCTTTCATCTTCTAAAAGTAGATTTAATGATATAGCCTTTATTGCATCTTTTGTGTCTACAGGTACTATAAATTCCTCCGTAGTTTCAGCTCTTTTGCCTTTTAAACCCATTAAATTAGGAATACTTGGTCCTGTTATATCTGCATCTAAAATTCCTACACTATATCCCATCTTTTTCAACTGTTTAGCCACAAGCACAGAAATTGATGATTTTCCTACACCTCCTTTACCACTCATAATACCAATAAGTTTTTTTACCTTATTATAGGGATTAAAATCAATATCACAACTTTCCTTATCTTTGCTACATCCATCATTTGATGGACATGAACTACAATCTGACATAAAATCATCTCCTATATCTACATTGGCATTTGCCATTTTTATATTACGCCTATTTATTATTATTGTCAAACACATATCAAACTATAAGATTTATTGAAAGTATATTAAATATATTAATAGGTCTTATAATAGAATTAACCTATATAAGACCCTGTATTATATTTTTTGTATAATAGCATAACATACTCTAAAGTCTCAATTCAATATTTTTTACACATTTAAAAAATAAATATCTAGTAAATAGTTATTTAAATATCAAATACTTCATAAGGTTCAGGTGAAGTTTGCACAGAGGAATGCTTTTTTCCATCCGAACCTCAGAAGAACTTATAAAGGTGCACAGCAGTGCTTATCTCCCATTTTGAAGAATATGGGAGTATTAGCTAATTCCAGCGTTGGGATAAACTAATATACCTTATCAATATTATATCCATGTTCATTTAAGGATTTAATTATATCTTCTATATGATCATGTCCATTAGTCTCAACTGTTACTTCTAAGGCTACGTGTTTTAACCTATCAATAGCTTTAAACTGATTATGATCTAATTTTATTATATTTGCACACTTTTCTGCTAAAATTTTTGATATCTGTAAAAGCTGTCCTGGAGTATCCTTCAGTTTAACTGAAAAACAAAATATCCTTCCCCGTGAAACAAGTCCATGATTTAAAAGCGCCGACATTGTTACTACATCTATATTTCCACCACTTATTAAACAAACCACTTTTTTATTTTTAAATTTCAGCTTGCTTAATGCAGACAGTGACATCGCTCCTGTGGCTTCCGCCACAAGCTTATGCTTTTCCAAAAGAATATATACGTCCTCCATAAGTTCTTGATCACTTACTGTAACAATTTCATCTACATATTTTTTTATAACTTGAAATGTTAATTCCCCTGGATTTTTCACTGCTGCCCCATCTGCAATGGTATCAATATTTTCCGCACTGACCAGCTTTCCTGTATCAAAAGAACGCTTCATAGGATTAGCCCCTTCAGCCTGAACTCCTATTATTTTTATATTGGGATTAACGGACTTCGCAGCCACCGATATGCCACTTATCAAGCCTCCTCCACCTATTGGTACTACTATAGCATCCACATCCTTCAACTTTTCTATAATCTCAAGAGCTATTGTTCCCTGGCCTGCCATTACATCCAAATCATCAAAAGGATGTATAAAAGTATATCCTTTTTCTTTCTCAAGTCTCTTAGCTTCTTCATAGGCCTCATCATAAACTTTTCCTTTAAGTACTACTTGCGCTCCATAATTTTTAGTGGCCTGCACTTTAATAAGTGGTGTAGTTTCAGGCATGACAATTGTAGCTTCAATTCCAAGTTTGTTTGCAGCATAAGCAACTCCCTGGGCATGATTTCCTGCTGAAGAAGCAATCAATCCCTTCTTTTTATTATCCTCACTTAATTTAGAAATTTTATTTAGAGCACCTCTTAATTTAAACGCCCCAGTTATCTGTAAATTTTCTGGCTTTATATATACCTGATTTCCACTTTCCAAACTATATTCCGAGCTATATATTAATTCCGTATTTATACATATGTCCTTTATTCTTTTTCTAGCTTCCAATACATCTTCTAAAGTTAAATGTGCTTCTTTTGTTTCTAAAGTTAACATTTCTTTCATAATTTTAAGTCTCCCCTCTAATTATTCGTATTAAAAGATTATATTTTTATAAATAAAAAAATCTTTCATACTCATAAACACTTTACATATGCTTATAAGGACGAAAGATTAACATTCCGTGATACCACCTTATTTGCAATTAGATACTCTAACTGCCACTCATTTTTCAGGTCAGTTTCAAACAATTAAATATATATTATCCACTATAACCCTAACCAAGTACCGCTGGTAGACGTCCTCGTTTACTAGACAAAAGTCTTTCTACTCGGAAACTCCGGAGTGATTATTATATATTTATATTAACACCAACTTTCACCATCCGTCGGCTCTCTGAAGTTAATACGTTAAATATTTTTCTCTCCATCTTAGTTTTTTACTTTTACTTAATTATATAATCTTGTAAAAAAGTATATTATTTTTATTGAAAAATGTCAATATAAAATTAATAAAATTTTCTCAATTGTTTAACTAAAAATACGGCTAAAATAGCGGGAATTATCTGACCTACCAAAAGACTAAATACTAAAACTATATATTTGATATGTAAAAGATAAGATAACCATATAGGTACCCCAAATCCAGGTATAAAAATAATAGGTAATGCAATAAACCAATCATTAAATTTATACTTACTTATTAAATATACTAAAAGTGAAGTTATGATACCTACAATTGCCCCTCCCAGCATATCAGGAAGTCCAAGGCCTCCCATTAAAGTATTGCTGATAAGATTACTCAATCCCATAGGCAAAATAAGAAATGGAAAAATGGCAGACAAACCATATAAAGATGTAGCTATCCTTATCTGAAATTGCATAAAAGCAAAGCTTTGGGTAAAATACATAACCACCACATATATTGCTATAACAATGCCAGAGATAGCAATTTTATTTATTTTTGACAGAGATTTTTTATTTCTGAAAATATCTTTCTTTTCATATTGCATTTACTTCTCTCCTCGTATAATATAGTTGTACCAATCAATAGAGATTAGATCATCTCTACTAACGGATATTTATAAATATAAATTAATTATTGTTCGTACATCTCAAGTTCCGTTCTGGAAATTGCAATATCCTTTAGTAAGTCTAAAAATAATAAGAGTGTATCTTCCACAAGGGTAACTTGATTAATAGTTAAATCATTGTATAATATCTTCTGAATAGAGGTTAGATGTATTCCTCCTGGGAGGACTCCTTCGGAGTTCCTATACCCGTGAAAAAGCGTATCATTCCATCAGTGAGATTAGATGTTTAGCTGGTTGAGTTTCTTCCCTTGCGGAAGAATTACTCGTGTCACAAACGAGGTTGTTAGCTCACTGTTAGGTATGGATACTCTGTTCTATCTTCAAAAATATATGAAAAGGAGATATTTACAATGTCAAAATTTTTTAATTTACCTGTAGTAGGTATCGATGTTTCTGCTGATTATTCTATGGTTGCAATACTAGCCCCTGATGGAGCAGTTTATAGAAAGGCTTTCAAGATAATGCACACTTCTGATGGTTTCTCTTATCTTCTCAAAGAAATGAGAAAAGTGGAAAAAGAGTTCTCCATGAAACCATCACTTTTCATGGAATCAACTGGTGTTTACCATTTAACTCTTTTCCACTTCCTAAAGAATAACGAATTAGAAACTTTCGTTATAAATCCTCTTATTACTAATAGTAACAAAAATTTAGGAATAAGAAAAGTGAAAAATGATAAAATGGATGCCTTAACTATTGCAAACATAGCAAAATTTCAAAATATAAAAATGTCTGATTATTTAGATATCCCAATATTTGCTGTAAGATCACTTTGTCGTGATTACTACAGCCTTATAGATAACCGTTCCCAGTTCAAGAAAAAGTTATCTTCTGATCTTAGAACGTTTTTTCCTGGATATCATAATGTTTTTTCTGACGTAGCTGGTGTTACTTCATTAGCAGTTTTAAGTAAATTTTCATCCCCTAAAGCAATTGTTGATGCACCAAAAGATGATTTAATTGCTTTACTAAAGGAAAATTCTTGTAAATCAATTGACTGGTGTACAAACACATATAACAAACTTTTAAACGCTGCACTAAGTGCTGTACAAATAGGAATAACCAATAATTCCTTTAAAGTAACTATAGGCATAAATATAAAGCTTTTAAACATCATTAATGAACAAATTGAAACTCTAGTAAATGAAATAGAATCAGCAGTTAAAAATGACTCAACACCTGCTTCATTTAAGAACAACATAGCATTGCTTCTTTCTTTCAAAGGTATAGGCTTTATTACAGCTGTAACCATAATGAGTGAAATAGGCGATCCTACAAGGTTCAAGCATCCAAAAGAAATGGTTGCTTTCTTTGGAATTGACCCTTCAGTTAGTCAATCCGGGAAATTTAATAGTGACCAAAATAAAATGTCCAAGCGTGGTACACGCTTTGGTAGAAGAGCACTTTATGCTGCTGCTCTTGCATCAATAAGAAAATCCAAAACTGGTAAACCAATTAACAGTGTTCTTTACCAGTATCGCAATAAAAACTTAAATGGTAAGAAGAAGAAAGTTGCTCTTTGTGCAATTATGCACAAACTTGTAAAGTACATATTTGCAGTTCTTAGAGATCAAAAGCCTTATGAAATTCGTGAACCAAAACTGCACAACCAAATGTATGTTACTAATTTTTCAAGATCAGTTTCTTAACCACTTAGACAAATTAATTATGGTCCAAATTGGATAAATTATTTCCAATTTAGTTTTAGTAAAAATTTGCCATAGTTCGTATTTTTTTATGGTTTGTTTGCCATGCTCTTTTTTGCTCTTAAATTTAGTAAATAAATTTTTTAAATTAACTATTGACTTTTACTAGCTGGTCTTTATATTTTATTGGGTCTTTATAGCCAGCCTCTTTAAAAGCTTTTAATCTTAACCTACAACTATCACAAATACCACAGGCAAATTCTTCTCCATTGTAGCATGTCCATGTTTTTTCATATTTTACTCCTAAATCCATACCTATTTTAATCTCCTCTGATTTTGTTTTATACAGAAATGGAGCATGTATTTTTATATATTTTTTATACTCTACAGCACACACAGTTCCTAAATTTATTGTTTTTTCCATGGAATCAATAAATTCATGTCTGCAATCTACATATCCTGAATAATCCACCTCGCTTACTCCTATAAAAATATCATAGGCTCCTATTGTCTCTGCATAAGAAGCTGCATAAGATAAAAATATCATATTCCTTGCGGGTACATAGGTAACAGGTATTTTCTCATTTTCTTCATTAAATTCAGGTACCTTTATAGAATCATCTGTAAGTGCAGAGCCCCCCCAAGCATTCATATTTGTAGTAACCAGGACAAAATCTGCTGCACCTGCACCACTGGCAATATCCTTTGCACACTGAATTTCCTTCTTATGTCTCTGACCATAATCAAAACTCATGGCATAAACTTCGTACCCCTGACTTTTAGCTAAATATAAAACTGTAGTAGAGTCAAGTCCGCCAGACAGTAAAACCACTGCTTTTTTCATTTCAAATCCATCCTTTCAGCATAATAACAACAACCTATAGCCCCATTAAATTGAGATTCTTTTAAAACTATTATTTTTTCATAATCATTTTTTAAATAGTTGTATATAGCCTGATTTTTAGCCACTCCACCGGACAATACAAGACTTTGTCCCTGAAATCTATTTAAAAAAGGCTTAATTCTTTTGTAAAGTGAATAGTTAACCCCTGCACAAAGTCTTTCAATTGCAATTCCCTCTGCTACTTTTCCAATTAATTCTGATTCAGAAAAAACTGCACAGGTAGAATTTAATTCCACAGGATCTTTATAAAATTTACACAAATCCTCTAAAGAAATTTCCAGCATATTGGCCATATTTTCAAGATATCTTCCGCTCGATGCTGCACATTTTTCATTAAGTTCCAGGTCCGTTATCAATCCTTTTTCCACTCTTACCACTTTAACATCCTGTCCTCCTATATCTAGAAGTATAAAATTTTTTAATTCTGTTTGAAAAATTGCCCCGTAAACATGGGCCTTTATCTCATTTATGGACTTGAATAATTTTAAATCTGTGTTATTTCGCCCGTAACCCGTTGAAACTGCAGAATCAATATGTTTGATATTTAACCTTTCAAGATTGACTATCATCTTTCCATCATAACTGCAAAAATCCCTATAAAAAATCATAGTACTAATTTTATCTTTAAATACAATATGTCCATTTTCCATTACCACTATTTTTACTTCTCTGCTGCCTAAATCCATACCTAACCTTCTCAAAACTTTATTCCTCTTTTCCATTCATAACAATTAAATCTTCAAGCATATCCAGAAATGCCTCTAATCTTATTTTAGTTCTGGCATCTAAAAAATTAAGTTTATCCCCTTCTATAGTTAATATAGGTATATTGATTTCATTTTTTATAACTATATCCTCAATTTGTCTATGACAAAATGCCTGGGTATAATGGATCAAAGCATCTATCTTTCTCTCTTTAATTTGCTTTTTTATTTCACTGAGTCTAAATTTTATATCATAGGGATAAGTGTAATCATAGTATTGTTCATAAATATCCTTAGCCCCCATAGCTCTTGAAAATGCGAATTCTCTCTGAACCTCATTATAAACAAAGCGTGCATTAAATTTTTCAACATAATCATATATATCACAGGGCATAGGGGGTACTCCTATAAAGCCGAGTCTTAATTTCTGAGTAAAGGGTTTTCTTTTTTTTATCTCTTCCAATTTATTTTTTATATCCCCCTCAAATTTACAAATATCGCTGTTAAAATCACTGGCACTTACCTGATAAAGATGATTTTCAAAACCCGAAACCTTGTTTTCTTTATAAGTCAATTCATCCAAGTATTTGATAAGGTATCTTATCTTATTCACTTTCTTTCTCACTCTTTCAACTTCACTATAGGAAACATTAAAAATGTTCATAAATTTATCAATAGATGCCTTAATATCACAAATATCATGACTTTGTGGAAATGCAAATGAATATATTTTTATACCTTTCATATCCAGTATGCCCTCTAAAGCCTTAGTATTAGAACAATCACCTTCAGTGACTCCTACAATTTCACTAATCTTTTTATCCATACATACTCCAAAAATTCCTTTTTGCCATGCACAGCAACTTTTAGGAAAACCTTGTCTTTCTGCTATATCAATAAATTTTCCATAATCTTTTGAAGTAACGAAAATATTATTTAAGTCAACTACTTTATATCCTGCAGCTATCAAAACTTCATAAGGAACAGTAGTAGTTATTCCTATAGTTTTATCTCCCATTTATTTCACCTTATCCTTAATTTTAATCAAGTGATTCTTAGATTCAGTTAGAGTTTACTCATGAGAAATGCTTTCCTCCAATTTGAACCCTAGAAGAACTTATCCAGAGGCGCAGTAGCGCTTATACCCTCACTTTTGAAGAAGCTGGAGGTATCAGCTAACTGTCACCTTCGGATAAATTAACTTTAAATATTCACATAACATAAAAAGGCAGAAACAATCCCGCCTTTTAATCACAAAATAAACTATATAATTATACAGTTTCCCCCTAGTTTTGTTTATAGACAGGATGGTTTCGAACTGTCATTTATGTAATTTTAAATATTATTATATTCTATAAAGTGGCTAAAATCAAGGGTTTTATAGTGAATATAATTTTTTATTTCTTGTTAAATGCTACCAAATCTTATTAAAATTCGTATTTTACGTTTGCAAATATGTTAGCAAATATGGATTTTACAAGTGATCTTACAAATAATAATTTTGCTAGTAATTATGTAGTAGAAAGGAAATGATAATATGAGCCAAGGAATAGTTTCACTTTTTACACCTATAATAGTCATTGTCTTAGCTATGATTACAAAGAGAATAATAGCTGCACTTATTGTAGGAATTTTAGCTAGTAGCATATTACTTGCAGGAGGAAATATAATTAATGGATGTATTTTAGCTACAGAACATTTAGTTAACGCAACTGCAAATAAAGAAAATGTTTATATAATAATGTTTCTATTTCTATTACGATGAACTACTCAATAATTACAGTGTTGACATGGGGCGTGGTGCCAAGGATCCCATCATGCTGTTTAAATACCTTATATTGAAGACAACCTATGAACTTTCCGATGAAGACGTAGTTGAAAGAACACTTTATGACATGTCATTTAAATACTTTCTGAATCTTGCACCTGAGGAAGTTGATCTGATTCATCCAAGTACATTAACAAAATTTAGAAAGCTACGCTTGAAAGATACGAATATGCTTGATTTATTAATCAAGAAAACAGTTGAAATTGCAATTGCTAAGGGAGTTTTAGCCAGTAGAACTCTTATAGTTGATTCCACACATACCAAAGCAAGATATAACCAGAAGTCTGCTCAGGAAGTGCTATTGGAACGGGCAAAGTCTTTGAGGAAGGAAATCTACGCAGTTAACAGTGAGATAAAAGAAAAGTTTCCTCAAAAGGTTACAGGTGATAAGATTAAAGATATTATAAGATACTGCCAAGATTTAATCAATGTTGTTGAACCTACACCTGAGCTTGTGATATATGAGAAGATTAAAGAACGACTCAATTATTTAAACGAGGCCATCGAAGATGACCTGGAGCAGTTAGCGCTTTCAAAGGATGAAGATGCCCGAGTAGGGCATAAGACAGCCGATTCTTCATTTTTTGGGTACAAAACACACATTGCAATGAGTGAAGAACGCATAATTACAGGAGCTACTATTACTACCGGAGAAAAATCCGATGGTAAAGAACTTCAAGAGTTAATTGAAAAAAGTCAAAACGCAGGCATGACAGTTGATGAGATAATTGGTGATACTGCTTATTCGGAAAAAGGAAATTTAGAGTATGCCAAAGAAAATCAAATCAAGTTGATTTCAAAACTTAATCCAATAATTTCATGTGGATCTCGTACGAAAGAGGAAGAATTCCAATTCAACAAGGATGCTGGAATGTTTATTTGCCCTGCCGGTCATATAGCCATAAGAAAAGCCCGTCAGGGTAAGAAAAATCATAATAAAAATCAAGTTACTACATACTATTTTGATGTTAATAAATGCAAATGCTGTTCTCGAGGAGAAGGATGTTACAAAGAAGGTTGCAAGTCCAAGACCTATTCTGTATCTATAAAGTCTGATATTCATAAAGATCAAATGGCTTTTCAAGAAACAGAATACTTTAAGGAACGAGCAAGACAACGATATATGATTGAAGCTAAGAACAGTGAACTTAAACACCAGCACGGCTATGATATGGCATTATCGTCGGGCTTAATTAACATGCAAATGCAAGGTGCACTTACAATATTTACTGTTAATATCAAGAGAATCATAAAGCTCCTAACGGAGCAATAAGCTTTAAGTAACACATTAATGAGAGAAGAGCACGAAATATTTCAGAAAGAAATGAAATACTCCGTGCTCTTTTTACTGCTTAAATCAATCTTTAGGAAAAAAGCGAAGCTTTTTCAGTGGCCTCGTAATACCTAGGGGCTTTTTCATTTCAGAAGCCATCTTTGCCAGAAATTTGTTTTCAGATATACCTATGGAACAATCCAGACCTAGCTCACGATTAATATGTCTCATAATATGCTTTGCTGATTGATATGGTCTTCCAAATATTCTTTCACAACCCGTCATGTCAAGCCATGCTTCATCAATACTATTTTGTTCAATAACAGGAGTATATTCAGATAGTATATCCATAACCTCTTTGGATTTCTGTTTATAAAAATAATGATCAGGAGGAATAATTATCATATTTGGACAAAGTTTTAACGCCCTATGTAAAACCATAGTTGTTTTAACTCCAAATTTTCGTGCCTCATAATTTGCAGTTAGAATAATACCTGACCGATTTTTTGGTTCTCCTGCTACGGCAGCAGGTTTTCCAATAATTTCAGGATGTCTTGTTGATTCACGACTTATGAAAAAAGCATTCATGTCTACAAGAAAAATTATTCTATGCATAACTACACCTACTTATTCTAAAGATCAATTTTACTGATTATCCCAAATTAATATAATTACCCTAATTTATCACCTTTTTCAACAGGCTGCTGGGGTTGAATCATCACAACTCCTTGCTTGGAATAAGTTCCTAGTACCAATACCTCTGACATAAAATCTGCAATTTGTCTTGGTGGAAAATTTACTACTCCTAAAACTTGCCTACCTATAAGCTCTTCTTTTTTATAACATTCAGTAATTTGAGCACTTGATTTTTTTATGCCAATTTCATCGCCAAAATCAATCCACAATTTGTAAGCAGATTTCCTTGCCTTTTCAAAAAATTTCACTTTAATAATTTCCCCTACTCTTATATCTATTTTCACAAAATCCTCAAAAGCAACCATAACAACACACTCCTAACGATATAATTAATATGTAACAGTATTCTAATTATAATTCTAATGATCTAGCATGTATTTTTCAATATGGTTCTTTTCTTACTTATAAGCCGTAATTTAACCCATTGTGCTAGTTGAATTGACTAGCAACATTATACAAATAGAAAACTCCAGCAATTTATGTTACCGTATCATTAAAAAATGAGCAAAAATTCTAATGATGGGGGGAACATATATGCTAGAGTTCAAAAAATATTATACTATAGAAATAAATAATCTTAAAGACTTCATTACTGTTATATTCGAATAATTGATGATTTTTACTACAAAGTTACTCCAACACATATTAAAAATCGTAGAAATATTGATAAAGCAATTATGAGTGACAGTGAAATAATTACTCTGTCACTAGTTGGTGAACTTCTTTCTATTGATTCTGAGAAATCATGGTTCAGTTTTTGTACTAGAAATTTAGGTGATTTATTTCCCAAGTTTTGTACAAGAACAAGATTTCATAGGACAAGAAAATCTCTTTATGAGGTTATGGAGCAAATTCGTCAAGAACTAACCCGATTTCTTGACTATACCCAGGAACAATATAGGATAATTGACAGTATGCCAATTCCTGTTTGTAAATTTGGAAGAGCCCATTTTCATAAATCCTTTAAACCGAAGGCTGCCTACGGCAAATGTGTCTCCAAGAAAGAAACATATTATGAATTTAAGCTGCATACTCTAACAACATTTGATGGATATGTTACTGATTTTGTTCTGACTCCTGCCAATGTTGATGATAGAGCCGCAGTATGGGAATTAACTTATACTTTACCTTCATCAACTATAATAGGGAATAAAGGATATATGGGAAATAAATTTGCTTTAGAATTAAAATCTGACAGAAATATCAACCTTGTTACAATAAAGAGAAAGAAAGATACAAATCAATTTCCAAAAGGATTCAGGCAATTAATATTTAAAGCAAGACGAAGAATTGAAACAACTTTTTCTCAATTATCCATTCATCAAAATATACAAAGAGTACTTGCCAAATCTATTTGGGGATCAATAAGTAGAATAACGAATAAAATTTTAGCTCACAATCTGTGCTATTTTATCAATAAAACACTAAATATTAATCCAAATATATCAAAAATCAAAGAATTGATATTTGGTTAAATTTTCTTAAATATATAAATATATATTCTAGAATTTTTAGGAATACTATACTATTTTATTATAGATTATATATCCTGGTTATGAAAATTCATCTTTTAGCTCAACATAGGTAATCTAAAATTCATAGATTCAGTGCCATAATCAGTATGAGCCTTAGAAATTTCAATTCCTTATAAGTAGTCTAAAATTTCTAATTGCGTATTTACAATTATGTTATTAATACTTAATTTCAATTCCTTATAGGTAGTTCAGAGATATCTTTTTATCTTTATAAGTAATTTAAAGAATATTCACAAAATACAAATAATTTCATATTATATTATATAAAGAGATCAATAAGCTATTTTAAGTTTTTACTAAAGTATGGACACTATTGTAAACGTATGCTTAAATGCTAAAATTAATAAAAAGGAAATTTTCATCTAAGTATGAAGTTATTATAAGACCAGCTAGTAAAAGTCAATAGTTAATTTAAAAAATTTATTTACTAAATTTAAGAGCAAAAAAGAGCATGGCAAACAAACCATAAAAAAATACGAACTATGGCAAATTTTTACTAAAACTAAATTGGAAATAATTTATCCAATTTGGACCATAATTAATTTGTCTAAGTGGTTAAGAAACTGATCTTGAAAAATTAGTAACATACATTTGGTTGTGCAGTTTTGGTTCACGAATTTCATAAGGCTTTTGATCTCTAAGAACTGCAAATATGTACTTTACAAGTTTGTGCATAATTGCACAAAGAGCAACTTTCTTCTTCTTACCATTTAAGTTTTTATTGCGATACTGGTAAAGAACACTGTTAATTGGTTTACCAGTTTTGGATTTTCTTATTGATGCAAGAGCAGCAGCATAAAGTGCTCTTCTACCAAAGCGTGTACCACGCTTGGACATTTTATTTTGGTCACTATTAAATTTCCCGGATTGACTAACTGAAGGGTCAATTCCAAAGAAAGCAACCATTTCTTTTGGATGCTTGAACCTTGTAGGATCGCCTATTTCACTCATTATGGTTACAGCTGTAATAAAGCCTATACCTTTGAAAGAAAGAAGCAATGCTATGTTGTTCTTAAATGAAGCAGGTGTTGAGTCATTTTTAACTGCTGATTCTATTTCATTTACTAGAGTTTCAATTTGTTCATTAATGATGTTTAAAAGCTTTATATTTATGCCTATAGTTACTTTAAAGGAATTATTGGTTATTCCTATTTGTACAGCACTTAGTGCAGCGTTTAAAAGTTTGTTATATGTGTTTGTACACCAGTCAATTGATTTACAAGAATTTTCCTTTAGTAAAGCAATTAAATCATCTTTTGGTGCATCAACAATTGCTTTAGGGGATGAAAATTTACTTAAAACTGCTAATGAAGTAACACCAGCTACGTCAGAAAAAACATTATGATATCCAGGAAAAAACGTTCTAAGATCAGAAGATAACTTTTTCTTGAACTGGGAACGGTTATCTATAAGGCTGTAGTAATCACGACAAAGTGATCTTACAGCAAATATTGGGATATCTAAATAATCAGACATTTTTATATTTTGAAATTTTGCTATGTTTGCAATAGTTAAGGCATCCATTTTATCATTTTTCACTTTTCTTATTCCTAAATTTTTGTTACTATTAGTAATAAGAGGATTTATAACGAAAGTTTCTAATTCGTTATTCTTTAGGAAGTGGAAAAGAGTTAAATGGTAAACACCAGTTGATTCCATGAAAAGTGATGGTTTCATGGAGAACTCTTTTTCCACTTTTCTCATTTCTTTGAGAAGATAAGAGAAACCATCAGAAGTGTGCATTATCTTGAAAGCCTTTCTATAAACTGCTCCATCAGGGGCTAGTATTGCAACCATAGAATAATCAGCAGAAACATCGATACCTACTACAGGTAAATTAAAAAATTTTGACATTGTAAATATCTCCTTTTCATATATTTTTGAAGATAGAACAGAGTATCCATACCTAACAGTGAGCTAACAACCTCGTTTGTGACACGAGTAATTCTTCCGCAAGGGAAGAAACTCAACCAGCTAAACATCTAATCTCACTGATGGAATGATACGCTTTTTCACGGGTATAGGAACTCCGAAGGAGTCCTCCCAGGAGGAATACATCTAACCTCTATTCAGAAGATATTATACAATGATTTAACTATTAATCAAGTTACCCTTGTGGAAGATACACTCTTATTATTTTTAGACTTACTAAAGGATATTGCAATTTCCAGAACGGAACTTGAGATGTACGAACAATAATTAATTTATATTTATAAATATCCGTTAGTAGAGATGATCTAATCTCTATTGATTGGTACAACTATATTATACGAGGAGGTATATATTTATGGCAAACTTAGATTCTCTGGATCAAAAATCACTAGAAAAAAATCATACTATACTACAGTCAACCGAAGAATTAAATAAACTTAATAGCTCCGTACCAGAAGATAATAGTTCTGTATCAGAAGATGATATATCGCCTATATTATTAATTTTGTGTACAGCTATTCCTATGATCATATTAATTATATTATTTATATAGAGCCTTAACAGGTTCTTTTTTGATTGATAAACAGTGTTCTTAATAATATAAAAACATAGTAAATTGAGTATAATAATTAACACCCATAAAAACACTTTAATATCATCTCAATATGTTTTAATATAATTTATAAAAATTTTATCTAATATTTAAAATATAGTACCTCTTCATTTCAAAAACCTACGTTCGTATAATAGGCAAAAAAACATAGTGACCGCTAATAAATTAATTTTGTATTACTTTATCTTCTAACAGTTACTCCAATAGCTTAAATGTCCATTCCACCTTTGATGTATAAACTTAACAGTCCATCACTGCAGCAGATACTGTCAAACCCCATACGTCCATAACAGAGTCATATCCCAATATATAAACAGACATATCCGTAATTAAATCCACCACTTCCGCCACAGCAGATTGAATAATGGAATATGATAATTATTACCTATATCTCTAAAAGTCTACCCGCACATACTGTCAATCAAGTCAGAATCTACGCAGACAGGATCTACTGCAATATATCTGCGAATAATCTCTGTAAGTTTCTCAACGGTGTTTTTGGAATAAACAACGCGAGATGGATTGTTAGGAGAATTAATCAATACTGCTGCTACCTTCTCAGTTAACATTTCTTCAAAGAGAGTAAAATTAGCCTGAAAATTTTCCACATTTGGAGGGACTACTTTCAGTACAGAAGCACCTGTTAAATCAATATAAGGATGATACTCAGGAAAAAAGAGGGCAAAGATAATCATTTTGTCTCCAAATTCCATTACGCACCTATTGCATAGGCTATGGCATCGGTAGTCATAAAAATATGGTTTTCAGTATAATTCATATCAAAATACTGGTTTAAAAATTGTGCTATTTTTTTTCCTGACAGATGGAATTCCCAAACTTGGACTATATCCATAAAACTCTGCAGAACTTTTACTAAACAGTATTTTAATCATACACAAGTAGACTCTTCTAGAACAGAAACAGTTTGAAATCATTATGTTTCCTCCTTAATTTTTATAATCCGTTGACAATATGTTTAGGATGCTGACCTTTTAATGCAGCATCAATATTAATCCAGTTTCTCCTATGTGCCTGGTAGAAGTAACTTGTAGTAATTCCACCGATATGTGGTGAAAAAATTATTCTGTCAGCATATTCCTCTGGCAAATTTAAAAGTATGTTATCCCGCGTTGTAGGCTCTGGAGACACGGTATCTAAGCCGGCACCTTTAATCTGTCCGGATACAATAGCCTGGTAGAGTGATTCATTATCAATTATTTCCCCCCGAGCTGTGTTGACTATATAGGCCGTCGATTTCATTTTACTTAGAAATTCACTATTAATCATTCCTGTAGTTTCAGTGCTCACAGGACAGTGAATACTAATAATATCGCAGATATGTGCCATTTCACCCAAATCCATGTAAGATACATGATATTCTTTTTCCACATCTACCGGTTTTCGGGTTTTAGTGTAATAGTATATCTCACATTCAAAGGGCTTTAGTCTTTTTGCTGTTGCCTTTGCGATATCACCTAATCCAATGAGGCCAATTTTACAATCACCCAGTTCTGTGATACCTTCCACCATCATTTTTTCCTTCATATATATTTGTTTGCCTTCCCTCTCTGTGCGGTCACCAACAATAATGTTACGAAGTAAAGCCAGCATTAAAAGTACTGTCTGCTCTGCTACAGCACCTGCATTTGCACCTTTGCAGTTGCAAACGTATATTCCTCTTTCTTTTGCAGCCCAGCAATCAATACCATTAAATCCCACGCCTTCCGACTGGATTATTTTTAAGTTCGACATCTGACGGATAACATTTCCCGAAAGATTTGCTATAGGATCAATCGCAATAGCATCTGCGTCAGAAGCAGCTTCTAACAATTCTTTGTCACTTGCACCACAAGGGCAGAAAACCATAGTAATCTCTTTCACAATATTCAAGTCGGGCATATATTTTTTATATCGATCTTCATTTCCAATAATCAAAATTTTCATACTGTACTCCTTTGCATCTTAAATAATTTAATAATATAAATCCTCTGGTAACTAAAGAGTTAAGTAAAAATTTAATTTTTTAACTCAATTGCAAAAACTTTATATACGGGTATAAGGCAATAGTATTTCAGTTACATATTTATCTATATCATTAGTAATACCATAATTAATTAGTGTTACTTCAATAGAATCGTCTGTTAGTTCATAATCATGTCTTTTCATATGTGCAAATAATTTTTTATAGCAATCTGCTGCATCCACATGAATTCCTTTAAAACGAATTCGTAAATATCTTCTTGATGGAAAAGTGGTTTCAAAAGTAATTATTTTATCTTCATCTTCAAGAACTATAAAAATACCAGAATACGTGTCAAACTTATGGCTTTTAAACTTGAAACAGAAATAGGAATATCTATTTTCTTCAAGAAAATATCTCCATCTATACCATAGTTTATAAGTAATTCTAATCGGGTATTCTATGTCGTCACCAAGAGAATATTCACGGCTTAAATAAGCCACACGCCATCCTAGAAGTTTTACTGACCTGTACTCGAATTGATGAACACATATGAGTTAGCTATAATAATCATATGGAGGAGATAAGAAATGTCAGGTAACGGTAATAGGTATAATGCAGAATTCAAAAAAGATGCAGTAAGACTTGTACTGGAAGAAGGAAGATCTGTCATAAGTGTATCAAAAGATTTAGGAGTAAATGCTCAAACCTTAAGAAACTGGATAAAAAACAAAAAGAGGATAGAGGATCCTTCGAGCTCAAGAATGGATGAGCTTGAGAGGAAACTTAAAGAAAAGCAGAAAAGAATAGATGAACTTGAGGAATCAGTTGATATACTAAAAAAAGCTGCTGCACTCTTTGTCAAAGACAACCGAAG
Organism: Clostridium sp. BJN0013; assembly: GCF_040939125.1. Classification (NCBI taxonomy): domain Bacteria; kingdom Bacillati; phylum Bacillota; class Clostridia; order Eubacteriales; family Clostridiaceae; genus Clostridium; species Clostridium sp. BJN0013. Next base: position 3,791,633 of record NZ_CP162495.1, read on the forward strand.
GTAATCTATAAGTTTATAAGAAGTCAGCGTGACAAACATTCGGTTACAAAGATGTGCAGGCTATTCAATGTGTCATGCAGTGGATATTATCTGTGGAATAGTCCAACAAAGAGCAAAACAAAAGCTGAAAATGAGCAGATACGGAAGATAGCACAGGACAGTTATCATAGAAATCATGGAATTTGCGGACTTGACAAGCTTCTTAGTGATGTAAGAGAGAAATTTCCACACTGCAGCAGGCAAAGGCTTTACAGGATACAAAGAGAAAATAGACTTTACTCCATAAGGAAAAGGAAATTCAAGGCAACTACATACTCTGCTCACAAACTTCCAACAGCTGAAAATCTTTTGAATCAAAATTTTAAAGTTGAAACTCCAAATTCTGTATGGGTAACTGATATCAGTTATGTTAGTACACGTAAGGGTTGGTTATACCTTGCGACTGTAAAAGATATATGTACAAAGGAAATAGTAGGCTGGTCAACAGCAGATAATATGAAAACATCGCTGTGTATAAAAGCACTTGAAAATGCTATAAAAACAGGCCTGCACCGGGATTGATACACCACTCGGACAGGGGGGTACAGGTGCGACAAGAAGTCGCGTAATACATTGTCGTAAGACTGCCCCATCCATTCGGGGTAACTCTATCGTGACTAGCGTGAATGGTAACGTTTGGGTTAGAAAGCTCACGAGACAATGTGGAAGTTCGAGTAGCCTAAGCTGGGACAACTGCTAGAGTAAGAATGCTATGGAGAACGTAAAGTGAATCATTGTAGGAATCGTTACGCTGGAGAAAGCGAAATAGGCTGAAACGCTTTGACCAAAATGGTAAGGAGTCGAGCAAAGGCCAACTGTTAAACCAATGCGAATGGATAAAGAACTCCCGGTTTAAAGATGACTCCTAAGGCATTTACAATTATGTATTATGTGGAACTTGGTAAACCCTATATGTTCCTCCATCGAGAGGTATCTAACCGTAAGGGGCGAAATGACATAGAGGGCAGAAGAAAAGGATAAAAAGCGAATGCTGATTTTGTAATGAAAACAGATAAGGGTTCAAAATTTGCCCTAATTCGAAAGAGTGCAGACTTATCCTATGGTATTTCTTAGCAGGAAAGGAGTATATATTTATGAATTTTAGTAATTCAACGACGGATAAAACCGAGAGACTAAAAGACACGAAATCACTTGAATTTCAATGGGAAACAATTGACTGGAAACAAGTTGAATTCGATGTTAATAGACTACAAACCCGAATCGCTAAGGCAACAAAAAAAGGGGACAATAATAAAGCCAAAAGATTACAATACTTATTAACCCACTCTTTTTCAGCTAAGGCTTATGCTGTAAGAAAAGTAACAACAAATAAAGGGAAGAATACGTCTGGAGTAGACAAAAAACTATGGTCTACCTCTGCTTCGAAGATGAAAGCTGTGCTTTCACTTACTGACAAAAACTATAAAGCAAAACCTTTAAGACGAGTATACATCGAAAAGAAAGGTAAAAAACAGAAACGTCCATTAGGTATACCAACAATGTATGATAGAGCAATGCAAACATTATATGCACTAGCGCTTGAGCCAATCGCAGAAACAAAAGGTGATTCCATTTCCTTTGGATTCCGCCGTGGACGAAGTGCAAAAGATGCCTGTGAGCAGATATTTTGTGTATTAGCTAGAAAGTGTTCTCCGACATGGATACTTGAAGGCGATATTAAAGGTTGCTTTGATAACATTAACCATGAATGGTTACAAAACAATATACCAATGGATAAAATTATTATGAAGCAGTTCCTAAAATCGGGATATATATATGAAGAAAAGCTGTTCCCAACGGAAACAGGGTCGCCACAAGGCGGTGCAATCTCAAGTATATATGCAAATATGACATTAGATGGACTCGAAAAAGTGATTCAAGATAAATATCATAGAAATTCAAAAGGTAAAATAGAAAATCATTACAGAGCCAAAACTAAAGTGAACTTGATTCGGTATGCTGATGATTTTGTTATTACTGCAAACTCAAAAGAAATTGCTGAAGAACTTAAAACTACTGTTAGTCAATTCCTCCAATCAAGAGGTCTAACACTATCAGAAGAAAAGACTACAATCACACATATCGACAAAGGGTTTGACTTTCTTGGCTGGACATTTAAGAAATACAGTGGGAAATTAATAGTTAAACCTTCTAAAAGTTCTATTAAAAACATAATTAGGAGATGTTCCACAATAATCCTTAAGGAGGGGAAAGCTAGCACCCAATCTGACTTAATAAGAAGGCTTAATCAAGTCATAAGAGGTTGGACAAATTATCACAAACACGTGGTTGCTAGTAAAGCCTTTTCAAATATTAACAACACCCTTTATCACTTACTACAGCAATGGGCAAAACATAGACACCCAAATAAGAACAAATGGTGGAGACTAAATAAATACTGGCATGAAAAAGGTTGGAAAAGATGGCTTTTCAAGACGGACGAGTACAGTCTAATTAATTTGAGACGGATTAAAATCGTCAGATATCCAAAATTGCAGATCATAAAAACACCTTTCTTAGACAAGGACTATTTTGATAAAAGAAAGATAAAACTGCATACATTTGTTGCTGCCTGAAAGGGTGAAGAAATGCTTGAGCCGTATGAGCGGGAAACTCTCACGTACGGTTCTTAGATGAGGGAAAGGGAGCAATCTCTTTTTCTTAATCGATTACTGCAGCAGTGAATATCAGAAATTTTTAAGGGAAAATAAAATAATATGCAGTATGAGCCGCAAAGGTAACTGTTATGATAATGCATGTGCTAAAACATTCTTCAGCACCATAAAGTGCGAACTGCTCTACCAGAGGGAATATAAAACACGGGAAGAGGCAAGGCGTGATATATTCTGGTATATTGAAATATATTACAATAACCAGAGGAGAAACCAGGCAATTGGCTATAAGGTACCATCTCAGTTCAGAAAAGAATTTAATATTTTAATGGCATCATAGTTGATTTTAGGGAAAATACTATAGTCAATAATAACAATAGTAATTATGCGATATTGAGAGAATTTCTAACTATAAAGTGTCCACTTTTTCGAGAAAAGCTCATACCTCCTCAATAGTATCCAATGGAGTATTAGTAGCATCTTTAATTTGCATTAAGCGACGAGATATTTTGCGCTCAATTTGCTCCAACTCTCTCTTTGTTTGAACAATTTTAATCTGCTATCTTTCCAATATTTCAACTAGAGTGTCTATTTTACAATAGTACTTTATTGAATTCAATCATTCAAACTGTGGAGTTAATAATAACGGTAGTTGGTTTGCTTATCTGTATATTGGCGTTTCAAGACACTAATTTCATCATAATATCTAAGTGTTACTTAAAGTGGACCCTTTGTCAAGACAATTTTTTAATATATTTATAGTTAGCTCAATAAACAGAAATCTAATAAAATATATGGATATCTAACCTACGGACAGCTAATAACCATATAAATGGGAATTAAAATTTGTATAGAAATATTCTGAAAATAATAAAAAGCACCAATTCATAGTATAAAATTGATTTGCAGCACAATTTTACTAGAAAAGGTGGCTTATTATGATCAATGATCAAGAATATATTACTACAGAATTAAAAAAAATACTAGAAAAAATGATAATTTTATCATCATACCGTTTAAATAACTTAATAGCTATAGTTGTAGGAATAATAGTTTCACAGTCAGTTATATTATCCAAAATATCTCAAGAGCTGAAGGATTCCTATTCTTCAGGTACAGAAGAAAGTAAAATTAAAAGATTGAGAAGATTTTTAACTAACAAGGCTATTAATTGTGAGAAAATATATGAATTCTTCGCATATAGGTTACTACAAAAGTATAAAAGTCATTCAAAGAAAATATATATAATTTTTGATCACACAACTATTATAGATAAATTTGTTATATTACAGTTTTCTTTAAAAGTGGGAAGAAGGGCAGTTCCCCTGTGGTATAAGATGTTCTTATATAAAGATGAGGGAAGTAAAGATTTCAAGTATATTAAACAAGGACTTAATTTTATACATAAAATAGTAGTTCCCTATAATTTTGATGTTACAATTTTAGCAGACAGGGGATTTAAAAGTGTCGATTTGTTTAAGTTTATAGATAAGACTTTAAAATTCAAGTATTGTATCAGGTGTACAAAAAATTTAAAAATATCAATATGCGGTAAACCAAATATAAAAAAGCTGGGAAATATAATACCTTTAAAGGGAAAGACAAGACACTTTTACAATGTAAAATTAACATCTAAAAAATATATATGCAATCTGGCAGTCTGCAGGGCAGAAAGTTCTGATGATACCTGGTTCATAGCAAATAATTTAGAACAGACCTTTTCAATTAGAGAATATAAAAAAAGATTTGATATAGAAGAAATGTTTAAAGATTTTAAATCTGGTGGGTTCAATTTAGAAGGTACCTGGACACATAATATCCAGTATGCAAGAACCTTATATTTATGCATTTGTATAGCTTACTGCTGGATGATAACCCTTGGAACATCTTGTACAAAAGATAAGAAAAATAAACTTATTGGGGCTACAAAAACATTGAGAGACAAACAGGTAAGAATCTACAGCTTATTTAGGGCTGGAGTTAAATGGTTCAAAAGATGTTATTATTCTTTAAGAAATACCTATTATTTAAAAATTGCTTTTACATTATATGAATATTAGTTCCTTTTATTTACATTGACATAAAACACTGTTATAAGTATAAATTTATACTTACATTTTAATCAATTTATTCAATAATAATCAATTAGGAATATGATTAAATCCTTGAGTATAAACATCAACATCAATCATTATACTTTAATGGAATTTTATATAAATTTACTGTCCGTAGGTCAGACCATAAACCCAAATCAACTAATTCTTTTTGTCCAAATTTTAATTTAATATTAATTATACTCAAGCATTACATCACATATATACCTGTTCTTTTGTTGCAATCTAAAAACGCATGATTCTTCATTATATTAAAACATATATTAGCATATTTAAATTCAATAGTTGGATATAATTCTTCTCCATAAAATGTAGCCTTAGAATTTTCTATTCATGATTTCAAAAGTTCCATATCTTTAAGCCCCTTCAAACCACCTGTAATATCTATCATCTTATCATGCAATTTAATATATATTTTACTGAGATACATTTTATTTATCTGCTAACTCCTTAAATACTTCTATATTTTCTATTAAAATTCTATCGGGAATTTTATCAAGTATTTGTTCGTGAGATACAGCTTCTTTGGCAAATTCTTCAAAATTCAAAAATACATAATTACAGATTTATTCTCATCAACTATCTTAGAGCTACTTTAGAAAAATTCTGATTAACTTCTGATATTGAAACTATCTTCTTAGTATTTACTAACATTAAAAACCCTCCTTAACATTGTGGTACTTGAGTATTCATTTTAAAATAATCCTCCTCTTAATTTTAATTCTTCAATTAATTTCTTTGTAGATATATCTTTTTAATTCATCCTTCTCACCTCACCCTCCTACGGCAGTCTTCATAAATTTTTTATATCATAAAATGAGAAGTATTCGCTTCTCATTGCTTTATTTTTATTTAATTTTTTGTCTTGAGTAAGCTTTTCTTTCAGAATTTCTCTTATCTTCATACCTATCACTTTCCTATTAATCCACAGGTCATCAATAGCTTATCCACAGATTGTCAATATTATTCATAATATTCCATCAAGTAAACTTTTAGAACAAAAATAAGCACCCTAAATGATGGATGCCTACTTTGTGCCTAAAAAGTTTATTTTTTATGATTATGTGGTATCAACATAATCATATTGTATATAAAGATTGTTATGTAAAAATATTTCCCTCGTTAAGTCTTTGTTAAAAAGGCACCTGACTAAAAACTAAATGTCTCTCTCCGCACAAAATAAGTACCCTAAATAATGGGTACTCATCTTTTTATCTAAATTTTAATAATTTAGGATATTTTTATTATGTACCAATTATTGCAGTAATATGTATTAAATATCAAATAATGTTTGTATTTTAAATACTTTAAACATAAAAATAAGTACCGGGGTTAAGTGTAGCACTTATTCTTTATATTGAATTTAGAGTTAGATTTAAATAGTGGTTGCATTTAAATTTAACGTGCCCTGCAACCACAGACACAGCCTTACATATCTTCAATGCCTGGGATATTATATACTTTACTATGTATTATATTTTATATTCATTAATTGTTATAATATTATTTATACAGGTTAAATAAATATTTACACATATTAAAAGACACCTGAACTTAATCAGGTACCTCTAAAATTATATACAATTTTAACTATACTTTAAATACTTTATACATAGAGAAATAAGTAGCAATTTATTATTTTAGGTACTTATTTTCTGTAATAGTTCGCAATGTGTGTGATAAAAAATTTAGAACTTGGAGATTTTTATTAAATTGTATTGCACTTATAATAATATACAATTTAGCATATATACAATCGTATTAATTTAAAAGAACTTTATGAATAAAGATAATTTTTTTATAGCAAAAGGCACCTAGATTTCCTTAATTTTGAGTTTAGTAGTTTATCAGCTTCCTTCATTTGATTTATATAATTGTCAATATTTCTAATTAAATGACCATGTCTTATATCAAACATTGGAGCAACTTTTCTACTGCTTAAAGTAATTTTTTTCAGGAATTAAAGCATTTAAATTTAGCATTTATTTAAAGTAAGTAAAATATTTTTAGGTAGAAAAAAAGGAAAATATACCAGCAATTACCTTGCTAATAGGCCTTTTATTTATACTAAAGACTTTTTATAATTAATATTGAGAAAACAAACTTTTTTACGTTATAACAGGTAAAATTATTTTTATATAATTTTTCCATATAACAACACTTTTAAATGGTTTAACTTTCTTTCAGAGCTATATTGCTTATTCTGTGATCTAATATAGGGTATTTGTCATTTATTTCTTTATTATTGTGTTAAATGATGGGTACTTATTTTTTATCCAAATTTTAGTAACTTTGGTTTTTAGTAACTTTGGTTGTGTTGTTCTTATAAAAACTTCTGTGGGTTGTGTTATTTTGCATTAAAAAAGACCTTTACACATAAGCAAAAGCCTTGATATTGGCGCACCCAGCAGGGCTCGAACCTGCGGCCTCTGGATTCGAAGTCCATCACTCTATCCAACTGAGCTATGGGTGCTAATTTTATTCTAAAAATGCAAATGGAGCGGGTGAAGGGAATCGAACCCTCATAACTAGCTTGGAAGGCTAGCACTCTACCATTGAGTTACACCCGCATAACTATTAAATACTTTCTTTATAAAATAATACCACAAAAAAGAAATATTATCAAACATAAATTACCTTATTTCTATTTAGTCAAATGGTCGGGGTGACAGGGATTGAACCTGCGACCTCATGGTCCCAAACCACGCGCGCTCCCATCTGCGCCACACCCCGTTACAAAACTGGTACACTATTGGGGCTTAAACTCCAGATAACCTGATTAAGAATCAGATGCCCTGCCAGCTGAACTAATAACGCATATCTGGTGCGTCTTAAGGGATTCGAACCCCCGGCACACGGCTTAGAAGGCCGTTGCTCTATCCAACTGAGCTAAAGACGCACGTTTGGAGCGGGTGAAGGGAATCGAACCGTCATAACTAGCTTGGAAGGCTAGCACTCTGCCATTGAGTTACACCCGCATGAAATTCTTCTTTATTTGGAGCGGAAGACGGGATTCGAACCCGCGACGTTCACCTTGGCAAGGTGACGCTCTACCACTGAGCCACTCCCGCAATATATATAAACGTATACTTTCCACACTATTTTAATTAGCTATAATAAAAACACATTATTAATAAAATTGGTGCAGATGAAGGGAGTCGAACCCCCACGCCATAGGCGCTAGATCCTAAGTCTAGTGCGTCTGCCAATTCCGCCACACCTGCATTTAAAACAAACATAAGTCAAACATTTTTGAACACCAACTGGTGGCTTACCGGGGAATCGAACCCCGGACACCATGATTAAAAGTCATGTGCTCTACCAACTGAGCTAGTAAACCATTGGCTGGGATGGCAGGATTTGAACCTACGAATGGTGGAGTCAAAGTCCACTGCCTTACCACTTGGCTACATCCCATTAAATTGGGGTGAGCGATGGGACTCGAACCCACGACAACCAGAACCACAATCTGGCGCTCTACCAACTGAACTACGCTCACCATATTACTTTGGTACGCCATCGGGGACTCGAACCCCGGGCAACCTGATTAAGAGTCAGATGCTCTACCAGCTGAGCTAATGGCGCATACTTGGTGCGTCTTAAGGGATTCGAACCCCCGGCACACGGCTTAGAAGGCCGTTGCTCTATCCAACTGAGCTAAAGACGCACGCTTGGAGCGGGTGAAGGGAATCGAACCCTCATAACTAGCTTGGAAGGCTAGCACTCTACCATTGAGTTACACCCGCACAAATTACTCCATAAGCAAACTAAACTCGGATAGCTTACTTAGAATTAAATGGTCGGGGTGACAGGGATTGAACCTGCGACCTCATGGTCCCAAACCACGCGCGCTCCCATCTGCGCCACACCCCGATATAAAAAGTATTAAAACCATTAATACTTTAAATTAAAAATTGCTTGAAACTCTTGACGACATTAATTATTCTACACGATATATATTAATTCGTCAATACCTATTTCTTAGTTTTTCTATTTTTCTTTAAATTCCTTTAATATCTGGACTTATAACTCCTTTCTGTATATCTATAGTTACTACACTATTAAAACCATCCCTAGGTATAGACGGACTCCCAGGATTAATAAACCATATTCCCTCTTCATAAACTATCTGGGATATATGAGTATGTCCGAATAAAACTACATCTGCTTTCTGTTCTAAAGCTCTGAATTTTAACCTGGATAAACTATATTTAACATCATATCTATGTCCATGAGTTATAAAAAATCTTTTGCTATTTATAACTTCTAATCTTTCACTAGGAGCATCTACATTAAAATCACAGTTACCTCTTACATTAATAATAGAGCCTGTATAAATCCTTTTTATTTCATTAGCATCCTGAACATTATCTCCCAAATGAATAATTAATTCTGTATTATACAGCACATCTACAACTTTCTTCATAAACTTTTTATACCTGTGAGTATCACTTACCACTCCTATATGCAAAATTTAAACCTCCTTCATAAGGTATCTCATTTCCTTTTCCAACTCTTTTAATGCCATGGCTCTATGACTTATACAATTTTTAAGTGTAGAATCCATTTCCCCAAAGGTCATATTATATTCTGGTATGTAAAATAAAGGATCATATCCAAATTTATTCCTTCCCCTTTCTTCATCACATATCATACCGGCTATTTCTCCCTGAACCTCTAGAACTTTACTGTCATCTATTATTAATGTAATGGCACATACAAATTTAGCCTTTCTATCATCATAACCTTTATGTTCTAAAAGCTTTAAAAGTTTTTCGTTATTTTTCTTATCATTTCCGTGTTCCCCGGCAAACCTTGCAGAATATACTCCTGGCTTTCCATTTAACCCACTTACCATAAGTCCTGAATCATCTGCCAGTACCATACATTTAACTTTCAACAAATCATATATGGTTTTAGCTTTTTTATAGGCATTTTCTTTAAATGTAGTTCCATCCTCTACAATATCAATATCTATATTAGCCTCTTTCATAGATATGACTTCTATTGGATATTTAGAAAGTATTTGTTTTATTTCTTTTATCTTGTTAAGATTATTGCTTGCTACTATTAATCTTTTCATTGCTCCCCACCTGTTCCTATCCATAAAGAATCCATTTTTAAACTATCCTTTTGTGCACTAATCATATTTTTTATTCCTTTTTCTGCCAAGAGCAAGAGTTCCTTTAAATCCTCCCTAGTAAAAGGATTTTGTTCTCCTGTACCTTGTATTTCAACAAATTCTCCCGAATCTGTCATCACCACATTCATATCTACCTTAGCCTTAGAATCTTCTAAATAACATAGATCTAGCATCCTTGTATCATTTACTATTCCTACACTTATGGCACTTACAAAATCTCTTATGGGATATATTGTAAAAGGATTTTGTCTATGAAGTTTATTTACGGCATCAACCAAAGCTACAAAGGCGCCGGATATAGATGCGGTTCTAGTACCACCATCTGCTTGGATTACATCACAATCAACCCATATGGTTTTTTCTCCTATAGCCTTTAAATCTACTACAGATCTGAGAGCCCTGCCTATTATTCTCTGAATCTCCATGGTTCTGCCATCAATTCTACCTCTATTTATATCTCTAGCCTTCCTTACTTGGGTAGCCCTAGGAATCATATTATACTCACAGGTAATCCATCCTTCTCCTTTTCCCTTTAAAAAAGGTGGTACTTTATCCTCTATAGAAGCGGTACATATTACCTTTGTATCTCCATTTTCTATTAATACAGAGCCCTCTGCATACTTTGTATAATTTCTGGTTATTTTTACAGGTCTAATTTGGTTACATTTTCTACCATCGACTCTCATATTCTACCTCCACAATTAAAACTATATTCTTCAATTATACCCTAATTACTTTAATTTTTCCTCTAATATAAATAATTCATCTCTTTTAGGAGCAACCACTTTCTTTTCCTCACCATTGCAAATTAGTTTATACCCATTTTTAGTGATTTTCCCTACAACACAGGCCTTAATACCTTCAGACTCCAACATATGAACTAATTCTTCACCTTTTGAAGTTGTAATAAGCATACTTCCCGAGGAAATGAGTTTTAAGGGATCTACTAAATACTGACTGCATATTTTTTTTGTTATCTTAGTTAATGGCATTTTGTCTTTATATACTTTAAAGCCAACTTTACTAGCTTTAGCAATCTCCCATAAAGCCCCTAATATTCCCCCTTCTGTTATATCATGCATTGAATTTACTCCAAATTCTCCTGACAGTATTCCCTCTTTAACCACACTTATTTGTTTTATATAATCCTTAGCTTCACTTATCTCTTCTGGAGTAAGCAAACCAATTAATTTATCTTCATAGTCATTTACTATAATACTAGTACCTTCTAAACATAAATATTTAGTTACCACTATATCATCTTTTTCTTTTGCCCCTGATGTAGACACTGCTTTTCCCTTATCGCCTTTTCCTATGGCAGTACAGGATATTACTATTTTATTCACTGAACTTGTTACTTCAGTATGTCCCCCTAAAATTTCCACATTTAACTTTTTAGCCTCTTCACTAACTTCTCCCATAAGTCTATTTATATCGTCTAAAGAAGCTCCTTCGGGTAAAAGCATTGTAACCAAAAGACCTACCGGCTCAATTCCACAAGATGCTATATCATTACAGTTTATATGTACTGCAAGTTTTCCACTGTTTATATTGGCTCCAGTAATAGGATCTGTAGAAACAACACACTCTTTATCTCCAAAATTTATTACACTACAATCCTCTCCTATTCCACTTCTTATTCTAACATCATTTCTCTTAACAGATCTATTTTTATCTATTATACTTTTTAAATCTTTCCAATCTAGCTTTCCAGCTTTCATAAAATTTCTTCCTTTCCAAAAATAAATAAGAACTATTTTTCATCCTATTTCATATTATTTATATAAGGATTAATTTATGGTAGGTGTAAATATTTTGAAATATATAGGACCTTTCTTGAGAATTAATAAGATAAAACCTTATAATATTAAACATCAATTATTTTATTTTTCAAAAGAATCTTTAAAGGAAATTGTACTACACTCAAAATGTGGAATTTTCACTCCAATTAAAGAACTAAATATAAAAAATATATCTAACTTTGATATTACCACATTTAAAGATGTTTCTCCACTTCTATGTATATATAAAAAAGCAAATCCTGTTCTTATAAATATGGATAACAAACTTTGTTGGAATGAGGACAAATTCAAAAAAGAAATAAACATAGATAGCAATGCATTTATGACCTTATGCTTGCTGGAACTTTCAGACTACTATACCTCTTTTTATAACATAGATAAAAATAAATACAATTTAAAAACACTTTACAACTTGATGTGTAAAAATCAGCTTGAATTTTACGCTTTACATTTTAGAAATGTCCAGGGCATTTTTACTGACAAAAAATGTGAGAATATCTCTTCTCCCGAAGATTTGAGATTCATAGAAAAGAATAAAAAATTTAAATTCTCATCTCAGGCTCTTTTGATGGCGGCTTATTACAAGTGCAGTCTCCTTCTTGAAAATCAAGAAAAAGAAGAATTTAAAAACTTTTCTTTTGATATTTTAAATATGCTTATTGATTCAAAAGAAGAATTATATGATTTATCTTTTGAAGAACTTACAAAATTATGCTTTGGTTTGAATATATTTTATAATTACTCAAAAGATAATCAATGTAAAGATTTAATATTGGATATATCTGAACTTTTGTTTGAAAAGTATTATAAAGAAGATTCCCAATCCAGTATATTAAAAAACATAGATGTGGAAAATGATGCATTAAACTATATAAACTATACTTTAATATATAGAAACACAAATATTATGAAATCTAAGGACAATACAAAATTTATATCAGAAAGGCTTCTAAAACTCTACGATGCAGAAAAAGGGTTATTTATAAAAAATACATCCAAAAAAAATATAGAATTTACATCCCTAGAAATTATGCTTTACCTTATGGTCTTTATGATAGATACAGCTCTATATAGAGATGAAAATAAAAATGACTTAGTAGTATTAGATATTTTCAAACGCCAACTACTAGATTCAGGTATAATTTTAAGTTGGCCTGAAACTCCTGACTTAAACGATGTAGAAAGATATAGAGGTTTTTCTCTTAAGTCAGAGGATTTAATTGAAGAACAAAATTTTAGACCATCTTCAATTCCATCGCCAGAGTCTTGTGAACTGGCACCTATTTTTGCTAAATATGTAACTTACAGTAGAAAAAAAGAAAATTTTAAATCTATAAAAGCTTCTTTTGATACCTACAAAAATATGTTTATATTTTTTATTATAATACATTTTTTTAAGCCAGAATCGCCTCTAAATCTATAAGTGACTTTTAGCTTCAGGTGGAGTTTGCTCATGAGGAATGTTTTCTCCATCTGAACCTTAGCTAAACTTATCCAAGGGCGTAGCAGTGCTCATGCCCCACTTTAAAAAAGCTGGCTAATATTAGTAATGATAGCGTTGGGATAAATTAAAGATATTTTTAGAAATAAATTTTATAATTTTAGGACATAATAATATAACCCAGAGTACAAGCATTTTAAGTATATAAAAATAATTAATAAAAAAATCATACTTTAACCATTTTTTTAATACTTTACGATTCTTTAAATTCATCCAACTTCTATAAGGAAGGTGATAACTAATGATGGATATTAATTGTTCTGAGAATTGTGTTCATCAGAAAAATGGAAAATGCACTTTAAACTACGTTACTCCTATTACAAACCTTTCCTCTTTAGAAACAAATTGCATATATTTTACTCCTAAAAAAAAATCTAATAATAAATTTACTCGTCTTTAAAATATGGAAAATAATTTAGTTAAAATTGATCTATATTTCTAACTTAACATAGGATCTCATAAATAGTAAATGAGATCCTCTTTAAATATTCTTTACATAATTTAATCTTTCGACAGATAAACCTTATCCAATTTTATATTACCCATTTTATTAGTATATACATCTTTTACATAATTCCTTGTAACAATAATTGTTTTATTAAAATATAGAGGTACTATTGGCATATCTTCAAGTAATATATTTTCCATATCTTTAAACATTTCTATTTTTTTATTTACATCCTTCTCTAAGATCGCACCAGTGAACTTATTGTCAAATTCTATATTACTATACCCATATAAATTATATGTAGAAGAAGATTGCCACATTTGGAAAAAAGGTATAGGATAATTATAATATCCCTGGTAAAATATTTCCGCCATATCATAGCTGCCATTTTTTATTTCGTTATTAAACGATTTTAAATCATATCCTACACACTTCACATTTACTTTTATATATTTTTTTAGACTATTTGCTATTTCATCACATACCTTTTTATTTTCAACTGAATTTATATATATAAGTTTCAAAGATTTTTTTCCCTCATCATAATCTAAACTTTTCATAACATCTAAAGCTGCATCTCCTTGAGCATTTTCTGAGAAAAAGGATTTATTTATAAAGTTACCATTTAACCCATTACCTACATAACTAGGTATATAAGAACTTGCTGGTATTGAAGTATTTTTTAATATATTTTGGACTATATTGTTTCTACCTATAGAAAGAGATACTGCTTTTCTGAAATTGACATTGCTTACAATACCTTGCTTTTTTAAATTAAAAACTATCCCTGTACCTTTTAATTGGGTTTCAGATATATATTTGTCTTTTTTCTCAATATTACTAATTTCCCCCAGGGGAGGATCTGTGAATATACTTATCCTGTAATTTTCAAATCCTGCCAGTGCACTTTCACCGGTTTTTAAAGATGTTACTACTATAGTGTCACTTTTCACTCCACTACTATTCCAGTACTTAGAATTTTTCTTTAAAGTTACTTCTTGTTCATCAGACAAATTAAATATAGTAAAACTTCCCGAATACAATATTGAATTATAATATTTTTTCCAATTTATAAGTTTGTAATCAATTATTCTAAGTGCATATATAGGTTGGGCAAGTATATTTAAAAAATAATTACAGGGATAATTTAATCTTATAGATAGAGTATCTTTATCTATAGCAGTAATAGCTACATTCTTAAAATCACATTTACCCTTTCTATAATCTTCCGCACCAAAAATGCAATTTAATTGATCTTCATATATATTTTTTGTATTTGGGTTTAATATACTAGAAAAGAAATCCACAAAATTATACGCAGTTATATCAGTTCCATTACTCCACTTTGCATTTTTTCTTATTTTAAAAGTATAGCTAGTTCCTTCATCACTTATGCTCCAACTTTCTGACAAAGATGGAATTATCCTTCCATTACTATCACTGCTTACCAGACCTTCAAAAGCATTGGCAAGTATATCCTTTTCTCTCACATTATCTGAATCCAACATTATTAAATCATCTGGCAACTGGCCTAAATTATATACTACACTATTTTTATAACTATTGGTCTGAATTTCCTTAGTCTTTTTCTCCAGTGCGCCTCCACTTAAAGTTATAGAAACCATACCAATTACTAATACAATTATTATTATATAAATAAGCTTTTTCATAATTTTCTCCTCATCTTATCTATGGGATACTAATTAAATTATTGTCACTTAACTATGAAAATAAACAAATTGTATTATAATATTTTTAATATCATTTTTTTATGATATAATGTTCACGTATATTTAAGTGGCCTCATGTCCTTAAAATTGATTATTATGGAGGAGTATAAAATGATACTTACTATAGAGATATTAGGCATTTTAACTATGTGCACTATAATATTCGTGTTAATTTGGGGGCTTATAATAATTAAACAAACACTATCTCAAATAAAGTACAAAAACTATCTTCTGGAAAAGATAACTCAATATATGCATATGCTTATAAAAAAAGATGATAATATAATGAAACAAGAAGAAAAAATAAGAGACCTTAAGGAATAAGTCTCTTATTTTTTATGAAATTTAATATTTATCTATTTCTTCATCTACTAACTCATTTACAATCATAGGATTGGCATTACCCCTAGTTTTTTTCATAACCATACCCACTATGAATTTCACTGCTTTTTTCTTGCCATTTTTATAATCTTCAATAGACTTTGGATTTTCTTCCATAACTTCTTTTACAACTTTTAAAATTTCCTCTTTACTGTTATTTTGAACAAACCCTTTTTCTTTTATTATTTTCTCAGGACTTCTACCACTGTAAAACATTTCTTCAATGACTTTTTTACCTATATTATTGGAAATAACATTACAATTTATAAATTCAATTAGTTGGGCTAAATCCTTTTCTGTAAATTTTAATTTATTCAAAGGGGTGCCTGTTTCCTTTGCAAGTCTTGATATATCCCCCGTAATCCAATTAGAAACAGACTTTGCATCTCCACTTAATTTGGCGGCATTTTCAAAGAAATCTGTTATTTCTATGTTTAAAACTAAAATTTCTATTTCCTTTCTAGAAATTTTGAATTCTTCAACAAATCTATCTATCTTTTTATCAGGAAGCTCTGGAATAGTTTTTCTTATATTATCTATGTAATCATTTGAAATGTTTATAGCTACCAAATCTCCTTCCGGAAAATATCTATAATCATTGGCATATTCCTTACTTCTCATAACTTCAGTTATATTTTTGGAATCATTCCATCTTCTGGTCTCCTGCTTCACTTTTTCTCCAGATTCTATTATATAACTTTGCCTTTTATACTCATACTGTATAGCCTTCTCAAGAGCCTTAAAAGAATTCATATTTTTTATCTCTGTTTTCACTCCCAATTCCAAATTACACTTAGGCCTTACAGATATATTACAATCACACCTAAAAGAACCTTGTTCCATTCTACAATCTGATACTCCTATAAATTTAAGTATATTTCTTAACTTTTCAAGATATAGGAGTGCCTCCTTTGAAGTTCTGATATCTGGTTTTGACACTATTTCTATAAGAGGTATTCCTGCCCTGTTATAATCAATTAATGTACCTTCATCTGTATGTATAAGTTTCCCTGCATCCTCTTCTATATGTATTCTTTCAATACCTATTTTTCTTTTTTGGCCTAAATGATTTCTTATTTCAATAAATCCTTCCCTGCAAATAGGAAATTCCTGCTGGGTTATTTGATAATTTTTGGGACAATCAGCATAAAAATAATTTTTTCTGTCCATTCTACTTTTATTGTTTATAGAACAATTGAGAGCAAGTCCTGCTTTTATGGCATATTCCACTACTTTTTTGTTTAACCTTGGAAGGGCTCCTGGAAGTCCAAGACATACGGGACAAACATGTGTATTTGGTTCACTTCCGAACCCAGTACCACATCCACAATATATTTTAGTTTTTGTCAAAAGTTCTACATGAACTTCAAGACCAATAACAGCTTCAAATTCCATAGTACTCACCTTTCTGTTATATATTAGGAATAATATTATGCCATTTAGTAGATTGTTCAAAACTATAGGCTATATTGAAAAGTATGTCTTCCCTAAAATAATCAGACATGATCTGAAGTCCTACAGGAAGACCATCTACCATGCCACAGGGAATAGATATAGCAGGTATACCTGTTATGTTAACTGGTACGGTATATATATCTGACAAATACATAGTCATTACATCTTCTTTTTTTTCTCCTATTTTAAAGGCTGTAGTAGGACATGTAGGAGATATGATTGCATGAAATTCCTTCATTATATCCTGGAATTGCATTCTCATAAGTTTTCTAATCTTTAAAGCTTTTTTATAATAATCATCATAATATCCTTCAGAAAGCACATAAGTTCCAAGGATTATTCTTCTTTTCACTTCACTTCCTAACCCTTCACTTCTAGATTTAAAATATATATCTACTGAATCTTTAAAGTTTTTTGCCCTATAACCATATCTTATTCCATCAAATCTGGCAAGGTTTGAGGAAGCCTCAGCACTTGCAATTATATAATAAGCTGCCAGTGCATATTGTAATAGTGGAATAGAACATTCTCTAATTTCCGCCCCATTTTCCTCGAGTACATAAACTGCTTCTTCTACAGATTTTCTAACTTTATCATTTAATCCCTCTCCAAGATATTCCTTAGGTATCCCTATTTTCATTCCCCTAATATCTCTACTTAATCTTTTACTGTATTTAGGTACCTTTATATCTGCCGTAGTAAAATCCTTCTTATCAATTCCAGATATACATTCAGTTAAAAGTGCACAATCTTCTACATCTGCTGCTATAGTTCCTATTTGGTCTAAGGTTGATCCAAAGGCAACAGCTCCATATCTTGAAATTCTCCCATAGGTTGGTTTTAAACCCACTACCCCACAAAAAGATGCAGGCTGCCTTACAGAACCTCCTGTGTCTGTGCCAAGGGATAATACAGCCTCTCCTGCTGCCACTGAAATTGCAGAGCCCCCCGAGGAACCCCCCGGTACCATATTTAAATCCCATGGATTTCTAGAGAGCTTTATAGAACTATTTTCTGTAGAAGATCCCATTGCAAACTCATCCATATTAGTTTTACCTATAATTATTCCCTGGTGAAATTTTATCTTTTCTATTACATGGGCATCATAAGGTGATACATACCCTGTTAACATCCTGGAAGCACATGTATTTTGCATACCTTTAACACTTATATTATCTTTCACAGAAATGGGTATCCCAAAAAGCCTTCCCAAGTCTTCACCTTTACCGATTCTTTTATCTAATTCTCTTGCCTTTTGCAATAATTTTTCCGATGCTATATATAAATAGGCTCCTAGCTTGCCATCTACTTTATCTATTCTATTCAAATAAGTCCTCGCAATTTCTTCCACGCTTATTTTTCTGTTTTTTATCATATCTTTTAATTTATGTGCAGTTAGCCTCACCTATTTCACTCCCTTGTAAAAGTTCATAGTAGTAAATATAAAATATTTCATAATATCATAAAATTATTTTACTACTTTAGGTACTACTATATATCCTTGAAAATTATCAGGAGAATTATCCAATACCTGTTCTATATCTAAAGAAGGTTCTAAAATATCCTCTCTAAACTTATTTTCCATATAATACGGATTTACAACTATATTCTCTTCTTCTATATGCGTCTCCTTTAGTTTTTCCATATATTCTAATATTTTATTTAAATCTTTAACAAGTTCCATTTTCTCTTCTTCCTTAAACTCCAGCCTGGAAAGATCTGATACATATTCCACATCTTTTTTTGTAACTGACATATGAATCCCTCTCTTTTATATTTTATCCTAAGGTGGAAATTAGCTAATACCCATCAAATTAGGGGATAAGCACTACTACGTCCCTTAAATAAGTCTTCTAAGATTCAGTTGAAAAAAGCAGCGTTTATGAACAAACTCCACCTGAATCTTTGAATTACTTGATATTAAATAATTATAAGCTTTATTGATATAAAAAACGAGACAATCTTTTTTTTAGATTGTCTCTTAATTTTTAATAAACTTTCATATACATAAAAAACATAGTTACACAGGCTATTAATACACATGTTAGAGGATATATTACATTTTTAAAACGGGTTTTAAAAACCACCATATTTATAGCCCATATTATCATTGTAATAAATATACTCCACTGCAGTGTATAATAGTCATTAAAATATTTTACATACGTAAACTGATATGTAGTAAGGAGTGTTAATATTAGTGCAAGAATAGTAAATATAACCCCTATCCACCCTAATAAATTTATTGTATTTTTCATGTTTCTCCTCCAAAGTCTTATACCAAAGTTTAACTGTAAATTAAAAATTAAACTATTTTTATAATAATCCTTTTTTATAGTTTTGTAAATATTTATATATAGTTTTAAAAATTTATTATCAATATTAATGATTAATTTTGTATACCTGAAAACTATTTAATCATATCCATGAATTCTTCCTCATCTATTATAGTTATCCCTAAATTCTGAGCTTTATCCAGCTTACTCCCTGCCTCCTTACCTGCAAGTACATAGGATGTTTTTTTAGATACACTACTTGAAACCTTTCCTCCACAGTTTTGAATAATCTCTGATGCTTCTGACCTTTTTAATGTAGGTAAAGTGCCTGTTATTACAAATGTTTTACCTTCAAGCCTATTATTTTTTTTATTATATGAAATTTTAGAAATAGTATTAACTCCTGATTCTTCAAGTCTTGAAATAACTGAATTAAATTTTTCCCCTTTAAAATAATTAATTATATCCTTTACCATAGTATCTCCAAAATCCTTTAAAATAATTAGATTATCATATGTAGCATCTGCAATATCTTTAATACTTGAAAAATTTGCTGCTAATATCTTTGCAGATTGTTTTCCAACATTTCTAATTCCAAGTCCTGTAATTAATCTATCTATGTCATTTTCTTTAGATCTTTCTATGGTACTAATAAGATTATCCACTGATTTTTCTTTACCTATTATACCCTTTTCTATAAGCTCTTCCCTATAATTTTTTAAGTAATATATGTCTGCCACATCCTTAATGTATCCTTCTTTCATTAAGGCCTCTACAGAACTTGGACCAAATCCTTCTATATTCATAGCATCTTTTGATACAAAATATTCTATACTTCTAACTACCTGTGCATAACAGTTAGAATTGCTACAGCGAATATCAGATCCTTCAGGTTCTCTTAGGGTTTCAGAGCCACATATGGGACATTTATCTGGTATGATATACCTTTTAGAATTTTCAGGTCTTTTTTCTGGTATGCTTTTTATTACTTCTGGAATAATATCTCCTGCCTTTTGTATTATTACAGTGTCTCCAATTTGAATATCTTTTGAATCTATAAAATCTTGATTATGTAAAGTAGCTTTAGATACTGTAGTTCCTGCTAATTTAACTGGACTTAAAATTGCCAGAGGAGTCAATCTTCCAGTACGCCCTATTTGAACGATTATATCTTCCACAACAGTTTCTTTTTGTTCTGGAGGATATTTATATGCAATAGCCCATTTAGGTGTTTTGCTTGTACTTCCTAATGATTTTCTATCTTCCAGGCTATCTACCTTAACTACTGCACCATCAATTTGAAAGGGCAATTTCCATCTTTTATCCTGAATTTCACATATGCTATTCCAAACCCCTTCTGCTGTTTTACAAAGTGCAAAATCAGGACTGACTTTAAATCCCTGTGCTAAAAGCCAGGATAATGATTCTGAATGATAGCTAAATTGTTTCCCTTGTACAGTTTCAAGATTAAAAATAAATATGTCAAGATTTCTGTGCTTAACAATAGTTGGATCCAATTGTCTTAAAGTTCCTGCTGCTAGATTTCTGGCAGTTTGATATTTTCTTCCTCCCTGTTGTTTCTGCATTTCATTAATTTTTATAAAAGAATCATTAGACATATATACTTCTCCACGGACCTCTAAGTACGGCAATCTCTCTGGAATAGTTTTGGGAATGGTTTCAATCTGTAAAAGATTCTCATATACAGATTCACCTATTATGCCATCTCCTCTTGTTATTCCCTCTTTAAATTCACCATTATAGTACCTCAATACAACCGAAAGCCCGTCAATCTTTTTTTCAACTACAAATGCTGGATTATGAAGTTCACTACTTATTTTATAAATAAAACTATAAACTTCTTCCTTTGAAAACACATCTTGTAAACTCATAACAGGAATATCATGATTTACTTTTTTTAATTCCCTCTTTGTTGTTCCCCCTACTTTCTGCGTAGGTGAATCTTTACGGGCATATTCTGGATACTCCTTTTCAAGTTTTCTTAATTCAAGAGATAGCTTGTCATATTCATAATCTGTAATTTCTGGTTCATCTTTATTGTAATATCTATCATTATGATATTCTATTAGCTTACTCAATTCTTCTATTTTATTTTTAATATCCACAAACGCTCTCCTTTTCCTGCATAATCATTCTTTTAAAGAACTAAATTTTAATGTAAAACTCCATACATTTTCTATATTTATACTGCCTCCAGTGGAACTACCCCATACATTAAATTTTTTATTCCCATATTATCAAAAACTATAGTAAGCTTTATATCTTCATCTCTTTTAGATATACTTACGATAGTACCTACTCCAAATTTTTTGTGTTTTACTTTTATTCCTTCTTTTATATTTTCTGGTTTTAAATAATTGCCTTGAGGAATATTATTTACAGATAAAGTCTCTCTCTTAGGAGGTATATTATTTAAAACACTCTTTTTCGTAGGTGAAAATATATTTTTACTTAAGGATTTATTTACAAAACTACTAATATCCGATTTCCTGAAATCATCATATTCTTTTAATTCACTGGATATCTCATCTATAAAACTAGACTGTTCATAAGATACCATCTTGCCAAATACTCTCCTTGTATCTGCAAATGTCATATAAATATTTTCTTTTGCCCTTGTTATTCCCACATAACAAAGTCTCCTTGACTCTTCCATCTCTTTAGGGTTATCTAATGACTGTATCCCCGGAAATATGCCATTTTCCATTCCCACCATAAAAACCACAGGAAATTCCAGACCCTTTGCACTATGCATTGTCATAAGCACCACTGAATCTGCATTATTATCAAAATTATCTATATCAGAAACCAGTGTTACCTTTTCCAAAAATGCAGAAAGTGATGTATCCTCCGAAGTAGCTTCAAATTCTACAGCTGCAGATACCAGTTCTTTAAGATTTTCTATTCTACTTATACTATCTGGCTCTTTAGAGTCTTTCAATTCTTCCAAATATCCTGTAGTATTCAATATTTCTTTTATTAAATCAGATACAGAAATTTTATCCCTACTTTTTATAAAACTATTTATAAGACTCACAAATTTTTTTATAGAATTAATACTTCTTTGTGTCAAATTTACGCTTTTATCAATATCTAAAAGGGCATTATATATTGATTCATCCATAGAATCTGCAAGACTTTGTATTTTTTGTACTGTAGCTTCTCCTATATTCCTTTTAGGTACATTTATTATTCTTCTTAAACTTACATTATCTAAAGGATTATTTATAAACTTCAAATAAGCCAAAATATCTTTTATTTCTTTTCTATCATAAAATTTTAATCCCCCAATAATTCTATAAGGTATATTAGATTTCATAAAAACATCTTCAAATATACGGGACTGAACATTTTTTCTATAAAGTATTGCAAAATCTCTATAACTCTTATCTTTATCTGTATTTAAAATTTCCTTGATCTTAGATGCTACATATCTTCCCTCATCCATATCAGAATTAGCTCTGTATAATTTTATTTTATCTCCATTATCATTGTTGGTTTTAAGTACTTTTTGTTTTCTATGGAAGTTATTACTTATAACATCATTGGCAGCTTTTAATATGTTTGCCTTTGATCTATAGTTTTGTTCCAACTTTATAATCTTTGAATTTATGTAATCACTCTCAAAATTTAAAATATTTTCTACATTTGCACCCCTCCAGGCGTAAATGCACTGATCATCATCTCCCACTACACATATGTTTTTTTCTGCCTGGGCTAATAATCTTACAAATTCATACTGTGACTTATTGGTATCTTGATATTCATCTACCATTATATATTTAAATTTTCTCTGATAAAATTCAAGTACATCTGGATGTTCTTGAAAAAGCTGTACTGTTTTAAATATAAGATCGTCAAAATCCAAAGCATTGTTTTCCTTAAGCTTCTTTTGATACATTACATACACATCTGCTATTTTATTCATTCTAAAATTGCCTTCATTTTCTTTTTTAAACCTATCCGGAGATATAAGATTATCCTTTTGCCTGCTAATTTTATTTATTATTTCCTTATCAGTTATACTATCCTCTATATTTAATTCCTTCACACACTGCTTTATAAGTACTTTTTGGTCATAGCTGTCGTATATAGCAAAATTTTTATTATATCCAAGCTTATCTATTTCTCTCCTCAATATTCTTACACAGCTTGAATGAAATGTAGATACCCACATGCTGTCCACTTCATCCCCCACCAGTTTTCTTATTCTATCTTTCATTTCCCCGGCGGCTTTATTTGTAAAAGTTATAGCTAATATTTTAGAGGGATATATATTTAGATCTTTAATCATATGGGCTATTCTATAAGTAAGAACTCTAGTCTTACCAGAACCTGCTCCGGCTAAAATTAATAACGGACCTTCTATAATTGTGGCCGCTTCATATTGTTCTTTATTCAAAAGATTTTTTAAATCCATAAAAACCACTCCTGTTTTATATACACTTTTATTATTAAAATTTTTTTATACATCATTTATGATATATTAATATTATATCATTTTAATAATTATTTAATCATCTGAATTACCTTAGGCTCATAAAAAATGTGCTGACCTCCATCAACACACTTAAATTAAATATTGTTATTTAATCTCTCTAAAACAATTCTATATCCATCACTTCCATAGTTTAAACATCTATTTACTCTACTTATAGTGGCAGTACTTGCACCAGTTGCAGATGCAATATCTAAATATGTTTTCTTATTCTTCAACATTTTAGCTACCTGAAGTCTTTGTTCTAACGCTTTTATTTCATTTATAGTACATATATCATCGAAAAATCTATAACACTCTTCCTTTGTTTTAAGACACAATACTGCTTCACACAAATAATCCATTGCCTTACTTTTTAACTTAGATTCATAATCTCCCATGAACGCCACTCCTTATTCATGTACATTTTTTCTTTAATTCTATCATGTATTAAACTATTAATCTATAAAATTGCAAATAATTTTGTAATATATTATATTAATATAACTCATATATCCAATTTTTCATTTAAAAGAATATATTCTGATCACATACTACATTAAATTTATTCTTTCATTAATATAAAAATTTCAAAATAAAAAACAGCCCATTTGGGGTATAGGCTGTTTAGTCATAAATAAAAAGGGGGCCATTATTCCTTTATATTTATTTCTATGTTTTAATTATAATAAAACACAGTAAAAATATCAAGCCCATCTACTTTTATTTTACTTATTTTACATATATTATATGACAGCTAACTTGCAATATATATTGTGCTATGATTTTAACAATTTCATATACTCTTTAACATTTTAATCTCTTCCTGGTATAACTCTCTATACTCTCCTTCCTGCAAATTCTCATCTAAATTCAAAGGTCCGAATTTTATTCTCTTTAAATAAACTACATTTTTTTCTAAGGCATTAAACATCCTTTTTATCTGATGAAACTTTCCTTCTTGAACAGTTACTTCTACTCTAGAACCATTTTCATCAGATTCTATAATTTTTAATTCTGCTGGCAGACAAGTATATTCGTCTTTTAATACTATACCCTTTTTAAATTTTTTCACGTCAGCTATATCTGCTTTTTTATCTATTTCTGCATAGTAAACTTTATCTACATGATTTTTGGGAGATATCAATCTATGATTTAATTCTCCATCATTGGTAATAAGAAGTAATCCCTTAGTATCCTTATCCAGTCTTCCTACAGGGAAAGGCTTAAATGCCTGATATTTAGGTTCTAAAATATCTATAACAGTTTCATCGTAATTATCAAATGTTGCAGACACTACTCCTTCAGGTTTATTCATTAATATATATATGTATTTTTTATATTCTACATTAATTCCCTCTACCTCTATTTTACATTTATCTGGATTTATTTTTATAGAATTATCTTTTACCACTAAACCATCTATTTTTACCGCTCCACTTTTAACTATGGATTTTATTTCTTTTCTAGTTCCATATCCTAAGTTTGCTAAAATTTTATCCAATCTATCCATAGATTTTCCCTCCTTTTTATCTATATACTTTTACATAAATTGATTGTCTATTTAAAAATATTTTAAACATAAAAATACAGAATATTAAAATATATTATTAATATTCCGTAACATAAAAATACTTTTATACAGTTTAAATTTAATATTTTACTGTATTTATTAAAAAAACTTTAATTTTATCCAAAAGCGGTAATTAGCTCATACCCATCCTCTTCAAAGTAGAATATAAGCACTGCTATGCCCTTTATAAGTTACTTCCCCTAAAGGATAACGTATTCTAGTGCTAAAGACACTAAGAATACTGTTAATAAGGTTCAAATGGAGAAAAGCATACCTTAGTGCAAACTCCAACCAAATCTAGGAATTACTTGATTTTCCATAGTAATTCATAACTTTTTGCACATAATTTCTAGTCTCATAAGATAAATTTGAAATATCCGAACTATTTTTTACCCCTTTATATTGCAAGGTTCCGGGCCCCGCATTATAGGCAGCCAGTACCAGTTCTTTAGAATTTCCATACATATTCAACATATTCCTTAAATACTCAGTGCCCGCATCCACATTCTGATCTATATTGTAAGCATCTGTCACTCCTAATTCACTGGCCGTTCTCGGCATAAGCTGCATAAGTCCCATAGCTCCCGCAGAAGAAGTAGCTGTTGGATTAAAATCAGATTCTTGTTTTATAACTGCCATTATCAAATCCTTATCCACACCATACTTTTTAGAGGCTTTTTCCACTGCTTCATCTATGTCTGAAACACCACTTTTCAAATAATCTTTTACACTATTATAAGCAGTATTAAGCCGCTGTCCTCCACCGTATCCCAGTTTACTTAAATCTTCTTCTCCCAGTGCAAGTTTAGATATATCTATATTTCCATTACTGTCAGATGCCGCCTTTAGCAAACTTTCCATCATAATCTGAAAGGAATCTGAGTCTCCAAAGGCCTGTTCAAATATTTGGGTCATCATCTGAAACTGTAAGACTTTTTCTAAAGTTTTATCCTGATCATTACTTGTAACGTTTATACTCATTTTCTCACCTGCCAAAAAATACACTATAATTTTTATCGTACAGAAATATATATACTTTACAGAATTAATTTACTGTACTTTAAATAAAAATATATTATAATCCTCATAAAAATCCTTATTATACTGACTTTTACACAAAACCAGTACCTTATATTCATCTTTATGAAAAGGAATAAAAGTATAATAATTTTTTTTACTATAACTTTGAACTAAATTCCAGTCTCCCTTTTCCATTATATAAAACTCATATACTACATCTTTACCCCCTTCACTATGAACAGTGAAAACAACTGGTTCGTTGCAGAAGAAATTTGCATTATCACAGGTTATTCTCGTATTGGTCACAGGTAGTGCTTCATTGATTCCAATAGTTACCTCCCTCTTACAATCAAATTTTTTATTGCTTTTAATATTTCTTGCTAAAATTTCCACCTTATAAGTACCGCTATATTTAGGTATAAAAGCATAGGATTTTCCTGTAACAAAATCTGTCTCTTCCACTTTGCGGTTATTTATACTCAATATATATTTCATAATAACATTTTTAGTATCTTGAGTTATACAATTTATAACAATCCTTTCACCTACTAAATGATACTCTCTCACAGGATAAAGTATATAGTCAATAACTGCTGGTATATAGTCAAATACATCTATTTTCATTATAGAATGACAATCATATTCTCTATCAGAATATTTGTCCTTCACCCTGACTTCCAATTCATAATTTCCATTCTCTTCCGGAATAAATCTCATAAAGCTATTTTTATTATATTCTATCGTTTTTATTTCAGTTCCATTCCTCTTTATAATAAAAGAATACCTTAATTCTACTCCTCCTGAAGCATTTACCTTAACATTAATATTTTGATTTTTCAATATACCTTTATTTTTATCTAACATAACCCTCTCAATTTTAACGGGCTCCCCACTCTTTTCATCTATAACATAATCTAAATGTTCTATAGCTTCGTAATCTCCTGAAAAAGATTTATCTTTAACCATCAAAGTTATGGTATAATTTCCTGCCATTTTACTTTCCCATACATAACTAGTACAAATAGTATATCCTGAATCTTCTCTACTATAACTTCCCTGAATTATATATCTATACAAAAGTTCCCTTCCCCCTATGGTATCTGCCATTAAAGTAACCTTTGTTCCACATAACTGGGGATAGTTAATGTCTGTGGTAAAATTTTTTATATAGATTTTGCTATATTTTTTTACACTAAAATTTAATACTGCTCTATCATCGAATTTATTAATAGAATACATATCCTTAGCCATACATAAAATCTTATAATCTCCACTTTTAGTTTCAACATAACTTACTATTCTCTGGGTGGAATAATTCTGTATACATTCCACTTCCCTGTTAGAATTAACTTTAAAAAATTTATAGAGAATAGTTCTATCTTCATCATGCTCAGAAGTTACTTGAAAAACCAATTCGGAATTTTCTAAAATTTCGGAAGTTAAGCATTTAAAATCTGTTATTTTTACTTCTTTCAACGGTATCACCTGAAACTTTACACTTTTAAAATCATCAAAATCGTTTTTTGAATCAATATTTTTACACTCTACTAATATTTCACCTTTTCCTTCAGTTTTAACTACCCAGGAAAGCATATTATCCACTGAGTAGTCTTTTATCATTTCCCATTCATCCTCTATTCTTATCAAATATCTAAACATAAGTGGAAATTTAACAGTATCTACGGTTACAATTAACTTATCACCTAATACCAATTTGTCTTTATCTATACAAACATTACTTATCAATTTTTCTTCCACTTTTCCTATTACATAATCCATCCTAGATACATAATCAAAGCTTTTACTGCTATCTGGTTTTTTAGCTTGTACCATTAACACATATTTTCCATCCTGTACTGGAGCCCATTCAATTTTTTCTTTCTCTGAAAAATCTTTTATAGTATTCCATATTCCATTATATCCTACCATATACTTATATAAAAGTTTTTCCTTTAAATTATTATTTATATTTATAATAATTTTTGTCTTTTTCTCCTGTGGACTTTTCACATCGCAGCTTATGGCCAGTTCATTCATTTACATCATCCCCCATGTAAAAATCTTATAAATACTATTTCTCTTAAAATATATTATACTATAATACCATATTTTGTAATAGTATTTTTTGTATATTTATATTATATTCTACTATACTAATAAGTAGGTGAATATGTATGAAAATAATAAATGCTTATACTAACTCTTTTAATAAGATAATTTTAGTATCAGATAAAATATTTCAATTTAAATCTTATAGGTTAAATATAAAAAATGGCACAGAAGAAATATCTATACTTAGTTATTCTATAGTTGACGATACTATAATCTTAAATCTAAGCATGGATATAAATATAAAATACTATTGTTTCATAGAATACGAAAATATTCCTTATAACGTATGGTACTATCCTCTATATTCTACAGAAGAATTCAATAGAAAATTTTTCCATAATACACCTTTAGGTGCCATATATACTGAAGAAAAGACTACCTTTAAACTCTGGTCCCCTCCGGCCACCTGTGTAAAGCTTGTAATATATAAAAAAACTTCTCCCGATAATTTTAGTATTAGACACATGATAGATATGAGGGAATATAGAGGACTTTGGTATACTTCCGTAAAAGGAGATTTACATGAAACCCACTATAATTATCAGGTAACTTTATATGATAATTCAAATATAGTAGTAGATCCTTATGCCACTGCAGTAAGTATAAATGGATTAACAGGAGTTGTATTAAACTTAAAAAGAACAGATCCTCCTATGTGGCATAATGACACTTGTACTGTTATTAAAAAATATACTGATGCAATAATATACGAAGTCAGCTTAAGGGATTTATCTTCTCATCCCAGCAGTGGAGTTTCAAACAGCAGAAAATTTTTATCCTTAACAGAAAAAAACACAAAATCCCCACAGGGTCTCAGTACCTGCTTAGATCACATACTGGAACTGGGCATTACCCATGTTCAGTTAATGCCTATATTTGATTTTAGTTACAAAAGTGTAGATGAAAGATATGCTGATAAAGATTACAATTGGGGGTATGATCCCCAGAATTATAACGCCCCTGAAGGAAGTTATGCCACAGATGCCTACCATCCTCTATGCAGAATAACAGAACTTAAAAAAATGATCTACTGCCTTCACAAAAATAATATAGGAATAAATATGGACGTAGTTTATAATCATATTTATCATGCCTGGGCAGATAACTTCCAAAATATATTCCCGGACTATTATTTTAGATTTTCACAGGAAGAGATACTTTGCAATGGAAGTGGATGTGGAAATGATCTGGCTTCTGAAAACCTAATGGTAAGAAAATTTATAGTAGACTCTGTAACATTTTGGGCTAGAGAATATCATATAGATGGATTTAGATTTGATCTTATGGGGCTTATAGATATAGATACCATGAAATTAATAGAACACGAACTTCATAAAATAAATAAATCCATAATGATCTATGGTGAAGGTTGGGATTTGAATACCTCACTTTCAAATCATAATAAATCTACTTTTGATAACGCAAAATATTTAAATAATATAGCCTTTTTTAACGATAAAATAAGAGATTGTTTAAAAGGTAATGTATTTGATTTGAAAGACAGAGGTTTTATAATGGGAAATATGGATCAAAAACAAATATTGGAAGAATGTATAATGTCACAATATATTTCCCCTGAGCAATCTATAAATTACGCCAGCTGCCATGATAACCACACTTTATGGGATAGAATAAATTTGAGCTGTACTGATGAAACCATAGAAGAAAAAAAGAAAATGGTAAAATTGTGTTCAACTATAATTTTAACTTGTCCTGGCATCCCATTTATATATTCAGGAGAAGAATTTTGCAGAAGCAAACAAGGGGAATTCAACAGCTTCAACAGTCCAGATTATATAAATTCCATTGATTGGAATAAAAAAGCTGAATTTATAGATGTGTTTAATCACTATAAAAAGTTAATTCATATGAGAAAATCTCATAAGCTATTTAAATTATACTCCATAGAAATTTTATTAAATAACTTAACCTTTATAAAAAATACTTCTAAAGATATTCTTGCCTTCATATTAAAAGACAGTACAGGAAAAGATCCCTGGAAACAAGCTCTCATAGCGGTTAATGCAGGAAAAAAAGATATGTATATAAATATTCCTGATATAAAATGGAAATTAATTTTAGACAGTAATCACAGTAAAAATGAAAATATACTTTTGAAAGATAAACTTCTAGTAAAAGGACTGTCTTCTTATATATTATACTATGGAAAGAATTAGTAAAATGCTACCAATCCTCCCCCTTATAAATTTTGCCATTTGAGATCAATTGAAGCAAATTTTTTCTAAGTCTTTTGTCATCTTCTTTTGTCCTTTTTTTAGGATTTGAAGTTTTTCCACCTGTCCTTCTAACTTTTGAAGATATATACCTTTCAAATAAAAGCTTATCCATGTTACCATCATGATATATATATCCTTTAGGATTTATTGCATAGGCTTTTTTACCTAATGCCATGGCTGCAACCCCATAATCTTGACTTACCACTATATCTCCACTTTTAACTTTATTTATAATCATCATATCTACACTTTGAAAACCACTATCAACAGTAACTACAGTACTATAATTACTTTTTAAAATATGATTTGTATCACAGTATATCACTACTTCTATACCCTTTTCTCTTGCTGTATTTTCTATTATATATTTTCCAGGACAAGCATCCCCATCTACTATTATTATCATTACAATTTATAGTATAAAATTTTATAGTAACTATTAAAATTTTACCTATTTCTCCTTCCAATACTTAATCAATCTTTTCCCTTGTAAGCTTTTGTAAATATTATATTTAAATTATACACCACTATAATAAAATTATCATCTGTTAGTTTTTAGTGAAACTGATAATCATACTAACTTTATTTTAAATAAAACTCTACAATAGACATGCTATCATAGAGTTTTACTATATTATCTAAAAAATTATAACTATATTCAATAGATTTATATCCTGATATTTATATTTTTTGTTTCAATTTTAAACTTATATTATTATATTCAGGTTTTTTAAGTAATGCAAACATATTATTTTTATAGGCTTCGACTCCAGGTTGATCAAAAGGATTTATTCCCATTAAATATCCACTCATTGCACAAGCTTTTTCAAAAAAATATACTATATATCCAAAGTAATAAGGTGTTAACTCAGGTACATTTAAAATCATTACAGGAACTTCCCCATCACTATGGGCTAACACTGTTCCTCTTAAAATCTGCTGATTCACAAAGCTCATTGACTTGCCTGCAATAAAATTTAATCCATCTAAATTATCCTTACTCTCTTCTATAGTTATATCTTTTGCGGGTTTTTCTACACTTATAAAAGTTTCAAATAATATTCTAAGTCCCTGTTGTATATACTGTCCCATAGAGTGTAGATCCGTTGAAAAATCTCCGCAGGCAGGAAATATGCCTTTGTTTTCTTTTCCTTCACTTTCTCCAAAAAGTTGTTTCCACCATTCTCCAAAATAGTGGAGACAGGGCTCAAAATTCACCATCATTTCAGTAGTCTTACCTCTTTTAAACAATATATTTCTAACTGATGCATATCTATAGGCGGCATTTTTGTTTAAATCTTCACTGCCATAGACCTCTCTGGCATCAGCTGCACCTGTCATAACATCTTCTATATTAATTCCTGCCACTGCCATTGGAAGTAATCCTACTGCAGTCAATACGGAATATCTTCCTCCTACATTATCTGGAATAATAAAGGTTTCATATCCTTCTATATCTGCCAGAGTTTTTAAAGCTCCTCTCTTCTTATCCGTAGTAACATATATTCTATGCTGTGCCTCTTCTTTACCATATTTTTTTCTAACAAGTCTTTTAATAACCTAAATGCAACAGCAGGTTCTGTAGTGCTTCCTGATTTGGAAATAACATTTAAAGATACGTCCATACCTTCTATAGCCTGAAGCAAGTCTTTCATATAAGCCGCACTCATATTATTTCTTGCATAAAGTATTATAGGACCCTTTCTTTTATTCTCAGGCAGCATATTGCTAAATGCATTTGAAAGCATTTCAATAGCAGCTCTAGCTCCTAAATAGGACCCTCCTATACCTATAACTATAAATACTTCTGAAGTACCTCTGATTTTTTTAGCCGCTATTTTTATTCTATTAAATTCTTCTTTGTCATAATTCACCGGTAGATTAACCCATCCCAAAAAATCTTTGCCTCTACCTGTTCCATTTTCTATCATATGGTGGGCAATAGATACAAAAGGCTGCAGACTATCCATATCATTCTTACTCACATAAGAGTAAACCTTACTTAAATCCAAACTTATACCTTTTTCCAACATGACTTTGTTTGCACCTCCAGCATTTTATTTATATTAGAATTATATTAATTCCCATTATGATCTTATACAGGGAACCTAATAATTTTTATCTCAAGTTTTACTAACACCCTAAGTTTCCTTAAAATGTGGGATAATCATTGCTGCTATCCTCAATAAGTTGATCTAAAGTTCAGATAAATCATTCCTTGTAAACAAGCTTTACCTGAACTTAGGAATCACTTGACGGCTATTTTAGTTATATTACCTATATATTCATTTTATTCTTTACATTTTCCTATCAATTTTATTCATTATATATTATTTATATTAATTTAACATTAAAAATTTCTATAATTTGAAAATACATATTACTGACAATTATATAACCTATTTGTTGTCCAAATATCAAAAATTTATGTGAAATTTATGTGATTATGACTACTTATTATATTATGAATTATATTGATATTATTTCCAATTAATTGTATAATATTTCAAGGAGGTGCCAACTATGGAAAATAATACAATTAACATAAGTGATTTTAAAAATGTTACCTACAAAATTAGGGAAGTTGCTAAAATGTTAAATACCAATACTCAGACAATCAAGACTTACTGCTCAACTTTTAAAACCATATTAAATAGAAGTAATATTTCAGGTAAAAGGGGAGATTTTTCTGGAGACGATATTAACAAGTTAAAAATGATTCAATATTTATCAAAACAAAAGCATTATAAGCCTCAACAAATTATAGAATATTTCTTGTACAATGATTCTACTTCCTTGGGGAGTAAGAAAGAATTAGAATTTATAGCAGAAACAATATATAATTTAATTAAACCTGAAATAGAAAACACTATTAAGAATTCCATCGATACTACTATACAAAAACATAGTACTAATATAAGAAATGATATCAAAATTAATAGGAAAGAGATAACTGGAAGTATGAATAAAATATTAAGTACTAATGATTCTTTAATTAATTCTATGACAGAAACTAAAAATTTAATTAAAAATATTGAAGATAATCAAAATCAATATCTTAGCAGAATGGAACGAAAAAAGCAAAAAAATAAATGGTATAATAATTTATTTAAACTATCCCCAAAAAATAAATAGTAAAAATCCCCTCCAAGAAAGTATGTTAAAACCAAAAAACAGTACAGTCTTTAAATACTATACTGTTTTTTGGTTTTTTAACTCTAATTTGCTAAAGTATAAAACTCAATTCTTTAAATTTAATTCAGGCATTTATTCTTCATATAGAACCTATATACTATTTCTTCAATTAATGAGAATAATCCTGTAGTAATTAAATAAATTCCTATAGTTATTGGTGCTTTAAATGTTATTAACAGACTTATAATACTTGTAACAACAAGATTTATTTTCTGTACCTGTACTTCTTTAACTATTTTTAAAAATGGTATATATGGTATAAAATTTGGACTTAAAGAAATGAAGGTATAAATAATTGGAATAATAAAATAATTATCCGGCATTTTCATGTTTGTTATCCAAGGAACAATAACAGTTCCAACTTGTACTGGCATTTTATTAAAAACTATAAACAATGAAGATATTACAGGTAATTGTAGTAAAGTAACAAGACATCCAAACATATTTTTAGTATTTTGCTCATAATATTTTTTTACTTCCTGTTGAAATTTCTGTTTATTATATTTATATTTTATTTTTAATTTTTCTATTTTTTGAGATAATATCTGCTGCTTATAAATATTCTTCCTTTGTTTTAAGGACATTGGCAGCAAAATAATTCTTACTAGTACAGTAAGTAAAATTATGCTTATACCATAATCTCCTGTTATACTAAAAAAATAACTTAATGCAGTATTTAGTATACTTAAAATAATGTTCATATAAATTCTCTCCTTATTCAATATTTAGATTTACTTTAAACATCATCTTATTTGAAAATATACACAATACCACCATATTCTATATTTTTCATAAACTAAATAGTCTTTAGGATACAATTTTTTCATATACTGCAGTATTTGTATCAAACTACATTTTCCATATTCATCATAAAAATAACTTACACTCTTTCTATAAATGGTGTTAACATAGAGCAGTATACTTAAAGCACACAAAAAAATTATAATAATTTGCATTATTAATAGAGTATCTATTTTCATTAAACTACCTCTTAACACAGATTCCTTCATTATTTATATATTGTATGGAATACCATCATTTTAACACAAGTACATTTTTATTTACAAATTATTATTGAAATTTTTCAACTTGACATGTAGTGTAAAACTAATATCACAACCTGAAATCAACACTGGAATAAATGATGTTAACTCATCTATAAATACTTCACTGCTCAGTTTAACAACTCACACTGGTAATAACCCCATACATGGTATTTTATCTGCAATTTGGGTTTTAGGATTTATTTCACTGATAGTTTATAGTATCATATCCTATTTAATCTTAAAACATAAAGTTTGTACTGCAATAATTATAAAAGATAATATTTTTCAGTGTGAAAATATTTCTTCTCCCTTTGTACTAGGATTTATAAGACCTAAAATTTATCTTCCCACAGCACTTAAAAAAAACAGAACAGGGTTACATTTTAAAGCATGAGCAGATCCATATAAAACGATTTGATTACCTCATAAAACCCACTGCATTTTTGGCTTTATGCCTTCACTGGTTCAATCCTCTTGTATGGATTAGTTTCATGCTTATGAGCAAGGATATGGAAATGTCCTGTGATGAAAGAGTATTAAAAGAACTTGGAACACACATAAAAAGGGACTACAGTATATCTTTATTATCTTTTTCAGTGAACAAAAATACCATAAATGGAAACCCTCTAGCCTTTGGTGAAAACAATACAAAGACAAGGATTAAAAATATACTTAATTATAAAAGACCTGTTTTTTGGGTACTGGCAGCCTCTATAATAGCTGTTATATGTATTAGCGTTGCACTTATTACTAACCCCTCAGCCTCCTCAAAATCAGAGAAAAATAACTTTACAGAAAAAATATACAAATACAGAACTCCCTATGTAGGGGATAATAGCAAGGTAGTTAATATAATAACTGCTCTTCCCGTACCAGAAACATTACACCATGCAAAGATACAGCTTTTTACGGATAAAGAACCTTATGGAATTCAAATAACTTATGAAACTACAAATGATGTTAAAGAATCCTTCCTAAGAAAAGAAAATCAACTGATTTTTGATGAAAATGCTGCCATAATATTTTCTTTGGTAGGTAATGCCGACTACATTGATTTTGTGCTAAAAACAGAAGGTCAATTTGATAGAACAATTAAGATAAACAGATCCTGGTTAAACAATACTCTGGGCAAAGATTTATGGAAAAGTTCCATTAACTTTCAAAGATTTGATACAATATATAAAGAAATTATGACTAAATTTGTAACCACTTATTCTCTTCCTATATTACTTGAAGAAGGTAAAAAAACTAATACTCAGAGCGTAAATGATGTACCTTTGGCAGCTAATTACGATAAGATAAAAAATAATAATAAAACTTATTATATATATGAAAAGAATAGAAAATATTATGTAGAGAAACCCTATGAGTTTATCCATGAAATTACAAAAGAAACCTATGAAAAGCTTCATACACTGATTGTATCTGAAAATTATTATGAAAATATAAAAAATCAACTATCATTAGATTCAAAAAAATATTTTCTACAAAATACCATTGACAACTCCTGTATTCTAGACGGGGATGGTTTAGTAAACAAGGGCAGTGAATTGGCAAACAAATTTATATCTGACACTGAGAAAGGGAAAAAATCCTCCATCAAGATTATTCACCAAATGCCAGATAGTTATTCGAAAGAGATCCTGGATATAACGGAGGTAATGTATGACGGGGAAAACTATTATGGGGTTAAATATATTCCAACAGCTTATTATTCAGGAACTCCTGGTTTTTATTATAAATTTAGATTTAAATATATTAAAACCTTTGATATATCAATATATAAATTTGTGTATTTGTTAGAAGATAACAAAGTAACCTATGATGATATATATAAAAGAGGACTATCTAGAGACCCTAAAGACTGGGTAGACTATCATTTTCTCTATGCTGTTGAAAAATGAGTCAGAATTATTTCACCCCATATTTTACATCTTATAAATATCAACCTCAATTAAGATTTTAAAAGGCTTCCTTCACTTTTAAATCTTTAATTTTACTATTAAAATAAATATAAAGTATGCATCCTATTACGCAGGTAATTATTTCCGTAACAGTCATGGACCATATAACTCCATGCAGTCCAAATAAATTATGGAGTACTATTATAACCGGAATATAAAGAATACCCTGTGTAACGGACATAATAGTAGTTGGTATGCCCTGGCCTGAAGCCTGGAAAATGCCTGTAAACAGTCCGGTAAATCCATTAAACAGCGCAGATATAAACATAGCTGTCATAATATATGTCCCAATACCAATCACTGAAGAATCATTGGAAAACAACTGGATAATTGGCATTCTAAAAATATAGACTACCCCGATAAAAACTATGGACAATATGGCAATACATAAAGCTGATTGTCTTATTCCACTTTTTAATCTTTCAAAATTCCTATTGGAGAAATTATATGCAATGAGGGGTATAATTCCAAGGTATAACCCCATTGAAAGAAATTCTGGAACCTGTACAATCCTTAAAGCTATACCAAAACCAGCTACTACATTATATCTCCATATACAATTGAAAAATTATTTAAAAGAAGGGTTGTGATAATAAGAAATACAGTCATCAATAATTCAGAAACCCCAATTTTATATATTTCCATTTTATCTTGAAAAGAGATTTTGAAACAATGGATAAATCCTTTTAAATGTTCACTTTTTATCTCCAAATAATAAATATAATAAATGGATGACCCTAAATTGGCCAAAATCATTGCAAGTGCCGCACCTACAACATTCATATTCAATAATAGTATAAATAAGGGATCAAAAATAAAATTTAGTATTGTACTTATAAACATGCCATACATGGATTCCTTCGAAGCCCCTTCAGCTCGTACTATTTGCTGCAAAGCAAAATTTAATACAGTAGTAAATCCACCAAAAAACATAGTTAAAGAGTAACTTTTTGTGTAAAAGACAGTAGAAGCATCTGCCCCTAAAATTTTAACAAGAGGGTCAATTATAAACAAGGCAATAATGGCAATTAAAATTGATGCTATTATACTGCTGTAGAAAGTATATCCAGCTATATGTTTTGCTTTTTCTATTTCCTTTTTTGCTACGAGTCTGGTGACAAATGTTCCCCCTCCTACTCCAAACATATTTCCAAAAGCCATTAATATAGTAAAAATCGGCAGTGCCAAAGTAACAGCTGTAAGCATTTCCGTATTATGCATTAATCCTATAAAAAAAGCATTGATTACATTATATATTGTACCCACAGACATTCCAATCATCATAGGAATTGATAAATGTGCAATTGACTTTAAAATCGGAGCACTTTCCAGGTAATACTGATTCGTTAAATTATTTTCCATTCCTTACACCCCTTTATCCAAGATATTATTAGACTTGATATTATTATATATCTAATAATTAAAATTCTAATTATATAGGTATAAACTACTGTAGATTTTATAGAAATTATAAATTTTTGTTTACCTTTATCAGTAAAGATAAAAAACATTCTTTTTCATCATCGGTCAAATTTTCAGTAATACTTTTTTCAACTTGAAAGAATATCCTGTTAAATTCTTCTATTAACTCTGCACCTTTTTCAAGTACATAGATATTTTTCTGCCTTTCATCATCCTTAGGAATACTCCTTTCAATATATCCTTTTCTCTCCAATCCCTGAAGCATACTGGTAATACTCGCTCCTCTGCGCTGGAAAACATCTGCCAGGTCCTTTTGAATTATCCCCTCATCCTGATGTTCATATATATAACTTATCATACGCCCCTGCTGGGAGTTTAACCCCAACTTATTTATATTTTCATCAGATTTGAATTTTATTTTTAAAGCAATATTTCTTATCAAATCCGAATAAGGACTTTCAAATGAAAATTTAGGCTTATTCATATTCATACCTCCTACAGCTTACCTAATTAGAACTCTAACTATATTAAATTATATTAGTTAGAGTTCTAATTGTCAATAATTATCTTTATAGTTTACAGATTAAATGCATCTTGATATTTCGTCCTATGGTCATTCTTTTACCATAGGATTTTATCATAGTATTTTTTTAAGTGGGGAATTTTCGTTCCGGTTTTCGGGTATTTTTATGGTAGCATTAACATAAAAACAACCTTTTTTAAGTATCTTTTATCTAAAGTACATCTAAGTTTCTTTAAATTCAAGCTTTTCTTTGAAGTTTTTTCTTCTCTAAGTAAGTTTAATGCTATATAGAAAGTAGCAAATATATAAAGAGCATTCCAACAGATTCCAAGATAAAATTGGCTAAATAGTGGAACTATAAAAACATAATAATTGTAGCTGTAGGATGGTGAATGGAATGAAAAAAAGAAATGATAGAATAAATTATTATGCTGAAAAATCAGATTTTGAAGAAGTTTATCAGGTATTAAAAAATAATTCTGACAAGAGGATGTATATAAGATATATAGTTATTCTTAACTATCTCCAAGGATATAAGCTTAATGAAATTGCTTATATGAACAACATATCTTCTCAAACTGTAGATATTTATGTTAAAAAGTATAAATTGTTGGGATTAAATGATCTTGATAATGGGCAAAAGTTCAGGGGCTCAATGTGAACTATATAAATTTCATTAACAGATGGCTATAAAAGTTCTTCCAAATAACCTTGCTAACTCTTTACTAGTTCTTCTAACAGAAAATATAACTGTAGATCAATATCAGGTATTCTTTCTTAACGAGTAAAATAAATATTCGATAATGTAAGAATTCCAATAAATATCTATAAAATTTCAGTACAAGCATAATAGATTTATAATATAAAAATCTACTTTATACATGTATTGAAGTGGTGTAGATTTCTACTTCGCCACTAATGACACATTCACTGTTACCTCTATTGAAATGATTTGGGATAAAATTCATGAAAATTTTTTTAGAAATAAATTATTTAAGACACTAACTGCAGTTTCCGATAAATTATGTGAAGCTGTTGTTCATCTTATACATAATAAAACTATTATTAAATCCATTACAGGTTGACATTGGATAATATCGACACTTTCAAAACTTAATTAGGGTGTGTCTGAAAACAATGCAACAATAAATTACTTAGATAAAATAAAAATAGCAGCAATATAAACAAAAGCAAGGAAAGAATCAGCAAGCTTGTCATAACGAGTTGCAATTCTTCTAAAATGTTTGATTTTGTTAAAGAAACATTCAACTAAATGACGTTCCTTGTACAGCCACCAGTCACAATTCCATGGTTCTCTTACATTTGATTTTGGTGGAATAGTATATGAGGATTTCTTTGAAGTAATATATTCTCTAATTTCATTTGTGCCATATGCCTTATCTGCCAGGATATTGCTGCCTTCTATATCAACGTTGGAAAGAACATCTACGGCCTGTGTACTGTCGTGTAGATTGCCAGATGATAATTGAAAATGGATTGGATTGCCAAGTCCATCAACAACTGCATGAATTTTTGTTGTATGTCCGCCGCGACTCAGTCCAATATGCTGTTTTGTTTCGCTGTTTACAGCCCCTTTTTAGCACCAGCACTGTGCTGGTGGGCTTTTATACATGTTGAATCAATGCTTAAATTTTCATAATCTGCATCTGAGGTTAACTCTTTAAAAATTGTTAATAAAGTACCATCGTTACGCCACTTACAAAAACGACTGTATACAGTTTTCCATGAACCGAAGCGTTCTGGTAAATCACGCCATGCTGCACCACTTCTTGCAATCCATAGTATGGCATTAAATATAAGTCGATTGTCTTTTGGAGGTC
This sequence comes from Clostridium sp. BJN0013, assembly GCF_040939125.1. Lineage (NCBI taxonomy): Bacteria > Bacillati > Bacillota > Clostridia > Eubacteriales > Clostridiaceae > Clostridium > Clostridium sp. BJN0013. The sequence goes on from NZ_CP162495.1 coordinate 3,832,565, forward strand.
GTCCTGTTTTTGCTATTGGAATTAAGTTTTTTATTTGATCCCATTGTTCATCTGATATTTCATAACGCTTCTGTGACATATTTGCACCCTCCGAGTTTTTTATCTTATTTTACCTAAAACTCGGTTCTTTCGCAATATTTAGTTTTCAGACATACCCTAGTATAAATCAACAGACTGTAGACAAAAGCCAAATTCTAAGTATGAGGATTTAGCTTTTGGAATATAGTGCAAACTAATAAATATTTGGAAAGATATTTAATTAAAAAACAAGAAAACATGACTATGACACCTTCTCTTTCATAGTCTATTTGCTAATTTTTTTAAATTCATGCATGCAAAAATAAGCACGACTTCCATTTTTATTGTAGCCATATCTTCAATTACTGTCACACCAGACCAAGAAAGGTTACCTTTACACTATAAATAACTACATTAAAAATTGATTTTTTTTCTCCGCATTCCTATATTTAAAACTAGTGCAATACTGACAAATGCTGTTAGAATTGAACTACCCCCATAACTCATAAAAGGAAGAGTAATTCCCGTTACAGGTAATAATCCTATTGTCATTCCTATATTTTGAAATATAGAAAATAACATAGTTGAGGCAACTCCTATACATACTATAGCTCCAAATATGTCTTTGGCTTTTATAGATATATTCATTATTCTATAGAGTATAATTGCATAAAACAAAATTAAAACTACTGTACCTAAAAAGCCCCATTCTTCGCCAACTACAGAAAATATAAAATCTGTAGAAGCAAACGGAACATATCCTCCTAAAATTTGTGTACCCCTCAAGAATCCCTTACCTAATATTCCTCCAGAGCCTATTGCTATCTGTGATTGTATAAGTTGAAGCGAATAAGACATCTCATATTTTTCAGGACTAAATAATGATATAATCCTCATTTTCATATATGGATCTATAATAGAAAATTTCCATGTTATAAATACTGATACAGACACAATCAGTAAACCTGTGCTCATGGCTTTTATGTTTAACCCTGAGGAAAAATATATTCCAACAACTGTAAAAAAGCAAATCATTGTCATCCCCATATCAGGCTGTTTTACTATAAGTACTATTGGAATAGCTGCATAAAGAGTTAGTATACAAAAATTTTTAAAATTATTTATATTTCCTCCCATTTTTTGTAATTTTTGAGCAAGTATTAAAATTATACCTATTTTAGCAATTTCCGATGGTTGGAAGGTTATTCCCGCTATTTTTATCCATGATGCGGCTCCATTAACTGTAACTTTGATACCAGGAATACGATTTAAAACTAACAAAAACACTCCAAACCAATATATTATATTTGTATAATTATGTATTGTTCTATAATCTATAACAAGTATGATATATGCAAGTATAATACCAACAATTATCCATATAATCTGACTTTTAAAAGTAGAAAATTCATTATATATTCGTGTGGCACTATATATATTTAAACTTCCAAATACAGCAATTAAAATTACTGTTATTATTATTGTAAAATCCAATTCCCTTAAAAATCTTCTATTAATAGCCAATTTTTTCATCATATTATTACCTACTTTCTATACAAATATATACAATATACACTATATATAGAATAATAACTACTATACAATTATATAGTAAATGATTTGTTTAGGCTGTAAGATATGAATTATTTACGTCAATCCAAATAGGGCTTTAGGTTCTTATAAATATGTATTTTGGCATGAAATAACTATTTAAATAATCTAAATTTTCCTTTAATCCTACACCCGTATAAAAATTATCTTTTGTTTTAATGAATGCTATGTTTTACCATCTTTCGTTTAAGAGAAAAATTACCTCTTTAAATTGAACTTTTTCTTTATTGCTATCACAGTAATCTCTACATTTGAAAACTACATGACCATTCTCAAAAGCTATAATTCCATTATTGAAAATTGCTACTCTATGCCCTTTTCCCAATAAATTAGATAATCCAAACTCGTTGTTTCTGGCTTTTTTGTAAATTAACTTGTTATTTCATTTTCTATTGGTGTTAAGTAGTCATTAGAAGCATGAATTCTTTGCCTATTATAAAAAAAATATATGTACTCAAATACAGATGCACGAGCTTCTTGGCGGGTTTTAAAATGTTTATCATAAAGCCATTCACATTTCATTTTACCCCAGAATGATTCCATAGGAGCATTGTCCCAGCAATTACCTTTTCGAGACATACTGCATACAAAACCGTACTCTTTTATTAAATTTTGGTAGTCATTAGAACAATAATCGACTAAAGAAAAGGGATTACTCCCTCTCCCTCGTCTAAGAACCGTACATGAGAGTTTCCCTCTCATACGGCTCAAGCATTTCTTCACCTTCCCAGGCGGCAACAAGTGATTTTAACTGCACCTTTTACTGTTGCCTTATCAATTCTGGATTGTAGCCTATTAACATTATTTTGTACTTGTGCCCAGTCAATGGAATCCCATTGATTTGCAAGTGCTTTTATGTTTTTTAGCCTCTCGGTTTTATCCGTCGTTGAGTTACTAAAATTCATAAGTTTACCATCCTTTCATGCCAAGAAATACCGTAGGATAATTCAGCACTAGGGACTATACTTCATACATAAGGATAGTTTATAAGATTCTGTCCACATTAAAGTATAGTAATAATATTTTTATTTCTCCTTTTTTACTAGCATTTTTATTATGCATATTATCAATTCCTGCAATAGCAATTTTATTTTATTATATCATTATTGAAGTAGAGTTTTGAATGATATTTTTAAATATGCTTAATCTTTTATGTGTTATATAGTATTCATTTTTTAAATTTTAATCATCTTTTTTTAACGTTGATAACATACTTAAAATTATAAATAAAATTGACCATAAAATCATAATTATTATAGAAGAAATTGTATTAATATACACAGCTCCTGTATTTTTTATAAAATCTCTATTAATAATGCTAGGAAAATTATATAAATTCATAAAAAATCCTGATAATATTGGTGCAATATTATTAAATGAAGAAAATTCAAAAATAATAAAAACATTTAGAAAATATACGATTATTGGTATAATCATTGACGCTATATTATTTCTTAATAATGATGATATAAAAATGCAAAAACTAGCTGAAACAATAATAAATAGAATTTGAAGAATCCAATGTTGAAGCAAAAAGCTATAAAACGGAATAATAGTAGATGAATTCGGAATTAAAGATATAAACTTATGAAGTGTACTATTTAACATATTACTAGATACAAATTTAGGTCCAATGATTATTGGAAATTTTAAACTACTAAATCCAAATGCTATTCCACTTGCAAGATAAACAATTATATCAAAGATTGTTACAATTACAGTTATAGATAAAATTCCAGTAAAGAATTTACCTAATATTAGCTGTATTTTGCTTATAGGACGGGTTAATAAAAATCTTATAGTTTTTGATGAATATTCATCAGAAACACTATCTGAAATCATGAAAACTACAATAATAAAGATCAATATATTTAATATATTAGAATAATCACTAAAAAATACCAATTGAGTTTTGGAAAATCCATTCATTGGTTTAATACTATTTTTTATAAGGTACTCATTTCGTGCTATGGTTTCATTTATTTGTTCCTTTTCAATATCACTTAGATTATTTATATTCTGATTTTGTAATTGCTTTGTTATTTTTACAAGGTCTGTTTTCCAATGAGTAGAATTATTTTGTAGTTCAGAATACTGTTGCATGCTTTTTTCAATAGAATTTATTTCTGTTTTTATCTTATTTTTTTCATCAATGGATTTACTTGATGCTTCTTGAATTTTTAAACTTTTAATATATCGTTTTGATCTAGCAATACCAGCTTCGCCCCTTTGCGAATTGAAAGAAATCATTGTTAATATTACTATGATTATTAAAACTATACAACAACCTAATACTTTTTTACGGTAATACATTTTTATTAATTCATTTTTTATTATTTGAGTCATTTCTAATAACCTCCAAATATCTTTTTTCTAAGGTTTTATTTTTAGGTATAATTTTATCAAATACAAGATTATTACTTATAAGTAATTTAGTTAATTTGTAATAACAATTTTTATTAATGGTAATATCTACATAATTTTTATTAATTGTAATTTCTTTTATAAAATCAAATTTATTTATTATGTTATTATATTTTTCTGATTCAGTAGTTTCAATTTGGAAAGTTTCATAATCGTTGTCAATATTTTTAATATTTTCAATTGATTTTACCTCACCATTATTTATAAATACGATTTTATTACACAATACTTCTATTTCACTCAGTATATGTGATGATATAAGAATAGAAATATTATTTTTTTTGGCACTATTTTTTAAGAGTTCTCTAAATTCAATTATTCCATTTGCATCAAGACCATTTGTTGGTTCATCTAACACCCAAAGCTTTTTTTCACCCATTATTACTTGAGCTAGTCCTAATCTTTGTTTCATACCTAATGAATATGTTTTAAATTTGTCATACATCCTATCCTTTAGACCAGTTATCTCTAGAGCTTTAAGTATATCATCATCACTAATATTTTTATCTAATCTTGCTAACTGTCTTAAATTTTCAATTCCACTTAAATAAGTATACATTTCAGGAGTTTCAACAATAGTACCTATATTTGAAATATACTTTTTCCTTTCTTTCTTTATAGTGTTACTACAAACATATATGTTTCCGCTATCTGGAGTTAAAAGCCCAACAATCATTTTTATTATGGTTGTTTTTCCAGATCCATTAGGTCCAAGTAGTCCACAAATTTCTCCTTCTTTTACATTTAAACTTATGTTGTTAATAATTTTTTTATTATTAATATTTTTAGACACGTTTTCAATTTTTAATACTTCCATTTTTTATCTTTAGTGAGAGAGTGTATAGTAAGTACCAAACTCCCACTAAATCCGCCTTTCTTTCTTACTATTCACCTTTTAGTGTCTAATAAGTTATTTTATATTTCTAATTCTATCTAAATTTTCTCTTAACCTTTCATTTTCATCTTTAAGTTCTTCCATTTCAATTAATTTAATAATTAAGTTTTGTTTATCTTCTTTAAGTTTCTTAATCTCTTCATATAGTTGTTTTATCTTATCGTCTTTAGCCTTTATTTTATCTTTAGGTGTAGCAACTATACTATCATTAGAAACACCTTTTTTAATGGCTCTAAGACTTAATATTCGTTCCTTAAGAATGTCATTATTCTATAGAGTAGCCTTAGATACTCCTGCTTCCTCGGCTACTACTTTAAAATTAATTTTCTTAGTTTTAGAACACTTTAATTTATCTATTACTTTATTAATCTTTTCGATAGTCTCTTGGTTCTTCTTTTCCGCAAATTCCTTTAAACCTTCTGTATTTCTATTACGCTTCTTTACCATTCATTTGCACCTCCAAACTATCTACAAGTGGTTTCAAATATTTCCATTTAACATATTGTCTTTCCCAAGACCTTTGTTGACCTAATTCTTTGGTACTATGTCAAGAAAAAGCACAAATTAAAATGAGAAAATTCTAACAAGTCCTATATTTTAACTTGCAATTGATTCACTAAATTTTGCAGCCTTTTCATATGCTTTTTTAAACTCGTTTGGTGACATATAATTGCAATGGCTGTGAATTCTTATGGTATTATAAAATGTTTCAATATATTCAAATACAAGAATATATGCATGACGATAATTTTTAATTCTAAAGCGATTTATCCACTCACGTTTTATAATTGCATGGAAGGATTCAATACATGCATTATCCCATGGATGTGCTTTTTTAGAATAACTAAGTACCATTTTTGAAGCAGCTTTTTTATATTCTTTGGATACGTAATCGATTAAGAAAAAGAGATTGCTCCCTTTCCCTCATCTAAGAACCGTACGTGAGAGTTTCCCGCTCATACGGCTCAAGCATTTCTTCACCCTTTCAGGCAGCAACAAATGTATGCAGTTTTATCTTTCTTTTATCAAAATAGTCCTTGTCTAAGAAAGGTGTTTTTATGATCTGCAATTTTGGATATCTGACGATTTTAATCCGTCTCAAATTAATTAGACTGTACTCGTCCGTCTTGAAAAGCCATCTTTTCCAACCTTTTTCATGCCAGTATTTATTTAGTCTCCACCATTTGTTCTTATTTGGGTGTCTATGTTTTGCCCATTGCTGTAGTAAGTGATAAAGGGTGTTGTTAATATTTGAAAAGGCTTTACTAGCAACCACGTGTTTGTGATAATTTGTCCAACCTCTTATGACTTGATTAAGCCTTCTTATTAAGTCAGATTGGGTGCTAGCTTTCCCCTCCTTAAGGATTATTGTGGAACATCTCCTAATTATGTTTTTAATAGAACTTTTAGAAGGTTTAACTATTAATTTCCCACTGTATTTCTTAAATGTCCAGCCAAGAAAGTCAAACCCTTTGTCGATATGTGTGATTGTAGTCTTTTCTTCTGATAGTGTTAGACCTCTTGATTGGAGGAATTGACTAACAGTAGTTTTAAGTTCTTCAGCAATTTCTTTTGAGTTTGCAGTAATAACAAAATCATCAGCATACCGAATCAAGTTCACTTTAGTTTTGGCTCTGTAATGATTTTCTATTTTACCTTTTGAATTTCTATGATATTTATCTTGAATCACTTTTTCGAGTCCATCTAATGTCATATTTGCATATATACTTGAGATTGCACCGCCTTGTGGCGACCCTGTTTCCGTTGGGAACAGCTTTTCTTCATATATATATCCCGATTTTAGGAACTGCTTCATAATAATTTTATCCATTGGTATATTGTTTTGTAACCATTCATGGTTAATGTTATCAAAGCAACCTTTAATATCGCCTTCAAGTATCCATGTCGGAGAACACTTTCTAGCTAATACACAAAATATCTGCTCACAGGCATCTTTTGCACTTCGTCCACGGCGGAATCCAAAGGAAATGGAATCACCTTTTGTTTCTGCGATTGGCTCAAGCGCTAGTGCATATAATGTTTGCATTGCTCTATCATACATTGTTGGTATACCTAATGGACGTTTCTGTTTTTTACCTTTCTTTTCGATGTATACTCGTCTTAAAGGTTTTGCTTTATAGTTTTTGTCAGTAAGTGAAAGCACAGCTTTCATCTTCGAAGCAGAGGTAGACCATAGTTTTTTGTCTACTCCAGACGTATTCTTCCCTTTATTTGTTGTTACTTTTCTTACAGCATAAGCCTTAGCTGAAAAAGAGTGGGTTAATAAGTATTGTAATCTTTTGGCTTTATTATTGTCCCCTTTTTTTGTTGCCTTAGCGATTCGGGTTTGTAGTCTATTAACATCGAATTCAACTTGTTTCCAGTCAATTGTTTCCCATTGAAATTCAAGTGATTTCGTGTCTTTTAGTCTCTCGGTTTTATCCGTCGTTGAATTACTAAAATTCATAAATATATACTCCTTTCCTGCTAAGAAATACCATAGGATAAGTCTGCACTCTTTCGAATTAGGGCAAATTTTGAACCCTTATCTGTTTTCATTACAAAATCAGCATTCGCTTTTTATCCTTTTCTTCTGCCCTCTATGTCATTTCGCCCCTTACGGTTAGATACCTCTCGATGGAGGAACATATAGGGTTTACCAAGTTCCACATAATACATAATTGTAAATGCCTTAGGAGTCATCTTTAAACCGGGAGTTCTTTATCCATTCGCATTGGTTTAACAGTTGGCCTTTGCTCGACTCCTTACCATTTTGGTCAAAGCGTTTCAGCCTATTTCGCTTTCTCCAGCGTAACGATTCCTACAATGATTCACTTTACGTTCTCCATAGCATTCTTACTCTAGCAGTTGTCCCAGCTTAGGCTACTCGAACTTCCACATTGTCTCGTGAGCTTTCTAACCCAAACGTTACCATTCACGCTAGTCACGATAGAGTTACCCCGAATGGATGGGGCAGTCTTACGACAATGTATTACGCGACTTCTTGTCGCACCTGACTGCCTCTGTCACTATGTATAATAAGGGGATTAAGCAACTTCCTATTTTGTTTAGCTTTATTAATTGTGTCAATAACACAGGAAACAGCTAATGTTTCTGCAAGAGTCCAAGCTATAATTTTTCGAGAGTATAAGTCCATAATACTTGTAAGATATACAAAACCTGTGTTGGTCCAAAGATATGTGATGTCTGTACACCATACTGCATTTGGTGTAGATGGGTTAAACTTCTCATTTAGGATGTTTTCAAGTTTACTGCTGAAATCAGAATCTTTTGTAGTAACGGTATATGGCTTTACATATTGAGCTTTAATACCAAGCTCCTTCATGTATTTTCCAACGGTGCGTTCTGATATTTTTTCGCCAGTTTTTTGTATTTCTTTTGTAATTTTAGGAGCACCATAATTTTGATGTAATTTATCATAAATTTCCCTAATTTCTTCTTTTACAGCTTTCTTTCTCTTTTGCCTGCTGGATGGCAGGCGATGCAGCCATGAATTATACCCTGAACGTGAAACGCCTAATATACGAAGCATTCCGCTGATAGAAGCCCGGCGTTTCCCTTGAAGTTCTTCATGTTTATTCAAGACTTCAAGATAGATTGCTTCTGTCATTTTCCCAAAATGCCTATGGCTTTTTTTAATACATCAAGAGCATCCTTTGTGTTACGAAGTTCACGCTTTAATCGTACAATCTCTTTTTGTTCATCGCTGGAATAATTACCAGAACCACGAACTTCGATACCATTTTCACTTTTAGAATCCCTAATCCATTTTGATAAAGTACTGGCACCTATATCAAGGTTTAGGGCACAACCTCTTATTCCAAGTTCTTTATGATCCATATAGTATCTTACGGAATCTTCTTTAAACTGTTTGTCATGTTGTTTTCTCATGATAAGTTCCCCCATTTCTTATATTCATTTTAACCTCTATCGGGAACTTTCTCAATTTATCTTGTACTATTTTTATTCTAGCATCAGTTTTTTAACTATCCTCATCTTATTATCCAATACAACAACAATATTTTTTCCTTTGTGCTTTACTATACTCAATTCCACTTCTATTTTTCTCCATACTTACTTTACATATCTAATAAGTTTATATTACTATCATAATACAATTTAACATAACCATCAATAATAACATATTCCTTATCAATATCTATAACAAATATAGTACTCATTCATTTTTATATTCTTTCTATCTATACTCTCTAATAGCACTATATCACTAATATTTTTTATAATTATATTAGTATTTACTATCTATACTATAATCACTAAAGATAACATTATTTTAACACCACATTTCTATTTATATATTTATTCCAATGTTCTCCATATAATTTTTTATACTCATCACAATATTGAATTAATTCATAATGACTTCCATTGCCAACTAACTTGCCATTACTCATAACAAATATATTATGAACTTGTAATAATGTTGTAAGCCTATGTGCAATTACAATTATAGTTTTATTTTTTGACAATAAATTTAATGTATTTAATATATATTCTTCCGATTCACCATCTAAGCCTGATGTTATTTCATCAAATAAAAAGATTTTTCTATTACTTATTATAGCTCTTGCAATTGCTAATTTTTGTTTTTGACCACCAGATAAACTCATTGCACCGTCACCAATACGGGTTAAATACTTTTGTGGTAAACTTTCTATATAATTATCAATATGTGCTGTTTCACATGCTTTTTTGACATCTTCAATTTTTACATTATGATTTAATATTGCTAAGTTTTCAAATATACTTCCACTAAAAATAAATGGATCCTGTTGAATATATACTATATTATTTCTTAATGAGTTTAATGATATATCGTTAATGTTGTACCCATCAATTATAATGTTACCATTGTTTACTTCATATAATCTGCAAATTAAGTTTAAAAGTGTACTTTTTCCACATCCATTTAATCCAACAATTCCATATAAAGAATTTGGCTTTATTTTTAAAGAAAAATTATTTAATAAATAATTATTACTATCATCATATTTGAAATTTATATTGTTTATAATAATGCTTCCTCTTTTAAATAATATATTATCCATTTTTTCAACAGGTTGTTCATAGCTTAGAGAATTTATATATTCAACTCTTTCCATAGAAACTTTTAATGTTTTCATACTTATATGAAAATCTGAGAATTTATAAATTGAATTTACAAATTTACCTAAATAGCTGTTAAAAGCAACGTAAGATCCAACTGTTAGTTTATTACCAATTATAAGGATAGATGCATAAAAAAGTATCATCCATTGAGAAATTGATGCAATAAACTGATTAACAAGATTATAGATTAATGTTATCATTTTAATAATAAATGTATTTTTTATTGATTCATTTAAGAATGATGAATATCTATTCATAACATTTTGTAAAATATTCAAACACTTTATTTCCTTATAAGAATTTAATACTTCGTTTAAATAAGCAAAATATGAATCAGCAATTTTTTTGCCTTTTCGTGTATTAGTATCGATACTCTTTCCCAAAAAAAACATGAATAGAAAATTAATTGGGATTATCATTATTGCTATTAATGATAATTTCAATGATATTTTTAGTATAAAGTATAAGGAAACAACTATATCTATAATATATATAATAAAATCTGACAAATCATTTATAATAAATTTACAAATAACCGATGCATCTCCTTCAATCCTAGAAACATATTCACCAATTTTTAGTTTTTGATACTCAGACATAGTTGTACTCATAATTTTATTAAACAATTTAGTTTTTATATCATATGTAATTTTATTATTTAACTTAGCAGAAAGATACGTTTCAATTGAACTTAAAATTGAATTTACAAAAAAAATTATTATCATAAATATTATTATTTTTTTTATGTACACTAGATTTTTACAAATAACATAATCTACACTTTTACCAAATAAATATAGTGGTAATAAAGTTATTACATCAGATATAATAGCTATAGTATATAAAATTAACAACTGAAACTTATATTTACTAGAATACATGTAGCTATGTTTTATTGAAATAATTAAATTGTATAAAAACATTATTAATAATTCCTTTCAAAATATTAAATTAACGTGAGTTCGATGAAAAACCTTAGTATTTCCAGCACTTGAAAGACTGTAGACTATACTATTCTTATAATTATGTAAACAATAGTTTTATATTTTTGTTTTTTATATAAATCTCATTATTAGGTAGCCACTAAAAATTCTCCAAAATTCACACACTAAAAAAATACAGTTTTGGAGATGATATTTACTATGAACAAAAAGCTTGAAGTTAATATTTAACATAGTTCTTATGCTATGTTAAAACAATTATATAAAACTGAAAAGGATGTAAGAATGAAAATTAGACTACTTGTAATTCTATACTTTTTTGAAGGCTACTCAAATATAAAAGTAACTAAACTGGTTCATCAATCTAGCTCAACGTTAGAAGATACCTCTATGGGTATAATAAATTGGGATCAGTTGGAACTGTTAACCCTAAAACTGGTGATTTATCACAACAGTTGAGTGACAAAGGAAATACCGAAAACTTCAAGTATTTTTTTTATACAGTATCTAAAGATTATTCCAATAAAAAAGTGATAATCATTGCTGACAATATAAAGCACCATCATTTTAAAAGTATAAACAAATACTTAGAAAAATTAAAGAACATTGAATTTTTCTACTTACCCCTATACTGCTCTGAACTAAATGCTGTAGAACATTTGTAAAAAAATATACGTGCTAATATTACACATAATACACTTTTTAGTGCTTTTACAGAATTAATACAGCAGGTGAATTCTTATTTTTATTGCCTGAAAGAGGATTAAAGAGTAAGTTACATAAATTGTGTGCATATATATGCTAACCTTCCCATTTGGAAGTTAGCTATTTGTTATTTTAAATTATATGGCATACTTTAAAATAATGTAATCTTATAGCATTGATATTACACAGTTCATCACATAAACTTCCGTCAAACTCACATTAAATTAACATATTAGGAGATGTTATGTATTGGGGAGCTAATTTTTTATCATATAATATCAAATATATATATTAACTCTATAATAGTACAAAAGTGATTGAATAATTTTAAACTTGTAAAATACTCAATTAAAAATGCACTATTATAGATTGACTCTATTAGTTATTGGTTTACTCCCAATAAGTAGTTAGCATAATATATTACAAATTTTTTATTTATAAATTACTAATTACCACTTAAGTGCTCGACATCCTTCACATGGTCCCAAACAGTGACCTTCACATGAAGTACATGAGTTTGAGCAACCTATAACACAACCACTACCACAAAAAATCAAAGGATTAATATCCTGTGATTTGTTTTGTAAATCCTTTTTTACATCTAATTTCATAAAATTTCTCCTTTCATTTTATTATTAATTAGGCGTTTGTGAAACGCCGCAATCCGCATAAATGCGGGATATTTTTTGTTACAAAATAAAATAGCTCCTCACTGATTTATGGTAAAATTGAATTGACAAGAAACAAAATCACCATTTCCTCGGAAAGGAGTTACATATACATGATATCATATAAACAGCTTTCTTTGGCAGATGTTTATTCTGATTGCAAAGAAAAATTTGAAAGCAACAAATGTCAGTTTCTTTCTTTACTTGAAAATAGTATTGATCTTGATGATTTGGTTCCTGTTTCTTTCATAAATCATTTTTACGCTTCCACCAGAAGGCCTCGTAAATATAAGCTTTATGCCATGATTCGTGCTTTGATTTTGCAACATATTTTTTCTATCCCTATAGACTCTCTTTTAATCATTTTTCTTAAGTATTCTCAAGAGTTAAGGGATTTCTGCGGTTTTCTTAAAGTTCCTGATGCTTCTAAGTTTACTCGTTTTAAACAAGACTTCCTTTTGGACTTACAATACATGTTCGATTATCTGGTTGATATCACCGAACCGATATGCCAACAAATTGATGCAAAACTTGCTTCTATGACTATTTTTAATACTTCTGGTATTGAAGCTTTCGTCACTGAAAATAATCCTAAATACGCTAACCGCATCATAAAACAACTTAAAGCTTTTAAGAAGGTACATGGTTTGGATGATTCTTATGATCCTTATAAAGCTGCCTATGGTTCTATGCCTTCACATGCTGCAGCTAACCTAGCCATTCAGCAAATGTACATTAACGGGTATTTCTGCTATTCTTTTAATTTGGTATTATAACCAACGGTCTTGGCATTGTAAGAAACATTTCGTTTTACAATAAAAATTTTCTTGAGACTCATCCAGATATTGTTATTGAGAAAAAATCTGATTCACCTGATGAGGATAAGTCTCTTGCTGATGCTAAAGCATTTATACCTGTTCTTAAGGATTTTCTTGAAAAACATCCTTTGATAAATCCAAAAACCTTTTTAGGTGATGCAGCCTTTGACAGCATTGAAATTTATCGCTACCTTTTGCAGGAATTAAAGTCTGAAAAAACATACATACCTCTAAAAACTAAGCTTGCATCAGAAGAATCTGATTGTCCTTTAAACGAAGATGGTATTCCCTGCTGCCCTCATGACCATTCACTACCCATGAAACGAGAAGGAAGCAAAACACACTTACGTTCAGGAATTCCAACAATGAAATTCGTCTGTCCTAAAATGAAATGGATCTACAATAAAGAGACTAAAAAAGTCGACGAGTAACTTTATGTGAAAACCCATGCACGAAATCATCTTGTGGCAGAATGTTCTACATTTATCCTGGAAAGAATCTGCGTGCATATCCTAGAACCACTCGTGGTTCTGAAGAATGAAATTATACCTATAGAATTCGTTCTGCTGTAGAAAAAAGCATTGATTAATTTAAACATAGTTACTGTATTGCTGGCCGCAGAACACATAATGAAAAAACTCTTCATGCTGACTTGCTTCTTTGCAGGTATAACTCAGCTAATAACGGTTGTTATATCCAATAAAATACACAAGTATGATATATTCGAAGGCTAAAACCATTGATTGCGTAGATATTAGCTATACTTAAATTTTCAATTAAGCATAGTTCTATTTCTTGCACCATTTTTTTCAATTTAACTATTCCAAATCGTAAAAATTTGCCTTTAATCTTCTAATTGCATTTTTGAAACTTCTAGTCATCTTTTATTGATTTTTACCAGTGAGTTTCGCAATTACCTATATTATTAAATAATTACGTAGCATAAGATAAACAACTATATTTACATCCTAAACACTGTCCAGTACAAGTTAATGTGCATGTATTTGTACAAGGTAATCCACAATATCCGCTACAAGGTCCATAACAACTTCCAGAACAAACACATCCTGATAATGAAGCATTGTTTTCACCTGAATATACATCTTGTTTTTTATCAAGTTTCATTTTTTCACCTCCTTCTAATTCTTAAAAGTTTACTGTTAAGTTCTTAAGCATCATAATAGATACCTTGTTTATCAAAATCTACATTTAATTTTGAAGGATCATAAGCTATATCATATTTTTTTAATATATTAGTCCACCATAAATCATAGGATTTTGTTGCACTTGAAAAGTCACTTCTTAACTTATTATAAAACCAATTATTTTCATCAATATCCAGTTGTGATTGAGTTAATGTAATTAATAATGATTTTAATGAATTAATCTTTTCAAAATGTATTACTATTTCATTTCTTTCTTCTTCTGTAATATTTACCAACAGCTTCTTTCCCATCTATTTATTCCTCCAAATTATTATTTATAAAAATGCTTTTATATTGTACGGATTAATATTTTTAGTAGCAAAAAGTTTTTGAATAGGATCATTAATGTTTGAATCGTGAAGTTTATTATAATGTTCTAATGTATAACTGTTTGGATTTATCTTATTCAATAGACTTACAGCAATAGATTTTTCAATCATAGATAGTTTACATTGCATTGAAGAAGGTGTATTAAATTCATTAGTTAATTTTTTATTCAAATATATGCATCTATTGCAATTAAACATATCACATCCCTTACATATAGGTGCAGAATCTAATTTAAACAAATTAGGTTCTTTAATATTAACGCCATTTTCTAAATCTCCTATATAACTTTGCTTATTATCAAAATAAAATTTAGGACAGACATATATTTTTCCATTTGGTGCCAATGCAAAAGTATGACTTCCAGCATTGCAATTATCCATTAAATCTAATAAAATAATATCTGTTAATTTATTAAACTCTTTAGGCTGTCCATTCCTGTAATAATCCAAAATAATATCTGATACTTTTTCTAATTCACCTCTATATAATTTGTAATCAATATCCTTAGATTTTATTTTTAAATTTAAATTTATTCTATAATAATTCTTAAATGCCTTTTCAACTAAAGTATGTAAAGTATCTAATTTAAATTGGGACACATTTAAAATACATATATCTATATTACTATTAGAATTTAAATTAAAAGCAATATTTTCTTCATCAATTACCTGTATTTTTTTGCAATTGTTATTTCTTATTGTAGTATTATTTTCATATATTTCAATTCTATTTATATATGAAAAATCATTTATATCCATGATATTATCATTATTCTTAGAATGTAAAATTATTGGCATATAAAAATTATCCTCGCAAAATTTTATTCCATTTTTAATAATGTCCACTGGCATCTTTCTCGAAATTTTCATAGAATCATAATCACAATATTCTACACAGTTGTCATCCATTATAAAAAATAAATAATTCCTTTTATCTAATTTATGATTTCGTTCTATGGCGAATGTTTCTCTTAATTTATCCCAATAATAATCATTAGCCCTACATCTTGCTTTATGCATTTTACATATAAATTTTGCTCTTTTATAGTTTGTAGGAATTTCCGAACTATCATAATTAAACCCTTGACACCAACCACACCCTTTTGCAATTTCACAATCTATACATTCATTATCACTTTGTGTCTTAGTAGTCACTCCTATGAAAGGCCTTACTTTATCAAAATCAATTCCATCGTTTATATTCCCAATTGTATAGCCTTCATTATTTTCCATGCAAAAGTCAGAGTACCTTAAGCAAGGATATAAATTTCCATATGGATCTATAGAAAGCATTAGACCTGCTCCACAATTATTTCGATTTAGATCTTCTTTGTTATAAGGACGACCAATACTTTCATCGAATAACGAAGTATTATAATAATTCCATAACTTATTATCTATTATGTAATCAGCCAATTGTTTTAGTTGCTCCTCAAAAATCAAATCATCTCCGTCCTTCCAAACGTCTTCAAATACAACGTTAGCAGGAACATCTTTTATACCTAAATTCCATAAATGAATTATGCTATCTTTTACATATTTTAAATCACTACTGCCTATAGTTACTTTTGTTTGTGCGTTATTAGGGAATTGACTTAACCATAAAGGTATATTTTTAACAACATCATCATATGAACCATGTCCATCTTTATATACTCTCTGTAGATCATGTTTAGTTTTAGTACCATCAATTGAAATTCCTATACTAACTTTATTAGGATTCTTTTTTAGGAACTGCTGCACTTTATCATTATTGTATAAAATACCATTAGTTGATATACAAAATCTATACATATAAGCCCAAGGATGGTTTTCCTTAAAAGTTTTCATTTTAATATAATCTGCTATTTTATCAATTACATCAATCTCTAATAATGGTTCTCCACCTATAAAATTCCAAATGACAGCTTGACTTTTAAATATATTTGAATTTTCTATAATATAATCTACAGCTTTTTTTGCAACAGAGAATGGCATACTTTTCTTATTATTTTTATGTATCTCATAACAATATTTACATCTAAGATTACAATCTTCTGTAACTATAAAGGTTATATCATAAGCTTGTCCATCCATCCAACTCTTTATTTGTGTGCCAAGTTTATATTTATCATTCATTTTATTACCTCCTTGCATTTAATTCAATTATAGTATAATTACCTAGATTGCATTATATTTAGTATATATTAAAATCAATGTAACAATTTCATTATATATGTTGTTACATTTTTGATCAACTGTTTTTAATCAACCGATTTTTACATTTTATTTATTTATATTATTTATTTCTACATTTTATTTACTTATATTATTTAAGTGATATAATAAATAAAGATTGAACATTAAATCTTGTGAGTCTTACAAATCACATAAATTTCACATTGATATTTTTCATTATAATTACAACTTTTATATATAATATTAAAAAGTTTTTTAATGATAATTTTTATGAGCAAGGGACTTTTGGTATGTAATCATTATCATAGATCTGCACAAAACAAATATTACTTTTTAAAATTATATGAATTGTTTTGTATGGTTTTTCATGCCAAGATTCTTTTGCCTTATTCGCTTTTACAAGATTCCAAAATCAACTCAAATAAAAAGTTAAGGTGATATTAATTATGGAATTTTTAACTCCTGGACAAAAAATTAGGAATATAAGAATAAAGCTAAATATGAATCAACAAGATTTGGTTTCAGAAAATATAACAAGACCACTTATAAGTATGATAGAAACTGGAAAAAGAAACTTAACATATGATACTGCCAATACCATAATGGGAAAATTTAATAAAAAAGCTAAAAAGTTAGGAATTGATTTGAACATAGATATAGACTATTTACTAAGGCATCAATATGAAGATGCTAATATATATTGTTTGCAAAAACTTAAAAACAATAATATAAATAATGTTATTAGCGAAGTTCTTCAGATATCAGATAAATTTAACTTGTTAGAAGTTAAAGCTATAGCATATAAAGCTATGGGGGATTTATACTTTGATAACAAAAGTTTTATAGAATCTTTTATTAAATACATTAACTCCATAGATGTTTATAAAGAAATAAAAAAAAATGAAGATATACCATATCTTTATTGGAAAAGTGGTCTTTGCAAAACTTATTTACTACAATATAAAGAAGCTTTAACTTATTTTAATCTTTCACGTTATTATTCAATACTTTATGATAATAACAAAATTAGAACAATTTCTTTATATCATATAGCTGAATGTTATATAAAGTTATATGATATAAATTCAGCTAAAATTCATATAAATAATTATTTATATGAATTTAATAAATATAACAAAAGTAAAAATTCAAATTATTACATTAATGCTAATATTTTAAGGGCTAACTGTGATGAAATTGAAGAAAGATTTGATAGAGCTATAGTTATATATAAGTCTTTGATTAGCGAAATTCAAAACTTTGAAAGTCCGTTATTAGGTATTATTTATAATAATTTAGGATTAGCTTACTTTTATAAAAATGAGTTTAACAAAAGTATTAAATATTTTGATATGGCTATAGAACTTAGGACTAAGCTAGATAAATTTAATTTATCACATACACTTATAGAAAAATCAAATATTTTATTACATGAAAAATTATATACTGAAGCTATTAAAACATTAGAATTAGGATTAAAATACGCTGAAATGTATAATGATATTCAATATTTAGTAAAAGGAAACTATATGCTTGCAAATGTATATAATGCTCTAAACGATAATAATAACTTAGAAAAGATATATTTAAAAATTGCTGTTTTACTACAAAATACCGATAGTTTAGATATTATTTTAATATATAATAAACTATTAAATATCTACTTGGATCAAAATAATTTCTCACAAGCTAAAAAGTATGCATTATTATGTCAGGATTTAATTAGAAATAATGTAAATTTACTATATTGTAAAGGCATGTAAATAGACTATCTAATTTTGGTAAAGGAAACATATGATAATATGTGTTATAAGGGAATATGGCAACACATCCATTAAGCTAAATTAACGTGAGTTCGAAAATATAATCACTAATATGGATAAACTTTCCTAATAAAAACACAAAAAAGTAGTCCTGTAAACACATGGCTTAATTTTCCACTTATATTAAAGCAATGCGTTTATCTATTTTTAAAGATGATTTCTTAGGAAGAAAGCTATATGCAGCTAAACCTGCAACAACATTTACCATAAAATTAACAAAGCTTCTATGATTGCTGTGTTCTATCTGGCATATGTTTTTCAGATGATCATTTATGGTTTCAATAATGGCTCTCTTCCTTAAAAGAATTTTATCTTCCATCGGCACAAGCTTGTTTTTCATATTTTTCTTAATCTTTGTTATTACCTGTATGCCTTTAGGATACAAAATATCAAATATCTTTTGAGAGAGATAGCCTCTATCACCAAACAGTTTTCCAAACAAATTTTTCGTTAGATTCTGAATAGTATTGGTTTCTCTATTATCTACATTTCCAGGGGTTAAATGAAAAGAAAGAATTTCTCTCTCACATCATTAACCACAAGATGAAGTTTAAATCCGTAAAACCATCCTGTTGAACTTCTGCCGAGTTTCGCAATTTCTTTAAAAACCTTATGCAAATAAATTCTCCTGTTATTACATACATCTAATGCTGTAGAATCTATAAAGGGAATTCGTTACAGTAAAATATTTTTAGGTAAAATTTATTATACATTTATAATATAATGGAAAAAACATGTGTAAAGCCTTATAGTTGTGTTGCTTTAGTTAAACTGTATATTAAATATACAAAAAATAATTATAACGAAAAAGATAACATTCTATTAACAAAGCTTTAAAAACGTTGAAAATAGTATGTTTAGAATATGGGATTTATGTAAATATTTTTACCTAAAACTTTTTGACAGTGACGGAAATTCCTGTGCACTTGTCAGTCCTAAATTTTACCATGTATAATAGTAATGGAATTAATGCTTCCTGCATTAACTCAACAAATCTATTATAGCTCACAAGCTTGGGAAAATAAGGTTTAAGTACAAGTAGAAACATGTTCTTTATAATAGGTTTTAAAGGTTCTATAACCTGATAAGTGAAAATATATTGTAATTGTCATAACTTCACTTAATTATAAAGTTTTACTTTTAATCATTATAAATTTACTGTCAGAATTATCGGTTAGGAAATAACTTTTACAGTAATTTTCAAGTCCGATACAATAATTGTCTACATCATAGAATATTGCTATCAATAAATCTTGCATATAATCCCATCCTTTTTTATTTTGTTTGTTTCGTCACTTACAATAATAAAACAAAGGAGGGATTTTTTATACCTTAAAATTTTTCCATCGAACTCACGTTATTTTATATAAATTTTTATATAAAAAGTAAATATATAAAAATTAATTCGTTTTATATAATACTGTATTCTGCAATTAATTTTAGGTCAAAATATAATTAAAATTAGACCACTCCATTCAGTGAAAATTTCCAATCTTAAACCTTAGGCTTGTTCTTTACAATGAGGATGCATATGATATTTTTATCATCAAAACTAGTATATATCTTGCCTGCTTTGCACACTGGCTTTAAATCATATGCATGAAGGCTCGTTGTAAAGAATTTAAAATTAGAAATTTTAGCTTCTAACTTTAGAAGAGTTTTAAATTACAAAATACAACTATTTATAGGTATTAATATACAAATACACAAAACATGTAACTAAGGGCTAACCCATAAAATTTTATATGCGTTTGCCCTATTATGGTTTCAATAATATAAAACTAAACAAACGCTTTCAACTTTCTATATGCAGCTTTATATCTGACCTACGGACAGTAAAAAGGTGCTATTAGGATAGAAAAAGAAGATTATGCAAAAGTTAAATAAGTTACCAATGGAAAAGTATAAAAAAATATAGCCAAGCTCTAAAATATAAGTTAAATTTATAGCAACTTATAAAAAAGGAGAGCTGGCTATGATAAACAACCAAGAATATATTACATCAGAATTAGAAAAAATACTATACAAAATATTACCCATAACTGCTAAAAGATTGAAGAACCTAGTTTATATAATAATAGGGATTATATTATCAAAATCAGTTGTAATCTCAGATATTTTTGAAAAGCTAAAAGATGATTTCACGGGAGCAACTGAAGAAAGTAAAATAAAAAGAATATATAGATTTTTTACAAGTTCATCAATAGACCCAGAGTATTTATACAGCCTTTTTATTGAAGAAGTACTAAAAAAATATATAAAGTTAAGCAGCAGCAATAAAGTAATTATAATATTTGACCATACGACTATTGATAACAGATTCTTAATATTAAAATTTTCATTAAAAGTAGGTAAGAGATCAATTCCCATATGGTATAAAATATTTAGGTATGGTGAAAAAGGCAATAAGAGTTTTGAACACATAAAACAGGGATTAAGTGAACTCAAGGAGATATTTGCCCCTTATGATTATGAGATTATAGTTCTTGCAGACAGGGGTTTTAAAAGTATAGATTTATTTAGATTCATAGACTCACTTGGCTTTAAATATTGTATTAGATGTACTAATGATATGCTTGTAAAAATAGAGGGTAAAAAGGAAATTAAGTATTTAAGAGATATAACCCCTATGAAAAAAGTCGTAAGGAAATTTAACGGAGTTTTTTTGAGTGCTGAAGAATATGAATGTAATATAGCAGTATGTAAGGCAGAAGGGTCAGAAGATACCTGGTATCTGGCAACTAATATGGACAGTAAAAAAGCCTTGAGAGAATATAAAAAGAGATTCATAATAGAAGAAATGTTTAGAGATTTAAAATCTAATGGATTTCATGTGGAAGGTACATGGACAGAAAATATTGTTTATTTAAAGAATCTATATCTATGCTTAAGTATAGCATATACGTGGATAATAATATTAGGGGCAGATTGTTCTAAAAATAAGAAAAGCAGAATTATAGGTGCAACCAAGAAAATAAAAAATAAAGTAACTAGAATATACAGTCTGTTTAGAAGTGGATTGACATGGTTTAACAGATGTTATGATTCTAGTAGAAAAAAGTATAGACTTAAATTTAATTTTGTGCTTTATGATATATAGTATGGAGAAGCAGTATATTCTATGGTTAAAAATGAAATATCTACCTTAAATTAAAGGACAAGTATACCTATACTAATTTACATAAACTTCATTTATATTAATATATACACTTTTTAGGTTATTAATGAAATTATACTACATGTATTTATATTCCTAAATGTAATTTCTGTGTAAATTATTTATTATTTATCCAAATAACTGTCCGTAAGTCAAAGCTTTATATACCCAAAAAGATTTGCCAGAAGCAGGCTACCTGTAACAATAAATACACTGCGGATTCCAAATCGTGATGCTATCTGGCCACCTAGTATTGAACCGCTGAAAGTACCAAGATACTGTGCCGATATACTAAATCCAAATATTCTTCCTATCAAATGCTCCGGGCTAATCTTTCTAACTATTACATTAACTGAAGGAGTCAATCCTGCAGTTGCAAGTCCTAAAATAAATCTGAGCAGCATAAGCTGCCATGGATTTTTTACAAAGGCTTGAGGTATAAATACAATTCCCGCTGCAATAAGTGCTATAAGAATAACTTTTCTAGCTCCAATTCTGTCTGAAAATTTTCCAAGTCTTGGTGCCGCTATTATGCTGGCTAATCCTGATGCTGAAAATATAAGCCCTGAAATCAGTGCCACATGTTCAGAAGAATGGGCAAGCTTAGTAACATACACCGTTACAATAGGTTCTATGGAATAAAGAGCCAATTGCAAAATAAAAGATGTTACAAACATAATTACTATCAAATTATGCTTCTTTAATATTAAGCACCCTTTTTTCTGAAGGTATAAAATTCTCTTTAACAAATACGGCTGTGGTTATAAATACAATCATCATAAGAGTTCCAGTTACAAAAAATACACTTTGCAGTCCCAGAACCTCTTCTAGATATCCTCCAATGGTAGGTCCTATAAGTGAACCCGATACAGAAGCTGTAGAAAGTGTTCCAAGAGCAAAGCCTACATGTTCCCTTTCAGTCTGGGTAGCAATTAATGTAATACAAGCTGTACTATACCCTGTAATAACCCCCTGAAGCAGCCGTAGCACTATAAGTTGATAACCATTATGTGAAAATCCCATGCAAAATATTACAATTGACATTCCCAAACTGGCTCTCAAAAGCATTAACTTTCTTCCATATTTGTCTGCGGCTTCACCCCAAATTGGCGAAAAAACAGCAGAAACTACAAAGGTAACACCAAAAGCAATTCCTGAAAGCTGCTCAATAGAATTTGTATCATGGATTCTAAGATACTTAATGTAAAGGGGCATCACAGGAGCTATCTGGCTCATCCCTATTAATGTTACAAACATACCAAACCAACAAACTATCAAATTTCTCTTCCAAATCTTCATAAATTAAGCCTTCTTATATTCACAGTGTTTAACTCTATCATAAATAATACCATAAACTTTTCTAAAAATATGCGTAAACTTACGCTTATAGAATAATATTTTTTCCCTATCAAGTGATTCTTAGGCTCAGGTGGAGTTTGCTTATAAGGAATACCTTTCTCCATCTGAACCTTATTAACAGTATTCTTAGTGTCTTTAGCACTTAGAATACCTTATCCTTTAGGGGAAGAACTTATCCAGGGGCGTAGCAGTGCTTATCCCCCACTTTGAAGAATATGGGGGTGTTAGCAATGGTAGCCTTCGGATAAAAACCTAATTGACAACAATATTAAAAAGTAGTACATTGTAAGTGAGTACTTACTCATTTATTTACATGGAGGTATAATATGAATTTTTCAGATGACAATTATGAAAAACTTTTTGAAGATTTTTTAAATGATAACAATTTAAGCGATAAAGAATTCACAGAAAGACAATGGCAAATTCTCAATGCGGCTATTAAAGTATTTTCTCAAAATGGCTATGGAAACAGCAGAACCAGTGAGATTGCAAGAGAGGCATCTGTGGCTGAAGGAACAATATTTAGATATTACAAGACAAAAAAAGATCTACTTATGGGACTTATAATTCCTTTTGCCACAAAATTTATGAAACCACTTGTACTGGAATCTGCAATAAAAATAATGGAAAGCAGTGAGGATAAACCCATAGGTGAAGTTTTAAAAGAACTTATGGCAGATAGAATAGAACTTGTGAAAAAAAATCTTCCACTGATTAAAACTGTTCTAGTGGAGGCATCCTATCATCCGGAACTTTTAAGTGTACTTAAAGAACAAATAATATCTAAAGCTTTTCCTGTAGTTGAAAAATTTATAAATGAATATGTTAAGAAAAATGAGCTACGGAATATTGATTCTTCTTTGATATTACGAAGTATAGTAAGCATTATAGGAGGTTACATATTCTTGAGTAGTGTTTTTCCTGAATATTTTGCAGGAGAAGGAGACAAAAAAGAAATAGATAAATTAATGGATATTTTGCTCAATGGTATTAAACAAAAATAAGAAGGGGAGGCAGGTCCGTGAAAAACAAATTAAAAAACATGAAACCAGTTATTATTTTTACTGTAATTTTAATAGGCCTATCAACATTTTTTATTATTAAAAATACTATGGATAAAAGCTCCAATGAATTTCAGTTTTCAGGCACTGTAGAAGCAGATGAATTAAATGCCAGTAGCGAAATATCAGGGAAAATAAAGGATATCAAAGTGGAAGAAGGTACTAAAGTTAAATCTGGAGATATAATAGCAGTACTAGATTCAGATGAAAATACAATTAATGTGAATCAGGCTAATATTTCACTTGAAAATGCAGAAAATGAACTGGGGAAAGTCAACGACGGCACCAGAGTCGAAGAAATAAATGCACAAAAAGAGCTGGTAAAACAAAGCGAATCTCTGGTAACACAAGGGGAAGCTGCCCTTGAAACTTCCCAGAATAATCTTAATAACGCCCAGACTAACTATGATTATAAGAAGAAAATATATGATGACCATTTAACTCTTAATGAAAAAGGATATGAATCTAATGAAAGTTTAGACAAATACAAAAATGATTTGGATAATGCCCAAACAGCCCTAAATAATGCAAAAAGTGCCTTATCATCTGCAAATGCTCAGCTTAAAAGCTATAAAGCCCAACTGGCAGCTGCCACTGATAAACTTACTCTTTTAGTTAATAGTGCTACAGCCAGAGATGAGGCCACAGCCAAGTATGGTATTGATCAAGCTGAGCAGAATATAGCACTATCTAAAATTGCTTTGGAGAAAAGTAATATAAAAGCTTCATCAGATGGAATTGTAGAAACAGTTAATTTTAAAAAAGGAGAATATGTATCTTTAGGTTCCCCAATTATAACCCTCCTTGACAGCAATAATATGTATATAAAAATATATGTTCCTGAAAAAATACTTCCATATGTAAAACTTAACAAAAAAGTTACTATGAAAAGTGACTTTATAAAAGATAAAGTTATAAAGGGAAAAGTATGCTATATATCCAAAGAAGCAGAATTTACACCTATGAATATTGTGACCAAGGAAGATAGAATGAAACTTGTATATGAAGTAAAAATAAAAATATCAGATAATCTCGAGGCTGTGAAATCAGGCATGCTTTTAGATGTTACTCTGAAATAAAGGAGAATTACTATGGATTATGCAATTTCTATCAACAATCTTACAAAAAAATTTGGGGATTTTACAGCTGTGGATAATCTGTCCTTTTGTATTCCAAAGGGAAAAATATTTGGTCTTTTGGGTCCAAATGGCTCTGGAAAATCCACAACTATAAGGATGATATGTGGGGTTTTAAAACCTACTTCAGGAGAAGGTTCAGTTTTAGGATATGATCTTATTAAAGATTCTGAAAAGATAAAACAGAATATAGGATATATGTCTCAAAAATTCAGCCTTTATGAAGATCTTACCGTAGAGGAAAATCTAGATTTTTATGGAAACATATATATGCTCCCCAGAGAAAAGCTTGATATAAGAAAAAAAGAACTTATTCACATGGCAAATCTTACAGGAAAAGAAAAAAACCTGGCAGGAACACTTTCCGGGGGATGGAAACAGAGATTGGCACTAGGATGTTCCCTAATACACAACCCCAGCCTGTTAATTTTAGATGAACCCACTGCAGGAGTGGACCCGGTTTCAAGAAGAGAATTCTGGTATACAATAAGTAATCTGGTATCAGATGGAATCACCGTACTAGTAACCACCCATTACATGGATGAAGCCTCTATCTGCGATATAATAGGTTTTATATTTAACAGTAAACTTATAACCATAGATACCCCTGAAAATTTATACAAAAAAAATAATATAGAAAACTTAGAGGATATATTTATTAAATACGTTAAAGAACTTTCAAATAGAGAAGTAGTGTCCTCCTTTACCCAATTGAAACAAATAAAAAATGAAAAAGGAGGGCATAAAAATTGAAACTTAAAAGACTAATCACAGTTACAAAAAAGGAATTTATCCATATAAAAAGAGATAAACCAAGCCTTATTATAGCCCTTATAATGCCAATAATGATGCTGCTTTTATTTGGATTTGCAGCAAATACAGATGTAAATAACGTAAATCTCATGATATATGACGGCAGTAAAACTTTAGAAAGCAGACAACTTGTAAATGCATTTATAAATTCATATTATTTCAAACTTTATGGTTCCGCAGATTCATATAATGAGGTAGAAAAATATATTGACATGGGAAAAGTAAAAGTAGGAATTGTAATACCATCTGACTATTCTAAGAAATTAAATAGAAATGAAACAGCCAGTGTTCAAGTGTTGGTAGATGGCTCTGATCCTACTATAGCAAGAACTGCCATGTCTTATTCCATGCTTATAGGAAATAACTATTCCACTAAAATAAAAAAAGTAGAACTAAAAAAATCTGAAAGTAATATACCAACAAGTGCAGGAATAAATATAAAACCTCTACTACTTTATAACCCTACCCTGGAAAGCAGTAAATTCAACGTACCTGGTGTTATGGGATTAATTCTTCAAAACATCACCATTATATTGACTTCCTTTGCAATGGTACGTGAACGTGAAAAAGGTACTATTGAACAGCTTATTATGACACCTATTACTCCCTTTGAACTCATAATGGGGAAATTGGTGCCATACACAATAATTGGCTTTTTAAATATGGTGACTGTATTGATTTTAGGTAATTTGCTGTTTGGTATAGTTATAAAAGGAAGTGTGATACTATTTATGGTACTTGGAACCTTATTTTTAATATGCTCTCTAGCCATAGGTATGTTTATTTCTACTGTTGCCAAAACTCAACTACAGGCAATGCAGGCTTCTTTGGCACTTTTACTTCCAAGTGTGCTGCTGTCGGGGTTCATGTTCCCAAGAGAAGCCATGCCTAAAATAATCTATCTCATAAGCTGTGCTCTGCCACTAACTTATTTTCTTCAAATTCTAAGGGCTATAATAGTAAAAGGAGTGAGTTTGTCATATATTATAGGTCCCATAGTATCTTTAAGCCTGTTAATTATTATAATTATAGGTTTAACAATGATTAAGTTCAATAAGACATTAGAATAGTAGTACATCATTTTTATACCCAAACTGCTACTGCCAACATTTTTACATTCTTCAAAGTTGAGATATCCACATTGCTACGTTCCTTTAAAATTCTTTAAAATTCTTCTAGGATTCAGATAAAAAATATTATCTATAGTAAACTCTACCTGAATCTTAGAAGAATTTAATAAATTTATATATTTTTAATATTTATAAAGCATAACTATACTTTGAGAACCGCTGCCAATGGTCCAGAACACTACATAATCTCCTCTTTTAACTTTTCCTTGTTCTATAGCTTCATATAATGCTATAAAAGGACTGCTTGTACTAGTATATCCATATCTATCTCCTACGTAGATACTCTTGTCCTCATCTATATTCATAAGCTCCCTTATATGCTCTATATTTGCAAATGCAAATTGTGAAAAACAAAACATACTAATATTATCTTCTGTTAATCCTTTCTTCTTTAACATTCTAGTCATAATTTCAGCTGCAGGATAAACGCATGCCCCTCCATCAAAAGGAAGCCATTTGAAACGAAATTCATCTACATTTTTTGATTTAAAAAAACTGGAAAATCCATTCCGTGGACACATAATATTTTCACTTTCTTCTGTGTTTATATAATATTCCGCATCAAGTATCCCACAATTTTCATTTACTTTTTCTAGAACTACTGCACAAGCAGCATGTCCATAATTGCCATAACAAAGTTCATTATTAGGAGCAACCAAGGAATGCATATCATCATAACCCACAACAAGGCTTTTTTTGCTCGATTTGATGCTATTAAATAATTTGATGCGAGTTCCAGAGCAACCGTCATACCAGCACAATTGGCATTCATATCAAAACACATTACATTTCTTCCTGCATTTAACTCTTTATGTAATAAAATTGACATTGAAGGTGCAATATATTCCGACAATATAGAGGAACATATTATCATATCTATGTCATTACCGGTCAAGTTTGCCTTGACTAATACAGATTTTGATACTTTTAGAGCTAAAGATAAAGTTGTTTCATCATCGTCAAACATAAATCTTTTATCCCTACCCATTATATCCTCTAACAAATGATTTACATGTTTACCTTGCTTCTCGAAGTGCTTTAAATAAAAATCATTTGAAACAACTTTAGAACCATGACAGATATCAATACAATTCAATTTTACACCCATATTAGCCCTCCTTAAACAACAAAAATAATAAGTTTATAAGATTCCACCTAATTTCCTCTATAGGCTATTATACTATCTCCACATCAAGTCCTGAATTTCTGGCTATTCTTGTAAACTGCATCTTTAAAGTTGCATTG
Source organism: Clostridium sp. BJN0013 (assembly GCF_040939125.1). Taxonomy (NCBI): domain Bacteria; kingdom Bacillati; phylum Bacillota; class Clostridia; order Eubacteriales; family Clostridiaceae; genus Clostridium; species Clostridium sp. BJN0013. Next base: position 3,861,232 of record NZ_CP162495.1, read on the forward strand.
TTTCCCGCATTTATGATAACTTTCTTGAAATTCAAATCTTTATACATCTTAAAGCAGCTTTCCAACATCGGCACCATATCCCGGGTAGAAACCTTTAATTCTTTGCAATCAAAAGATAAAATGTACTGAGAAGGTTGTATAGTAGATACTATTTTTTGGAATTCTTCCATAAAACTTTCAGCATCTTTCTCTTCATACATACCCCATACTTTTACATCCAATTCTTTTTTTCCCTTGTCCAAATTAATTTCATGTTTTTTCATAATTTAATACACCTGTCCTTTCATTTATTTAAATTTATTATTAGTATTAATAATAATTATCATCCTGATCAAAAATTAAAAGGTGCCTATATAGCATAGGCACCAAAAAAGTATAAATACACATATTAAAGTCTTATAATTATAATTTTGGCAACCTGGCAATCATAGAAAAATAACTTTTCTTTAGACCCATAGCTTTGCGACCTTATTTTTCAATAAGTGTGCTATTATCAATATATATTCATAATTTTACATGTAATTTTTAGAATTTTCAAGAATAATATCTAAACTTTACCTTAATTTTTTCATTTTTTAAAAGATTATTCATTATTTAATTAAACTTTTCTTCAATCCACCATATCTCCTTGATTTAAAATGCCATTTGGATCAAATACTTTCTTAATTCCTTCCATAATTTCAATTTCCTTTTTACTGAATTGAAGAGGCATATGTTTTTTTCTCAGTTTTCCAGTTCCATGTTCTGCAGTTATTGTTCCTCCATATTTTATAGCAGTTTTATATATGGCTTCTTTAAGTTCTTCATAATTAGCAGGTAGCTTCCCATTATCACCCATAATAAAATTATGAATATTTCCATCTCCTATATGTCCAAGAGAAACAATTTTATTGTCATATTCTTTAGTTAATCTTTTTACATCATCAAAAAAATCAGGTACAGATGAAGGTGGTACAGCTACATCCATAATATCTGCTATATTATTTTTGTAGGGACCATATGCATTACTTCTTATCTCCAAAAGATGTCTCTGCTCTTTTTCAGTTTCTGCTATAATGCTGTCTACAGAGTTATGTCTCTCACATATTTCTACTAATTTTTCACTATTTGAATATAAATCCTCTTCACTGGCATAATCAAGTATAAACATTAAATCTACTGAACCTTTAACTGCGGGCCACTTAGTTCCAAGCTGCTTGGCTGATTCTTCACATATGATCCTGTCCATATACTCAATAGCAAGAGGTGTAATTCCCTCCTGTAGTATTTCAGGTACTGCATCACAAGCTTCTCTCTGGCTATTGAATGAAACCAGTAATGTTCCATTATATTTACTTGCAGCATATAATCTCAATGTAACTTTTGTAATAACTCCAAGGGTTCCTTCTCCGCCTATCATAAGTTGAAGCAAATCATAACCCATATTATTCTTTAATAACTTTCCACCCAGTGTAACTATTTCTCCTGTAGCAAGAACCACTTCCAATGCCTTAACATGATTTCTCATGATTCCATGTTTTACTGCCCTGGTGCCTCCAGCATTTGCTGCCACCATCCCTCCAACTTGTGCTCCTTCATCTCCTGGATGCACTGGAAAAAACAGCTTACCATTTTTACTTAATACTTCTAATAGTTGTGCCAGTGTTGCTCCAGCTTCCAGCGTAATCATAATATTCTTTTCATCAAATTCCACAACTTTGTTTAATCTTTCTATGGATAAAATAATACTTGGCTGCGTGGGTATGGCTCCTGCAACTACTCCTGTTCCGCCACCTCTAACTACTACAGGCAATAATTCCTTGTTTGCATATTTTAATATTTTTGATATTTCCTCTGGGGACGCCGGTTTTACCACCACACAATCTTTACATGCTTCAGGACGAAGTAAAGATTCAGTTTCATCATAAAGATACCTCTGCATCTTAGATAAATCACTTGTAACCCAATCTTCTCCTACAATTGCTTTTAAATTTTCAACTACCTTCTCGGGTGAATTTTTAATTAAATCTGTATTCATTTTTATCCCTTCTTTTTTATTATTTAACAATTTATAGTTTCTAAACTGCTTTCTTTTATTTTAGTGATCAAATCAGGTATTACCTTATACATATCATCAACTATTCCATAGTCTGCTATATTAAATATAGGAGCTGAAGGATCTGTATTGATTGCAACAATAAAACCCGATTCTTTCATTCCTGCAAGGTGCTGTGGTGCTCCTGAAATTCCACAAGCTATATATAATTTAGGTTTTACCCTGTTGCCGCTGTATCCTACTTGAAAATCTTTGGATATAAAACCTTCTTCAACTATTTCCCTGCTGGCTCCAACTACACCTCCTAATAGATCGGCTAACTCCTTTAACATAGCCATATCTTCTGCCTTTTTCAATCCTTTGCCAGCTGCCACTACTACATTTGCATCAGATATATTAATTTCCTGGGATCTAATGTGTGTTATCACTTTTACCAGTTCATTTTCAGGTCTTAAAGCCTCTACCTTTAAAATATCTCCCTGTCTTTTATCATCCCTTATACCCTCGTCAAATTCTTTATATCTCACTGTAGCCATCTGGGGATATGTGTATGTTTTTATATGGGCTAGTATATTTTCGCTAAAAGCAGGTCTTATCTGAACCAATTTTCCATCTTCATCAATTTCAAGACCTGTACAATCTGCTGTAAGCCCCGTATTTAAGGATGCTGCCAATCTAGGAGCTAGTGATCTTCCAAGGGTAGTGGCACCAATCAGAAAAATTTCAGGTTTGATATCTTCAATTAAATTCTTCAGGTTAATTGTATAGGTTACTTCTTCTGGTAGGTTAAACATATCATCCTTTATATAAAATACCTTATCTGCTCCCCTATATATAAGTTCTTCAGCCTCTATAGCATCTGCTCCTAGGACAACACTGTACACCGAAGCATTTAATTTATCAGAAAGCTGCCTTGCTTTTCCCAGAAGTTCATAACTGACTTTATGAATTTGTCCATCTTTTTGTTCTGCAAATACCAATATACCACTATATTCCTTACCCACTACTATACCTCCAAAACCTTAATCTTTTTAAATATATCAATTAATTCATTCTCTGCCTTAGCAGTATCTGACTCCCTATAAATTTTACCCTGTCTTTTTTCTATTTGAGGAATTTCTATTTTCTTTACTTTTGTAGGTGAACCCTTAAAGCCAACATTATCCTCATTCAAAAATTCTTCTAAATCCTCAAGTTTTAACATCTTAATCTCTGCTTTTCTGGCTTTCATCTTATTTTTAAAAGAAGGCAATCTTGGATGATTGATATCCTTTGTAACTGTAATAAGACATGGAAATTTTATACTTTTTAAATAAGTTCCTTCCCAGATTTCAGAATGTAACTCCATACTGTCCTTATTCATTTCTGTAATTTTACTCACATAACTTGCATGAGGTATATTTAAAAATTCTGCAACTTCGGGACCAACCTGTCCTGTATCCCCATCTACAGTCTTTTCTCCAGCGATTACCAGATCATAGGCTCCCAACTTTTTAATGGCACTGGCAAGTATTGTAGAGGTTGCCTTTGTATCTGAACCTCCAAATTTTCTATCACTTACAAGCACTCCTTCATGAGCACCCCTTGCAATACATTCTTTTAACGCACTTTCTGTATTTGGAGGCCCCATACTTACAGCAGTAACTCTGGCATCGATATTTTCAGCTATTTGAACTGCTGTTTCCAGGGCATTTAAATCAAAAGGATTGATTTCTGCACTGGCAGATGTTCTATCTACTACTCCCTTTTCTCTGTCAAACTTTACTTTTTCCATATCCGGAACTTGTTTAACCAAAACTATAATATTCATTAAAGTCTCTATCCTTTCTATAAATTATTACATTCTTTATATATTAGGAAAATAAATGGCAAATAAAAAAACAGACCTATTTCGCTGGGGCGAAATGTCTGCCGCGGTACCACCCATTTTTTTACTTAACTTAAATAACGATTTACATAACCGGATCAGCTTACTTAAATTTCAGCCTACAGCTTCAAGATGATTTTCGAAATGTGTATTTATGGGCTCACATCCCTATCCCACTCTCTTTGAAATACTTGCCATCTCTACTTTATCTTATCATTGCCTTTATCTATTTGAACAACAGTCTACTATAAATTTAAGTTCATGTCAATAAAAATTTACTTAAGCTTTTCAATTAAAACCTTACTTATTCTCTTCTTATTACACTTTAGCATAGTGAATTCATAATTTCCATAGTTAATTTTATCATTGATCTTTGGATATGAACTTAACTGCAAATAAATCCAGCCTCCCAAAGTATCCACTTTGGAACAAACTTAACCTTGCGAATAATGTCTTTTATATTTTTATCTCCCTGAATCTGTTGTTTATACAGAGCTTTAATATGCATGAATCCAATAATATTATCCTTATTATCTGTACAGATAGGATACCTTGTATATTGTCTATCCTGTATAACCTTTATAATATCATCCAAAGAATCCTCTAAAAAAATACAGGTTATATCAGTTGCACTGTTTTCAAACTGAAGCTGCAACTGGTTAAGTTCTACTTTTTTCCAACTTCCATCCAAAGTTTTTATACCCATCTGCCCATAAAGATTCCATTTCATGCTTAACTATTACATCCTTGTACTCATAACCTATAAATTTGTTTTCTCTTTTTATAATTATTTTCTCCTTTTAAATAAAAACCTTTCAACATATTTTCTAGTACATTATTATCCATTTGGCAATAACGCATTTGCCTTCTGGCAGATTTTATAAATCATATCGTATTGCTTATCAATTAACGGATTTATCTGCTCTGTTTTATGATTTCGTATTTTAACATAACAAAAATATGGCAAAATCCATCCTAAGAATCCTGGAACGGCCAAAATGATACTGAGTAAAAGCATGCCTGCCAGATGGCTAAAAACAGAACCTGCCATAAACACTGTTCCAACAATTCCAATAGTGTAAGCTGTAATGCTGGCTCCTATAGATTTGGAGTTTTCCAGCCTCTCAATTTCCTTTGCGCAGCTTTCAAACTGACGCTGCAGCCTGGTCAATTCCACTTTGTTTCGTATTTTACGGTCTCTTTTGAATTTCAAATTCACTGAATTAATCCCTTGAATAGCAGAAGTACTTCCATCCAGAATCCAACCGAAATTTCGGTAGCTATCTGCATATAATGCCTCCATGTCGCATTTTACCGTCACATCTTTATACTCATAGCCTATAAAATTATTTCCGTTTCTGGTAGTTTCACCCATTTTTATCCTTCAATCTGCCACACCCTTCCTCGCGGCATTAAAATTAAAATTTTTTATCAGGATTCACAGGTAAATATTTTTCTATGATCCATTTAATGTTCTTATTATGCTGGAAAAATGTTTTTAAGTTGTCAGAGAAATATTTACAAAATATTAATTTGAATCATGCCACTTTTAATTGCACAATAAAGGTGGTACCAACACCTGGCGTACTTTTTACCGATATGCTGCCACTTACTAGTTCAATGGCTTTCTTGGAAAGCGCGAGTCCAAGGCCATTTCCTTCCTGTGAACGGGAAGTATCACCCTGATAAAATCTATCAAAAATGTGATTCATTATCTCTTTATTCATACCACAACCACTGTCCTCAACAGTTACCGTTGTCGTATCAAAATCTGAAGTCTGTATCATCTTAACAGTTCCTCCGTACTCTGTAAATTTGAGTGCATTTGAAAGCAAATTGTTCCATACAATTTCTAACATGCTTTCATCCGCATAGATGATTGCACGATCTTCAATATCTGCCTCAAACGTAATATTCTTTTCTTCCCACAGCTCTTCAAAAGACAACGCACATTCACAAAGCTGTCTGCATAAATCATAAGGCTCTGCTGACGCATGGATTTCCTGATTTTCCAATTTATTAAGTTTCAGAATATTCGTTACCAGTGTAGTAAGCTTTTTGGATGCCGTTATGATGGTATCTGTATATTCTTTTCTCCTTTCAGGAGTTAAATCTTCTTTCTGCAGTGCCATGGCGTAACTTTGAATGACAGAAAGAGGTGTTTTTATCTCATGAGAGACATTTGCAATAAAATCGCTTTTTAAAATTTCCGTGCTTCCAAGTTCTTCTACCATTTTGTTAAAGTCATCAAACATTACTTCAACATAATCCTTTTTGCCATCTTTTCTAAGTGGTGGAATCCAGACAGAATAATCTCCCTCTGCCACTTCCTTTGCAGCTTTGCTGAGTATTCGCATAGGCTTGTCATAGGCAATATAACGCTGTCTTGCAGTTATCAAACAAAATATCAGAGTAACTATTGCCCAATATCCCATCATACCAAAAATATATTCTATTGGTACCGCTTCCATATATACATAAGCACTATATATCATAGCTTGACCAGCAGCCAGAACTGATAATATAAAGTATGTCAGCACAAATCCTCTGGCAGAGATATGTTTTGTATTAACCCGGTTATCTTTTTCCTTATTTTCATGCTTTTCTTTATTCATGACAGCACCGCTTTATAACCAAGGCCATGAACAGTCACAATCTTAAAATCCTTGCACCTGGAAAATTTATCTCGCAGCTTTGTTATGTATACATCCACAGCTCTAAGGCTTGTATTGCTTTCCACTCCCCAAAATTCATCCATCAACTGTGCACGTGCAAAGGTATGCTTTGGATAAGATAACATCTTATAAAGAATATTAAATTCTCTTACCGTAACAGGAATTTCCTCTCCATTAACTGCTGCTGTTATTTCGTCAGCATTCATAACAAGACTTCCTACAACAAGTTTTCTTTCATTGGCAATATTTGCACGTCGAAGAAGTTCATCCATATTTATGGGTTTTACCATATAATCATCTATTCCTGCACGAAACCCTTTTTGTTTTGATTTAATATCATCACGAGCTGTTATAAACAGTATTGGTATGGTCTGATTGATATTTCTAACAGTCTCGGCAAACTCAAACCCATCTATTTCCGGCATCATAATATCTGAAATAATCAAATCATATAACCTATTATACATAGAATCATAAGCTTCACGAGGATTGAAACAACCTGTTGCATAATAGCCATTATCATTTAAATATGTGCATACAATCTGATTCAGCTTTACATCATCTTCCACTACAAGTATATTTACCATAAAAATTCATACCTTTCTATATAAAAACATTCTTTTTTATACATAAATATAAGAATGTTACAAGTCTATTTCATCATATATTGTGCAATAATATCACACTAATGTTAAAGAAATGTTAAAGTACATTATTATTTACTATTTTTTTATCACTTCAAAAAATAACAAAAGGCTAAACATTTCAATTTCCTTAAAATGCCTAGCCTTTTATGACTCAGCTTCAATTTAATACTAAACATTTAAATCTAGTATTAACCTATTATTTAATTTTGATGCGACTTTGTTCTAAATCTATATCCCACCATTTATATCTACTCTACTGTAACGGATTTGGCCAAATTTCTAGGCTTATCCACATCACACCCTTTTTGTATGGATATATAATATGCTAAAAGTTGCAGTGGAATTACTGAAATCACCGGTGCAAATATATCCATTACTTTTGGCAGATATATTACAGAATCTACTGTTTTCTCAATTTCACTGTTTCCCTCTGGTGTAAGAACTAAAACTTTAGCTCCTCTTGTAGTCACTTCTCTAATGTTGCTTACCATTTTTTCCATCAGTTTCTCCTGAGTAGCTCCTGCAATAACTACGGTTCCATCTTCAATAAGAGCTATAGGTCCATGTTTTAATTCCCCTCCGGCATAAGCTTCTGAATGGATATAGGATATCTCCTTCAACTTTAAAGAACCTTCTAAAGCAACTGCATAGTCAAGTCCTCTTCCCAAAAAGAACAGATCTTCTTTTTTAAAAATTTTTGCTGCAAATTCATGGATTACTTCTTTATTTCCCAAAACTTCTTCCGCCTTTATAGGCAGTGTAAGCATTTCTTTCTTTATCTCTTCCATCTGTTCCTTACTAATAGTATTTTTATTCTGTGCAAAGAAAAGAGCTATTATATAGATTGCAATAAGCTGGGTTACATAAGCTTTTGTAGAGGCAACTGCTATTTCAGGACCTGCCCAGGTATATAAAACATCATCTGCTTCTCTGGATACAGAACTTCCAACTACATTGGTTATAGCAATAACTCTAGCTCCACGAGCCTTTGATTCTCTTAATGCCGCCAATGTATCTGCTGTTTCTCCAGACTGACTTATAATTATCATAAGTGTTCTTTCATTTATTATAGGATCTCTATATCTAAATTCAGAGGCAATATCGACTTCTACTGGCATTCTAACTAATTTTTCAATTACATATTTTCCAACTATCCCTGCATGATAGGCAGTTCCACAAGCTACTATATATATTTTATCTATATTTTTAATTTCATCCTTTGTTATCTTTATATCATCCAAAGTTATAGGCTTATCCATCATAATCCTAGATGTCATTGTATCTTTAATAGCCTTTGGCTGTTCATGAATTTCCTTCATCATAAAATGTTCAAATCCACCCTTTTCGGCGGCATTTGCATTCCAGGTAACATGATATATATCCTTTTTTACTTCATTTCCATCCTCTGATAAAAGTTTCACACCACTTTCGGTTATAACTACAAATTCATTCTCATTTAAAAGATATATCTCCCTGGTATGATTCAATATAGCAGGTATATCTGAAGCTATATAGTATTCACCTTCTCCAAGGCCCACTATAAGAGGGCTGTCCTTTCTTACTGCCACAAGTTTCCCTGGCTCTTTTGAACAAATAACTCCCAGTGCATAACTTCCTCTTAATTTAGATACAGCTTTCATAACTGCATCAACTAAGTCTCCATTGTAAAAATAATCCACCAACTGTGGTATAACTTCAGTATCTGTTTCAGATACAAATTTATATCCTTTAGAAATAAGCCATTCCCTAAGTTGTGCATAATTCTCTATTATTCCATTATGAACTACACTTATCATTCCATCCTGACTATTATGGGGATGTGCATTCAAATCTGATGGTTTACCATGAGTTGCCCATCTGGTATGGCCAATTCCAACTATGCCTTTCAAGGGATGTCCTGATAATTTTTTTTGAAGATTTTTAAGCCTTCCCTTACACTTCATCACATTAATATGATCATTATCTATTATAGCAACACCTGCAGAGTCATATCCTCTATATTCTAGTTTACTTAATCCTTCAATTAAAATAGGTGATGCATCCTTTTTTCCAACAAAGCCAACTATTCCGCACATATTAATCTTCCTTTCATATTTAATATAATAAATTTGAGCATAGTTTTTAATAAAACTCCAATATTAACTATTGAATACAAAAATCACAATCAAATAAAACCTAATTATTATCAAAATTTAAAACAGGCAACTATGCTATTTAGAACCAGTTATAAGGCTCTAATTTATTAAAGGTTTTAACACCAGGCTGATGTTGTATCAAAAATCACTTTTTGGTTTTATCAGCTGTTAACGGTAGTGCGATACCGTGGGGCACCCGCCGAAGATTCGATACTCCCCATCCTCGTCAACTCAAAGTAAATGATACATTTAAAATAATTATATGTATTTTATTTTAAAAAATCACCTGAGTTCTGGCGCTTTTTATATTCACATTTTATAATAAAATATACACCTTCCTTCAAAAATATTACAGTATTAAAGCTGTTAACTTATTATATTCTCTTCACTTATTTTTTGTCAACTAATAATTCATACCTTATAAAATTTTCTGATTCATAAAATGTACATAAATAAAAAACACACCGTCAAATTTTATGACAATGTATTTTATTATTTTGATACCATTAATTTAGTTTAATTTCAATTAATTCCGCTAAATTATGAGCCATTTTATCTATTTCACTTTGTACCTCTCCTTCTAACATAACTCTAACCAAAGGTTCTGTTCCTGAAGGTCTTATTAACACTCTTCCACATCCATCCAGTCTTTTCTCTATTTCCTTAATCTTCAATACTATTTCTTCATCTTCCATATATATCTTTTTCTTATGATCAGGAACCTTAGCATTTACAAGAGTTTGGGGGAAATTTTTCATCATGGAAGCAATATCAGATAATTTTCTACCACTTTTTTTAACTATACCCGCTATTTGAAGGGCAGTGATCAATCCATCTCCTGTAGTATTGTAATCCAGCATAATTATATGTCCGGACTGTTCTCCTCCTAATTTATATCCTTCTTTTTTCATTTCTTCCAGTACATATCTATCTCCCACCTGAGTTTTTACTACGTTTATTCCTTCTTCTTTCAATGCTATATCAAAACCAATATTACTCATTACAGTAGATACCACTACATTCTTATATAACTTTCCCTGCTCTTTTAAATATTTTGCTATTATGGCCATAATAAAATCTCCATTTATAAGATTTCCTTTTTCATCTACTGTCAGACATCTATCTGCATCTCCATCAAAGGCAAGTCCCATATCATAACCTTCTTCTACTACAGTTTTCATGAGGTTTTCCGGATGTGTTGAACCGCAGTTATGATTTATATTTATTCCATCAGGCTTATTATTTATAACCTTTACTTTTGCTCCTAATTCTTGAAAAGCTTTTACAGAAGTTACATAAGATGCTCCATTTGCACAATCTAATACTACTTTTAAATCTTTTAAGTCTGTATCTATAGTAGATTTGGCAAATTCTATATAGGCTTTTCTGGCCTCTCCTGTTTCTACAACTTTTCTTCCTACTTTTGAGCCTACAGGAATAGATATATCCTTAAAATCACTTTCAATAACATGCTGTATTTTATCTTCCAACTCATCTGATAGCTTATATCCTTTAGCATTAAAAAACTTTATCCCATTATATTCTACTGGATTATGAGATGCTGATATAACAACTCCTGCATCTGCATTATACTTTCTAGTTAGATATGCTACCGCCGGAGTAGGTATTATTCCAACACAAATAGCTTCTGCTCCTATAGAAAGGATGCCTGAAACTAATGCATTTTCAAGCATATCTCCAGATATTCTAGTATCCATTCCCACAAGTATTTTAGGCTTATGGCACTTACCTGTCAGTACATATGCTCCTGCTTTTCCTAATTTATATGCTAATTCTGGAGTTAACTCCTTATTTGCAATTCCTCTTACCCCATCGGTCCCAAACATTCTATGCATATTAATACCTCGCTTATTAAAAGTTAATTTTCTTTAATTAAAATATCCATATTATATTATATTATATTAGAAATATTTCTACAATGTAATTTGAATCTATCGATTTATAACAATATCAAGTGATTCTTGAGTTCAGGTGGAGTTTGCTATAGAGAACTACTCCTCTCCATCTGAACCTTAGAAAAACTTATCCAGGAGCGTTATCTGTGCTTACCTCCCACTTTGAAGAAGATGGGAGTATTAGCACTGTTAGCGTTCGGATAAAAATCCCATCAGACTGTCCTATTATTATCACAGGGTAAAATAGAACAATTTGATGGGATTCTTATGCAAGACTTATTTATTAAAATTTTTATTATATAGATAGCATATTAATTAAAAAATCTGTTCAAAATTCACAAATTCTTTACAGTTATAGAATTAAAATTAAATTATACAAATTGTTAATATATAAACAATCTATTTTAAATCGACATATCACAGCTTAAAAATACAACCTATATATAACCTTAAATTATAAAAATCTTTCCCATAATTTAAGTTAAATTACATTTACTTGTAATATATATTTTATAATTCTTAATACATTATACTTATATTGGTATTATCAATTATTCATATTGTTAATATGTAAACAATCTATTTTCTTTAGTATATCATGTTTTATAAATAAATGGAATACAAAATAACATTATTAAAACAATTTTTTTAATTTTGAAATTGAAAATTTATATTTATTATATATTTGACTGTATACCATTCTTGTAAAAAGGCTATTATATATCAAGATTACTATAAGCTTTTATTATATTTTCAGCCACTTTTAAACCATCCACTGCAGCAGATACTATGCCTCCTGCAAATCCTGCCCCTTCACCACAAGGATATAATCCTTTTACTGAAATACTCTCCAAATTAGCATTTCTGACTATTTTAACCGGTGCAGATGTTCTAGTTTCAATTCCTATCATAACTCCATCCCCTTGGGAAAATCCTTTTATTTTTCTTTCAAAATCCATAAATCCTTCTTTTAACGATAAAGCTACCTTTTCAGGAAGACATAGATTTAAATCCCTAAATTCATATCCCGGCTTATAAGTGGGTTTTACATCTTCTAGTTTATGAGATACTTTATCCTCTAAAAAATCTTTAATTAACTGTACCGGAGCGATGTAATTTCCTCCTCCAGTATTATAAGCTAAATTTTCATAGTATCTTTGAAATTCTATACCTCTAAGTGGAGAATCTCCTGAAAAATCTTTTTCTCCCACAGTTACAACTACAGCAGAGTTTGCATTATTTGATGCCCTATTATAATAACTCATACCATTAGTTACAAGCCTGCCCTCCTCTGAAGCCGCAGCTACCACTTCTCCTCCAGGACACATACAAAAACTGTAGACTCCTCGTCCTTCTTTACTTTTGTATACTAATCTATAATCTGCAGCCTTTAATTTTGGATGCCCTGCAAATTTTCCATATTGATTTACATCTATCATATGCTGAGAATGCTCTACTCTGACCCCTATGGCAAATGCTTTAGGTTCCATAAATACATCTCTTTTATAGATCATTTCATATGTATCTCTTGAACTATGTCCTATAGCTAATATTAAATTGTCACAGGAAATTTGACTGCCATTTACCACTACAGCTTTTAACTTTTTATGTGCTATAATTAAATCTTCTAATTTACTTTTAAATAGTATTTCTCCTCCCAATTCCAATATCCTATTTCTTATATTTTTAACTACTATTTTCAAATTATCTGTTCCTATATGTGGCTTGCCACTATATATTATTTCCTCTGGAGCTCCATATTTCACAAAGGTATCTAGAATAAATTGACATTTCTTATCCTTTATCCTGGTAGTGAGTTTTCCATCAGAAAAAGTACCTGCCCCTCCCTCTCCAAACTGTACATTGGATTCAGCATCTAATTTTCTGGTATTCCAAAACTTATTTACAGTTAACGTCCTTTCTTCAATTTTTTCTCCCCTTTCTATTATCAAAGGTTTATATCCATTTTCCGCCAGTAAAAGACCTGCAAACATACCTGCCGGTCCTATTCCTACAATTATAGGTCTAGTTTCCATTTTTTTTGTGCCGCAAATCAATTTTTCTGTTAAATTTTTCTCTTCTATTTTTATATCTTTATTCTTTAACTTTGATACTATTTTCTTTTCATTCTCACAAATTACTTTTACAGAATAGTTAAGTTTTATATTATTTTTTTTCCTGGCATCTATGGATTCTTTAAGTATTTTAAAGTTTTTAATATATTTATTACTTATCTTCAGCTTTTTAGCAACTTTTATTTTTAGTTCATCATAATCCTCATCCAAACTTATATTTAAATTATTGATTATTATTGGCATTTTGTTCCTCCAATGTTTTTTTACTAACTTGTAAATTAATATTTTGTACATCCTGAGATACTAGAGATACTCCCTCTGGAAGAGATACTACTACACTTACAGTTTGTTCCCCTTCAGTTGCAGAACTGGCATCTACATAACAGGATACACTATTTTCACTTAAATTATTTATAATACTTTCAGATCCAGAAACTACTACAGATACACTATTAGAACTTAATTGGGCTGTATAAGCATCATTTAAATTTTTAATCTGTATATTTAGATTCATTTCCTTCTGAGAGGTTTTATTAGAATTATTTAATTCACTTGAATTTATTTTTAATTTCACCACTCCAGTACCAGTAACCAGTTTTACACCTTGTGGCACTATCAACTTTGCCTGAATGTTTTCTTCACTTTGAATTTTACTTAAATCGATAGATTCCGTATCTATTCCATTTATATCTTTAATAATCCTTTCCTCTCCTGCTATATCCACCTTTTCCGGTTCTGCAGTTATCAATTTACTAACATCTGAAACATTGTCCTGTAATTTAATATTTACTGGAACAGTTTTAATTTTAACCACAGGTATAGTAATCTTAACGGAAGATGGCTTAATAACTATATCCTTTAATACATTGCCTGATGTATCTTGTGCCTGTAATGTTAGTGAAGTATTTATATCTGACGATGTAGATTTTAAATCACAATTTCCTACAACCGTTTTTACTTTGTTTATTACATTTTCTGCCCCGCTAATTTCTGCCTGTTGTGTTTTTAATATAGGCTCCAAAGGATAATATCCTTCTTTAACTTTTCCCTGTAGTAATACTTTTATAGAAAAAGTTTTTTGTTTTAATTTATCTAATTGCAATTTTATCCATAAATTCTCATTATTGATTATAGTTATATTATCAGGACTCTTTTTTACTGATACAGGTACAGTATTCTCTCCTTTTTTCATGGCATAAGAATTTAAATCTGACTGTAATTCAAAATCAGTAGCTTTAATGGAATATAAATCAGAGGCACTTCCTTTTATAAGAAGAGATACCCTAAATTCTTTTTCTCCAACTTGTACAAGTTTTGATTGAGTAAGTATATTTTTATTGACTATAGTTACAGGCACTACAATTTTTCTTTCTATTGTAGGATTTTCTACATTAAATATGTATAGCCATAAAATAAATGCTGCAACAATACAACATATTTTTATTAAAATTTGATTTTCTTTAATTTTTTCTTCCACTCAATCACCCTCTCTCTCCATGTAGCTTTGCTTTGAAATCTTTTTCTCATTATAGCAGTAAGAACTTTCTTTAATCTGTCTTTTGTATAATTTCTCATAAGCTTTCCATTAGCAACAAAAGAAATTATGCCAGTCTCTTCTGATACTACTATAACCAAAGCATCAGAATTTTCCGATATTCCAATTGCTGCTCTATGTCTTGTACCCAATTTTTTATTTAATTGATTGTTATTTGTAAGTGGCAGGAAACATCCCGATGACACTATCCTGTCATTTCTTATTATAGTTGCCCCATCATGTAAGGGAGTATTTACCACAAATATATTCTCTAAAAGTGCAGAAGATACTATTGCATCTAGTTTTGTTCCTGTATTTATCACATCTCCAAGACCTGTAACCTGCTCTATTACAATAATAGCTCCAGTTTTACTTTGTGACAAATTTTCTACAGAAGTTACAATTTCTGTTATAACTTTTTCCATTATCTCCTCATCTGCCAATATATGCTTATCATTAAAAGCTGTTCTCCCTAAATGCTCAAGTGCCCTGCGAATTTCTGGCTGAAATATAATTACAATAGACAAAACTCCTATAGTTAAAGTTTTTGTAAGTATCCAATTAAGCATTACTAAATTGAAAAAACTACTTATAGGTATGAGAAATATTATAAGCATAATTCCTTTTAAAAGTTGTTCTGCCCTAGTCTCCTTTATAAGCATATATGCTTTATAGAGTATATATGCTACTACAAGTATATCCATAATAGAAGTTATACTTATATTTTTTATTGAATTAACCGTTAGTTGCAATAGTTCCACTAATTTCACCATCCTGTTGTTACTGACATCTATATTAATTATATACCATTTAATATTGTTTATATCTTTATCATATTTATTTTAATAAATTTTTAATAAAGTATATTTTTTAGTATTTTATTTTACCAAGTGGGTACAATATCATTAGCCTAAGTTTTACAAAAAACACGGGGAAACCAGTAATATTTGGGGTGAATCGTATATTTATTACGTAGGTTATGCCTTTTCCGAACCCGTCAGCTAACCCCGTCGGTAACAAGGAGGATATAATTTTGAAAAAATTTTTTTGTTTTATAATTTTTTCGTTATTACTGTTAACACTCTCTGTAAAAGTGAATGCAGAAGAATCTAACAATGATAATTCTATGTTATTTAATCAACAAGATGAAGTTGTGCAGGTATTTAATTACTCCAATCAAAAGATATACATAACTCAAGATGACGTGGAATTAATGGCTAAAGTAGTTTACGCTGAAAGTAATTCTGAACCCTTTGAAGGTCAGGTAGCTGTAGCATCTGTAATATTAAATAGAGTGCAATATCCTGAATTTCCAAAAACAATACAGGGTGTTATAAAACAAAAAGGAGCTTTTTCTTGTGTAAAAAATGGAGATATAAACGTAACTCCAAACCGAAATAGCTACACCGCAGTAGCACAGGCATTAAAGGGAGTGGATCCTACAGGTAAATCTACTTTCTTTTATAATCCAAAGATAGCTACATCTCAATGGATGAAAAATATTAATAAAAAAAATGTTAAATCTATAGGAAATCATGTATTTTTTATAGTCGACTAAAATTAAACCTCTCCATCTTTTAAAGATGGAGAGGTTTAATTTTAATTATAAATTATTTGCTATCCAGATATGAAACAACATTAAGTGCAGCTATCTGTCCCTGACCTACAGCTTTCATATACTGATATGGTTTTCCTGTACAATCTCCTGCTGCAAAACAACCCTCTATATTTGTCTTCATATTTACATCTACTTTTATATGCCCTGTTTCCAAAATAAGTCCTGGCATGAGCTGATCCGGTGCAATACTGCTTTTCAATACAAAAACTCCGTCTGTACTTATTGATTTATATTTTAAAATAACTCTTTCTACTTTATCTGTCCCATATATTTCTAAAACTTTATCCCGTATTACTTCTATATTGTCTTTTAAACTAGGACTTTCTCTATATATAGGTATATAATATACTTTCTGGGCAAGTTCACTTACATAGTTAGCTTCTCTTTCTGCTTCTTTATTGTACCCAATAACAGTAACAGTTTTATCCTTATAAAGAGGTGCATCACAGGTTGCACAATAGCCTACTCCTCTGCCGAGAAATTCTTCTTCTCCTTTTAAAGGTTTTGTATATTCTATTCCTGTAGCTAGTACAACTGCATTTGCTTCATATATCTTTTCATTAACTGCAAGAGCAAAATATTGTCCCATAGCATATATGGAATTTATTTTTTCAAATGTTATATTTATTCCCATAACATCTAAATGATTTTGAAATTTACTTTTTAATTCCAATCCTGTTATATCTGGCAATCCAATATAATTGCTGATCTTAGGAGCTTTAACCAATTTATCACTAAGTTCTTCATTGCCAAAAATAATAATATTTTTATTTCTTATCTTAGCATTAATGGCTGCAGAAATCCCGGCAGGACCACTACCTACTATGGCGATATCATACCTATGTTCCAATCAACCTCACCCCCTAATACATTTTTATTTACAATTATAAAATAGCTAAAGTTATACCCTATAAAATACTTAATCTATATGTGTTTTTCTAAAACATCTTTTATCGTATCTTTAGGTCTAAAGCCAATAAACTGTTCTACTACACTTCCATCTTTAAATACCATTACAGTTGGAATACTTCCAATTTTAAATTGTGCTGTTGTAACAGGATTTTCATCCACATTTATCTTAAAAAACTTAGCTTTTCCTTCCAACTCACTAGCAACTTCTTCCATAACAGGTGAAAGCATTTTGCAAGGACCACACCATGAAGCCCAAAAATCCACTACTACCGGAGTTGACGATTCCTTAACAGATTCTGAAAAATTTATATCTTTTATTTCCTCTACCATTTTTCACCCTCCTTATACCCCATAGGGGTATGTCTTTTAATTATATTTTATATTATATTATTTGTCACGTCAACTTTTTTTAGTCTTTAATTTATTAAATTATTTATTTGTGAATTATTATAAATAGATTGAGGATAATTGTTTATTAACTTTTCAGCATAATTTTTAGATTGTGTTATATTTGAATCTTTATATATGATAGCAAGCCTATACAACACTGTTTCTTCATAACTTCCATCAGAAAAACTATGATCATATTCCTCATAATATTTTATAGAGCCTTTTGAATCCCCTAATAAATCAAAAGAAGTCCCAAGCATATAAATTATATGAGGATATAATTCATTTCCTGTTCCAAATTCATAGGCTTTTTTTAAATAGATCCCTGCATTATTATAATCTTTATTTTTCAAATAGTTACACCCTAAATTATAAAAATAAACACATCCTTCTGTAGTTAAAAGTTCATATGCTTTAGATAACAAATTTTCCTCATTAGAATTCAGTTTCTCATTTCTCCAATTCATAACTTGTACATACATAGAATCATAATCTTTATTTTCTATATACCTTTTCATACCTTCAAGTGGAAAAATTTTTTTTATATTTTTATCAGTTCTTTCATCCACATTTTGAACTTTTTTATTATTACCTTCAGAATTTACATTTTGTGTTTTCATATTTTCTGTATCAAAAAATTTTGCAACACTTACAAATGCTTTATTGCCATTATTCACAATTAGAAATATACCACATGCTATTAAAATTCCAATAAAAGAAATACAACATATTTTTTTAATATTATTTTTTTTGCCTATTATATTTATGTTTTTAAGCAGTTTTATGTTCTCTTTAGCCTCAACATTTTTAACATCCAGTTTAAGTACATTATTTATCTTTTCCAAAGCCCTAGCATATTGACCCTTCTTCATATAACACAATGCACTGTAGTTATTTACATTAATATAATTAAAATCACTTTCAGCACATTTTTCTAATAATACTAAAGCTTCATCTATTTTAAATTTCTCAATTAGTATTAGAGCTTCTTTATAAAATTGAATTTTCTCATTATCTTTCTTTGAACTCTCAAGATACTTTTGGGCAACTTCATCTTCATTAACCTGATAATTCATTTTCCAGAGCTTTTGTGCTTTATCTAAATCACCTTTTAAATACAACAGAAGTCCTTTAAGATTAATGGATGATTTATTCTTTATATCTATAGATATACTCTCCTCACATAACTTTATGGCAGAGTCTATATATCCATTATTATATTTATTTAAAGCTCTACTATATATCTTCTGAGATTTATTCATTTATCTTATATACTACTTTCCCATCAGAATTTTTAACTTCTATTTTGCCACTTAAGCTTGTATTAAAGGAATTAATAACCCAATCTTCTACATGAGATTCATTATATGCATCATCATCATAAATATTCACTTTTAAATTTATATTATTTCCATCTTTTTGTACAGACATTATCTGCTGTTTTTTACTTGAATCCTTTATTAAAAGTGAAACTTCTCCTGTATTTACATTAAGCATGTACAGATCTCCACCTTTTGCCAGTGTTCCATGAGAAGATGCTATAATTACCAGTAGATTTTTTCCATCAGCCCATTCTATATATTTAGGTGATATTTGAGTATTATTCTCTATTTCATAACTGTAAAGATTTTGGCCATTTTTTATTATTATTTTTCCTACGCCTTCCTCTGAAGCTTCACTACCTTTTCCTTCTATACAAGCACTGTAATTTCCATCTTCTGAATCTTTCCACTCAGTATTAAAAGTTATATCTGTATTACTATCTAATTGTTTTTTTATAAAATTTATTCCACCTGTATTTTTAGTACTATTGGAGGAAAAATTATCGTTTTCTGTTGTTTGTTCATTATCTTTATCCTTAGTGTCAACAGCTGCAGTATTTGAATTTGTCTTTTTATCATTATTATCAGAAGAAGTATTAGTATTTACCTTAGTAGAAGAAGTATTCTTATCAGAAGAACAAGCTGTAAATGCTAAAGTCAAAATCATTAAAAATAAACATATTAGAAAATTTACTTTTTTAAATTTCATGTGCAATCCCCCTTTTATATAATTTGGTATTGTTACTATAATATATCTTAACTAAATTATATCATAATATTTTCCTACTAAGAACTATGCTAGTTCTACTCTTAACAATAACTTTTAATAAGTTGTTTTATTTTTAATATAGATTGAGGACTCATGGAAAACTCATCTAATCCATATTCTACTAAATACTTAATGGCATTCTCATCTGATGCCATTTCTCCACACATACCGCATAATTTTTTATTTTTATGTGCAGCTTCTATAGTAGTTTTTACGAGAGATAATACTGCTGGATGCATTGGATCATAAAGATATGCCACTTTTTCATTCACCCTGTCTACAGCTAGAGTATATTGTATTAAATCATTAGTTCCAATACTAAAAAAATCTGCATATTTGGCCATTTCATCTGCATTTATGGCCGCAGCAGGTACTTCTACCATTATTCCAGTTTGTAGATCCTTATTAAATTCTTTTTTTTCTAAAGTAAGTTCTTCCATACATTCTTTTAGTACTGCCTTAGCTTGTAAAAATTCTTCTACAGAACTTATCATAGGAAACATTATTTTTAAATCTCCAAAAACCGATGCCCTTAAAAGAGCTCTAAGTTGAACTTTAAATATATCTTTTCTATCAAGACACACTCTAATAGATCTGTATCCCAAAAAAGGATTACACTCTTCTTCCATAGGAAAATATGATAATTTTTTGTCTCCACCTATATCCAAAGTTCTTATAACTACAGGTTTACTTTTCATCTTTTCAAGCACATACTTATATGCTTCAAATTGTTCATCTTCCTCTGGCATAGTATCTCTATCCATATATAAAAATTCAGTTCTAAAAAGTCCTATACCCTCTCCTCCATTTTTTATGACCTGCTCTACATCCTCACATCTTTCTATATTTCCTAAAAGTTTTATTTGCTTTCCTGACTTTGTAACTGTCTTTAAATTTATTATACTCTTAAGTTTTTCTTTTTCTTTGCGATACTTTTTCATTTTAATTTTATACTTTGCCACTAAGTCTTTGCTAGGATTTATTATAACTACACCTTCTATCCCATCTACAATAACCAAATCTCCATTTTTAACGGAACTTGTTATATCTTTCATACCTACTACTGCAGGTATTTGGAAAGCCTTCGCCATAATAACACTGTGAGAAGTCTTTCCACCAAGGTCTGTAATAAAAGCTATTACTTTATTTTTATCCAACTGAACTGTGTCTGATGGTGTTAGATCATGAGCTGCAACCACTGTATTGCTGCTCAAATTTCCTAAGGATGTTATATTTCCTGTGAGATTGGAAAGTATTCTGTCGCCTACATCTTTTATATCCATTGATCTCTCTCTTATATATTCATCTTTCATAAGCTTGAAAGTTTCCATATACAAATTTACTACATCATAAACGGCTTTTTCTGCATTTATATGTTCATTTTCTATTTTTAATTCTATTGCTCCTGCAAATTCTATATCCTCCAAAAGCATAATGTGACTTTCAAATACTTCTGCTTTACCCTTTCCTAACTGATGTTTAGTTCTTGTTTTTATTTTTTCAAGCTGCTCTTTAGATAAACTTAGTGCTCGTTCAAATCTTGTTTTTTCTTCTGATACATCTGACACATATGCATTTTGAATCTTTAATCCACTTTCTTCTTTTATAACTATCCTACCTATTGCATAACCTTTAGAAGCTGGTATACCTCTCTTCATTTATTTTCCTCCTGAGATTATGTTATTTAAATAAAATTTTATCTAGGATTTAAAATATATAGATTTAATTATTAATATAACTTTTATTATTAATTATAGATTAACACAAGTTACAAAAAACAGATATGCTATTTTACTAAATCCTGAAATTCCTGTGAGTCTTTTACAGGATTAAAATCCTCTTCTTCCCTAGCTATTTCTTTAATATCTGGTGACATATCTACAGCTATCCTTAAAAATTTCACTGTATTTGAAACATCTCCTCGCCTTCCATATATGCTTGCTTTACCATAATAACTCCATATATAATTTTCTACTTCCAAAGCCTTATCATACCAACTAAGGGCTTCTTCATATTTTCCATAAAGTTCATAAGCAAGAGCTTTATTAAATCTTGCATATCCAAAGTTAGGATTTAACTGAAGAGATTTATCTATATTGTCCATTCCCTCTTCATAATTGCCGCTATAGCATAATGCTATACCTTTTATATTATAAGCCTTATAAAATGTATTATCTTCACGAATTATTTCGTTTGCTTTAGCTATAGTATTTGAATACTGTTTATTGCTAAAAGACTCTTCTGCTTCTTTATAATTTTGTTCCAATTTTCTGTTATTTTCACTTTCAGCTTCGCTGGCATCTGCTTTTTTTATAACTGAATCCTCAGTGGTAATTTTTTGTAAATTTTCATTGCTATTTTTATATCTATTATCATAATAAATTTTTGTTATTAGAGTTCCTGCTACAATACACAAAATACAAAATATCAAAATTTTAGTTTTCAAAGTAATTTTACCAAATAGCTTTGAATTTATACTTTTTTTCCTATTAAAAGCCATTTAAATTTCCTCCTAAATAGCTTTAATTCAGTCCCTCAAAAAAATTTCCCCAAAAGACTAAATTATTTATTAAAAATTAAATTTTCAACTGATTTAATTTTTAAGTTCATTATTCTTTAAGTACTTTTCAAGTTCATTTTTTATGCATTGTTTCATTTCATTTACATCATGTCTTTTATCATTTATACAATCTAAAAGTTCCTCATCACACATATAACATTTCTTCGGTTTAAATCCAAGACTTTTTCTATTAATTTTAGTTCCGTCACTATTATATACTTCTATATCAATATATTTCCCTAAGACATGGTTTTCTTCTATTTCAATAACTTTTCTTTTTATATTACAGACATCACCATTAATAACTAAAGTTAGTATAGGTCCTTCACTTGTTACTTGTAAATCTTTATACATTATTCTATCTTTAAATTCATCAATTACCAAACTGCAGAATATCTTCATTATTCTAAAGCTTACATAATTATTCTTACAGATTCCTGGATAATTGACTTTCATAGAGAGTAGAGGCGACAAATAGTCTTTTATAAGCCATTTTCTCCTACATTCTCTTTCTTTTTTATCTTTAATAATATCTTCCCTGGTATATTTTTTATCTATAATTGCATCTATTCCATTATAATTTTCTGAAATACAATTTACATATATAGATTTAATAAGTTCTCCCTCTATATCATTAGCAACTTCATTTTTATTTGTATTATCATCATTTTTTCCTTCATTTACGCCGCCTTTAGCATTAAAATCATTTACAGTTAAATCAATACCCATAATTATATTAATAAGAACTGTTAATTCTTATATACTCTTAACCTCCTTTTTTATATTTTAAAACTTAATAGTATACTCATAATTATACTTTTTTCGGTGAATCTCTACAAGCTTTATGTCGTAAATAGGCAGAATTTTTTTAAGATTCCACTGTATTTTTTAGGTTACTTATAAAAAAATCATACCAATTCACTTGATAAATATTTTGAAGCTTTAAACTTCATAAATACTAAGGTTTAAGTAATTTTTTTGTCCTAGCTCATATAAATTATTACCTTCAGAATCTATTGCTACAATTACAGGTAGATCTTTTACTTCCAATTTTCTTATAGCTTCTGAATCCAAATCTTCATAGGCCACTATTTCTACTTTTTTTATACACTTTCCTATAATTGCTGCCACACCTCCTATGGCCGCAAAATAAATTCCTCTATTCTTTTTTATAGATTCTATAACCTCTTTTGAACGAAGACCTTTTCCTATCATTCCCCTTAGACCTCTATCTAATAACATAGGTGTAAAGGAATCCATCCTATAACTAGTAGTTGGACCTACAGATCCTATGACATTACCTGGTTTTGCAGGAGTAGGTCCTGCATAATATATTATAGAATCTTTTATATCTATAGGAAGCTCTTTACCTTCCTCTATTAATTTTATCAATCTTTTATGAGCAGCATCTCTAGCGGTGTATATGGTTCCAGATATCAATACACTATCCCCCACTTTTAAATTTTTAACTTTTTCCTCTGTTAAAGGACATATAATACTCTTTTCCATTTATGCTTATCGTCAATTAAACGATTCTTCAACTCCTATCATTACTATGTAAATTTTATATCATATAATTATAATATTATAATTCCATTTCTTTATGCCTTGTAACATGACAATTTATATTTACTGCCACAGGCAATCCAGCTATGTGTGTAGGATAAGTTTCTATATTTACCGCAAGAGCTGTAGTTTTACCTCCAAACCCCTGGGGACCTATTCCAAGAGAATTTATTTTAATCAGAAGTTCCTTTTCCAAATTTTTGTAAAATTTGTTTTTATTTCTTAGATATAAGGGTCTCATAAGTGCTTTTTTAGCAAGATTGGCAGCCTTATCAAAGGTGCCTCCTATACCTACCCCAACTACCATAGGAGGACAAGGGTTGGCACCAGCATTTTTCACTACATCTACTATAAAATCCTTAACTCCCTCTATCCCATCTGCTGGTTTTAACATTTTAATTTGACTCATATTTTCCGAACCAAATCCCTTGGGAGCTACTATTATATTTAATTTATCTCCTGAAACTATTTCATAATATATTACCGCTGGGGTATTATCTTTAGTGTTTATTCTATCTAAAGGATCTTTGACTATGGATTTTCTTAAATACCCATCTATATATCCTTGTCTAACTCCTTCATTTATAGCATCTTCTATATTTCCACCTACTACATGAACATCCTGTCCAATTTTTATAAACACACAGGTCATTCCTGTATCCTGGCACATAGGTACATCTTCATCATTGCATATATCTACATTCTTAAGTATTTTATACAATATATCTTTTGCCATAGGCCAATTTTCTTCTTCTGCATACTTTTGAATTTCTTCTTTAACATCCTTTGGAAGATAATAGTTGGCATCTATACAAAGTGCTCTTACACTTTTTACTATATCGGATACATGTATTTCTCTCATAATTTAACACTGTTCCCCCTTAATATATTGCTTGAACTATTTTAAAATTTATTTTTGATATTTTTATTCTCCATTTTTTTCCTATTAAAATTTTTTAATTCTTGTGTAAAAGGTATATTACCAAATTTCATATACCTTATTGCTCCTGTATTATCTCTTGCAGAAACCATTTCACCTGTATTATATCTACCAGAAGCAACGGGAATATCTATAACTCCATTTTCAAAAGCCCTCACTACTCCTATAGCTAGATCTCCCTTACCCAATTCCAAAACCTTGTCTAATATACATTTCACTTCTGCCTTAATTATAACTATCTCTGTTTCTAATTCCTTTGATGCGGCAAGTCTTTGTCCACCTAAAATATTTACAGGCATTTTTGCAGCACGTATTATGGCGCTGTTAACTTCTTTAGTTAATTTAGAGGTTTTTATTACAACTTTTGTAGCTCCTGCCAAAATTGCTGTAATTGTTCCTACAGATATAATTCCAAAAGTTTTCCCTTCATCTTCAGAAGATTCTAGCATACATTGATGGAATGCTGTAGTTATGTAGACATCTTTATACCCATAATCTTTCATGTACTCGCCTATCTGTTCTTCTAAAGCTTTTATAGATGCTACATCCTGAATTAAATTACCACCTTGTCTTACCCCCACAGTTATATTCTTAACACCTTGTTCTGCAGCAAGCAATCCTTCTATTATAGATATGGCATTCGAAATACTTGGAGGAATCAAAGTATTATAATCAACTATTCCAAAAGTCTCCCTATTTATGGATATAC
Organism: Clostridium sp. BJN0013; assembly: GCF_040939125.1. NCBI lineage: Bacteria > Bacillati > Bacillota > Clostridia > Eubacteriales > Clostridiaceae > Clostridium > Clostridium sp. BJN0013. The sequence continues at coordinate 3,886,902 of NZ_CP162495.1, forward strand.
CCTGTTCTTCATAAAATCCAACTAGTCTATCGCAATATTGCCAGTCTAGAATTGATTTTTCTATAGGTACATTTTTTACATCAAGTATATTATGAGATATTGCCCCTCCTTGACTAGAAGTAAAACCACATGAATAAATTACTTCTGTTAAAAGTTTACAGTTCAAAGTACTATATGTAACCTGAAGGGGCAAATCGATTGATTCACATATTTCTTTACATTCTTCAATAAAATATTTTAAATTTGGAGATCTATTATTTTCATTTTGTACTGCATTATTGCGTATATTGACCAAAAGTAAATCTGGTTTACCTTCATCTTGTAAATATTTTAATAATCCAACTTGTTCTTCTGGTACATTAGGTATTCCTGGTTGTATTAAAGTTATACAATCCTCTTTTGCTATCATAAGTTTTTTCGAGAAGTTTCTATAATCTGGTACCTTTTTTAAATAATCTACAGTATCTTTAATATTATACCTTAATATTTCATTTCTAGCTTTAAAAAAATATTCTTCCGACCATTTCTTATTTCTTAGTTCCATATATATTCCCCTCTATATTTTTAACTTATTATCCCTTTCGCTTAATATACAAAAGTATCCCTAAATTATCATTTATTATACTTAATTTCAATTATTTTTGATTTTAAATCTCTTATAGAATTATTATCTATATTATATAAAAATTTCATTATATGTTTATGATTTACATCATATGACTTAACATCTTTATATCTCCCTGGTGACACAACCAGCACATCTGAATTATTTATTATCTTTGAAAGTTCTTGCTTATTTATAGTATTAGTAAACTGCATATTTATATTATGAAGTCCGGCTTTTTCAAGTGCTCCCCTAGCCTTAAACATGAATTCATTTGATATACAAATAAATGCAAATCTAGTTTCCTTAGGATATCTTGCAATTTTAACTATAGTTTCTAAATCTACACTTATTGAAACTCCTATTATTTCTTTTTGAAATTTTTTAGTTAATATAGCTACTTCATTGACGTGATTAAATGTAGTTATTATAACCTGGCTTTTTTCTATAATTTTGCTAATTTCATTACCGCCATTATTTATATCCTCAAGTGTAATAGAAATTATATTCATATCTGTATTTTCCATAAGTTGTTTACCAAATATTTTAGCTTGTTCAATATTACATTCCACATATATAGCAGTTATCTTACTCATAAAATCTTTTTTTTCTCTTACTCTTTGAGTGACAACTTCTAAAAATTCTTCTGCATCCATTCCTATTCCAACAGCTTCTTCAAATCCAAGATCTATAAATCTCATTATTTTTTGTTTTATATTTTGGATTTTCCAAATATTTACTTCTCCTTCGACAAAAGTTCCTCTTCCCTGATAGGATCTCAATATACCTTCCTGTTCTAACTCATTATAAGCTGTACTTATAGTATTTCTACTTACCTTGAGTTTGTCAGATAATTCCCTTTCCGTAGGCATTTTATCACCTACTTTTAAAATATTCCTTTTTAATAAATTTATTATTTGTTTTTTAATCTGTAAATATAGCGGGACACTGCTATCCTTATTTATTTTAATGTCTATGTTACTCACCTCAAAACTTACTGAACTATTATATAAATCAATTTCTTTACCTAAATGTTAGCATAGTGCAAGATAAATATCAATATTCTTTCAATGCTATTACAATTAGAAGGTTTGTGAATTAAATATTTCATTTTTAATACTATACTGAACATACTAATACAAGCTAAATTACATTAATTACAACATACAGCTGGTAATTATATTTTCCTGCATATAATTCAGTAACTGCAGTTACCTATATTTAAGTACTGCAGTTTGATTTTTTCTAACTTGCAAACTAAATATTTTTAAATCTTAATTTAAGTTATAATATTCATCAATAGATTTCTTTATACATTCTGCTATTTTATCTTGATACTCATCCTTTAACAATTTATTTTTTTCTTCAGCATTAGATAGAAAGCCACACTCTACTAGTACAGAAGGCATACTGTCTTTACATCTTAATACTTTATAGGAATCAAAAGCTGCTTTTTCTTTTCTATTATTATTATTATCTAAATCATTAACTAAATTTTTTTGAAGAATATTAGCTAGCTTTCTACTATTCTCATTTTTAGAATACCATACTTGAGCGCCATAATACTTAGACTGTGGAAACATATTTAAATGTATACTTATAAACATATTACATTTAGAATCCTCTTTCAACTTACACCTATTATTTAGATCTTCTATCTTTTTCTTCCTTATTTTACCATCATCTGTATAAAGACCTTGATCCTCAGACCGTGTCATAACCACTTTATATCCTTTTCCCAATAACTTGTCCTTGAGCTTATTACTTATTTTTAGATTTATATCTTTTTCCATTATACCATCTTTTGATACAGCACCACTGTCTATTCCCCCATGTCCAGGATCTAGAAGTATTGTAATACTCTCCTTTTCTATAGCCTTAACAATATTACTACTTAATCCTAATGGCATATATATATTATTTAATATAAAAACAAATACTAGTGTTAAAGTCACAATAAATACAAAACCTATATTTTTTGTATTCAAAAAAATCACTCCCTACAATCATTTCAATTTTAATATATATATTTTTACCTAAGGATTTAAAAGTTATTAATATATTTTTTACAAGTAATAGTTTAGATTTGTATACTCAAAAAATTGCATATACTTCTTATTCAAAATATCATAAAAAAATAGGGATTGTAATTTAAATCATTAAAATCTAAATTACAATCCCCTAATTCAAATTCCTTACACTGTGAACCTAAGATAAGAATTTTATGATATAAACTACAAAATTTATATGTATCTTCTTTATCTCTTGGAGAACTGTGGAGCTCTTCTTGCTTTTTTCAGTCCATATTTCTTTCTTTCCTTCATTCTTGGATCTCTTGTTAAGAATCCAGCTTTTTTAAGTTCTAATCTCAAATTTTCATCTGCTCTTAAAAGAGCTCTTGATATTCCATGTCTTATAGCTCCAGCCTGACCGGTAAATCCTCCTCCATGAACATTTACCAATACATCAAACTTTCCATTTGTTGAAGTCAAAACCAGCGGTTGGTTAACTATAACCCTTAAAGTTTCTAATCCAAAATATTCTTCTATACTTCTCTTATTTATAGTTATCTTGCCTTCGCCTGGAACAAGCCTAACTCTTGCTATTGACTTTTTTCTTCTTCCCGTACCAAAATATTGAACTTTAGCCATTTTTATCCTCCTTCCAGCTTTACCTTAATATTTTAATTCTAATACTTCTGGTTTTTGAGCTTCGTTATTATGCTCAGCGCCTCTATATACTTTCAATTTTTTCAACATCTTTCTTCCCAATATTCCCTTTGGGAGCATTCTTCTTACAGCTTCTTCAAATACGAATTCTGGTTTCTTATTTAAAGCTTCTCTATATGGAGTTTCTTTTAATCCGCCTGGATATAATGAATGATGCCTTAGCATCTTTTGATCCAACTTTTTACCAGTCAAAAGTACTTTTTCAGAATTTATTACTATTACAAAATCACCTGTATCTACATGTGGTGTAAATATAGGTTTGTGTTTACCTCTTAATACTGAAGCAACCTGACTTGCCACTCTTCCGAGGGGTTTTCCGGCAGCATCAACAACATACCATTTTCTTTCAATCTGTTCAGCTTTTGCTATATATGATTTCATGGCTTTCCCGTTATATGATTAACGGTTTTCAACTCCTCTCTTATCTCTAATCTTACAAAAATGAAATTTATAAAACTCGAATATACTTATTCTCTATATAAAGATCCGGGGCTAATGAATCCTTTATACTCAAAATACAAACATTTATATTATAATATAATGCTCCTGGCGTGTCAATCTAATAAAATACTTTTTCCAAGCAGAGCCCCCTAGCTGGTACAGGCTTTCCTGCCTTTGATCTGTCTTTGGATTCTAAAATATCTTTTACATATTCTACACTAAACCTACCTAATCCTACTTCTAAAAGAGTACCTACTATTATTCTTACCATATTATACAGAAATCCATCTCCAACAATATTAAATTTAATTATATTTTTCTCTTTTAAAACCGTTAGTTTCTTTATAGTTCTAACTGAAGACTTGGCTGAGCTTCCTTTTTTTTTAAATGCAGAAAAATCATGAGTCCCTATAAAATATTTACATGAATTTCTTATTTTTTCCATATCTAATTTTCTTCTAAAATAGTATACATATTGTCGTCCAATAACTGGTGGCCTGTCTCCTGTTACTATAGTATAACTATACTCTTTACCTGTTGTAAAAAATCTAGAGTGAAAACTACTATCTACCTCTCTTGACTCCAATACAGCTATATCTTCAGGTAATAATGTGTTTAACACCATTTTAATATTTGAGGTAGGTATTTTACTAGTAGTAAAAAAATTACATACAAATTCCTTGGCATGTACACCTGCATCTGTTCTGCTGGAACCGATAACTTGTGAAAATTCACCTGTAGCTTTTTCAACTGCCTCTTCTAATCTCTGTTGAATAGTAATAGCATTATGTTGTCTCTGCCACCCGGAATAATTTGTTCCATCATATTCTATAACCAATTTTATATTTTTCACTTTCCCCACCATATTCTACTCAATATGGAAATACAGACTAACACTAAGGTGCATGAGGAAGCTATAAAGTCCCTATTGCTTAATTTAAGTTCTTTCATTCTGGTTCTGCCATCTCCTCCTCTGTAACATCTAGCTTCCATGGCCATAGCTAATTCATCAGCTCTCCTAAAAGAACTTATAAAAAGTGGAACTAAAATAGGAACTAAATTTTTAGCTTTCTGTATAAGATTTCCCGATTCTAAATCGGCTCCTCTTGCAATTTGTGCCTTCATTATTTTATCTGTCTCATCCATTAAAGTAGGTATAAACCTTAATGCTATAGTCATCATCATAGCTAATTCATGAGAAGGTACTCCTATTCTACTTGCCGGTTTTAAGAGTTTCTCTATTCCATCAGTCAATTCAATGGGAGAGGTAGTCAAAGTCAGTAGCGATGTTCCTATAATTAAAAACACAAGCCTTAATGCCATAAATGCAGCCATAATAAGCCCTTCTCTATACACTACTAAAAACTTCCATTTAAACAAGGGCGGATTAGCTCCTCCAGTCATAAATATATTTAATACTGCAGTTATAAGAACCAATATAAATATAGGTTTAAGGCCTTTATATATATATGTAAATTGCACTTTAGATACAAGTATCGAAATCAAGGTAAATACTACTATAAATATGTATCCTTTAAAACTATTTACTATAAATAAATCCACAATGTATATTAAAGATATTAATATCTTAACTCTTGGATCTAATTTATGTATAAAAGAATCACCAGGTACATATTGGCCTATTGTAATATCTTTAATCATTTCATAGCTCTCCTAACCTTTATTTAGTAATCTGAGTATTTCTTCTTTTGCCTGTTCTATAGTAAATATGTCTTCTGATATATTTATTCCTTCATGTTTAAGCTTTCTTACCATATAAGTCACCTGAGGTACTGCAAGTCCTACACTTTCCAAAGTATCAATTTCCTTAAAAACCTGTACCGGAGACCCATCAAGTATACACCTTCCATTGTGCATTACAATTATTCTATCTGCAAGTTTAGCTACATCTTCCATACTATGAGATACTAATATTATAGTCAATTTATATTCTTTCTGCAGACTTTTTATTTCTCCTAGGATATCATCTCTTCCCTTAGGATCGAGGCCTGCCGTAGGCTCATCTAATATAAGAACTCTAGGTTCCATAGCAACTACACCTGCTATCGCAACTCTTCTTTTTTGTCCTCCACTTAAATCAAAAGGGGATCTATCTTTATATTCCTCATATTTTAAACCAACTATATTCATAGCCCTTTTTACTCTATTATTTATATCATCATCACTTAATCCCAAATTTTTAGGACCGAAAGCAATGTCTTTTTCTATAGTCTCTTCAAATAATTGATATTCAGGATATTGAAATACAAGTCCTATTTTTTTTCTTATAAAACTTAAATTAATTTTCTTTTCAGTTATGTCCACTCCATCTACTATTATTTTCCCTGAATCTGGTTTCAATAATCCATTTATATGCTGTATTAATGTTGACTTCCCTGAGCCCGTATGCCCTATTAAGGCAACAAACTCCCCATCTTTAATTTCAATATTCACATCATCCAATGCTTTCTTCTCAAAAGGCGAATTTTTCATATATATATGAGTTAGATTTTCTATTTTAATCGACATAATTCACTCACCATCTCATCTATAGTTAATATATCTGATCTTATATTTACTCCATTAGCTCTAAGTTCATAAGCCAATTCTGTCATCTGAGGTACATCAAGTCCAATATCCTTCATTTTACCTACCTGGCTAAATATATTTCTAGGAGTACCCTCCATTATAATTTTCCCCTCATCCATGACAATTATTCTATTTGCTTCTACTGCTTCTTCCATATAATGTGTAATCAAAATTACTGTCATATTATATTTGCCGTTTATTTCCTTTATAGTATTCATTACTTCACGCCGGCCGGAAGGGTCCAACATAGCAGTAGATTCGTCAAATATTATACAATCCGGTCTCATAGCAAGTACCCCTGCTATAGCTACTCTTTGCTTTTGGCCACCTGAAAGTAAATGTGGTGCATATCTTTTATATTCTTGCATATTTACTCTCTTTAAACAATCATCAACCCTCAATCTTATTTCTTCAGGAAGCACTCCTAAATTTTCTGGTCCAAAAGCCACATCTTCTTCCACAATAGTGGCAACTATTTGATTATCAGGATTTTGAAAAACCATTCCTGCCTTATTTCTTATATTCCATATATTTTTTTCATCACATGTATCAAAATTTTCTACATAAACTTTTCCACCAGTGGGAATTAAGAGAGCATTCATGTGCTTAGCTATAGTAGATTTTCCTGAACCATTCCTTCCAAGAATCACAAGAAATTCTCCCTTTTTTACTTCAAAAGTAACATGATCTACAGCTAATTTTGAATTTCCTTTGTCAGCATCCTCATATTTATAACTTACATCTTTACATAATATCATATTTTTTTCCACAGAAAACACCTCTCTAATTTGACAATATACAATCAAATGTTGGTTTTTACTTAAATCTTAATTCCCCGGTAAATTTACCTGTATTTTATCCTAAGGCTAATTAGCTAACACCCTCCAGCTTCTTCAAAGTAGAGAAGGAATACTGCTACGCCTATGGATAAGTTCTTCTAAGGTTCAGATGAAGAAAAGTATTCCTCATGGACAAACTCCACCTAAAACTAAGAATCAATTGATAGAAAAACAGGGTTAAGCTAGCTTTACTTAACCCTTTGAATTTTATACTAACTCCAGTATAACTAACTCTGCTCCGTCCCCTCTTCTTGGTCCTATCTTATACATTCTAGTATAACCCCCATTTCTTTCCGAGTATTTAGGAGCTATATTAGTAAATAAATTTTTTACAACTTCCTCCTCAGTTACAAAAGAAAGTACCTGCCTTCTAGCATGAAGATCTCCTCTCTTTGCAAGAGTAATCATCTTTTCAGCTAAACTTCTGGCTTCCTTTGCTCTAGTTACCGTTGTCTGTATTTTTCCGTGCTTTAAAAAGCTAGTAACTAGGTTTCTTAACATTGCCCTTCTATGATCAGATGGAAGTCCTAATTTACGATGTTGTGCCATTTATATCCCTCCTCACTACATGCATATTATCCGTTCTATATTTTAATAATTTTTAATCTTCATTTTGTTTTAATGATAATCCTAAAGTATCAAGTTTTTGTTCAACTTCTTCTAGAGATTTTTTACCCAAATTTCTAACTTTCATCATATCATCCATGGTTCTCTCAGTTAATTCTTGTACAGTATTTATTCCAGCCCTCTTTAAACAATTATAGCTTCTTACAGAAAGATCTAATTCTTCTATGGCCATTTCAAGAACTTTCTCTTTTTTATCTTCTTCTTTTTCTACCATTATTTCAACATTATTAGCATGATCCGTAAGAGTCATAAATAATTTAAAATGCTCTATAAGAATCTTAGCTGATAAACTTACAGCTTCATCTGGCAATATAGTGCCATTAGTCCAAACTTCCAGTGATAACTTATCATAATCAGTTATTTGACCAACCCTTGTATTCTCCACATTAAAATTAACCCTTTTAATAGGAGTATATATGGAATCTACAGGAATTGTACCTATAGGCATATCTTCAAATTTATTCCTTCTTTGAGAAACATATCCTCTGCCGCTATTAACAGTTATTTCCATATAGAGTCTACTATTTTCATCTAAAGTAGCTATATGTAAATCTCTATTAACTATCTCAACATCACCATCAGTCTTTATGTCCCCTGCAACAACCTCCCCAGGTCCCTGTGCATCTATATATATAGTTTTAATATCATCGCCATTCATCTTTAAAGCTAGTTTTTTTATATTTAGAATTAACTCCGAAACATCTTCTTTTACTCCACGAACAGTTGAAAATTCATGAAGCACACCATCTATTTTAACATGACTGGCAGCAACTCCTGGAAGGGAGGAAAGCAGAATTCTCCTAAGAGCATTGCCAAGAGTAGTGCCATAACCTCTCTCTAAAGGCTCTACTACAAACTTCCCATAATTACCATCTTCACTAGTTTCAACACATTCTATTTTGGGTTTTTCTATTTCTAACATGAATATAACCCTCCTTCTATTTATCTAATAATGTATCTTCTGAGGGCAACTGGTTCCATAATTAATTACTTACTATACAACTCTACAATCAATGTTTCATTAACAGGAACATCTATTTCTTCTCTCATCGGTTCTCTAATAACTTTTCCTTCAAAATTTTCGATATTTCCTTCTAGCCAAGTTGGTAAAGTCTTTGGATTTTCTGCAAAAGTTTTAAATTTTTCTGATGCCTTACTAGTGTCTTTTACAGTTATAGTATCATTCACTGATACTTTAAAAGAAGGAATATTTACCTTTCTCCCATTAACTTTGAAATGTCCATGAGTCACCAACTGTCTAGCTTCTGTTCTTGACTGACCATAACCTAATTTATAAACTACATTATCAAGTCTTGTTTCCAGTAAAACTAACAAGTTTTCACCTGTTATACCTTTTTTTCTGTCGGCCTTGTCATAATATTTTCTAAACTGTTTTTCTAATAAACCATATATTCTCTTAGACTTTTGTTTTTCTCTTAACTGTAAACCATAATTGGATACTTTCTTTCTTCCCTGTCCATGTTGTCCTGGTGCATAGCCTCTCCTTGAAAATCCACATTTATCTGTATAACATCTATCCCCTTTAAGGAATAATTTTAAACCTTCTCTCCTGCAGAGTCTACATACCGCTCCAGTATATTTTGCCATTAAATTTTACACCTCCTATTAACTAAACTCTTCTTCTCTTTGGTGGTCTGCATCCATTGTGTGGTATTGGAGTAACATCTTTAATTAAAGTAACTTCAAGTCCTGCTGCTTGGAGTGATCTTATTGCTGCCTCTCTGCCAGATCCTGGCCCTTTAACATATACTTCAATACTTTTTAAACCGTGTTCCATAGCCGCTTTGGCTGATGTTTCAGCTGCCATTTGTGCGGCAAATGGAGTGCTTTTCCTAGAACCTCTGAATCCTAAGCCTCCTGCACTAGCCCAGGACAAAGTATTTCCAGCAGCATCCGTAATTGTAACTATTGAGTTATTAAATGTTGATCTAATATGTGCACAGCCATGCTCAACATTCTTTCTTTCTTTTTTTCTTCTAGTTGTTCTTTTAGCTCTCCCAGCTGCCATCTTTTTCCCTCCTTAAATTATTTAGATTTTCTCTTAGCTCCTACAAGTTTCTTAGGCCCTTTTCTAGTTCTTGCATTAGTTTTTGTTTTCTGTCCTCTAACTGGAAGGCCTTTTCTATGCCTTATACCTCTATATGAACCTATCTCTATCAATCTCTTTATATTAAGTGCTACTTCTCTTCTTAAGTCACCTTCGATTTTCAGATTTTTTATATAATTTCTTAATAAATTAACTTCTTCTTCTGTCAAATCTTTAACTCGAGTATCTGAATTAACTCCTGTTTCTTTCAAGATTTTTTGAGAAGTCGGTAAACCTATGCCATATATATATGTTAAACCTATTTCAACTCTTTTTTCTTTTGGTAGGTCAATACCTGCTATTCTTGCCATTAAAATTTACACCTCCTGATTATATAATCTGTAGCATTAAGTTTATTTATTGTATAAAGTTTTAAAGCCAACACAATACTTATTATCCTGTTGCAGCCGCACTTTAAAACATGATTACTTGATAAATTATAAAAATTTATAATCACATATAATCTTATTTCAAAAAGTCACCAAATATCTACCTCAAATTTGTAACAATCTATCCCTGTTTTTGTTTATGTCTGGGATTTTCACAGATAACCATTACTTTCCCTTTTCTTTTTATAATCTTACATTTTTCACATATAGGCTTAACTGACGGCCTCACTTTCATAGCTAACCCTCCTTAAAATTACTTTGCTCTCCAGGTTATTCTCCCACGGGTTAAATCATAAGGAGAAAGTTCTACTGTAACTTTATCACCTGGTAATATCCTTATAAAATTCATTCTTAATTTGCCAGATATATGTGCTAATATTTTATGTCCGCTTTCTAATTCTACTTCAAACATTGCATTAGGTAAAGCTTCTAAAACTGTACCTTGCATTTCAATAACGTCGTCTTTTGACATAAGGTAATCAAACCTCCTTATTATTGTTGGCTATAAAAACTTAATTAACCTAAATTTAATACTAACCAACAGCACATTAACACTTTAATTAAAGTCAATATTTTAGATTAAAGTTAATATTTCCGGACCATTTTCCAAAATAGCAACAGTATTTTCATAATGAACTGATAAACTTCCGTCCACAGTAACAACAGTCCAATTATTAGATTGTATGGTCACATTATATTTTCCCATATTCACCATAGGTTCTATAGCCAATGCCATGCCTTTCACAAGTTTAGGACCTCTCCCAGGTTTCCCATAGTTGGGTATTTCAGGATACTCATGCATATTACTACCAATACCATGACCCACATAATCCCTAACCACAGAAAAACCAAAACTTTCTACATACTCTTGAACAGCAGCAGATATATCAGTTAATCTATTTCCTAGTACCGCTTTTTCAATACCTTTAAAAAAGCTTTCTTTTGTTATTTCAATTAACTTTTCTGCTTCATGGGAAATTTTACCAACTGCAAAAGTTCTCGCTGCATCTCCATGATATCCATCTAGAACAGCTCCACAATCTATACTGATTATGTCACCCTCTTTTAAAACTTTATTTTTAGATGGAATGCCATGAACTACTTCTTCATTAACAGAAGTACATATAGAAGCCGGAAATCCATAATACCCTTTAAATGATGGTTTTGCATTATGTTTTGTTATATACTTCTCTGCAATTCTGTCCAATTCTTTAGTAGTTATTCCTGGCTTCACTGCATTTTTAATTTTCAACAGTGTTTCACCTACAAGCCTACCTGCACGTCTCATAAGCTCAATTTCCCTATCTGTTTTAATTATTATCATTTACAAACAGCTCCTAAAACACTTTTCACTCTTTGAAAAACCTGATTTATTTCTCCATTACCATCTATCGTTGAAATTACCTCCTGCTTTTTATAATAATTAATTAAAGGTTCCGTTTGTTTTTCATATACATCCAATCTATCCTTCACAGTAGATTCTGTATCATCTTTTCTCTGTATAATGTCATTATTACATATATCACACTTATCTTTTAGCTTAGGAGGATTAAACTTTACATGATAACTTGCACCACAAGATGGGCAGATTCTTCTACCTGTCATTCTTTCAAAAATCAACTCTTTAGGAACATCTATAAGTAAAACCACATCTATCTTATTATTATCCACATTCAAAAATAAATCTAAAGCTTCAGCTTGATACACAGTCCTTGGAAATCCATCCAATAAAAATCCATTTTTACAATCATCCATACTCAATCTATCTTTAACTATATTTATAGTAACTTCATCAGGTACTAGCTGACCTTTATCTAAATACTTTTTAGCTTCAACTCCAAGAGGAGTATTATCTGAAATATTTTTTCTAAAAATATCCCCTGTAGATATATGAGGTATGGAATACTCTTCACTGATAAATTTAGCTTGAGTTCCTTTCCCTGCCCCTGGAGGACCTAATAAAATTATTTTCATCTGTACCACATCCCAAATATACTTTTTTAATTCAAAAATCCACGATAATGACGTACCAGTAACTGTGATTGTAATTGTCTTACCGTTTCAATAGCAACATTTACTATAATAAGCAATCCCGTTCCACCAAAATATATACCTTTAAAATTAGTATACGTTTCTGCTAATATAGGGGATATTGCTATTATTCCCGCAAAAGCTCCTCCTAAAACTGCTACTCGTGCTAAAACTCGTTCTATATATATAGCTGTAGGTTCTCCTGGTCTTATTCCTGGAATAAATCCAGAGGACTTATTCATATTTTCAGCCATTTCTTCTGGCTTGAGGGTTACCTCTGTATAAAACCATGTAAAAAAAATCGTCAGCAGAAAATAAAGCACAGGATATTGCCAATTACTTTCCTTAAATGGACTAAATGAACTTGCTGTTACAAATTGAGTAAAAGCAGAATTGGGCCAAAATCCACCTATGGTCATTGGAAATTGCATAACAGATATAGCAAATATGATTCCAATAACAGCTGCACCATTTACATTAATAGGAATATGTGTTGATTGCCCTTTATACATTCTTCCTGCATTAGTCTTACCCGCATACTGTATAGGAATCCTACGTTCTGATAAACTCATAACCACTACTGCTACAAATAATAAGATTATCACCACCATAAATCCTATTGTCTCTACAAAATTAACTATTTCCACTTCCTGAAGTTTCAACATCCCTGATACTGCAGATGGAAATCTAGAGATAATATTTACAAATATTATAAGAGAAATTCCATTGCCTATACCGTGTTCTGTAATTTTATCGCCAAGCCACATAAGAAAAGTTGACGCTGTAGTTACTGTAAATACTATCATAAATATACTTAATTTATTCCCCGGATCTACAAGAGCACCTGCTCTGCTTATTATAGCATATATACTAAATCCCTGAATCACTCCAAGAGGGATTGATGCATATCTAGTATATTCTTGTATTTTTTTTCTTCCCTCTTCTCCTTCTTTAGATAATTGCTCTAAACGAGGCACTGCAACATTAAGAAGTTGCATTATAATAGAGGAATTAATAAATGGAATAACTCCCATAGCAAATATACTAAATCTACTAAATGCACCTCCTGATAAGAGATCATAAAATCCTAACAATGAGCCACTACCAGTTAATTCTGTTAACTTGGAAGTGTCTATCCCTGGAACAGCAATAAAATTTCCTACTCTAAAAATTATTACCATAAATAGTGTAAATAGTATTCTTTTCCTTAATTCCGGAACTTTCCAAGCATCACGCAAAGTTGATAGCATATTATATCACCTCTACTTTTCCTCCAGCCGCTTCTATTTTTTGTGCTGCAGCTTTTGTAAATTTAACTGCCTTTACTGTAAGTTTTTTTTGCAATTCACCATTTCCAAGTATTTTTAAACCGTCTTTAGATTTCCTAATCATTCTTTTCTCTAGCAACAGTTCTGGTGTAATTTCTGTTCCATCTTCAAATATATTTAATCTCTCAACATTTAATTCAGAATATTGTTTTGCAAATATATTAGTGAATCCTCTTTTAGGAACTCTTCTATAAAGTGGCATTTGTCCGCCTTCAAAGCCTATTCTTACTCCACCGCCAGCTCTAGCTTTTTGTCCCTTTTCACCTTTTCCAGCATTTCTTCCAAGTCCTGAACCAGTACCTCTACCAACTCTTTTACGTGACTTTCTCGATCCTTCTGCCGGTTTTAATTCATGAAGTTTCATATTTAATTTACACCTCCTTTACTATACTTCTTCTACTTCTAAAAGATAGCTAACTTTTTTAATCATGCCTTTTATTTGAGGGTTATCCTCATGTTCTACAACTTTTCCTATCTTTTTTAGTCCTAGAGCATTAACAGTGGCAATATGATCCTTTTTTCTTCCTATTAAACTTTTTTTTAAAGTTATCTTAAGTCTAGCCAAAGCTATTCCCTCCTAACCTAAAATCTCTTCGACAGTTTTACCTCTAAGACTAGCTATATGTTCTGCTGTCTTTAGCTTTGACAAACCATCAATAGTAGCATTTACCATATTTCTTGGATTATTAGAACCAACAGATTTTGCTCTAACGTCTTTTAATCCTGAAAGTTCAAGAACTGCTCTTGAAGGGCCCCCTGCTATAATTCCTGTTCCTTCACTAGCTGTCATTATAAATACTTTTCCTGTTCCAAATTGGCCAGTTATATTATGTGGCACTGTAGTACCAACTATTGGAACTTCAATCAAATTTTTCTTTGCATCTTCTATTCCTTTTCTAATTGCCTCAGGTATTTCTATAGACTTTCCAGTTCCTACACCTACATGGCCATTTTCATCTCCCACTACAACTAGGGCACTGAATCTAAAATTTCTACCACCTTTAACAACCTTAGCAACTCTGTTTATGAATACAACTTTTTCTTTAAGATTTAAAGTGCTAGGATCGATTCTCATTTATTTCCCTCCTTATTTAGAATTGTAATCCACCTTCTCTTGCTCCTTCTGCAAGATTTTGTACTCTTCCATGATATATATATCCACCTCTATCAAAAACTACTTCTTTAATTCCTTTCTCGATAGCCTTATTAGCTATCATTTTACCAACAACTTTTGCTGCTTCTTTATTACTTCCATTACCTTTAAAATCTTTATCTATACTTGAAGCAGAAACCAGAGTTGTTCCTTTTATATCATCTATTATTTGAGCATATATATTTTTTTCACTTCTATATACTGAAAGTCGTGGTACCTCACTGGTTCCAAAAATTTTTTTACGAACTCTTAGATGACGTTTTTCCCTCAGTTTTTTCTTATCATATTTTTTAAACATGAAACTCACTCCTTTCTACTACTTCTTACCTGTTTTACCTTCTTTACGTCTTATAACTTCATTATCATATTTAATTCCTTTTCCCTTATAAGGTTCAGGTTTTCTCCAGGATCTTATATCCGCCGCAACATTTCCAACTAACTCTTTATCAATACCTTTCACTACAATCTTTGTAGCAGCTGGTGTTTCAAAAGTCACTCCCTCAACTGCTTCTATTTCAACAGGATGTGAAAATCCTAAATTTAAAACTAATTTTCTCCCCTGCAATTGGGCTCTATATCCTACACCTATCAATTCTAATGTTTTTGAATATCCTTCAGTTACACCCACAATCATATTATTTATCAATGCTCTAGTTAACCCATGAAGGGATCTAGATTTCTTTTCATCATTATTTCTTGTAACTACTACTGAATTATTTTCAACAGCAATATTAATATCTTTTGCCATAGCTTTCACAAGTTGGCCTTTAGCTCCTTTTACAGTAACCACATTATCTGGTGTTACTGTAAAATCCACACCACTTGGAATAGCTATTGGAAGTTTTCCTATTCTTGACATAATTACACCTCCTGTACTCCTTGTTTAGCAATAAATATTATTCATATTTTTACAAATTTTGTATTATACCTAAAACTACCATATGTAGCAAAGTACTTCTCCGCCCACTCCTAATTTTCTTGCTTCTCTATCTGTAATAATTCCCTTAGAAGTGGATATTATTGCAACTCCCAACCCATTTAAAACTTTAGGAATTTCTTCTTTTCTACAATAAACTCTTAACCCAGGTTTAGATATCCTCTTAAGTCCAGTTATAACTCTTTCTTTATTTTTACCATATTTCATTGAAAGTCTTATCATATTAACAGAACCATCTGCATATTCCTCTAAATTTTTTATATACCCTTCCTGAAGCATTATGTTTAATACTGCCTTTTTAATAGTTGAAGAAGGTACTTCCACTATTTCATGTCTAACAACATTGGCATTTCTTATACGTGTAAGTAAATCTGCTATAGGATCAGTCATTACCATTGATTGTGCCTCCTTTCATCAATAACTAATAATTACCAACTTGCTTTTTTACAGCCTGGTATTTCACCTTTATATGCTAATTCTCTGAAACATATACGACATATACCATACTTTTTTAATACAGCATGAGGTCTTCCGCATATTCTACATCTTGTATAGGCTTTAGTCGCATACTTAGGCTTTTTTTTCCATTTTTCTATTAAAGCTTTACGTGCCACATTTCTCCCTCCTTATTTTTGAGCAAATGGCATTCCAAATAATCTCAATAATTCTTTTGCTTCCTCATCAGTATTGGCAGTAGTAACAAAAACTATATCCATACCTCTAACTTTGTCTATTTTATCATATTCTATTTCTGGAAATATTAATTGTTCTTTAATTCCTAATGAATAATTTCCTCTACCATCAAAGGATTTATCAGATACTCCAGAAAAATCTCTAACTCTTGGTAATGCAACATTCATTAGTTTATCTGCAAACTCATACATATATTGCTTTCTTAAAGTAACTTTACATCCTATAGCCATATTTTCCCTTAATTTAAAATTCGCTATAGATTTCTTTGCCCTGGTGAGCACTGGTTTCTGTCCTGTAATTATAGTTAAATCATTAACTGCTGATTCTAAGACTTTTGGATTATCTTTAGCTTCTCCCACACCCATATTTATAACTATTTTCTCAAGCTTTGGTGCCTGCATTATATTTTTATAGCCAAACTTCTCCATTAATGCTGGAACTACTTCTTTTTTATATTTTTCCTGTAACCTTAAACTCATACTTTGGGCCTCCTTTCAAAGATTTATAGTGTTTCTCCGCACTTTTTACATACTCTAACTTTTGTTCCGTCTTCTAGTATTTTATTACTTATTCTGGTTACGTTTTTGCATTTTTCACAATATAGCATTACTTTTGAACTATATATAGGAGCTTCCTTACGGATTATACCACCTTCCATATTTTGCCTGTTAGGCTTTTGATGCTTTGAAACTATATTAATACCACTAACAAGAACTTTACTTGCTTTAGGCATTACAGCTAAAACTTCACCTGTTTTCCCTTTATCTTTTCCAGAAATAACCATTACCGTATCTTTTCTTCTAACATGTACTTTTGCCATCGTAGCCACCTCCTTACTTTATAAAACTTCAGGTGCTAATGATAATATTTTTGTAAAATCTTTATCCCTTAGCTCTCTTGCAACCGGTCCAAAGATACGAGTTCCTCTCGGTTGTTTATCTTCTTTTATTATAACAGCAGCATTCTCATCAAATTTTATATATGAACCATCTGTTCTTCTTAGACCTCTGGCAGATCTAACTATAACAGCTTTAACAACTTCTCCTTTTTTAACAACACCGCCTGGTGTTGCACTTTTAACGCTAGCAACTATTATATCACCAATGTTTCCCCATTTTCTTTTGGATCCACCTAAAACTCTTATACACATAATTTCTTTGGCTCCAGAATTATCTGCAACCTTCAATAATGTCTGTTGCTGAATCATTAAAAACACCCTCCTTTCAGCTATACTATTTAGCTTTTTCTACTATTTCTACAAGCCTCCATCTTTTATCTTTTGATAAAGGTCTAGTTTCCATTATTAATACTTTATCATTATTTCTTGCCTCATTATTTTCGTCATGAGCTTTAAATTTACTAGTCTTCTTAATTATTTTTCCATATAATGGATGGCGAACTTTATTCTCAACTGCCACCACTATAGTCTTATCCATTTTATCAGAAGTAACTGTTCCTATTCTAGTTTTTCTATATCCTCTTTCCACGAATAAACCTCCTTTCAACCTATTGTTCAAACGCCCTTAGCTCTTTTTCTCTAAGGATGGTCTTAATTTGGGCTATAGATTTTTTAACTTCCCTTATTCTCATAGGATTCTCCAATTGACCTGTTGCCAATTGAAACCTTAAATTAAATAATTCTGATTTAAGATCCTGTACCTTTTCCTGTAAGTCTTGAGGGCTACTGCCTTGTCTTAGTTCCTGTAATTCTCTAGCCTTCATCGCTTTCACCACCCACTTCTTCAAAATCTCTCTTTGTCACGAATTTAGTCTTTATAGGTAATTTGTGTGATGCAAGTCTCATTGCTTCTCTGGCTGTCTCCTCTGGAACACCTGATAACTCAAACAATATTCTGCCTGGTTTAACAACTGCTACCCAATATTCTGGTGAACCTTTACCAGAACCCATACGTGTTTCTGCAGGTTTTTCTGTAACGGGTTTATCAGGAAAAATCTTTATCCAAAGTTTTCCTCCTCTTTTAATATATCTATTTATAGCTATTCTAGCTGATTCTATCTGATTATTTGTTATCCATGCACATTCCGTAGCCTGTATAGCGTAATCTCCATATGCTATAAAATTACCCCTTGTAGCCTTGCCTTTCATTCTACCACGCTGTACCTTACGATGCTTAACTTTCTTAGGCATTAACATATGTTATTCCTCCTTCCCTATGCTTTAGCTTCTTCCTTATTTTCAATAGGTTTTTTAGCAGGAAGCACTTCTCCTTTATATACCCATACCTTTACTCCTATTTTACCGTATGTAGTATCTGCTTCTGCAAACCCATAATCTATATCGGCTCTTAAAGTCTGTAATGGAATTGTTCCTTCATGATAGGATTCTGATCTTGCTATTTCAGCACCACCAAGTCTTCCTGAACATGTAGTTTTAACTCCTTTAACCCCGGATTTCATTGCCCTTTGTATTGTCTGCTTCATTGCTCTTCTAAAAGAAATTCTTTTTTCAAGCTGCAATGCTATATTTTCTGCCATAAGTTGAGCATCAGCTTCTGCTACCTTTACCTCAACTATATTTATAAGTATAACTTTTTCTGGAACTATCTTTTTCAATTCCGTCTTTAAGGCTTCAATTCCCTGACCGCCCTTTCCTATTACCATTCCAGGCTTAGCTGTAAATATATTTAACTTAATTCTCTTAGCTGCTCTCTCAATTTGAATTTTTGAAATTCCAGCCATGGCACCTTTTTTCTTTACAAACTTTCTAATTTTATTATCTTCAACTAGATTATCTGCGAAACTTTTTTTATCTGCATACCATTTGGCATCCCATTCTTTAATTATGCCAACCCTTAAGCCGTGCGGATGTACTTTTTGTCCCATCTGTTTCCCTCCTTCTTACTCTCTTTCCTTAACTACCAAAGTTATATGACTACTTCTTTTATTAATTCTAAAAGCCCTTCCCTGAGCATGCGGTTGAAATCTCTTTAATGTTGGACCTTCACAAGCATACGCTTCTGAAATATATAAAACATCTCTATTTAAATCTAAATTATTCTCTGCATTAGCAACTGCTGATTTTAAAAGTTTATTAACTACTACAGCTGCATCTTTTGGAGTATATCTTAATATGGCAAAAGCTTCATTCACATTTTTACCTCTTACCAAATTAAGTACAACTCCTACTTTCATTGAGGACATTCTCACATATTTAGCTATAGCCTTAGCTTCCATCTTACCTAATCCCTCCTTTCCAATTACCTAGAAACACGAGTTGTTTTTTCAGTTCTATCAACGTGTCCCCTGTATGTTCTGGTTAACGCAAACTCTCCCAATTTATGCCCTACCATATCTTCTGATATATATACAGGAACATGTTTTCTCCCATCATGTACTGCTATAGTATGACCTATCATCTGAGGAAATATAGTTGAACTTCGTGACCAAGTTTTTATAACTTTTTTCTCGCCTTTTTTATTTAATTCATTTATTTTTTTTAAAAGTGATTCCTGGACATAGGGTCCTTTTTTTATTGATCTGCTCACTTTTTAGCCTCCCTTCATACAATTTATCTAAATAAAAAACTTTTTTTAAATCCATATAATAAAAATTTATCATATCCTACAAATTCAACCTTTTTATTTAAATCAACGAAGAGAATATATATTCTCTTCAAATTATTTTCTATTTCTTCTTTTAATTATAAATTTATCTGAATATTTCTTATTTTTTCTAGTCTTCAATCCTAATGCCGGTTTGCCCCATGGAGTAAGAGGTCCTGGGTGTCCTACCGGTGACTTTCCTTCTCCACCACCGTGCGGATGATCATTAGGGTTCATTACAGAACCTCTAACTGTAGGCCTTATTCCCATATGTCTCTTTCTACCTGCTTTACCTATGTTAATTATTTCATGTGTTAAATTTGAAACTGTACCTATTGTTGCCCTACATTCTATTCTTACATACCTTACCTCACCACTTGGAAGCCTTAAAGTAGCATACTTTCCCTCTTTAGCCATAAGCTGTGCTGAAGTACCTGCTGATCTTACAAGCTGTGCTCCTTTCCCTGCCTGCAATTCTATGTTGTGAATTGTTGTACCTACAGGTATGTTAACAATTGGAAGACAATTTCCTACCTTTATATCTGAATCTGCACCTGATACTATTACATCTCCAACTTTTAATCCAACTGGAGCTATTATATATCTTTTTTCACCATCTGCATAAGTCACAAGAGCTATGAATGCCGACCTATTAGGATCATATTCTATAGTTGATACCTTAGCTGGTATTCCATCTTTATTTCTTTTGAAATCTATTAATCTATATTTCCGTTTTGCCCCGCCACCTATATGACGAACTGTTATTTTACCGTGAGCATTTCTACCACCACTTCTTTTTAATGCCACAAGAAGCGATTTTTCTGGAACATCTGTAGTTATTTCCTCAAATGTATTTACAGTCATATGTCTTCTTGAAGGTGTGGTAGGTTTAAATCCCTTAACTGCCATAACCGGTATTCCCTCCTTTTTTCGCTTATCTGGATTTCTCCAATAACTGCTTTATCTATTACTTATTGTATTCCTTCAAAAAATTCTATTGTTTTACTTTCTTCTGTAAGTTTAACAACAGCTTTTTTATAATCTGGTCTTTTTCCTATATGGACACCTACTCTTTTTTTCTTTCCCTTATATCTTGATGTATTTACAGTTTCAACAGTTACTCCGAAAACATCTTCAACAGCTCTCTTTATCATCGATTTATTAGCACGTATATCAACTATAAAGGTGTATTTTTTTTCATTCATAGCGCCCATGCTTTTTTCCGTTATAACAGGCCTTCTTATGATATCATAATTAGTATATTTCATTATGCATACACCTCCTCAATTTTTGATACAGCATCCTTAGTTATTATAAGCTTTTCAAATTTTAATAAGTCATATACATTTAAGTTATTAACCGGAATTACCGATACTCCCTGTATATTTCTTGCTGACTTATATACATTTTGATTTGATTCTGCTGTAACAATTAATGCTTTTTTAGTTTCAAAAGCATTTAATATTTCTATTATGTCTTTTGTTTTTGGAGCATCCATTTCTAAATTTTCCAACACTATTATCTGATTTTCTTCAACTTTACTTGACAGAGCAGATTTCATAGCTAATCTTCTTGCCGACTTTGGAACTGAAATTCTATAACTTCTAGGCTTTACTGCAAAAACCATACCACCGTGAATCCATTGTGGTGCTCTTATAGAACCCTGTCTTGCTCTACCAGTTCCTTTTTGTCTCCAAGGCTTAATTCCACCTCCGGAAACTTCAGCTCTCGTCTTTGCTGACTGTGTTCCCTGTCTTCTATTGGCAAGTAGCGCCACAACTACTTGATGCATAACATATTGATTTACTTCAACTCCAAATACTTTATCTGACAACTCAAAATCTGTAATTTTTTGACCTTCTTTGTTAAATAATCCTACTATAGGCATTTTGTATCCTCCTTTCTAATGAAATTAAGCTTTAACCGTATCTCTTATTGATACAAAACTTTTGTTAGGGCCTGGTACTCCACCTTTTATCAAAATAATATTTTTTTCAGGAATAACCTTTGCAATCTGTAGATTTAATACAGTAGTATTTTTATTTCCCATATGTCCTGGCATTTTTTTGTTCCTAAAAGTCCTGGATGGATCAGAAGATGCTCCCATTGAACCAACAGCTCTATGAAATTTCGAACCGTGAGACATAGGACCTCTTTGAGCATTCCATCTTCTTATTACCCCCTGAAATCCCTTACCTTTTGAGATTCCAGATACATCGATTCTATCTCCTTCTGAAAAAACATCTGCCTTTATTTCTTGCCCTATTTCATATTCACCTATATTATCAACTTTAAATTCCTTCAAGAATCTTTTTAATGAAACTTCTGACTTTGCAAAATGACCTTTTAATGGTTTGTTAACAAGTTTCTCTCTTATATCACCAAAACCAATTTGTATAGATTTATAACCGTCCTTTTCTTCAGTCTTCTTTTGTACAACTACACAAGGTCCTGCTTCAATTACTGTAACAGGAACTACTCTACCATTTTCATTAAATATCTGGGTCATACCTAATTTTTTACCCAATATGGCTTTTTTCATTTACATACACCTCCTAAACATATTAGCGGATCGTTTAAAATAAACGGTCATAATAGTTAACAATAACAATTTATTATAATTACACTTTTATAATTTTATCTCAATATCAACACCCGCCGGCAAATCAAGTCTCATTAAAGCATCAACAGTTTTTGGGGATGGACTTATTATATCTATAAGTCTTTTATGAGTTCTTATCTCAAATTGTTCTCTTGAATCTTTGTATTTATGTGGAGCTCTTAGAATTGTAACTACATCTTTTTCTGTAGGTAACGGTACAGGTCCTGCTACCTTTGCTCCTGTAGACTTGGCAGTTTCTACTATCTTTTCAGATGATTGATCAAGTATGGTATGATCAAAAGCTTTCAACCTTATTCTTATTTTTTGTTTTGCCATTATTATTTCCCTCCTTTTCATGCACGCTATACTTCTTACGTACAACAGCGGATACATTCTATAAACTGTTCCAGGCGTTTCATACATTTTGATACAAAGAACACCCTATAAAATAACTGTCGCCTGGTTCAAGACCCTGGCATACTCAGTCAAGAATTACCCGGAAGCCCGGCAACCTCTTGCCTCATCGCTGTTATAACCTCACAACTTCTTAAGTATACACTAAATTCTTATTTCTGACAAGTAAAAATTTATACTTTTAAAATAAGCAACATTAGACCACTCAATAATTGGTTAAATTAAGGAAAGAGAAGCCTCTTTCCTTTTCACTAAAATACTACTATCTTAAATTGTCTTAACACACTTATTCAGATACTGTAGTAACAACACCCGAACCAACTGTTCTACCACCTTCTCTTATTGCAAATCTCAATCCTTCATGCATCGCAACAGGTGTTATAAGTTCTACATTCATATCTATATGATCCCCTGGCATTACCATTTCTACTCCCTCTGGTAATGATATTGACCCTGTTACATCTGTTGTTCTAAAATAAAACTGTGGTCTGTATCCATTGAAAAATGGTGTGTGTCTTCCACCTTCTTCTTTCTTCAATACATACACCTGCCCTACAAATTTCTTATGTGGCTTTACTGATCCCGGTTTTGATAATACCTGCCCTCTCTCTATTTCTTCTCTCTGTATCCCTCTTAATAATGCTCCTATGTTGTCTCCTGCCATAGCTTGATCCAGAAGCTTTCTAAACATTTCTACTCCTGTACATACTGTCTTTTTCTTCTCTTCTTTTAATCCTACTATCTCTACTTCGTCCCCTATCTTAAGCACTCCACTCTCTACTCTTCCTGTAGCTACTGTTCCTCTTCCTGTAATTGTGAATACATCTTCTATAGGCATTAAGAATGGCTTATCTATAGGTCTTTCTGGTGTTGGTATATAAGTATCTACTGCTTCCATTAATTCATATATACATTTAGTCGCTTCTGCATCATCTGGATTTTCAATTACCTTTAATGCACTTCCTACTATTATTGGAACATCATCTCCCGGGAATCCATATTCATTTAATAATTCCCTTACTTCCATTTCTACCAACTCTATTAATTCAGGGTCATCTACCTGATCTGATTTATTTAAAAATACTACTATATACTGTACTCCTACCCTGCTTGCCAGTAGTATATGTTCTCTTGTCTGTGGCATTGGACCATCTGCTGCACTTACTACAAGTATTGCTCCGTCCATCTGTGCTGCTCCTGTTATCATGTTCTTTACATAATCTGCATGTCCTGGACAGTCCACATGTGCATAATGTCTATTTTCTGTCTCATATTCTACATGTGCTGTATTTATTGTTATTCCCCTTTCTTTTTCTTCCGGTGCCTTATCTATTTCATCATACTTTGTAGCAGATGCTTTCCCTTCTTTTGCTAATACCATTGTTATTGCTGCTGTCAATGTAGTTTTACCATGGTCTACGTGTCCTATTGTTCCTATGTTTACATGTGGTTTTGTTCTCTCAAACTTTTCTTTTGACATTACTTCTTCCTCCTCAAATAAATCAGTATATTATTTAAAATTAATTATTTCTTTTCTCCTGTAATTTTTTCCTGAATACTCTTTGGGACCTCTTCATAATGATCAAATGTCATAGAATGGACTCCTCTACCTTGTGTTTTTGATCTAAGCACAGTAGCATATCCAAACATTTCAGAAAGTGGAACGAAGGATCTTATAACTTGTGCTCCTGCTCTTGGATCCATTCCTTCAATTCTTCCTCTTCTTGAATTTATGTCTCCTATTACATCACCCATATACTCTTCTGGTACTGTAACTTCAACTCTCATCATTGGTTCAAGCAAAACTGGATCTGCTTTTAACATAGCATTTTTAAATGCCATAGATGCTGCAATTTTAAATGCCATTTCTGATGAATCCACATCATGATAAGAACCATCATATAATTTAACCTTAAAGTTTATAGTAGGATATCCTGCTACTATTCCTGTTTCAGAAGCCTGCCTTATTCCTTCATCTATTGGTGAAATATATTCCTTTGGAATAGTTCCTCCCACAATAGCATTTTCAAATGAATATCCTTCTTCTGAAGGTGACATTTCTATCCAACAATGACCATATTGACCATGTCCACCAGACTGTCTAACAAATTTACCTTCTGCCTTAACAGTTTTTCTAATAGTTTCCTTATAAGCAACCTGTGGTTTACCAACATTACACTCCACTTTAAACTCTCTTTGAAGTCTATCTACAATTATCTCTAAATGAAGTTCACCCATTCCAGATATAATTGTCTGTCCTGTTTCTTGATCTGTATGAGTTTTAAATGTCGGATCTTCTTCTGCAAGCTTTGAAAGTGCAATACCCATTTTCTCTTGGCCAGCTTTTGTCTTAGGTTCTATTGCAACATGTATAACTGGTTCAGGGAATTCCATACTCTCAAGTACTACAGAATGCTGTTCATCACAAAGTGTATTTCCTGTAGTAGTGTCTTTTAATCCTACTATAGCTCCTAAATCTCCTGCACGAAGTTCATCAACTTCTTCTCTACGATTTGAGTGCATTTTTACAAGTCTTGCTATTCTTTCTTTCTTACCTTTTGTTGAATTATACACATAAGTACCACTCTTCATAACTCCCGAATAAATTCTCGTAAATGCTAACTTACCTACAAATGGATCTGTCGCAATTTTAAACGCTAATGCTGATAATGGTTGGTCATCATCTGCTGGTCTCTCAGTTTCTTCTCCTGTTTCAGGATCAGTTCCCTTTATAGGAGGTATATCAAGTGGTGAAGGCATAAAATCAACTACTGCATCTATCATTGGCTGTACACCTTTATTTTTATAAGAAGAGCCACATAAAACTGGTACTATATTATTTGAAATAACACCTTTTCTAATTGCAGATACTATCTCTTCCTCTGTAAGTTCTTCTCCTTCTAAATATTTCATCATTATATCTTCATCTAATTCAGATATTGCTTCAATCAATTCGGTTCTGTACTTTTCAGCTTTATCTTTTAAATTATCTGGTATTTCAACTTCGTCCATAACAGTTCCCAAATCATCTTCATATATTATAGCTTCATTTTTTATAAGATTAACTATACCTTTAAATTCATTTTCTGAGCCTATTGGAATCTGAATAGGTATGGCATTACAATGAAGCCTATCTCTTAAGGTATTTATACACATATAAAAGTCTGCCCCAGTTGAGTCCATTTTATTTACATAAACTAATCTTGGAACTCCATAGTTGTCTGCCTGCCTCCATACAGTTTCCGTTTGCGGCTCCACTCCACTTTTAGCATCCAGAACAGTAACAGCTCCATCAAGAACTCTTAAAGACCTTTCAACCTCTACAGTAAAATCCACGTGTCCTGGTGTATCTATTATATTTATAGCATAACCTTTCCATTTACAAAAAGTGGCAGCGGAAGTTATTGTTATTCCTCTTTCTTGCTCTTGGGCCATCCAGTCCATAGTAGCCTGCCCCTCATGTACTTCTCCTATTTTATGAGTTCTTCCTGTATAGAAAAGTATACGTTCCGTAGTAGTAGTTTTTCCAGCATCGATATGTGCCATTATTCCTATGTTACGAAACTTTTCTAGCGGATATTCTCTTCCCACTTAATTTTCCTCCTCGCAAGTGTAAATTTAAAATTTGATAAAACTGCTTCAGTAAAATTACCAAAACAGTTTTGAATATTAATACCTATAATGTGCAAAGGCTTTATTAGCTTCAGCCATCTTATGAGTATCTTCTCTTTTCTTAACAGCTGTACCTGTATTATTTGCTGCATCCATCAATTCTGCTGCAAGCCTTTCTCTCATATACTTTTCTCCTCGTTTCCTTGATGCCACAAGAAGCCATCTTATTCCTAATGTCTGTCTTCTTTCTGGTCTAACTTCTATTGGAACTTGATATGTTGCACCGCCAATTCTTCTAGCCTTTACTTCTAGAAGAGGCATTATATTATTCATTGCTTCCTCAAAAACTTCTATTGGTTCCTTATTTGTTTTCTGCTTGATTATATCAAAAGCTCCATAACAAATCTTTTGAGCTATTCCTTTTTTACCGTCTTTCATTATATTGTTTATTAATTTAGTAACAACTTTACTGTTGTATACTGGATCTGGTAGCACATCTCTTTTCCCTATATGACCTTTTCTTGCCACTTTACTTCCCTCCTTAACAAAATTAATTTAAGTTCATCGGTACTCGACTTTTAAGAAGCCGCAAAGTGCTTTGTGCTTCTGCAAAATAAATATATATATGAACGCTGAAGACATAGCACCTTTATCAACTTGCCTTAAGCTAAATTATTTCTGCTTAGGCCTTTTAGCACCGTATTTTGATCTTCCCTGTAGCCTGTCAGCAACTCCTGCTGAATCCAATGCTCCTCTTACTATATGGTACCTAACGCCTGGAAGATCTTTAACTCTTCCTCCTCTTATTAGAACAACGCTATGTTCCTGTAAGTTATGTCCTATACCTGGAATATATGCACTAACTTCATATCCATTTGTTAACCTAACTCTGGCAATTTTTCTCAAAGCTGAATTTGGTTTTTTAGGTGTAGTAGTTTTTACCACTGTACAAACACCTCTTTTTTGAGGACACTCTTTTAGTGCTGGTGCTGTTGATTTTGAAGCCACTGTCTTCCTGCCTTTTCTTATTAATTGACTTATCGTTGGCATATTCACACCTCCTTTAAAATAGATTTATAGTATAAAATTTATAATAATTTATTGTTAAACGCTATTTGATTTATCCAAAGGTTGGAATTAGCTAACACCCTCAGTTTCTTCAAAGAGAAGATGAGCAGTGTTACACATCCCTGAATAAGTTTTTCTAAAGTTCAAATAGAAAAGCATTCCTTGCGACAAACTCCACCTGAATCTAAGAATCACTTGATAAAAATTATTATTTTAATATAGCAGCTGTAGCAGCTCCCACATCTATACCACATAACTTGCCTAATTCTTTCATAGTATCTACATAAACTAATGCCGGGGAATCCTGAGTAATTAATGCTTTTACGGACTGTATTATTTTATCATCAGCATCCTTAGCTATATAAACAGTTTTCACATTATTATTTTTTATAGCTTTAACTGTCTGCTTCAAGCCAACAACTTTATTTCCTGTAAGTCTATAAATCATTATTTTTATTCCCTCCTACAATACTATAGAGACAAAGTATGTATTGCTTTGTCTCTTTAAAAACATACAGATGTATTTTATCATTTTAGTATTACTATGTCAATAAATTATACATTAAGCTTCTAATTGATTTTTAGATTGATTCTCCAATACTTCACCTTCCGTGTTAATCTTTATTGATCTATATCTAGTCATACCTGTTCCTGCAGGTATGAGTTTACCAATAATTACATTTTCCTTTAAGCCTAAAAGTGGATCTACTTTTCCTTTTATAGCTGCATCTGTAAGAACTCTTGTAGTTTCCTGGAAAGATGCCGCAGAAAGGAAAGATTCAGTGGCAAGTGCTGCTTTAGTTATTCCTAGCAAAGCTACTCTGCCTTGAGCTGTATTACCCCCACTAGCTTCTACCCTCGCATTTTCTTCTTCAAAATCAAATATATCAATCATAGTTCCCGGCAATAATTCTGTATCTCCCGATTCTTCTATTTTAATTTTTCTTGTCATTTGCCTTATTACTACTTCTAGATGTTTATCATTTATATCAACACCCTGAAGTCTATAAACTTTCTGGACTTCAGATAGAAGATAATTTTTAACTCCCTGAACACCTTTTATTCTTAAGATATCATGTGGATTTACAGACCCTTCTGTTACTTCATCACCGGCACTTATTACATCCCCATTTGACACTTTGATTCTTGACCCAAACGGTATATCATAAGTTACTTCTTCTCCACTATCTGTAATTACAGAAACACTTCTTTTTTTCTTAGTCTCTTCCATTTTTACAGTACCTGAAACTTCACTTACTATAGCAAGACCTTTAGGCTTCCTAGCTTCAAATAATTCTTCGACTCTTGGAAGACCTTGAGTTATATCTGACCCTGCAACTCCACCGGTATGGAAAGTTCTCATGGTAAGCTGCGTACCAGGCTCTCCTATACTTTGAGCTGCTATTATGCCTACTGATTCACCTATATCAATTTTCTGGGCAGTAGCCATATTCATTCCATAGCATTTTGAGCATACTCCGTGTCTTGATTTACAGGTAAAGACAGATCTTATCTTTACCTTTTTAATTCCTGAAGCTTCTATCCTATCTGCTAATTTTGAATCCATATAAGTATCTTTTTCTACTATTATTTCGTGAGTATTAGGATTTATAATATCTTCTGCCGAATACCTTCCCGTAAGCCTTTCTGACAAACTCTCTATTACTTCATTACCTTCTTTTATTTCTGAAACATCATATCCTTCATAGGTGCCACAATCCTCTTCCCTAACTATAACATCCTGACTTACATCAACAAGTCTTCTTGTAAGATATCCTGAATCTGCAGTTTTTAAGGCAGTATCTGCATTTCCTTTTCTTGCTCCATGAGTTGATATAAAATATTCTAGTACATCTAATCCTTCCCTAAAAGATGCCCTTATAGGAAGTTCTATTATTTTTCCTGACGGATTAGCCATAAGCCCTCTCATACCTGCAAGCTGCTTAATTTGACTTTTAGAGCCTCTGGCTCCTGAATCTGCCATCATAAATATAGGATTAAATTTATCCAGGTTATTCATAAGCTCATCTGCCACATCTTCTGTAGTTTTAGTCCATCTTTCTATAACCCTTTGATATCTTTCATCTTCCGATATAAATCCTCTTCTATACATCTTTTCTATTTTATCAACTGCTGCATCTGATTCACTTAAAAGTCTTTTCTTGGCTTCAGGTACTACCATATCCGAAGTAGAAACTGTTATTCCACTTATAGTGGAATAATGGTATCCTCTTTCTTTTATTTTATCCAACATTATAGACGTTTTTGTAGCTCCATGTTTCATATAACATTTATTTATTATTTTACCTAAGTTTTTCTTAGCTACAAGAAAGTCAATCTCCAGCTTAAATTCATTTTCAGGCTTACTCCTATCTATAAAACCCAAATCTTGTGGTACACATTCATTAAATATTATTTTTCCTGCTGTAGCATCAATTATACCACTTATATATTTTCCTTCTATATTTTTCGTTATTTTTACTTTTATTTTAGCATTTATATCAATTTGTTTTAATTGATATGCCATTATTACTTCATCCGGTGAAGAAAAGTATCTTCCTTCTCCCTTGGCCCCTTCTCTCTCTACAGTCAGATAGTATGAGCCCAATACCATATCCTGGGTTGGTACAACCACTGGCTTACCATCTGAAGGTTTCAATATATTATGGGCAGCAAGCATTAAAAATCTAGCTTCCGATTGAGCTTCCACAGACAACGGAACATGAACTGCCATCTGGTCTCCATCAAAATCAGCATTATATGCTGTACAGGATAATGGATGAAGTTTTATAGCTCTACCCTCTACAAGTACAGGTTGAAATGCCTGTATCCCTAATCTATGAAGTGTAGGAGCACGATTTAAAAGTACCGGATGATCGGATATTACTTCTTCTAATACATCCCAAACTTGAGCTTGAACCCGTTCTACCATTCTTTTTGCACTTTTAATATTATGCGCTAATCCTCTTTCAACTAACTTCTTCATCACAAAAGGTTTAAAAAGCTCAAGTGCCATTTCTTTAGGCAGTCCACATTGATACATCTTAAGTTCTGGACCAACTACTATAACAGAACGCCCTGAATAGTCAACACGTTTCCCAAGTAGATTTTGTCTAAACCTTCCTTGCTTACCTTTCAACATATCTGACAAAGATTTTAATGGCCTATTTCCAGGTCCAGTTACTGGTCTTCCCCTTCTTCCGTTATCTATAAGAGCATCTACTGCCTCTTGAAGCATCCTTTTTTCATTTCTTACTATTATATCTGGCGCCCCTAAATCCAATAATTTTTTAAGTCTATTATTTCTATTTATAACTCTCCTGTAAAGATCATTTAAATCCGAAGTTGCAAATCTTCCTCCATCTAATTGAACCATAGGTCTTAAATCAGGTGGTATAACAGGAATTACATCTATAACCATCCATTCAGGTCTATTTCCTGATTTTCTAAAAGATTCAACAACTTCTAATCTTCTTATTATTCTTACTTTCTTTTGTCCTGTACTATTCTTTAAATCCTCTTTTAATACTAAAGATAACTGTTCAAGATCTATTTCCTCTAAAAGTTTTTTAACAGACTCTGCCCCCATACTAGCTACAAAATTTTGTTCCCCATATTTATCTACAGCTTCCCTATACTCTTTTTCAGTTAACAATTGTTTTTTTAATAATTGAGTTTCTTTTGGATCTAAAACAACATAAGATGCAAAATACAACACCTTTTCTAAGGCCCTCGGAGACATATCAAGAATAAGTCCCATACGAGATGGTATTCCCTTAAAATACCATATATGAGATACTGGAGCCGCCAGTTCAATATGCCCCATTCTCTCACGTCTTACTTTTGCCTTAGTTACTTCTACACCACACCTATCGCAAACTATACCTTTATATCTAATTCTTTTATACTTACCACAGTGACATTCCCAATCCTTTTGAGGTCCAAAAATTCTCTCACAGAACAGTCCATCTCTCTCAGGTTTTAGTGTCCTGTAATTTATTGTTTCAGGTTTTTTCACCTCACCTCTCGACCATTCTCTTATTTTTTCTGGTGAAGCTAAGCCTATTTGAAGTGCATCAAAGTTATTTAATTCAAACAAGGGTACATCCTCCCTTCCTAATGTTCATCATTAAAATCTTCTATTTTTAGATCATCTTTCAAATCATCCAAAGTCAAATCGTCATAATCCAGATTTAATTCATCATCCTCATCATTTTCTTCTGTTTCTTCATAATCATTATCTTGAGATGATAAAACAAAGTCTTCATTTCCTTCTATATTCACATCTAAATTTTCTATTTCTTCATCTACAGACTCTTTTAATTTAATTTCCTGGTTATCATCATTTAATACCTTCACATCCAGACATAAGGCTTGAAGTTCTTTTATAAGTACTTTAAACGATTCTGGAACACCTGGTTCAGGTATATTTTCACCCTTAACAATTGCTTCATAAGTTTTAACTCTTCCAACTACATCATCCGATTTAACAGTTAGTATTTCTTGAAGGGTATGAGCAGCCCCATAGGCTTCTAATGCCCAAACTTCCATTTCGCCAAATCTTTGCCCTCCAAACTGAGCTTTACCACCTAGTGGTTGTTGGGTTACTAGTGAGTATGGTCCTGTAGATCGTGCATGAATTTTATCATCAACTAAATGAGCCAGCTTTAAAATATACATATATCCTACCGTTACAGGTCTATTAAAAGGCTCTCCTGTTCTTCCATCGTATAGGATAGTCTTACCATCGTCCCTATATCCTGCCTTTTTTAAACATTCTATAATATCTTCTTCTGTAGCCCCATCAAATACAGGAGTTGCTATATGCCACCCTAACTCACTAGCAGCCCATCCCAAATGAACCTCAAGCACTTGACCTATATTCATACGTGAAGGTACCCCAAGTGGATTAAGACATATTTCAAGAGGTCTACCATCTGGCAAAAAAGGCATATCTTCTTCCGGTAATACTCTTGATATAACACCCTTATTACCGTGCCTTCCTGCCATCTTATCTCCTACAGATATTTTTCTTTTTTGAGCTATATAACATCTAACAAGCTTGTTAACTCCTGGTGAAAGTTCATCTCCATTTTTTCTTGTAAATACTTTTACATCTACAATTATACCTGCTTCTCCATGAGGTACCCTAAGTGAAGTATCTCTAACTTCTCTAGCTTTTTCTCCAAATATAGCTCTTAACAGTCTCTCTTCTGCTGTAAGTTCGGTTTCTCCTTTAGGTGTTACCTTACCTACCAATATATCTCCTGCTCTAACTTCAGCTCCTATTTTTATAATTCCTCTCTCATCTATATCTTTTAACGCATCTTCTCCTACATTAGGTATATCTCTCGTAATTTCCTCTGGACCTAGTTTTGTATCTCTAGCTTCTGATTCATACTCTTCTATATGAATCGATGTAAATATATCTTTCTTGACAAGTTCTTCTGATATAAGCATAGCATCTTCATAATTATACCCTTCCCAGGTTGTAAAGCCCATTCTGATATTTTTTCCAAGTGCTATTTCCCCTAGATCAGTAGAAGGTCCATCAGCAAGAACTGTTCCCTTTTCAACTACTTCTCCTTTTTTAACTATAGGTCTTTGATTTATACACGTACCTTGGTTAGATCTTTGAAATTTAAGAAGTCTATAGATATCAGTTTCTCCATCCGAATTCCTCTTAACTCTTACTTCATTGGCACATACATAAGATACTACTCCTGCATTTCTAGCTTTAGGAAGCACACCCGAATCTACCGCTGCTTTATATTCAATACCCGTTCCTACAATAGGAGCTTGAGGTTTTAAGAGTGGAACTGCTTGCCTTTGCATATTTGATCCCATAAGAGCACGGCTAGCATCATCATTTTCAAGAAATGGTATCATAGCAGTAGCAACGGAAACCAATTGCCTTGGAGATAAGTCCATATAATCAACATCTTCAGCAGGTACTACAATAACATCTTCTTTATCCCTAACTGTAATTTTACTATCTATAAATCTGCCATTTTCGTCAATAGGTTCGTTTGCTCTTCCTATTAAATATTCATCTTCTTCATCTGCAGTCATATATACAATTTCATTTGTAACTATTTTTTCTTTTTTATTTACTTTTCTATATGGTGTTTCTATAAAACCATATTCGTTAACTTTAGCATAAGTCGCCAAAGAATTAATAAGCCCTATATTAGGCCCTTCTGGTGTTTCTATAGGACACATTCTTCCATAATGTGAATGGTGAACGTCTCTAACTTCAAAGCCAGCCCTTTCCCTAGAGAGTCCCCCCGGTCCCAGGGCAGATAATCTCCTCTTATGCGTAAGTTCTGATAAAGGATTAGTTTGATCCATAAATTGAGAAAGTTGAGAACTTCCAAAAAATTCTTTTATAGATGCAGCTACCGGTCTTATATTTATTAAAGCTTGAGGTGTTATTACCTCTTGATCTTGTATAGTCATCCTCTCTTTGACTACTCTTTCCATTCTAGAAAGGCCTATTCTAAATTGATTTTGTAATAGCTCTCCTACTGATCTGAGCCTTCTATTTCCAAGATGGTCTATATCATCAGTATGCCCTACCCCATAAGCTAATCCTAATTCATAACTAACAGTGGCATATATATCGTCTCTAATTATATGTTTTGGAATTAAATTATGAATATTCTTCTTTATCTGCTCTTTAATACTTTCCTCACTGCTGTAATTATCTAAAATTTGTTTTAGAGCAGGATAATATACACTCTCCTTTATATTTAAATCATCTATATTAAAATCAATAAAATTATTTATATTTACAAAATTATTACCTATAACCCTCAACGTGGTATCTTCAATTTCAATGTCCACCGAATTTACTCCACACTGTTGAATCTGCACTGCCTTCTCTCTGTCTATCCTCTCACCCTTTTGAACAAGTATTTCCCCGGTTTCTGGATTTACTATATCTCCAGCAGTTATTTGATTTACAATCCTAAGATGCAAAGATAGTTTCTTATTGAATTTATATCTTCCTACCCTTGAAAGATCATATCTTTTCGGATCAAAAAATAAAGATTCAATAAGCGAACGTGCACTATCTACTGTAGGCGGTTCCCCAGGTCTTAATCTTTTATATATCTCAAGTAAGGCTTCTTCATGAGTCTTAGTATTGTCCTTTTCAATTGTAGCCTTTAACCTTTCATCCTCTCCAAAAAAATTAGTAATTTCTGTATCTGTTCCATAGCCCATGGCTCTAACAAGAATAGTTATAGGTAATTTTCTCGTTTTGTCTATTCTCACATATATTATATTATTAGAGTCAGTTTCATATTCTAACCAAGCTCCCCTATTAGGTATTACAGTTGAAGAAAAAAGATTTTTACCAGTTTTATCAACTGACACATCATAATATACACCTGGTGATCTAACAAGCTGGCTGACTATAACCCTTTCAGCTCCATTGATTATAAAAGTCCCTTGCTCTGTCATAAGAGGAAAATCCCCCATAAAAACCTCTTGTTCTTTAACTTCACCAGTTTCCTTATTAAGTAATCTCACCTTTACCTTTAAAGGTGCTGCATAAGTAGAATCTCTTTCTTTACATTCTTCCACAGAATACTTAATATTATCCATATCCAATTTATACCCTACAAACTCTAAATTAAGATTTGCCGTATAGTCTTGAATAGGATTAATGTCCTCAAATACTTCTTGAAGTCCCTCTTTTAAAAACCAGTTATAGGAATCTAATTGAACTTCAATCAAATTAGGCATATGGCCTATTTCCTTAAGCCTAGAAAAACTCATTCGCGTTCTTTTACCAACTCGGACAGGATGTACCATTGATTTTTCACCCCTTGCATAAACTAAAAATAACCAAAAACACTAACATTTCTTATATATGTATGTTTATGGATTTATTCACTGCCATCAGAATATTATAACCTATTTATTATAATTAATTCAAATTATGTTAAATTTTAAAGCATTGGAAATTAAATTTACAACTAATCAATGCGATTTATTATTTTATCATAGTATAAAAATATTGTCAATGATAAAATTCCAAAATTTATTAAAACTATAATTAAAACTATAA
Organism: Clostridium sp. BJN0013; assembly: GCF_040939125.1. Lineage (NCBI taxonomy): Bacteria > Bacillati > Bacillota > Clostridia > Eubacteriales > Clostridiaceae > Clostridium > Clostridium sp. BJN0013. Next base: position 3,922,705 of record NZ_CP162495.1, read on the forward strand.
AAGAGGTACTTTTTTGACTAAAGCACCTCTTTTATAATATTTTATTAATTTTTACTTTAATTCTATCTCAGCACCAATTTCTTCAAATTTAGCTTTTACAGCTTCAGCATCTTCTTTACTTACAGCTTCTTTTAATGGTTTAGGTGCGCCATCAACTAGAGCCTTAGCTTCTTTCAATCCTAATCCTGTTACTTCTCTAACTGCTTTTATAACTTTTATTTTTTCTGAACCTGAAGCCTTAAGAACTACATCAAATTCTGTCTTTTCTTCCACTGTATCTCCACCACCAGCTACTGCACCGCCAGCTACTGCTACCGGAGCAGCAGCACTTACACCAAACTCTTCTTCACATGCTTTTACCAATTCATTTAACTCTAAAACACTCATTCCTTTTATGGCTTGAATAATTTCTTCTTTACTCATATTATAGACACCTCCAAAATTTTTCTAAAATTAAGCTTCCTCTGATTTTTGTTTTTCTTCAATTGCATTCAATAAGTATACGAAGTTTGACAATGGAGCTTTGAAACTTCCAAGCAATTTTCCAATAAGAACCTCTTTTGATGGTATAGTAGCAAGTTGCTTAACTTTATCTACATCAAATATTTCTCCCTGTACAACTCCACCTTTTAATTCCAATGCTTTATATTTTTTTGAGAAATCATTAAGAATTCTTGCTGGAGCAGTAGGTTCATCATATCCAAAAGCTATAGATACCGGCCCTACAAAAATATCCTCTAATTTATCAAAGCCTAATTCTTTTGCAGCTCTTATAGATAATGTATTTTTATAAACTTTATATTCTACACCTGATTCTCTTAACTCTTTCCTAAGACTAGTGTCTTCTTCTACAGTCAATCCTTGATACTTAGCAAATATTATACTCTCAGCTTTTTCCATCTTATCTTTAATCTCTTTAACTTTAGCTTCCTTTAACTCCCTATTTTTGCTCACTTTATATCCACCTCCTAACAGTATAAACTAAAATAAACTCCAAAAATGCATATAAAAATTAAAAGCCTCCCTATAGACACAGAGAGACCACCTTTACTTTATATTGGAATCCTGGATAGGTTGGTTTTACCGTTACGCATTTTGCACCTATTGTCTAAGGAAAATATACTTATTCAATTTTTAATATTATATATAAAATAACTATTTATGTCAATATTATTCCAAAACCTTAACTGAATTTATCTTTATACCAGGTCCCATAGTACTGGAAACTGCCACAGATTTCAAATATTGTCCTTTAGCAGCTGATGGTTTAGCTTTTATTATAGCTTCCATTAATACACGAAAATTATCTAAAAGTTTTTGTACTTCAAAGGATTTTTTTCCTATTGGTACATGAACTATAGATGTTTTGTCAACTCTGTACTCAACTTTACCAGCTTTAATTTCTTGAATTGCATTTGCAACATCAAAAGTAACTGTACCTGACTTTGGATTTGGCATTAATCCTTTAGGTCCCAATATTCTACCTAGTCTTCCTACAACTCCCATCATATCTGGAGTCGCTACTACTACATCAAAATCAAACCAGTTTTCCTTTTGAATCTTTTCAACATATTCTTCTGCTCCTACATAATCAGCTCCAGCATCCTCTGCCTCTTTAAGTTTATCCCCTTTAGCTAATACTAAAACTCTAACTTTTTTACCAGTCCCGTGAGGAAGAACTACGGCTCCTCTAACCTGTTGATCTGCATGCCTTGGATCTACTCCAAGTTTTATTGATAATTCTATAGTTTCATCAAAATTAGCTTTTGCTGTTTTTAATGCAAGTTCTATTGCTTCCAATGGTGTGTAAAGCGTTTTTCTATCAATAAGCTTAACACTTTCTTTATATTTTTTTCCCAATTTTAATTCCTCCCTTGTGGTAATAACGGCATTTCACCTTCCACTACACTTCAATTAATTATCCTTCTATAGTTATTCCCATACTTCTTGCAGTTCCTGCTATCATTTTCATAGCAGTTTCAATAGATGAAGCATTTAAATCTGCCATTTTAGTTTCAGCAATTTGTTTAACTTGTTCTTCAGTAACTTTAGCAACCTTAGTTTTATTTGGTACACCAGAACCACTTTCTATTCCTGCTGCCTTTTTAAGTAATACCGCTGCAGGTGGAGTTTTTAATACAAAACTAAATGATCTATCCTGATATACAGTAATTACTACTGGAATTATCAATCCCTCTTGTTTAACAGTTTTAGCATTAAATTCCTTACAAAAGCCCATAATATTTACTCCATGTTGCCCAAGGGCAGGACCTACTGGTGGAGCTGGAGTTGCCTTTCCTGCTGGAAGCTGAAGTTTTATCATTCCCACTACTTTTTTAGCCATAAATATACACCTCCTATAATGTGGTTACATAAAAACTCTATTTTCCGCCACTCATTTTTAAAATTTTAACTTTATAAATTATTCTATCTTTTCTATTTGATTAAAATCAAGCTCAACAGGAGTTTCCCTACCAAACATATTGACCAAAGCTTTAACTTTTCTTTTTTCAGTATTTATCTCTTGAATAACAGCTAAGAAGTTCTCTAGTGGTCCAGACCTTACCTTTACATTTTCTCCTACCAATATATCTACATTCACAAGTTTTTCATTAATACCCATATCTTTTACTTCTTCATCAGTAAGAGGCACAGGCTTAGATCCAGGCCCAACAAACCCTGTAACTCCCCTAGTATTTCTAACTACATACCAAGAATCATCAGTCATTATCATGTGCACTAAAACATATCCTGGAAATATTTTTTTTAATGTTATTTTCTTTTTTCCATCTTTAATTTCCACTTGTTCTTCCATAGGAACTTGAACATCATCTATACAATCATATAGTTCTCTGTTTTCTATAGTCTTTTCAAGATTCATCTTAACTTTATTTTCATAACCAGAATATGTATGAACTACGTACCACTTAGCTTTATCTGCCATAACTTTAGGGACAAAATCTTATCTTATCCCTTACCTCCTTATTCTTTCTTATTTTAAAATAGTCTTAACTAAAGAGTTCAATCCAAAGTCTATTATTGCAACAATGACCACATAAATAGCACAAAATGCAATAACCGCTATTGTTGCTTTCTTTACATCTTCTTTAGAGGCCCAAGTTATCCTTTTAAATTCCACTACTAATCCTTTAAAGAAATTAAAGAATCCCCCTTCAGGCGTAACTTGCCTATCAACTTTTTTGGCATTATCACGTGCAGACATTTCGTTCACATCCTCAAAATTTTTCACCTGTGCATCTTAATATTATTTAGTTTGTTTATGGACTGTATGTTTATTACAAAACGGACAATATTTTCTTATTTCTAATCTGTTAGGATTATTCTTTTTATTTTTTGTTGTATTATAGTTTCTCTGTTTACATTCTGTACATGCTAATATCACTTTTACTCTCATTAATTTCAACACCTCCCAAGTATATGTATAAGTTCATATATACTCTATGTTCAATTAAAAATCCACCTTTAAATTAATACATTACCTAAACAATTTATCACAACTTAGTTTTTATGTCAATGCTATTGAAATTATAAAAAATACCATTCTACACTTTCAAAAGGACTAGGTCTAGAAACCCAGTCCTTAACACACTTATTCAGATACTGTAGTAACAACACCCGAACCAACTGTTCTACCACCTTCTCTTATTGCAAATCTCAATCCTTCATGCATCGCAACAGGTGTTATAAGTTCTACATTCATATCTATATGATCCCCTGGCATTACCATTTCTACTCCCTCTGGTAATGATATTGACCCTGTTACATCTGTTGTTCTAAAATAAAACTGTGGTCTGTATCCATTGAAAAATGGTGTGTGTCTTCCACCTTCTTCTTTCTTCAATACATACACCTGCCCTACAAATTTCTTATGTGGCTTTACTGATCCCGGTTTTGATAATACCTGCCCTCTCTCTATTTCTTCTCTCTGTATCCCTCTTAATAATGCTCCTATGTTGTCTCCTGCCATAGCTTGATCCAGAAGCTTTCTAAACATTTCTACTCCTGTACATACTGTCTTTTTCTTCTCTTCTTTTAATCCTACTATCTCTACTTCGTCCCCTATCTTAAGCACTCCACTCTCTACTCTTCCTGTAGCTACTGTTCCTCTTCCTGTAATTGTGAATACATCTTCTATAGGCATTAAGAATGGCTTATCTATAGGTCTTTCTGGTGTTGGTATATAAGTATCTACTGCTTCCATTAATTCATATATACATTTAGTCGCTTCTGCATCATCTGGATTTTCAATTACCTTTAATGCACTTCCTACTATTATTGGAACATCATCTCCCGGGAATCCATATTCATTTAATAATTCCCTTACTTCCATTTCTACCAACTCTATTAATTCAGGGTCATCTACCTGATCTGATTTATTTAAAAATACTACTATATACTGTACTCCTACCCTGCTTGCCAGTAGTATATGTTCTCTTGTCTGTGGCATTGGACCATCTGCTGCACTTACTACAAGTATTGCTCCGTCCATCTGTGCTGCTCCTGTTATCATGTTCTTTACATAATCTGCATGTCCTGGACAGTCCACATGTGCATAATGTCTATTTTCTGTCTCATATTCTACATGTGCTGTATTTATTGTTATTCCCCTTTCTTTTTCTTCCGGTGCCTTATCTATTTCATCATACTTTGTAGCAGATGCTTTCCCTTCTTTTGCTAATACCATTGTTATTGCTGCTGTCAATGTAGTTTTACCATGGTCTACGTGTCCTATTGTTCCTATGTTTACATGTGGTTTTGTTCTCTCAAACTTTTCTTTTGACATTACTTCTTCCTCCTTGTTTGTTACACATTTTATTTAAGTAAACTCATCCTGGTGTGTTGTAAGAACTTCATAAAATTACTACCTAAATTGGAGCCCATGACCAGGATTGAACTGGTGACCTCCACCTTACCAAGGTGACGCTCTGCCTACTGAGCTACATGGGCAATTAATTGGAGCGGAAGACGGGACTTGAACCCGCGACAGCCAGCTTGGGAAGCTGGTGTTCTACCACTGAACTACTCCCGCCTGAAACCTTTGCTTTTAATACTAATAAATGCTACATACCGATTATCAATTTTAATACAAGTACATTTTTTTGTCAATATGTATTTTCTATTTATTAATTAAGCATTTTTCTAACTTCCTTTTAACCCTTTGCAAAGCGTTATCTATGGATTTGGCATGTCTATCCAAATCACAAGCAATTTCTTGATAAGATTTACCATCTAAATAAGACATAAGAACTTCCATTTCCAAACTGGACAGTACTTCACCTATTTCACTATGTATATGCTTTAATTCTTCTCTACTAATTATTAATTCTTCTGGATCGGCAACTTTAGCTTCTGATAAAACATCCAATAAGGTTCTGTCAGATTCTTCATCGTATATAGGTTTATTTAAAGAAACATACGTATTTAATGGAATATGCTTTTGTCTGGTAGCAGTTTTTATGGCTGTTATTATTTGACGTGTCACACAAAGTTCAGCAAAAGCTTTAAAGGATGATAATTTATCTGTTTTAAAATCCCTTATTGCTTTATAAAGCCCTATCATACCTTCTTGATAAATATCTTCCTTATCTGCTCCAATTAGGAAATACGATTTTGCTTTAGATTTAACAAAATTTTCATATTTATTTATCATGTATTCTTGAGCTCTTACATCTCCTTTTTTTGCTTGAATAACTACTTCCTCATCCAATTTTTCTTCAAAGGAGGAAATTTTCTTACCATTATAACTCATATCCACCAAGATATCCCCTCCAAAACAAATATAAAGAACATGATTTAATTATACATTAAAATTAAATTTACAGTCAATAGATTTTAACGACTTTTGCGAATTTTTTCAAGTTTTTCCAGCATATCCTTTGCTATTCTATCCTCTAAAGTATGTTTTTGTTTAGAGTATTTATTCTCAATTTTACTTTTTATTTTTGATTCTATTTGTTTAACTTCATGATAAAATTCAATAGAAGACATTCTTACAGCTCCTCTTTGAAATGTTATCTGTTGTTCTAAAGAATCAGAAGTTACCACAAATACTTCACTTCTACGTCCTATTCTATTAACCGTTTTCTCTATAAAAGAGTCTGCTGTTTCATTCTCCTTAGTAAATACTACTATAACATTTTCACTTATTTTTTTCTTCTTTTCTAAACTTCCTGCCACCTTATGAGCATCAAATACTATAAAAATACTATAACCTTTATAGGCCGCATAATTACTTAAAGTTTCTATAAGTTGTTGTCTTGCAGCTTCAAAACTATAATCTTTTATATCATTTAATTCAGGCCAACTATTTATTACATTATATCCATCTACAAAAATAATTCTCAATTTTTATCACTTTTTATTTTTTGCTTTAGTATTTCATACATTAATATGCCTGATGCCACAGAAACATTTAAAGAGGATATATTCCCTATCATGGGTATCTTTACTAATTTGTCACACTTTTGCTTAGTTAGCTTTGATATCCCTCTTCCTTCACTTCCTATAATTAAAGCTATAGAACTGTTAAAATCAACATCAAAACAATAGCTTTCTCCAGTCATGTCGGCCCCATATACCCATATATTCTGTTTTTTTAGTTTTTCTATTACGGTATTTAAATTTGTAACTTTGCATATTCTCATATAGTCTACTGCTCCAGCGGAGGATTTATACACTGTAGGAGTTATACCAACATTTTTCCTTTTAGGTATTATAATTCCATGAGCTCCACATACTTCAGCGGTTCTTATTATAGCTCCAAAATTATGAGGATCTTCTATTTCATCTAATATAATTATAAAAGGAGCTTCCCTTCTTTTTAAAGCATAATCCAATATATCTTCCAATTCACAATATTTATAAGGGGTTACATGTGCAATTATCCCCTGATGCACTCCTGTTTGAGAAATTTTATCTAATTTTCTTTTATCCACTTTTTTCACAACTACATGTTTTTCCTTAGCAATTGCAAATATTGTATTTATAGAACCCGACATATTTCCATCTGATATGAGAATCTGTTCTATAGTTACATTATTGGATTTTAAAGCTTCAATAACTGCATTTCTTCCTTCAATTAAATCTTCCCTAAATTTAGGTTTATTTTTTAAATTTTCTATTTTATTTTCGCACTCTACGATATTATGCTTATTTTTCATATCTATACCCTTTATACTTTAAATTTAATTATTTTTTATTTTAAAATTCACCCTTATTATTCAAAGTTATTATAAATTCAAATAAGTAATTTAATCTATCAAATTCACCAGTTAAATATAAAAATCCCACTAAAGTTTCAAATCCCGTTGCAAATCTATATTCCTGTATATCTGCATTTTTAGGAACTGTTCCAGATTTAGCATTTCTTCCTCTTTTAAAAAAATAAAGCTCCTCCTCAGATAATTGTTTTTCTAATCTCTTTATAATTTCACTTTGAGAATGAGCTTTTACAAACTTTATAGCTCTAACATGAAGATTATGCACAGACATATTTTGAAACTTATTTACTAAATAAGTTCTTACAAGTACATCATATACAGCATCTCCCACAAATGCAAGTGTAAGGGGATTTAATTGTCTAATATCTATTTTATCAAATTTTATTTTCAGCAAATTACTTTCCATTTAATTTCTCCTGATTCAAAAAATACAACTATCCTTATATCCTTTTCCATCTTACTCCACCTGAAGTATCTTCTAAAATTATTCCTTTATCTTTTAAGTCATCCCTTATTTTATCTGCCAATGCCCAATTTTTATTCTGTCTAGCTTTTTGTCTTTTTTCTATCAAAAGCTCAATTTCTGTCTCTATATTTCCCCTTTTGGATCTTTGAAGTATTCCAAGAGGAAATCCTAATTCTCTTATTAAATCAAGTGAATATTTAATCATATCCATAGATGAGTTTTCATCTATATTGGTGTTTACATCTCTTATTAAATCAAAAATTACCGATATGGCATCTGCAGTATTAAAATCATCATCCATCTTCTCTATATATCGTTGTTTGTACTTATTTAGATGTTCTTTATATTTTACTTCACTTTCCAATATTCCATTATCCTTAGCTTTACTTAAAAGCTCTTCTAAATTTGTAATTGAATTATAAATTCTATCTAATGCTGATTTAGTAGAATCTAAAAGTTCAATACTAAAATTTATAGGAGTCCTATAATGACCCGACAACATAAATAATCTTACAACATCTGGTTCATATTTATCTAAAATTTCTCTTGTAGTAAAGAAATTATTTAAAGACTTAGACATTTTTTGATTATTTACATTTACAAATGCAGAATGCATCCAATATCTAGCAAAAACCTTTCCAGTTCTGCCCTCACTTTGAGCTATTTCATTTTCATGATGAGGAAATTTCAAATCGGAGCCACCTGCATGTATGTCTATAGTTTCGCCTAATATGTTATAAGCCATGCAAGAACATTCTATATGCCATCCAGGCCTTCCCATTCCCCAGGGACTTTTCCATGAAGGTTCCCCTGCTTTTTTACTCTTCCAAACTGCAAAATCCATAGGATTTTTTTTTCTTTCATCTACATCTATTCTAACTCCTGACTGAAGCTGTTCAATATTTTGTCCTGAAAGCTTACCATAATTATTAAACTTCTTTGCATTAAAATATACATCTCCATCTACTTCATAGGCATAGCCTTTGTTTATTAAATCCTGTATAAATTCAATTATCTTTGATATATAAAGTGTAGCTCTAGGATTTACTGTAGCTCTCTTTATATTTAAAGCATCTGCATCTTTGTAGTATTCATTTATGAACCTATCTCCAAGCTGCTGTACAGTTATGTTTTCGTCATTTGCCTTCTTTATCATTTTATCATCTATATCCGTAAAATTTTGAACAAAATTCACCTTATAACCTTTATATTCAAAATATCGTCTTACAGTATCAAATACAACAAAAGTTCTGGCATTACCTATATGAAAAAAATTATACACTGTAGGACCACATACGTACATTTTTACTTCTCCTGAAGTCAACGGAATAAATTCTTCTTTTTCTCTAGTCATTGTATTAAAGATTCTCACTAAACTTTATACCTCCCTTAATCTTATCCTTATGCCATCTACTAATATCATATAATTAATGTGATAAAATGTTTAATTTTAATTCCTTAAATATTTTATCACATTATTGGAACTTATTTAAGTCCCATTCATATGCTACCCATTATTCTTTAATATAAACAAAACCTGCAGCTTATATTAAGTACATAAAACTGCAAGGTTCCATCTCAATTACTTATGCATTTTTAATATATTTTCTGCTATAAATAAATCTTCAGGTGTAGTTATTTTTATGTTATCGTAACTTCCTTCATATAGATAAACTTTATTCCCAAAATATTCTACCGCTGTAGTATCATCAGTAACTTGAATTCTATTGTTTATGAGTTTTTTATGACAATCATAAATCAAATCATACTTAAAACATTGGGGAGTTTGAGCCATAAATAATTCCTTCCTTTTCAATGTCTTATAAGTAAAACCTTCTTTGTTTTTAATCTTTATGGTATCTTTAGGCATAATTCCACAGGCACAGGCTCCATACATATTAGAATATTTTATCCCATCCTCAATTATCCTATCTGTAACAAAAGGTCTTACCCCATCATGAATTAAAACTACATCACAGTTCTCTAATACCTTTAATCCATTAAATACTGAATCTTGCCGTTCCTTTCCCCCGATAACTATTTTAATCACTTTATCTAAATTATACTTTTTAACTATCTCTTGTTTACAATATTCAATTTCATCTTCAGCACATACCAATACGATTCCATCTATTAGTGGATTTTTCGAAAATACACTAATAGAATAATACAGGATTGGCCTACCTTGAATATAAATAAATTGTTTATTTATTGGCATTTTCATTCTTTTTCCTTTACCTGCAGCTACAATTATAGCATAGTTACTTTTCATAAGATTATAACTCCTCTTTTTGTTTTGCGAATATCATTCTTCCCGCTGCAGTTTGTAGTACAGAAGTTACTACTACATCTTTTGTTTCTCCAATAGACCTCTTTCCTCCCTCTATAACTATCATGGTACCATCATCTAAATAAGCTATACCCTGTCCTGATTCTTTTCCATCTTTAATTATCTGAACATTCATTTCCTCTCCAGGAAGTACCACAGGCTTTACTGCATTAGCAAGTTCATTTATATTAAGTACTGGTACTCCTTGAAATTCTGCAACTTTATTTAAATTATAATCATTTGTTACTACCTTACCATTTAACACTTGAGAAAGTTTTAAAAGCTTGCTATCCACTTCAGCTATGTTAGGAAAATCTTTCTCATATATTTGTACATCAATATTCAATTCTTTCTGTATTTTATTTAATACATCTAATCCTCTTCTTCCTCTAGTCCTCTTTAATCCATCTGAAGAATCTGCTATATGTCTCAATTCTGCCAGTACAAAATCTGGAATTATTAATGGTCCTTCAACAAATCCAGTTTGACATATATCGAATATTCTACCATCTATTATCACAGAAGTATCCAGAACCTTAGGATATACCTTTTGTTTACACTCATCTTTAATCTTCTTATCTTTACTGCTTCCTTGAAATCTCCTATATCCAACATTAGATAGCAAGGACATAAGTTCTTCTCTCTTCCTTATGGCTATATTAGCACCTAAAGCAGCCATAAGTACAGCTACTACTACCGCCAACATAGCCCCTACAATGGGCACCTTTGCCAATAAATTGAGAAATACTACAGATATAAGAAGTCCTGTTAATGCCCCTACAACTCCTAATAATATTTCTGTTGCAGGAAGCTTTTGAATTCTTTTTTCAATATAATCCATAATTTTCATAATAATTGAATTAATCCAAGGTGATATTAAAAATAGTATAATTCCAAAAAATAAAGTTAATAAAATTAAAAATAAAATCTTTTTTACAGGATTATCACTCACATAAAATATTTGTGTAAAGTACTCAGAATTTATGACAATATCTCCTACCAAATATCCTAGTATTAAGCCTATTATTGTAAAAAGCCCCCTAAGTGTCTTTTTTAACAATAAATACACCTCCTTATATGTTAATTACATTTTTTTCATTTTATTTACTTAATATAATATATTAAGTAGATATTTTTTTCAATAAAACTGGTTTTATTTAATAAATTATTTACTTAAATACTTTATTTAATCAATACATCTGTATAAAAATACTAAAAATACAAACTAAAGGCAAATCTTAACTATTATATTTTATATACAATTCCCCCTATTAATAATAGCACTATTAGTTTATTATATATATAAAGTAAATTTTATAGATTTATAAATACATATCTATTGTTAGTAAAATATGGTATCATAGAACTTAGAAATAAGTTTATTTTACTAACAAACGCCTCTGACACTACAATTTAAATATTGTAGTTAATATGCTAAATCTATATAAGGAGTTGAACTGGATGAAAGATATAATATTTGATGACTTTCAAAATGCTGTAAATGAATCATTATTAAGACATAAGAGTATTTTAGATATAATTACTAAACTTCAAGAATCAAATGCTCGAATAAATAGGGCTATTGCAAAGTCTATTACTAATTGTGGATGCATAGAAGTTTGCGCTAAAAAACAACACATATCTGAAGATAACACTTTAAATATTGAATTTTTAAAAAATTGTTTAAATACACACATAAAAGGATCTCTGTGTGATAATTGTAGAGATGTGATACAAAATGAAATAGGAAATAATTTATTTTATCTTACTTCCTTATGTAATATACTTGACTTAAATCTATACGATATACTTTTAAAAGAATATGATAAAATAAATACTTTAGGAAAGTATTCCTTTAGATAATTTTTAGCACAAAATAATATTAAATATTATTTTGTGCTAAAATTTATTATCTATCATAATCTGTTCTCTAAGTCTTCTCAATCCATTTTTTATAGCTCTAGCTCTAGCTTCACCTATTCCTTCAACTCTATCAAGCTCTTCATAGGAAGCTTCCATAATGCCTTTCAATTCCTTAAAGTTTTTAACTAGATTATCTATTACAGCCGCTGGTATTCTAGGAATTTTACTTAACATTCGATATCCCCTTGGTGATATAAGTGTATCAACTAATGGTACTCCCAAATATCCCATAGCTCTGGAGATAAAATCAAGATTTAAAATATCATCAGAGCTTATTTCTTGAATTTGTTTATATATCTCGTCATAATCCATATCAGCTTGACAATAATCCCTTATCATCAATATCCCATCCCGCTCAACACTTTTAATAAGTTCATTTAATTGCATGGAAATTAGTCTTCCTTCATTCCCTAGTTCACATATGTATATTTCAATTTCAGCTACTATTTTCATTACCATTTCAGTCCTTTGAATAGCTGTCATTACATCAAATAATGTAACTATGTCTTGAAATTCAAGAATATTAAGATTATTGACAACTCTATCTAACACAGCTACATATTTTTCTAAGGTCTGAAGTGCTTGATTAGCTCTTCCTAACATAACACTGCTATCCCTTAAAACATATTTAATATGTCCCTTATATACCGTTATAACATTCCTCCTCTGAGAAATTGCAATAACTATAACTCCTGTTTGTTTGGCGACTCTATCTGCTGTCCTATGCCTTGTTCCAGTCTCAAAGGTTGGAATAGTTGGATCTGGAATAAGCTGGGTATTGGCATATAGTATTTTTTTTAAGTCACTGCTAAGTATTATAGCACCATCCATCTTTGCAAGCTCATATATGTAAGAGGGACTATACTCTGAGTTAATGGTAAATCCACCATCTACCACTTTTAGTATCTGTTCACTATCCCCAAGTACTATAAGTCCGCCAGTTTTAGCTCTTAATATATTTCTAAGCCCTTCTCTAAGTTGAGTTCCCGGTGCTAAAAGTTTTAATATACTTTTAAGTTCTTTTTCTTTTTCCAATCTCAAAATTATCACCCTAATCAAAAAACTTTATTTAAGGATTCCTGTAAAGAAGATACCCCTATAATATTTATTTTCCCATTGTTTATTTTTTCCTTGTTTCTACTAGGTATTAATATATTTTTAAATCCCATTTTTTCTGCTTCATTTACAATTCTATCACAAAAAGATACTGATCTAATTTCACCTGTAAGACCAATTTCTCCTACTGCCAAAAGATTATCCAATACTATTTCTTTAGATCTAGAACTGGATATGAGAGCTAGTGCTAATCCTAAATCCCCAAATGTACCTTCTAGTTTAAGTCCTCCTACTACATTAGCATAAACATCACAATTATAAAATGGAATTTTAATTTTTTTTTCCAATACTGCTAAAATTAAATTTAACCTAGATATATCCACTCCTACCGCTGTTCTTCTTGGAATAACTGCTCTAGTTTCACTAACTAAAGCCTGTATCTCAACCAATATAGGTCTTCTTCCTTCCATTATTCCAATAACTACAGAACCTTCTTTTTGAAAGTCTCTATCTCCTAAAAATGCTGTAGAAGGATTGGGTATTTCTCTAAGTCCATTTTCTATCATCTCAAATACACCAATTTCACTGGTAGTACCAAATCGGTTTTTTACAGTTCTAAGTATTCTAAATTCCTCCGTTCTCTCTCCTTCAAAAGACAATACTGTATCAACTATATGTTCCAGCACCCTAGGTCCTGCAAGTTCCCCCTGTTTTGTAATATGTGCCACTATAAAAAAAGATATATTGTTTGATTTTCCTATGCGCATAATACGATTAGAAGTTTCTCTGACTTGGGATACACTGCCTGGAGCAGAACTTATACACTCTTTAAACAAGGTTTGTATAGAGTCTATAACTACAAACGTAGGTTTGTTTTTTTCTATATAACCTTCTATTTTATCTAAATTAGTTTCAGAAACTACATAGAGATTATCTGATAAAGAATTAAGCCTATCACCTCTCATTTTTATCTGCTCTTCCGATTCTTCTCCAGAAACATATAATACCTTTTCATATTTATCTGCAATATTACTAGCTGCTTGTAGAAGCAATGTTGATTTACCAATACCAGGAGCCCCTGATATAAGTGTAATAGATCCTCTAACAATACCTCCCCCAAGAACTCTATTTAATTCCATTATACCAGTGTCCAGTCTTTCATACTCACTAGATTTTATACTATTAATACTTTTAGGCATACTTTCAAACCCCAAATTTGAAAAGCATGTTCCTTTAGTTGGTTTAATTTCTTCTATCATACTATTCCAGTTATTACAACTAGGACATTTTCCTAACCATTTTGGAGATTGATATCCACATTGTTGACATATAAAAATAGTTTTTTTCTTTACCATGTAATCATCCCCTCCTGTATAAGATATTATTATACAATATAATTATATAATTTTGTGAAGAATTATATAAATTTTTTAAAACTATTTAACTCTTCATAAAAATAAGCCTTATACTCTACATATTATAAAGTATAAAGCTTATCTATATTCAAAAAATTTTTTATCATTGAATCAGCTTTCAATTCACCTTATTAAAAGCTAATTCTTTTCCTTGAACAATTACTTCGACTTTATCACCTTTTTTAACATTACCCTTTAACATTTCTTCTGAAAGTCTGTCTTCTACGGTCTTAGTTATAGCTCTTCTAAGTGGTCTTGCTCCATAAGTTACATCAAATCCCTCTTTTGCTAATAATTCTTGTGCCTTCTCATTGAAATTAATATCTATTTCCTGCTCTTTAAGTCTCATAGAAACATCATTTAGCATGAGTTTCACTATTTGTTTCAAATCATCTTCTTGTAATTGGTGGAATACTATAATATCGTCAATTCTATTTAAAAATTCAGGTCTAAAAGAAGTTTTCAACTCTTCCATTATATTGTCTTTCATTTTATCATATTCATCTTGTTTTTCATTATCGCCTATAAATGTGAATCCCATAGATTTTTGCTTCCTAATAGTAGCTGCTCCTACATTAGATGTCATTATAATTATAGTATTTTTGAAATTTACAGTTTTTCCTTTTCCATCTGTTAATCTTCCATCCTCAAGTATTTGCAGCAGTATATTAAATACCTCAGGATGTGCTTTTTCTATTTCATCAAATAATACTACTGAATAAGGATTTCTTCTTACCTTTTCTGTGAGCTGTCCTCCCTCATCATATCCTACATATCCCGGTGGAGATCCTATAAGTTTAGATACGGTGTGTTTTTCCATATATTCAGACATGTCAATTCTTATAAGATTATTTTCATCACCAAACATAGCCTCTGCCAAAGCTTTAGATAATTCAGTTTTTCCAACTCCAGTAGGTCCTAAGAATATAAAGGATCCTATAGGTCTCTTAGGATCCTTTAGTCCAACCCTAGCTCTTCTTACTGCCCTTGCTATGGATTTAACCGCTTCATCCTGTCCTATTACTCTTTTATGAAGAATATCTTCTAATTTCAACAATCTCTGTAGTTCTTTTTCAGTTAATTTTTCTACAGGTATATTAGTCCACTGTGACACTACAGAAGCAATTTTTTCTTCTCCTACTAATAATGTAGATACTTCTTTTTTAGTCTTCCAGTTAGTTTTTAAACCTTCTAACTTATCTTTCAATTCTTTTTCTATATCTCTTAACTTAGCAGCCTTTTCAAAATCTTGTAATCTAATGGAATCTTCTTTTTCTTTGGTTGCTTTTTCCAATTCAACTTCTAAATTCTTCAAATCCGGTGGAGCAATTAAATTTTGTATTCTTACTTTAGCAGCTGCTTCATCAATAAGGTCAATAGCCTTATCCGGCAAATATCTATCTGTAATATATCTATCAGATAAATTTACTGCAGCCTCAATAGCTTCGTCCGTTATTTTCACCCTGTGATGGGCTTCATATTTATCTCTTAAACCTTTTAGTATCAAGACTGCTTCTTCTTTAGTGGGTTCTCCTACTAATATAGGTTGAAATCTTCTCTCAAGCGCAGCATCTTTTTCTATATATTTCCTATACTCATCTATAGTAGTTGCTCCTATACATTGTATTTCTCCTCTGGCTAAAGCTGGCTTCAATATATTAGAAGCATCTATAGCTCCTTCTGCAGCCCCAGCTCCTATTATGGTATGAATTTCATCTATAAATAATATTACATTTCCTGATTTTCTTATTTCTTCCATAACTTTTTTAAGTCTTTCTTCAAACTCTCCTCTGTATTTGGAACCTGCTATCATTGAAGAAAGATCCAGAGTAACTACTCTTTTTCCTTTTAAAAGTTCAGGTATATTGGCTGCCACTATTTTTTCCGCTAATCCTTCTGCTATAGCAGTCTTACCTACTCCTGGATCTCCTATAAGACAAGGATTGTTTTTAGTTCTTCTACTTAATATTTCTAAAACTCTTTGAGTTTCTTTTTCTCTGCCTATAACAGGATCCAATTTTCCTTCCCTGGCCATATCAGTTAAGTCTCTGCCAAATTGATCTAAGGTTGGGGTAGGCTCTCCATTTTCTTTTTTAGAATTATTTGAACCAACAGATTGTTCTCCTGAAAGAGAATCTATAAGCTGTTTTCTTAATTTATTAAAATCAGCACCTAGATTATTTAAAATGGTAAAGGCTACTCCTTCTGCTTCTCTAATCAACGCAAGCAGAATATGCTCTGGACTAATATAGTTGTGATTTAAATTTCTAGCTTCAAATAAGCTCAATTCCAAAAGTCTTTTTGTTCTTGGAGTAAGAGGTATTTCTTTATTGTATAAATCAATCTCTCCTCTGCCTTCATACTCTTCTATAAAGCTTCTTACTGTTTCTATAGTAATATTCATATTATTTAAAAAGTTCTTAGCCATTCCATCCTCTTTTAATACTCCTAAAAGTATATGCTCTGTCCCCACATAGCCATGTTGAAGTGCTTGTGCCTCTTCTTGAGCATAAATTAATACTTTTTGTGCTCTTTCCGTAAATCTTCCAAACATCATAATGTATTTCACTCTCCTTTTTAAGCTGTATTTACAGCTAATTTTTCTCTAACAAATTTAGCTCTATTAAAATCTCTATCTTTATTTGATAAGCTCTCTCCGTATATTTTCTGTATTGTAGCTGGCTGGGTTTCCACCAAGAGTTTATTTAAAGTCATACCATTTACATCTTTAATTATCCCCATCTCTACTCCCAATCTTACATCTGATAAAAGTTTTAAACATTCACTTGAGTTTAGAAGTACTGCAGACTTCAATATTCCAAATGCTCTATAAATTTTATCTTCTAACTCATATTTATATTTCTTCATAAGATTTTCCCTAGAAATTATTTCTTGATTTATTATTTGAAGAACTAAAGCTTTTAAATTACTTAATATCTCTTCTTCACTACGTCCTAAAGTTACCTGATTGGAAATCTGATATATATTCCCTATAGCTTTTGAACCTTCACCATATAATCCTCTAATGGTCATACCAACTTGAGCTAATGCATTTAACAATCCATTTATTTGATTATTTAAAGAAAGTGAAGGTAAATGAAGCATAACAGAAGCCCTAAGTCCTGTTCCTACATTAGTAGGACATGCTGTTAAATATCCTAGTTTTTCATCAAAAGCATATTCCAAATTTTCTTCTAACAGATCATCTATTTTTTCACTTACATCATATAATTCCTCTAAATTTAGGCCTCCTGTTATACATTGAATTCTGACATGATCTTCTTCATTTATCATAATACTTATGGTTTCTTTATCATCTAATATAAAAGCTGCTTTAGATGAATTATCTATCAAAGCTTTACTTATAAGATGTTTTTCTAAGTAAATATTTTTATCATTGTCATTTCTATCCCATAAATAATTACTTCTAAACTTTTCTTTGGTATTTGAAGATGTATAAAAAGCATTTTCTACATCTTTAATTATCTTTTTACTTTCTTCTATATTTAATTTATGTGAAAAAGGAATTTTAGCTAAATTTCTGGCTAATCTTATCCTACTACTTATTACCAAGCCATAATTATCACTTTCATAAGTAGTCATCCAATTATTCATAACTACTCCTCCTTCTTGCTGTCTTCATCTAAATAAATTTCTTTTTCAATCTCTTTTATTCTATCTCTTATAGTGGCAGCTTTTTCATATTCCTCTAAAGATACTGCTTTTTGAAGGTCTTCTTTTAATTTTAGAAGATTTTTTTTCTCTATAATATTTCTTCCCGTTTTTTTAGGAACTTTACCTGTATGATCTAAATTTGCCTGTACTCTTTTAATTATCGGTTCTAAAATATTACTAAAATTTTTATAACATTCACTACATCCTACAAGCCCTGTCTTTTTAAATTCACTATAGGATGTATTGCAATTCTTACAACGTATATCAAAAGTTTTGTACTGCTCATTATTTCCACTACTCATATAATCCATAATTCCACTTAAAATATTCTGAAATCCAAATGAAGAAACAAAGTCTATTGGGGGTACAAAACTTAATTCTCCCTTCTCCTTTGCACATTTTTCACACAGATTGATCTCTTGTTTATGTCCATTTATTATTTTTGTTACATGAACTGTAGCATCATTTTTTTTACATATATCACAAAGCATATCATCACTCCTATACATGCAAATATAATATTATACTAATTATTATATCACATATTTATCTATTAATAACAAATTTAGGGGTATTAAATATAACAAGCATCAAAGCTTTCAATATATCTGCCCTTAATTTATTCTTATTTTCCATTACAGTATTTAATGTTCTATCATTTATAACTGCCTTTAATATTATAGCTTCTCTTTCTGTTATGATTTCTTCCTCAAATAATCCTTCTATAATTTGTACTCCAGCATTATAAGTTATACCATCTCCTATCTTTTCCATTATAATATCAAGTAAATTCTTATTACAGTTAAGTTCTACTTTTTTTATAATTATATATCCTCCCCCTCCTCGTTTACTCTCTATATAATATCCTTTATCTGTAGTAAATCTAGTAGTTAATACATAGTTTATCTGTGAAGGAGCACAGCTAAAATAATTTGCCAATTCATTTCTTCCAATCTGCAGTTGATCATTATTATTACTGTTATTAAACATATCTTTTATAAACTCTTCTATTATATCTGATAATCTTGCCAACCCATCACCTTCTTGACTTTGACTTTCTTTGACTTTCTTTAATAATATTATTAATTGAATCTTAAATCAATATTCATATATATTTAAATTTAGTATTTTTTAGTCAAATACTAAATTTAAATATACTTTTCTCCATATTTCTAAGATATACTATAAATTTTATATTATTTATATTGTATTTATACTTTTTATCTCCCCTAAATGTGATGTATCTCCATATAACAAAATATTATAGTGTCCATTCTCTATTTCAACTTCACTTAAACTTGCCTGATGAATGTAAGAACCTTCCCATAATTTATCTAAAGGTCTATTTTCAAAATACGCCATCATAATTCTTAATACTACAGTATGAGTAACGATTAAGACATTTTTACCTTCATGCTTATTAATAATTTCTTTAATTAAAGATACTACTCTAATTTTTACCTGTATAAAACTTTCTCCCGTATCGGGAACATACATTTTAGGGTTTGTCCAGAAATTATTAAGTTGTTCTGGATTTTTTTCTCGAGCTTGTTCTTTGGTTAATCCTCCCCATTCTCCTATGTCTATTTCCATAAGCCTATCATCTTTTATTATAGGTACATTTCTCTGTGCCGCTACTATTCTAGAAGTTTTTACTGCCCTTTCTAATGGACTTGAATATATTATATCAAAATTTATATTCTCCATTCTATTTTTTAATAAATTAGCTTGTTCAATACCCTTTTTAGTTAGAGGTGAATCTTTTGTACCACCCTGCATTTTTCTTTCTATATTCCATATAGTTTCTCCATGTCTTACCATATATAATTTAATCATAGTATTTATCTCCTTTTAATTTAACAAATATTATATATTAAAATTTTTATATAAGCTCTTATAATTTTTTATTATATCACATAATAAACTGAAAAATTATACTTTAATCTATATTTTTAAATGCTTTTATATAATATTTATCTTTGCTACGAACTTTACTTGAATTAATTATAAAATTTTTATTTTCTAACATATTACATATAATTTTTATATTTTCATCATCATTTTTATCTATAACTATGGTTAAATCATCATCTCTATTTACTATTGATATATAGTCTTGTATGCTGCTATAATCCTCTAAACTAATTTTTCCTATTATATTCATCTTGTATTTGGACATACAATCTCTCCTTAACTAAATACATTAGACTAACTGATAAAATTATTATTTAGTTTAGTGAATCAAAATATTCATATTATTTTAATTTAAAAAGGGACTGTTACACAGCCAACTATTCGGTTAGCTACGTAAAGCCCCTTTGAACTATTCATCCTTAACTTTTTCATTTTTCCTGGATTCTATTATTTTATTAGCTTGAAGAGGTGGAACCTCCTCATATCTTTCAAATCTCATAGTAAAATCTCCTCTAGCTTGAGTCATAGATCTCAAATCCGTAGCATACCTAAACATTTCTGATTGAGGCACTTCTGCTATTATTACTTGATTCTCTCCAGAAGAATTCATCCCAAGAACCCTTCCTCTTTTTTTGTTTATATCTCCTATTATATCCCCCATGTAATATTCAGGAACAGATACTTCTAAGTGTACAATTGGCTCTAACAGTACAGGTTCAGCTTCTAATAATCCTTTCTTATATGCAATAGAAGCAGCTGTCTTAAACGCCATTTCTGAAGAATCTACAGGATGGAAAGATCCATCATGAAGAATAGCTTTTAATCTTATTACAGGATATCCAGCTAAAACTCCCTGATTTATGCATTCCCTAAGTCCTTTTTCAACAGCTGGTATATACTGCCTTGGTACTACTCCTCCCACTATTTTATCCACAAACTCTAAATCATCTTTTCCATCTACCCTAGGTTCAAATCTAATCTTTACATCTCCATATTGTCCATGTCCCCCAGACTGTTTTTTATGTTTACCCTGCACATCAGAAGCTTTTTTTATAGTTTCCCTATAAGGTATCTTGGGATCTTGCAAAATAACATCTACACCAAATTTAGATTTCAATTTACAAGATATTATATCCGTATGTGTTTCTCCCATTCCAAAAACTATTACTTCTGCATTCTCCATATCTCTAGTTACTTTAAAAGTAGGATCTTCTTCCAACAATTTATTTAATCCACTTAATATCTTATCTTCATCATTTTTTGATTTAGGTAAAACTGCTTTTGCTATTACCTCTGGTGGAAATTTGATATCTTCAAAAATAATAGGAAATGAAGTTTCACATAAAGTATCTCCCGTACTTGTAAATTGTAATTTAGCTACAGCACCCAAATCACCTGCTATTATTTCAGATGTAGATGTTTGTTGCTTACCCTTTAAAAAATACATAGATCCTATCTTTTCACTTTTATCTTTTTTAGCATTATACACTGTCATATCGGATTTCAATTTTCCTGTCATAACCCTAAACAAAGATAATTTTCCTACAAAAGGATCAGCTATAGTCTTAAAAACAAATGCTGAAAAAGGTTCTTTTTCATCTATGTTAATTGTAATTTCAGAATTATCTTTTAAATTTTTAGCAGTAATAGATTCCACATCTGCTGGAGATGGAAAGCACTGAACTATATTCTCAAGCAGAGTTTCAACTCCTATTACATTAGCGGCAGAACCACACATTACAGGAACTACTTCTCCTTTAGTACAACCATTTATCAGTCCCGTATAGATATCTTCATCACTTAAAGTACCTTCATTAAAATATTTATCTAGAAGCTCTTCATCTGTTTCTGCCACAGCCTCCATAATCATATTTTTACAATCATTAACTTTTTCTAGAATATCTTCTGGAATATCCACATCCTTCATTGTTTTACTTTTTTCATCAAATATTTTGGCCCTTCGTGAAATAACGTTTACAATACCTTTAAAATTATTTTCTTTACCTACAGGATATTGAATAGGCACTACGGATAAGCCAAACTTTTCTTTTAGATCAGTCAATACTTTATCAAAATCTGAATTTTCTCTATCTAATTTATTTATATAAAATGCCCTTGGAAGCTCTTCCTTGTTTACATAATCCCAAGACTTTTCAGTTCCTACTTGGATTCCTGACACACCTGATACAACAATTATAGCTAAATCAACTGCTCTTAATCCTTGAAAAGTTTCTCCTATAAAATCAAAATATCCTGGCATGTCAACTAAATTTATTTTTACATCTTTCCATTTACATGAAGCTATTGAGGTTGATACAGATATTTGTCTCTTCTTTTCTTCTGGCTCATAATCACTAGTTGTATTTCCATCCTCAATTTTTCCTAATCTGTCTATAGTTTTTGTATGGTAAAGTATCGCTTCTGTCAATGTGGTCTTTCCAGAACCACTATGTCCAATAATTCCTATGTTTCTTAAATTTTTTGTTAAATATGTTTTCATAGGCAATTCCTCCTTGTACTTTACATTTAATTTATATATTTTACTTCATTAATTATATTCTATTTATATCATATTCTACTTAATAATTAAAAATTCCTTTTAAAAATCAAATAATTTTCATAATAATTTTCATAATAATATTATGCTTCTATTTTAAACATATATTACATTTTATTCAATGATAAAATGTATTCAAAATTTCCATATCATATCTCTAAATACACAAATTTGATAAATTTAAACATAAAAAAACGAGCAACAAAATTGTTACTCGTTATGGTGGAGATAAAGAGATTCGAACTCTTGACCCTCTGCGTGCAAGGCAGATGCTCTCCCAGCTGAGCTATACCCCCATATGGTGGACCTTCAGGGACTCGAACCCCGGACCAACCGGTTATGAGCCGGTTGCTCTAACCAACTGAGCTAAAGATCCTTATTTTTTACCCGGCAGCGACCTGCTCTCCCACAGGGCCTCCCCTGCAGTACCATGGGCACTGTGGAACTTAACCTTCCTGTTCGAAATGGTAAGGGGTGTTGCCTCCACGTTATTGCCACCAGATTTTTATCATTTTTCTCACTACAGTTTTATATTATACTGTCATAACTGCTACCTGTCAATACTTTTCTTCAGAAAACTTATATCCTCTGAAAATTGCACAGTAAATATATTTTGGTCAAGCCCTCGACCTATTAGTATCAGTCAGCTTAACACGTTGCCATGCTTACACCCCTGACCTATCTCCTCCTCTTCTCGGAGGGGTCTTACTGGCTTTCGCCATGGGAAATCTCGTCTTGGGGTGGGCTTCACACTTAGATGCTTTCAGCGTTTATCCCTTCCCGACTTAGCTACCCAGCTGTGCTCCTGGCGGAACAACTGGTTCACCAGCGGTCAGTCCATCCCGGTCCTCTCGTACTAGGGACAGCTCCCCTCAAATTTCCTACGCCCGCGACGGATAGGGACCGAACTGTCTCACGACGTTCTGAACCCAGCTCGCGTGCCGCTTTAATGGGCGAACAGCCCAACCCTTGGGACCTACTCCAGCCCCAGGATGCGACGAGCCGACATCGAGGTGCCAAACCTCCCCGTCGATGTGAACTCTTGGGGGAGATCAGCCTGTTATCCCCGAGGTAGCTTTTATCCGTTGAGCGATGGCCCTCCCACGAGGTACCACCGGATCACTAAGCCCGACTTTCGTCCCTGCTCCACCTGTTTGTGTCGCAGTCAAGCTCCCTTTTGCCTTTGCACTCTCCGAAGAATTTCCAACCCTTCTGAGGGAACCTTTGTACGCCTCCGTTACTCTTTTGGAGGCGACCGCCCCAGTCAAACTGCCCGCCTATCATTGTCCCGTGTCCAGTTTCATGCACTCCGGTTAGAATTTCAGTACTGCCAGGGTGGTATCCCAACGTTGGCTCCACAAATGCTGGCGCACTTCTTTCCCTGCCTCCCACCTATCCTGTACAGGCAATACCAAAATTCAGTGATAAACTGCAGTAAAGCTCTACGGGGTCTTTCCGTCCAATCGCGGGTAGCAAGCATCTTCACTTGCACTTCAATTTCGCCGGATTTGTTGTTGAGACAGTGCCCAAATCATTACGCCATTCGTGCGGGTCGGAACTTACCCGACAAGGAATTTCGCTACCTTAGGACCGTTATAGTTACGGCCGCCGTTTACTGGGGCTTAAGTTCTTGCCTTCGCTTTCGCTGAGCAGTCCCCTTAACCTTCCAGCACCGGGCAGGCGTCAGCCCCTATACTTCAGCTTTCGCTTTAGCAGAGACCTGTGTTTTTGATAAACAGTTGCTTGGGCCTTTTCTCTGCGGCCACTTCCGTGGCACTCCTTTTCCCTAAGTTACGGAGTCAATTTGCCGAGTTCCTTAACAACAATTCTTCCGATGGTCTTAGGATTCTCTCCTCACCTACCTGTGTCGGTTTGCGGTACGGGCACATTCCTGCTCCATAGAGACTTTTCTTGGCAGTGTGAAATCAGATACTCGCCCTTGCGGACTCCCCTTCAAAGCTCAGGATTACCGGACATATGGTTTTTCCTCTATCTCCTCCCTCACTCCTTGGACACACATCCATTCGTGTGCACATCCTATCCTTCTGCGTCATCCCTTCTGTTCTTTTTCGCAAAAATGTGGTACCGGAATTTCAACCGGTTGTCCATCGCCTACGCCTCTCGGCCTCGGCTTAGGTCCCGACTTACCCCGGGCGGACGAACCTTCCCCGGGAACCCTTAGGTTTTCGACCAATAAGATTCTCACTTATTTCTCGCTACTTATGCCAGCATTCTCTCTCCTGCACCGTCCACCACTCCTTCCGGTATGGCTTCTGCCTGTGCAGCATGCTCCCCTACCGCCCTTTCAGGCCCATAGCTTCGGTGGTAAGTTTTAGCCCCGGACATCTTCGGCGCATGACCTCTTGACTAGTGAGCTATTACGCACTCTTTAAATGTATGGCTGCTTCTAAGCCAACATCCTAGTTGTCTTCGATATCACACATCCTTTTCCACTTAACTTACACTTCGGGACCTTAGCTGGTGGTCTGGGCTTTTTCCCTTTTGACTACGGATCTTATCATTCGCAGTCTGACTGCCGGGATTCAAGTATATGGCATTCGGAGTTTGATAAGGTTCGGTAACTGTTGTCAGCCCCTACCCCATTCAGTGCTCTACCTCCATTACTCACTCCCGACGCTAGCCCTAAAGCTATTTCGGGGAGAACCAGCTATCTCCGAGTTCGATTGGAATTTCTCCGCTATCCACAGCTCATCCCATGGTTTTTCAACACCAACGTGGTTCGGTCCTCCACGGAATTTTACTTCCGCTTCAACCTGGCCATGGATAGGTCACCCGGTTTCGGGTCTACAGCATACAACTCCCCGCCCTTTTCAGACTCGGTTTCCCTTCGGCTCCATACCTTAAGTATTTAACCTTGCTGCATGCCGTAACTCGCTGGCTCGTTCTACAAAAAGCACGCCGTCGTACTTTAACGTACTTCGACTGTTTGTGGACACACGGTTTCAGGTTCTCTTTCACTCCCCTCCCGGGGTTCTTTTCACCTTTCCCTCACGGTACTCCTCCTCTATCGGTCACCAGGTAGTATTTAGCCTTGGGAGGTGGTCCTCCCTGCTTCCCACAAGGTTTCTCGTGTCTCGTGGTACTCCGGTACAGGTTATTTCGTTTCTGCTTTTCACTTACAGGGCTTTTACCTTCTGCGGCTCATCTTTCCAGTTGTATTCAGTTAAGCTTCCACAATTTTTTTTACCTGACCTCTACCCCGGAAACAAGTTTCCGGTTTGGGCTCTTTCCCTTTCGCTCGCCGCTACTTAGAAAATCGATTTTTCTTTCTCTTCCTCCGGGTACTTAGATGTTTCAGTTCCCCGGGTTTCCCTCTGCAGACCTATATATTCACCCTGCAGTACCTATTGTTTTTTAGGTGGGTTTCCCCATTCGGATATCTCTGGTTCTCTGGCTATTTGCGCCTACCCAGAGCTTTTCGCAGCTTATCACGTCCTTCTTCGGCTCCTGGTGCCAAGGCATCCTCCATGCGCCCTTTGTAGCTTGACCTTTGGTTTAAAAATTGCTACTAACTTCGCACAGCTGCGTCAAATGCCTCACTGTGGTGCTCATTTACATAAGTAAATTCCGCTCCTCCTTCGGCCTTTTCCTTGCCGTACTCGTTATTACCAATTTTTATCCTTAGTTATTTATTACAATGTAAACATAACTTTAATTATACTTACTACTACAAAGGTTATTTCTAACCT
The DNA here is from genome assembly GCF_040939125.1 of Clostridium sp. BJN0013. Lineage (NCBI taxonomy): Bacteria > Bacillati > Bacillota > Clostridia > Eubacteriales > Clostridiaceae > Clostridium > Clostridium sp. BJN0013. The sequence continues at coordinate 3,948,991 of NZ_CP162495.1, forward strand.
TAGCTTTACTTCTTTTATTTACTGTGCAATTTTCAAAGGACAAAATTCTTTCAATTCACAGTGCACAATTTACAATGTGAATTATAAATATTTTTTTCTTGTACTTGGTGGGCTTAAATGGACTCGAACCATCGACCTCACGCTTATCAGGCGTGCGCTCTAACCAGCTGAGCTATAAGCCCATAACATGGTGGAGATAAAGAGATTCGAACTCTTGACCCCCTGCGTGCAAGGCAGGTGCTCTCCCAGCTGAGCTATACCCCCAAATTAACTAGAAGGATATGATCCCTCAAAATTAAACAGAATAAATGGTAACTTACTTATCTATATTCCCCAGCTTTTAAGGCAAGCCTTCCTGCCTTTCGACTCCTTAGAAAGGAGGTGATCCAGCCGCAGGTTCTCCTACGGCTACCTTGTTACGACTTCACCCCAATCACTAACCCCACCTTCGGCCGCGTCCTCCTTGGTTAGACTACGGACTTCGGGTGTTGCCAGCTCTCATGGTGTGACGGGCGGTGTGTACAAGACCCGGGAACGTATTCACCGCGACATGCTGATTCGCGATTACTAGCAACTCCAACTTCATGCAGGCGGGTTTCAGCCTGCAATCCGAACTGGGAGCAGTTTTTGAGATTTGCTCCTCCTCGCGGTATTGCTTCTCTCTGTTCTGCCCATTGTAGCACGTGTGTCGCCCTGGACATCAGGGGCATGATGATTTGACGTCATCCCCACCTTCCTCCACGTTAACCGCGGCAGTCTTGTTAGAGTGCCCACCTTTCTGTGATGGCAACTAACAACAGGGGTTGCGCTCGTTGCAGGACTTAACCTAACATCTCACGACACGAGCTGACGACAACCATGCACCACCTGTCTCCCTGCCCCAAAGGGCTTCCTCCATTACAAGTTATTCAGGGGATGTCAAGTCCAGGTAAGGTTCTTCGCGTTGCTTCGAATTAAACCACATGCTCCGCTGCTTGTGCGGGTCCCCGTCAATTCCTTTGAGTTTTAATCTTGCGATCGTACTTCCCAGGCGGAGTACTTATTGTGTTTACTGCGGCACAGGAGGGGTCGATACCCCCTACACCTAGTACTCATCGTTTACGGCGTGGACTACCAGGGTATCTAATCCTGTTTGCTACCCACGCTTTCGTGCCTCAGCGTCAGTTACAGTCCAGAGAACCGCCTTCGCCACTGGTGTTCTTCCTAATCTCTACGCATTTCACCGCTACACTAGGAATTCCGTTCTCCTCTCCTGCACTCTAGATATCCAGTTTGAAATGCACTGCCCGGGTTAAGCCCGGGTCTTTCACATCTCACTTAAATATCCGCCTGCACACCCTTTACGCCCAGTAATTCCGGACAACGCTCGCCACCTACGTATTACCGCGGCTGCTGGCACGTAGTTAGCCGTGGCTTCCTCTTCCGGTACCGTCATTATCGTCCCGGATGACAGAGCTTTACGATCCGAAAACCTTCTTCACTCACGCGGCGTTGCTGCATCAGGCTTTCGCCCATTGTGCAATATTCCCCACTGCTGCCTCCCGTAGGAGTCTGGACCGTTTCTCAGTTCCAATGTGGCCGTTCACCCTCTCAGGTCGGCTACGCATCGTCGCCTTGGGGGGCTTTTATCCCTCCAACTAGCTAATGCGACGCGGGCCCATCTCAAAGCGGATTTCTCCTTTAAGGTATCCTCCATGCGGTTTTTACCTTCTATGCGGTATTAATCTCCCTTTCGGGAGGCTATCCCCCTCTTTGAGGCAGGTTACCCACGTGTTACTCACCCGTCCGCCGCTATTCCACCCCCGAAAAGGCTTCCTCGCTCGACTTGCATGTGTTAGGCACGCCGCCAGCGTTCGTCCTGAGCCAGGATCAAACTCTTATTTTAAAAGTTTTATTTGACTCTGTTGAAAATTACTATTAGCTTCGCCCAGCTTCGTCAAATGCCTCATTCCGGTGCTCAATTACACAAGTAAGTTCCGCTCCTCATTCAGCCTTTTCCTCGCTGTACTCGCTACTAGTAATTTTAGTATATCTCTTTCAGCAAAATACTGCTTAAATATACTACACTACGAAATTACTTCCTCTACTGCTCTCGCAGCTCAAAAGAATTGCTGGTTTATTCTTAATAAATAAGTTTACCTATCTTCTTTATTCTGTTTAATTTTCAAGGATCACATGCCATTTTTATTCAACAGCTTTTGTAGTTTATCATATACTCTTAACTTTGTCAATAAATTTAAAAAAAATTTTTATAGACAAAGTCATTTATCAACTTAATGACATTTGATATAATACCACAACTTAATTTATATGCTATACACATAACCATCATACATCCTATTTATCTAATCAATTCTATTAATTCCTACGAAAAACTATTATATTCATATAAAGATACACTAGGAAACGTTATCGTATATACTTTACACCAGCTCTAAATAAAAAAAGAAAAACTTACTATAAAAGTTAGTTTCTCTTTTAAAATACCCTACACTAATTACATATCATTCACTATTTCTTTAAACATATTTCCTCTTATTTCAAAATTAGCAAACATATCAAAACTAGCACAAGCAGGAGATAAAGTAACTACATCACCCTTATGGGATACTTTCCTTGCTAAATTTACTGCTTCTACTAGAGAATTTGCCATTATAATGGGTATGTGAATGTCTTTTTTTAATTTAAGGTTTTCAAAGGCTTCTTTTATTTTATATTTTGTAGCTCCCACAAGTATTAAAGTTTTAATTTGTAAATATCCTTCTTCAGCTAAAATATCAAAAGGTATTTTTTTGTCATATCCACCAGCTATTAATATTACAGGTTTTTCAAAAGCTTTAAGTCCTGCCAATGTTCTGCTAGGACTTGACGCAATAGAATCATTATAATATTTTACTCCATCTACTTCCCTTACAAATTCACACCTATGCTCCACTCCCGAAAAAGTAATAGCAACTTCTCTCATACTTTCAATACTTACATCATCTTTTAGGGCACAAAAGGCTGCCAAAAGATTTTCTACATTGTGCATTCCTTTAAGTTTAATTTCTGATAATTTACATACTTCATCTCTATCTATATACAAACTACCTTCATTTAAATATCCACCTTTATTTAATTTTTCTTTACTACTAAATTGTCTAATCCTGCCTAAGGTCTCTTTCGCCATAGAGTTTGTTAAGTTATTATCCTTATTTAATACTAATAGATCTGAATTACTTTGATATTTAAATATATTCTTTTTAGCCATTATATATTCTTCCATGTCTTTATGAACATCCAGATGATTAGGACTCACGTTAGTTATAACTGCTACTTGAGGTGAAATATCCATAGTCATTAACTGAAAACTGGATAATTCAAGTACAACTCTATCATCATTTTCTATTTCTTCTACTTTAGAAAATAAAGGAGTACCTATATTTCCTCCTATCCAACTTTTATAACCTTGCTTTTTTAAAATATTATACATAAGTGTAGTAGTAGTAGTTTTTCCATCACTTCCAGTTATACCATATATTTTAGCAGGACAATATCTTATAAACTCTTCCATTTCAGAGGTTATATATGCTCCCTTTTTCTTAGCTTTTATAAACGCAGGACTATCTATTCTCATAGAAGGCGTTTTAAATATTATATCAAAATCACTTAAGCCATTAAGATATTTTTCACCCAACGCCAAACTTACACCTTTTTCTTTCAATTCTTTAACTACTTCTCCAATCTCATCTGAATTTTTTTTATCAAAAGCACTTACTTTAGCACCTAATTTTAATAAAAAATCAATCAAAGGTCTATTACTTATTCCTATTCCTACTACTCCTATTTTTTTATGTTTTATAAATTGTTTAAAGTCATCAAAATTTCTTTTCATTTAAGAAAACCTCCAAAATAAGCCTATTACAATCAAGTGATTATTAGGTTCAGGTGGAGTTTGCTTATAAGAAATGCTTTTTCCATCTGAACCTTAAAAGAACTTATCCAGGCACATAGCAGTGCTTATATCCCACTTTAAAGAATATGGGAACATTAGTTAATTGCCGCGTTCGGATAAATTTATACTTAATTATATAATAACATAATATTTCATAAAAGCCTATGCTGATAGTGTAAATATTGGAAATAAAATCGATATGATTTTATGAAAAATATAATATATATTTACTCTTAAAATGAAATTGTCGAATAAAATCAAAATTATATGAAAATATTTAATTTACTGATTTTATGTTTCACTATTGAAAAATATCATTCACTTGTGATATACTTTACTTGTGTCGTAAGAAAACATTAATATAATTCCCCAAGTTTTAATTAAACATATAACATATCCCCATGATTAAACCCTAATTTACCGGACTTTGGTCCGGTAAGTTTTTTGTATCTAGAATACCACAGGTTTTACCTGTGGTTCCGGAAAGCTTATAGCTATGAGTAGGAAAAAGAAAAACTCCAATATAAAATAGAAGTAGGTTTGCCAACCACAACTAAAATATATTGGAGGTGTGTCCGAAATGGACAATAGTAGTTTAGCACACAGCAAGTGGAATTGTAAATATCATATAGTTTTTGCACCAAAGTATAGGAGACAAATAATATATGGAAAGATAAAAGCGGATATAGGTGTAATCTTAAGGAAACTATGTGAACAAAAAGGGGTTAAAATTATTGAGGCTAATGCATGTAAAGATCATATACATATGCTTATAAGTATACCACCTAAATTAAGTGTATCGCAGTTTATGGGATATCTTATATGATTTTTGACAGACATGCAAATTTAAAATATAGATATGGAAATAGACAGTTTTGGTGTAAAGGGTACTATGTTGATACTGTAGGAAGGAATAAAAAAGTCATAGCAGAGTATATAAAAAATCAGATACAGGAAGATTTAGCATACGAACAAATGAGTTTGAAAGAATATATTGACCCGTTTACGGGTGAGACAGTAAAAAAAGGTAAAAAATAAAGCACCTTTTAGGTGCAGCCTGTAAAGGCATATGCGGTTGGCACACCGTTCAGTGTGCGAGTAGCACAGCCAGTAACATGCCCTTATAGGGCTAGAGCAAACCACCCGTTTTACGGGTGGTGATGATTGTCGTAAAATATTTATTCGAAGGCGACAATCAGCTGACGCCCCCAGCTTCTTTAAAGTGAAGGATGAACACTGCTATGCCCATAGATAAGTTCTTCTAAGGTTCAAGATGAAGAAAAAAGTATTCCTCATGTTGAACCTTAGAAGAACTTGATCAATATTGATATATTTACTAAAACTGTATCTTTTCTTGTATGAAATCTCTCAATTCATTTATTTTTACTCTAAATTGTTTCATGGTATCCCTATCCCTTATAGTAACAGTGTCATTATCCATGGTATCAAAATCTATAGTTATACAATAAGGTGTACCAATTTCATCCTCTCTTCTATATCTTTTACCTATGCTTCCTGCATCATCATAATCCACATTAAAATCTTTTTTTAAGATATTATAAACTTTTAAAGCTTTTTCTGATAACTTTTTACTTAAAGGTAAAATCGCAGCTTTAAATGGAGATATAGCAGGGTGGAAATGTAACACTGTTCTTAAATCTCCTCCCTCTAGTTCTTCTTCATCATAGGCATCAACTAAAAATGCAAGTACTGCTCTATCAGCTCCCACAGAGGGTTCTATGCAATAAGGTATATATCTTTCATTAGTACTTGGATCTAAATAAGTCATATCTTTTCCCGAATGGTTTTGATGTTGAGTTAGATCATAATCAGTTCTATCTGCTATACCCCAAAGTTCTCCCCATCCGAATGGAAATAAATATTCAATATCTGAAGTGGCATTACTATAATGGGAAAGCTCTTCTTTTTCATGAACTCTAAATCTTATATTCTCCTCTTTTATACCAAGCTTTAATAAAAAGTTCCAACAATACTCTTTCCAGTAATTATGCCATTCCAAATCAGTATCAGGTTTACAGAAAAATTCTAGTTCCATCTGTTCAAATTCTCTAGTTCTAAAAGTAAAATTTCCTGGAGTTATTTCATTTCTAAAAGCTTTTCCTATCTGAGCTATTCCAAAAGGTATTTTTTTTCTACTTGTTCTCTGAACATTTTTGAAATTCACAAATATACCCTGAGCTGTCTCTGGCCTTAAATATATTTCTGCTTTTGAATCCTCCGTAACTCCTTGAAAAGTCTTGAACATAAGATTAAATTGTCTTATGTCCGTAAAATTTGTTTTTCCACAATCAGGACACACGATATTATTATCATCTATATATTTTTTTAATTTTTCATTGCTCCAGCCATCTGCACTAGCTTTTTCTACACCTTTTGAAGTCATATGCTCTTCAACTAATTTGTCAGCTCTAAATCTTGATTTACATTCTTTACAATCCATAAGTGGATCTGAAAAATTTCCTACATGACCTGAAGCAACCCAGACCTCATTATTCATAAGTATAGCACAGTCTATACCCACATTATACTGACTTTCATGTACAAATTTTTGCCACCATGCTTTTTTTACATTGCTCTTTAATTCTACTCCAATGGGACCATAATCCCACGTATTAGCCAATCCTCCATATATATCCGACCCCGGATATACAAATCCTCTATTCTTAGCTAAAGCTACTATCTTATCCATAGTTTTCTCAAAAGGCATAAATTATTTCTCCTTCCCATAATCAATTTAAATTATATTTAAATTTTTAAGTATAAAAAAAGCCCGCCCTCAAGGGACGAATTTTATATCCGCGGTTCCACCCTTTTTAGCACAAGCTCATCTTTTAAATATATAGCTCCAAAGTTCCTTCACAATAAAACCTCAGTTGTTTACACCATCCACAACTTCTCTTTTTATATAGAGATTTAAATTGCTACTATCCTTTATCAAAGCACTTTATTAGATTATAATACCTATATTTATTACTTATTATGTGTAAACACAATCAATTACTCTCTCTACCATTACAAAAAATAAAATGGCTCCGTGGAGAGGATTCGAACCTCCAACCCTTCGGTTAACAGCCGAATGCTCCACCATTGAGCTACCACGGAAGAACTCACATGTATTATTATATCACGCAATTTTAAAAATGCAATATTTTTTTACTAATAAATCTAAAAATTTATAGATTTTAAATTTTTATACTATAATATTAAGTTATTCTTAGGTTAAGATGAAATTTACTTATTCGAATAAAATAAACTACTGTTGGCTTGGTTTCATAGTAGGGAATAATATAACATCTCTTATGGAATAAGAATTTGTAAGGAACATTATAACTCTATCCAGACCTATTCCAAGTCCTCCTGTAGGAGGCATACCTATTTCTAGTGCATTTATGAAATCTTCATCCATCATATATGCTTCATCATCGCCTAATTCTTTTTCCCTTATTTGCTGCATAAATCTTTCTCTCTGAACTATAGGATCATTTAACTCAGAATATGCATTACATACTTCTCTACCAAATATAAAACCTTCAAATCTCTCAGTATATTTATCATTTCCTCTTTTCTTTTTAGTTAAAGGTGATATTTCAACAGGATAATCCATTACAAAAGTTGGTTGAATAAATTTATGTTCACAAAATTCCTCAAACATACTTACTAATATATCTCCTTTTGTGCAGTCCTTCAATTCTTTTTTAAGCTCAATACCCTTTTCTACAGCAATTTTTCTAGCTTCATCATCGCTTTCAATCTCATTAAAATCTACTTTTGTAAACTCTTTGACTGCATCTACCATAGTGATTCTATTCCAAGGCGGTTTAAAATCTATTTCTGTATCCTGATATATAACTTTTGTAGTGCCAAGTACCTTTTCACATACATATGCCAGCATATTTTCAGTTAACTCCATCATGTCATTATAATCTGAAAAAGCTTCATATAATTCCATAGCTGTAAATTCAGGATTATGCCTTACATCTATTCCTTCATTTCTAAAATTTTTACCTATTTCATATACCTTCTCAAATCCTCCTACTATTAACCTTTTTAAATATAGCTCAGTTGCTATTCTTAAATACATATCTATATCTAAAGCATTATGATGAGTTATAAATGGTTTCGCAGCTGCTCCCCCAGCTATTGATGAAAGTATAGGAGTTTCTACCTCTATATAGTCTCTACTATCTAAAAATTCTCTTATAGCTCTTATTACAGCAGTTCTTTTTAAAAAGGTATCCCTAACATCTTGATTTATTATTAAATCTACATATCTTTGTCTATACCTTAAATCCGGATCCTTAAGTCCATGCCATTTCTCTGGAAGAGGTTTAAGTGACTTAGCTACAAGTTGAAAGTCGATAATATGAATTGATACTTCCCCAGTTTTAGTCTTAAAAACTTTACCACTTACAGATAAAATGTCTCCTATGTCATAGGATTTATATTCCCTTAATTTTTCTTCTCCTACATCATTTATCTTTATATACAATTGAATTTTACCATATCTATCATACAAATCTGAAAACCCAGCTTTTCCATGAACCCTCTTAGACATCAGTCTTCCAGCCACAGTAACATCTGTGCCTTCTAAAGTCTTATATCTATCTTTTATTTCTTTGGAAGTATGAGTTCTCTCAACCTTATATACCTCAAACGGATCCTTATTTTCCGCTTGTAAATTTTTAAACTTTTGTATCCTCTCCCCTATTAATTGATTGAAATTTTCTTCCAGTACATGTAAATTTTTTTCCTCTTTTGCCATTGACATTACCCTCCAAAATTATCTTCTTATATTAAGTATTTTGTACTTGCTAACTCCATCTGGAACCTGTATCTCAATTACATCACCAGGCTTTTTCCCTATAAGTCCTTTACCTACAGGGGATTCATTTGATATTTTATTATTAATAGGATCTGCTTCCGCAGACCCTACAATTAAGTATTCTACTTCTTCATCTAAATCATAATCCTTAACTTTCACAATTGAACCTATACCTACTATATCTAATGGGACTTCATCTTCATCCACTATACTAGAATTTTTTAGCATAGTTTCAAGTTGTACTATTCTCCCTTCTACAAACGCTTGTTCGTTTTTAGCACTATCGTATTCTGAATTTTCACTTAAATCTCCAAAGGAAAGAGCCACCTTAATTTTTTCAGTAATTTCTTTTCTCTTAACTGTTTTTAAATATTCTAATTCATTCTCCAATTTTTTTATACCTTCATAGGTCATAACATACTTTTTTAATCCGCTCATTTTATTCTCCCCTTTTAATAATTTATATAAAATTCTCCTATACCCCATTAATGTCTTAAAATCTTTAATATATCTTGCCCTATTTACGCCAATTATCATTTAAGTAATTATAAAACAGCAATATTACAATGTCAACTTTTTCAAAATTCAATTAAAATATTATAGAAATTTCATTGTTCTATAATATTAATACATTTTTATTAAATTTTATTTTATCTAAAAATATACCATTATAACTTAAAGATTTTTTACATCCTGCTCATCCATTTGTGAAAGTATAGATCCTAAAAGTTCAAATGATACTTCATTATACTTAAATTTCCAAGGAATTTTATAGCTAATATCGTTTACTATATTATTATTTATATTATACGGTATGTAGCTATTATCTACATACCATACACATTTATTATTATCTATAGTTATTCCTTTAGATGTTATTATAAAATCCCCATTTTTAAAAGAAAACTCTATATCAGAAGTAATTATAGGTGTCACTCCATAGTTTGCCATAATATATTTACTGATATTATTTACTTTTGTAATCTCTTCAGAGAGAAGTATTATGTATTTAGCTTCCTTGGCCAAATAACATATAGTATCAAATAAAATAGGGTCTGAGGCATCATAAACCACCATACAACTACGTCTTATACTCTTTTTTTTATTTCTCAGTATAATTTTAGAACTTTCCACAATACTAAAAGCCATTAGATTTTTTTGAAATTTACTATATAGAGTATAATCTAAATATCTATATACTTTAGGTGCCAATTCTATGTCTTTGATTTTACACATTTTTTTAGCTCTTAAAATATTATTATTATATGAATTTATATTAATATTGGGAGGAAATTTTATATTTTTAATTTTTAATTTCAATTCTTTTATAAAAAGTTCTTCCTTCATTCTGATTTTAAATCTATCTTTTATACTTCCCCAAAAACTATCATCATCATAAAATTTAGTTATATTGGAGTCAGCATATAGAACTGATTTCACATTTTATATTCTCCTTAAATTACTTACAATACTATATTATTCTTCTATAAAATTAAAAATTACAATATAAATTTGTATTCATTTAAAATTTCAAATACAACCTCACTTCGTTCTTCGCGGTTAATTTTTTCTTTTATTTCCTTACTGTTTTTTAGACCCTTTATATACCAGCCTATTTGCTTTCTCATTTCTCTTACAGCTTTATATTCCCCATTATAATAAATAGCCCTATTATAATGTTCTATGCAAATATCTATTTTTTGCTGAGGAGTAGGATATGTAATAGGCTGGCAATTTCTACTCTCATATATTTGGGAAAATATCCATGGATTTCCCAAGCTCCCTCTTCCAATCATTATACCATCACATTTAGTAACCTTAAAAAGTTTATTTGCATCCTCTACAGTAAATACATCGCCATTACCAATTACCGGAATTTTAATTGATTGTTTTACTTCACTTATTATATTCCAATTTGCTCTATCATTATACATCTGGGTACTAGTTCTCCCATGAATAGTTACAGCATCTGCTCCGGATTGCTCCATAATTTTAGCAAAATCTATAGCATTTATATTCTCAAAATCAAAACCCATTCTCATTTTTACAGTTACTGGCTTTAAAGATACCTTTTTAACTTCTTTCACTATTTCTGATGCAAGCCTGGGATTTTTCATAAGTGCAGAGCCTTCTCCATTTTTTACTATTTTAGGAGCTGGACAACCCATATTTATATCTATAACACAAATGTCTTTATTTTCATTAAAATAATCACAAGCTTTAGCCATTATAACTGGCTCACTTCCAAATATTTGAACACCTATGGGCGCTTCTACTGGAGATATAGCTAACATATCTTTTGTAACCTTGCTGCCATAAAATAAAGCTTTAGCACTTATCATTTCAGTATAAACAAGTCCACATTTGAATTCTCTACATAATTCTCTAAATGCTCTATCTGTCATACCTGCCATTGGAGCTAAAAACACGTTATTTTGAAATTCCATTTCTCCTATTTTCATTAATATACCTACTCTTTATTTTTTTCATAGATTAATCTAAGTCCTGTTAAAGTCAATATGGAATCAATTATATCTATGGAATTTGTTCCTTCATTTATAAGTTTGGCAAGTCCTCCTGTAGCTATTACCAAAGGCTCCTCTTCTCCTAAAGCCATCATTTCTATTTTCATCTTCTTAACTATATAATCCACCTGACCAATATATCCATATATTATGCCAGCTTGCATACTAGAAACCGTATTTTTTCCTATAATATTCTGCGGTCTTATTATCTCTACTCTTGGAAGTTTAGCTGCCATTTCAAAAAGAGCAGAAGAAGATATTTTTATACCTGGACATATCGCTCCTCCTAAATAATCCCCCGCAGCTGTAACTGCACAAAATGTAGTAGCCGTTCCAAAGTCTATAATAATTAGAGATCTACTGTAGATTTCATGAGCGGCTACAGCATTTACTATTCTATCAGCACCTACTTCTCTTGGATTATCATATTTTATATTTATCCCCGTTTTTACTCCTGGTCCAACTATAATAGGACTAACTTGAAAATATTTTATTATCATATGTTCTAATGAATACATAATAGTAGGAACTACAGATGATATTATAGAGCCAGTTATATCCTCCGGTTCTAGTTTGCTTTTTAAAAATAGATCCATTACCTGGACTCCATATTCATCTGCGGTTCTTTTAGAATCTGTAGATAATCTCCAAACTGATATAAGTTCCCTGTCATCATAAACCCCTAAAACAATATTAGTATTTCCAACATCTAAGACTAAGATCATTAAACAAAACACCGCCTTTCTAAACACTTGCCTATCAATATATACATAATTAAAGAGCAGATTTTCCACTGCCCCAAAACATTAATTTCTCTTAAAATAACAATTTAATTGTATCAATAAAATTTTATTTGTCAAGGTTAAATAACAATCTATACTTTACTGTATTTTTTTCATAAAATCCTCACTATTTACTATATATCTAGTATGAGATCCCTCTCCAATTTTTCCATTTTCATCCCAAGCTTCAACTTGAAAAATTAACTTTTTCCCCTGAATTTCTTTTAGAAAAGCTTCACATCTAATCTTAGCACCAACTAAAGATGCTTTAATATGCTTTACATTTATTTCTATTCCAACAGTAGTATACCCTGTAGGTAAATGAAGATCTATACTATTTTTAGACGTATTTTCCATAAGAGTTATCATAGCTGGTGTAGCAAATACATTCAAATTACCTGATCCTAATTTTTTCGCTGTATTATTATCAGTTACATGCATTTCCATAGTAGAGGTAATTCCTGCTTTTAAATTAAATTCCATAATAATCATCTCATCTCATTTCATTTAGATTTATCACAAAACACATATTTTTATTATATCACTGTTACTTAAATTTTAAAATTGTAAAAAATAAAACGGTCACAGTAAAAATTTATATGGTATAAATTCTTCTTTAATATGAATATCTTTCCTTTTTCATCTTGGACAGAAATACTCCCCGATTATTGCACTTATCTATATAATATCTTCTACTGAAGGTCAAATCCCCCATCATTGTCTGAATAGTTTTTTCTATTTTAAACTTATATCTATATCTTTTAGTATCTCTGCTTTCAAATATTAAATTATCTACATTCTCCAAGATGAGCTTAATCCTTGATAAACCTATCTTGCATACAACCTCAAAAATTTCCTTCTCTATACTGTTGAAATTCAATTCCAATTCATCTAAAATTATATTATTCATACTAAAGTTTTTTTCTATATTCGTTTTCTCAAAATTAATTATAAAAAGTCTTCAGTATAAATAAAAGGCCTATCAGCAAGGTAATTGCTGGTGGCCTTTTCTTTTTTTCTGTCTAAAAATATTTTATTTACCTTTCAATTTGTCTAAAACTAATATTTTCAATTATTAGGTGATTTTCAGGTTTAGTGGACTTTGCTCATAAGAAATACTTTTCTCAATCTGAATCTTAGAAAAACTTATAAAAGAGCATAACAGTGCTCATCCTCCCCACTTTGAAAAAGATGGGGGTGTTAGCTAATTGCCACCTTAGGATAAATTAAACTTGAGCAAATATCTCTTCAAATTCACTTGCTTCAAGTTTTTCTTTTTCTAAAAGTTTTTCTGCCACAGCTTTAAGTCTGTTCATATTTTCCGAAAGAAGCTTTTCAGCTTTATCGTATCCTTCATCTATTAATTTTCTTATCTCTTTATCTATTTCAAAAGCCACTTCTTCACTGAAATTTCTTCCTTTTCCTAAATCTCTTCCCAAAAATACTTCATCATGACCTGAACCAAATGCAATAGGTCCCAAATCACTCATACCATAATCCATTACCATCTTTTTAGCTATAGTAGTTGCTCTATCAATATCATTTTTAGCTCCTGTACTTATATCACCTATAACCAATTTTTCTGCTACTCTACCTCCCAAAAGTCCTACAATCTCATCTTTAAGCTTAGCACTTGATGTATAGACACTATCCTTTTCTGGAAGATGCATTGTATATCCTCCTGCCATTCCTCTTGGTATTATACTTATTTCATGTACAGGGTCAGAATTAGGTAACAACTTCATTACCACTGCATGACCTGCTTCATGATAAGCTGTAAGCCTTTTATCTTCATCATCGATCACTCTACTTCTTTTTTCAGGACCTGCTATTACTCTAGTCACTGCTTCCTCCAATTCATTCATACCTATTAGATCTTTATTATTTCTAACTGCCAAAAGTGCAGATTCATTCATAAGATTTTCTAAATCCGCCCCTGTAAATCCAGGTGTTCTCTTGGCCAGAACATCTAATTTTACTTCATCTGCTAAATGTTTGTTTCTAGAATGCACTTTAAGAATTTCTTCTCTACCTTTAATATCAGGTGCCCCTACAAGTATTCTTCTATCAAATCTTCCCGGTCTTAAAAGTGCAGGATCTAATATATCAGGTCTATTTGTTGCAGCTATCATAATTATTCCCTCATTGACTCCAAAGCCATCCATTTCAACTAAAAGTTGATTCAATGTTTGCTCTCTTTCATCATGTCCTCCGCCAAGTCCTGCTCCTCTTTGCCTTCCAACTGCATCTATTTCATCTATAAATACTATACATGGCGAATTTTTCTTTGCCTGATCAAACAAATCTCTTACCCTTGAAGCTCCCACACCAACAAACATTTCAACAAAATCTGAACCTGATATGCTGAAAAATGGCACTCCTGCTTCACCAGATATAGCTTTAGCCAAAAGTGTCTTGCCAGTTCCTGGAGGACCTACAAGTAAAACCCCCTTAGGAATTCTAGCTCCCATTTCTATATATTTTTTAGGTTGTTTCAAAAAATCCACTATTTCCGCTAATTCTTCTTTTTCCTCATCTGCTCCAGCTACATCTGCAAAAGTTACTTTTTTCTTATCTGGTGTAGCCATTTTAGCCCTACTCTTACCAAAATTCATAACACTTCGATTTCCTCCACCACCTTGAGATTGTTGCATAAACATAAACCAAAATGCTACAAGCATAAGTATTAGAAGAATTGTCGGCAAATATTGTACCCACATAGGTATTGTAGCGGGCTTGAGATATATTTCTTGAACTTCTCCCTCTTTAGGATGTTCACCTATAAATTGAAATAATCTTTCAGATGGAACTACTGTTTCATATGCTGTTCCATTTTTCAAACTACCTTGAACTGTCATTTTATCTTCTCTAAGCTGAAAATTTTTAATATCATTACTTAACCAATATTTCTGAAAATCACTAAAACTAATGGCTGTTGAACTTTCATTGGTTCTTACCAACCACAATGCTGAAAGAATCACTAATATAAAAACTATAACCCAGGCCGTTGCACTTGAAAATTTTTTCATTAAAGGCCCCCCTCTCTTTCTAGTTTTATACTGTAAAATTGTATCATAAGTAAAATTCCTTTACAACAAATTTTAATACTAATTATTTATAAATTTCCTCTTTTAATATACCAATATAGGGAAAATTTCTATACTTTTCTGCATAATCCAATCCATATCCCACCAAAAAATAATCTGGAACTTCAAATCCTATGTACTTGGCTTCAATTTTAACCTTTCTTCTTGCAGGTTTATTTAAAAGACAAGCTATTTCTATACTCTTAGCTTTCCTGCCTTTCAAATATTCAATCAGATAAGATAAAGTTGTACCTGAATCTATAATATCCTCTACTATCAATATATATTTATTCTCTATTTCAAAATCTAAATCTTTTAATATTCTAACAACTCCTGAACTCTTTGTAGAACTTCCATAACTCGAAACTGCCATAAAATCCATAATGCATGGAATAGTTATTTCTCTAAGTAAATCTGCCATAAAAGGAACTGAACCTTTTAAAATGCCTACAAGCATTAACTCCTTTCCTTCATAATCTTTACTTATTTGTTTCCCTATTTGTTTTACCTTTTTCTTAATTGTATTTTTATTAATTAATATTTCTTTAATGTCATCACCCATATTACTCATAATGTTATAGTTCCTCGCTTTCAAACTTTACAGCCAAAATATTTTTAGTATTTTTATCCACCTTAAAAAGTTCACTTATTCTATACCCAACAATCCATCCAATATCGTCTCCAAAACATATTAATGGAATTTTATTCCTCTTATCTTTAGATATCTTTAGATCTATAAATAAACTCTTTAATTTTTTATTTCCAATCATCCCAAGTGGTATAAATTTATCTCCCTTCCTTCTATTCCTTAATATAATACTCCCTTTTATCTTATCATAATCAAAATACTGAATAAATCTATCTTTCTTATAATATGCATATTCTTTTAAATCAATTAAGTTTATATAAACTTTAGACCTAATGTCAGTAATATTATTAAATCCCATTCGTAAAGTATATTGTATCTCACAATTTTTCATACATTCTTTTATATTTTTTTTTACTATTATATTTCCATAATCATTTGATGCCAACAAATTATGGGGTAACATTATCTCTTTACCTGTAGAACATTTTTGAATATCTATTATATTAAAAATATGAATTCTTTCAATATCTTTTAAATCTCCAGCCACAGTTTCCAGTGACATCCTGATTATTCTAACTAATACAGCTTTATCCTCTAAAAATGCTCCTTTAAATATTATAACCTTTTGTGCTTTTATTTCACAATATTTTTTGAATTTTTCCTGTGAAATATAATTCAAATAATCATTATCTATTTTTATTATATCAGAAAGCCTATTTAACACCGTAATTATATCTCTATTAAAGTTATTTTGTATATATGGTATAAGCTCTAACCTTATTTTATTCCTTGAATATATGGTTTCCAAATTAGTTTTATCAATTCTAGGATGAAGATTATTATTATCACAATATTTTTCAATTTCATCTCTAGTAGTACGTATTAAGGGCCTTACAAAAATATTATCTCTCACAGGCCTTATGCCAGTTAAACCCTGCATGCCAGCTCCTCTCATAATTCTCATTAAAACAGTTTCTGCCTGATCATTAGCATTATGAGCTATGGCTATTTTTTCGGCTTTTAATTCCTTTTTTAATTCTTCAAAAAATTTATATCTTGCTTCTCTTCCTGCACTTTCACAGGATATTCTTTTTTCTTTGGCAATGTAATTTACATTTATTTTTAAACTTTTAAATTCAACAGATAAACTTTCACAAAATTTTTTTACATACTCCTCGTCCTTATCCCCTTCTTCTCCTCTTAAACAATGATTTACATGAGCTGCATATAAAGTTATACCTAATCTGTTTTGCAGAACATATAACATATGTAATAAACATATGGAATCAGGCCCTCCTGACACGGCTACTATTACCTTATCACCCTTATTAAACATTTTATTTTCTTCTATAGTCCTAAGTACATTTTTTATCAACAAACACACTTCCCTAACTCTATTTAATTCTTACAGCATAAGTGTCTCTGATGTATAAATTATCAGTTCATTTATTATCATAATTAATATTTATTTAACAACCCAATTATAACATAAACATAGTATTTTTTAACCTGTATTAATGCAAATCTATATTTTGGACTACTTATAAAATGCTTTAATAAAGAGTATAAACTTTTTCTACTATTACTGTCATATCATCTTTTACCTTTCCTCCAGATAATTCTTTGGATTTATCCATGATTTTCTCGCACATATCCTTAGGTTCAGTACAATCTAATTCCCTTAAAAATTCTACTATCCATCTAAAATTCCCTGCTGATTCACTATTATAGTCAATTACACCATCACTAACCATTATTACAAAATCTCCATTTATTACTGATTTGCTTATTATGTCTATATCAGGTTTATCTAATATGCCTATAGGAAGTGTCTTTGATTTTATTACTAGAATATCTTCTCCTCTCTTTATAAAACTAGCTGTAGCTCCAACTTTCATAAAGTCTATTTCTCCCTTATACAAATTTATACTGCTTAAATCTAATGTAGAAAATTTTTCATCCTCAGTAAATTTAATGCCCATGATAGAGTTAACTGTATTAATAGCAGTCATCTTATTAAAACCTGCCTTTGCAAATTTTTCTATAAGTTCAACGGCAGCACTGCTCTCTTCTCCCGCCTGAGGGCCAGATCCCATTCCATCACTTATAATTGTCATATAAGTACCATCTGGTAGTTTACAAAAACTATAGCTATCTCCATTATACTTTTCTCTATACTTACATTGGCTACTCACATGAGTGACAATATGGTACTTTGGAGTTTCTTCAAAAGTTACACTACAGCTATTAGCAGAAAAATTTATATCACAGCTATCTTTACTTAACGCCATAAGCTTCCCAGTTACATTATTAATTAAAGGTAATATTTTCTTTATACAATCTTGCTTTCCTCCGCAGGCCTCCATGGATAAATTTATAACTAGATGTTCATTTTTATCGTTAAAACAAAATACATCCTTGTACCGTATATTATTTTTATTTAAAATCCTCCGTATATTATTTTCTATTGATGAATTAAACCTTATATCTAAATTTAAATCCTGTACTATCTCACCTACAGTTTTCCCCATATTACCTATCTGATATGCCAATAATTCTCTGCATTCACTTAATCTACTCTTCCACATCTCATCTACAATATAATTATTTACAATTTCTTTAGTATTTTTTAAAAGCAAAGTTCTCCTGGTACATTTTTTTTGCAGTTCTTCTGGAATAAACTTTTTATTGTCCTGGTAGTTCTGTATTAATTCTAAAAATGCATTATAAGTATAAAAAGTCTCCCTTCTCCAACACATATTGTTCATATCACAATTTGAACAAACTCTATCTGCTAAATTTTCTATAAGTGCACTACTCTTAGTTTTCATAGTAAGTTTATCATTACTAGCCAACCTTGAAAGAACAGAAGATATATCATTAAGTACATGAGAAAAACTATCAAGCCTATGCATAAAAATAGATTTAATTTTATCTGCATAATTTTCTTTTAAATGTTCCTGCTTTTTTTGCCAATCTAATTCTAACTCTATTTTTCTATATATACTTTGCGGTATTGAAAAATATATAATACAGCTTATAAGTACCTCTATTATTTTAAACTGGGAACCTATATTAGAATACATCTTTAATACAGCAAATCCTATAATGTAGCCTGTACCACTCATCCATTTACCTGTTTCTCTAAACAGGCCTGATATAAGTCCACATAATCCATAAACCGAAACATAGGTCATCATATCATTAGATGTCACTCCTATTATTGTACCCATAGCTACACCAGCTGCAGCACCCGAAGCACTTCCCTTTACATAACCTAGTATAAGTATAAAAGTCAATGCCACTACATTTCTAATAGATACACCTTGAATAGCCGTTCCCCAAGTACCCGCTATAATTAATGAAGTAGTTATAGACATGCTAATTATTTCTTCACTACTATAAAGATGTCTAGTCTTTAATTGATTAAAACATATTATAGAATAATTAATAATAAAATATAATGGGAATATACACATAATTTCAAACATAGAATTTAAAATAGCCACTCCTGGTGAAATATTGACTACAAAAAATTTATAAGCAAAAAACTCTAAAAAAGTAATAGCAAAAAATAAAATTAACTTTTTAACCTTAATACTATTTTTTAATATATAATTTAAAGTTACTAATGTAATAGTTACTATACAATAAGAGGGAAGATATTTTATATTTCCATATATTGAAATATATCCGAGTAATGTACCAATTCCTGTTACTAATGCAGGTTTTCTTTTTCCACACAAAGCCATAGATATAAAAAAAGCTATTCCAAAAGGAGCCATAAGATTTACCATCATAACTCTTGACACTAAAAATCCACATAAAAAATAAAATATTAATTTTATTATATTCCTCAATTGTTCAAATTTACGGTTTTTTTCTTCACCTTTTAACTTTTCTGTTCTTTGATAAGTAACAACTTCTACTCCACATTGCATTATTATACCACCCACCTTATAAAATTACTGTTATTAATTATATCAATAACTAATGGAAATAAATGTCATAACATGAAATAATAGTATATTTTTTTTAGGACAATAATATCCATGTTTTTTATCAATTTTCACTTTAAGGCAGGTATATTAAAAACACTACTTATATTTTCCATACAAATCCTATAAAATTTTGAACATTATAAAATATTTTAAACATGTAACTCAAATATTATAGAATCGTAAAAAAGCTTGCAAAAATTTGCAAGCTACTGGTAGCGGAAATAGGAATCGAACCTACGACACTTCGGGTATGAACCGAATGCTCTAGCCAACTGAGCTATTCCGCCTTATATACAATTTTGGTTGCGGGGGAAGGACTTGAACCTACGACCTTCGGGTTATGAGCCCGACGAGCTACCAACTGCTCCACCCCGCGCTATATTTTGGTGCTGAAGACCGGAATCGAACCGGTACGGGTTTTAAAGCCCGCAGGATTTTAAGTCCTGTGCGTCTGCCTGTTCCGCCACTCCAGCTAAATTTTTTTTAAATGGTAGCGGAAATAGGAATTGAACCTACGACACTTCGGGTATGAACCGAATGCTCTAGCCAACTGAGCTATTCCGCCTTATTATACAATTTTGGTTGCGGGGGAAGGATTTGAACCTACGACCTTCGGGTTATGAGCCCGACGAGCTACCAACTGCTCCACCCCGCGCTATTTTTGGTGCTGAAGACCGGAATCGAACCGGTACGGGTTTTAAAGCCCGCAGGATTTTAAGTCCTGTGCGTCTGCCTGTTCCGCCACTCCAGCAATAAAGCCTCAATTTGACGACATAAGTTATTATATATGATAACTATTTTATTGTCAACCATTTTATGAAACTTTTTAATTTTGCAAAATAATAAAGAGGCACCTAGCCTCTTTAACTCACTTTACTAATAATTAGACGATTTTTTGTACCCTTTGCCTTTTGAATCCTGATGCTTTTTAATATCTTGAAATCTTTCTTCACTATCTTTCAAGAATTTAGATAACCTATCTTCAAAACTACCTTGATTATTTCTTGCTTTTTCCTTTTGCCAGTCTATTTCCTGAGGTCTCAAGCTTTTTTTATCTTTTTCCGCTTGTTTCATAGATAAACTTATCTTGCCATTATCATCAATAGAAATTATTTTTACCCTTATCTTATCTTTTTCCTTCAAATAATCTCTTATATTTTTAACATAGGTATCTGATACTTCAGATATGTGCACTAATCCCGTTTTACCATTAATGTCTACAAATGCTCCAAAACTGGTAATATTAATTACTGTACCTTCTAGTATGCTTCCTGCCTTCAAGGTCATATTAAAAAGACTCCTCCTTAAAAATAATACTATATAATATAATCTTTCTCTCCTCATTCAGAGTAGGACTCCTTGGATCCTTACCTGAAATTTTTTCTAATTCCACAACAATTTATCCTCCATAATTTCTGTAGACATTTAAAAGTCTACTTTTATTATTTATTATATATTAATGACTATCATTTCTTTTTGTCTATTACAGGAGTTTCACCTTGATTAATAAGACCTAATTTTTCTCTAGCTAATTTTTCTATGTAAGCATCAGATGTAGACATCTTAACTTCATCCTGTAATTTTTGATTTTTTTGTTTAATCCTAGTCTCTTCAGCCTTTCTCTCAGCAATCTGTTTTTTTATATTACACATAGTAATTTGTTGACTTATAAAAATATATACTACATATAGAATTATTAATAAAAAAAATATATTCTTCCATTTAATTCTTACTTTCATTAAATACTCACCAGTTTCCCATGATTTAAAATATTTATAGTATATACCTTTTCCAACCAACATTAATAATTTATTAACTACATAACATTATATTTATATTGTAATTTGATTTTTCATTTTCTTCAAGTTAATTTTTATAATTTTTTTTATTTTTTCGTATAATATTATAAATAATATACTGAAATGGATACCATAATATATTTATAATTATTCTAAAAGTCCTTCCCAATACTTTAAATAATCTCTTATGAAACTTTATAAACACATTGCTGAAAAATTTCATGTATATATATATGCCTACAGCTAACAATATATATGCATATATGCCCATATATGCATAATTAGTATAAAGTAAAAATACAAATACAACTATAGCCGTAAATATCCAAAATAATGTATCTTCTATAAACATTATTATTCTACTTAAATTAGAGTATCCCCGTATTAATCTATAAAAATCAAATAATATTCCGGTTATTATTCCTGCCATAATACTAAATATTATAAGTCGAATTTGATCTTCTATTGATATAATCATAATAACCCTTTCCCAAATAACTATATCTTTATTACTTAAATATCTTTGATATTAAATTCTGCCTCTTTTTTTTAGGTTCACTACTTGTATATACACAGGCATTTATAACTCCTATAATAACAACATCACCATTTTGTACATCCAACTTATTCATTTTCAGATCTTTTCCTTTTATATTGAGGGTTCCAAGATTAGTATTTAAAACTATTTGGTCTTCGTTAAAACTGACTACTTCTATAATACCCGTTAAAATTAACTTTCTTCTACTTTCAAGACTCAAAAGACTTTTTTTATGTTCTATATTTATTTCTTTTTTTTCCATAAAACATCCCCTCCACATATAATAAATATATGTGAACTAAATAAATTATATTACCATATATCCTTTAACCAGAAATTATTTCATACATATTTTGAACTTCTTCTTTCTTAACATGATTTTGAATATCCAGGATCTTTGCCTTTACAGATCTATTTGCATATTTAATTTCTATTATATCTCCTTCTTTAACTTCCGTACTGGGTTTTGCTATTTTACCATTTATACTAACTCGTCCTCCTTCACAGGCTTCTTTTGCTATTGTTCTTCTCTTTATTATCCTGGATACTTTAAGATACTTATCTAACCTCATATTTATTTTCCTCCTAATCTAATACTTATTTAAGTTGTTGTTATTATATTCTTAAAAGAAAAAGCCCAGATTTTTATCCAGGCTTTTTGTATAAACTATACTATTTATTTACTTTATCTCTAAATTCCTTACCAGCTTTAAATACAGGAACTGTTGATTCTGGTATGTTTATTACTTCTTTAGTCCTTGGATTTCTTCCAACTCTTGCAGCTCTTTTTCTTGTTTCAAATGTTCCAAACCCTACTAATTGAACTTTTTCTCCTTTTTCTAATGTTTCCTCCACACTTTCTATGAATCCCTTTAAAGCTGCCTCTGCATCTTTTTTAGTTAACTTGGATTTTTCTGCTATACCAACAATTAATTCTGATTTATTCATCTTTTTACCTCCTCTTATTTTTATAGATAAAAGTACACAAATATACATACCTATACTATAAACGAAGCTTTGGCTATTCTTAAATTAAATTTTTTAACTAAAGTTTAATTTAATCAATAAATACAGGTTCATCCCTATATTTTATGATAATTAATATTTATTATCAATTGTATGTTGAGAATACCTATTTTAAATACATTTGTATTACTTACAAAATATCATATTACAAAGTATGTGGATGAACCTTAAATACACTTAGATAACATACGAGAAATATTTACTATTTATGTATATTTGTATATATCTTTGAAATTGCTATTATTTCCTGATTTACTAAACATACTTTTTATATAGACATATTAGCATATTCTATACATAATTAAAAATTCCTTCTTTATTCATACAAAGTATTTAAAACTTATTTTTGGCTTCCTCCCAAAGTTCATCCATTTCATCTAAAGTCATATTTGCCATATCTAGTCCATGCTTTTTGGAACTTTTCTCTATATATGCAAAACGCCTTATAAATTTCTCTATACTATAATTTAATGCAAACTCGGGGTCAATGTCAAGGAATCTTGCAACATTTACACAAGCAAATATTAAATCCCCTATTTCTTCTAGTATTTTTACCTTTTGTTCGCTTTTATATACCTCTTTAACCTCATAATATTCCTCTAATATCTTATCTAAAGCATATTCAACTTTTTCCCAGTCAAAACCTACCTTCGCTGCTTTCTCTTGAACTTTAACAGCTCTCATTAAAGCCGGTAAAGTTTTAGCTACATGTCTAAGTTCATCTGTATATGTTTTTAATCCCTGTTCTTTTTTCTTTATTTTATCCCAGCTTATTAACACCTCCTTAGAATCGCCAATTTCCATATTCCCAAATACATGTGGATGTCTCTTTATCATTTTATCACATATAGCCTTAATTACATCATTGATATTAAAAAAACCCTCCTCTTTTCCTATTTGACAATGAAAAATTACCTGTAATAATACATCTCCCAATTCTTCTACTAATTTTGTATCATCTTTTTCCTCTATAGATTCTATAACTTCATAACTTTCTTCTATAAGGTATTTTTTTAAACTATCATGATTTTGTTCTCTATCCCAGGGACATCCTGTTTCACTTCTTAATTTCTCCATTATATCTAATAAATCCTTTAAATCATAGGTAATTTCTACATCTTTAGGTATATAAATTGATGTTAAATAATCTATATCACTTTGCCTATCTAGTTCATATAATTTTATTTTCCTTATGCTTTCCATTTTCTCAACCCCTGCAGCTTTTATAAAAAATATATCTGTGTCATCTTTATAATACTCCATAAGCGCCAACTTTACCTCTGATGCAATCAATCTATCATATACTTGTGTTATTATTATTCCTGCTCGTTTATCCATCAGATGACTTTTTATATCAAAAGCATCTATTATTTTTATTCCTTCAACTACATCTATTTTTAATCTTTCCATAATTATATCTATAAAACTAACTGAAGGTACTATTTTTACATCTATAGCTTGCTTTTTACACAGTTTTAACAACAACCTAACAGATTTTTCCGCTACCAATGGGTGACCTGGTACCCCATAAACTATTTCTTTAAATTGTTTTTCCTTAAATATTAAATCTTTTACAATACTACTATATACATCTTCAAACTTTTCTTCTCTTTCATATACATAATCATAAGTTTCAAAATTAATATCTAATTGCCTCAAATAGCTTACAGTAGGGTGCTTTTCTGTTCTTAAATAAATTCTATCTGCATTTTTCAGTATATCAATAGTGCCAATGGTAAGGGAATCCGGTGAACCAGGGCCCAATCCTACTATTTTAATCACTTGTAATCTCTCCTTATTTCTTTAAAAATTTATCTTTTATATAACTATATTTAAATATGCCAAATACAACTATAAGAGGCACATATATAACTAAACCTGAAATAATAGATAAAAAACAGGCTATTCTGCTGCTCATGGTATAATTATAGACGTACCAATATATAATTACAACAGATCCTATCATAAAAAAAGAAGCAAATGCTGGTTTAACCATAGTCTGGAAGTAATTTATATTTATTTTTAACTTTCTACTTAAAAATACTATATTTAAAACACATGTTATTGCATACCCTCCTATACTTCCTAAAATAGCTCCATAAATATTTATAGAAGAAACAGGTACCATAAATAAAGTTATGATTATTTTTACAATACATCCTACAGCTAAATTAAACACAGGTCTAATATAATATCCTACTCCCTGTAATATGGCCGTAGATGTCTGCACTAATATTATAAAGGGAATAGATAAGGCCGAATACTGTAGTATATTAAAACCTGCAGACTGACCGGGAAATATTAAATTTAAAATTGGATATGCCAAAGTATATAATCCTAACATAGATGGAAATGCAATCACATTAGAAAGTTTAAAGGATAAATCCACTTTGTTTATAACATCAATCTTCTTGTTTAATATATGAGATTCTGCAATTATAGGCATCAGAGAGGCACATAATGCAGAGGATAATGTTAAAGGTACATTTATTAATATAAAGGCCTTCCCAGTGAGTTGTCCATATAATATGGCAGCATCTTTATATGTAAATCCCGCTTCTAATAATTTTTGGGGCACTAAAGCTGAGTCTATGAGACTCATTATGCTGCTTACAGCTGCCCCTAAAGATACAGGAACTGCTATGTACAGTAATTTAGTCAATATCTCTTTATTATCTGATACTTTAAATACCTTTATCTCTTTTCTTACATGAACATATTTAAATATTAGATATATTCCAGCAAATAGTCCTCCAGCAGCAGCTCCTAATGCCGCCCCTCCGGCAGAATACTCTATGCCCTTAGGTAAAAGTAAATATGCAAGTCCAACTCCTACTAATATTCTTCCTATTTGTTCTACAACTTGAGATATAGCAGTATAATTCATATTCTGGAGTCCTTGAAAAAATCCTCTAAAGGCACTCATTATGGATATAAACATAGGTGCAAATGCAATTGCCACCAAGGAATAATAAGATTTTTTATCCCATTTTAAAAAATGTATAATAGGTTCAGAAAATATAAGAAGTATGGCTGTAAAACCTGTCCCTAATAGAAACATCAAAAGCACAGATTTTCTAAATACTTGAATTACTCCTTCATAATCTCCTGTAGCATTTCTTTCAGATACCATTTTAGATACCGCTACCGGTATGCCCGATGCCACCGCAATAAAAAACATATATAATGGAAAAGACATTTGATAATATCCTACACCCTCATCTCCAATAAGCATTTGAAGAGGCCATCTAAAAAATAGACCTAAAAATTTAGATATTATACCTGCCATCCCTAATATAATAGTTCCTTTTATAAGCGATTGTTTTTTCATAAATATACCTCCAGCTCACTATATTCCCAAACAATTTATTCCCATGTTTATAATTATTTAAAACTGGAAGGCATTATTACTTTAAGTGAATATTTTTTATATTTCAGTCAATAATGTTTTAATGTGTCAAGTAATTCTAAGATTCAGGTGGAGTTTATTCATAAATAATGTCTTTTCCATCTGAACCTTACAATCACTTATCCAGGAGCGTAGCATTACTTATCTTCCGCTTTATAAAAGATTGGGATTTAGCTAATTGCAACCTTCAGATAAAAATAAAATGGCAGCTATGCTGCCACTATTATCTATTGTTCCATTTGCTTTCCTAAAAAGGATGATGCAGTTTCAGCTAATTTAATTTCTACATCCCCAAATTTAGTTTCTTCTTTGGATACTATTATTACGGCGCCAATTGCATCTCCTCCTGCTATTATAGGACATATAACTTGTGCTGAATACTTTCCTTCTATGTCTTCATCATCATATAATGGAATAATTTGATTTTCATCTCTACATGTTGATACTGTTCTTCTATCTTCTATAAGTTTTTCTAATTCAGGGCTTATTTTCTTTTCCATATATTCTTTTTTTGGTGTACCAGTTACGGATACTACACTGTCTTTATCACAAATCATAATTATATGACCTATCGTCTGCTGAAGTGATTCTGTATACCCTTTTGAAAAATCACTTAATTCTCCAATAGGAGAATATTTCTTCAGTATGACTCCTCCTTCTCTATCTGTAAATATCTCTAAAGGATCTCCTTCCCTTATTCTAAGAGTCCTTCTTATTTCTTTTGGTATAACAACTCTACCTAAATCGTCTATTCTTCTAACAATTCCTGTTGCTTTCATGCTTAATTGATTCCTCCTTAAAAATTATATATAACTTGTATTATTATTATCTTTCTAAACATGAAATTTTATACACAATTGTTATTTAAATTAGAAAAAACCTTAAAAAAAACTGTAATAATATGCACTATAGTTCTTTTTTAAGGTTTTTTATTTTTATCTTAAAGCTATTATTTACAATACTTCCATTCTATTCAAAATTAGAGATAAAAGCTGTCATGTCCCAGATAAGTTTTTATAAAGACTACTTGATATGTAAGCTCTGCTATATAATATTTTTCTCTTTTTTAGTTATTGTAGAAGCTTTTTTCCACTGCTGAATTTTTTCAGAAACTAGGCTGTTCTTTTTATCACTTTCTAGTTGTGTTTTTATTTGATCTTTAACTGCACTAAGAGCCTTAACTGGATATTCTTCCTTTTTTATACACTTTATTATATGATATCCAAAGCTACTTTTAACAGGTTCTGATATGGTACCTTCTTTTAATGCCAGAGCTCCTGCCATAAAATCAGCATCAAAACCTGAATCATTATAATTTACATCTCCTAAATCGCCGCCATTATCTTTAGTAGCTGCATCCTGTGATACTTCCTTTGCAACTTTTGCAAAATCTTCTCCATCATCTAATCTCTTTTTTACTTTCTTAGCCTCATCTTCAGTTTTTACCAGTATGTGGGCTAAGTGCATTTTATTAGGTTGTTCTGTGAATTTACTTTTATTGGAATTATAATAGTCTTCTATTTCTTTATCTGTTATTTTTATATTTTTTGCAATACTTTCAGTTACATTTTCCAGTGTCTGCTGAGTTCTCAATTGGGACAAAAACATAGTTTTAAAGGATTCTTCAGTAAATCCCTGTGCCTTTAATGCAGTATTAAATTGTTCTGCATCATCATTAAAATTCTGCTTCTTAAGCTGTGCAATTTGAGTCTCCATATCAGATTTAAGTTTAGTCTCATCCGGTAAAAGTTTCAATTCTTTAGCTTTTTGTGCAATTACCTTATTTGTAATTAAATCATCAAGTATCTGCTCTTTTTGAGTCTTTACAGTGTTAACTGCATCTTCATTTTCTTTATAGTTTTCCCCGTATTGCTGCTTAACTTGGCTTATTAATTGCATCGTATTTGGATCCTTATCTAAATCACTTCTTGTTATCTTCTCTCCATTAACCTCTGCCACCGTACTATTAGCTATGGCTTCTGGTGTTTTTTCTATCATATTACATCCAGCCACTGAAAATATAAATACTGTTATAAATGCAGTAACTGCCAATCTTCTTATATTTTTCACAGTTTATTCCCCCACTTTCTTCACATTTTACAAAATACAAATTTATTTTAACATAAAAGCATTTTTACTACAAAACTATTTTTGTTCATATATTTGTATCATATATTTAACAATTTCCTTAATATTGCTCAAAAGATTTTCTCTCTTTACATCTTTTAATGTATATCCAAAACTAAGCTTTTTATTCATTTTTAAAACTATTTTACCAAAATAAGTTTTAATTAATTCTTTTAATACATTTTTATCTATTCTATCTTCATTTTGAAAAGTAAAAATCACTTCATTTTTTGATTCCTTTATAGATTCTATACCAAGTTCCTTACTTATGCTTCTTATATAGGCTATATCCATCAAATTATATACTGATGGTGGTATATCATAGAATCTATCTTCTAATTCCTCTTTTATATCCAACATGTCTTCATAGGAACTTATAGCTGCTATTTTTTTATATACTTCTATTTTTTGAACTTCATTTTCTATATAATTATCCGGTATATATGCATCCACTTTTAATTCTACTGTGGTTTCTACCGGTTCTTTGTCTATCTCACCCTTTATTAATTTTATAGAATCTTCTAACATTCTACAATATAAATCATATCCTATAGCTGCCATATGTCCATGTTGAGAGGAGCCCATCATATTACCTGCTCCCCTTATCTCTAGATCTTTTAATGCTATTTTAAATCCAGAACCCAATTCAGTAAATTCTTTAATAACCTTAAGTCTCTTTTCTGCCACTTCTTTGAGAACCTTATTCTTACGATAACTTAAATAACAATAAGCTATTCTATTAGTTCTTCCCACTCTTCCTCTTAATTGATATAACTGAGATAGTCCCATTTTATCCGCATCATATATTATCATGGTATTTACATTTTGTATATCCATGCCAGTTTCTATTATAGTAGTAGATACTAAAATATCATACTTATTTTGCATGAAATCCATTATTATTCCCTCAAGTTCTCTCTCTTGCATTTGGCCATGAGCCACTGCCACTTTACCTTCTGGAATTAACTTGGCTATATAAGATGCCATTTCTTTTATATTTTCCACTCTGTTATATACAAAGTAAACCTGTCCTCCTCTACTTAATTCTCTTAATACAGCATCCCTGATTAGCTGATCATTATATTCCACTACATAAGTTTGTATAGGATATCTTTCATCTGGTGGTGTTTCTATAACACTTATATCCCTAACTCCTACAAGGGACATATGCAGCGTTCTAGGTATAGGTGTAGCACTTAAAGTTAATACATCTACATTCTTTCTTATCTGCTTAATTTTTTCCTTATGACTAACTCCAAACCTTTGTTCTTCATCTATAATAAGAAGCCCCAGGTCTTTAAATTGTACATCTTTTTGAAGTATTCTATGAGTTCCAATAAGTATATCCACATCTCCTATTTTAACAGCTTTTATAGTAACCTTTTGTTGTGCGGCAGTTTTAAATCTACTTATCATGTCTATTTTTACAGGGAAATCAGAAAATCTTTGAATAAAATTATTATAATGTTGTTGTGCCAATATTGTAGTTGGAACTAAGAAAGCCACTTGCTTGCCATCCATCACCGCTTTAAAAGCAGCCCTTACTGCAACTTCCGTTTTACCATAACCTACATCTCCACAAAGCAATCTATCCATTACTTTATCTGATTCCATATCTCTCTTTATATCCTGTATAGTTGATAACTGATCCGGAGTTTCTTCATAGGGAAATTCATCCTCAAATTGTTTCTGCCATACAGTATCTTTTGAATATTTATATCCTTTCAAAGTAGACCTGATTGCATATAATTTTATCAAATCTTCGGCCATCTCTTCTATTGACTTCTTTACCTTTTTTTTAACCTTACTCCATTCTGAGCTTCCTAGTTTATTTATCTTTGGACTTTTTCCCTCTGAACCTATATACTTTTGTACCATATCAAGCTGTTCTACCGGTACATATAATTTATCCTCACATTCATATACAAGTTCTAGATAATCCTTTTTATGTCCCTGAAGTTCTAGCTGTTTTATACCTTTATATATTCCTATACCATGATTTACATGAACTACAAAATCTCCTGTTTTTAATTCTGTAAAACTTTTAATCTTACTTGTTCCTTTTCTATTAGTTTTCCTTATACTTTTTCTTTTAGCTTTTCCGAAAACCTCTTTATCGGAAATAACACTTATTTTAAGTTTAGAATACTCAAATCCTTTTAATTGATTCCCAAAAGTTATAACTACTTCACCAGGCTTAATTTCATTTACCATATCCTTATAACTACTTTCAATACCATTATCTCTTAAGGTATCCACTAACCTTTCCCCTCTTGCTCTAGTACCAGACAAAATTAAAATTTTAAAGTTTTTAGATTTTTTATGTTTTATTTCTTCAATAAGTAAATCTAATTTACCTTGATAATTATTCAAAGTTATCTGGACAAAATTCACTATTAGTTTTGGTGAAAAGGTTTTAGTAGATTTAGCAATAGCATCTAATATGATACTTTCTCTGTGATTAAATTTATCGATTAACTCAGATCTATCAACTAACATTTTACTTTGTCCTGGTAATACATTGCCTCTTTCTAGAAAACTTTTATAATTCTCGTGAAACTCAAAATATACACTATCTAACTTTCCACTACATCTTTTTATATCATCTACAATTATAAAATAATCTTTCACATAATCTAAAAAAGAAGACATATGTTCATAAAAATAAGGTAAAAAGCTATCAATACTCTCAAATGTCCACGTTTCTTGAAAAGTTTCTAGATTTTTGTTTGTTATTGTTCTTATCTTTTCCAGTGCTTCATTGCTTTTATTCTTTTTTAGTTTTTCTACTATTATTGCTAAGTCCTCTTTTATTTTGCTTTTTCCTATTTCAACTCGCTCTCTATCAAATATAATCTCCTTTGCAGCAAATATCTCTATACCATTTATTTTCTCAATACTTCTTTGAGATTCTAAATTAAAATTTCTAATAGATTCTACCTCATCTCCGAATAATTCAACTCTATAGGGTTCTGGAGAAATAGGAGAATATATATCCATTATACCCCCTCTTATAGAAAATTGTCCTTTTCCATCTACCATTTCGGTTCTCTCATACCCACATTGTATTAACTTTTCACTAATATTTTTAAAATCTACTTTATCTCCCACAGATATATTGAATATATAATTTTTATATAATTCCACAGGCATATATACAGAAGCTAATGATTCCACACAAGTTATTATGATTTTTTTACCTGGATTTAACATCTCTCTTATTACCTTTAATCTTTCCCATCTTAAATCTCCAGATATAGCATCTATATTATAGAACACTACTTCTTTAGTAGGGAAATAATATACTTGTGGTAAATAAAAACACAAATCTTCATATAACTTTCTAGCCTCTACATCACTATGAGTAATAACTAAAAAAGGCTTATCCTGCTCATTATATACCCCATATATTAAATAACTTCTAGAGGATTCCGAAAGTCCAAATACTGCTATAGGAAACTTCTTTCTGTCTATCCCAGTCATAATATCTTTAAATTCACTGCTTTTTCTAATAGGTTCCATAAGTCCATCTAGTCTCATTTTAACAACCACCCTATAAAATTTATTCATAATTAAAATAATCTTTCTCATAATAACAAATAAAATCAAACGCACAATAACCGTTAGTTTCTTCAATATTAAAGAAACTAAACGGTTTAAAGCAATATTATAAAATTTTATAGCTTAAATCCATTAAATTTATTCATAGCTACTTCTATGCCAAAATTCACCATACAATTTAACGCTTCTACACTAGTTTCTAAAACCTTTTCTATACTAATTCTGTCCTCTTCAGAAAACTTTCCAAGAACATAGGATACAAGATCTACAGTAGGATGTCCAATACCTATTTTTATTCTCGGAAATACATATGTTCCTAGATTTAATATTATATTCTTTATCCCATTATGTCCTCCAGCACTTCCATGAGCCCTTATTCTAAATCTTCCAATATCTATATCTATATCATCATATATAATTATTATATGGTCATTTTCAATTTTATAAAAATTTACAGCTTCTCTTACACTCTCCCCGCTTAAATTCATATAAGTATTAGGTTTCAATAATATAACTTTATTTTGTCCTATAAATCCTTCTCCACAATTTCCTTTAAATTTTTCCCTATTTAAGGCAATATTATACTTCTTGCTTACTAAATCTATAAAATCAAATCCTATATTATGTCTCGTATGGTGATATTTAACTCCTATATTTCCTAACCCTACTATTAAAAACATGTTCTTACTCCAATCTTAGCTCCAAATTAAAATTACCATCTCAATAATATATTATACTAAAAAACACAAATAATAAAGAGACTTACACCAGTCTCTTTATTATTTACTTTCTTTATTTTCAGAAAGAACTATTTCTGTTTCTATGGTCTTACCATTTCTCCATATTTTCCCTAGGACCTTGTCTCCTACCTTATGTCCTTCTAGTACTTCCTTTACATCAGATAAACTCCTTACCTTTTTGCCATCTATTTCTATCAATATGTCCGTAGGTTTTATACCAGAAGCTGCAGCACCACTATTTTTTTCCACCTGCTGTATATAAACACCCTGAATCTTATCATTCTGTGATGTCACACTTTCACCATATATACCTAAATAAGGCTTTGAAACTTCCCCGTAACTCATAAGTGACTTTATTATATTTTTTGCATCATTTATATTTATTGCAAAACTTATACCCTCTACATTGGAATCAGATCCCATCTTTAAACTGTTAATGCCTATAACATAACCTTTTATATTACAAAGAGCGCCGCCACTATTTCCAGGATTTGTAGCTGCATCTGTTTGAATAACTTTGTATACAGTCCCGTTATACTCTATTTTTCTATTTAATGCACTTATTATGCCTGCAGTAACACTTGGAAATTCCTGACCTAAAGAATTTCCTATGGCAATTACAATATCTCCTACTTTCATCGTTGAAGAATCTCCGAATTTAACCACGGGAAGATTTTTGGCTTCTACCTTTATTACAGCTAAATCAGCCTGCTGATCAACTCCCAATATAGAAGCATCCAGAATCTTTCCACTTGAAAGTCGCACTGTAACCTTATCTGCTCCTTCTATTACATGATAATTAGTTGCTATATATCCATTGGAATCAATTATTATACCAGAGCCACTTCCTAAATCCTGTAACCCAAAATATCCTTCTGCTTTATTGCTTATACCAACTACGGATAAACCTACCGTTTGAGCTACCTTCGATATAGAATTTGCATATATATCCTCGGATGTATCTTCTTGTTTTTTAGTATCTCCATTGGATTCAACCAACAATTGATTATTAGGTGTATATACTTTAGTATTTTCCTTTTTATTTACTATATATGCTCCAGATATGCCTCCCGAAACAGCTGCCACCAATATAAAACAAAACAGTTTAATCAATGCTCTTGCAGTTGACCGCCTTTTCATATTTATAAATTTTATTTTTCCACTCTCTGCATCTACTTTTTCCCAGTAAACGTCTTTTATGTCATCATATCTGTTGTTATCATCCATTAAATACACCTCATAATCTCT
Source organism: Clostridium sp. BJN0013 (assembly GCF_040939125.1). Taxonomy (NCBI): domain Bacteria; kingdom Bacillati; phylum Bacillota; class Clostridia; order Eubacteriales; family Clostridiaceae; genus Clostridium; species Clostridium sp. BJN0013. The sequence continues at coordinate 3,983,199 of NZ_CP162495.1, forward strand.
AAAATTTAGAGTTATTATAATAAAAAATTTTTACACAAATATGAACGGAATGTAATAATTTCTTAAACCCTTTTTAAAGTAAATGCAAATATAATACCACCAGATTCCTTATTTTCAACCCATATATCTTCTCCTAGTTGTGTTAGTATACTCCTTACAATGGAAAGTCCAAGTCCTGTACTTACTTTTGAAGTTCTTGACTTATCCGATTTATAAAATCTATCCCATATATGTTTTAATTCTGATTCTGGTATTCCTTCCCCATCATTGTAGACAGATATAAATGCCTTATCCCCCTTAATTTTAGTTGAAACTTTTATATTTCCACCCTTATTTACATACTTAACAGCATTATCTATTAAATTTGTAACCACTTGATTTATTCTATCTCTATCCGCAGCTACATAAAGTTTATCATTTTCCATAACTACATCTACATTTAATCTTTTTTCGTTTATTTTAGTTTGAAATTTTATAATACACAATCTTATAATTTCATTTATATCTAACTCCTCTATTCTAAGCTTGAATTGCCCTGCCTCAATGGCAGATAAATCCAAAAGATCATTTACAAGTCTTGTAAGCCTTTGTATTTCAGAGTAAGTAACCGACAAATAATAGTTTTGTTTTTCACGTGGGATAACACCATCAATTATCCCCCCTATGAAACCTTTTATAGAAGTTAAGGGAGATCTTATTTCATGAGATACATTGGATATAAATTGTCTTCTATTTTTTTCTACCTGTTCCAGTGAATCTGCCATACTATTAAAAGACTTAGCTAGTTCTCCAATTTCATCATTTGAATTTATACATACTCTTTTTTCCACTTCTCCTTTTGATATTTTATCTGCTACATAATTAATTTTCTTAAGTGGATATATTATTATCCTTTGAGAAAAATAATAGATTACAACACAACATATTATAATAGCTAAGATAGCAGATATCCATATAATTTCATATACTCTCTTTAAGGGTTCTCTTAACTCACTTATAGAAGTATGCATAAGTATAGCACCTTTAAAAACTCCATTTGAAAAAATAGGTATTTCAAAGGTATGTACTGGATCCACAAATATATCTGAATCAATTTCTTTTTTATCTACAGTCTTATTTTCTCTAAGCTCCTCTAAATCTTTAGTAACTATTTGTGTGGGAGTAGCTATTAATTGTTTATGTTCACTTTTTGATACTGAATACACATAACCATAATTATCCACAAGCCATATATCCGCAGACAAATACTTGGCTATGTTATTTAAAGTTTCATTTATCTCATCTGCAGTTAAGTCTCCTGCTAAATATTGAAGTGCTTTATAACTTATAAACTGGGATTCTTTAAGCAGCTGACTTTTTCTCTCTTCAAAATAATAGCTTTCAAACCAGTAAGACAAAAAAGCTGCTGTCATTACAAAACTTACTATAATAATTGCAGTAAATGCAGCTACAAGCTTTGAAAATAATCCCTTTTTCATCTACTTCACCTCAAACTTATATCCTACACCCCAAACTGTTTCTATTTGCCAGTTAGGCCCTCCTTGAAGTTTTTCTCTCAATCTTTTTACATGTACATCTACAGTTCTAGAATCTCCCGGGTAATCATATCCCCACACTTCACATAAAAGCTGTTCTCTAGTAAACACCCTATTTTTATTATTAGCCAAATAGTACAGCAATTCAAACTCTTTGGGAGGCATTTTTATATCATCATTTCTATAGGTAACAGTATATGAATTTATATCAATAGTTAACTGGTCAAATTTTAATACCTCTTTATTTTCAGTATCTACACTATATCTTCTAAGTACTGCTTTGATTCTTGCCAACATTTCTTTAGCTTCAAAGGGTTTTACTATATAATCATCCGCCCCAAGTTCAAGTCCTAAAACTTTATCAAAGGTTTCTCCTTTTGCCGTAAGCATGATTACAGGAGTTTCATAGTCTTTTCTTATCCATTTAAGAACATCTATTCCATCAATGTTAGGAAGCATTATATCCAGAAGTACTAAATCTGGTTTATATTCTAGAAATGTTGTTTCTGCTGACTTTCCATCATTAGCGATTTGTACTTCATAGCCAGCACTCTCTACATACATTTTTATTACTTCACATATATTTTCATCATCATCTACAATTAAAATTTTTCCTATTGAGCCTTCCATTTTATTCCCCTCCTAAAATTGTAAACACATACTTATATTTATCCGAAGGCTGCAATTAGGCTAATACCCTCTTGAAGTCGGAGGATAAGCACTGCTGCGCCCTTTATAAGTTCTTCTAGAGTTCAATTAGAGAAAATTATGAGCAATTCCATCTAAACCTCTAAATTACTTGATACTATAAGTTACATGGTTTTTACCCCTATATATAATTTAAAATCAAATATTACCATATAATTATACTTAAACGATTATTCCTATATTAAATCTATCATATATTTTAGGGTAAATAATAATGTATCTTGAAAAGTTACAAATAAGTTACAAATATTTATCTCATAAGATTTAAATGAAGAAAAACATTCTTTATTGTCAAACTTTACTTAAACCTTAAAATCACTGATATAAAGGCATGTGGGAATAAGCCACATGCCTTTATATCATTAATCTTCAAATAATTTACTTACTGAAATATCTTCATATATTCTTCTTATAGCTTCAGCAAATACTGGAGCTATAGATAGTATTTTGAAGTTATCCAATATCTTGCTCTCTGGCAGATTTATCGTATTTAACATTACTAACTCTTTTATGGCAGAATTCTTTATTCTCTCTATTGCAGGACCAGACAACACAGCATGGGTGCAGCATGCATAAACTTCTTTTGCCCCTCGCTCTATAAGAGCATTAGCCCCATTTGTTATTGTACCTGCTGTATCTATCATATCATCCACTAATATAACAGTTTTATCTTTCACATCTCCAATTATATTCATTATTTCTGACACATTAACTCTTGGTCTTCTTTTATCTATAATAGCTATTGACGCATGTAATTTATCTGCAAATTTTCTAGCTCTAGTTACGCTTCCAAGATCTGGAGAAACTACAACTACATCATCCTTTTCATCAAATCCTTTTTGTATAAAATATTTTGCAAGTATAGGTGCTCCTAAAAGATGATCAAGAGGTATATTAAAATATCCTTGAATTTGGGAAGCATGTAAATCCATTGTAAGTACTCTATCTGCACCAGTAGCTGTTAATATATCCGCCACCAGCTTTGCTGTAATCGGATCTCTCGCTTTAGCTTTTCTATCTTGTCTTGCATAACCATAATAAGGCATTACTGCAGTTATTCTTCCTGCGGATGCCCTCTTAAAGGCATCAATCATAATTAAAAGTTCCATTAGATTATCATTTACAGGATTATTAGTTGATTGAACTATAAATACATCCATTCCTCTTACTGTTTCATTGATATTTACACATATCTCACCATCACTAAAAGTTGTAACTTTAGAATCTCCAACTTTAATACCTAAAATATCCCCTATTTGTTTAGCTAAATCAGGATGAGAATTTCCTGCAAAAATCTTAATATTTTTACCATGGGTTATCATTATGTAAAGCCCTCCTAAAATTTTTATTTCTTTAATCCTTTTTTATACACCCAACTTTTTTTATTCACTTGCCGTGCCCTGGCTATTGCCAGTGCTCCTTCGGGAACTTCATCTGTTATGGTAGAACCTGCAGCTATATAGGTATTGTCATTAATTTTAACTGGAGATACTAAATTTGTATTACATCCTATAAATGAATTATTTCCAATTAAAGTTTTATTCTTACTTTTTCCATCATAGTTTACCACAACAGTTCCACAACCAAAATTGCACTTATCTCCAACCTCAGCATCCCCTATATATGTTAAATGAGATACTTTTGTATTATCTCCTATAGTAGACTTTTTAACTTCTACAAAATCACCTATCTTCACAGATTTTCCTATTGTAGTTTCAGGTCTTATATAAGCAAAAGGCCCTACACTAGTATTTTCCCCTATTGTGCTTTCCAATATTACAGAATTTTCCACTGTAACATTATCCTTTATTATACTGCTTTGTATTCTAGAATTAGGATAAAAAATACAATTTTCGCCTATAACAGTATTACCCTGAAAAACATTTCCAGGATATATTATAGTATCTTTTCCTATTTGAACATCTAAATCTATATAAGTATTATTATGGTCAATTAACGTAACTCCATTTTCCATATGTATTTTATTTATTCTGTTTCTCATAATATTCTCAGCTTCTGCAAGTTGTACTCTTGAATTGACCCCCATAGTTTCCTCAAAAGAGATAGGAAATGCCCCTACTTTTTTTCCTTTTTGCTTTAATATCTCTATAACATCCGTTAAATAATACTCTCCTTGAGCATTATTATTATGTATTTTATTTAAGCTTTCAACTAAACTTTCTATATCAAAACAATATATTCCTGAATTTATTTCTTTAACCTGAAGTTCTTCTTGTAAACAATCCTTATGTTCTACTATCTTAAGTACCTGTTGATTTTCCTCTCTTATAATTCTTCCATATCCATAAGGATTTTGTACTATAGATGTGAGTATGGTAGCTCCATAACCTCCAGCACTATGAAAATCCAGCATGTTTTTTATAGTACCTTCTTTTATTAAAGGTGAATCACCAGTAAATACAGCCACAGTTCCTTTTTTATTTTTCAAAAAATCGCCAGCACAAAGAACCGCATGTCCTGTACCTAATTGTTTGTCTTGAAAAGAATAACTTGTATTTTTAGCTTCCGTAGCTTTTTTTACTCTTTCTGCATTTTTACCAACTACAACATTTATATCTTTTATTTGTGCCTTTTTTACAACATCAATAACTATATTTATCATTTCCTTGCCGCAAATTTTATGAAGTACTTTAGGTTTAGAAGATTTCATCCTTTTACCTTCACCTGCAGCTAGTATTACAGCACAATTATACATCTTAACACCTCTTTAATGGTTATAAATCTTCACTTTTCTACAATATGTCATTAAACATCCCTTAATATTATATTTTATATAAAAATTATTTGCAACCTCATAAAAATAATAAAAAGGAGTAATATTACTCCTTTTTATTATTCCTCTACCTTTTCTTCGGTAACAGTTTCCTCATTTTTTACTTTTTCATACTCACCAAGAATTGCTTTTTGTATCTTCTCTCTTGTTTGAGTATTTATTGGGTGAGCAATATCCTTAAACTCTCCATCAGGAGTTTTCCTACTTGGCATTGCTATAAAAAGACCATTTTGACCTTCTATAACTTTTATATCGTGAACAACGAATTCGTTATCAAAGGTTACTGAAACAATAGCTTTCATCTTACCCTCGGCAGCAATTTTCCTCACTCTGACATCTGTAATTTGCATATAATCCACCTCCAAGATGCTTATGTATATACTATTCTCTATATCTTATATTTTTCCTCCTTATTTTTTAAAAAACTAATAAATTTTTTGAAAATTTTATTAGTTAAACATTTTCAGAAGGAAATAACAGTGCATTACCATTTTCATCAATACCTTTAAAATCTACTATAGATTTATAATCCTGTACTAATTTTTTAGGGGTTTCCACGTTATCTATTAAAAATCCTATACCTAAGAGTTCACTTTCAAATTCTTTCAATAAATTTATTATACCCATGGCAGTTCCTCCTGCCCTCATGAAATCATCAATAAAAATACATTTACTTCCCTTCTTTAACGCCTTTTTAGACAAGGACATAGTTTGAATTCTTCCTGTAGATCCTGAAACATAATTTATAGTTAAAGTAGATCCTTCGGTAAACTTTTGCTCTCTCCTTACTACTACAAGTTGGACCCCCATTATTCTGGCCACCTCATAAGCTAAAGGAATCCCTTTAGTTTCAACAGTAACTACATAATCAATATTTCTCTCTATAAAAATAGATGCTAAGATCACTCCTGCAGTATGTATTATAACAGGATTAAACATTATATCTGTCATATATAAAAAATTACCTGGTATTATTCTTTCTCTATTTTTCAAAATAATACATAATTTTTCAGCAAATTCTCTTCTCTTTTCATTAGATATTCCACAGACATACTTTATACCCCCTGAGGCTCCAGATATGGTATCTATTCTTCCCATTTGGAATTTATTTAAAGTATCTTTTACTACTAATATATCTTCACTTACTGTAGACTTAGCTGTATTAAACATAAGAGTAAAATTATTCAGACTCATTACTTTATTAGGATTTTCCAGCAAAATTTTAGTTATTGCCGCTATTCTATGGTTTCTACTGAATTTTTGCATCTTATCACCTATCTATAAATTTTACGAATAATATCTTAAGATTTTATTCTATTATTCATATTGTATTCCAAAAATCATTATTAATCAACTCTTATTTAGTTGTAATACTAATACAAATACACAAAAATTGATTCCATCTCAACTTTCACTAAAGACGTTCATTTATAAGTGATTCTTAAGTTCAGAATGTTTTTATTTTAAAAAGTACAATTTTTTGTGTTTTTTAACTAAGTTTTGTATATAATTAGTAAATAGGTTAAGTTAATTATAAGGAGTGATTTAATTGTCATTTGATTTTATAAAAAATAAAAAAGTTCATTTTATAGGCATAGGCGGAATAAGCATGAGTGCACTGGCTGAAATTCTACTGGAAAAAGGCTTTAAAGTCTCCGGTTCAGATGTGAAATCTTCTGAAACCACAGAAAGATTAAAATCAAAAGGAGCCAAAGTGTATATAGGACAGATAAGCCAAAATATAACCCCTGATATAGATCTTGTAGTGTACACTGCTGCAATTTCAAAAAACAATGAAGAACTATTAAAAGCTAAAAATTTAAATATTCCCCTTATGGATAGAGCTGAATTCTTAGGTGAAATAATGAAAGGACATAAATACAATGTAGCAGTATCTGGTACTCACGGTAAAACTACCACTACTTCCATGTTATCCTCCATAACACTTGAAGCCAATCTGGATCCTACTATACTTGTTGGTGGAAATTTAGATATAATAGATGGAAATGTCAGAATTGGACATAGTCCTTACTTTATTACAGAAGCTTGTGAATATAAAGAATCTTTTCTTAAATTCTTTCCATTTATAGGTATAATTTTAAATATTGATGCAGATCATCTAGATTACTACAAGGATATAGAAGAAATACAAAATGCATTTATAAAATTTGCCAAATTAATTCCTAGAGAAGGATATTTGGTATGCTGTGCTGATGACAGAAGAATGAAAAAAATCATATCAAATGTAAATTGTAACATAATGAGTTACGGTATAGAAAGTGGAGATATTACTGCTAAAAATATATGCTTTGATAGAGAGGGACGTGCTTTCTTTGAAGTATATAAATCTGATAAAAAATTATTTTCTCTAAATTTAAGTGTTCCAGGCAAACATAATATATTAAATGCTTTAGCAAGTATATCTGTTTCTTTGATTTTAAATATATCAGTTGATAATATAAGAGATGGGCTAAAAAACTTTAAAGGTACACATAGAAGATTTGAAATTAAAGGTAAAAAAGAAGGTATAGTAGTTATAGATGATTATGCACATCATCCTACAGAGATCAAAGCAACTTTAAATGCTGTAGAAAATTATCCTCATAAAAGAATAATTTGTGTATTTCAGCCCCATACCTTTTCAAGAACTATAAGCCTATTTGAAGAATTCACCGCTGCTTTTGATAATGTAGATGAACTAATATTAGCAGATATATTTCCTGCAAGAGAAAAAGATACAGGTGAAATAAGTTCATCTATGCTATGTGAGCAAATTATAAAAAGAGGAGTTAAATGTAGGAACATAAAAGACTTCACTTCCATAGTCCAGTATTTAAATGATATTTTAACAGAAGGGGATGTACTTTTAACATTAGGTGCAGGAGATGTTTTTCAAGTTGGTGAATTATATTTAAATCAATAACTCCATCAAAAAATTTATAATTAGGTGTAAAACATCTCTTATAGGGTAATACTATATTTGATATCCTATTGGAGGTGTTAATATGAAAAATTTTTTAATATCTGCCGCTGTAGATATTTTCTTGATTTTAATATCTTATTTCTTATTTGTAAAAATAATCAATGGCCCTACAAGACATAAATTATATAAAAAATTTTTTAGTTCTTTTGCTAAATTTGTAATCTATATATTTATTATAAGTACACTTATAACTGGTATAACTGCCTTCATATTATATAGAACTTCTTACATAGCTTATATAAATATAATATCCCCAGCTTTAGTATCTATATTAGTGGGATTCTTAATGTCAACAGTACCCACAAGAGGTGAGGGAGATAATGAGAATTTACCTGTAAAATAATATTTTCTTATACAAATGGATATTTATTTTAGATTTCATATCTAGTATCTATATTTCACTAAGAAATAGCTAAGAACTAAAGTGATGACACATTTTAGTTCTTAGCTACCTTTTTATTTATTCCAAGGCTACCCTTTTGATAATCTTCTGCTTCTTTAAAGTAGGAGATAAGTATTATCATAACCTGAATAAGTTCTTATGAGGTTCAGATGGAAAAAAGTATTCCTTATCGGCAAAATTCACCTAAACCTAAAAATCAATTAATATAAAATTACATTACTGAAAATTTTGAAATTATACGCTATTCTGTAACTATCTAAATATGTTATAATTGTAGAATAAAAAACTTGAAAAGGGGTTGTTAAAATTATGAAAGACAAGTATAGGGATCTATTTAAGTCAATTGTAAAATCCCACTATGACGGAAACTTTGAAGAGAAAATAGAAGAAATTCTATCGCAAAATAAGCTTGATAAAGAAGAATTTTGTAAAATCATATCTTCACTATGTGGTACTAACATAACTTACAGCTCAAATTTCATGGAAGAATTAAAGAAAGCAATAAAATCTTATAATAAAAATGAAAAAATAATAAATAAGATTACCAACTGCTCTCAAGAGTGTAAAAATAGCGGTGAAACTCCATGTGAAAAATCTTGTCCTTTTGATGCTATATTTATTCACAAGGGAAAAAATTCTCCATCTATAGATAAAGACAAATGTACTGATTGTGGTTTTTGTGTAGATGCCTGTCCTAGTGGTTCTATAATGGATACTGTTCAATTTCTGCCACTTGCTAATATCCTAAAAGGTAATTCTCCTGTAATAGCCATAGTAGCTCCTGCTATAACAGGTCAATTCGGAGACAATGTTACAATGGACCAACTAAGAGCATCTTTTAAAAGAATAGGCTTTACCGATATGATTGAAGTGGCATTTTTTGCAGATATGTTAACTTTAAAAGAAGCAGTAGAGTTTGACAGCCATGTAAAAGACAAAAGTGATCTTGTAATAACCTCTTGCTGCTGTCCTATGTGGGTAGGTATGTTGAAACGAAAATACAATGATTTAGTAAAACATGTATCTCCTTCCGTATCGCCAATGACTGCCGGGGGAAGAGTCCTAAAAAAATTGAATCCCGAATGTAAAGTAGTTTTTATAGGTCCTTGTATAGCAAAAAAAGCAGAAGCAAAAGAAAAAGATATAATTGGCGATATAGACTTTGTACTTACTTTTTCAGAAACAAAGGATATCTTTGATGCACTTAATATAGATCCTTCTAAGATCAAAGGTGATGCTTCACCTGAATACGCTTCTAAAGGGGGAAGATTATATGCTCGTACCGGTGGTGTATCCATTGCTGTAGGAGAAGCTGTAGAAAAGATGTTTCCTGAAAAGCAAAAATTATTTAAGCCAATCCAAGCAAATGGCATAAAGGAGTGTAAAGACTTACTTAACAAAGCTGAAAAAGGAGAAATATCAGCTAATTTTATTGAAGGAATGGGATGTATTGGAGGGTGTGTAGGTGGCCCTAAAGTGCTTATACCTAAAGAAAAAGGAAAAACTAAAATAGATGCTTTTGCCGAAAATTCTGAAATTAAAGTTTCCATAGATAGTAAATGCATGGATAAAATACTGGAACTTTTAGATATTAATTCTTTAGAGGATTTTAAAAACGTTGAAAAAATTGAACTATTAGAAAGACACTTTTAAAATATAATAATTATAAAGCCCTACTTATCACCTTATTATATTAATTTTGTTATATATAAATTATTTTACTATTACATTTATAAAATTTTAGTATTTATGTTATCTTATTTCGATGTTATACTTAGATATGAGGTGATCATAATGCTCAAAAACACTAAAGGGGTTATTTTTGATATGGATGGAACCCTTGTAGATTCTATGTGGCTATGGGAAAGTATTGATAAAAAAATTTTAAATAAAAGGAACATACCAATGCCCGAAAATTTAAAAGAGGCTATACAAACTATGAATTTTTACGAAGTTGCTAAATACTTCAAAACCAGATTTAATCTACCGGAAAGCGTAGAGGAAATTCAAAATGAATGTTATGAAACATGTGTTTATGAATACTCTACAAATATACCATTAAAGCATGGTGCCAAAGAGTTTTTGCTTCTATTAAAACAAAAAAACATTAAAATAGGCCTAGCTACAAGTAATTATAGGGAGTTAACAGAAATAAGCCTTAAGAAGAATAAGGTATATGATCTTTTTGATGCTATAACCACGGTATCTGAAGTCAAAAGAGGTAAAAGTTTTCCTGATATATTTCTTTTAACTGCTAAAAAATTAAATTTATCTCCTAAAGATTGTATAGTATTTGAAGATATCTTGCCTGCAGTTAAAGGTGCCAAAGCTGCTGGTATGGCTGTAGTAGGAGTATATGATTTCTATTCAGATTATCAATGGGATGATATAATAAAACATGCAGATATGTATATATTTAAATACAAAGATTTAACAGAAGATAGTGTGAAATTTTCATCTTTAAGTGAGCTATTGAATATAATGTAATGTTATAGAAATAATTAAATGGAGAAATTAAAAATGCTTACTTTTTTATTTTTACTATTGATAATAGGTAATGCGGTTATTTTATATCGTTTTTCAGACAAAGTTTCGTCACAACGCAGACAAATAATTTCTTTAAAATATGAAAATGATTCTTTAAAATCAAAATTATCAAAAGAATTTCCAAGGAGAATAGATGTTAATTATATTACTCCTCAAAACTTAAGTGGAATAGTTACTATAAAAACTAGCCTCTATTTAGCTCCTACTTTAAAATCTAGTATAGTAAACATTTTAGAAGAAAATACTCTACTAAAAATTGAAGATGCCGCTAAAATTCAAAACCAACTTTGGTATGAAATATCCCTAAATGGAATTAATAGATCATCTAGAATAAATTCTAAAGGATGGGTAAAATCTAATTATATAAAAATAACTTGACTAAACTCCAGCATTGTATAAGCTGGAGTTTATATATATTTGATTATTCCATCTATATATTCTGGAACAATTTTTATTATATCTTTCCTGCAGCAGTATTCTAAATCATCACATAATTTTAACTTTTTTATTCTTTTATAATGAGATGCTTTTTTTATAAATGTTATAATATCTGGATTCTGTTCATAAATATATAATGCAGTCTTAGATATATCTGTAAGATTAGCTTTTATCTTTTTTATTATACAATTTATTATGTATCCACTGCATATAAAATCATCTATAGAAAATTGTCCATAGGTACCTGCATTAACTATTACCACATCATTATTTAAATTTATACTTCTACTTGCTACCTCATCTGCATTTATAAGAGCACCTATCAATATATTTTTAGCCATTATACTTCCCTTTATAGCTCTAGTTCCATTACTTGTGGTAATTACTAGTATCTTATTTTCTACAACCTGTCTACTATATTCCAAGGGAGAATTAGAACAATGAAATCCTTCTATTTTTAAAGCTTTCCTCTCTCCTCCCATTATATATTTTTGTTTATTTTTATTGTATATTTCCAAAGCCTCTTCTATTGTTAATACTGGTATTACTTCCTTGCATCCATTATTAATAGCAGTAATTATTACAGATGTTGCTCTAAGCATATCTACTATTATTACAGATTTATGCAAAATCTTTTCTTCCTTTATATCATCTGCTGATATTATTATATCTATTTTCAATTGAACATCAGCCTTTCCTAAAAATGGTTTTATATACTAACTACAATATATTCCCTGATATATATTTTTATCTTTCATGGCTTTATCAATTTCATTTAAGATTTCCCACTTTTTTAAGCTCCACTTAGGTTCTATAAGTAAATCCTTGGGAGCATCTCCTGTTAATCTGTGGATTACAATGTCAGGACGAATATTTGATAAAGCCATGCATATTATATCTACATATTCCTGCTGAGTCATAAATTTCAGTCTACCTTCATTATATAATTTAATCATAGGAGTATGTTTCATTAAATGAAGTAGATGAAATTTTAATCCTTGTATATCTTGTCCTGAAATATATTTTACTGTATTTATCATATCATTTTGATTTTCTCCCGGCAAACCCATTATCACATGCGTTACTACATCAATATTCCTCTTCCTAAGGTTATATACAGCCTTTTCAAAGGTATATAGGCTATACCCTCTATTTATCTTTTTAGCAGTATACTCATTAGAAGTTTGAAGGCCAAGTTCTACCCAAATATAAATTTTTTTATTAAACTCATGTAACAGTTCTAAAACATCAGCCTCAAGGCAATCAGGCCTGGTGGCTATTGCCATACCCACCACTCCTTCCTGCCTTATAGCTTCTTCATATTTTTTCCTAAGAATTTCTACAGGAGCATACGTATTTGTATAGGCTTGAAAATATACTATATATTTTCCCTGTTTCCACTTTTTATTCATCATTTTTCTTATATTATAAAATTGATCCGTTATAGAAAGATTCCTATCTCCTGCAAAATCTCCTGCTCCTCTTTCACTACAAAAAATACATCCTCCCCTACTTATTTTACCGTCCCTGTTAGGACAGGAAAATCCCCCATCTAAAGATATTTTAAATACTTTACATCCAAATTTTTTTCTTAAATAATAATTTAAATTATAATATGCTTTATCTCCCCATTGCATTATAAGTTTTCATCCTTCCAATGACTATAGATACTAGGATTATTATATCACATTTTAACTACCTTAAAATCCTTTAAGTTCAGTCTCCATTTTCCAATTATGTCAGGAAGGGATTCACTATTATTAGCTTTAGATATAACATCAAAATTCAATATATCTGTATCAAAAGAAGAAAAAACTATATCTACCTTATTAACGGGAAATTTATCTTCAAATTTAAAATTTATTATATCTCCAGAATCCATTTTATACATTCTTATGCAGTGGCCTATACTATCATTTGTATATTGAGCTACAATAAATTTTTCATCAGGAGAAAATGTTAAAAATTCTACTCTAGCATTTTTTAGCATATCTAGATTTATTATATTTTTCCCTACAATTTTTTGATTATATTCATCTATTTGATCTTGTTGTGCATTTTCACTTTCACTATTTCCCTGGCCATTTGAAGAACCAGAACTGTCAGATTGTACTTCCATGCTTTCATCTATTTTTACTACCCCTATATATGAATTCTTATCATAAGTAACTAAGGCTAGATAATCACCATCGTAAGAAAAATCAAGTATTCCAAAATTACTTCTTGGCACAGATATCTTATTCATATTTGCTTCGTCGTCTTTAGAAAATACATACTGAGGCATATTATTTATACCTATTATTACATTTACATTTATATTATCTTTACTCCTCATTTTTATTCTATTTCTTTCAACAAAAGCTTCTCTATCTAAAATACTATTAATTTCACCAATTTTATAATCACTACCTTCTTTTATAACTTTTACTGAATATTCATCCAAAGTTGAAAAAGGCTTACTTAAATCAGATCTTACAATTTTTACTTTAAAAACTCCAGATCTACCAACTTCACTATTATCATTTAAGCTATAACCCATAATATTCAAATTTTGATTTCCATTTGATACAGGAGTTTTTAAAAGTTCCTTAGAATATAGCTTTTTTATATTTTCAATATCATTTTTCATAAGATATTTCATATAGGTATCTACGGTATTAGCTGCAGCTTTCATATCGAAATTTTCATTTATATCGATAGCATTTGGCTTTTTATTTAAATTACATCCAAACAGTATACCTGAAAAAAAAATCATAACAAATATAATTTTAAATATATATCTCTTCTTCATAAATTTTCCACTAGTTAATTTTAATCTATAGTAGAAATTTCACCCCCTTTATTAAAAATAATAATTCATTTTACAAATCTTATTTTTCCCTTAAATAAAATTTTAATTTATAACTCATTATTTTTATTTAACATTTATATACTTAATATTGAGATAGCTTTATCCGAACGCGGCAATTAGCTAATACTCCCATCTTCTTCAAAGTGGGAGATAAGCACGGATAACGTGCCTGGATAAGTTCTTCTAAGGTTCAGATAGAGAAAAGCATTTTTCATAAGCAAACTCCACCTGAACCTTAGAATCACTTGATTAATTGTATTTTATGGGGAGGGATATTTTTGAAAGAAAAAATAATTTTAATTTTTCAGTTATCTACAGTTTTTATAGGAACTGTAGTTGGAGCAGGCTTAGCATCCGGACAAGAAATTAGCCAATTTTTTACACAGTATGGTTATAAGAGCTTTATAGGTATATTAGCCTGTTCTATTATTTACATAATAATGTCTATCATAATAATAAACATAAGTATAAAATACAAATTAAACTCTTATGATGGTCTTATAAAGTTGGTCAGTCCTGGATTTTTAGGTATGGCTACTAATTTTTTGACTACCTTTTTTTTAATTGGAAGTTCAGCAATAATATTAGCTGGAAGCGGTGCTTTAATACATCAATACTTCAACCTTCCTAGATGGGTAGGTATGCTATTGATGTTAATTATATCTACAATTGTACTATCTAGAAATATTAAGGGTCTTATAGAAATAAATTCAATCATAGTACCTTCCCTTATATTAGTTATACTCACTTTATTTATACTATATCTAGCTTTTTATAAGAATATAAACATTTCCTACTTAAAAAGTATACCTCATTATAAAAATAATTGGTTTTTTTCTGCACTAATATATGCAGGATTTAACATATTATGCTATAGTGGGGTGTTAATACCCCTAACCCTTTCCATAAATAAAAAGAAAAGTCTTATAGCTGGTTCCATTATAGGCTCTTTAGGTCTTACTATATTGACTCTTATTATAAATTTTTTATTGATTTTAAACATACCCTATATTTTTAAATATGAAATTCCACTACTTTATATAGCCAATCGTTTTGGAAAAGCACTTCAGATAATGATACTCCTTATAATCTGGCTCGAAATGTTTTCTACCGAAGTGTCTAATATATATAGTGTAGGAAAAAATTTTCAAGAAATATTTAATATATCTTATAAAAAATCGATATTTATAATAATTCTTATTACAATTCCCGTATCTCAAATTGGTTTTGTAAATCTTATTTCTTTTCTATATCCAGCTTTTGGAGTAGTTAGTCTTATATTTATAATACAATGTATAATTTTTTACCTTAAAAATTAAATTTACAATAAATTCAGTAGTAATATTTCATTTAAACACTATTAATACTTAATTTTAATACTGGACACATCTCTACAACCGGAATATACTTAAAAAGTACTAATAACACATTACTTAAGGAAGTGCTTTTTATGATGAATTATCTTAAAAATTGCCAATTATGTCATAGGTATTGTAAGATAAATAGATTGGAGGGAAACACCGGATTTTGTAATGCAGGTAAAAATATAAAAATAGCTAAAGTATGTCTGCACAATTGGGAAGAACCTTGTATCTCTGGAAGTAAAGGTTCTGGAACCGTATTTTTTTCCAACTGCAATTTAAAATGTGTTTTTTGTCAGAACTACCCAATAAGTGCCAATGGTATTGGAAAGGAAGTATCTATAAAAAAACTCAGTGAAATTTTTCTATTTCAACAAAACAAGGGGGCTCACAACATAAATTTAGTTACACCTACACATTATATTCCTCAAATAATTGAAGCTTTGGATATAGCAAAATCACACGGTCTCAGTTTGCCAGTGTTATTTAATACAAACAGTTATGAAACTTTATCTGCATTAAAAGCTTTAAAAGGACACATAGATGTATATCTGCCAGATCTAAAATATTTTAGTAATAAATATTCCATTAAATACTCTAGTGCTCCAGATTATTTCATTCATGCTACAAAAGCTATAGAAGAAATGTTCAATCAAGTAGGCAGTGTAAAATTTGATAAAAATGGCTTAATAACAAAGGGAGTTATAATAAGGCATCTTATGCTTCCCGGGCTACTATTTGACTCTAAAAAAATAATAGATTATATTTATAATACCTTTGGTGATTCAGTATACATAAGCATTATGAATCAATATACTCCTCTATATAAATCTTTCAAATTTCCTGAAATAAATAAACCTCTAAATTTGAAACACTATAATTCCTTTATAAATTACTGCCTTTCATTAGGTATAAAAAATGCATTTATTCAAAGCAGTGGAACTTGTTCTAAAAATTTTGTACCCCATTTCGACTTACAGGGAATTTAGTTTAAAATATATAAAACTGACTAAATATAAATTAGCCAGTTTTACATTATATTTTATATTTATATAATTCTGCTTTAAAAGATTCTGTTATATTTTTAAATTCATGTATATTACTCATAAGATTTTTAATTTCATTAGTATAACTGGATACACTAGCACTTACTTCTTCAGAGGATGCTGAATTTTGCTGTGCAATTGCAGCTAAAGACTCCATATTTTCATATATTCCAGATATAGCTTCTGACTGTATATTCAACTTATCTATAGTTTTTATCATAGATTCAGCTACTGTTGCCGCTGCAGTAGTTGCTTCATAGCTTATATTCCTGACATCTTTTAAATTTTCGTTTTCTTCTTTAAGAACATTAAATTGTGATTCTATTTTATCTACCAATACCTTTATTTCATCTACAAATTCAATTAAATTAGAATTTATATCCTTAACTGCACCTTGAGATTGTTTTGCTAAAATTCTAATCTCCTCTGCTACTACTACAAATCCCTTCCCTTGTTCTCCAGCTCGAGCTGCCTCAATGGAAGCATTCAGTGCCAATAAATTAGTCTGTTCTGAAATCTCTGAAACTACCGAAACTATACCTGTAATATCTTCTACTTTTGACTGAAGTTCTAATCCTCTATCATTAACCTCTCCAAAACTCTGTAATATAGCTAGTATATTTTTACTAGTATTGTCTATATTCTCATAACTATTATTTATTTTATCTATTGATTTTTCTAATTCCAGTTTATTATTATTCTCATCCTCCACTATATCCTTTAAGTGTGTAATATTATCATTCAATACTGTCACCACATTCTGAGTATTTTCTGCCTGATCCACAGCACAGTTGGCTACTTGTTCCACCACGTCCGATATTTCACTTGAAGTACTGTTCATAGAATTAGATATTTCATTTATATTAGACACAAAAGTACTCATCTCATCAGTTACACCCTTAAATCCTGTAAAATCTGCTTTAATAACATTTTTATGTTTTTTAAGAAGATTAAATATATCCTCAAAAAAATCATTTGTCTCTATATCCCCATCTTCAATATAATTACTGTTATTAATTTTATCTATGGTTTCCATTATGATGGATTTAGGTCTCATAAGTATAGAACAGGAAATATATGATGCAAAAAAAACTAATATTGAAATTACTATAGACTTAAGCCAATCATTTAATCCAAATATTAAAATAGACATTATTAAACAAAATACAAAATTAATTATTCCCATTTTTAACCCTATATTATTTATAATTCCAAATGAAAGAAATTTGTTAAGCCCATATACCTTCTTATAATATATTTCCTTATCAAAGGTAAATTTGAACCTTGCTGAATCATTATTTCTATCTATTTGTTCTATTTTCAACTTTTCACCAAAAAACTTAGCACTTCCCTCTATCATTCCTATAAGATAATCAAACATACCTCTTTCGGATTTATACTCAAATACAGCAGTTTTTGAAGATATAGGATTAATCTTTACCAAAGGTGGTTTAGCTCCTGGAAATTTCTTAGTCATAGCTACATGGACATCAAACATTGATCTTAAAAATGAATATAAATTTTCATGTTCAAAAAAAGCTGGATAATCTTTGTAAAAAGCATTTATATTATCAAGGCCTATTTTTTTCCATAATTCTTTTATATCTTCATCATTAGCTTTTGCTATATATTCTATTACTTTTTTTACTTCTCCGTCATTTACATTCTCTACAGGGGAAAATATCTTGGATGCCCCCCACCTAACTGAATTCATAGCATCATTTACAGTTTTGTCATTATATAATTTTCTGCAAGTTCTCATCCATGTAGCAATAACAGTACCTTTCATTTTTTCTTCCTCCTTTCAAAATTTTTATCAATTTATCCGAAGGTAGCAATTAGCCAACACCCTCATCTTTTTCAAAGTGGGAAATGAACACTGCTGAAAACCTGGATAAGTTCTTCTAAGGTTCAGATGAAAAAAACATTCCTTACGATCAAACTTCACCTGAACCTAACAATCACTTCATTTGTAACAATTATCTCTAATTTTCAAAAAAGTCTCATTTAAAATGAAAAATTTTTTCAAAGGAAACTTATATAACATAATTAATTATACAACAGAATTGGTCTTTTACAAAATTCACTGTAAAATCTTGTAGCCCTTATGAAATAAAGATTCTAACCATAATAACATTTTAGGTTAGAACTTTTTAATTATGTACTTAATAATTTTTTACATTATAATTTTATTTCCAACTTATCTAATTTTGCAATTACTTTTAAATCTTTGATTTCTAATGTTTCAGTTCTTATACTATTTTTACTACTTATGAGTAGAACTTTTTTATTATCCAATTTTTTTATTTGTCTTAACTCTCTTTTCCCATTATATTCAACAAGGCATATGGAATTATTCTCAATTTCTCCAGTTATATGTGCTAAGGCTAGATCTCCATGTTGTATTCTAAAGCCTTCCATATCATTACTTTCTATTTGTAAATAAATAACCTTGTCTTGAGCATATCCTTCTACTTTGTTATTTATTATGAGTAACTGCTTAAAATTAATTACTCTATTCATATTATATCCATAAATAGGTATCTTTTTTAAAACTGAACTAAATGCTTCGCTCCAAACATCCTGAACTTTTTCTTTTTTAGATACAGGAGAAAATTTCTCATTTTTTTCTTCTTCATACACCTGTTCCTCAAAGAACATAGTTATATCATTTATATTTTTACCTAAAATTTTAGACAATTTATCAATTATACCTTGACTTGCTATTTTCCTTCCTAATTCTACTTCATTAATAAATTTTTCTGATACACCTAATTTTTTACCCAATAATTTTTGACTAATTCCTAATTCTATTCTTGCAGATTTTATTTTTTCTCCTACTCTACTCATTTTCTCCTCCTGATTTAATCTTGTAGATAATAATTATTTATTATAATTAAATTCTATATAGAATTTAAAAACTTTACTCTTTTAAAAGTTTATAACTTAACTTTATTATATATTGACTATTCATAGAGTTAAATATCTTTATCTTTCCAATTTTATTTTTATTGCCTTCTATATGATATTTAATAAGTTGTCTTTTCAATTGTCTAACGGTTCCTTTACTTCCATCTAGTATAGGGACATCCTGATTTAAAACTTTGGATATACTTTTTTTTATAAAAGGATAATGGGTACATCCCAATACTATTGCTGCAATTCCATTTTCCTTTAAAGGATTTAACTTTTTTTCTAAATAATGCTCTATTTCCGCTCCTTCTGTTTTTCCCTCCTCAATAAGTTCTACTAAACCACTGCAGGGAAGTGGTAAGATATTTGAATTACTATATCTTCTCATAAGATTATTAAATTTACTTTCCTCTAGAGTCATAGGTGTTGCCATTATTATTATATTTCCTTTTCTATTACATTCTACTGCAGGTTTTAAGGCTGGCTCTATACCCACTATAGGCATATATTTACTGTACACTTTTCGTAGATCTATTATAGCAGCACTAGTCGCCGTATTACATGCCACTACTAAGGCCTTTATATTTTTCTTTAATAAAAATTCTACAGCATTAAATGTGAGTCTTTTGACCTCTTCTACAGTTCTGACTCCATAAGGTGCCATCTTTGAATCCCCGAAATAAACAAAATTTTCATTGGATAAGATTTTAACAGCTTCTTTTAATACACTTATTCCACCCACTCCTGAATCAAAAAAACCAATTGGTCTATCCTCAGAATCCACTTTATCACCTCACTACTTAAATAAAATATTATACATTTTATTATATAATATAGATTTAAACCACACAAATTTTAAAAAGTATGGATAAATATATTTAATTTTTAAACCTTATTCCTTAAAATTATATTTTATATTTTTTTACTATTGCAACTTGACCTATAAATTTATTCAAAATCTATTGACATCTATGAATATTAATTATAAAATCATAAATATATAAAATTTAAATAATTAATAAATAATTTATATTTTATCGATTAAAATATAAATTAAATTGACTATACACTGACAGAGTATTAAAAATTCATACTCTTCTAATCATTTATAGGAGGAAAAAACTATGTTAAAAGATTTAATCTATGTAATACCTAAGACCATGCAATCTGAAGATAGCTTAAAAGAAACACTAACTTCCCACCCTGAGATAAAATTTGTATCCCTTGTAGGTATAGACCTTTCAGGAAATGATACTGATGAAAAAATCCCCATTAAAATTTTCCTAAAAGATATATCTGGATTTTTAAAAGGCTCAATTCAGACTGATGGTTCATCTGTAGTTCTTCCAGGTATAGCTACACTAAACAATGCGAAAGTTGACATGGTATGTGATTGTGATGTAAATTGGTATGTAGACTATAATACTAATAATATCGATCCTGAAACAAATAAACCCGTAGGAACACTTAGAATCCCATGCTTTTTCTATCATGAACACAAGGCTGTGGATTCTAGATATGTACTAAAAAATTGCATACAACACTTTGAAACAAACCTTCTAAATCTATTCAAAGAATATCCAAATTCCCTGTCTTCTTTTGGAGTAAAATATGAAGATATAGATGATGTAGTTGCTACATGTGCAACAGAGTTAGAATTCTGGGTAAATACTCCTAATAACTCTGCTGAAATTGAAGAATTATCTACATCTCAAACACTACAAGAACAATATTGGACTAGAACTAAGGGTGCAGTAAGGACTGCTTTAGAACAAACACTTTCAGTCATGGAATTATACGGATTGGAACCTGAAATGGGGCATAAAGAAGTAGGAGGAATAAAATCTAATATTGATGATAAGGGAAGATTTAATCATATAATGGAGCAACTTGAAATAGATTGGAAATATTCTACTGCAGTACAATCTGTGGACAATGAATTGCTGGTAAAAAGTATAGTTAAAGAAACTTTCAGAAATAATGGATTAGAGGTTACTTTCCTAGCTAAACCTATAGATGGAGTAGCTGGAAGTGGAGAACATACTCACATAGGCATGGCATTGAAACTGAAAAGTGGTAAAATGATAAATTTATTTTCTTCTACTAAAAATCACTTTTTAAGTATTTTTGGTTACGCTTCAGTAATGGGAATACTTAAAAACTATGAGGTTATAAATCCTTTTGTTTCTTCTACAACCGATGCCTTAAGAAGATTAAAACCTGGATTTGAAGCACCTGTTTGTATAGTAACTTCTATAGGACATTCTGTCGAGATACCTTCAAGAAACAGAACTGTACTCATAGGAGTCGTAAGAGATTTAGAAAATCCTTTAGGTACAAGATTTGAACTTAGAGCACCAAATCCTCGTACTAATACTTATCTTGCTGTAACAGGATTATATATGGCTATGTTAGATGGAATAACCTATGCAGTAACCAACGCTAAAACAGAAGATGAGCTTTTAGCTGAGTTATCCAAAAAACCTGAAGAAGATGCATCGTATCTAGAAAAAGGAAGAGCTTATAGAAGTGAGGAAGATGTATTTGAAGATTTTACTGATGAAGAAAGAACTAAGTTCTTTGGTAAAGCTCCTGCAACTGTATACGAAAATTTAATTGCCATCGATAAATATCCAGAAAAGAAAGCTGTGTTAACTAAAGGCAATGTATTAAATGACAAATTAATAAATAGCTTTAAATTAGGTGCTATAAAAAGATGGTTAGTAGAACTAAATCATAGAATTTTAAATGAATATATTAACGAAATAAGGAATTACAAACTTCTCCACTCTGTGGATAAAGCTCTAGATTTAGACGTGGCTACCTGGATGAAAATAGATACTTTGAAATGCTACTTAATGAAAGACTCTTACTCTAATAAAAGTTTATTCTCTAAGATAAGAATTGCATCAGAGGAGGAAAATTATGAGGAAGTATCTAAACTTCAAATAGAAGTAGAACAAAAAATGTCAGAATTAAGAGAATTATACTCTATATACAAAAAAAATTTACTTGATATCTAATATAGAAAACAGAGTAAGCTTTAAACTTACTCTGTTTTAAGGCCGTGAAAATAATTATGTGTATTCTCTTTCTTTAGACAAATAATTTTGAAATGTTGTGATTTGTAAGTTAATGCAAATTAATATGGATAACTGCGAATTATTAATCAGTATTATATTGTATATTATATCCACTTTTGGTCAATAATATACATGCCAATAACAATATAGGGCAATGCTGAGGAGCAACCTGAGCGACTATTGGTGTTCTATACAGGAACGGATAGGATTAAAACTATCCGTTCCTGGAAGAACATATGCGATAAACCTCAGGGGTCCGGGGACAGAGTCCCTGGTAGATTAAGCTCCTTTGTTCAATACTTCGCTGAATAGTATGTTAAGCTGGTTTACAACCATATCCCAATTTTCATAGGAACGAGTCCATTTCTTGCTTATTCTCTGCGTGGCAAGGTACAGCATTTTCATGAGACTATCGTCATTTGGAAATATAAGCTTAGCTTTGGTTACTTTCCTGAACTGACTGTTAAGGCTCTCTATGGCATTTGTAGTATACATGATTTTACGGATATAATCAGGAAACATGAAAAAAGTTACAAGGTTATCCCAGTTGTCTTCCCAGCTTTTTATGGCATTTGGATATTTACCTTCCCATTTTTCTTTTGCATCCATGAGATTCTCAAGTGCGGCATCCTCATTTACTGCACCATAGACAGCTTTTAAGTCTTTTGCAAATGCCTTTTTATCCTTATAGGGTATATATTTCATACTGCTTCTCAGCTGATGGATTATACATCTCTGGATTTTGGCAAAAGGATATACAGCTCCTATTGCCTCCTTAAATCCATTAAGTCCATCCACACAAAATACAAGTACATTGCAAACTCCCCTATTTTTAAGGTCATTGAGTACTGAAAGCCAAAATTTACTGCTTTCATTTGCACCTATCCATATACCAAGGACTTCTTTTTGTCCATCCATATTTACACCAAGTACCACATAGGCAGCCTTAACTATAATTTGCTTATCTTCCCGCACTTTATAGTGAATTGCATCCATAAATACAAAAGAATAAGTTTTTTCAAGTGGTCTGTTTTGCCATTCTGCAACCACTGGAAGAATTCTATTTGTTATATTTGATACCATTTCTGGAGAAAGATCTACGTCATAAAGATTTTTCACCTGTTCTGATATATCTCTTGTAGTCATTCCTGCTGCATATAGAGCCATGACTTTATCTTCAATGCCAGTCGCATTTCTTTTATACTTTGGAATAATTTTAGGCTCATATTTACCGTTTCTATCCCGGGGGATATTAAGCTCAACGGCACCCAACTCGGATTTTATAGTTTTCTTGGAATACCCATTCCTACTATTAGTTGTTTGTTTTTCAGTTACATCATATTTGTCATATCCAAGCTGGGTATCCATTTCTGCTTCCAATGCTTCTTGAAGAACATCTTTAAACATTTCCTTCATGGCAGCCAGGACTTCATCAGGACTTTTAAATTTTTGTTCATTCACATAATTCCTTAAAATTTCTTTAGAAATATTCGACATAAAAAATCACTCCTTCATGTTAATAATTGTAAATTTATCATCTAAAATTATTGCCTTGAAAGAGTGCTTTTTATTCACTTTACACAAAATTTTTTATAGGCTCGTTTTTAAATATAACTTAAAAATCTCTCAGCGGGAAATTCTTTACTACTACTTCTTTTTTGCTATTTACAGCTTTCCAAAGTTCCATCCTATCTATTCTAACCATCCTATGAGCATCATCTATCTTAATGTTTTCATAAAATGTACTATTATATTCCTTAAAATTCAATTCTCTCATTTGATAATTAGTGTTTGCCAATAAAACTTTTAAATCTATATTATTTAAATTCTCTTTTACATTAAACCTATGTAATCTTAAAATTTCATTTATTTGTCTAGCCAATCTTATAATATATCCTTTATTCGCAATTTTTAAATTAATAGATTTATAAAGCGAATCAATACTAGCATCATTTATCTGTACTTTAAATTTTTTGTAAGGCTTTAATATATCCGAAACAACTTTAATAAGTTTTTCCAAATCAGGATTTTCTATAACCTCAAGATTTATATGTAACATGGGTATATTTTTATATAATTTATATTTTCTACATACGTTTTTCTGTATACGTTGAATATAAAAATACGAATCTCTATCAAATAAAGCTACCAAATAATACTTCATTATTTCCTCAGTCCTTCGGATAAATTTACAAATATGCACTCCGTTTAGGTAATATTATAACATAAAATTACTATATATAACATTAAATATTTACATTAATTCATAGAATATAAACTATATAAAAAGACAATACTATTAATGTTTAAAAATTTATATAGAGAAAGAGGTGGCAAATCCTGCTTACTAAGAATACAATATTTCTATAAGCAGGTAAAATTATGAACAATGGTAAAAATTCTAGTATAGGATGTATAGTTAACGAATGTAGATTTCATGCGAAAAACACTAATTACTGTACACTCGACAAAATAGAAGTCACTAAACACGAAACAATGGCCAAAGATATACAATGTACTGACTGTGGAAGTTTTAAAAAGGAATAACTACTTCTACAGCATCTCCTAAAAAACACAAATTGCACTAAAAAACCCGGTTTTACTTTTTAAAGCCGGGTTTTAAATTTACAAATAAATAATTTTAACACACCCTTCATATTTTTAAATTTATTGTTAAAATAATATAGAATTATGTTATAATAAACTTTGTGTAATATGAATTAAATTTAATATTTTTTAAGATTTTATATAAATTAAATTTATGATAAGGATGGATACATAAATGAATAAATTAGTAATTAATGGCGGAAATCCTCTTTCCGGTTCTATAGAGATTAACGGTGCTAAAAATGCTGCCGTTGCAATATTGCCAGCATCAATACTAGCTAGTGAAGGTACATGTTCCATTGATAATATACCTGATATAGAAGATGTACACTGCATAGAAAAAATCTTGAAAAGCTTAGGTTGTAAAGTAAAAACAGGCAAAAACTTAGTAGTCATAGACAGCACTACTATAAATAAAATAGATGCAGATACTGATGATGTAAGAAAAATGCGAGCTTCTTACTACCTTATAGGTGCACTACTAGGTAGATTTAAAAAGGCAAGAGTTGAACTTCCAGGAGGATGCCCTATAGGGGTACGGCCTATAGATCAACATATAAAAGGTTTTGAAGCTTTAGGTGCCAAAGTAGAAATCAAGCATGGTTGTGTGTCGGTAAGTGCTGAAAAATTGATTGGCACAAGTATATTTTTTGATGTAGTAAGTGTAGGTGCCACCATAAATGTGATGTTAGCTGCTACCCTGGCAGAAGGAGTAACCACCCTAGAAAATGTAGCAAAAGAACCTCATGTAGTAGATGTAGCAAACTTCTTAAATAGTATGGGAGCAAATATTAAAGGTGCAGGTACTGAAATAATACGTGTAGTAGGAGTAAAAAAATTAAAAGGTTGTTCCTACAGTGTTATACCAGATCAGATAGAAGCAGGTACATATATGATTGCAGCTGCCGCTTGTGGTGGAGAAGTAATAATAGAAAATGTTATACCCAAACATTTAGAATCCATATCTGCAAAACTAATAGAAATGGGCGTTGAAATAATAGAAAATGGTGACTCTATAACTGTGAGATCAAAGGGTAGATTAAAAGGTGTAAATATAAAAACCCAGCCCTATCCAGGTTTCCCTACTGATGTACAACAGCCTTTAAGTGCTCTTCTAACAATTGCAGAAGGAAGAAGTATCATAAACGAAAGTATATGGGAAAGTAGATTTAAACATATAGATGAATTAAAAAAAATGGGTGCAAACATTAAGGTAGAAGGAAGAATTGCTATTATAGACGGTGTAGATAAACTCAGTGGGGCTATAGTAAAAGCTACAGACTTAAGAGCCGGTGCAGCAATGGTTATAGCAGGTCTTATTGCAGATGGCACCACTGAAGTTTTAAGTATTGATCATATTGATAGGGGATATCCTAATATAGAGGATAAATTTACAGCTTTAGGTGCTGATATAAAAAGAGTATCTTATATGGAATAATTAAAATTTAGGAGATATTATTATGATTTTTTGTCCTTTGTACAGCGGAAGTAGTGGAAATAGCACCTTTTTGGCTTCAGACAATACTAAAATTTTAGTAGACGCAGGTCTCTCAGGTAAAAGTGTAGAAACCGCCCTCTTAAAAATAGGATTCAATCCTAATGAAATAGATGCCATACTTATTACTCATGAACACACCGATCATATTAAAGGAGTAGGAGTTTTATCCAGAAAATATAATATACCCATTTATGCGAATGCCCTTACCTGGCAATGTATGTCAAAGTGTATTGGGAAAATAAAAGAACATAACATAAAAATAATCTACAACAATCACATAAGCATAAAAGATATGGATATAACAAGTTTCAGCACATCTCATGATGCTGTAGACCCTTATGGCTATGCCATTGATTGTAAAAATAAAAGAGCTTGTATAGCAACAGACTTAGGATTTATTTCAAAGGAAATCAAATATATTTTAAAAGACTCTGATGTAATACTTTTAGAAAGTAATCACGATGTTGAAATGCTAAAATTCGGGCCATACCCCTATGATCTAAAAAGACGAATTCTAAGTAAAATAGGACATTTGTCCAATGATGATTGTGGAAAAGCTATATTAAATATTATAAATAATAAATTTAAAAAAATTGTTTTGGGACATCTAAGCAAAACAAATAATTATCCTGAATTAGCATACCAAACTGTAATAAATACTTTAATTGATGCTGGTGTAAAATTAAATACGGATGTAACTATATCTATGGCAAGACGTGATAAACCTAGTAATTATATAAATTTGAATAGAAAAAGGTGAGACATATGAAAAAGATTTTTATTATATTTCTATGCTTTATAATTACATTTTCTATTTTAATATTAGCTGCTTGTGACAAAAAAGATAATTTAAGTATAAACAATAATGAAAAAGAAAAGACTATAGCTCTTTCAAAAGAAACAGATAATCTTCTTGATTTAAATATTTATTTTAATTCTTCTAAGGATCCAAATACGGTTGAGATATCCAAGGAAAGCCGTATAATAAAAAAAGATGAATTATTCGCAGAAACCATAATAAATGAATTAATAAAAGGTCCTTCTGTTAAAAGTAATCTAATTCCTATACTTCCTAAAAATGCTAGAATTATAAGTATGTCAATAAAAGATAATATTGCTTATTTAAATTTAAGTGAAGAAGCTAATATTGAAATGACCTCAATTGAAGAAGAAACTTGTTTGAAAAGCATAGTTTTTTCACTTACCCAAATTTCAACTATAAAAAAAGTTAAGATTTTTATAGATAATAAGGATTCAGATATTTGGAGCAATAATTTTGACCTCTCGAAACCTATTGGAAAGGACGATATTGAAAATGCCAGAAAAAAATAAATACTGCTGCAGTGAACATATAGATATATCTTTTGATGATTTTATATTGGATAATGAAACCTTTCCCTATTTAATAAGTACTGAAAACCACAAATGTACTTATTGTAATAAGGAAGCTAAATACATTTTAAAATTAAAACCTTAAAGTAAAAATTTTTGAAGGGAGGTACTGCTACAAAAGTACCGTAGCAGAATAAAACTATGGGTTTGTATAAAAATTGGACAGATATGGTTGTAGACTTTGTAAAAACTAACGGAGAAGATGCATTCTGGAAACAATATGGAGCAATTGAAAAAAATATTTATACAAAAATATTATGTGAAAATGAAAATATTATAGAAGGAACCATAGAAGAACTAGCAAAAAATTTTGAAACTTCAACAATATATTTTATGGGGTTTCTAGATGGTGTAAACACTAGCTTAGATACTCCTCTTGAGTTAAATGATTTGGAAGAAAACTCTAAAATCAATATAAATATTAACCTTGAAAAATTGTATTATAATATGCTGGATTCAAAAGCAGATTATTTATATAAGCTTCCTCAATGGAATTCCATATTCTCCAATGAGAAAAGAAAAGAAATCCGTAAAAAATGGCTTAATTCTAAAACAATAGTAAATAAAAATAAAATAGGTAGAAATGATCCTTGTCCCTGTGGAAGTGGCAAAAAATATAAACATTGCTGTGGAAACAAATGATGCTATTAAAGCTTTTATAAATTACATAAAAACGCCACTAATATTTAAATGTTAGTGGCGTATACTATAACCTTATTATTAAATTTGAGAGGAGAATCTAATGAGAATTTTACATACTTCCGACTGGCACCTTGGCAAAAGTTTGGAAGGTCACAGCCGTATGGAAGAACAGGAGACATTTCTCAAAGATTTTATAAATATAGTCCAGAAAAATCATGTAGATCTAATAATTATTGCAGGAGATATTTATGATAATTCAAATCCACCTGCAAAAGCAGAAAAAATGTTTTACCACACATTAAAGAATTTGTCCTCAAATGGAGAGAGGATAACCCTGATTATCGCAGGAAATCATGACAATCCTGATAGATTGGTAGCAGCAGAACCTCTAGCTAGAGATCATGGTATCATAATGATAGGGACTCCAAAATCCATAGTAGCCCGAGGTAATTATGGAAACAATAAAGTGGTGAATTCTGGTGAGGGCTTTATTGAAATTGAAATCAAGGGAGAAAGGGCTGTGATTATAACAGTACCCTACCCCAGCGAAAAGAGATTAAATGAAGTCTTATATAATGGCATGGAAGAGGAAAAAAACCAAATAAAATCATATAATGATAGAATTAAAAAATTATTTCATAATTTAAGTAAAAATTATAGGAAAGATACCATAAATATTCTTGTTTCTCACTTGTTCACCCTAGGAAGTGACCAGGCGGGATCCGAGAGAAATGTTCAGCTGGGTGGAAGTTTTATTGTAGATAGCGATTGTTTTCCTGAAAGTGCACAGTACATTGCCCTAGGGCACATCCATAAAACTCAAATAGTACCAGGAACTAGTGGAAAAGCCAGATATTCTGGTTCACCCATTCAATACAATAAAAAAGAAATTAATTTCAAGAAAAAATGTTTTATTGTAGATATAAAAGCAGGAGAAGACTGCAATGTCCAGGAAGTTGAATTCAAGGTGTATAAACCCATAGAAGTCTGGAAATGCAGCAGCATTGAAGATGCTATAGAAACATGTTATAAGAACAAGAATAAAAATTGCTGGGTCTATTTAGAGGTGGTTACGGACAGGTTTATAAGGGAAGATGAAATAAAAGTCATGAAAACCACAAAAAAAGACATACTTGAAATTGTACCAAAAATGAAAAACAGTTCTTCTGAAAATATAGATATACATGATTTTTCCCATAAATCCTTTGAAGAAATTTTTAGAGAATTCTACTTTAAAGAAAGAAAAGTGGAACCTCAATCAGAGGTAATAGATTTATTATTATCTATTATTAAGGAGGAAAAAGAGGATGAAACCTATTAGCCTTAAAATAAAAGGATTGAATAGCTTTGAGAATACTCAGGAAATTGATTTTGAAAAGTTGACGGAAAGAGGCATATTTGGTATATTCGGACCTACAGGCAGCGGAAAATCCACTGTACTTGATGGAATTACCCTATCTCTATATGGCGAAGTAGCCAGGAAAAGTTCAAATTTTATAAATGTAAATTGCAATGATTCACATGTAAGCTATCAATTTCAGATATCTGAAAAAGAAGTAAAAACTTATAGAGTAGAAAGGGAATTCAGAAGAGACCAGAAGAGTGGCAACGTAAGAAGTAAAGGGGCTAGAATAATAAGTATTGAGGGAAATACGGAAAGAATTCTAGAAGAAGGAGCCAAAAATGTAACTGAAAAATGCCAGGAAATACTGGGACTGAAACTGGAGGATTTCACAAGAACTGTAGTGCTTCCTCAGGGCAAATTCAGTGAATTTTTGAAACTAGAAGGTAAAGATAGAAGAAATATGCTTGAAAGATTATTTGGTCTACAAAAATATGGAGATGACCTCTCATTTAAATTGAATTTAAAAAATAAAGAGGAAAAAAGAAAGTTCGATGAACTCAATGGACAGCTCAAGGGTTATGAAGGCATCAATGAAGAGATTCTGGAAACTAAAATACTACTAATGAAAGAATTGGAGAATAATTATAAAAAAACTAAAAAGGAATATGATGATTTAGAAAAGAAATATAATTATGAAAAAGAATTGTGGAAGCTTCAATTGGAATTAGAAGAAAAGTACCGTGAACTAGAAATATTAAAAAAAAGAGAAAATGAAATAAAAGACTGTGAGAAAAGAGTTAAATTGGCAGAAGGAGCTTTAAAGGTAAAACCTTATATAGATAACTTTCAAAGTATATCTGAACAAATAAAAAGTATTAAAGATGAACTATCAAATTTAAATATTAGAATAAGTCTTATAAGAAAAAATAAAAATGAGGTAGAAATGTTGTTAAATAAAGCTAGGGATAGAAAAGACAAAGAATTACCCGAGTTAAAAGTAAAAGAACAAAAAATTAAAGATGCCATGGATGAGCAGAGACTACTTGAAAAGCTCAAACAGGAAAAAAACTCTCTAGAGAACCACATTAAATCTTTAAAGGAGAAATTGAACAACAATGTTAACCACATGATAATAAATGAGAATTATACAGACAATTTATTAAATAAAATAAAAAGTAAAGAAAACTTAATGGAAACTTTAAAAATTTCTGAAGAATATAAGAGAAAAATAAATGAAGGTATAATTATTCTAGCTAATTATGAAAATAGAATGATACACAGAGACGAATTAGTAGAAAATATAAAAAATTGCCAAAAGAATATAAAAACAGCAGCTTACAAAGACGAGATATTACTGAAAGATATCAATGAAAAGGAAAACACATTAAGGCACTATGAGACACGTTTAAATACATTGATTAAAACATGCCCTGGAGATGAAAATACACTGTTATCTTTTCAGCAGAACCTGTCTTATTTGAAAACAAAATGGGATAAATATGATGAGTATATAAATTTGTTGGATAAAAATAAAGATATGTTAGAAAATTTGGAGAAAGACTTAAAACATATAACTTCCATTAAATCTAAGATGAAATATAATACAGAAGAACTAGAGAAAAAAATTTATCAATTTGAAAAAGAAAATATGGCAATTATGCTGATACATAATCTACAGGAAGGTGATTTATGTCCTGTATGTGGTTCTGTATACCGTCAGAAAAAAGAAATCCGTGAAATCGACAAGGAAAATCTTGAAAAATTAAAATTCCATTTTATTGAACAGAAAAGTAAAATGGAAGAATTGACTAAAAAAGCAATAGAAATTCAGACTAATATTGTATCAGAAAGAAAAAACACAGAGGAAAATGAACGCAAAATTAAAGAATTGGGGGAAGATTTTAAATCAACTCCCACAAAAGTTCTTGAAGATAAATTCTATAAATTAAAACAGGATTTATATAAATTTAACGAAGAAAAAAACCTTCTGGAAGAAGAAATAAAAAAGCTGAAAGATAAAAAGAATTCTCTTGATATTAATCATAATAGAGAAGCTACAATACAAATCCAGGAAAAGACTCAGCTTATAAAATTACAGCAAGATTTAGAATTGGAAGAAGAGAAAATAAAATTACTAGAGGGCCAATTATCTTCATTAAAGACTGAGCTATCTGCAGAAGATTTTAAAAACAAAGCAAATGAAATAATGGAAAGACAAAAACGTATATCCAAATTGGAAAGTGAAATAAAAGAAATGAGGAAAACCTTAGAAATAAAGCAAAGTGAAAGAGATAAAATTAGGAGTTATATCACAGTTCTAAAAGAAAAACTGAGTGAAAAACAAACAAGAGCCCAGGAAATGGATAAAAGCATAATCGAAAAAGAACAAAACATAAAAAATAAAGTAGGTGAAATAGGTGATCTTACCTACTTCAGTAAAAAAGTATATACGCTTATAGAAAAAATTAAAAGTGAATATATAAAAACTGAAAAAGCTGCCAGAGAAATAGGAACAGAATATGATGACCTCAATAATAAGATAATATTAGATCAGAGTAAGCTAGTCAATTTAAATGAAAGAAATATAATAGAAGAAAAAAATCTTAAAAATGTACTGGAAGAACAAGGATTTGAGGATATTTATAAAGTTGAAAAATTTTTCATGAATAAATTAGAAATGGAGAAATTCAATAAAGAAATACAGGAGTATAAGAATTCTATTGCAAAAATAAAAGGTGCCATAGAAAATATTTATAAAAATATGGAGGGCAGAACTTTAACAAAAGAGCAGTGGGATAAAACACAAAATGATAAAAATGAAAAAAGTTATGAGCTAAATAAATTATATGAAAATAAAATAACATTAAATAAAGAAGTAGCTTCTATAAATACAAAATTATCAGAACTAAAAAAACTCTTAAGTGAAAAGAAAAAAATGGAACATAAATTAGGACTCCTAGGTGATTTAGAGAAATTGTTTAAAGGTAAAAAGTTTGTGGAGTTTATAGCAGCAAATCAGTTAAAATATATATCTTTAGAGGCAGATAAGAAATTAAGGGAAATTACCTGCGGCAATTATGGACTGGAAGTAGATGAGGATGGTAAATTTTTTATTAGGGATTATAAAAATGGAGGTAAGGAAAGAGATGCTTCTACATTATCAGGAGGCGAAACTTTTGTCACATCTTTGGCACTAGCACTAGCATTGTCATCTCAAATACAGTTAAAAGGCAGGTCACCTTTGGAATTGTTTTTTCTGGATGAGGGCTTTGGAACCCTAGATGATAATTTACTGGAAATAGTTATGGATTCACTGGAAAAAATCCATAATGATAAATTGTCCATAGGAGTCATAAGTCATCTGGAAATTATAAAGGAAAGAATGCCTGTAAAACTTATAGTAACTGCCACTGAATCCGGAATGGGAGGCAGTAAAGTAAAAATAGAAAAAAATTAATCCAAATTATTTAAAAAGGAGAAAGGAATACTTATAATATATGTGGAATAAAAAATTCATATCAATAAGTTTAATTTTAATAACTTTACTTTTTACATTAATGTACTTTAATAGCCCCTTAAGAAATAATAAAAATTACCCCATAGTAGCTGGTTCTTTTATACAATTGGATTTAACCCAAAATTGGAATTCAGATAAGTGGGAAAAAGAATTGACCTATCTTAAGGAAAATAAAATGGAATATCTGGTAATAACAAATGTTTCACAAACAGAAGGGGATATTACTAAAACATGTTATAAAAGTAAAAATGAAAACTTTCAAAAACTATATGGCAATGTAGATCCTGTAGACTTATGTCTAAAGAATGCTGAAAAACTAAATATTAAAGTCTTTATAGAGACAAATTTTAATAGTCAGTGGTGGCAAATATCAGGAAATGATTCCTTATGGCTAAATTCTCAAATGGAAAGAGCTAATCTTATAGCCGATGAACTATATGAAAATTATCATTCTAAATATCCCGATGCATTTTATGGATGGTATTTTCCCTATGAAGTGGACAATGCTAAGTTCAATAAATCTAGTGATTTTGACACTCTAGCCAATGCCCTTAACATTCATATAAATTATCTTAATACAAACCAGAAACGCTTGCCAATTTTACTATCACCATTTATGAATTCTTCTGTAGGGAGTGCAAAAGAATATTCTTCAAACTGGGAATATTTATTCTCAAAAACTAATTTTAAAAGTGGAGATATATTTTGTCCCCAAGATTCTATAGGAAGTGGCAGATTAAAGCTAGATGAAGTCAATTCCTGGTATACTGCCCTTAGAAAGGCGGTAAATAAAAAGCCTGGAATGTTATTCTGGGCTAATACAGAAACCTTTGACTATGTTAATAATTCTACTGTACCACTAGATAGATTTTTAAAACAACTTAAACTAGAACAACCTACTGTAGATAATATACTCTGTTTTTCATACAGCCATTACTACAGTCCAAACAACATATCCAGTGGATTTAATGAAGCATATTCCTATTATGTAAAAAAAGGAAAACTTCCTAATAAAAAATTAGATATACCCCAAAATCTTAATGTAGCTGTCATAGAAAAAAATAAATTTAAAATAACCTGGTCAGCTCCAAAAAAAACTGATAATATTTGTGGATATGAAATTTATAGAAATAATATTTTAATTTCAAGAATTATGGTCCAAAGAAAATATGGCGGTGATCCTAAAGTATTTTCCAATACTATTGTAGATATGCCTATACTGAAAGAAGATGTAAAATCCTATACCTATAAGGTAAGAGCTTTAGACTTTTCAGGTAATCTATCAAAACCATCTAATTTGGTAACAGTTAATGTGGATTCTATCAAAAAGCTGCCTAATATAGTTTCTAAAAATTGTACCTATACTCTTTCCCCTATGCCCCATGAAAATTATAATGACCCCAAACTTACCAAAATTACAGATGGAAAATATTCTTCTATAAACTCGGTAAAAGACAAAAGTTTTATAGGGTGGTACAATGATGCCTTAAATATAAATATAGATTTAGGGAAGGTAATGCCTGTACAACAATTTATGGTAAGCTATCTAAGAGATCCTATTCCTTGGGCTGAGCTGCCTGATAGAGCTTCTATTTCCATATCACAAGATGGTATAAATTTTACTCCAGTAGGACTTATAAGAATTCCCTCTATCCCCTTTTCTGATAGATATGGTTCTAAATATCCCTTGTACCTTACACTGGATACCCCTGTAAATGCCAGATATGTAAAGCTATTTTCTGTTACTAAGGCTAATCACTATACTTTTATAGATGAATTTGAAGTAAGAAATACTCAATAGAGATTTCTATAATAGAAAGAAGGTATTAATATGAAAATTTCACACACCTGCTATTATCCTTCTCCTATTGGAACTATCAAAATAGATAGTGATAATATAGGAATAACTTCTATACTATTTTTAGACTATGAACCAAAAATCATAAATAATAATGAATGCTGTACGTATATAAAAAATTGTATAACTCAGCTGGAGGAATATTTTAAAGGCACTAGAAAAACTTTCTCAATTAAATTGCATATCTCTGACACTCCCTTTAGAGAAAAAGTGTGGAAGGAACTTCTAAAGATCCCATATGGCCGTACCTGTTCTTACTATGATATAGCTAACTCAATAAATAATAAAAATGCTGTTAGAGCCGTAGGGGGTGCAAACCACCATAATAAAATAAGCATAATTATACCCTGCCATAGAGTTATAGGTAAAGATGGAAGTTTAACTGGATATGGCGGTGGACTATGGCGAAAAAAATGGCTTTTAGAACATGAACAGAAATATAAATGATACCAACATATTTTTTTATAATCATTGACAATAAATTTCATAAATATTATAATTTTAAAGTAAAGATTTAAATTATGATAAATTTTAACGTATAGAACTAAAAACGATGATGAGAAGAGTAGGTATAGAAACTTTCTAAAGCGAATTGGTTATGGTGGGAGTCCAATGTAAGCCTATATTAAAGAACATCTCAAAGTTTCTAACTGAAACCTTTACGGAAGTAGGCTTAGAGGTATTCAATGCCTTAAAATTGAAGGATAAAATATTTAGATTTTATCCTAAGAGTTGGTCATGTTTATGACAAATTGGGTGGTACCGCGAACTAAGTCTTTCGTCCCTTTAGGGATGAAAGACTTTTATTAATAACATAATAAATTTACGGAGGAAAATACCATGGAAAAAGCATTAGTAAAATCTCTTTACAGAGAAACTGAAAAATTTATAAATAAAGATATCAACATCTCAGGCTGGATAAGAACTATAAGAGATTCTAAATCCTTTGCTTTTATAGAATTGAACGATGGATCATTTTTTAAGAATGTTCAGATAGTTTTAGATGATAAAATAGAAAATTTTAAAGAAATAATAAGATTACCTATCAGTTCATCATTATCTGTGAAGGGTACTTTAATTTTGACTCCAAATACAAAACAACCTTTCGAAATTAAAGCTAAAAAAATATCTTTAGAAGGAACTTCATCCTCAGACTACCCTCTTCAAAAGAAAAGACATACTCTTGAGTATTTAAGAACCATAGCTCACTTAAGACCAAGAAGTAATACCTTTTCCGCTGTATTTAGAGTTCGTTCCATCGCAGCCTATGCCGTACATAAATTCTTCCAGGAAAAAGATTTTGTATATGTAAATACTCCTATAATCACAGGCAGTGACTGCGAAGGTGCTGGCGAAATGTTTAGAATAACTACAATGGATTTAAATAATATACCTAAAAAAGAAGATAAAACTACAGACTTTTCTAAAGATTTCTTTGGTAAAGAAACAAATCTAACTGTAAGTGGCCAGCTATCTGCTGAAACTATGGCTCTTGCTTTTAGAAACGTATATACCTTTGGTCCTACTTTCAGGGCAGAAGATTCAAATACTTCAAGACATGCAGCTGAATTTTGGATGATAGAACCTGAAATGGCTTTTGCAGAACTGAAAGATTATATGGATATTGCAGAAGAACTTGTAAAATATATAATAAATTATGTACTTGAAAAAGCTCCTGAAGAAATGGCATTTTTCAATTCATTCATTGATAAATCTCTCTTTGACAGATTAAACAACGTAACTAATTCAGAATTTGGAAGAATAACTTACACTGAAGCTGTAGATATTTTACAAAAAAGCGGTGCATCTTTTCAATATCCAGTAGAATGGGGTATTGACCTTCAAACAGAACATGAGCGATATTTAACAGAAAAAGTATTTAAAAAGCCTATATTTGTTACAGACTATCCAAAAGCTATAAAAGCCTTTTATATGAGAGAAAATGAAGACGGAAAAACAGTTGCCGCTGCAGACCTTTTAGTACCAGGGGTAGGAGAAATAGTAGGGGGAAGCCAAAGAGAAGAAAGACTATCTATTCTTGAAAATAGAATAACAGAATTCGGTCTTAATAAAGAAGATTATTGGTGGTACCTGGAACTTAGAAAATATGGTGAAACCAAACACTCTGGTTTTGGATTAGGTTTCGAAAGAATAATTATGTATATAACAGGTATGTCTAATATAAGAGATGTAATTCCATTTCCTAGGACACCAGGTTCCGCCGAATTTTAAAATATTAATTGGAGGAGAAAAGCTTTGGAAAAAAGAATTGCTGTAGTTGGAATAGTTGTGGAAGATCTTGAGAATGCTTCAATTGTAAATAGTATACTTCATTCTTTCTCAGATATTATAGTGGGAAGATTAGGTATTCCCTACAAGGAAAAAAATATTTCAGTTATATCAATAATAGTAGATGGAACTTCTGACGAAATAAGTTCTATGACTGGAAAATTAGGCAGAATAAATGGAGTAACTGTAAAAACAGCTATTACCAAAAAATAACTTTCCTAAAAATACACAATTATCAAATAACATACTTTTATTTAATAAGACTTCTATGATTTCATATAAAATTATAGAAGCCTTACTTTTATATACATATAAGGTATATTTGATCATAGAAAAAACAGTCCTATATTTTTACTACAATTTACAGTAATCGTTATAAATCAATTTATTTTAAAAATTTAAAATAAATTTTTACTGTAACCGGTTGCACATTGTTTTAATATATATCAATTTTAGCTAAAATATTATTAAGTGAAAAAATTTCTTTACAATAATTATATCAATATGGAAAGGCGGTCTGTTTATGGATCTTGTAAAATTATTTGAATTGCAAGAAAACTTAGATGAAAGAACAAAAAAAAATATTCCTATGAAAAAAAAAGATTTACTTTCACAAAAGACTCTTGCACTTCAAGTAAAAATAGCTGAACTGGCTAATGAAACTCAATGTTTCAAATTCTGGACTAATGATGCACCTACCAATAAGGATTTAATTTTAAAAAGTTATGTAGATTGCTTATACTTCATATTGACTTTAGGACTTGAAAAAGGGTTTACAGATATTAAAGTAAACATAAAAGTTAATGAAGATATTATTACATCACAATTTTTAAACATATATATTGATATAAATGATTTTATAGTCTGTTCTTCCAAGGATCACTATATCACTCTATTCGAAGATTTTATAAGTTTAGGGGAAAAATTAGGATTGTCTATAAATGAAATAGAAACTGCTTACTGTTATAATAATTTTCTCCATAAAGAAAAATTCAAATGTTAGGAGACCATTCTCTGTATGTTATTTAATACAGAGAATGGTCTCTTCAACTAATCAATCCATATTTAAAACTTCATATTTATTTAATTTTAATAATATATCATCTTCATGGTTAAACTAACCTTCAGGAAGGTGATATATTTATGCTTGGTATATTATATGCAATAATATCAGGAGTCAGTATGAGTATACAAGGTGTATTCAATACAAGACTCAGTGAAAAAATAGGACTATGGTTAACAAACGCAATAGTACAAGGCATTGGTTTCATAATAACCCTTATAATAGTTTTTATGATTAAGGATAAAAATTTATCAAATTTAAGTTGTTGTAGAAAGCTATATTTTCTAGGAGGAGCCTTAGGGGTGGTTATAATTTTTACTGTGATGCAGGGAATTAAACTTTTAGGGGTAACTCACTGTATTGCTATAATTCTAACAGCACAGCTTATAGCCGCAGCTGTAATTGACTTTTTCGGTTTATTCGATTCTCCCCAAATTAATTTTACCTTAAATAAAATAGT
This sequence comes from Clostridium sp. BJN0013, assembly GCF_040939125.1. NCBI lineage: Bacteria > Bacillati > Bacillota > Clostridia > Eubacteriales > Clostridiaceae > Clostridium > Clostridium sp. BJN0013. The sequence goes on from NZ_CP162495.1 coordinate 4,022,532, forward strand.
AGGCATTGCAGTAATGATAGTAGGTATTGTTATATTGAAATGGAAAGGATAATTTATATTTTATAATTATATATTAATTATTACACTTAATATCACATATATTATTAAATAACATTATAATATTATTGTAATTAATTTTAAGGTGAAAAATATGTTTTCTATTAAAAACAAATTAGAATCTAATTTAAAAATATCCTTAGATGAGGGACTATATAAAAATTACAGAGTAATAATAAAATGTACTTCCTTACCAGAGGCTATAGAAAAAAAAATAAAAACATATAATGGTACTATAATACATTCTATTTCAATGATAAACTGTATATGTGCCACATTAACTCCTCGTTCTATAAATAGGATAATTGAATTTCCTCAAGTAAGTTTTATAACAAATGATTATTTTGCTTTGCTTTGTGGCGAAAAAGGTGTTCTTGCTTCAAATGGAATAACATTTCAAGGAAGATATAAGCTTACAGGAAAAGATGTATGTATAGGAGTAATAGATTCAGGTACTTACCCACATTCAGATCTTTTAAATCCTAAAAATAAAATAAAAAAGTTTGTAGATTTGGTAGGTAATTATAAATATCCCTATGACGATAACGGTCATGGCACTTTTATAAGTGGAATTATATGCGGAAGTGGTATTCAATCTAAGGGTCTATACAGAGGCATTGCAGAGGGTAGTAGTATTTATTCTGTGAAAGCTTTTAATTCTATTGGGAAAGGTTATATATCTGATATTTTATTTTCACTTCAATTATTAATGCAAGAAAGTATTGATGAAAATATAAAAGTGATTTGTCTACCTTTCGAATTAGAAATAAATGATTATTTTATACTATCCTTATTTGAAAAATTTTTTGAAGAAGCTGTAAAATCAAATATAACTGTTGTAGTTCCCACAGGACATCAAGGCGATTCAGAGGGTAGTATGCGAGGTATAGCTACCTTAAAGAATTGTATAACTGTAGCAGGCATAGACACAACCTCTAAAATTCAAAAACCGTATAAGTACTCTTCTTGTGGCCCTATTAACAAAATAGAAAAACCCAATCTGGCTGCCGCCTCTGTAAACATATGTTCTATAAATGCAAATACAAGTTATATTTCTGAAAGAAATGGAATGAAATTATATCCTAAAGTATTAGAAAAACCCTATACATGCTATAGCGGAACTTCCTGTGCTGCCGCTTATATAAGTGGTGTCTGTTCTCTTATGTATGAAAATAATCCCGAACTTACATTTAAAGATTTAACCTCCCTTTTAAAAGTATGCTGTAATTCTTTAGATATGACAAAATATTGTCAGGGTTCTGGTATGCTGGATCTTGAGAAATTATTGCCATAAACAAACCTAAAATTTACAAACTATTTAAACCTTAGTTAAAGTATGCTATTATGAATATATACTTTAATTTAATAACTATTAAAAATTAAAATTTATAAGGAGGTGTAAACTGTTATTTTAAAACAATTATAAAAAACAGTTTTTATAAGTTTTAATAACGGTGTTGCTATGATAAGCGAAAGATTAACAAATTTTATAAACGATCAAATAAATTTTGAGTACTACTCTGCTAATATTTACTTAGCTATGCAAGCATATTTTGCAGGACAAAATCTAAACGGCTTTACAAATTTTTTTAAAGTTCAAATAGAAGAAGAAAATTTTCATGCTACAAAACTTTTCAATTATTTAAATCAAGTAGGCGCCAGGGTTATTATAAAAGGTTTCCCAGATCCTGAAAATAATTATGAATCACCTCTGGCAGCCTTCGAAGCAGCTTTAGCCCACGAACAAAAAGTTACACAAAGATTTAATAATTTAATGGAAATAGCCAGAGAAGATAAAGATTATGCTTCAATAGGTTTTCTTCAATGGTTTATAGATGAGCAAGTTGAAGAAGAAGATACTTTTAATAATGCTATACAGGCATTAAAAAGAATAGGTGATAATCCTGCCGCACTTTACTTATACGACCAGGAACTGGCAAATAGAACTTTTACTCCACCAACTACTGTATAATCCATCAAGTGATTTTAAGGTTCAGGTGGAGTTTGCTTATGAGAAATGCTTATCCCATCTGAACCTTATTAACAGTATTCTTAGTGTCTTTAGCACTTAGAATACGTTATCCTTTAGGGGAAGAACTTATCTAGGCGCGTATCAGTGCTTATCTCCAACTTTGGATAAAATGGTAGCATTAGGATAAAAATTCACATAAATAAAAATAACTACACAAAGGAATAGTTTAGTCTATTCTTTGTAGTTATTTTTATTATTAGACTCTTCACTTAAAATATATATTCTTTTGCATATACTTAACACCTAAAATTAAAAATATCTTATTCTATAAATTCACCCATATCTCTAAACTTATTATATCTATGTTGAAGCAACTCATCTATAGAACACTTTTTAAGTATATCTAATTTTTTTACAAGCTCTTCTTTTATAGTTTTAACCATTGTATCTACATCTTTTTGTGCTCCCCCTGAAGGTTCTTTTAGTACTTTATCTATTATACCATATTTTATTAAATCCTGAGCTGTAATCTTCATAACCTCTGCAGCTTCTTTGGATTTAGATGCATCCTTCCAGAGTATACCTGCGAATCCTTCCGGAGATAAAATAGAATATATTGAATTTTCAAGCATCCACACTGAATCTGCAACAGCAAAAGCAAGCGCTCCTCCACTTCCTCCTTCTCCAATTACTATAGATATTATAGGTACCTTTAATTTAAACATATCCATTAAATTTCTAGCTATGGCCTCACCCTGTCCCCTTTCTTCTGCTTCTACACCGCAAAAAGCTCCTGGGGTATCTACAAAACATATAATAGGTCTATAAAATTTATCAGCCTGTTTCATAAGTCTTAAACTTTTTCTATATCCCTCGGGTTCCGGCATGCCAAAATTTCTTTTTATATTTTCATTGGTATTATTACCTTTTTGTTGACCTATTACAGTTACAGGCTCTCCTTCTAATAATGCAATTCCTCCTACTACAGAAGGATCATCTCCAAAATATCTATCTCCATGAAATTCTATAAAAGAATCAAATATCTTACATATATAATCTAAAGAAGTAGGTCTCTCAATCATTCTCGCCAGAGTTACCCTGTTCCAGGCATTTTTTCCTTCAAGTTTTTTATTGAGAGCTTTTTGCACCTTTCCTAACTTTTCCATACAAAACTTCCTTTCATCTAAAAAACTTATAATAAAATAAAAATAGTACCTATTTATAAACAATTTTTTAATGCTAGCTATTTCTACTATGAATAACTAATATTTTTCTCAAAGTTTCTTTTAAATTTTCTCTGGAGACTATATTATCAATAAATCCATGTTGTAGTAGAAATTCTGCTCTTTGGAACCCCTCAGGAAGTTTTTGCCTTATAGTCTGTTCTATTACTCTTTTTCCTGCAAATCCTACAAGAGCACCAGGTTCCGCTAAAATTATATCTCCAAGCATGGCAAAACTAGCTGTTACCCCCCCTGTTGTAGGGTCTGTAAGTACCGATACATATAAAAGTCCTTCCTCATTCAGTTTATTGATCGCGCCGCTTACTTTTGCCATTTGCATTAGTGAAAAAATTCCTTCCTGCATTCTTGCTCCCCCAGAAGTTGTAAAAATAATTAGCGGTAATTTTAATTCTATAGCTTTTTCTACTGCTCTGGTAATTTTCTCCCCTACCACAGAACCCATACTTCCCATCATAAAATTACTATCCATAATACATATTATAGCCGGTTCTTGTCCTATAGTACCTTTGCCTGTTATTACAGCTTCTTTTATACCGGTTTTCTTTTGAATATTTTTAATTTTATCTTTATACCCTTTAAATTCTATTGGATCAGCAGTAATCATATCCTTATCAAATTCATAAAAACTTTCTTTATCCAAGATAAGATCTACTCGTTCTAATGCACTCATTCTAAAATGGTAACCACAGTAATAACATACCTTATTATTTTTCTCCATATCATTCTTATATAATACCTTACCACAGCCATCACACTTTACCCACATACCATTTGGTATACTGGGCTTCTTACTAAGATCATCATGAATATCCTTTAAAGCTCGTTGACTAACTGTAATATACTTAGTTTTTTTAAAGAATTTATTTAACAAGCTCCCTATCACCTCTTTTATAAAATCACCAGTTAATTAAATTACCATTTAATTTATTATATAGTAAAACATTGAAAAAATAAACTCTACTTAATATGCGCTCACTGCTCTTAAATTCTTTATTAATATTTAAAATTCTTCTCTATAAATGTTGTGTCGTAGGTTCCCTTTATAAATTCATCACTACTTATTAGTTCAAATTGAAAATCTATATTTGTATTTACTCCTTCTATAATAAATTCACCTAAAGCCCTTCTCATCCTGTATATAGCTTCCTCTCTATCCTTACCATATACAATAAGCTTTGCTATCATGGAATCATAATAGGGTGGAATATTATATCCTGAATACACTGCACTATCTACTCTAACATTAGGTCCTCCAGGAACATATAGTTCAGTTATTTTCCCAGGGGAAGGCATAAAACCTTTTTCCACATTTTCTGCATTTATCCTACACTCTATGGAATGCCCATTTATTTTTATATCTTCTTGTGAAAAACTTAACTTCTCTCCTGCTGCAATTTTTATCTGTTCTTTTACAAGGTCTATACCTGTTATCATTTCAGTTATAGGGTGCTCTACTTGTATACGGGTATTCATTTCCATAAAATAATATTCCCCATTTCTATCTAAAAGAAATTCAACAGTTCCAGCATTATTGTAATTTACAGCTTTAGCTGCTCTTATAGCCATTTCACCCATAGACATTCTAAGCTCCTCCGTTATGACTTTTCCAGGAGCCTCCTCTAAAAGTTTCTGATTTCTTCTTTGCATGGAACAATCTCTTTCTCCTAAATAAACTATGTTTCCAAAATTATCTCCAAGTATCTGAACCTCAATATGCTTTGGATTTTCTATAAATCTTTCAAGATATATGGTATCATCTCCGAAAGCTACTTTTGCTTCAGCTTTAGCATTTTCATAATTTTTTATAAGTTCATCTTCTTTATGCACAATTCTTATGCCTCGTCCTCCACCTCCAGCGGAGGCTTTTATCATAACAGGATACCCTATATCCTTAGCCACTTCTAAAAGTTCATCACTTGAATCTATGGCCTTTCCTGAACCCGGTATTATAGAAACTTTTGCTTTACTCATTATATTTCTAGCATTGGATTTATTACCCATATTTTCAATGCACTCTGCAGTAGGTCCTATGAAAATAATATTGCATTCTTCGCATATTCTGGCAAATTTACTATTTTCAGATAAGAAACCAAATCCAGGATGAATAGCCTCTGCACCAGATAAAACTGTAGCACTTATTATATTTTGTATATTTAAATAGCTTTCTCTTGGTGCAGCAGGACCAATACAAATGGCTTCATCTGCCATTTGTGTATGAAGAGCATCTTTATCTGCTTCTGAATATACTGCTACAGTCTCTATACCCATTTCTCTACAGGTTCTAATTATTCTAACTGCTATTTCTCCTCTATTTGCAATCAAAATTTTATTAAACACTTCTAAAACTCAACTCCCTGACAATTTAATTTTTGTCCCCTATCATAAACATCAATTCTCCTTCTGCAGCCTTTTTTTCTCCTACATAAGCTATTGCCTTTCCTATTCCTGCAGGACCTTTAATTCTTACTATTTCTACTTCCAATTTCAAAGTATCTCCAGGTACTACATTTTTTCTAAACTTTGCTTTATTTATACCACCAAAAAAAGCTATCTTACCTTTAAATTCTTCTTTGCTTAAAATAGCTACAGCCCCTGCTTGAGCTAGTGCCTCTATTATAAGCACCCCTGGCATTACAGGCATTTCTGGAAAGTGTCCCTGAAAAAAATACTCATTTGCGGTAACATTTTTATAAGCTATAACTTTTTTTCCCGGCTCCATATAACTTACCCTGTCTATTAATAAAAAGGGATATCTATGAGGAATAATATTTTTTATATCCTGTACTCCAAAATCCACTTTGAATTGTTCTTCCATATGTGCTCCTCCTTTTAATTACTAGTTTTTATCTTAAAAATAAGCTGTCCATACTCTACCATCTGCTCATTTTTAGCTAAGATTTCCACTACTTCTCCCTCTACTTCACTCTGAATTTCATTCATAAGCTTCATAGCTTCTATTATACAAAGAACATCTCCCTTTTTTACTTTAGATCCTATATTTACAAAGGGAGGTTTGTCAGGACTAGGTGAACTATAAAAGGTGCCTACTATAGGTGCTGCTATTTCTTTTATAGAATCGTCTTTTTCAGTAGCTAGTTCGCTCTTTGTAATCTCTAATTCATCTATTTTTTCTTCTCTTGTTTTTATTATTTTATCTTCATAATTTTGTGAAATAGTATTTAGTTTTTCCTTATTCTCTCCCAAAATATTTATATTTTTTATGTTGCCTTCTTCCCCTTGTTTTTTCATTATTATGGATATTCCCTCCCAATTAATTTCTAAATATCCCAGTTGTGAATTATCCATAGTCTTTATAATATTTTCAATTGCCTTAACGTCCATATTATTCACTCCACTTTTTTAATAAAATTACTGCATTATGGCCTCCAAATCCAAATGAATTAGACATTGCATACTTAACTTCTGCAGCTCTTCCTTCATTTGGAACATAATCAAGATCACATTCCTCATCCACCTCTCTATAGCCTATGGTAGGTGGAATGTAATTATTTTGAACAGACTTAACACATATTATAGCCTCTATAGCCCCTGCCGCCCCTAAAAGATGTCCTGTCATAGACTTAGTTGAACTTACCGGTATACCTTTGGCTTTATCTCCAAAGGTTAATTTTATAGCTTTAGTTTCTGATTTATCGTTAGTTGGGGTACCTGTACCATGGGCATTTATGTAGGAAACTTCACCTCTATCAATTCCTGCTTCCTCTATTGCAATTTTCATAGCTCTTGCAGGGCCTTCTCCCTCAGGATCTACTGCCGTTATATGATAGGCATCACAAGTTGAACCATACCCTACTACCTCAGCATATATATTTGCATTTCTTTTCTTTGCATGTTCCAGTGATTCAAGTATGACAATTCCTGCCCCTTCTCCCATAACAAATCCTCCTCTTTCTTTATCAAAGGGGATAGATGCTCTTTTTGGATCATCACTTCTACTAAGTGCCGTAAGGGATATAAAACCTGCTATGGAAAGAGGTGTTATAGATGCCTCTGCACCTCCTGCAATCATCACATCCGCCCTGCCATCTTCAATCATTTTGTAAGCTTCACCAATTGCATTTGTACCTGTAGCACAGGCTGTAACAACTGTAGTACATACTCCTTTGGCTCCAAACTTTATAGCTATATTGCCTGCTGCCATATTGCCTATAATCATAGGTATAAATATCGGACGAACTCTGCCAGGACCTTTTTCTCTAAGAGTATCATGTTCTTTTTCTATAGTACCTATCCCTCCTATTCCAGACCCTACCAAAACTCCAAACCTATATTTATCTACGGTATCAAGATCAAGTCCTGAATCCTCTAATGCTTCCAGAGCTGATACCATGGCAAACTGTGAAAATTTATCCAGTCTTCTAACTTCTTTTTTGTCAAGAACTTTTCCAGGATCAAAGTCTTTCACTTCTGCTGCCAACTTTGATTTAAAATTTTTTGTATCAAATGACTTAATAAAATCTATTCCACAAACACCATTTTTTATATTATTCCAAAAAGTATTTACATCGTTTCCTACGGGCGTAACTGCCCCAAGTCCTGTAATCACAACTCTTTTTTTCATACATTTCACCTAACCTTTAAAAGTTTACATTACCATTCCGCCATCTATATTTATTATTTGTCCTGTTAAATAATCTGCACTTGAAGAAGCTAAAAAGGCTACTACATTTGCTACATCATCAGCTGTTCCAAATCTTTTTAATGGTATGCTATTTAATGTGTTTTCCTTCACTTTTTCCGATAGACTTTCTGTCATATCCGTCCTTATAAATCCTGGTGCCACAGCATTTACATTTATTCCCCTTGAAGCCAATTCTCTGGCTGTAGATTTGGTGACTCCTATTATTCCTGCCTTTGCTGCAGAATAGTTTACCTGTCCTGCATTACCTGTTATACCTACCACCGAAGATATATTTATTATTTTTCCACTTCGCTGTTTTACCATTATTGGACTTACATGTCTTATACAATTAAATGTTCCTTTTAAATTTATCTTTATAACCTGATCAAAATCTTCTTCTTTCATTCTAAGTATTAATCCATCCTTAGTTATTCCAGCATTATTTACCAATACATCTATTCTTCCAAAGGCATTAACTGCCTCTTTCATAATATTTTTCGCATCTTCAAATATACTTACATCCCCTTGAATAGCAATAGCTTTACTTCCTCTTTGTTCAACTTCCTCTATTAATCCTTCTATAAGATTTGAACTACTCCTGTAGTTAACTACTATATCAAACCCCTCTTCTGCTAATTTAAGCGTAATAGCCTTTCCAATGCCCTTGGCGCCTCCTGTGATTAAAGCTACTTTTTTATTTAAATTATCCATTTCACCTCTCCTATCTATTCTTTAATTTTTCCACAGTACTGTTTAAGGATTTAATGTCTTGAACATTCAACGTAAGAACCTTTCTATTTACTTTTTTTACAAATCCACTTAATACTCTTCCAGGACCTATTTCTACAAAAGTATCCACTCCGAATTCCATCATGGTATTTATACTTTTTTCAAAAAGTACTGTACTCATGACCTGTTTTTTCAGATAAGGTTTTATATCTTGAACTTTTTGGACTATTTCTCCAGTTACATTTGTTACAACTGGAATAGAACACTGACCCATATATACATTTTTTAGTTCTTTTTCTAATTTTTCTGCAGCAGTTTTCAACATAGATGTATGAAAAGGTCCACTAACAGTAAGTTCTACTACCTTAAGTGCTCCATTATCCTTAGCTATGCTGCAGGCAGCTTTCACTGCTTCTATTTCTCCTCCAATTACAACTTGACCTGGACAATTAATGTTTGAAAGTTCTACTGTTCCTAAATAGCTGCAGTCATTACATATTTTTTCCACATCTGAATAATTTAATCCCATAATAGCAGCCATAGTACCCATACCTTCTGGAACTGCCTCTTGCATATATTTCCCTCTTTTTTTCACTAAAGCCACAGCTTCCTTGAATCCAATAATACCACTGCATACAAGAGCTGAATATTCTCCCAGACTCAGCCCAGCAGTGATATCAGCCTTAATATCAAAACTTTCTAAGGCTCTTAAAGCCGCTATACTGGTTGTTAAAATTGCAGGTTGAGTATTTTCAGTTCTATTTAAATCTTCTTCAGGACCTTCAAAACATATATTACTTATGGAAAACCCTAATGTATCATCTGCATCTTGAAATATCTTTTTACATACATCCATATTTTTAAAGAGATCTATTCCCATACCTAAATATTGTGCTCCCTGACCCGAAAATAAAAATGCTATTTTACCCATGCTTACCTCCAAATATTATTTTTGAAACATATTATTTATTTTTTCTACACTAAGTTGAAATTCCTTAAATATCTCTTCTATTATCTCACTACAACTTTGTTCTTTATTTACAAGTCCTGCTATCTGTCCCGCCATAACAGAGCCATTTTCTACGTCACCTTCTACTACAGCCTTTGCAAGAGCTCCTTTTCCCAATTCTTCATATTCTTCAAGAGATGCTCCCTGTTTTTCCAGCAATTGAAACTTTCTTGTAAGTTTATTTCTTAAAACACGAACAGGGTGTCCTGTAGCTCTTCCTGTAACTTGAGTATCTATATCTTTTGATTGTAATACCTTGTTCTTATAAGCTTGTGGCACTGTACATTCCTTTGCAACTAAAAATCTGGTTCCAAGTTGTATTCCATCTGCTCCCAACATAAAGGCTGCCGCTGCCCCTCTTCCATCACCTATGCCTCCAGCTGCAATTACAGGAATATTTATAGCATCTACTACCTGTGGAACTAATGCCATAGTTGTGAGTTCACCTATATGTCCTCCCGCCTCACAACCTTCTGCAATAACAGCATCTACTCCTGCTCTCTCCATTCTTTTAGATAATGCTACAGATGCCACCACAGGTATAACTTTTATATTATACTTTTTCCACATATCTATGTATTTTCCAGGATTCCCCGCACCTGTAGTAACAACTTTTACATTTTCGTCACATACCATTTTAGCTACAGCCTCAGCAGTTTCTGACAATAACATTATGTTCACACCAAAAGGTTTATCTGTAAGCTCCTTAGCCTTATGTATCTCATTTCTTACCCACTCAAGAGGTGCATTACCTGTAATTATTCCAACACCTCCTGCATTAGATACCGCTGCTGCTAAAGAACTATCTGCAATCCGGGCCATTCCTCCCTGGATAATTGGATATTTTATTCCCATCATATTGGAAAACACAGAATTAATCATAAACTGAACCTCCTATTTTTATATTAATTTTTAATTTTTTCCTCTACAATTTTTATTGCATCCTGAACAGTTTTTATTGATTCAGCATCTTCTATTTGAATCTCAAATTCTTCTTCTATTTCAATTATTATTTGAAATAATTCCAGTGAATCTATTTTGAGTTCTTCAAAAGAAGTATTCACAATTATATTCTTCTCATCTAAGTCAAGCTGTTCTGCTATAATTTTTCTTATCTTATTAAAAATCATTTTTATCCTCCGAAATATTACTTACTAGATTACATTAATCAATAATCCGCCATAAGTTAATCCTCCCCCAAAACCTATAATAAGAACTTTGTCTCCCTTTTTTACTAAATTCTTTTTATATACTTCATCTAAAGCTATTCCTACACTGGCCGCAGATGTATTCCCATATAAATCCAAATTAATATAAAATTTACTCATATTTGTTTTCAATATTTTAGCAGCACATTCTATTATTCTATAATTTGCTTGATGAGGAATTATGTACTTAATTTCTTCTAAAGTACAATTTCCCTGCTTAAGTAAAATTTTTACAGTTTTCGCTAAAATCTTTACTGCAAATTTAAATATTCCCTTTCCATCCATTTCCACTACACTTTTATGAAAATCCGGTACAACATCTACATAAGGATTATTTACCGGTATTGCAGGGCATGTGAGAGCATCTCCTTTAAATCCATCTGAACCTGTATATATAGAAAGTATACTCTCTTGACCACCTCTTTGCAAAATAGCAGCAGCAGCCCCATCCCCAAATAAAATACAGGTACTTCTATCTTGCCAGTTAAGTATTTTAGAAAGAGTTTCAGCTCCTATTACAAGAGCTATTTTAAATCTTCCTGAACGTATAAATTGTGTTCCAATATCCAATCCATATATAAATCCGGAACAAGCTGCAGATATATCAAAACAAGTAGCATTAATAGCTTTAATATTCTTTTGTACTATACAGGCTGTAGAAGGTATAAAATTATCTGGTGTAGCCGTTGCAAGTACTATAAGATCAATATCTTCCACTTTTATATTTGCACTTTTTATAGCATTTACAGCTGCTTTTGTCGCCATATCTGAAGTGTTTTCTCCCAGTGATATTCTCCTTTGTCTTATTCCAGTTCTACATCTTATCCATTCATCATTGGTATCTACTATTAAAGACAAGTCATTATTATCTAAAATCTTAGGTGGAACATAACTTCCTACACCTGAAATTTTTACTTTATTCATTATTATTCTCCTTTAGTTTAATTTTAAGATTATACTTTGATTTAAAGAAATTATTAAGTTTTTCTAATGATTTAATTAAGATCCTCTCATCTTCTTCTGTAAATCCTCTTATAGTTTCTTTAACCATGTCAGAATGAAACTTATGATGTACTCTAAAGGCAAGTTTCCCCTTTTTAGTTAACTGTATATATACAATTCTTCTATCTTCCTGACTGCGCCTTCTGAGGGCATATTCCTTCTTCACTAGTTGATCTACAGCTTTAGTTAAGGTACCTAGTGTTATGTCTAACTGACAGGCAACTTCAGTCATTTTTCTGGGCTTATACATACCTATGGCTTCTATGGTATGTATTTCTGTAATAGATAAATCATCAAATGCTGTATATTGAAGAGCCCTTTGTTCTATTTCTAAAATATCGTTAAAAATGTCTACCATTAATTCATTTATAACATTTATACCCTTGCTCACTAAATCACCACTTTAAATAAATAATCTATTTTAACATATATTCAGCATCTTTTTGCTTCTTCTATAAGCTGCTTTATAAGTTCCTTAACCTTTACAATTTTATTTACTCTATACCCATTACTTCCTATAAATACAAGTCCATCCTCAACATTTCCTTTAACTGAATTGATTAAAGCTTTAGATATGCAGTAGGGTGTTTTGGCAGGATTACACTTTTTTAAGCAATTATAACATTTATCAGAAGTAATTACATCAGTAACTTCCGTTTGCTTTATGAATTTATTTCTTATAGCCCTTCCTGGAAGTCCTACAGGGCTTTTTATTATACCTATATCTTCTTTTTTTACATTTATATAGGCATTTTTGAAGTTTATATGTGCATCACATTCTTCAGTAGCTACAAAACGTGTTCCCATCTGAACCCCACTTGCTCCTAGTTTTAAAAATTTTACAATATCACATCCTGTATATATACCACCAGCAGCTATAACTGGAATATTATCTCCATTCTCAAAAGTTCTTACAACCTTAATAACTTCTACCACTATATCCTCCAGTGACTCTTTACCTTCTTGAAGCTGTTTTAAATGAAATCCAAGATGTCCACCTGCTTCAGGACCTTCTACCACAAGTGCATCTGGCATTTTGGAATATTTTTTAAGCCAATTTCTAATTATAATAGATGCGGCTTTCCCAGAAGAAACTATAGGAGCTATCTTTATAGAACTTCCCTCAACTAGCTTAGGTAAATTAAGCGGTAGACCAGCCCCAGATATTATTATATCTGCCTTCTCTTCCACAGAGGCTTTTACCATTTCATCATACTCACTTATGGCTACCATTATATTTACTCCAATTATGCCTCTTGGACTTAACTCCCTGGCTTTTCTTATTTCTTTTCTTAGAGCTCTAATATTTGCTTCCTTATGATTAGTTTCAAAATCTGATTCTCTATAGCCTATTTGAACTGTAGAGATCACACCCACGCCACCTTCATTTGCTACTGCCTGTGCTAAACTATATCCGGAAATCCCCACGCCCATCCCACCTTGAATAATAGGTATATTAGCCTTTAAATCTCCTATAATCAATGAAGGTAATTTCATCTAACTCTCTCCTTTTTAAATTTTTGATTATCAAATATTTTGATAATCAAAGTATATATTAAAAACTTTTAACTGTCCAGCACCTTAAAATTCCCTAACAATCTATCATGATTATCGACCTTTTACCCTATTATACTTTTTGTATTTAGTCTGATATAATAATTTAGTAATACATCTTTTAAAACCCTATTTAATAAAGGCAGGTAATTAGAATATGAGTACATTTATGTTTAAAACAAAAGAAAGCAACTATACTCCTGTAAGTAATATATTCATAGATAAATATATGACTAAAGCCCGTGGAGAATTTGTAAAAGTATATCTTCTTGGATTAAAGTATTGCAAGTCAGGAGAGTTAGGAGTGAACTCTCAAATAATAGCGAATACTCTACATCTTTTGGAAACAGATGTATTAAATGCATGGAATTATTGGAATGAGGAAAATGTAATAAAAATGCTTCCAATTGATGATATGGGAAATTACAATATAGAATTTTTAGACTTATCTGATTGTGATACAGAAACTGAAAAAGAGGTCAATATAAATTTACTGGAAGAACTAAATAATCACTCTGTGAAAGATATGTTAGAAGATATAGAAAAATCCATAGGGAGACCACTATCATCAAAAGAAATGACAATGTACATAAGCTGGCTGAATGATTTAAATTTTTCTCCAGAAATAATACTCTTATTAGTGCAATATTGTACTTTAAAAGGCAAAACTAATATAAGGTACATAGAAAAAACTGCTCTATCCTGGTTTGATGCCAAAATAAAGGATATAGATGACGCCCAAGCTTTTATAAAAAAACATGAGGATAAATGGACTAAAATAAGAAAAATTTTAAATTACCTTGGCATAAAAGATGGAGAAATAATGAAACCCCAAGAAGAATTGCTTTCTAAATGGATAGAAAATTATAACTTTTCTATAGACATTATATATAAAGCTTGTGACATATGCTTTCAAAGAATAAATAAAGCAGACTTTAAATATATTGATGGCATACTTACAAGCTGGTATAAGGATAACATTAAGACTACTAAAGACATAAGAAAAAAAGACATGAAAAAAAATGTATCTACTAATCATAAAAATTTAAAAAATAACTCCAATCAAGGATCTTTTAATAATTTTAAACAAAGAAACTATGACTTTAAAGATTTAGAAAAAAAATTACTAGGATGGGATAGGAATGATTAAAAGCTATCACTCAAATATAACAAAAATTTATGAAAATATAAGACAAAAAAATGAACAAACTTTAAACTTAAGAAAAGAAGAGATCAGAAAAACTGTTCCTGAAGTACTAGATATTGAAAATCAGATAGGAAAACTTTGTATAAAATTATCAATAAATATATTAAATAATGTAAAATACAAAGACAAATATTTAAGGGAGCTTAAAGAAAAAATTAGAAATCTAAGGAGAAAAAAAGCTGAACTTATGTTAGCCAATAATTACCCTGTAAATTATCTAGACATGATTTACAAATGCAGCAAATGTAAAGATACTGGATTCATAGGTACTAAAAAATGTCTATGCTATAAGCAAAAATTAATCAAATTATATTACAACAATTCTGATTTGATGAATATACTAAGTAAAAATAATTTCGATAATTTTAATTTTCGATTATATTCCCCTTTAAAAAATGAAGGAGAACCAACCAGCCCTAGAAAAAATATAGAAAAAATAGCTTCTACATCATGGAAATACATAGAAAATTTTTCTTCTTCTAAAGAAAATTTATTATTTTACGGAAATCCAGGAACTGGAAAAACTTTTTTATCAAATTGCATAGCAAAAGAACTATTGGACAGAGGATTTTTAGTGGTCTATAGAACTTCTGAAGCTTTAATTCAAGATTTAAAAAGCATACGATTTAAAGAAAATAATAAATTAGAAGATCTTATAATAAATTGCGATCTATTAATAATAGACGATTTAGGTTCAGAACAGATAACAGATTTTTCCAAGACAGAATTGTTCAATCTTATAAATAGAAAATTACTAAAACAAAATAAAATGCTTATATCTACTAATTGTGATTTGGAAGAACTTTTAAAGTGTTATTCAGAAAGAATTTCCTCTAGATTATTAGGTGAGTTTAAACTATTTAAATTCTTCGGAGAAGACATAAGAATCCGAAAAAATATAAAAAGCAAAAATTTAAAATAAAACATAAACCCCATGATACAATTTCATGGGGTTAACATGGTGCTGGCAGTAGGCTTCGAACCCACGACCTACTGATTACAAGTCAGTTGCTCTACCAGCTGAGCTATGCCAGCAAAATGGCGACTCAGAAGGGGATCGAACCCTCGACCTCCGGCGTGACAGGCCGGCACTCTAACCATCTGAGCTACTGAGCCTCATGTTGGTGGGCACAACAGGGATCGAACCTGTGACCCCCTGCTTGTAAGGCAGATGCTCTCCCAGCTGAGCTATGCGCCCACATACAATGGTGACCCCTAGGAGAATTGAACTCCTGTTACCACCGTGAAAGGGTGGTGTCTTAACCGCTTGACCAAGGGGCCTAAAACAAATTTAGCTTTTTAACTTAAATCAAGTAACTCTCTCATACTAGAGTAGACTTCTCAATTTAAGTTAAAGGCCTATTATAACAAATAAATGTTACAAGGCATGGCGACTCAGAAGGGGATCGAACCCTCGACCTCCGGCGTGACAGGCCGGCACTCTAACCATCTGAGCTACTGAGCCTTATGTTGGTGGGCACAACAGGGATCGAACCTGTGACCCCCTGCTTGTAAGGCAGGTGCTCTCCCAGCTGAGCTATGCGCCCATATAATAATGGTGACCCCTAGGAGAATCGAACTCCTGTTACCACCGTGAAAGGGTGGTGTCTTAACCGCTTGACCAAGGGGCCTCTACTTATGCATCAAACCTATCCAGCGGTCCGACATAGTCTATAATACAAAATATTTTCCAAAGTGTCAACACTTTTTTTTATATTCTTAAATATCTTTTTCTATATTTCTACCAAGGACCTTATATATCAACACTTTACGCTAATTTGAAAATTATATAAGTTTTTATTTACGCCGAATTAAAATCAAGATTTTAGCTTGTACTCTATCTTCGGGAAAGTTCAACAAGTGCACATCCCTCTACAAAATTTATTCTATTATTATTACAAAAACTCAATATTTCATCACTTTCTGCGCCAGGTTGTATTAATATTTTATCTATTCCCAATTTACTGGCTTCCTTAACCACATGTATTCCTATTGCAGGATTTATACATAAATCTAGTACATTTATACTAAAAGGCACCTCTGCCAAAGATTTATAAGCACCTCCTTCAAAACTTTTAGGGTTTACCCCTGCTACATTAAATTCATTATCTTTTAGCGAATTCAATATCTTAAAAGCATATTTTTTATTATTAGCCACATTACCAGCTACCACCCAATTTTTATAATTCAAAAATTCAGAAGCTACCATAAGTGTCTCTCCTTTTACTTCTAATTTAATTATATTATACACAAATTTAAAATAAATATATGATTTTTAATATAAACTATATAAAAAAAAATATAAGTAAGCTAAAATATATTTGTTGTAATACATTTATCCAAACGCAGATTAGCTAATACTCCCTTCTTCAAAGGGAGATAAACACTGCTACGCGCCTGGATAAGTTCTTTTAAGGTTCAGATGGAGATAAACATTTTTCATAAGCAAACTCCACCTGAACTTAAGAATCACTTGATTTTAACTTAGGGAGGTATATTTTTGTTTCATGAAATAATGATAATTGGTGCTGGTGCTTCCGGTATAATGGCTTCAATTACTGCAAAAGACAATGGAAAAGATGTAGGAATTCTAGAATCACAAAAAAGAATTGGGCAAAAATTATTATCAACTGGAAATGGTAGATGTAATATAACTAATAGAAATATAAATTATTCTAGGTATCACAGTAAAAATCCTGATTTTTTTAAGGATACTTTAGATAATTTTACTCTAAATGATACAATTAAATTTTTTAATTCTCTAGGATTACCCCTTACAACTTTAGAAAACGGTAAGATGTATCCACTTTCACTTCAAGCGTCCTCTGTACTAGACATACTAAAGATGGCTCTTGAAGATAGAGATATTCCTATTTATTTAAATTCTGAAGTTAAAGATGTTATTCCTACTAAAAAATATTTTAAAATATTTTGTCAGGATGAAATATATGAATGCAAAAAAATTATTTTATGTACTGGAGGTAAATCCGCTCCTAATACTGGATCTAATGGTTCTGGTTTTAATATATGTAAAAAATTAGGTCATAACATAATTCACCCTATTCCTGCTCTGGTACAGTTAAAGCTGGACTACAATCGCTTAAAAGCCCTTTCAGGAGTGAAATTTAATGGCAGTGTAAACTTACTGATAGATAATAAAATAAAAGAAAAGGATGAAGGTGAATTACTATTTACTGATTATGGGATATCAGGTCCTCCTATACTGAATATAAGCGGCACGGCCTCTTATAATTTGCTCAATAAAAGGTTAGTTGAACTAGAAATTGATATGCTTCCAAACTTCAATAAAGAGGCATTAATAGAGTTTTTAGAAAATCATTGGGGAATTTTTAATTATAGAAGTATCTACAATTCTTTAATAGGAATAATAAATAAAAAAGTAATACCTATACTTTTAAATGAAGCTACGGTAAAAAATATCCATAAGCCCTGTGATGAATTAACCTGGAGAGAGAAAAATAATATATATAAATTAATTAAATCCTGGAAGTTCAAAGTATATGATACCAATTCCTTTAAAAATTCACAAGTTACTTCTGGTGGTATTGATTTATGCGAAATAAACCCAAAAACCCTAGAGTCTAAAAAGATAAAAAATTTGTATTTTGCTGGAGAAGTATTAGATGTATATGGAGATTGTGGCGGTTTTAATCTACAATGGGCCTGGAGTTCTGGATTTATGACAGGAAAAAGTGCTGCTGAAAAATAATTCACCAGCTCTTTTATTTTTTTTGTAAAACAGCTTCTATAGCAGATAACTTTTTACCTTCTTTATCTACAATTTCATGTAGAGATATGTACCCTTCATCTTGTTTCTTTAATTCAGTGTATATTGTTATATTTTCACCATACAGAGCTTCTTTTTCATAAGTTATGTTTAAATTTTTTATAGAATAGTTAAGTACTATATCTAAAGGAATAGTTTCTATCATCCAATCCACATATTTAACATTATTAACATGCCTATTAGTATCTATGTCACTGTATCTTACTTTAAAACTTTTTTCTATGGAAAATTTTTTCGGTAACTTTATTTTTTTGACATACAATAATTCCTTATTTTTTTCGCTTATACCATACATTTCATACATATCTTCAGTTATTCTAAGTATTTTACGTCTATCAATATCTATTAAAATCCACACAGAGTCTGCACCAGCTATAATATTACCTTCTTTATCCAAAACCTCAAAAGTTCTATAGGCATAGAACTTTTTAAAAGAGCAAGCTTTAGTTCTCACAGTAATTTTTTCACCATAATGGGGGTATCTATCTATATGTATATTCCACTTGTAGAGAACCCAAGCTATACCTTTCTCTTTTAAATACTCAAGACTCCCTCCTATGACCTGAGAATGTTTTGTAGCTATATCTCCAAAATAATTTATAAGACTTGTTACAAGTAATCTTCCCTTAAAATCTATTTCATAATATTGAACCTCATATTCTTTTTCAAAAGTTGATTTTTCCAATATTCTCCCCCCTATAATATCTTCAAAATTAATATTAATTTTAAAGGCACTATTTTTTATTATACCTTATTTTATAACATAATTTTTATTTTTTCTATAGAATAAAAATTTCACCTTTAAATAAATTTTAAAAATTAATAGAA
The DNA here is from genome assembly GCF_040939125.1 of Clostridium sp. BJN0013. Taxonomy (NCBI): domain Bacteria; kingdom Bacillati; phylum Bacillota; class Clostridia; order Eubacteriales; family Clostridiaceae; genus Clostridium; species Clostridium sp. BJN0013. The sequence continues at coordinate 4,041,792 of NZ_CP162495.1, forward strand.
TTTATTTAAAGGTGAAATTCAAATTACATATTATTCAAATTTATTGTTTGATCTCTTCCTGGTCCTACAGAAACTATGGATATTTTTGTATTAGTAAACTGCTGTATTTTATCTAAATATTTTTTAGCATTCTCCGGCAATTCATCATATGTCTTAGCATTTTCAATATCTTTATCCCAGCCATCAAATTCTTCATATACAGGCTCACATTTGGCTAAATCCTGCAAACTAGCAGGTACATAATCTATAATTTTTCCATTAAATTTATATCCTGTACATACCTTTACCTTTTCAAGTCCCCCTAGAGTATCTATTTTAGTAATAGCAAAATTAGTAAGTCCTGAGACTCTACTACTGGTTTTAAGTATTACAAGATCCAGCCATCCGCATCTTCTAGCTCTTCCTGTAGTAACTCCATATTCACGTCCACTTTTTCTGATCCAATCTCCTGTATCATCAAAAAGTTCTGTTGGGAAAGGTCCTTTTCCTACTCTTGTGGTATAGGCTTTTGCAACACCTATGGCACCTGTTATAAGTGTAGGTCCTATTCCTGCACCTATACATACTCCCCCTGCAATGGTACTTGAGGAAGTAACATAGGGATAAGTTCCATAATCTATATCCAGCAAAGTACCCTGAGCCCCTTCAAATAATACCTTTTTATTATTTCTAATGTTATTATACACCTCTACAGATGTATCCTTAACATAAGATACCAGTTTTTTTCTATATCCCATATACTGATCACAGATTGAATCAAAATCTAAAGTTTTTTCTCCATAAACTTTTGTTATTATATCATTCTTAATTTTCAAATTCTCTTTCAAATTCTCTTTAAATACATCTTCATTTATAAGATCACAAACTCTTATACCGCTTCTTTCCATCTTATCTGTATAACAAGGGCCAATTCCTTTTCCAGTAGTACCTATATCTTTTTTACCTCTGGATCTTTCTTTTATTCCATCTAATACTTTATGATAAGGCATAATAAGCTGAGCCCTGTCACTCACTATTAAATTCTCAGGAGAAATATCTACTCCCACTTTTTCTAAATAATCTATTTCCTGAAATAATGCCTCTGGATCAAGTACTACCCCGTTTCCTATTATATTTACTTTATCTTTATAAAGTATTCCAGATGGTATAATATGAAGTTTATATTCATTATCCCCTACCTTAACTGTATGGCCTGCATTATTACCGCCTTGAAACCTGACAACTACATCCACATCTTTTGCAAGATAATCTGTCATTTTACCTTTTCCTTCGTCACCCCATTGGGAACCTAAAACAATAAATGCTGACATGAGAATTTCCTCCCCTTTTTTATATAGCCTGAAACTTATAATTAATATAATTTCAATTGTAAAATAATGTTAAAAATTTATAAAAAACTTAATAGAATATCTAAAGTTATTTATCAACTATATCCCTGGCAACTACTACACCAGTTACAGAAGCTTGCATAAGTCCCCTTGTAATACCAGCTCCATCTCCTATAGCATATAAATTTTTTATAGACGTTTCAAATTTATCATTAGTTTCAAATTTACTTGAATAAAATTTAACTTCTACACCATAAAGTAATGTATTTTTGCTGTAAAGCCCCGGTGCAATATTATTAAAGGCTTTTAATGCTTCAACTATAGAAGTCAAATATCTTTGAGGTAGAACAAAACTTAAATCCCCTGGTACTGCTGATTTCAGAGTTGGTATAGTAGTAGACTTTCTAAGTCTGGAATAATCAGTTCTTCTACCATTTAATAAATCTCCCAATCTTTGAACCATTATGCCATCTCCAGTAAGCATATTACCAAGCTTTGCAATATATTTACCATAAGTTATAGGTTGATTAAACGGTTCTGTAAAAGAAGTAGAAACCAACATAGCAAAATTTGTATTTTCCGTTCTCAATTCCTTTTCTGAATAGCTATGACCATTTACAACCGCTATAGTGCCATCATAATGTTCCTCAGATACAACACCACCTGGATTCATGCAAAAAGTCCTAACTTTATTATCAAAGGTATCTGAATAGTAAACAAGCTTTGCCTCATATAAATCTTTAGTTAGATGATCCATTATGGAATTAGGTACTTCTACTCTTACCCCTATATCTACAGCATTATTTGTAGTTTTCAAGTTTAATTTTTTAGATTGAATTGAAAACCATTCCGCTCCACCTCTACCCGGTGCAACTATTACATATTTCGCTGAAATCCTTTTTTCTCCTTGCTTATTTTTAACTAAAACTCCTGCCGCTACATTATCTTGTACTAATATATCCTCTACTTCCGTAAGTTCACTAAATTCTGTATTTGTATTATTTAAAATATAGTAATACATTTTCTTTAATACTTCATAAGCCAGCTCTGTTCCTAAGTGTCTTACAGCACATTCTATAAGACGAATATTATATTTACTTGCTTCATATTTTATTTTATCTACTTTTTCATTGTTTAATCCGTATACAGTTTTATTAGCACCAAAATTTAAATATATATCATCACAATATTTTATTAATTCCATGCACTTATCTTCTGAAAAATACTCTAATATTCTCCCTCCCACTTCTGGGCTCAAGGAAAGTTTTCCATCTGAAAAAGCTCCCGCGCCTGACCAGCCAGAAGTGATACCACAAGGACTACAATTTATGCATTTTCCATTTATTCTTGCGGGACATTTTCTTTTTTCTATACTTCTACCTTTATCAATTATCAATACGCTTAAATCCTTATTCAATTTTGTAATCTCCAGGGCAGCAAATATTCCTGCTGGGCCTGCTCCAATTATTACAACATCATATTTTTCCTTCAAGTAGCATCCCTCCTACAACATGGTATCAAAATTGAATGTTACAGTCAACAAATAATACGAATATTTTTTATAAAATTTCTATCAAAATTCGTGAAATGATGGTGAAAAAACTGTTCTTTAACTTAAAAAGTTCATATTATCAAAAAAATAAGCACTAGCCAACTTGCCAGTACTTATTTTTTAATAAGGGAGATCTATACTATTTAAAATTTCCGATAAATTCTATATCAATATAATTATTTTATATAATTATTGTGACAATATTATGTCATATATATTAAATAGTTATTTACTTTTTTAACATTTTATAAATAATATTTTAACTATAATATTGAATATTTGTAATTTGACTAATAAAATATAAATTAAAATCAAAGTTATTTTTAGGAGGAATTATGGAAAATTATGAAATTCAAGAAGCAGAAGAGCTTATAAATTATATTTACGAAAGTCCTACCGCATTTCATGCAGTAAAAAATGCTGTAGATCTGCTTAAAAAATCAGGATTTACTGAAATTAAAGAGGAGAATTCATGGAATTTTAAAAAAAGTGGAAAATATTTTATAACTAAGAATGATTCTGCACTTATAGCTTTTGCAGTGGGAAATGGAGAACTAGAAAAGAATGGATTTCGAGTAATAGGAGCTCACACTGATTCCCCCTGCTTTAAAATAAAACCCAATGCAGACATAAATGTAGAAAATAATTATATAAAAATAAACACAGAAGTATATGGTGGCCCTATACTAAATACATGGATGGATAGACCTCTTGCAATGGCAGGTAGAGTTGTATTAAAAAGTAAAGATCCTTTTTATCCACATACTAAGCTAATAAATATAGCTAAACCCCTTATGATAATACCTAATCTAGCCATACATATGAATAGAGATGTAAATTCAGGTATTAAATTAAGTAAACAAAAGCATATGCTTCCTCTTTTAGCCCTTATAAATGATGAGTTTAAAAGCAAATATTATCTCACTGAAATTATATGTAAAGAATTATCTGTAGTTAAAGAAGACATTCTTGATTTTGACTTATTTTTATATGAATTTGGGAAGGGGACTATAATGGGGGCTAATAGAGAGTTTATATCTTCCAGTAGATTAGACGATTTGAGTATGGTATATTCAGGTATAAAATCCATTTCAGATGCTAAAGTCAAAAGTAGCACAAATATAATGGTATGTTTCGATAACGAAGAAGTTGGAAGTACTACAAAACAGGGTGCAAATTCTCCCATGCTATTATCTTTATTAGAAAGAATAGCTTTTAATTTAGGTAAGAATAAAGATGAATTTTATAGGTCTATATCAAAATCTTTTATGGTATCCTGTGACCTGGGGCATGCACTTCATCCAAACTATGTAGAAAAGTCAGATCCGGCAAATAGACCTATTATAAACAAAGGACCTATTATAAAAATAAGTGCCAGTCAAAATTATACTACAGACGGCATGTCCGGTGCTATATACAAAAACATATGTAATAAGGCTAATATTCCAGTTCAAATATTTGTAAATCATTCAGATGAAAGAGGTGGTTCAACTATAGGTCCCATTTCCTCCAGTCATATTAATATGACATGTGTAGACATGGGTATTCCTATATTATCCATGCATTCTATAAGAGAATTAGCAGGGGTAAAAGATTATGTATATGCAATGAATTCTTTTAAGACATTTTATAATTTAAATTAACATCTAATACAGAATAAACAAAAAATTGTAAGTAAAAATTAAATTTAATTTTATGCTTACAATTTTTAATTAAGGCAAGAAATAGTCTACCTATCCTCTAAAGAAATATAATTTCGTCTTCTAGAAACACATTTAAAAGCGGGTCTGACAATTTTACCATTATTTATAATTTCTTCAATACGATGTGCACTCCAACCTACTATTCTTGAAATAGCAAAAATAGGTGTATACATTTCAATTGGTATGTCAAGCATTCTATATACAAAACCAGAATAAAAGTCAACATTTGCACTGACATTTTTATTAACCTTTGACAGATTTTTCATTAGCCTAGATGCTATATGTTCTACTTTTGCATAAAGTCTATATTCATCTTCTAAACCTTTTTCCTTAGCAAGCTTTTCTACATGCTTTTTAAAAATAACCGCTCTTGGATCTGAAATAGAATATACAGCATGTCCTATTCCATAAATAAGACCAGACCTGTCAAATGCTTCCTTGTTAAGCAATTTGGTAAGATAATTTTCAATTTCTTCATCATCATCCCAATCCCTTAAATTCTCTTTCATATCACTAAACATCTCAACTACTTTAAGATTTGCCCCTCCATGTCTTGGTCCTTTTAAAGAGCCAAGAGCTGCTGCAATTACTGAATAAGTATCTGAACCTGAAGATGTTACAACATGGGTAACAAAAGAAGAATTATTACCTCCTCCATGTTCAGCATGAAGTACTAAGGCAAGATCTAAGAGCCTAGCTTCAAGTTTAGTATATTTACAGTCATTTCTAAGCATATGCAAAATATTTTCAGCAGTACTTAAATGTGGTTCAGAACTGTGAATAATAAGACTCTTATTTTTATGATAATGAGAAAAAGCATGGTATCCATAAACACCAATTAAAGGGAAACAAGCTATAAGTCTAATACACTGTTTCAATACATTATCTATGGAAGTACTATCTGCATTATCATCAATACTGTAAAGAGCCAGTACACTTCTTGCCATTGAATTCATTATATTTTTACTTGGCATTTTCAATATCATATCACGAACAAAATCCTCAGGTAAATTCCTATACTTTGAAATAAGTTCTGTAAATTCATTAAGTTCTTTCTTATCAGGCAGCTCACCAAAAAGCAATAAATAACAAACTTCTTCAAAACCAAAACGATCATCTTTTAAAAAACCATTGACAATATGTTGTATATTAATACCTCTATACATTAAACTGCCAGGAATGGGAATAACTTCATTTTCATCTATAATGTATGAATGGACTTCTCCAATTTCTGTTAATCCTACAAGTACTCCCCTACCATCTGCATCTCTAAGACCACGTTTAACTTGATATTTATTATATAATTCCGGATCAATAGAATTCTTTAACTTTTTAGATAGATTTCGCTCAAATTTTTCTAAATCCACATTATCCATAATACATTACCTCACAAATTATTAATTTATAGCCCTACCTATAATTATAAAGTTTTAATTTTAACATACTAAAAAGTGCTTCTTTATGTTAATATTAATCTTCAAAACAAATAAAAACACATATTAAGGAGCACTAACATAACAATAAAATTAATTTTCTGTATAATTGAGTGTATTATATAAAATTGTATTATATAATACACTCAATTATACAGAAGAAAGTTACACTTTTCAATTAATTTTTAATAATTAACTTTAATCCACTAAATTTGTAAGGTAATAGCCTGCTGCATTAAATTAATCAAGCAGTTCAATATACTTAAATACCACTGTCACAAAACTGTAATAAAAATTCAGTTACTTATATGTATTAAACTGCATTTTATCAATTAACAACATGGTCTAAAATCCTAAGTCTATATGCATTCATAGCAGTGTTTCCTAGTTTATCCATGAGCTTGTAATTGGCATAAGCGCCCACTACTGCACCAATTCCCGGTACCATTTGAAGCATTTTTGCAATATCGATATAGTCTCTATATTCCTGCTGGAAAGTTCTCCAGTCAAAATCATCTTTATTCATTGGAAGAGATTTAGAATGATCTTTCCAATGTGATATAATATCATAAATTTCATTTCTTCTCTTTTGACTTGAGAATGCTATTTGAAATATATATAAAATATATAACCTTTCCTTATAATTTTTTAAATCAAAACCATAAATTCCTGCTACATCAAATAAAAATTTTATCTTTAAACTTAAAAGTATCGGAAAATCTGCTAAACTTAAAAGAATACCCCCTGCTCCAGTTCCTGCTCCACTTAACATTGCAGCTTTTCTGTAAGATTCTATTTTTTCCCTTACTAGATTTTCTCTATTTTTTAAACTTAAGCTGTGAAGTGGATTTTTTGAAATATACTTGCAAGTAAATATTACTATTTTAACCATATTTTTTATGGATCCAGTAATTATGACATTAGCTTTTTCCGGAATAATACCATTTAATTTTTTCTGGATACCCTTAGTAAAATTATTTGTGAAACTGGAATTTTGGGTCATTTCCTTCTGCCAAACTAATAATTCTTTTAAAACTTTACTTTCATATGAATTCATATATTCTCCTTATAAAAATAAATTTTACAACTATGTTTAATATACCTCAAAACTTATTTAAGTTCTAGTATAATTGATTTTTATACTGTTCGTTACTTATTTTTTCTATAGGCTCAACATATTCTTCATCTTCGTCCTCGTATTCTTCAATTGTATTTTTTCTTCTATTAAATTTTCCCACCGATTGGTAGCTATCTTCTGCATCAAATTCTGTTTGGCTATCATACCCTAAATCAAGAGTATGTTCAATAACATCTTCTTCTACAGGTCTATTTCTTTTTTCCGCAGGTTTCATATTGTCAATAGTTCTTTGACAATCAATACAATACTCAGCGTAGGGAATAGATTCTAACCTACTTTCGCTTATATTTTTTCCACATTTTTTACATATGCCATAAGTCCCATTTTCTATATTTTTTAAAGCATCCTCTATTTTTCTTATAATAATTTTTTCATTTTTTTCAAACGCCATTCCTCTTTCTTTATCATATATACTACTAGCACTATCTGCAGGATGATTGTCATAAAAAGATAATTCTGCAGACATTTCAGTATTGGATTTTATGGTTTCATTTTTTTCCATTTGTTTCAATAAATTATACGCTTCATTCTTCTGTGATTCTAATTTGTATTTTAGATTTTTTAGCAATTTATCATCCATATTAGCATAACACCTTCCATTTATATTTAAACATATACTTATTTTAACTTAAAAAATATCATTTATTCCGTAATTATAAATTATCATGTAAGAACAACAAAATTCTCTTGATAAGGAAGACTAAATAATGTAAAATAAATACAACAGGATAAAGGATATGAAAAGGAATAGTACCTATAGTCTAAATTTTAGAAAGCTGTTGGCTGATGTGAAACAGTATAAAGAATATAGGGAACTCGCCTTGGAAACTTCTACTCAAAATTCAGAACTAGGCTATATGCAATTTCTGAAAAGTAGATATAGACAGAAACCCTCTGTTATAAGGGAAAGACATCAAGTTCTTCTGAGATTCAGGTGGAGTTTGCTATTGAGAAATGCTTATCTCCACCTGAACCTTAGAAGAACTTATCCAGGCGCGTAGCAGTGCTTATCTCCCACTTTAAAGAAGATGTGAGCGTTAGCAATGGTAGCGTTCGGATAAAATTTATTTAACTTGTGTCTCTAAAATATAAACTTAAATTTATAAATTAGAGTGGTACAGCGAAGATTTAATCTTTCGTCTCTAACTGCAGTATCAGCAGAAGACGAAAGATTTTTTTATTACTATGAAAAAGGAGAGAAGGTGCTCTTAAAGCAATTGTTCATTTATATAATTCCACTTCTGTTGCACAAAGGGAGCAAGTATTCAAAAAAACAAAAGAAGAGGTTAAACAACTAGCTATAGAAGGAGCCAAATTATTAAAAGAATTATCATCAGATACAGAGGGCAATTTTTCTTTTCAATACAGTCCTGAAAGTTTTCCAGGAACTGAAGTAGATTATGCACTTGATGTGTGCAATAATATACTTGATATTTGGCAGCCAGATTGTGGACATAAAGTAGTTATTAATATCCCTACAACTGTTGAAAATGCTATGCCTCATGTATTTGCCAGTCAAGTGGAATATATAAATAATAATTTAAAATACAGAGAAAATGTTATTTTATCATTACATCCTCATAATGATAGGGGCTGTGGAGTTTGTGATGCAGAACTTGGATTATTGGCAGGTGCAGATAGAATTGAAGGAACCTTATTTGGAAACGGAGAAAGGACAGGCAATGTAGATATTATTACAGTTGCCATGAATCTTTATTCTCACGGCGTTGATCCCAAATTAGATTTTAGCGATATACCAAATATTTGTAATAAGTATGAAAAACTCACCAAAATGAGTGTACATGAAAGACAACCTTATGCTGGTTCACTGGTATTTACAGCTTTTTCTGGTTCCCATCAGGATGCCATTGCAAAAGGTATGAGCTGGCGTGAAGAAAAAGATTGTAAACATTGGACAGTACCTTATTTACCTATTGATCCTAAAGATGTAGGAAGAAAATATGACTCGGATGTGATACGCTTTAACAGTCAATCAGGAAAAGGTGGTGTCAGCTATATTCTTAAACAGAATTTTGGCATTCAATTGCCTGAAAAGATGAAGGAGGAAATGAGTTATATATCCAAATCAATTTCCGATGCCCAGCATAAAGAGTTAACTCCAGAATGGATCTATGAAGTGTTTGAATCAGAATATATGGGAACCAGTCACATTTTCAGAATAGATGAATGCCACTTTAAGCAGCAAGATGGTATAATTGCAGAAGTTACAATTGAATATAATAAGCGGTATAAAGTACTAAATGGCAAGGGAAATGGAAGATTAGACGCCGTCAGCAATGCTTTAAAGCAATATTTTTCTGTGAACTATGAAATATCCTGTTATGAAGAACATGCCCTGGAAAAAGGTTCTTCTTCAAAAGCTATATCTTATGTAGGAATTACCTGTCATGATAAATTGTATTGGGGGGTAGGGGTCGACCCAGACATTATAAAATCTTCTATTCAAGCTTTAATTGCTGCAATTAATCGTTCGGGACAAATATCATAAATTAATAAATCACTTGTAAAATAATCTTAATCTTTCAATTTTAAATTATATAATATTGAAAGATTACATAGATTATTTTACTTTTATATTTTTGGTTTTAATCTTTTAACTTCAATTCCATAAATCTTGTACCTTTTATTGGATTATATACATATGGTTCAATATCATAGAAACCAAAGGATACATATAAATCCTGAGCTTTTTTCATCGCTTCAAGAGTATCCAGTCTCATGTAACTATAATTAAGCCTTAAGGCCTCTTGAATTATTATATTAACAAGTTTTTTTCCAATACCTAATTTTCTATAAGTATCTCTAACGTACAATCTTTTCATTTCGCATATATTTTTAGAAATTTTGCGGAGTGCAATAGTACCTGCTGCTTTGTTATCAACCAGTGCTAATATTAAAATTCCATAAGGTGTCCCGTATTTTCCCGGCAGTACTTTAACCTCTGTCTCGAAATTCTGAAAGTATAGATCTATTTTAAGTGATTGCGCATATTCTAAAAAAAGTTTCCTTACTTCTTCTACCATGATGCTTTGTTTATATACATGTTCAAATCGAATAATAGAATTACTAATATTAAAATTAGATTTCATAAATTATAAATCACCTCACTTGAAACTATTTAGCTCCACTTTTAAACAAGTTCAACAACAGATATAATCCTATACTATCTATAAATTTTGAATAATTGCATAACTTTCAATAAATGCACCTATGAGCACAAAAAACAAACCTAGCAAAACAATCCACTTATATAAAAAAATTTGTATGGTTGAAACAATAAAACTTTTTGATGTTTCCCAGCTTTGTAAAAAATTTTTACTTTTCAAAAAACCATCTGGCAGCAAATAATAACTTACAATTGAAGTGCCAAAAAAAATCATAAGATATAAAGCAGCGGTTGTAAAAATTCTTATTGTTACTTTTTCATGAACTAAACCTTGTTTTATAAATTTTATATTAAAAACCTCCCATAACAAACATTAAACTTGCCACTTCTAATTTTTCATCAACTACCCGTTCACAAACACCTATCCAAAAACATTCATCAAAAAATACTGTGAATTTACTTCTTACTATATTCATAAAGTTCTTCCTAAGTAAATTAACTAAAGAATGGACAACCTTAGGAGGCAGGTTACTGACAGTTAAATCCTAACTGCGTCCGGACTATCAACCGGAATTGTATTTTTATCTTTGCTGCTTAAATACTAGCTTTTTTAGTGGTGCCTGTCAAGGTTGACACCAATTTCACACCAATTTGTATTATATCGCTTCGAGCAATTCCAATGCTTCTTCTTTCTCTTTTTTAAATACATGAATATAGGTGTCATATGTTGTTGATATAGCAGCATGACCAAGCCACTGACTTACAACACTGATACTGACACCTGATTTCAATGCTCTGCTGGCAAAGGTATGTCTAAGTTGATGAATAGTTAAAGGCTTATCAATATCTGCTTTTTCAAGCACCCTTGAGTTGACTTTTTTTCGGAATTACGACATTGACCATTGGATTTCTTGCAATATCGCTCCAATATAGTCACTTAGCATAATCTTTTTATTTTCTATCACACCACAAGCAACAGTTTTCTTAAACACCTTTAATTTTCGCTTTACCTCTGCTCCTGTTTTTCCATATTCATAATGTGGTTTCATCATGTTTTCATCTTTATATTTTGCTATCCATCTCCCATCTTTTCGTTTGTAAATACTACCTTCACCATAATCTCTATATTTTCTGTTTTTCTGCTCAACTGTAACCATTAATCTCATTCACTTTCCACAAAATCAAGATACACAGAATCAAATTCGTAATAGCAGTTAATGCTTCTCAGTTAACTTCAACCATTCTTAATTCATCTTCTAGAGGAACAGCGCCTATTTCACCAAATATACCATAGTCTACGCAATTGGCTAAAAAAATAATATTAGGATTTTCTTCTTTAACAATTGCTTCATATTTTTCATATGACTTTTTATCAGACAAATCCATATGAATAATTTCGGATGCAATTGGTAATTATTTTTGAAGATCCTCCAACAATTTTTTATCCTTATCAATCAACCAAATTTCATCTATATCTATTTTGTTCAGTTCTCTTACAATTTTCCTACCAATTCCTAAAGCAGAATCGGTAATAACAGCTATATTTTTCATTAAATTGTACCTTCCTGTACTCTATCCAAAATAAAAAAATATGATTTATCCGTTTTAATTCCTTTAATGTCCATAATTCCCATGAGCGTATTATCATCCACCTTCCTGAAAATATCAATAATCCCTTTTGTATCATAAACCATAGCTGAAGTCACTTTGCCTCTATAATTTACTTCTCTTAATCTTGCCGAGCTTTTATTAGTAGAAAGAATCGGAACAACTACTTTCATAGCTAAGTTCACAATCCTATGAGGAATTTTATCGAATGGCAATGTGATTGGAATTAAAGTAGGATTACCCGCATATAATTTTCCGTTTTGTTTTTCAAAAATTAACGGATAAACTTCTTCGGAATTGACGAATCTTTTTCCATACCAGCCAGCTGCTTTCAGAAGTCCTTCGAACGGATGTCCAGTCTTCATTTCCGAACCCTTCCATAATCCCCACATTTCATCTGGAATAACAGGTTCTAAACTATCATAAAATGCAAAAGCATCTTCTTGAGAAATAGTTTCCTTAAGAATTTGATTAACTTTTTCACGATTATCCATCGGATCATTTCCTCCTTTAAGAATGAAAGTAAAAAAATTCTAAGTTTTTTCATTAACCTTTAAAACAACTAACATAACAATTATAATTAAAATTTAGCTATAAAATTTTATATTTTTATTATAGCCTTTAGGCCATTTAAATCAATGACCAGTTTTTTAATAATGTAGCTTATTATGCAAACGGGTTATACCTTGTATAATATCAAAGTTTTTAGATATTATTGTTAAATCTGTACCTACCATAAATACACTACATATTATGCCGCTCAAACGACCTGTTTGTGGGCATTTCCAGAGTTTATATTTCTTTGATAAGACAGTCCTGTATTTGAGTATGGTTTACCTGCCAACCGGAACTGTGTTTTTATCTTTTCTTTTATTCTATCAGGATCATAAGGTAATAGGTATTATTACCTTATCAGATATTCTTAAACAAAATATCAAAGAAGCAATAACAGAGCTTCACTCTGCTGGTATACACCGCACCGTTCTTTTAACAGGAGATAATAAAAATGCTGCAGAATACATTGCCACAAAATCAGGTATTACAGAAATAAATGCCTCTCTACTTCCCGAGGATAAAGTTCGTATTATATCAGAAATAGAAAATGAAGGTGATTACATATGTATGATTGGTGATGGAATCAATGATGCAGCTGCACTAAAAACAGCTTATGTAAAACGGTTGTCAAATGCTACCATATACAATATCAAAGTCAATATTTCAATATCTATGGTAATTAATGTACTAGCAATTATATTATCCTTGTTAGGAGTGTTAAATCCTACTACGGGAGCACTAGTACATAATGCCGGTTCCGTACTGGTAGTAATGAATGCCGCAAGATTATATGATAGAAGCACGAGTGTTGATTATCCAAAATACGTAAATAAAAAGGTATGAAAATGAGGTCATCCTATGGTAATATTAATTTGCTGAGAAAAAATACTACTGTTTAGGAGAGTGACCTCATGAGAAATAATACCACTATATTTGATATATTTCAAACACTTTTAAAAAAAGAAGAAGTAATTACAGTATGTGCGGTTTTAGGCTATAAGGATACATCAAGAAAATTCACAGTATATGATTTGTTTCAATTTTTTATAGCGACAGCAACTAATGAATACAAAAGTTTTAGAGCTGGTTCAGATTTTATGAATGAAGCTGGATTAAGAGCAGTTGATTATTCCACAATTTCGAAGAAAGCAGCAAATGTAGATTATAAAATAGCTAAGAAATTATTTGAGATTCTTATAACTAAATGCAATCGTTCAACTCGAAGAATACTTAAATTACCAAAAGATTTATTAGCAGTAGATTCCACTACTATAACTGTTGGTGAAGGCAGATTGAAATGGGCAAAGTTCAAAGGTAATAAGTCAGGAATAAAGCTGCATGTGGCTCTTAATGTAAATACTTTAATGCCTCAAAAAGTCATTGAAACTACTGCAAACAAACATGATGGTCCAATAGGTGAAAAACTTATTAATACAGATTGTATCTTGGTAGAAGATAGAGCTTATGGGAAACATAAGAGATATGATATGTTTAAATCTATAAAACAAGCATTTGTCATAAGAATCAAAGACAATATAACTCTAAGTTATCCAAAAAACATAAAAAGTTTAAGAACTGAAAATTCTAATATAATCAAGGATGTTACTTGTTATCTTGGAGAAGGCTCTTCTAAAACTGAAAATAGATTTAGAGTTGTTCAATTTAGTGACTTCTATGGAAAATCCATAAGGGTATGTACTAACTTAATGGCCATTACACCTGAAAAAATTGCAGATATCTATAAAGAAAGATGGAAAGTTGAAAGCTTTTTTAGATTTATAAAGCAAAATTTGAATGTTAAAAGATTGTTTGGAACAAGTGAAAATGCAGTTTACAATCAACTTTTTATAGCTTTAATTGCGTATGTATTACTTCATTTTTCTTATGTTAATGTGTCTCAAAATTTGAAATTTGTTAAGTTATCATTTTGTGAGTTTGTTAGAAAACTTCTTAATTCTACACTTCAAGACGAAGTTCAAGTATGCATTGACTTATTATTTAAAAATATCAATAATTATCAAATTTGTTTATGGTGAAAAATGGTTAATCAACATGTGTGTGATAGAAGGATATAATAATTTCTTTTGACTCATAATCACCATCAAGTAATTCTTAAGTTCAGCTAGAATTCTCTCATAAGGAATGCTTTTCTGAATCTTAGAGGAATTTACCTATAGACGTAATAGTGCTTATCTTCTACTTTGAAGAAACTGGAAGTATTAGATAATTGCAATTTGGGGATAAATCAAATTAGTTGACTGAACAACTAATTTTTGATATAATCTCTTATAAATTGCAAATTAAAAATAGAATTACCCCTCATTTACCTGAAAGGCAATGCTATTAATCGCAATTAAATTCAAGAAAGGTAAATAAAAAAATGCTACAATTTATTACTGGGAAAAAAAGCCAATGAAACAAAAACATCGCAAGGAACATTATAAATGGATTGCTCTTTCCAATACAACGCTTGGTGTACTTATGGCTTCGTTAAATAACAATATAATTCTAATTTCACTTCCTGTAATTTTTCGAGGAATGAATGTAGATCCATTATCAGCAAATGGTGCTTCATATATGTTGTGGATGCTCATGGGATTTACTGTGGTAACCGCTACACTACTGGTTTCCTTTGGTAGGATTTCGGATATCTATGGTCGTGTACGTCTGTACAATTTAGGCTTTGCAGTCTTCACAGTAGCTTCCATTTTACTATATTTGACTCCTGAGAACGGATCAAACGGCATCATTCTAATGATTTTGTTCAGACTTCTACAAGGAGTGGGAGCAGGATTTTTGTTCTCCAACAGCACTGCTATTCTTACTGATGCTTTTTCTTCCAAAGAACGTGGAATGGCTATGGGACTTAATCAAATTGCCGGTATTGGAGGATCATTGCTTGGCCTGGTTATCGGAGGAGTTCTTGCTGAAATTGATTGGCGCCTTGTTTTTCTTGTGAGTGTACCTGTTGGATTATTTGGAACCATATGGGCGTATATCAAACTCAAAGAACAGTCTGTACCGGATAGAACTCAAAAGATTGACTGGTTAGGAAATAGTACGTTCGCTGTTGGGCTAACTCTACTGCTATTGGCACTAACTTATGGAATTATGCCATATGGTTCATCCAAAATGGGCTGGGGCAATCCATTTGTGATTTTGGGAATAAGTTTGGGTTTATTACTGCTTATTGCATTTGTCTTTATCGAACGAAAAGTCAAGATGCCCATGTTCCATCTAGAATTATTCAAAAATCGTGCATTTGCCTTTGGTAATTTAAGTCTGTTTATATCATCCATCGCACGAGGTGGTTTACAATTCATGTTAATTATTTGGTTACAGGGAATATGGCTTCCACTACATGGCTACAGTTTTGAATCTACCCCATTGTGGGCTGGTATTTATATGTTACCCATGATGATTGGTTTCTTTGTAATGGGACCATTATGTGGAAAACTATCAGATCAACATGGTGCTCGATTTTTTGCCACAGGCGGGATGTTGTTTTCAGTACTTGGTTTTATCCTTTTGACGCTTTTACCAGCTAATTTTGGATACAACATTTTTATTGTGATCTTATTAATCTTGGGCTGCGGAATGGGCATGTTTGCCGCCCCAAATACAACTGCAATCATGAATTCTGTTCCTGCTTCTCAACGGGGAGCTACCTCCGGAATGAGGTCAACCTTTCAAAATACTGGAATGGCTTTAAGTATGACGCTTTATTTTGCAATTATTATTCTTGGACTTGCACATAACTTGCCCTCTATCCTATATAATGGATTGACTAATGTTGGCATTTCATCAGCAATGGCACAGCAGATTTCAAACATGCCTCCTACATCAGCTTTGTTTGCAGCATTTCTAGGATATAACCCAATGGGATCACTCATTGATCAACAAACTCTTTCTACTATTCCACAAGCTACTAAAACAATTATTTTGGGTAATCATTTTTTTCCATTAACTATAGCACCAGCAGTAATGTCGAGTCTACGTCTTGCATTTTATATTTCAGCTGTTATGTCTGCCATCGCTGCAGTTGCATCCTATATGCGAGGAAAACAGTATGTATATGACGAACCATAATATCTGTAGTAAGAGAGGAGAATTAAAATGGCATGTAACCAAAATTCTTTGAACATTTGGATATCTATTCTATATCGTTACCGTAAAAACTATATGAACAAAAGATTGGAGGCATATGGGAGAGCAAGTAGTTTTTCTCTACTAATTTTATCAATCTACAAAAATGATGGAATCAATCAGGAACAAATCTCAGCTTTACTAAAAGTAGATAAGGGTTCTATTGCAAGAGCAATAAAAAAATTAGAACAAGAAAATTATGTGAGGCGTGAGGATGATGTAACTGATAAAAGAGCCAATAAGGTCTATTTAACTCCAAAAGCATTGGCTCTCGTTCCTGAGATCCAATCTGCAATTGTAGATTGGAATAAACAAATCATGGCAGGTATTCCAGTGGAATCACAGAAAATTTTCTTAAATTGTATAGAACAAATGTCAAAAAACGCATGTAATACATGCCTTTAAAGTAAATTTACGTTAATTTTAAACATCAAGAACAGAAGGCAGACCTCCAGGTCTGCCTTCTTCATTTATGAAGACAATAGTATTTACTAAACTAAAAGTTGAGGGTAGGTAGATTATCTTACTTATGTAACACAAACAATCTACAATTGCTGAAGATGGCACATCAACACAATTTTTCATATATTCAAAATATTTTTGCTCAATGCTGCTTTTGATTTTTCATTCTTTAAGGTTTCAATGGCTGCATCTTTATTATCATTTAGAATTTATTCAATTTAAAAACAGCAAGCCTGATCGTTAAAATTTCAAATAATGGGAATAGAAGCAAACAGTTTACCTCTGAAGGAGTGTTTTTTCATTTCACAATTAAAACTCTTTTCATAAACAAGTTTCAGACCATCACAAAGTTTTTCAACTTCTTTTCCTGACTTCACACTCCATTTAAATGTTGCATCTGTATTTTTGACTGGCTCATAAATTTATCATATTGGGAAGTGTCCAAATTCAACTTTTCTATGATCTCCACAACCTTTAAATCATGTATCCTTGCATTGAATTGTTTGGTTTCGCTTCCCTTAATGGCGAGGGGTATTAACAGAGTTTCCTGCACACCGTTTAACGAAATCATTTTTTTCCTCCTTATATAAAATTAATTTAGTTAGAGTAAGCAAGGAATATAAAAATTTTCCACATTTATCAACAGCTCTATCAAATTTATTTTGGGGATTGAAAAAACAGAGAAAAGGGAGTATCATTAAGTTAGTTGAGACTAACTTAATGATACTCCTTAAAGCTTTCAAGCGTTGTACGCTTTCAGAGTTTAGAAATGAAACTATATTTTTTAGAAAAGAGAGGTTGCCCATGAAACAGAAAACTGCAATAGCCAAAAAACCGAAAACTGGAATGGCAAGGCTAATGGAACTTGCGACCACAAAAAAACCGCTTATGATCACTTCGGTGATTTTATCCGCACTGGCCTCTATTGCTTCTTTTATTCCGTATATTGCTATTTACTATATCGTTTTGGAGATCATGGGAATATATCCCGAATTCTCAGCCCTCGATGTAGAAAGGACAATTGGATTCGGCTGGATTGCTTTTGGAGGTATTATTTTGAATATCCTATTGTACTTTTTAGCTCTGATGTGTTCACATCTTGCAGCCTTCGGTACACTGTACGAATTGAAGGTAAATTTTGCATCACATCTTGCCAAAGTACCACTGGGCTTTCACGTTTTAGTCGGCAGCGGTAAACTACGCAAGATTATGGATGAGAACATTGAAAAGATCGAAGGATTTATCGCCCATCAACTTCCCGATATGGTAGCATCTTTTGTTGCACCGCTTGTCATGTTCGTCATTTTACTTGTTGTGGACTGGCGCTTTGGTCTCGCAGCAATCGTAGGCATTGTCATTGCCTTTGTTATTCAAATGATTGCCTATGGAAATGATGGAGCAAAGACCATGATGAAAAAATATCAAACCTCACTAGAAGATATGAACAATGCATCTGTAGAATATATAAGAGGCATTACCGTAGTCAAAGCCTTCAAACAAACCGTATATTCCTTTCGCAGGATGCACAAAGCAATAAAGGAATATACTAATATGGTGATTCCCTATACATTAAGTTGGGAAAATTATATGTCAGCCTTTATCACAATTGTAAATAACATTTATTTATTTTTAATACCAGTAGGTATTCTAATTGGACTCAATACAACAGATTATGTTCCATTTGCCAGCAAATTTATTTTTTATTTGATCTTTGTACCCTCCATCGCAACCATTATGACGAAAATTATGTATGTTTCTACCAGCGGGCATCCAAATCATCGGTGGAGTGGAACGAATGGATGAAATTCTGCACACTGAATCACTGTCTCAACCCAAAAATCCAAGAACAACTGAAAAGCATGAAATTATTTTTGAAAATGTGTCTTTTTCTTATGCAGAACAAGAAGTTGACGCCCTGTCCCGCGTTTCATTCAGCGCGGAGGAAAATCAAATTACAGCTATTGTGGGCCCTTCCGGGGGAGGAAAAAGTACCATCGCCCATCTGATTCCACGTTTTTTTGATGTAACGGAAGGAAGCATCCGAATTGGCGGGGTGGATATTCGCCATATGAATACAAATTATTTGATGGAAAAAGTTAGCTTTGTATTCCAGGATGTATTTCTCTTTAAACAGAGTATTATGGAAAATATCCGTATGGGAAATCAAAATGCAACAAATGAACAAGTAATTGCTGCGGCCAAAGCCGCCCAATGCCAGGAATTTATTGAAAAGCTGCATAATAAATATGATACTATAATTGGCACAAAAGGAATTCATCTATCAGGAGGGGAGCAGCAGCGCATTGCCATTGCAAGGGCCATTGTAAAAAATGCACCAATCATTATACTAGATGAAGCAACTGCATTTTCAGATCCCGAGAATGAACATCTTATCCAAAGTGCTTTTAAAAAGCTAATGCATGGCAAAACAGTGGTTATGATTGCACACCGTTTGTCTACCATACGGAGTGCTAATAAAATAGTGGTGATTGACAAGGGCCATCTTATCGAGCAGGGCACCCATGATAAACTACTTGCAAAAGAAGGAAAATATTTCACCATGTGGAATATGTATGTCAAAATGTTGGATTGGAAGATAAACAGAAAGGGGGGCGAAACAAATGCTTAATCTCAAGGAGATGTTGATGCTTACAGATAAAGGCTATTCCGATTTGAAGAAGGCCATAATAGCATGTACTATTACCAATCTTTCACTAATGCTGCCCTTTGGCGTGACCATTGGAATTTTTACCGAACTATTAAAACCGCTCATGGGTCAGAAAATTTCATGGACAATAATGTGGATACTGCTTGGAGCCGGCATCATATCGGCAATTTTGGTGTTTATCGCCAGCAAAAATGATTATAAAAAGACCTACGTCACCTCTTATATGGAGGCTGAAAATACGCGAATCAGCGTCTCTGAGCATATACGAAAGCTTCCCATGAGCTTTTTTAATTCCAAGGATTTATCAGAGCTTACCACGAATATCATGGGAGACTGCTCTACTACTGAACATGTATTGAGTCATATAATTCCGCAATTGTGCGCCAATGCTATTTCTATCACCATTATTTGTGCCATGCTTGCCATATTTGACTGGAGACTTGCACTTTCTATATTCTGCACTGTACCCATTGCGCTTCTTGTGATTTTAGGCAGTAAAAAAATTCAGAATAAATTGGGAGAAAAACATGTGGATGCAAAGCTAAAGGCATCCGGACAGGTGCAAGAATATCTGGAGGGTATCAAGGTTATCAAGGCGTGCGGTTTGGACGGTTCCAAGTTCTCATCACTAGATAGCGCTTTGCGTTTGATGAAGAAAATGGCTATTAAAATGGAATTTGGCACTGGGATTTTTGTTACAGGGGCTCAGATGATTATACAGGCTGGTGTGGGACTTACAGTCTTTGTTGGCGTTTATCTACTGACAGGGGGTAAAATTGAGCTCATCCCATTATTAATGTTTTTGCTCATCGCTGTAAGAATCTATGGACCAGTTGTTGTTGAACTTACCTTATTGCCAGAGCTATTTTATCACCGTATTGCTACAAAGCGAATGCGTACTTTAATAAATACACCGATTATGGAGGGCGATACTCAAACACATATTACAAACTGGAACATTGATTTTGAAAATGTGTCCTTCAGCTATAATGAGAAGAATCCTCATGAAGATGTGGTAATCAAAAATCTTACAGTATCCATCCCCTCAGATGCTATTACAGCTCTGGTAGGTCCTTCAGGATGCGGAAAAAGCACAATTTCAAGACTAATTGCACGGTTTTGGGATGTAAACAAGGGAACGATTAAAATCGGAGGTGTGGATGTTAAAACACTGGATCCAGAATATCTTATGAGTTATATGTCCTTTGTATTTCAGGATGTTATTCTCTTTAACGATACGGTATACAATAATATCCACATCGGAAATCTAGATGCACCAGAACATCAAGTGATGGAGGCTGCAAAAGCAGCTTGCTGCGACGAGTTTGTAAATGAATTGCCTAACGGTTATCAAACAATGCTCGGTGAAAACGGCAGTACCCTTTCAGGCGGTGAGCGGCAGCGAATTTCAATTGCTCGTGCACTTTTAAAGAATGCACCTATCGTACTGCTGGATGAAGCTACGGCCTCTTTAGATCCTGAAAATGAGGTATGGATTCAGCAGGCCATCTCTAAATTAATTGCAGGAAAAACGGTTATTGTAATCGCACACAGACTGAGAACAGTTGCAGGGGCAGATAAAATCATTGTTTTAAATGAAGGTAGACTAGTAGAGGAAGGTACCCATAATACATTGATCAAAAATAAAGGCCTATATAAAAGACTATACAATATTCAGCAGAAAAGTCTAGGCTGGAGTGTATAAAAAATCATGTAAATACAGGGACAAAAACGACAGGAGCATCTTTGAAAGATAAGCCTGTCGTTTTTAATTTTTGCCAGTCATACAGTAGATGCTGCTGTGTCTGCTAAAAAATAATTTAATTTCCACTATCTTTTTTCTTTTGTAAGTCGTTATACATAATAGAAAGTATTTTCAAAAATGAATCTGAAAGACCAACTATAAAAAGTCAATAGCTGAAACTCTCAAGTCCCCAAATAAGTTTAGACAATTACATCTACATTTATTATAATGTAGAAAGTGATTGGAGGCAAAGGTTGAAAAAGAAAGTACACTTTACTAATAGTATAAGAAGGCATAACAAATAGACCACCTTTCGCTGGTCAAAAAATTGAATATTGAAACAAGTTAAGGTTAAGAAGCTGACTTGATTTTATAACCTTGGAACTGTGCCATTAGTATTGCTTGCTCAACAGTAATTTCACGATCAATATGAACCTTGCCAGAATGATTCTTATATTTCTTGAAAAGAGTCTTTGCAAAATGGTATTGAACCATATCTGTATTTATTTTATCATTTGTTAAGAATCTGGAAATCCTTTTTACTTTACTTGATTCAGTTGCCTCACTGAAATCGTTCTTTAATTCTTGCACAATTTTTGATAACACAACTGAGCCTGATTCTATAATTTCTATTATGATTGCTACTAAAATCCTTAATCTAGGTGCTGTCAAAAAATCATAGATTCTAGGTTTTTTTGAGTTCTGTGATAATATATTCTTGAGTATTTAACATACTTGTTAACCGCCTTCCTGTTGATATTGGTTGCAATCATATTTTATAGGGTTTTAAGGCGGTTTTCTATTTATAATTTTATCCTGCAAATCGTTTCATTCATTTACATTAAACTGTCCATACGTCAGATATGATGACAATCTGCTGTACATTATGCTATTAACAAACATGATGATTTTTGTGGCGATTACCGCCTACTTGCTTAGCAGAGAGTATACGGAAAATACATTAAAAAATATGTTGCCAATACCGATTTCAAGGACAAAACTTATGCTCGGTAAGTTTTGTACCCTGTTTCTTTGGATTGCTATGCTCACCTTGGTAACATGGGTAGGTATTCTAATTTTATCCGGGCTATATCATGCTGTTTTTGGCATGGAGAGCTACAACTTGCGTGTTGCAATCGGGTGGCTTCTAAAGTTTCTACTTGGCAGTATACTTATGTTTTTAACAGTTTCCCCCTTTGCTTTTATCGCTCAAAAAACAAGAGGATTTGAAATAATGGCACTCAACTTTATAGAAATTTTGAAAGCTATATTTCTTGGTGTTGTAAAGGGAATAACAGAATGGCCACCCATCAGCAGCACAGGGCATATGCTTCTCCTAGACGAGTTTATTACTCTTAATATGAGCGAAGCATTTAATGAAATGTTTTTTGTTGTCATTCAACTTGGAGCAATATTTGCAGTCGTCGTTATGTTTTGGAAGAAAATGTTTCCGTTTCAATTTAGGGATAAAACACAGCCTGTCATTAAAAAAGATACTTTTTCGCTTTGGTTTAAAGTAGTGATTGCCTGTATTCCGGGGGGCTATCATAACTATCCTTTTCGACGATCATATTGAAGCCAATTTGCATACTCCAATGGTGATTGCGGCAACTCTCATTTTCTATGGTATAGCCTGACCTACGGACAGTAAATTTATATAAAATTCCACTACCTGCTGTTGATAATATAATATATATACCTTCTACGAATATATATCCAAAGATCACCTTATCCCGGCTTTTGAAAAAATGGAGCTTACAAAAATAAAACCTATAAATGTACAGGATTTCTACACAAAAAGTTTAAAGAAGGTATCTGGTACCACAGCAAGACATTTCCATACACTTTTAAATATAGCCTTCAATCAAGCCATAAAGTGGCAGATGATATATATAAATCCATGTTTTTATGTAAGTAAACCCAAGAACAATAAAAAGAAATTAAATATATGGGATAAAGAACAACTAAATAAATTTTTAAATGTCATACAAGGACTTATAATATATTTACCTTGTGTTATTACCGCAGCAACCGGTATAAGAGAAGGCGAGATATGTGGTCTTAGATGGGAAAATGTTGACTTGGATAAAAAAATTATCTATGTAAAGGAACAATACCAATGGGATGAAAATGGTTTGGCCTTATCTGATTTAAAAACTCCAGATAGTATAAGAAATATAAGCATATCAAATAATTTAGCTGCCGTATTGGAGGTTGAGTATACTAGACAGGAAGAGAATAGAAACTATTTTAAATCTGCTTATGACAGTAGGGGTTTTGTTGTATGCCAGAATGATGGAAGGCCCTATGACCCAAAATATATAAGTAGAAACTTTAGAAGGATACTAAAAAAAGCTAACCATAAAAAAATAGAACCAGATGGCGTTATAAAGAAGGTAAAACTATATGAGCTACTAGATATACCTATAATAAGATTCCACGATTTAAGACATACACATGCTAGTCTACTGCTTAAAACTGGAATTAATCCAAAAGTAATAAGTGAAAAGCTCGGACACAGCACAGTAAAAATGACATTAGACACTTATGCTAGTATACTTCCTAACATGCAGAAAGAAGCTGCAGAAAAGGCGGATAATTTTTTTGTCCTAGTTTGCCAACAAATTGCCAACAAACGGAGGATGACAACAAAAATGATAAAAAATAGAACCCTTTAATATGTTGATATTACAGGATTCCATTGTGTCATTAGTACAAAATAGATGCATCCTTTTAGAACAAATAAAATCAAAATCCTCTAGTTTTATGGAGTAGCAAGTATACGAACATTAGAGAAATTTCATGATTTTCATTTAATATCCAGTTTGTCAAAAGTTTTACGAATAGTATTTTTCCACTTCTCGATATGTATAATTTTATCGACAACTACTCTAGAATCAATCAATTCCTGCTTTGTTTTTTGGCTTAATACTTCCCAGTTTTCTTTTGGGATAATATAAGTTGCATTGCCATAAATCGCCAATTCCAACACACAGTATTTTGTAAATATATATGCATAATATCCGTTAAAACCATTTACCCCCTGACTTACGGACAGTAAAAAGGGCATGTTAACCAAGGGTTAAATTACCAATAAAAAAAGTATAGAAAAAAACATAGCCAAGTCCTAAAATATAAGTTGAATCCACAAAAAAAACTTATAAAAAAGGAGAAGTTGGCTATGTTGAACAATCAAGAATATATTACAACAGAATTAGAAAAAATACTATATGAAATTTTACCCATAACAAGTAAAAGATTAAAAAATCTAGTTTATATAATTATAGGGATAATACTATCAAAATCAGTTGTAATCTCAGATATTTCTGAAAAACTAAAGGATGATTTCACAGATGCAACTGAAGAAAGTAAGATAAGAAGAATATATAGATTTTTTAAAAGGTCAACAATAAATCCAGATTATCTATATAGCTTTTTCGTTGAAGAAGTTTTAAAAAAATATGTAAAACAAAGTAACAACAATAAAGTAATTATAATATTTGATCATACAACCATTGATAACAGATCTTTAATATTAAAGTTTTCATTAAAAGTTGGCAGAAGGGCAATTCCTTTATGGTATAAAATATTTGGGTATAATGAAAAAGACAATAAAAGCTTTGAACACATAAAGCAGGGATTAAAAGAACTTAAAGAGATGTTTGCTCCCTACAACTATGAAGTTATAGTTCTTGCAGATAGAGGCTTTAAAAGCATAGATTTATTTAAATTCATAGATACACTTGGCTTTAAATATTGTATAAGATGCACTAATGATATGCTCATAAAAATAAGAGGTAAAGAGGAAATTAAGTATTTAAGAGATATAACCCCTATAAAAAAAGTTGTAAGGAAATTCAATGGAGTTTTATTAGGCTCTAAAGAATATAAATGTAACATGGCAGTATGTAAAGCAGAAGAATCAGAAGATACTTGGTATTTAGCAACTAATATGGATAGTAAAAAAGCTGTTAGAATGTATAAAAAGAGATTCATAATAGAAGAAATGTTTAGAGATTTAAAGTCAAATGGATTCAATATGGAAAATACGTGGACAGAAGATCAAATATATTTTGAGAACCTATATTTATGCCTATGTATAGCATATACATGGATGATAGTATTAGGAGCAGATTGTTCTAAAAATAAGAAAAGCAAAATTATAGGGGCTACAAAAAAATTAAAGAATAAAGTAGTTAGAATATATAGCTTATTTAGTTGTGGCATAAAAGTGGTTTAATAGATGTTATGACTCTAGCATTAAAAAGTACAGGCTTAAATTTGATTTCGTACTTTACGATATATAACAACAATAACAAAATTTAAATTAAGTAAAGCATTGTAGGATACTTTTAGACTTTTATTCTTACATAAATTTCATGTAGACGTATATTTATCATTTTAAGTATAGTATTGCATTAATTTACAGTGTAAATATTATCTACAATAGGATTATTAATTAACTTAAACATAATCTATCTAAATCACTGTCCGTAAGTCAGCATTTACCCCTTCAACTATTTGCTCCGATTTATATTTTTCAAGGAAGCTTAGTCGGGAAATATCAAAGGTGTCGATATTTTCCCCTTGCATTTTTAGCTGGTTGGTTAAATGTACACTTGGTTTTTCTCCTGGAGGAAGTATCTCCCAATTGCAACGCTGCCTTTTCATCACTTCGCTAAAATTTATTTCATCGCTAAAAATATAACAGAAACCATAGATTTCAAGGAAAATATTAATAGTCTCCTTCAAGTAATTGTTCCTTATAGTCGAAGTCAGATTGGCAACAACAAACCTACGTTTGCTTTTATCCTCAAACAATACAAGTTCTATCTCTGTTGGAGGAACTTCAATTTGCAAATAACATGATTTGTATATATCTACAGCAACTGATGAGGCATATGCATTTCCAAAAGGTTGAATCCAGTTGGTAGAAACATAACGTCTTTTTGGGGGTTGTGATTTGTCAGGATAAGAATAGCCATAAGCATTACACCTACAAGCAGACCCAAATTTTCCAGAAGGCAATATAGTATCACCAACATTTTGTAGACCAACTTTACTTGCCTCATTTCCCATCACGGGTATTCCAATCTGAATTTTATTTAGATCATATCCTTTTGGTAACCGAAATTTCAAAATCCTACTTTGCTTTATACGGTACTGCGCCATATGCTTATCCTCCCATCCTGTTATTAAACTCAATCACGAACAAATTAAACTACTTGCTTATTGTATTTAACTGCACACTGTTTTTCCTTTTTAATGAGTCCACCATAGCCATTTTACAGATTATGTCTCGTACAGTATTATCAAGTTCGCCGTTTTCTGAATAATCCGCTAACTCCAAAAAATCAACTCTTCCGTATTTTAATAGTTCTTCAACTTTTGCTTTTTTCCCTTTTTGGTATACCGCAATAGAATATCCACCGTTTGCTTTTACAAGTTTCATACACGGAACATCTGTAAGTCCATCACCAATATAAATCATATTACGGAATGGTATTGGCCGGTCATCTTCTGGAGTGAATTTATTCAAATCCTCATCATTTGATAAATCAAGTACTCCTTTATTAATACGAAATAAAAACTGGGTTTTTGTTGTGTAGTTCACAACATTCTTTGGCCAGCATGCAATTCGGTTTTCATCGTACAAAAATTCGCAGGCGAAAACTTCTCGAAAATATCTATAGATATTTGAACCTTCAATAATTTCGCGAAGTCCAGAAGAAATAATATAGTGTTCGATTTTTACACCTAATTCTCTTCCAATCCGATTTATTCGGCTAAACCAGTCTTCAACACCAGGATAAAATTGAAGATCTTTTCCAAGCTTTACAAATTCCTCGCGACAAATACTTTTTTTGGCTGAGTGAGCCCGCTCAAGCATTACACGCATGTAAGCAAGAATGCCATCCATTTTATTTTCTTTAGCAAGATTATTAGATTCTTCCCAAAACTCGCCCGGAGTCATACCTACATTAGGAATAAATGTATATTCCTGCATATCTGTAGTGCATAAGGTTTTGTCAAAATCGTACATTAAGGCCAATACGGGCTTTTTAGAACGCATTTCGTATCACCTCTCATTCTGATCCTTGGGTGGACATGGATCATTGCCATGACTATCTGAACGCTGAATTTTCCCATTTGTACCGTGAATAACAAACTCACTTCCAGCCCGCTGACTAATAACTCTGCCAACCTTTATTGCTTCAGCTTTGGTCTCTGTATGAACGCTTGCACGTTGTGCACCTCCTCGCTTAACATCCCATCCACCTTTGTCGTTTGGTACAACATGATGTGTCACTTTAGCCACGAGAACTTACCTCCCCATTAAATTTGTTTGTTGAAAAATGATTTTAATTTACGCAATATGTCACGAATCCAGTTGGTGATTATTGCTATAATGAAACAATATAAAAGTAATAACGCTTTTATATATAAATGGTTTTGTATCAATAACTCACTTAGCTCTTTTAAGCATCTTTGGACAATTCAAAATTGAACATCTCTCTATTTCCATTAATACAAGACACCTGTAAACAGTGTAGTGTTAAGTACCCGTTTCCAACTGCTTCTTTCGCTGTCATATAACCCATTAAAAATATCCTTTACCAAATAAATATTGTATATATTATATATCACCATGACGAATAAAGCAATTAAATCTGTGTAAATCATGGAAATATTCACGGTATTATGCTGGAATTCATTGAAAAATAGCAGAATTTCTACTTCAGAAACAGATTTCATTTATAGTTACCTCTTTGCTCTTAATATTTCCTTTTAAGTTCTGTACAGCATTAAACATCTCTTGACTAATAATCGCTTGGTGAGAATCCTCAATGATAATCATATCAATCTGTCCTTGGCTTTCTTTTTGTTTACCCGTGAGAAAATCAGGAATATGGGTTTTGGGAGTAATATTACGACCAATATATTTTTCATTGGATAAGATTCGGTCAATGGTTGATGTACTCCATTGCTCTTTACCAGTGATAGTTTTTATACCGTAATCTTCAAGATATTTCTTGATCTTACGGCAGCCATAGCCTTGGAGAAACAAATCATAAATAAGCCGTACGATTTTAGCTTCTTCTTCAATGATTATAAGGTTTCCATTATCATCTCTGCCGTAGCCAAGAAACTGTGAGTGGTTTAACTTTATATGTCCGTGGTGACTGCTCTGCCAGATACCCCATTTGATAGCTTCACTTTTTTGTCTGCTTTCTTCCTGATAAGCCGCTGCTGCCATGGTAATGTACTTTTTTACCCGAGAATCATTAGAGTAAATATTCTCAGTTTCAAAGTAGACAACAATATTCAATTTTGATAATTCATCAAGCATTAGTAAAACATCCAATGTATTGCGCCCAAAGCGGCTAAGAGATTTCATCAAAACCAAATCTATTTTTCCATCTCTGCAGTCTTTCATTAATCGCTGAACCTCATCTCTATTATCTACTCTTGTGCCAGATTCCTGTTCAGCGTAAATACCGGCAAAATCCCAATCCGGGTTATCGCAAATTTTCTGCGTA
Source organism: Clostridium sp. BJN0013 (assembly GCF_040939125.1). Classification (NCBI taxonomy): domain Bacteria; kingdom Bacillati; phylum Bacillota; class Clostridia; order Eubacteriales; family Clostridiaceae; genus Clostridium; species Clostridium sp. BJN0013. The sequence goes on from NZ_CP162495.1 coordinate 4,070,797, forward strand.
TAGTAAGCTACTTGTGATTTTAGACTCTGTCTTTGTTCCTTATGCTCAGTACTGACACGGCAATAGGCAGCAACCTTTAATCTTTTATCAAATTGATTTTGTCTTGAAGGGATAGCAGTAACTTGTTTACTCATCGCAAATCCTCCTTAACGCAAAAATGCAGCACCTACTTGGGTACTGCAAACTTCAATTATTATTTTAGATATGAAAAAAGCTACATCTTCATTGGTTTACTACCAACAAAAATGTAGCTTATAACTTGGTGCTCCCAACAGGAATCGAACCTGCGACCTATTGATTACGAATCAATTACTCTACCATCTGAGCTATAGGAGCATATTTATTAATTTATACATATATTATGTTACTACTTTTTAATATATTGTCAATATCATATATTATAAAAAGCCTTGATTTATAACATATTATATCTTTATCTATGTTAATATTACAACCTTATATAATAGCAATTTTAACATATAACTATACATTTTTTCTACATAGTTATATGTTATTTTTTGGATCTGTAGCCAATTATATTTTTTATACCATATTTAGACTTTTAGTTAAACATTTATGCAATCCATCTCTATTATTTTTGGCCATACTATTCAGTTGTTTATGTTTGACTATAACCTAATAATTGCATAAATTCATACAGTGAAGCTCCACCTTCTTCCGAAAGAGTTTCTACTGTACATCTTATCCTGTGTAGTCGAAGTCCATTTATATCATTAATATTTTTCTTTATATATCTATTTAAACTGGTATAAGTCCAATGTTTATTTTTTGAATTTCCAAATACATAATCATTGTCTATTAATCTCTCTGTTACCTTCATTATTGTAAAAATTATATACCCTACAATTTAAAAAATATTAAAAACACTAAGATTTTTCATTATTAAGAAACAGCAGAATTATAGACTTTATAGATGTTAATGAAATTATCAAGGAACAGTTAAAAGAATCTAAAAGAGCTATAAATGTTGAAGTAAAGGCACTTATAAAAGAACAGAAAAAGAACAGAAAATATAATGAAAATATACAAATTTTAGATTTAGACATGATAAATTCTTCCTTCAGCAGATTTACCAAATTCTTTTTTTCTACAGTTTGAAAAACTTTGAGGGGAATTTTATGTGTAGTACCATGTCTCCTTACATTGGCAACAGTATCAAGCCATTTGGATAAAGATTTCTTTACCCCCTCATGATCTTTAGATTCCCTGCCTTTGAAACAATTATCTTTAACATAATCAACATTGGATTCTACTTTACCCTTGTCAGTTGGTGTCCTGATCCTACAGGGCTGGGCCCAGAAACCATAATATGCTGCAAATGCAGCATAATTTTTTTGAATTACAAGTTCATAAAAATCATTTTCAAGTACTCCAGCCTTCAAGTTATCTATTTTAATCGTTTCAGGTACACTGATGAAGTATTCAAATGACTGCTTGTGACACTGGATAAAAGTCTTGCCGGATTGATCAAATGATATTTGAACATACATATATCTTGAGTAGCTTAAAGACATAATAACATTCATTCCTTTCGCTGTGCTCAAGGCACAAAAATTAATGAAAGAGTGATTAAAATTACCAATTACTGTGAATAATATAGACAAGTATACAGGTGTACTACAGAGCACGGCGGGGTGAGTGTGATTGCACTTCACTGTAATCCGTATAATAACATGTGCCGATTACTCTTTTAAGTACAAATAAGTGTGCCCTAGGGCACGTAAGTTAATCTTTGTTTAAACAAAGACCGTTTAAAAGTATGAGTATTCAGTCAACACCTGTGTACTTTATTTTTTTATTTGTAGGTGATATAAATGTTAAAAATCGTTTATTCTATTTGTTGCGGTATTGATGTTCACAAAAAATTTGTAGTTGCAACTGTAACATCAACCAATGAGAATAACATCACTACCTATGCAACCAAACAATTCAGTACTTACTCAAAGAATCTTTTCCATTTAAAAGAGTGGTTATCTGAGCATAACTGTAAAGAAGTTTGTATGGAAAGCACCGGAAAGTACTGGATACCTATCTATAACATACTTGAAGATTCCTGTAATATTACTCTGGCTAACCCAAAGTACGTTAAAAACATTCCCGGCAAAAAAACTGATGAAAAAGATTCTCTATGGCTTGCAGACTTACATAAGCATGGATTAGTTAAAGGAAGTTTTATTCCTCCAAAGGCCATAAGAGAACTACGAGACCTTATGCGCTATCGCTTTAAACTTACAAATTTCCGTTCAAGTGAGAAAAACAGATTCCAAAATTCATTAACAGTTTCAAATATCATGATTTCAAGCGTAGTATCAGATACCTTTGGTAAATCATCATCAGCTATAATTAAATATGCCATGGAGCATCCTGATAAATTAGATATAGACTATACTCAATTTCTACACAAGAGTATGTTATCTAAGGCTGACGAAATTAAGATTGCTATGCAAGGAAGCATCTCTAAAAATCAAACAGCAAAGATGTCTATATGCTTGAATCATTATGATTATATTAACAATTGTATTTCTCAACTTGATACTGCCATTTCATTAATTTCAAGTGAATTTAAGTCACAAATTGAGCTTATTGCTTCTGCCCCTGGGATAACTACACAATCTGCTACAACTATAATTTCTGAAATTGGAGTGGATATGTCAGTCTTTCCAGATGCTAAACATCTGTGCTCTTGGGCAGATCTTACACCACAAAATAATGAAAGTGCTGGCAAAAAGAAAAGTGTTCGTATAAGCCGTGCCGGAGCTTATTTAAAGCCAATACTTATTCAGTGTGCTAATGCAGCAATAAAAAACAAGTCCTGCCCATACTTTAAATATCGTTATGAAAGTATAAAGAAAAGACGTGGGCACAAAAGAGCAATTATTGCTATAGCAAGAATGCTTTTAACCTGTATTTATAATATGCTTTTAAAAAATGAAGCCTTTGATAATTCTATTCATGAAAAATATCTAAAAAGAGAAAACACTTCTCGACATTTTCAACCTAATATAGATAGAATTATTTTATTTCTTCAAGCTCAAAGCTTTGAAGTAACAAAAGTAAGTCAAGAGATATCACCGAAAATAAGTTGATTTTTAATTATGAATAATATAAGTCTCTTTTTTTGGCCTCATTTTAATAGGTCTTTTTGTCATGTTCAAAAACACCTGAATTTCTTTCAAGTTAAGCCTTTGATAATTCTATTCATGAAAAATATCTAAAAAGAGAAAACACTTCTCGACATTTTCAACCTAATATAGATAGAATTATTTTATTTCTTCAAGCTCAAAGCTTTGAAGTAACAAAAGTAAGTCAAGAGATATCACCGAAAATAAGTTGATTTTTAATTATGAATAATATAAGTCTCTTTTTTTGGCCTCATTTTAATAGGTCTTTTTGTCATGTTCAAAAACACCTGAATTTCTTTCAAGTTAATCACCCAGGCTTTTCTATTTCTACCGTTTACTTTTATTGTTCCTATGTATCCAAAATCCACTTGAGCTTCTTATCCAGGCAGGCTTGTAAGGACCATATGTGCTTTTGGCGGCTTTTTCTTGATTCTGACAGCGTATCTTTTTACCGTATCATAGCTCCCAGTATATCCATGTTCATCCCGAAGATCCTGAAATATTCTCCTTGCAGTTAGTTCTTTTAATATCTGAATATTTATATATTCCTTATACGAATCAAGTATGGATACATATTTTTTCCTTTTTACTTCTCCGTATTTTTCAATCTTCTGAAATATCGTCCTTACTGTTTTTCTGTCTATACTCAAAATATTTGCTATTTGTGTTTTGTTATAACCTTTTTTGAATAATGTTTTTATTGTTGTCTGCATTTCTATCCCCACCATATCTTTCATCTCCTTTACAGCATTTATTTAATTTAACTATAAAGACAATTCTTTTTCTGGATTCCTCTTTTTTAATCTTACAGCTGGCTTTTTCATATATGTGGAATAAGTCCAGTTGATATATCTTTTGGGTATTATCTTTTACTTCTGTACTAATCCATGGTGACTTACTTTTGTTAAAGTTGATTCCTCAATCTTTAATGCCCCCTTTCTATAAAAATTGTCCGTTGCATTATCTATCATTTTCTCAATCAAATTCTGCCTGGTTCTTATTATTAAACCTAAATCCAATGTTTGGTCTAAAAGAAAAATACCCCGGCATGTATACCTGTTAATGTAATATCTCCTGCTAAAGGTTGAATCTTCCATTATTGTTTGAATTGTTTTTTCTCTTTTAATTTTATATCTATATTTTTTCCTGTCTCTATCTCTAAACAATACTTCATCTAATTTTTCCAGCATATCTTTAATTCATTGAGGTTCTGCTTCACAGACTACGTCAAAAACTTCCTTTTTTGAATCCTTAGAATTTATTTTTATTTCATCTAAAATAATATTATTTTACTGTTATCATATTTTTTTATATTTGATTCATTTATTCAGTAAAAATCATTAAAATTTTCAGTTTATTTTTAAATATATTGTTTATACTAAATTATATAGCTCTTAATAGTAATTTCTAATTCTTAGTAAAAAAATCTACACTTTTTAGACTTTGACTTTCTTTGACTTTTAGTATATTATGTAATTGTAATAAAAATTAATAAATAATAAGGTTATATACAAGGAGGTATGTATTATGTTTGATATGGTTCCATTTAGAAGAAATAATTCTATAAGAAGAGGTGATGATGTCGAAAACTTCTTCAATTCTTTCTTTAATAATGATTTTTTAACACCATTTAATACGAACTTATTTAATAGTGAATTCAAAGTCGACCTTAAAGAAACTGATACTTCCTATTTAATTGAAGCAGATCTCCCAGGTATAAAAAAGGATGCTATAAACTTAAGCTTTAACAATAACTATCTAACAATATCTGCTAAGCGAGATGATACCATAGAAGATAATAAAGAAAATTTTATAAGACGTGAAAGAAGATATGGCGAATTTAATAGAAGCTTTTATATTGACAATGTAGATGAAAAAAATATTAATGCTTCTTTTGAAGAAGGAGTTTTAAAAATTGAACTTCCAAAGTTAGAAAAAGGAAAAGGGAATAATAACAAAATAGAAATACACTAATTTGTACTTTATTTTACAAACTCATAATAAAATATAAGGGGCTTGTCGCATAATTAAATTATGCGGCAACTTATTTTTTGCTCAAATAAATATAGAAGATATTATCAACTGATTTTATCACTTAATATCGAAATGTTAATACCTGAAGATGATTCAGCTCGCCTGCTAAGCCAAATATTGGAGGGTTTAAAGGTTGAAAAAGAAAGTAAATTTAGCTAATAATACAAATAGGGCATAACAAATAGAGCACCTTTCGCTGGTCAAAAAATTAAATATTTAAATAAGTTAAGATTGGATAGCTGACTTAATTTTGTAACATTGGAACTGTGCCATTAAAATTGCTTGTTCTACTGTGATTTCGCGTTCAACAGGGATAACATCTGCCTTTCTATAAAGTTCAGCATTATAATTTTCTTTATTTTTTAACATGTTGTATAATGCTGTTAGAAGCATTCTTGCTATTGCAATGATTGCTTTTTTGTGACCGCGATGTTTCCTTATGCGGAGGTAGCGGTTACGGATTTCAAGATGCTTTTCACTTCTAATCACAGAACTAGCACATTGTACTAAAAGTGGCTTGTGTAGCATCCGGCTTCGGAAACCCGGACAGATCTTTTCTTCCCTGCACTTTCATTATCGGTAGGAGTTAGACCTTGCCCATGAACATAAGTACTTCGCCGAAGGAAAAGCCTCCATGTTGACACCAATTTCTGAAATAACGGTGATTGCGGAAAAGATGTTTTTAAAGGATGGAGCGGTTAGAATTAGGTCGAGTTCTTGTTGATAGGGACTGGTGATCGCAAGAATCAATTCTTCCAACTCTGTTTTCCGGGATTCCAAATCCTGAAAATGTTTCTTGTCAGTTTTTTTACCACGAGTAGCCTTAACGTATTTAGGATGAGCAAGTACAATTGAACAACTTTTTTCTAAAACATTGTATACAGGAATCCAATACTTACCTGTAGATTCCATACAAACATCCTTACAATTTGAATCAAGTAGCCATTGTAACAACTCTTTCAAACCTTTCGTGTAGGTAGAAAAGTGATAGCTCTTATAGGTGGTAATACCTTTAGAATTAGTGGTTGCAATACAAGCAACTACAAAAGTTTTGTGGATATCAATGCCACAACAGATTTTGTACACGATTTTTAAAGCCATAGGGATTCCTTTCTGAACTAAAAAGTTCTAAAAAATTATAGGGAGAAACGACGTGGAAAGAAGAATGTTAAAACTAAATTCATGCTACTATGTTTTGGGTATAATGTAAATAAATTTCATAATAAAATTCAAAATAAACGATGTGGACAAATACTTCATGGATTAAAAACAACATAAATATACTGTAAAAATTCATAAAATATCATATGGGTTATTAAAGTACGCCAAAAATTCAGCTAGTATAAGTTCTTTAAGCAAAAAAAATTTTCTTACTGATTTTTTCCGATATATAAAAATGAAGCGCTGAAAAACTACTTTAAAAAAGTAGTTTTTCAACACCCCCTTATATTTTATTCCTGATGTATCACATCTAAATTTCCAAATTTGCTGAATTGCCCCATCCAAGCTAATTTTATGGTACCAGTAGGACCATTTCTTTGTTTTGCAATAATGCATTCTGCCACATTTTTTTCTTCTGTTTCTTTATTATAATATTCATCTCTATATAAAAACATAACTATATCTGCGTCCTGTTCTATAGAACCTGATTCTCTTAAATCTGAAAGCATAGGTCTGTGATCCGATCTGGCCTCTGGAGCACGGGATAATTGTGAAAGTGCTATAACAGGGCACTGCATCTCTTTTGCAAGTGATTTTATAAATCTAGATATTTCCGATACCTCCTGTTGTCTACTTTCCGAATTTCTTCCACCACTCATAAGCTGCAGATAATCTATAATTATAATATCTATACCATGCTCTATTTTTAATCTTCTACATTTGGATCTCATTTCCATAATGGATATTCCTGCAGTATCATCTATGAATATCTTTGCTTCAGCCAAAGGTCCTGAAGCTCTAGCAATATTTTCCCAATCCTTATCCTCTAAATTTCCAGTTCTAAGTTTTAGCATATCTATATGTGCTTCAGAACATAATAACTTATATGCTAATTGCTCCTTTGACATTTCAAGAGAAAATATAGCCACTTTCTTACCCTCTCTTAAAGCTGCATATTCTGCTATATTCAATGCAAAAGTCGTTTTACCCATAGATGGCCTGGCAGCTACCAAAACCATATCACCCTTTTGAAATCCTGAAGTTTTAGCATCTAATTCCCTGAATCCGGAAGCTACCCCTGTAGTCTGCCCTTTATTGTTGAACAATCTTTCTATTTCTAAAAATCCTCTTTCCAATACAACATTCATAGGCTCAAAATCAGATACCTTTCTATTATTGGACAAGTCAAATATAGATTTTTCAGCCATATCAATAGTTTTCTCTACATTATTTTGATTATTATAACTTTCCTCTATTATCTTTGTAGAAGCTTTAATAAGTTTTCTAAGGGTAGATTTATCTTTTATAATCTTTATATAAGATTGTAAATTAACAGTTGATACTATAGAACCACTTAACTCACTTATATATGTTATTCCTCCTGCAGCTTCTAGTTTAGATTTAGATTTTAAACTTTCAGTTAATGTTATTATATCTACAGCTATATCTTTTTTATATAAATCAAGAATAGCTTCAAATATAACCTTATGTGATTCTCTATAAAAGTCATCAACTTTTAAGATTTCCATAGATTCAACTATGGAAGACTTGTCAACAAGCATCGAACCAATTACACTTTGTTCAGCTTCCAAATTATGAGGTATACTTCCTAAAGGCGCATCCATGGATATCTTCACTCCTTAAACTTATATATGGTCATTTTCATGTTATTCATTAAAATACTATTTTCATTAATTCTTCAACACTAGACACTGGTTCAACTTTTATATCATTAATATCTGTAGGCACCTCTTTTAAATTTTCTATAGGTACAACCATTGTTTTTATTCCATTTCTTCTTGCACCATAGATTTTCTCGAAAATTCCACCTACAGGCTTTATATTACCTCTTAAAGATATTTCTCCTGTAATAGCAATATCTTGCCTTAAAGGTTTATTTAAAAGAGAACTTATTATACATACTGTAATAGCAGCTCCTGCAGAAGGTCCGTCAATTCTTCCTCCTCCTATAATATTTACATGAATATCATAATCACTTATATCCTTATCAGTTATTTTCCTTATTACTGAAGCAGCATTAAACACTGAGTCCTTTGCCATACTCCCTGCCGTATCATTAAATCTTACAACTCCTTTTCCTTTTTCCTTAGCTTTAAATGCCACTGATTCTATTTCTATAGTAGAACCTATGTACCCACTTACTCCTAATCCATAAATATGGCCTACCTCATATTTTGATTTCAAAGATACCTCTTCAAAAGATTTAAATCTACCTATAGATATAACCTTTTTTAAATCTTCTACCGTAATCTTAATTTTATTATCTAAATCTTTAACACCACTATTATACAATACATATCCATACACGTCTGATAATATGTTAATAGCCCTTCTTCCCTCAATAGTATACTTACTTATAAGTTCAGATACTCCCCTTTCCATTTCTATATTTAACTTTATTGCTGCATTTTCCACTATATTTTGTATATCTTTTATAGAAAGAGGCTCAAAATAAACTTCCGTGCATCTTGACCTAAGAGCTGGATTTATTTCGCCTGGTTCTTTGGTAGTAGCCCCTATAAGTAAAAAATCTGCTGGAGCTCCCTTATCAAATAAATATTTTATATATTGGGGAATGCTTTCATCATCAGGATCATAATATGAAGATGAAAATTCAACCCTTTTATCTTCTAATACTTTTAATAATTTGTTCTGAAGCATTTCATCTAGTTCACCTATTTCATCGATAAAAAGTACTCCTCCATGTGCTTCTGTAACAAGTCCAGGCTTTGGTTCTGGTATACCTCCCTCTGCCAAATCCCTTCTTGTACCCTGATATATAGGATCATGTACAGAACCCAAAAGAGGATTTGTAATTTCTCTAGGATCCCATCTCAAGGTAGTACCGTCGACTTCTACGAATTTAGCATCTTTATTAAAAGGAGTAAATTTTAACTTTTTTGCTTCTTCAAGAGCAATTCTAGCAGCAGTAGTTTTACCTACACCAGGAGGTCCATATAAAATTATATGTTGTGGATAAGGAGAAGCTATTTTAGAAAGTATAGATTCTATAGCTCTTCTTTGACCTATAATTTCATCAAAAGCTTCCGGTCTTAAAAGTCTTTGTATATTTTTGCCAAGTCTTTTAGAATCCAGTACTTCAAGCTTTGCGTATTTTTTTAAGGTTTTCGCATTCTCAGGTCCTCTTTGTTTCTTTATAATACTTAATCTTACCTCGTCCATGTATTTGTCCTGACGTTCTGTAATATTCTTTTCTACTTCTCTTTCAATTTTAGTTCTTACATACCTCTCTGCTAAAGTCTCCGCGAGCCAATTATTGGTATCCTCTAAAGCATTATATATATTAGACTGATTTGGTATAATACTTAAGCCTTTTCCATCACTAACTATTTTATTTAAAGCATATATTCTCTTAAATACATCTTCACTATTTATGTAATCTTGAAGATTGTATTTTTCTACCTTATCATTTATAGTAACTTCATCCATAACTTTCTTCAACAAATCATATAACACTTTAACTTGAATATCTATTGGTATGGAATTATTCATTTCTTTATCCAACCCATCAATAAATTGTAACTTCACGAGTTCTCCTCCTTATTTTTCTGCAATAATTACTTTTATTTTTGTAGATATTTCAGGATATAATTTTACTTCTACATCATAAGTACCAAGCTGCCTTATATTACCAACTGCTATTTTTTTCTTATCTATGTTTACTTTAAACTTTTTATTTAATTCATCTGAAATATCCTTTCCGGTTATAGAACCGAATATCCTTCCATTTTCTCCTGATTTAACAGTTAAATTTATTTCTTTTCCCTTTAATTCTGCCGCAAGCTTTTGCGCTGCTTCCACTTCTGCAAGCTTCTGTTTTCTTTCCGCTTCCTTTTTGTTGTTCCATACATGAAGATTAGCTTTATTTGCCTCCTCTGCAAATCCTTTTGGTATTAAATAATTTCTAGCATATCCATCCGAAGTATTTATAACTTCACCTTTTTTCCCTAGAGTTTTTACATCTTTTAATAATATAACTTTCACTTACTTTTCACTCTCCTTAACATATTTCTTTATGGCATCTTTTAATTTCGACAAGGCCTCATCTATAGTTACATATTCTAATTTTGCCCCTGCCATAGTAATATGTCCTCCACCACCTAAGGTTTCAAGTATAACTTGCACATTTATATCTCCTAGGGATCTTCCGCTAATAAATACTTCATCTTTTATTTTAACAAAAACAAAAGATGCTTGAATACCTGTAATATTTAGCAATTCATCCGCTGCCTGAGCTGCCAATAGTATACTTTTTATTTGCTTAGGACACACTGCTATGGCAATATTATTATATATATTGGCTGACCTTATAATTTCAGCCCTTTTCAAATAAGTTTCTAAATCATAAGAAAAAAATTTTTTTATTTCTATGGTATCTGCTCCTAGCCTTCTTAAAAACGAGGCAGCTTCAAAAGTCCTTACTCCAGTTTTAAAGTAGAAATTTTTAGTATCTACACATATTCCTGCAAGAAGAGCTTCTGCTTCTATAGTTTTTATGGCAGGCTTTTCTACCATATATGGTAACATTTCGGTAACTAATTCAGAAGTAGATGAAGCATAAGGTTCAATATAACTTAAAAGTGAACCTTTAATAAAATCTGTAGTTCTTCTATGATGGTCAATTATAACCATCCTACCAAACTTCTTGACTAAATCCATGCTTTCTACATACCCTTCACTATGTACATCTACAATTATAAGAAGACTATTTTCATCCATTTTATCTTCACAATCTCTACTATGTATAAATACATCTTTATATTCTTTTTCTTCCTTAATTTTAGCCAATATAAGTTTTGTACTTTCATTTGGATCATTTAATATAATAGAACACATCTTACCCAGTAAACATACTACACTGTGTATCCCTACAGCAGCGCCTAAACAATCTATATCTGGCTTAATATGTCCCATTATGAATATATTGCTGCTATCATTTATTATATCTACAAGTGCTTGAGCTACCACCCTTGCCTTTACCTTAGTTCTCTTTTCAACTTCTTTGGCTTTTCCTCCATAAAATAATAATTTATCTCCACTTTTTACAACTGCTTGATCCCCACCTCTACCTAATGCCAATTCTTTAGCTGATACTGCATATTTTTCATTTTCTAAAGGAGTTAATCCTCCTCTACCTATACCTATACTTAAAGTTACTGCAAGCTTGTTTCCCATATTTATTTCTCTTACAGTATCTAATATTTCAAATTTTTTTTCCATTTCTTTTTCTATATATTTATTTTGTATACAAAATATATATTTATTTGATTCATACTTTCTTATCATTGCATTTAAGCTCTGTGCATAAATATTTATAGTCCTTTCTATCTCTGCTATTATAAGTGGCCTATCATCTTCATCCATAGTTTTAACTACATCATCAAAATTATCAACTTCCATTAACATTATAGTATCTTTATTTGCATTTATTGAATTTGCCATATCATAGGATTGACTTACATCATAAAGATATAATATAACAATCTTATCCTTAGATTTTTCAGAAGTACCTACTATATTTGTATATATATCATAATATTTATCTTTGATTCTTATGTATTTAAACACACTCTCCTTGCCATTTACTGCCTGTTTAATATTAAAATCTCTTGCAATATTTTTAATGTTTTGACCTAATATATCTTTTCCTTTTAATATAGAAGAAAAGTTTTGATTATACCAAAGCACATCCCCAGTCACCTTTATTATAACAAGTGGGAATGGGAATTTAACAAGTGTACTTGTAGTAGTTATATCAAGTTTAGAGGAGAAATCTTCTATAAATTTTTTCCATTCATTTTTCCTGAATTTTGTGTTTTTTATATTATAAATTACAAGCAGCACATATAAAACAATAGTTATACTACCAATTATTATATGTCCATACAGCATTAATAATAAAATAAGCACTGCAATTATTACCATATATACTTTATTACTAGTTATAAAATAATTATAATTATCTTGCATTAAATAAAACCCCCGGTTACTATTTTTTTAGCTTTCTATAAGGGTCAAGTTTTCTAAAATCAAATATCATATCTATAAATCCTATAATAGTATAAAATAAAGATAATCTTGACATAGCTGTAAATATTATTATTAAGGCAGCAATCTTTTTAGACATTTTATATTTATCTACTAAATAATATGTAATCAATGCTATTCCATCTAATAAAAGTATAAATTGAAGTATAGTACCTGATGAATTAGCCAAATACTCTCCTATAACTATATTTTTTCTATGAAGCAACATTCCTATAACAAGGATTACACCAACTAATGTACCTATCCTAGTATTAATATACCATTGACTAATAGGTTTAATTTCTTTAACTTCATACCTTAACTTCTTAAGTACACTTAGTGTTACTATACAATTTAAATACGATGAAATGAATGACATAATTATAATCACAGCTGGAATAAGTTTCATAATATACTCCGGTGTAAATATTCTAAATATTTCTTCCATTGCAGCAACTTGACTGCTTGACATTTTAGATTTTTCATACATATCCTTACTTAATTCCATTGACTGCCTTAAACCCGTTACTATCTCATTAATAAATCCATATATGCCGCCTTTATTTATAAACATAATATAAACAAACAAATAAAATATCATTCCTAAAGCAAAAGATATAGCTACAAAAACAATTGTATTCCCAAATTCTTTTTTATTTTTTATACAATATCCTAAAGTCATTCCTGTAAGTCCTATTAATAATATTGAAGATAATGCACTTATAGGATTATAGAGTATTGCTATAAATATACCACTAGCTGCTATAGAAATCAAAGTAACTTTATAATTTTGTCTTATATATAGTATTGTTATAGGAATAGGTACTATAAAACTAATAACTATAGATAATATAGGTATATATATATTTATAAGAGTTATTACTACTGTAAATGCCGTTATAATACTCGCTTCTGTTAAAGCCTTTACATTATATGTTTTACCTTGCATATCTACCTCCATTAATTCCTACCTTTAAAATAATTATATAATTTAGTCAAATCTTTCCCATCTTTTTCTATTTTATCTTCTTCAATTATACCAACTTTTAATTTTCTTTTTATAGTTTCATCTACAGCTGTATGGGAGTAACCTAATCTTTCTGCAAGCAAGTATAATATTATTATTGCCCCGGAAATACAATCTAGTATAGCCTGTTGTGCCACATTGCTTCCTTTCGTAAGTAATTTAAAAAAATCTCCTATTATACATAGAAGATCTGCTTTTAAATCCTCTATCATTTTAACATTATACATTATGTTAAAATTTTGTTTTTTCATACAATTCTCCTCCTATTCTTTAATTATATTTTAGTTTCTTTTATATTTTTGTGCAATAAAATAGAAGTGATAGATTTAAACTTAATTGTATAATTTAAGATTAGGTTTAAAAAAAGTGAAGAATACAAATTCTTCACTTTTTAACTACTCTGTTGTAAATGGTAGTAAAGCTATGTTTCTAGCCCTTTTAATGGCTCTAGTGAGTTCTCTTTGATGCTTTGCACAGTTTCCAGAAATTCTTCTTGGAAGAATCTTTCCTCTTTCTGTAACATACTTTCTTAATTTATTTATATCCTTATAGTCTATATACTCAGACTTATCCATACAAAAAGCACAAACTTTTCTCTTGGCTCTTCTTAATTTTCCGGAATTTCTTCTTCCGCCTTCTCTATTTGCCATACTGCTTCTTCCTCCTTACTCTTAAAATGGGATATCTCCATCATCAACTGGAGTAATATCTTCCCCATAGATATCTTCATTAAAACCTGAGTTTTTACCAAAATCTTCAGATAAAGTTTCAGTATCGTTATTTTTTACAGACTTCTGTCCCCATTCAAGAAATTGGACTTCTTCTGCAATAACTTCAGTAACATATTTTCTAATACCATCTCTAGATTCATAGCTTCTAGTTTGGATCCTTCCACTAATACCTATAAGCTTTCCTTTACTCATATAATTAGCAGTAGATTCAGCTTGTTTTCCCCATACAACAATGGGAATAAAGTCTGCCTCTCTCTGTCCATCTCTAGTAAATCTTCTATCAACAGCTATAGTAAAGGTAGTAACTGCTTTGCCCATTCCCGGTGTAAATCTTAATTCCGGATCTTTAGTTAATCTTCCAATTAAAACAACTTTATTCAATTAAAACACCACCTATTTTTCATCCTTTACTATTATATGTCTAATAACTGTATCTGTAATTCTAAATACTCTATCTAATTCTTTTGGTAATGTAGGATCAGCATTAAAAGTTATCAGAGTATAATATCCTTCGTTAACTTTCTTTATTTCATAGGCAAGCTTTCTCTTACCCCAAACATCAACGTTTTCTATTACACCTCCACCATTTTCTATTACACTCTTAAATTTTTCTATATTAGCTTTATACGCTTCCTCATCTAATGATGGATGTAATATAAATATAGTTTCGTATTTACCCATTGAATTCCACCTCCTCCCCTCGGACTAATGGCTATGATTTTCACAGCAGGGACTACGTTTTCTTATTTTACTACTTTTCTTATATAAAATCAATTAATTTTTTTATACAGTTAAAATTTATATTTCCTGTATATCAGGGGAGTTCTGTTTTATAATTTTTTTTACATTTTTTTCAAATTTACTTCTTGGAAGCATTACTATTCTACTACAACCACAACATTTAATTTTTATATCAGCACCAAGCCTTATCACTTGCCATTCATTGCTACCACAAGGATGACCTTTTTTCATCTGTACTATATCACCAATATAAAAAATTTTTTTCATATACTTATTCCTCCTTTAAAATTTTTACTGATGAATAAGGAATTTTAATATTCTCTTGTTTTAAGACTTCCCATATTTCTTTTCTAAGTTTCATTTCCATATCCCATTGTGTCATTGTCTTTGTCTTACCAGCTATTCTAATAGTCACTCTATCATCTTTAATATTCGTTATACCCTGAACAGTTGGTCCTTCTACAATAACAGAATTTTCACTTTTAAACCTTTCACATAATTCTGACATTATGCTCATAACTCTATTTATATTTTCATCATAAGCAATATCTGTATCTATAATAATCCTAGCATTTCCTTTAGAATGATTAGTGATTTGGGTTATAAGACCATTTGGTATTATATGTAAATCGCCATTAAAATCTCTTATTTTGGTAATTCTTAATTCTATGCTTTCTACGATACCACCTTTATCATCTATATTTATGTAATCACCTACTGCAAATTGACCTTCAAATAATATAAAAAAACCATTTATCATATCTTTTATAATACTCTGTGCTCCAAGTCCAAGTGCTACTCCACCTATACCTGCAAAAGTCAGACCAGTTATACCTATTTTAGGCGATATTACTGTAATTATACTAAATATTCCAAAAAAATATACTCCATATTTTAATACACTTCTTAAAATAGCTCCTATGGTTTTAGCCTTTTTATCATCCAATGAAATTCTGAAATTTTTTTGTTTTGAAACATATTTATTTATTATTTTATTTCCAAGTTTAATGACAAGATACATAATAATCAATATTATTACTATTTTTAAGACTATCTTTCCAAAATTATATATACCTTCCTTAGGTATTTTTTTATATATTTCGATTACATTTTCCTTCATAATTCAACCTCCCATTTTAAAAATTACAAATAAACCTAAATTATCTATAATTCTATCATCCCTCAGTTTATACTAAAATCTATTATATTTGATTAAATACTTTTTATCCTTCCTTGCTCATGTAAAATTTTACTATAATAAGTATATACAACAACTCTATATTATTTTATAATTATTATACATAATTATTTTAATATATAAATTTCATCTAAAATTCATATATTAAAAAATTTAAAATCTATTATATAATTATATAACAAATATGCTTTATTTTTAATAATATATCTATTACTATTATGTAAATTAAAAATATATCCTAGTATAATTATTAATAATTAAAATAATAGTAAAAGATTTAAAGGAGTTGATATATACTCATGAGTGATTTAATAAATAAAATTGATAAAATCAGTATATTTTTTATAATTTATACTATACTTTTTTTAGCATTTTTTAATACTCTTGATTACACTTTACCCTTTGTTTTAGCCTTCCTATGTGCATTAATACTTAAAAAACCTACAATTTTTATTTCACAAAAACTAAAAATTAAAACTGGAATTGCCTCTTTAATTACAACTATAATATTTTTTACAATAATAATAACTTTACTGGTCCTAGGAATAACTACAATAAGTCAAGAAGCTATACAACTTGGAAAGAACACCCAAATGTATATTTCTAAAAATTCCACTGATATATATAATTCATTTTATAAACTGCAAAAGTACTATAATAATTTAGATCCTTATATAATAAATACTTTAGAAAAAAACTTTGCAAATTTTGTTACTAAAACCTCAAATATAGTAGTAGATCTCTCTGGCAAGTTAGTGTCTTATATAATAAATTTAGTAGCTACAATACCTTATATATTAATGGTAATACTTTTTACTTTATTAACTACATATTTTTTTACAAAAGATATGAGTTCCTCTAAGATAAATATGCAAAATTTATTACCAAATGATAAAACAGATAAATTATTAAAAATATATTCCGAAAGCAAAAAAATGTTAGGTAATTATTTACTTTCCTATATGGTTATAATTTTATTTACATTTTTAGAAACACTAATAGTATTTTTAATTTTCAAGGTTAAATATGCTGTAATACTTAGTATAATATGTGCCATAGCAGATTTACTTCCTATTATAGGAATTGGAGCTATATATATACCTCTTGCTTTTATTTACTTAATAGTATTCAAAAATTATGTTACATTTATTGGATTATTTATATGTTATATATTAGTTTCTATCATAAGACAAATTATTGAACCTAAAATAGTTTCATCTTCTCTGGGGATACATCCAGTAGCAGTTCTTGCAGCATTATTTATAGGGTTAAAATCAAATGGAATATCAGGAATGATATTTTGTATATTTTTAGTAGTATTTTTTAATATATTTAAAAAATTAGACATGTTTTAAATTTTTATAATAAAATATATAAATTCAAGGTATAAAAAACCTCTATATGGTAAAGATTCTAATATAGGAGGTTTTTTATGATTAAAAAATTAATAATAGATCCTACAGCTAAAAATTCAATATATACCTTAAGAGATACTATTAGTAATGAAATATTTCCTATGGTCAAATCTAAAAGAACTATAGTAATACTATGTATAGGGACAGACAGATCTACTGGAGATAGTTTAGGGCCTATAGTAGGAGATAAATTAAAATTTCTAGTAAGAAATAGGGTTGCATTATATGGAAATTTACAATATCCAGTACATGCTAAAAATATTTCTGATGTAATGAATGAAATAAATTCTAAATATAATAATCCATTTACAATAGCAATTGACGCTTGCTTAGGTAATATTCAAAATGTAGGTAAAATAATACTAGAATCCAAACCTCTTCATCCTGGATCCGCTATGAATAAATCACTTCCTGAAGTAGGGGATTTAAGTATAACAGGTATTGTAAATATATGTGGTGCAATGGAATTTATGGTTTTACAAAACACACGATTATTTACTGTTATGCAATTAGCTGATACAATTTCTAAAGGTGTATATCATTCTATATTAAAAACTATAGGTGGAAAAAGTAATACTACTTTTCTTCAAAATATAGAGGCTTAATACCAATATATTTTTTAATTAATATAGAACATTCCATTCACTACAATATCTTTTAAAAATCTATATATTATTTACCAATGAAATTATCTGTTTGGAATAAACTTTTAGGACAACCATAAAAAACTCCTTAGATTTAGAATTATTTCAAAGGAGTTTTTTATTAAATTAACACTATATTCTCTTATTTATACAATCTTCTAAAACCTGTTGTTCCTCTTGAGACAGACCATATCTTGATAAACCACTATCTATAGGTTTAGCATAAGTAGTACTTTCATCTCTTCCATATATTCCTGTAATTATTACTCCGTCATTTTTTTCATCTAGCAAAGCGATTGAAAAACTCAAATCACTTCCTACATCTTCAAAAGCTCTATATCTTATAACAGATATTTTTTGAATACAACAACTTACTTTAGAATTTAATTCATTATAAAGATTTTTAATGTCCTTACATTGATTTTTTACATTATCTATGCTATCTAGATATCCAATAATAAATTCCTCTAAATTTTTATTATTGGATCCTCTCATGAATTTTCTATATCTTTTTTCCAACCTATTTAGAGATTTTAAAATTACTAAATTCATAATAAATAATATTATTATCATTATAATTAATCCAATTATAATATATATCTGTAATCCATTTATTGAGTTAATAACATTTTGCATATTTTTCTCCTTTCATAAAGAAAACTTCTAACATCATTAGAAGTTGTTACCATTTAAAAGTATATATCCATTAAATGATAATCAAGTAATTTTTAGATTCAAATGGAGTTTGCCATAAGAAATACTTTTCTCCATCTCAATCTTAAAAGAACTTATCCAGTGGCATACCATTATCCATGCTTTTAAGAAGCTAGGTTGATTAGCTAATTACCGCCTTTGGATAAATTATAATTCAATAACACATCATTTATTTAATAACATGCTCATTATATATGAAAGAATTTTTATTTAGAAATGTTTCACATGAAACATTTCTAAATAAATTAAATTTGTAATATATCTAATATTCTCTGCAAATCCTCCTGAGAATAATATTCTATTTCTATTTTCCCTTTATTTTTTTTATCCATTAATGAAACTTTCGTACCAAATAAGTTTTCTAATTTGTCTTTTATATCTAAGTAATAAACATTTTGTTCTTTACTCCTATTTTGTTGTGGTTCTTTATGCGAATTAAAATTTCTAATAAGTTTTTCTATATCTCTAACAGTAAGATTTTTCTCTATAATAGTTTGAGCTAATTTATATTGTAAATCACCACTTTCTAAACTTAAAAGTGCTCTTCCATGTCCCTCAGTAATAATTCCATCTATAAGATAATCTTGAACTCTATCATCTAAATTTAAAAGTCTCATACAATTAGTAATTGTAGTTCTAGATTTTCCTATTTTATTACTCAATTCTTCTTGAGTTAAATTCAAATCAGTAACCAATTTTTTATAGGCTAGTGCTTCCTCTATAGGATTTAAATCCTGCCTTTGTATATTTTCTATTAAAGAAACTTCTAAGATTTCACTATCAGATAAATTCATTATAATTGCAGGTATTTCTTTTATATTAGCTAATTTAGCAGCTCTCCATCTTCTCTCCCCTACAATTATACTATATGTATTATCTTCAATTTCATTAACCACAATAGGTTGTATTATACCGTGTTCCTTTATTGATTGAGAAAGCTCTAGTATCTTATCTTTATCAAACTTTTTTCTAGGCTGACTTTTATTTGCAACTATTAAATCAATATTAACATATTTAATATCTTTTTGACTTTCTTCTCCAATCTCTAAAGTATTCTCAGGTATTAATGCTCTAAGCCCTTTTCCTAATCCATATTTTTTATTCAAATCACATTCACTCCTTTTGCTTATGCAAAAATTCTTTAGTCAATCCCTCATAAGCTTCCGCACCTTTGCACTTATCATCATAAAGCACTATAGGTAATCCAAAACTAGGAGCTTCTGCTAATCTTATATTTCTAGGTATAGTAGTCTCATAAACTTTATCTTTAAAATACTTCTTCACCTCTAAAACAACCTGATTTGATAAATTAGTTCTGGTATCACACATACTCATAACTACTCCCTCAATTTTTAAATTCGAATTCAGTGACTCCTTAACTAGTTTAACTGTATTTATTAATTGTCCTACACCTTCTAAAGCATAAAACTCACATTGAATTGGAATAAGTACACTATTTGATGCAGTAAGTGCATTTATAATTAATAGTCCTAAAGACGGTGGACAATCTATAAATATAAAATCAAAATCCTGTTCCAAATTTTTCAACTTGTTTTTTAATACCTTTTCTCTGTTTTTTTTACTTATTAATTCTATTTCACATCCAGCCAATTCCATTATTGAAGGAATTATATAGAAATTCTCTATGAGCTCACAAGGAATTATTGCTTCATTTATGTTAACTCTTGATGTCAATACATCATATATTGAAATTTCTATATTTCTCTTATCAAAACCTAATCCACTGGTAGTATTACCCTGAGGATCAATATCTATATTTAATATTTTATATCCTTGCATAGCTAAGTACGCACTTAAATTAATACAAGTAGTAGTTTTGTAGGGTAGGAACCCAACGTCTTACTATAACTAAATTATAGCAGATTTTTGTGAACCCCCCTCCGAACCGAACGTACACCTTTTAATGTATTCGGCTCTCCAGTTATTTATATTAAAAGATAAATCTATATAAAGTGACTTTTAAATTCAAGTGAAGTTTACTATGAAAAATGTTTTTCTCTATCTGAACCTTAGAAGAATGTATTTATGAATATATCATTGCTTATTCCCTAACTTTAAATAAATTGAAGATGTTGACAATGGTAGCTTTGAGATAAATACATTATTAATTTAACGGCTAGATATTAGCAACTATTATATTTAGATTATTTCCAAATTATATCATTAACATTAATAAGAGGTTCATTTTTCTTTTTTAAAGGCTCATTAAAATAAATTATACTTTCTATTCCACTTTTTGTAGCATATTTAATTCCTATAGTCTTTTTTAGTGTGTTTCTATTTTCTCCTTTAGATTCTATCCCATATTTATTTATAACCTGTTTAACTGATATTTGTTCTTTTCTTGCCAGGGTTTTTATCAAACTCAAATAATGATAAAATTTAAATTTTCTAATCTTTACATTGACATCTGTAGCTAAACAGTAATAATTGTATAACTCCACAATTTCTCTATTATAGAGAGAAATTATTTCAAATACAGACAAGTTAATTCTAGAATTATTATGTATTGGTTTTCCACTTAAAATAAAAGGTCTAATTCTTTCTCTTATTACTGCAGCAGGTATTAATAATTGTAATGTTTCCTTATCTTTTTTTTCTTTAAATTTAAAAGACTTATTCTTTTTAAAATTACCCTTCGATTTAGCTATTTCATAGCCTAAAAAGTTTACTCTCTGTTTATCTAAATTAATCATAAAAATTTCTTTTTCTGTAGTTTCTATCTTTAATTTCTCTTTTAAAAAAACATTTATATTTTTTATTATATATTCAGCTAAATCTTTAGTTTCAAAAATAAAAATAATAAAATTATCTAAATATCGTATATATTTTGCTTGTCCAAATTTTTTATCCATATATCTATCAAATTTATCTAAATATATGTTAATTATCATATTAGCTAAACTTTCTCTTTGTGGTATCCCTGACCATGTATCACAGGCTCTTTTCTTATTCATATATCCTGCCATAAGAAACTTATTGATAAGATTTATAAAACGTCCATCAGATATTTTTTCACTTAATAACTTCATAACAAAATCATAATTTATATTATAAAAATAACTTTCTACACTACCCTTAATAACCCAATTAGCACCATTACAAGTAGTTTTTATCTGACAAAGAGCAGTATAACAATTTTTATTTGACACAAATCCATGAGAATTAACACTAAAATTCACACCATATATAGATTGAAGAATTTCCACAATTATTTGTTGTATTAGATCATCATATAGATTTGTTATTTGTAAATATTTTTTATCCTGCTCATCTAATTTTTCCAATGGCTTTGGACAATAACTCTCATCTTTTAATTTTTCAATTACTTTATGAATATCTTCAATGCTAAATCTATGTACTTTTTTTGCAATAACAGTATCCCGCATATTTTGACCTCTAGAATACATTTTGGAATATGCCTTTAAATAGAAATCTATATTGAATAAATACCTATATATCCTTTGAAATTTATAATTTGGATTCTTATTAGATTTATCTTCCAATATTGCCAATATTAATTCAGCTTTTTGCATTTCGCATACCTCCTTAATTAGACAATAAAAATAACCTACCTTCCTTCGCCATGTAATAGGCTTTCCCTATCCCGGACTACTATGAAGGTTCCGTAGTCATAATGGATATTCAGAATTTTTTAATTCATAGTCCATAAGACATTCCATCTTAGACTATCTCCGTTTAGATTAATAAAAGCGATAATATGACTTAGGTCTTCCGTTCGTTTCTTGTACATTCTATACAGAATGCTGGGAATATTTACAACATTAATAAAACATAGGTAAAATTTTACTTTCAAATATTCCATTTACGTATTCAAATGGTTTTCGTAAACCTCGGCAGTTAGAGCTAAGAAACTAGAATTCAAGCAATACAGCCTTGACCTTATCATATCCTAACCTCGCATATCAGCATCTTAACCATTTTTAGAAACTATATGCTTTAATAAACATGCTATTGTCCCCTTTATGTTTCCACTCTTAGGTAAGTCTATTGGTTAACAAGGTATCGTTGTAACCTTGACTGTATTTAAACAGCGTTCTTTTATAATCCTCTACGGACGCACACCTACCCCGCCTTTTTGATTAAATATGGATATTATTTTCATTTAAGTTCCTCCTTTCTAAGTTTTCTATTTTCTTATTTTTAATTATATATTTTTATTTATGATAATAAAAGAGTTTTTACCATAAATTCTTTTATTTATAACAAAATACATGTAAAAATCATTCTTCTTAAATTGTAGAGATGCTTTTCATAAATTTAAAAATTTAACATATAATATTATAGTTTTATACATTATCTTTAAATACACAGTACAAAAAATTAAAGTAAAATGTTTCATGTGAAACATTTTACTCTTTAAAAATTGTGATTATTATTTGTATTCCATCTTCCAAATCTTTATAAAGTATATTTTGCATTTAAGCCATATCTGTCGAATACTTGTTTCACTGTATTTATATATACTGTAGGAGAAAATATTCCTTTAATTTTTTTATTCTTTAGAACTTTATTAATATTATTCAGTTCCCTATTAACAAGTTCTTCTATATCTTTCACATTTAAAGATTTTTTAATAATCATACTCAAAACTTTTTTCTATAACTTCACATTCCCAAGTCTTAATAATGCTCTAGCATGTCTTTCAGATAAATTATTTTCTAATAATATATCTATAATCTCTTTATCCAATTTAAGAAACCTAATTTTATTTGTAATAGTAGATTATTTTTTTCCTATAACTTCAGCTAATTTTTCCTAAGTATGCTTATGATATTTTATTAAATCATAATATGCCCTTGCCTCTTCTAAAAAATTCAGATTTTCCCTCTGTAAATTTTCTAGAAGTGCTATTGCAGCAGATTTCTTATCATTTATATCCACTATAATCACAGGTACTCATTTTAGTCCTGCTTTTTCCGCTGTTCTAAGTTTTCTTTCTCCTGCAATTAATTCATATTTATTTTTATCTATTTTTCTCACTGATAGAGGCTGAATTATTCCATATGAGTTTATAGACTGAGCTAATTCAGCTAAACTATCTTCATTAAAATACTTCTAGGCTGATATGCATTAGGTGAAATCAAATCTACAGGCATATACTCAATATTTTTTCGCATATTTACTATCCTTTTTACATTTTCTACTATGCATTTCTTCATTGCCTTATAAAATCCTGCTGATCTATACTATTTTCGTGCGACAAATTATTATATTTATCTCAATGGGTTCTTAGATACCCTCCCTGACTTCCGTGGATATTTACTAGAAGTATGTGTTGTTTTTTTTACTATTACTAAATTATGATTAAACTCATCATCTTCAATTTTTATTATATCTTCAATTTTGCCACCTAAGATATTAATTGCATTCTTGCTTTCCATAATCTCATTTTCAACAGAAGGTCCCTTCATAGCTATAAAATATCCTCCTATTTTTATATATGGAATACAGAACTCACTTAGAACTGTTAAATTTGCTACAGCCCTTGATACCGCAACATCAAATTTTTCTCTATACTCTATTTTTTTTGAAAAATCTTCAGCTCTTCCATGTATACATGTTACATCATTTAATTTAATACTTAAGACGACTTGATTTAAAAAATTTATTCTCTTACTTAAAGAATCTAAAAGTATAAGTTTTACTTCTGGTTTAATTATTTTTATGGGTATCCCTGGAAATCCAGCACCACTTCCTACATCAATAATACTATAAGCATCTTTCAAAGGAAAAAACTTGAATATTTTTATACTGTCTATGAAATGCTTTTTAATTATATCTTCATCATCTATTATAGCAGTAAGATTCATTTTCTCATTCCACAATTTAAGTATATCCTTATATTTAATGAACTTATTATACTTTTCTTGGTTAAAATTTAGTCCCATATCTTTACACACACTATCCATAATATCAAAATAATTCATAATACTTCTCCAAAATTTATTATTATATTTTTTATAGAAACTTTTCTCTATGTTTTTTCTCCATATGAATTAACAAGACAGAAATATCTGCCGGCGAAACTCCAGAAATTCTAGAAGCTTGACCTATACTTATAGGTCGTATTTTCTTTAATTTCTGATTTGCTTCTATTCTTAATCCCTTAACTTCATCATAATCCATATTCTCAGGTATGAACTTATTTTCAAATTTTTTAAACTGTTGAACCTGCTCTAGCTGCTTTTTTATATATCCCTCATACTTTGAAATAATATTTACTTCTTCTTGAACGTCTTCACTTAATTCAGGTCTATCTGTATCAAGTAACTGAAGCTTAAAATAATCAAGTTCTGGCCTTTTTATCAATTCATATAAACTTATACTTTTTTTTAACTCAGATGAATTTAATGAATTTAAGAACTCAATTACTTCTTTCTTAGGTGTTATATAAAAATTCTTTATTCTTTTTATTTCTGCTTTTATACTATTTTTTCTTTCTAGATATTTATTATATCTTTCTTTAGTAACCAATCCTATTTTATATCCTATCTCTGTAAGTCTCAGATCTGCATTATCTTGTCTAAGTATAAGCCTGTACTCAGAACGAGATGTCATCATTCTATAGGGTTCTTCAGTTCCCTTTGTAACTAAGTCATCTATTAAAACTCCTATATAAGCATCAGATCTTTTTAAAATTAAAGGTTCTTCTCCTTTAACTTTAAGTGCAGCATTAATCCCTGCAATTATACCCTGAGATGCTGCTTCTTCATATCCTGAACTTCCATTTAACTGACCTGCTCCAAATAAACCCTCGATTTCTTTAAATTCTAATGTAGGTTTTAATTGCAGTGGATTTATACAATCGTATTCAATAGCATATCCTGTCCTTAAAAATTCTACATTTTCAAGACCTATTATAGTTTTATACATGGCAATCTGAACATCCTCAGGCATTGACGTGGATGCACCATCTACATATAACTCATCTGTATTTTCTCCCTCAGGTTCAATAAATATTTGATGATTTTCCTTATCTGGAAATCTAACTATTTTATCTTCAATAGAAGGACAATATCTTGGTCCTACTGATTTAATAGATCCATTAAAAAGAGGAGATCTATTTATATTTTCTCTTATAACCCTTGTAGTATTCTCTGTAGTATAAGTTAAATAACAGGATATCTGTTTTCTATCCAAATTTTCACTCATAAAAGAAAAAGGAATTATCTTCTTATCTCCTGGCTGTTCTATCATTTTAGAAAGATCAACGCTACGTCTATTTACCCTGGCTGGCGTACCTGTTTTAAATCTTCTAAGTTCTATGCCTAAATCCAATAAACTCTGTGAAAGATCATTAGCTGGCATAAATCCATTTGGACCTGAACTATAACTTACATCACCTATAATTACTTTACCTTTTAAATAAGTTCCTGTGGATAAAACAATAGTTTTTGTTTCAAAATATGCTCCATTTTTCGTTACAACTCCACAAATTCTACCCTCATTGTCAACTCTTATACTTACTACTTCTAATTGTTTTAAATCTAAATTGTATTGTTTCTCAAGTACACTCTTCATTCTTCCTGAGTAATTTCTCTTGTCTGCTTGTGCTCTTAATGAATGTACAGCAGGTCCTTTAGAAGTATTAAGCATTCTTGATTGTATAAAAGTATCATCAATATTTACACCCATTTCTCCACCCAAAGCATCTATTTCTCTTACTAAATGTCCTTTGGCAGTCCCCCCAATATTGGGGTTGCATGGCATAAATCCTATACTATCTAAATTCATTGTACACATTAAAGTTTTACAACCCATTCTAGCTGCAGCAAGTCCTGCTTCACATCCAGCATGTCCTGCACCTATAACTACTACATCATATCTTCCTGAAAAATACTCCAACTCTAATTACCTACTTTCCTAAACAAAATTGTGAAAATATTTTATCTATTATATTTTCTTCTAAAGTATCACCAGTTATTTTTCCTAAATTAACCCATGCATTTTTTATATCTATAGATACCAGATCTATAGCCAAAGTACTTTTTAGTGTGTCTAAGGCTTCAATACAACTTTCCTTAGCTCTAATTAATCCTTCTTTATGTCTGGTGTTAGTTATAAACAAATCTTCAGATTTAATTTCCCCCTTAAAAAATAACTCTTTAATACAGCTTTTAACTCTATCTAAGCCCTCTCCTGTTTTAATTGAGGTTTTTATTATAAATCTTGAATTTAAATTACAAATATCTTTTAAATCTATTTTATCATCTATATCGGTTTTATTTAATAAAATAATATATTTTCTATGATTTACATAGTCTATAATTTCTTTATCTTCCTTATCTAACCCTTTACTTGAATCTAACATTAATATAACTAAATCTGACTCATCTATTTTTTCTTTAGATTTTTCCACGCCTATTTTCTCTACTACATCATCAGTTTTTCTTATGCCAGCCGTATCAATTATTTTTATAGGAATTCCTCCTATATTTATATACTCTTCTATAATATCTCTAGTTGTACCTGGTATATCTGTAACTATAGCTTTATTTTCTTCAATTAAGGAATTCAATAAAGATGATTTTCCCACATTGGGTTTTCCTACAATTACTGTATTTAAACCTTCTCTAACTATTTTACCCTCTTCTGCATTACTTAATATATAATTTATTTTATCTAATATTTTGTTTAACTTTAAAGAAATCTGCTCTGAAGTTACCTCTTCTAAATCTTCTTCCGGATAGTTAACAGTAGCTTCTATATGTGCAATTATCTCTAGAAGTTCTTCTCTTAATAGATTGATTTCTCTAGAAATTTTACCTTGTGACTGTTGTACAGCTGACTTCATTGAAATATGGCTTTTTGCTCTAATTATATCAATTACTGCCTCTGCTTGACTTAAATCAATTCTTCCATTTAAAAATGCTCTTTTTGTAAATTCACCTGGTTCAGCAATTCTAGCACCTGCTTTAATAACTTCTTCCATTACCTTTCTTGTAGCTAATACCCCACCATGACAGTTTATTTCTACTACATCTTCAGCAGTATAGCTTTTAGGACCCTTCATAAAACTTATCAATACCTCATCTAATATTTCACCAGTATCTTTCTCTATTATAAAACCATATCTCATGGAATATGGTTTTATATCTAATAAGTTTCTATGATTTTTTCCTCTAAATATACTATTAGCTATGCTAAGAGAATTTTCTCCTGAAATTCTTACAATAGATATACCACCCTCTCCTAAAACAGTAGCAATAGCCGTTATTGTATCAAATTCTAACATAATTTTAATTTCCTCCAAATAAAATTATATAATCTTCCTTTTACAGATTTAAAAAAAGAAAGCCTTTAGGCTTTCTTAAAATCTACTACAACTCTTCTAAAAGGTTCTTGACCCTCGCTATAGGTATTTACGTAAAAATCATTTTGAAGAGAAGAATGAATTATCCTTCTTTCATAGGGATTCATCGGTTCTAATTTTACAGTCCTACCTGTCCTTTTAACTTTTTCAGCAACTTTTCTTGCAAGTCTTTTTAATGTCTCTTCTCTTTTTAATCTATAATTTTCTGTATCTAAAATCACTCTTTTATATTCTATATCATGATTCTTATTTACTACAAGACTTATAAGATATTGAATAGCATCTAATGTTTCTCCTCTATAGCCAATAAGTATTCCCATATCAGGACCGGTTAAATATATTTTTATAACATTATTATTTTCTTTAATTTGTATTTCGGCTTCTACTTTCATACAATGTAAAATATTTTTTAAAAACATATTTGCTTCTTTTATGTAATCTCTTTTTACCTTAACCTTTATTTTAGCAGGCCTAACCCCTATAAAATTTAAAAAACCTTTGTTACCTGGATCTAATATTTCAATTTCCACTTTATCTCTTTCAACTTTCAATTCCAGTAATGCCTTCTTGATTGCTTCTTCAACAGTTTTTCCAGTAACCTCTATAACTTTCATAATACACAGCCACCCCCTAAGCCTTATTAGGACTAGTGTTTTTCTTAGTTCCGATCCTCTTTATAACTAAAGTTTGTGCTATTTGGATCAAATTGCTAACAACCCAATACAATACCAATGCAGATTTAAATCCCAAACTCATAAATACCATAAATCCAGACATTCCTATATTCATAGTCTGCGTCTGTTTTGCCTGTTCATTATTATTTGAAGACATCATAAAATATGTAGACAAATAAGTAGTTATTCCGGATAAAATAGCAAGAAATATATCTCTTCTAGCTAAATCACTTATCCATAAAAAGCTAACACCATTTATTCCAGATAAATTATTAAAAACATAGTAGAGGGCAATTAAAATAGGCCATTGAATAAGAAGTGGTAAACATCCACTGAAAGGGCTGGCACCTTTTTCCTTATATAATTTCATCATTTCTTGTTGAGCCCTTTGTGGATCTTTTTTATATTTTTCCTGCAACTTTTTAACTTCTGGCTGAATTTCATTCATTATAAGTGAAGACCTTAATTGTTTTACACCTAATGGAAGTATTATAATTCTAATTATTACAGTCATCAAAATTATTGCTATACCATAAGATATATTTTGATTAGGTATAAAAAAAGTCACATTACGGTGTAAGAACTCAAAAAACTGAACAAAAGCATTATTTAGATACTGCAAAACATTACTCCTCCTGAAATTTATTTAACTGGGTCATATCCACCCTTACAAAATGGATTGCACCTCAATATTCTCTTTATAGACATAAATCCACCTTTTATAATACCATGTTTTTGTAAAGCTTCCAATACATATTGTGAACAAGTAGGATAAAATCTACAACAGGGTACCTTCAAAGGGGAGATGTATTTCCTATACGCTTTGATTAAAAAAATTAAAAACTTTTTCATTTATATAAACCTGCTTTTTTAATTAAATTTTTCACAGAATTATTTATCTCTACATAGCTTTTTCCATTAGATGATTTCCTAGCTATAAATACTAAATCATACCCACTTCCAACTTTTATATAGTTGCTATTTAATCTAAAACTTTCTTTAATTAATCTTTTAATTCTATTTCTAACAACACTTTTACCTACTTTTTTACTTACCGACACACCTAATCTATTTACATTCTTTTTATTCATATATACATATAATACTAACAAAGTATTAGAAAAAGACTTTCCTCTTTTATATACAGCTCTAAATTCTGCATTTTTTTTTATCCTATAAACATCCATCTGTCTTTGCTCCTTTTTTCTGCTTGCAGAAAAAGGCCACAAAAGCGGCCTTATGCTGTTAATCTTTTTCTACCTTTTTGTCTTCTTCTCTTAATAACATTTCTTCCTGATAGAGTTCTCATTCTCTTTCTAAAGCCATGCTCTCTTTTTCTTTGTTTCTTTTTTGGCTGATAAGTCATCCACATAACCACACAACTCCTTTCTTTAAATTTAGTAAAATTTATTTAAGATTATAAAATTCAATAATTATACTTTACTTTTAAAACTAAATATCAAAAACAAAAAATCTAGCTTTTTAAATATATTTGTAATAAAAATACTAAATTCATCCTAAAGTTTCACTATTAAATTATATATTCACTAAGTTATAATGTCAATACAAATTAGAAAGTATAAAATTTAATAAAAAACTTCACATATCAACATTTTTATTTATTTTTGTGGATAACTTATTGAATAGGTAGTTATGTTTTGATATTATATTATAGAGACTTGTGGATAAATTTATAATATATATCACTTATCCACAATTGTGGATAAGTGTGTGTATAACTTTCTAATTTATGTGTATAACATATTTCTATATATGCATTATTGCCTAATTTATCTAGTATTATTCACTGTAGATAATGTTAATATCTATTTTGTTAAAAATGTGGATAACTTTTTTTATTTAAAAATATCCACATTATTATACACATGTGAATATTTTTATACACATATGTCAAAGAAATATAATATACCTATAATTTTCTGTGGATATATTGTGAATTATTTTTCTAAGACTGGAGGATACAAA